>JAGVQM010000018.1 GCA_020051695.1 Candidatus Zixiibacteriota bacterium | reverse complement strand
CCCAAGGGCGGTCGGCGCGGCCGGCCGAAGCTCCGACTCAGCGCCGGAAAGGAGCGCGACAGCTCGTGTCCGCCGTCCCGACGCGAGTTGCCTCACCCACGCAGCCAGCAACTGTGGCCATCGCTTGTTCATCGTGGGGCGCTCAACTGCCGCAAAGAACAAGGAGCTGACAACTAGGACCGCGGGAACTAGCAGGATCGACTGCACCACGATGTCGAGGTTCGAGGGTGAAGACCCTACCAGCGTCCTCGTCAGGTTCCGGATCAGGAACGTGATGATCACGAAGTGGAGCAGGTAGATCGTGTAGCACATGCCTCCAACCGTAAAGATCACGGGGGCCCTCAGGACACGGGACATCGCCGCGCCCCTTAGTGCCGAAAGGAAGAACACGAGAACCAGCGGAGGGAACATCCAGTGCCGCAGTGGCGAACTCTGCGGTACCACAGGCCTCAGGACGTAGGCCAGAGCGAACACGCTGGCCAGCCAGACAACGTCCCACCCCCAATGACGCGAAGGCCTGCCCTTCCAGTCCGCGAGGTAGATATCCGCCAGCAGAAAACCGACCAAGAAGAACTGGATGAAGTTCACGACCGACTGGCAGGGCCGCGGTCCGCACGCATAGGCGTACATGCTCATATTCCGCTGCAGCACGATCGCGGTCACCACCACGGCGACGATGATCCCTCGGCGCAGTCGCACGTCCTTCACGGCGAACACCATCGCGAGGAGAGGCAGGAGAGCGTAGAACTGGATTTCAACCTCGAGACTCCACGCGACGCCGTTGAGGGGATTAGCGGTGCCGTAGGTCAGGTCGTGTTGGAAGAGGAGCCCAATCAAGTAGTGAGGAGCAAGAGAACGGGAAACGGACGGCTCTGCAGGGAGCCTCCACAAGAAGAGGCAACTCATAATGACGACGTATGCTGGCCAGAGCCTGGTCACGCGCCGGAGGTAGTACGCGCCCACCCTCACCTTCTTCCTGCCGGACAGATGGTGAGCCGCAAATGGGAGCGCCAGCACGAATCCGCTGATCACGAAGAACAGGTGCGGGGCGAAGGCCCCCACCTTCACGAACTGGATGAACCGATCCTCCTTGGAAGGGCCTCCGTACTCGGTCCGGAGCACCTGATTGACGTGGTAGATGACCACCCAGGCGATGGGAATGAAACGAAGGCCATCGATCTCAGGGATGAAGCCGCCGGAACTGGTCCTGCGGGTGAGGCCCGCAATGGCGCGGCCGAGGGTTTCCGCGCGGGCCGCCAGCGCGTCGTTTACCGTCCCGGCCCCACAGACAGCAATGGTTATCATGCGGTCCATCGCGGTAATCAAGTGGACGCACTGCTTTTACGCAACCGGAAACCGCTGTTTGACGGGGAATAAACACCGGCCCGGCAGGGTATTGCCCCGGAGGCCCCCCCTCTTGCTCATGGCGGTTTTCTGCCTGGAGTAACATGGTTGAACCGGGCGGCGTCGCGGGGATTACGACGTATGCACATTATGCCAAAAGCTCGGTTCCCGCGGCAAAAAACAGTTGACACTAGCAGATACTGCAAATTTATTCAAGGGTTTAACGAGTGTGCGAACTCGGATGACAGGCGGGAGGATGGAACGAGTATGAAATTTCGCGTGTTTATACTAACAGGAGTGTTGGTTGGTGTGGCGAGTCTGGCCGTGGCCCAGGGATTGCGGTACGAATCGTATTATGATTGGAATTTCCTCGGGTCCGGCGCGCGCGCGCGGGGGATGGGTGGTGCGTTTTTGGCTGTTTCCGATGATGGTTCAGCATTGACCTGGAATCCCGCAGGTTTGCCGTACAACGAGGGCGTACAGACCTCGATGAACTGGAACCTCGTTCATGCAGCAGTGGAAAACAACCCGGTCGGCTTCGGCGAGGCCTCCGATAACCTGGGCAGCGTGGGCTACTGGTCGTTTATCGCCCCGATGACCCTGCGCGAACATGAATTTGTCATTGGTGTGTCGTATTATCGCCTGCAGGATATTTTTTATGAGGACGGTATCTTTGCGTCGTTTACGACCACTACCGGGGCGATTGATGTAGTGCAAAACGTCGATACGCGGCGCCGTTCGATCGGCAGTCTGGCCGCAGTGAATATCCTGGGGCTCGGCACGCAAATAACCTCTAATTTGACCGTCGGCGGCGGTATCCACCTCGCACTGGGTGACCGTAAAGACCAGGATTTCTTCACTTGGTATTCTGAACCATATGAATACCAGGGCATTACCTTCGTTGACAGTTTGCTTATGAACATGACCGCCGATGTCGATTATTCGGGCGTTTTCGGAACCCTGGGGCTGATGTATCGTGGGGACAAGTGGTCAGCCGGTCTGACCTACACCTCGCCCTGGACTTTGACGCAACAATTGGATTACCAAACGTTCATGCAAAGCGTCAGCCGCGATATCCATTACGACGCCATGGAGGCGATATTCATTACCGAACGGAAAATCGAAATTCCGTACTCGATCGGACTGGGCGGTTCATATCAACTGACGGAAAAACTGCTGGTGGCCCTTGATTACCAGTTCCGGAAGTTCAAGGACGGCAACATCTCCACCCAGCAAACGGAGGAACCCCGGGAAAACGAACACGAGGGGATCCCCAATCCGGCGAGTGCCTTTACCGATTTTCCGACGAGTTGGTATAATTTGCACCAAATCCGCCTTGGCGCGGAGTATATTGTGGAGTCGAATTACGGTCGGATTCCCTTGCGGATTGGGTTCCGCAATGAGCCCATGGTTTCCGGCAACACCTCGGGGACCCGGAATAATCTGGTTCAATATTATAATATTCCGGTATTTGATGTTATGGTCGACCCCGGGGCCACCTCGGACCAGAACATGGGTTTCGGTTTTGCTTTCGGTACGGGGATTCACTGGAGCCAGATCCACCTGGATTTCTCATATGAATACACGAGCGCATCATCGGGTGATTCCGGGGATTACTGGTTGGTGACCAGTTCCAACGGCCATGATTTCAGCCGGTATGAACTGGCCGGGTACGACCGGGAGTACAAGTTAAACCAGAGCCGTCTTTCGTTGAATTTTACCGGCTATTTCTAGGCGCCGGGGAGGAAGTTGCTGGTCGATATCAACGGGCGGAACCCTGCGGTTTCGCCTTTTTTAAAGGTGGGTTATTGCCGATATCCTAGCTGGACGCTGCACACCGGTAGTTGCGGGCCGGTCCGACCCGCGCACCGGGATAATCAACTGAAAGGGTAAACATGACTCCCAAGACCACCGGCCGGATCACCAAAAAAGAAATCAAACAGGACCAGTTTGTCTCCGGCGTATTCTATTTAACTGAACAATTTCAGAAGTACAAACGGACCATCCTGGGCATTGTGGGCGGGATTGTCGCCGTTATTGTGATTATTGTCCTGCTGGTCGGCCGGCAAAGCGCCAAAAAGACCGAGGTCCAGGAGCTATACGGCCGGGCATCGGTGGAAATGCGTTCGGGAAACACCGCCATAGCCATTATCGACTACCGCAAAATCATCGACGAGCACGGCGGCTCGCCTCTGGCGGGTCTGGCCTGCTTTTCGCTGGCCAACGCGTATTATGCTCAGCGGGATTTCAACGAAGCGGAAAACCTGTACAAACGGTATCTCGATGAATATGGCGACGACCAGTTGATGAGTATTTCCTCGCACTGGGGTATTGCCGGATGCCTGGAGCAAAAGGGTGAATTTGCCGCTGCCTCGGAAACTTATCGCCAGGCCGCCGAAATTGATCCCAAGAGCATTATGGCAGGCGAGTTGTTGTTTTCTGCCGTGCGTACGGCTTGCGCCGCCGGCGATTCGCTTAAGGCCATGCAAGCCTATGAACTGATCACTACCCACTTCGCCGATGAACCGCGCGTCAAAGAACCCGCGGCAATGTATATGTATGAGCGCCGCTACCTGGCGCCCCCGCTGGAGTAGCCGGCATTCGAAAATATTACCGTATCATTAACGGCAGCAAAATATTAACCGGGCATCCCGCCCGGTTTTTTTATTCGCTTGGCTTGGAATAACTTGGATGTCGGTTACATGCGGCCGCCAAAATTGCCGATAATCCAACAAAGGCATCGCTGTTCACCATGTCGAAAAACTGGGAGGAATGATGAATAAGCTGCTGATCGGTATGCTGGCTGCTGCGGTCCTTTGTCTTTTTCTGGCCGGCTGCGCGGCCACGGTGTATGCTCCCGGCCCCCCGCCCCCGGCCAAAGCGGAAGTCACGCCGGCTGCCCCCGGTCCTAATGCCCTGTGGGTCACCGGGAACTGGTATTGGAACGGCAACGAATATGTATGGAAGTCAGGCCACTGGGTGAAAAATCCCCAGGGGCGCTGGGTCGCCGGCCACTGGAAAAAAACTGCACGCGGCCATACCTGGGTTGCCGGTCACTGGACGCATTGAGCGTTCGACCAACTCCTGCGGGAATTTCCGGAACAATGAGACAAAATTCGCCGCCCCTGACAACCGGGGACGGCGTTTTTTGTCCGGCCTCGCGCGTTTACCCCGTCAGGGGGCCGCATCCCGAACCATGCGCGGCTTGACTTCTGTTTCCCGATTCAGTTCCGTTCCCGTACGGAAAGGAACGGACACGTATGAGACTCTTGGCGAATTGTCTGGGTTGCCTGATTTTATGGGCGGGCAGCGCCCTCCCGCAGCAGGCGATGACTTTTGATGATTTGTATGGTTTCGATCAGGTCGGTGATTTGCAGTTGTCGCCGGACGGAAAGACGCTGGCGTTCACTTTGACGCATAACGACCTGCAGGCGCATGCGCGTTCCACGTACATTTATCTGCTGCCGGCCGACAGCGGAGAGGCGCGGCGGTTGACCGACCGGGAAGCCGACGAATACGACCCCTGCTGGTCGCCGGATGGTTCGCTGCTGGCGTTTTCCTCGGGTGGAGAAAACGGTCGACAAATCTGGATGGCCGACAGCGGTGATTACCGGCCGCTGACCGGGATCTCGACCGGCGCCGGGGGGATGATGTGGTTCCCCGACAGCCGCAGGTTTTTGTTCACTTCCCCGGTATATCCCGACTGCGACAATGACGCGTGCAACCGGGTCCGCGACAGTCTGGCCGAGGAAAACCCGCTTGAGGCCAGGGTGTACGATCGGCTCCTGTTTCGGCATTATGGTTCATGGGCTGACGGCAAAGTCGAACATCTGTTCAGCGGATCGATTACCGACGAAGTTACAATCGATCTGACGCCGGGGCCGCATGATGTGCCGCCGGTGGCCGGCGGCGGCAGACCGGCATATGCGATTTCGCCGGACGGGTTGGAAATCTGTTATGCTAAGAACACCGAACCGGTGGCCGCCATGTCGTACAATAACGATTTGTACATTATCCCCGCCGTGGGCGGCAATGTGCAGCCAATTGCCGATAAACCCGGCAACGACTGCCGTCCGTTCTATAGTCCCGACGGGCTGTACCTGGCGTACCTCGAGATGGTCCGGCCCGGCTATGAATCCGAGCAGCAGGATATCATCCTCTATGACCGGCGGCAGCAGTTGCGCAAAAACCTGACCGAAGACTTCGACCGCTCAGTCGGGTCGCCGATGTTCTCTTCCGACGGCAGTTATATTTATTTTACGGCGGTGGATATGGGCATGGTAGGCATCTACCGTGTCGTCCTGAATAACGGCGCAGTGGAGGAGGTCCTCACCGATGCGGTCTATGGCGATCTGGCGGTCGCGCCTGACGGCAAGGCCCTGTATTTCACGCGCTCGACCTCGATTGAACCGGGTGATATCTATCGTTATGACCTGACCAAAAACGAACTGCGGCGGCTGACATTCTACGCCAGGAAGCTGACCGACCGCGTGGCGCTGCGCCCCTCCGAGGAGTTCTGGTTTTACAGCTTTGATTCATTGCCCATTCAGGGTTTTCTGACTCTGCCGCCCGATTTTGACCCGCAAAAAAAATATCCTCTGGTGTTGTTGATCCACGGCGGGCCGCAGTGGTGCTGGCTGAATGATTTTAACTATTATGGCTGGAATATTCACTTGCTGGCGGCGCAGGGGTACGCTGTCGCCCAGATCAACCCGCGCGGCAGCCGGGGCTACGGTCGGAAATTCTGCGACGCGGTCAGCGGCGACTGGGGCGGCAAAGACTACCACGACTTGATGATCGGCATCGATTATCTCGCCGGACGCTTCGCATACGTCGATACGACACGGATGGCCGCGCTGGGGCGCTCGTACGGCGGTTACATGGTCAATTGGATCTGTGGCCATACCGACCGCTTCAAATGCCTTGTATCGGTCGACGGCAGTTTTGAAAACCTCAGCGATTATTATTCCACCGAGGAGCTCTGGTTCCCCGAGTGGGAATTCCAGGGCACGCCGTGGACCAACCGCGAGTTATATCTGGAGCGTTCGCCGGAAAAATTCGTCGCCAATTTCAAGACCCCCACGCTGGTGGTCCATGGGCAGAAGGATTACCGCGTCGATGTCAGCCAGGGGTTGATGATGTTCACGGCGCTGCAGCGCATGGGCGTGCCGTCGAAGTTATTATACTTCCCCGATGAGGGCCATTCGGTCGGCAAATTGCGCAACCTGCGGTATGCATACGAAGTCCAGTTGGCATGGCTGGCGCAGTGGCTGAAGTAATGTTGGCCGGTGGCGCACCCAGCCGCAGGCGTCCGGATCGACGAACTGCCGCTTGCCCCGAAAGCGGGCCGACATTGTTGCAAAGGAAAAATGTTAGAGGTTAATAAAAAAGGCATTACTCCACAAAGAAATGCCGGTACGTTTTACCCTGGTGCAAATGATCAAACGTCTTTGCTGCAGGTCGATTTCATTGACGAAGTAAGGCCGATGACTCGGCCCGTCTCTTTTTGAAATCCTCTATTCCCTGTTGAATACGGCTTTTGAATCCATGAGGAGCCACTCGGCCGCAAAAGCCGGTACCGTCGGCATTCGGCCGACACATACGGAAACACCAGGGGGACCGGTTTTTGGTCATGGGGCATCCTAAATAGGTGTATCCTTTTAGATCCTTTCGGATGTTGAATCGCCTGCTGCCTGTGGTGCGAGTTTTTGACGCCACGTTGGTTCCCCGTTGTCTTATCTGCATGTAGAGTCTACTCCTATTTTTGCCCAAGTTCTGCCTTAGTCCGAATATTTCCGGTTGGGCGTACTTGTAACCAGGAATACGGACAAAAGTTGACTCTTTTTTGCATTTTCTCACCAAAATTATGATGTGGATTTCCTCACATGGAAAGACCAGAGGTGGGTAATCGAATCCCAGATTCACGTGGCGGCACAAGGGCTTACGCCGTATTGCGACCAAATTGTGACGTTTTTGGGCATAGAAACCCGCTAACGTGGACTAGTCAAGTCAGCACAATTCGCGAGAACGGGCACGCCAAAGTCACCCACAAGACGCTCTCTTAAAACCCGCTACGCGCTAATGGGGAGGGAGCAGTATGACGTTAATCAACTGTCCGATCTTGTGAGTCGTTTCGTCGGGCTATTTCTTCCCTTATTTTCTTTCCACCAATCAACATTGCGATAGTGACAATACCTAAACCTGCAAATCCAGCCGAATAGGCGGAAACAGACGGTGATTTCCCATAAAACAAAGTGATCACAATGGAGATAATTGCAGCGGACCAACAGACAATCAATATGACTTTGCCGGTCTTTACTTTCCTCTTTAGTTCTTCTGTACTTTGTTCTTTGATCTCTTTGCCCATCGCCAAGATTCTCCTTTAATCAGTCTTCAAACTCCAAGGTAAAACAGTTCATGTTAATAGAATCAGGACAGATGTAGCCCACCCGTTGCAATTCTCAGGAGAAGAAAACGGATTTCGGGAGCTACTGAGAACCATGCCCCTTCCAATGCTTTTCCACCGTCCGCACGGCCCGTTCCCGGACCTCCGGTGAATAACTGCTTCATCTTGCCATAATAGTAGTCTCTCACACAATCATGTCTTCGGCAAGTCCGTTCCTTCCCGAATGAAGAGCTCAGCGGTACCCACGGATCCTCAACTACAGGAATAAGAACGGCATCTCGATTGGACACAGCGGGTGAAACGATACTACGTCCTTGCCATAAGAAACCTGGGCAGTGACTAGCATCAGAACAATAGCCGCTAGTGACCAAAACAGCGTCCTCACTTGAAGGCCCTCCTTCGTCTGATTGGCGCCCTTGCGCTCAGCCTTCTTCATTCGGGTCAGATTTCCATTGCCGGCTGTCCGTTGCGACAGCCGGCTGAACAATTGGCCATGCCTTCGTGTGATTTGCGACTATTTCTTTTCTTTGGCCTTCCATTCCCGAATGAGCGGCTCAGCCTTTTTGAGCTGCTCCGTCGTCAGTGCTTTGCCCAGCTTGTCGCACCTTTCGGTCATGGCCCTCTTTTGCTCGGGATCCTCTACCGCATCTAAGGAGGCGTAAAAGAGAGCATATGCCATCACGGTGTCCAACTGAACGCCCTTGCCGCTGAGATAGCATTGACCGAGCCCCCATATGCAATCGGCATTTCCCAGATCAGCTCCCTTACGGAACAACTTGGCGGCTTCAGCGGCATCGAGTTTGACTCCTTGATCCATTGTGTAGAGCATGGCCAAATGCTGGATCGCTTCGGAATGGTTCTGGTCCGCCGCCAGCCGGTACCACTTCATAGCTTCAACCGGATCAGATTTCAATCCGCTCGGAATCTTGTCCCCGGCCTGATAGAGCATCCCCATACTTGTCTGGCAGTCGGCATTTCCCGCTTCAGCGCCTTTGCGGAAGTACTTCACTGCCTCCGCCAGATTGAGCTTGACGCCCACGCCATTGGCATAAACGAAGCCGATATCATACCAGGCTTCGCTCCGGCCGGCATCGGCTGCTCTTTGAAGCCAACTGAGTCCTTGCGTGGTATTCGAGTCTACTCCCTGTCCCTGCACCAACCGTTCTCCGTATTCAAGCATGGCGTCAGCGTTTCCTTCTGATGCAAGTCTCTTCAGTTCCTCAACAGAGGTTGTCGAAGTGATCTTCTGCGGTTCGCCTGCGACGATTGCAGTGCTTGGCATTAGGTTGACAACAGCCGCAAAGGCAAGACTGATGATCCACATTTTCCTGTCCAGCATACAAATTACTCCTTAATCTTAGAGGGTGTATTTCCTGTCTCTTGTATTTGGAGTACCCAACCACTATGCCCGGATTTAGGCGCGCCCCAATCTATTGCGTATCTACCTCTGGTGCGATCTCGGCGTCTCTAAGCCCCGCCCTCAGCAAGCCGGCCCCGGCGATGAGCAAGGGAATCCCGATTACGGCAGCTGTAGTTACTTGCCCCCAGCCCTCCTTGAAGGTTAAGAGAAAGATCATGGCAGCCACAGCAAGGACAATATTGACAACGCCGATGACTCGCGGATATTTGCTGGCAAACAATCCTAGACCGGCAATCGCCAATCCCGGAAGAACTGATATGATGATGCCAGCAAACGATCCTGCGTCAAGAGATGCGAACAACGCCACCAGAAGTCCCAAACCGATGAGAATTCTGGAAGCAGTTTTACGGAGGTCCTTAATGAGGATGGCATTGAACAGGGCTTTGGCTGCAAGTCCGATTATGATAGCCGCGGCGAACAGTTCGAAGTCAGGGTTATTTTCGGCTCCGAGTTTGACAGCAAAGATGACACACACGATGAGAATCACAGCAAACCCGATGTTGCTTGATCGATATTGAATGCTCAGTTGACGTTCATCGACATAGCGTTTGGCAACTCCAAGAGAGGCCAGGGTCGGGCGAAGCAGATAGGAGCCGATCATCAGTGCCAGCCAAAACTGGTTCTGTTTTACGGCAAACAGGGCTAAGGCCAAGACGAAGATGCCTGTCGCCCACCAGAAAATTGAATCCTTCTTAAGCATAATCTCTCTCCTCAAGTTGAAACAGCTGCTCTACTGTCGTCTCGAGCTTCGCAGCCAACAGAAGGGCTAGCTTAACCGACGGGGCATAGTCGCCACGTTCGATTGAAATGATTGTCTGGCGTGAGACCGAGACCATGTCAGCCAGCTGCTGCTGGCTGAGTTCACCGCGATCGAATCTGAATCTTCTCAAGCTTGTCTTCATCTGACCACCATCGTTTGTTGAATGGGCTTCCAAAAGCCATTGTAAATAATAGTCGTCAGAATGTCAAGTAATATTTACATATTGTCATAAATATTTTACATCAGGAAGAAGCGCCATAATGCAACGAAGCAGTGTGACCGAAACGTGACGATTTCCGTTGCCAGTTGTTCGGCGTTATTGCAGTTTATTCGGCCAGAATGGGATGGGAGTACAATACCCCCGTCCCTATGTAATCAATTTATTGATAAAGAGTTATATCAAATGGAGGCGGGGGGAATCGAACCCCCGTCCGAAAGCCCGTCAGAAAAGCCGTCTACCCGTATAGTCGGTCTATTTATGTATTCGCCCGGCCCGCCGCCGACCGACAGGCCGCGTGTCGGGCTATCTCGGTTTGAGTTTCGCCTCGGTCCCCGAGCGTGACGTTCAGCTAGCCTCTCCCAGCGACGTGGGACACAGGACTGAGAGGCCCTCCCCGTGGCCACGGCGCAGCCTTAGTTAGGCCGCGAGCGCATACGAATAATCGTCTGCGTTTAGTTTGTTCCCACTTGTTTAGCGAGGCAAAGTGGGCACCTCGACGGGCAAACTTTTCCTCAATGACTCCGTCGAAACCAGTCGCCCCCAAAGGACGCGTCCCCAGGAAACACTTCCCGTCGTCTGACGCCGGGCCGAGCCGCCTGTTGGAGCCGATACTTCTACGCACAATATTGCTGGAGGTTGTCGATTTTTCCACTGTTTTTTCCCTGCGGCTGCGTCCAGCGGCGGTGATTGCCGCCTTTGCCTGTCCGGCAATGGGCAAAATCGATCGCGGTGGTCTTGACAAGCCCCCCGCCGGCCGGCTTATTATGGCCTCAGGAAAGCGTAAGTCGTTATGTCACTGCAATCCAGACAAGGCAGGGGAGAGTAGATGAAAGACAAGCGTCTGAGTGTCCTGGCCAAAAGCCTGGTGGTGTATTCCACCGCAGTCAAACCCGGCGACAAAGTACTGGTCGAATCAAAAGGCGCCGCAACCGCGCCGTTGGTCGAGGAGATTATTACCGAGGTGGCCCATGCCGGTGGACTGCCTTTCTGGTATTTTAATGACGAGCATGTCGAGCGGCGGTGGATTCTCGGGGCCGGCGAGCAGCAGCTCAAGGATTTCGGGAAGATGCACCTGCGCATGATGAAAGATATCGATTGCTATATCTCCGTCCGGGGCGCCGACAATTCGTACACACTGGCCGATGTCCCCAGTCAGCGCATGGGCTGGTACCGCAAATATTTTTATAAACCGGTACATCTGGAACAGCGGGTCAAACGCACCCGCTGGGTGGTCATGCGTTATCCCAACGAAGCCATGTCGCAGTTGGCCGAGACCTCCCGCGAGTCTTTTGAAGATTTCTATTTCTCGGTGTGCAATATCGATTATGCCAAAATGTCCAAGGCCATGGACCCGCTGGTCGATTTGCTGAAAAAGACCGACAAGATCCGGCTGGTCGGGCCGGGGACCGATTTGACGTTCTCGGTCAAGGGTATTCCGCCGGTCAAATGCGATGGACACCGCAATATTCCTGACGGCGAGGTGTACACCGCCCCGGTCAGGACTTCGATCAACGGGGTGATCAGCTATAATACGCCTTCGTTGAACGAGTCGGTCCTTTATGAAGGCATCCGTTTCGAGTTCAAAAACGGCAAGATTGTCAAAGCCGATTGTGCGGGTGGCAACGGTGCCAAGCTCAACAAAGTGCTGGATATTGATCCGGGAGCACGATATGTCGGCGAATTTGCTTTGGGAATCCATCCCAACATCAAACACCCGATGCGAGACACCTTATTCGACGAAAAGATATTCGGGTCCATACACTTAACCCCGGGTCAGTGTTACGACGAAGCCCCCAACGGGAACAAATCGTCCATCCATTGGGACTTGGTATTGATTCAAACCAAGGAATACGGCGGCGGCGAGGTGTATTTTGATGATGTGCTCATCCGCAAGGACGGCATTTTCGTGCATCCGGCCTTGAAAGAACTTCTGTCCGCCCGGGCTTTGCGCGGCGGCCATTGAGCGATAAGTGGTTCCGGGACCGGCGCGCAGGATTTCGGGACAACCGATTACTCGGGTTACGGCCCTCGGCTGAAATGCCGCGTGAGCCGCGTTTTGCCCGGAAAAATCGGGAAATTTGGTGCAAGCGGGGAATATTTAGGATTCAAGCGCCTATTACGATAAGCCGGCCGGTGAGCCGCGCGGTTGGATTGATATGTCCCCCGGCGCGGGAAAGGCGGCAGGGGGGAAGTATCTGTATGCGGGGTGCGCAGATACAACTGTTGTCAAAAGCTTAACGATGCCTACTCATGCCTCGGGGGAAACCTAAAAACGGGTTGACATCACCAGCAGGGATTTTGTACAATGGTGAGACTTTTTGCAAAGGCGTGGTGTGTGGGGGATGAGTGAAACAAAGACGGAAATCGGTAATTGCACTACTATTGAGTAAGCAATCCTTCCGGGAGATGTAGATAATAAACAATCAGATAAACGGAGTCAGGGCATGAAGTCAGGATATCGATCGTTTTTTGTCTGTGTTGCTGTTTTGTTGCTGGTCGGCAGTACTGCTGCGGCTTCGGGTCTGGCGACGACAGGTGTCGGGGCCCGGGCTTTAAGTATGGGCGGTGCGTTTCGGGCGATCGCCGATGACTGGAGCGCGGCGTACTGGAACCCCGCCGGTTTGACGCAACTGCAGGAAAACCAACTGGATGTTACGCTTCTTGTCGTCGATCCCCGTCCGGCCTATACCCCGTCTGCCGGCGCCGACTTGCAGGGCACCGGTTTCAGTCTCAAGACCGGCGAACGCTATCCGGAGGATCGGCCGTTGCCCTACCCCACGTTCAGCGGCTTTGTGCAGCTGCCGTCGGTCGAGGGGCTGACGATCGGCGCGGCACTGTACTGGGCGCATGACGCCAACTACCTGTGGGATTTGTATCGCACCCACGATTGGTATAACGAAACTTTCATCCTCACCGAGAGCGAACACCGCATGGACCTTGACGTCTGGGATTTCCATCCGACCGCGGCCATGGAACTTACGGATAAGCTCTCCGCCGGCGTGGGGCTTTCGGTTCAACGCGGCGACCTGGTATTCAAGCGGATTCATTTGTTTGAAAATGTCTGGGGCAGCCCACAGGATGTCTTCCCGTACAACTGGTTTATCGGGGAGATGGACTTTGATGGTAACGGCTACGGGATCGGCGCCAACGCCGGGTTGCTGTACAAATACGACGAAAAGACCACTATCGGTCTCACCGGCCAGACCCCGGTCACCGTGGGCATGTCCGGCATCTCCAATCTCTGGTTGATCTTCCCCGATAACGGGGGGCTGGGTGGTCCGGAGGCGGATACGACGTATAATGACTACTACGAAGGCGGCTATCATTCCGACCGGACACCGTTCGATCTGGACCTCAAGCTGCCGGGTTCACTGGCCTTCGGCGTGGCCTACAAGGCCAATGACCAGTGGACACTGGCGTTGGACGTCGTACGGACTTTCTGGTCGCAGATGGATGAATGGCGCTTCAAGTTTAACGACGGCGGCCACGAACTGCATATGAGGGACCTCGCGCCCATCGAAGAGTATGTGATGCCGCTGAACTATGAGGACCAGATGACCGTATCCCTGGGCGCGGAATATCTGCTCAATGAAAACTGGATCATTCGCGGGGGGTATTGCTTTGACCAGACAGCGGTTCCGGATGAGACCCTTAAACCGTATCTGCCCGATTATGGTTCGCGGCACGGTTTGAGTGGCGGTGTGTCGCTGTTGCTGGAAAAGTGGGAACTGTCCGGACGGCTGAATGCCTCATTCTCCGGCACCCGCACGATCGATGAACTGATGGATGTCAACGACGACGGGCAGTTTGACAACTTCCCTGGCGAATATACGCAGAATAAATTCGAATTCCTGATCTCGACGAAATACCGGTTCTAACCGGCGGGAGGAAAAACCGTGAAAAAACGTGTTATACAGACGATTCTAGTGCTGGTCGCGCTGGGCTTGTGCTCCGGGGTACTCTTCCTGGCCGGATGTAGTGAACGGGAAAACCCGGTAGATTCGGTGCAGGGAGGAACTGCATTCCATCGCTGGAACCAATCACTTGGCCGGCCTAGTTTGCAGGGTAATGCGCTTCGCGATGAACCGGCGCGAACGGTCTACGTCTATAGCCCCGACGAAAATCTCATGCCGGGTACCAGCAGGCCGTACCCCGTTCTCTATTTGTTGCATGATTATGGTTCCAACCATAACCAGTTTGAAATGTTCAACTTGGGCGAAATCCTTGGCGATCTGACCGCCAGTGGTGAGATCAAGCCGATGTTGGTCGTCACTATCGAAGCCACGGACCTGTATGGGTTGGGAATGTACGCCAATTCCAGTGTCGCTGGCAATTATGAAGATCTGATTGCCCCGGAACTGGTAGACCAAATCGACCGCGTTTTCGCCGTGCACACCGCGGGAGGCCGCAATGCCCGCGCTATCGGCGGCATCGGTTTTGGCGGGCAGGCCGCGATGAAACTGGCCATCAAATATCCCGATCTGTTCAGTTCGGTATCGGCGATGAATGCGCCGCTGGCGTTTGCCGGAGACGGCGGCGTTACGACTGCGGGAATCCCGGGATTGTTCAAGTACTTCTTTATCGAAAACAACCTGCCGCCGGGGGATTTTGCGTCGTTTAAAACCGCCCGGGACAACCCTAATCCCGCCAATTTTATCTCGAATATGCTTTACTCGATGGCGGTCGCGTTTTCCCCGACTGAGGACCTCAATTATACCCGGCCGTGGACTGTGCGGGACACCATCCCCAACCGCACTGATATCGTCTATTTCGACCTGCCCTTCGACCAGCATACATATCTGGAACTCGAAGTCTGGGACCGGTGGCTGGAACATGATGTCCGTACCTTATATGCCATGGATCAATACCACGACAATCTGGATGACGTCGCGGTGTATCTTGATGCGGGTGCGGACGACGAGTATGGTTTCCAATATCAGTCGGCCCTGTTCGCCCAGGACCTTGCGGCGCAAGGCCACGTTGATTACCAGTTCCATCTGTACAACGGCAGCGGCGGTTTAAAGGCCGATCACAACCAAATGATTCCGCTGCGGCTGATCGAGGTGTTGAAATTCCACTCCGCGCACCTGGAACAACCGCCGGGCTGGTGAGATCGGCGCACGGTGAATATTCGAACGGGGACACCGGCTGTGTCCCCGTTTTGTATTTCGGTTTTGTGTTCGTCATATGTATATTACTCCAATGTTCCGAAGCCGGACCGTGAGCTTGAGGTGATGGGCACATCATTTGCGGAAATCGAACGGTTGACCCTTGCGGGGTATGCGCAGGCCGCGGCCTCCACCAACGGCCGGCAATATCCCGAGCAGGTGCACCCCTATCGCAGCGAATTTCAGCGCGACAGGGAACGGATCATTCATTCGGCGGCTTTCCGGCGGCTGGAGTACAAAACCCAGGTCTTTGTCAACCACGAGGGCGACAACTATCGCACCCGGCTGACCCATACCATTGAGGTGGCCCAGATCTCCCGCTCGCTGGCCCGGGCCCTGCAGGTCAACGAAGACCTCGCCGAAGCCGTCGCCCTGGCCCACGATCTGGGCCATACGCCATTCGGACATTCCGGCGAGGCGATCTTGAATAAGCTGCTGAAAGACAACGGCATCACGGATGGGTTTTCTCACAATCGGCAGAGTCTGCGGGTGGTGGATATCCTCGAACAACGCTACCCGGAATATCGGGGATTGAACCTCACTTATGAAACCCGCGAGGGGATCGTCAAACACGAGACCATCTACGACCTTCCCACGCCGCAGAATTTTCATCCGGAATGGCAATGCTCGCTGGAGGGGCAGATTGTCAACCTGGCCGATGAGATTGCCTACAACTCCCATGATATCGACGACGGGCTCCGTTCCCGTATCCTGACCTGGGAGGAATTGGGCACTCTGCAGCTTTGGCGGGAATTATACGAGGAATCGCAGCGTGTCTACCCCCACCTGGATGATCGCCAGCGCCGCCATCATCTGATTCGGCGCATGATCGACCGCCAGGTGACCGATGTGGTCGATACGACCACGCGCCGGCTGCATGACTTCGGTATCAGCACTCCCGATGACGTGCGCACCTGCCCGGAAGTCCTGGTGGCGTTCTCCACGCCATTTGCCGCCAAACTCGCCGCAGTGAAAAGACACTTATTTGAGCATATGTACCGCCACTACCGCCTGATCCGCATGGAACAGAAAGCACGGTTGATCCTGACCCGGTTGTTCGAGGCCTACATGAACAACACCGACCAGATCGCTCCGGGGTTCCGCCGGCGCATGGCCGGTGAGGAGACGATCATTCTGGTGTGCGATTATATCGCCGGCATGACCGACAGGTTCGCCATGCTGGAATACAAGAAACTCTTCGATCCGTTCGAACGTGTATAACGGCCCGTCTTACAACCATTCCTCACTCTCCTGCAAAAGGATTCATGTAATCGCTGTTTTTAAGATTTCGCGGTCTCCCTTCACGACACAGCCGGGATCAATCGCAGATTGCTTAGTTGTTGTCCCATAAGTTGTTCGGCAGCTTCGTCCCGTGCCGTGCCGGCCGGGCCAATCCCCCGGGCACAGGATGAGCACCGGCATTCGATTTGCTTTTATCAGGCACTGAGGTCAAGGATGAAATGTTATTTCCATAGCCATACGTTGGAAAATCCGGAACAACGCGGACTGGGCGTGGTGTCGTTTACCGTGCCGGAATTGAATATCAGCTTTCGCGCCAAGTATATGGGGACCGCGATTGAATGCCGTTACGCCGCCCTCCTGGCCCTGCTGGAGTTTGCCGAGGTGAATCCGCAATTATTCAAAGAAAAAATCCTGCAAATATTTTGTGACAGTGACGAGCTTGTCGGGCAGGTCAACCTGCTCATCAACTGCGGCCGGGGTCTGGAACCGTTCCTAAATCAGGCCTTAGCCTATAAAAAGAGAATTCCCTATTTGCTGCACTGGATCAAGCTGCGCGAAAATCCCGCATTTGACCCGTCGGTGTTCGACTGATTCCCATTTTCTCCGCATCAAGTTTTTAGCTGGTGATTGCTTTATCCGCCGTGGTTCCCTATGTTTCCCCGATGAAGCGAGGGGGATGGTGAGTTTCACCGAAGACATCGCGGCGGGACGATGCGGGCCGTTCTATCTGGTGATCAGCCCCGAGGAATATTTGCGTGTGGACGCCGCCCGGCGCTGGCGGACCGCGCTGGGTGCGCGCGCCCCCCACGCGGTACATACTTTTCGCGCTCCCCGTTGGGACCTGGCCGAATTGGAAAGTATCCTGCTGACGATGCCCTTGTTTGATGATGCGGTCGCGGTCATCATTCACGATATCGAAAAAACACACGCCGCGCAGCAGGAGCGGCTTGCCGCCGTCCTGGCCTCGCGGGGGCCGCATGTTTCGCTGGTGGCCACGGCCGCGGCGGTCGACAAGCGGAGAAAGTTTTACAAACTCCTCGAAGCGTTGGGCCCGGTAGAGACTTTCAAACCGATTTATCCCGAGCAGCGCCCCGGCTGGGTGCACCGCATCGCCGGAGATCTGGGCTGGTCGATCGCCGGGGAGGCGGCCACCGCCATGGCCGAACTTGTGGGCGAAGACCTGATGGCTTACGAAGCCGAATTGCGTAAGATTATTCTGTATATCGGGGACCAACGACGGATCGAAAAGGCGGATGTCGATGAGGTGCTTTTTGCCGATAATCGTTTCGGCGGGTTTGCCATCGCCGACGCGCTGAGCAGGCGCGATGTCTCCCGTGCCGTGCGTGTTATCCGCCAGTTATATGCCGAGCCGGGTTCGAAAAGCGGCTGGATGCCGCTGGTGGCCGGCGCGATTTTTCGTTTGCTATGGATCAAATCGCTGGCTGCGACAACAAACGACAGCGAAATCGCGGCCGAATTGGGGATGAATCCCTATGTTGTCAAGCTGATGCGTCCACAGGCGGCCCGTTTTGCGACTGCAGATTTGCTGCAGGGAATTGAGTTGCTATATCTGGCCGAGAAAGATATCAAAATGTCAATCCTGCCCGATTTGCCGGCAGCAGAGATTTTTATCATCAAAATGTTGTGTGGGGAGACGGATTCCCGTACGGTCGGTTGATCCGGCCGACAGGGCGGGAAATTCGCTCTCTTTTTGGGATTTGACGTGAGTGACAAAAAGGATCAGCCGCCATCCTGGGCCCGTCATCCAAAAGAATGCCAATGGGTTCAATTGGCTCAGCGGGGCGACCAGTCTGCGTTTGAGCAACTGGTTAAATTACATCAACAGGCCGCCTATCGCTGGGCTTACCGCATGGTGCATTCTCACGATGTAGCCGATGATATCGCACAAGAGGCGTTTATCCGGCTGCATCGGGCGCTGGAACGCATCGATGCCGCCCGCCCGCTGAGCCCCTGGTTGTGCCGTGTAGTAATCAACCTGTCCACCAATTACTTACGGAGAAAAAAAACAACGATTTCCATTGAAGAAAACCCGGGGATCGAGGCGATTATTTCGCCGGACAGGGATGCCCAACATCCGGTTCATCAGCATTATCGGCGGGAATTCGTTGCCAAACTGGAACGGTCAATCGAAAAATTGCCACCTAAGTTTAAGGAAGTATTTATCTTACGCGTTCAAGACAATCGCTCATACGAGGAAATTGCCGAAGTCTTGGGATTGACGATGGGGACAGTTATGTCCCGGTTATCGCGGGCCAGGAATCGTCTCCGTGAAGATTTAACCGAAGAATTAAAAAAAATGCGGGAGTAAAATCGAGATTGGTGTGTATTGTCTGTGGTTGATTTGCCGGTCGGGTGGAGGATTAACTTGAAGGGGATGAAGGGTTCAACATCGTAATGTCCATATGCTCTGAAATTCAGAAACTGCTTCCCGTTAGTACTGCGTCGGTTACGGCTACCGACCGGGAGTGGGTTTTGCGGCATCTCGAGGAATGCCCGGTGTGCCGGCAAATCCAAAACGAATTGCTGGCGCTCGACTGCGCGTCCTCAGGATTGGCCGTCCCCGACCCCGGACCGGAATATTGGGATACTTTCGCCGGTCGTGTTCAACAGCGTCTCGCGGAGGACCGGAAACGGTCATCCGGTAACTTGATCCGGTGGCTTGTGTATCGTCCAGCATATGGCTGGCCCGCCGCCGCTGCCGCGCTGGTTTTGGTATTTTTTATTACCCGCGCCATGCTGCCAGAGGGCGAAATCCCGGACCCGGCGCCGATTATTCAAACCGCGCCGTCCCGGACATTCACCTCCCCGGAAGTCGGACCGGAATCGGCCCCGACTCTCCCGGGTGAATCAGCCGAGAACGCTGCAACGGCACAGGGAGGGGAGCCGGCATTCGCCGAAGCGGCAGATAATGGGCAATTGCCGGAAACTGTGGCCGAGGATGTTCCCCCGGCCCCGACGGCCGACCGCCGGGATGAACGAGCGCCGTCATACGATCCCCACGAGGTTCCCCTCGAGGAATTGAAATCGGTGCAGGCCGCGCGGGAGCGCAATCTCACCCAAGCGGACTTGCCCGAGCGGAAGATCATCATTCTTCGCGGTGATACTGCTCAGGCCGAATTGAGCGATAAGGGTTTGCCTGAGGGGCGCGAATTGGAACTGGCCGAACGCCCGAATGCGCCGTTCCCGACAGATGACGACACCGGCGGCGGGGCCGAAGCGCAGCGGGTGCTCGGTACTCAATTGGGGCAGAATTATGCCGGGTTTGACCGCTCATATCCTGCATTGAACAAGGATGATTTTACCCCCGCCGACCGCGAGTTTTTCGAACAACGCATCAGGGAACTCACCGCTGAACTCGCCCGGAAAACTGCTGATGGTAAACAGCGTGACCTCTGGCGCGAACTGGTGGACATGTGCTACCAATTGGCGATAAACTGGAAAGACGAAGACGACGTTGCCGCGGCACAAGACTACATCGCCAAAGCCCGCGATATCCTCCCTGAAGAGGACTATGCCGACCTCGATGCCAAAGCCGGCGCATTGAAATCACTTCTCAATAAGTAAGTACAGGATCATGAAATAATACAGGCCGGATGGGGTGGCATCCGGCCTTTTTTATCGTCTGCGGGTCCGCACTTTGTTGTTGACCTGCACAAGGCGATCGCTCGCTGCCGTTTGGATTGGAATCACCGCAGTCGGCCTAGGGCAAGACGATGCAGATACGTCCGTCAGAAAAACCAAGATTCGGCAACGGAGTCGTTCCCTTATGGCCGTCCAGGCACGCGCTGTCGGGCAGCACATTTAGGATTCCCCGGGCGACAAGTAACGTATCGCCCATCACCGACGAGGCGGCATTATCACCGCAGTCGAACCAAGTCCAGCGCAAGTGGAAACAATCCCCGATAAAATCGTCACTGTCCGGTGCGGCAAAAGTCAGCTCGACCAGCGGGCCTGCGGGAGAATAAACCGACTCATCGGGCGTGACACCGTCCGGCATGTTGGCAATACCGGTTAACCGCAGGATTCCGGTAAGACCACTGCCGCGGTTGTCCGGTGCCGATTGGCGAGAGGTGAAATACTCCCACGCGGCCAGGTCGCCGACCGGAATCGCGTTCAGGAACGCCAGCGTTGGGTCGTAGCTGATGACCAGGTCCAGTCCGCCGATGACCGCCGCGCCGACTTTACTCAATGTTATCACCGCATGATGCCCGGGCGGAACGGATGCAGTATCCATGCACAAATCGAATTCCGGCGGACCGCCGCCGATGGTAATAACCCCCTTGTTGAACGTGCACGCGCCGGTACTGCGCGGCCCGTGATCCAGGGGGGGAAATTCCCCATCAATAAGGGATAAAGCATCAAGATCATCAGCCAGGCAGGCAGTATCGAATTCGAATTGGCCCGGATTATCGTTGACAGCAAAAGTCAGCGTGACGAACACCCGGCCTGTCGGTTCGGCGGAAGTGGTCACTCCCCCACCCTCGGCCAGAATGGCGAAATGGTCCGGAGGCAGGCCGTCGTAGCCGATGTCACCGTCCGTGGCATAAGGTGTTACAGGTACCACGGGCCAGACCGCCTCCTGCACATCCGCCCAGGGGCTCTTCCAATTCCAAGACACTCCCCGCTGAACCGCGCCCGAATCATACGGTAATTCCCCGGTCCAAAAGGAGCCGGTATCGAGTGGACGGACGATTATTGGAATGAGAAACCTTTGTAGCGGGACTTCCCAGCACCCGGTGACGCCCACACTGACAGCTGCCTGATTGGGAATAACCGTCTTGCTTTCAAACTCAATGCGCCAATCGGCCTGCCCATGCGTTGCCGGACAGCCAATAGAAAGGATCAACGCGATAACCGTGCGACGGATCATGGGCATTCTCCCAAATGTAAATTGCTTTCGTCCGGGACCTGGTATTTCTCCTGGTCTCGTGGTCAAGATTGTTCACATGTTGGGCTTTGACACAGCGCAAAGAGGCCCGGTGTCCCCTTGTTGCTGACCAGATTTTTCCGGTGGTGAAACGCGACACATAATCATAAAATCCTGCCAATCAAAACGTCATCTTCCGTTATCCTTAATCAATGAGATTGCGCAACCTTCGCCGATCATTTTCCCTGGTTGATTATTTGTTCCAACAGGGCTCGCGCCTGGGCGTTATCCGGGTGCTCCGTAAGTACTTGCTCCAGTTGTGCGCGGGCATTGCTCACCCGGCCGGTGGATAAATACGCCATGGCCAGATTGACTCGGGCCGCCGCGACATCGGGGCGAAGTTGCAGGAAATTGCTCAGGGCGCCGATGGCAAAGTCCGGCCGTTGTGTTTCCAAAAACAGTGCGCCAAGGTTCAGCCAGCAATACGGGTAATCCGGCGCATTTTTGGTCCCCAGCATGAACATTTCCTCGGCTCGATCACGCCGGTCGATGTCAATATACAACAATCCCAAATTGTTGAATGCCGGACCGAACGTGGAATCAATCGTGAGGGCCGCAATGTAGGCCGCCTCGGCCTTGTCCAGTGTGCCTGCACTCCGGTATGTATCGCCCTGGTTGAGATAAGTTTCGATCATCCGCGGATTTGAACGCAGTGCGAGATCGAAAGCGCCGAACGCCTGGGCAGTGTCGCCGGACTCCCGGTAGGCCAGCCCCAGATTGTTCAACGCCATCGCGTCACCCGGCCGCGCGCCCAATGCCCAGGTGAAATGTTCGATCGCGGCCTGGTGATCGCCCTGGCGGTAAAAATCATAGGCCAGGTTGTGCCGCGACGGGAAGTGGTTGGGCCAGATCGCCAGCGCCCGCTGATACGCAGCCATTGCCCGATTGAGATCCCCTTTGCGGTCGAAGACGATGCCCTGCTGGTAATGATACTGGATATCATTGGCCAAACCGACATCGAACGCCTTCACATTGGTCACCACCAGCAGGATGATCAATGAAACAACGGCACTGCCTTTGACGGTCCATGATGATTTCTCCGTGAGGACCTGCCACAAGCGGATTGCGCCCCACACGGCGAAGATGATGATCAGCGGCACCACCGGCAACCGGTGCCGGGCGGTGACAAGGAACCCGATGACCGAAAGCATATATACCAGTATAAAAACCGCCAGCAGCTCCGCCTGCCGGTTGCTGCGCCACGCATGCCACATGCCCCACAGACTCAAAGCGGAGACCAATCCCAGCGGAAACCAGATGACCTTGTGCCACAGCCCCGCCTGCAATAATCCGGAATTTTCGACGTGGCGATAAATATCGCCCTGATCACCGTTTTCAAACCCATGCCAGAAATAGAACGATTTTTTGCCCAACAGCCCAAGTTCGACCCCCGGATGGGCCAGCACCGAATCGATTGCCTTGCCGGTCCAGAAACTGGAGATCTCGGACGGTTTCAATGCGCGTCCCGCCTGCGCACAGGCCAGCGAATCGGTGATCCGGGTAAAGGTAGACCAATCACCCATCCGGTCGGCCCGCAAGTCGGGCATGATCATGGTCAGCCCGTCGGCCTGCCGGTTATTCCCCAGATACAGGTTGATCCCACCCTGGTTGGCGATCAGCACAAAATCATCGGCAACCACGGCATTGCGCACCGCTACCACGGCAATAGGCAGCGAAACTCCCGTCAGCATCGCGCAAAGCGGGACCCAAAGCAGTCGTCGCTGCGGTTTCGCGAGCGGAAAACGCCAGAAAGCCCAGGCCACAAACCCGGCCACAAAAATCAAAATATTCGGCAGCGCGATAGCCGAAAAACCAAAGATCAATCCCGTCCACAATGCCGTTCGTGGCGTGAGCCGTTTGTCCCGCACCGCTCCGGCCAACCGGTACAACGCCCACAGGTTCAAGGGGATGGCCAGCACCGGGATCAGGAATTCACTCTCATAGTACATCGCCGTGGCCCACAAGGCCCAGAGCACACCGGCGGCGGCGCCAACATGCCGATTAAACACCCGCCGGGCCAGCAGAAAGACCAGTACCGCGGTCAGAGACCCCATCAGGGCTTGAATAATTTTGATTACCCAAAGATTGTCACCCAGCAGGGTAATGATCCCGGCCAGGAAATACGGGTAAAGGGGCGCGCGGAAAAATACGGCCGAGCCCAGCCAGTCGCCGGCGGCGATCTCCCGGGCCCACAACAAGTGCCACCGGGAATCCACCATGGGCTCATCAAATCCCGGATCATTGTGCGCAAGTTGCAGCAGGACGATGACCCGTGCCGCCAGGGCTAGGGAGAAGATCAAAAACGGCACATACTTCCAGAATGTTGCGTTGTGCATGGTCGCCGCTGATTCATCATTCCCGCTCATATAATCAAATAAACATCTCCGGCGATCGCCGGGCAAGTGTTTGTCTTGTGCCGGTCCGGCCCTGCGCCGTATTATGAGCGTGTGGGCATGATGAGTTCGACGACACACACAAAGCCGCTCCCCGATCAGCGCGTGTTGCTGGCAGTCCTTGTGTCATATACTGCGTGGCTCCTGCTGACTCAGACCCTGGTGGGATTCGGCATAATCATTGGAATTATCGTTTTGCTCCAGATGCTGTTTTCCCCTGCGCCCCGGAATGTTTTTCGTCGCTGGTTCGGTGCCCTACCCGCTGCGCTGGTCATCGCCGTTGTCTTTTGGCTATTTGCGCCGGTCAACGGCCCCGTGCTGTTTAGTATCTGGGGTAAATCGTTCACTCAGGATGGGCTGGCTCGCGGAGTCTTTTTTGCCGTTCGTTTCTTGGGATTGGTGCTTGGTGGGTTATTTCTCTATACCACATCCACGCCGGAAAAGCTGGCCCGGGCCACCCTGTGGTTTTGCGCCCCGCTACGTGTGTTCCGCGTCCCGGTTCACCTGCTCTATTATATCGTCTGGTTTGCCATGCGTTCGGCGCCGGTAGTTGCCGGGGAGGCACAATTGATCAAATTGGCCCAACAAGCCCGGGGACTGCAATTTTCCGGGAAGATCCAGGCCCGGCTGTACGGGACTTTGTCGATGATTATCCCGGTCTTCGCTGCAGCTGCCCGGAGATCGGACCGTTTTGCTCTGGCCCTGCAAGCCCGTGGTTTCGATCCGGCGCGGCAATACCGCTCACGGGCGAAGACCGGTCTTCATCTCATCGACGGTTACTGGCTGGCGGGGCTGCTTCTGGGCTGGCTGGTTTTTTTACTCTGGTCGAGGGGGACTATCTGAGTGCCCCGATATAAGCTGACAGTCGAGTACCACGGCGCGCGGTTTGCCGGGTGGCAGGTGCAGCCGGGCACGCGTACGGTGCAGGGGCAGATCGAAAAATGCCTGCGGTGGCTGGTGCAGAGCGACATCAGGATCACCGGGGCCGGGCGGACCGACGCTGGCGTCCATGCCCTGGGCCAGGTTGCGCATTTTGACACCGAGATGGTGCTCCCGTTGGATTTTGGGCCACGGCTCAATGCGGCGTTGCCTGATGATATCTGCGTATTGCAGCTCGAGGATTGCGCCCCGGATTTCCACGCCCGGTATTCGGCGGTGCGGAAAACCTACCGCTACCGTTTGGCATACAGACCATCCGCCTTCGCCGCCGGTTTGGCCTGGCGCATTGCGGATGAGTTGGACTGGTCCGCAGTGGAAACCGCAACAGCCCTGTTGATCGGCAAGAATGATTTTGCCGGATTCTGCCGTGTCGGCTCGCTTAAAGACGACTGTACCTGCGATGTGACTACTGCTTTTTGGCAGCGCGGCGAACGTGAGGCCTGTTTTGAGATTGCCGCTAACCGCTTCCTGCACCGGATGGTGCGGCTGATCGTAGGTACTCTGGTCGATATCGGGCGCCACCGCTGGCCTCCCGGACATCTCCGGGAGATTTTGTCTGCCGGCGACGTACGGCTGGCCGGACAAGCCGCTCCGCCCGAGGGGCTGTATCTGGTCCGAGTAGAATACCCTTGAATCGAACTGCCGCAGTGCTTTTATTCCCGGTAACCGTTGATGGTGAAGGGACAAAGGAGCACAGGTGAAAATCTTTCTGGACACTGCCAATATCGAGCAAATTAAAGAAGCTGCCGACTGGGGTGTGCTCGATGGCGTGACGACCAATCCGAGTCTGGTCGCCATGGAAAATAAAAAATTCGAAGAACTCGTACCGAAGATCGTAGCCTTGTGCAAAGGGCCGGTCTCGCTGGAAGTCGTCTCGACCGACGCCGACGGTATGGTGGCTGAAGCCGAAAAATTAATGGAGTTCGGTCCGAATGTGGTAATCAAGGTCCCCATGATCCCCGAGGGGTTGAAAGCCATCCGCCGTCTGGCCCAAAGGGAAATCGCGACCAATTGCACTTTGGTGTTCAATGCCACGCAAGCCCTGCTGGCCGCCAAGGCGGGCGCGACCTATGTCAGCCCGTTTATCGGGCGGCTGGACGATGCCGGGCATTTCGGCATGGAGCTAATTCAGCAGATCGTGGCCATATTTGACAACTATGCCTTTGGGACTGAAGTTCTGGCCGCCTCTTTGCGCCATCCGTTGCATGTGGTGGAAGCCGCACTGGCCGGGGCCGATGTGGCCACGATTCCCTGGAGCGTATTGCAGAAAATAGTCAAACATCCGCTGACCGATCGCGGGTTGGATCAGTTCCTGAAAGACTGGGCCAAAGTGCCCAAGTAGGTCACAATGATCCCACGCTATACGCGCCCACGGATGGGCGGACTGTGGACAGACGCCAGCAAATATTCGATCTGGCTGGAAGTTGAGCTGTGCGCAATCGAGGGTTGGGCTTCCATCGGCCGCATTCCCCGTGCCGCTGCCGCGCGCATCCGCAAAAACGCGCGGTTTGATCCCCAGCGGATCGCCGAAATCGAAGCGGTGACCCGCCATGATGTCGCTGCCTTTGTCTCCAACGTCGGCGAATCGTTGGGCGAGGACGCCAAATATTTCCATTTTGGCCTGACTTCTTCGGACGTCCTGGACCCCGCGCTGGCCGTGCAGTTGTCCCGTGCCGGGGCACTTCTGCTGGAGGATTTTCAACCGCTGTTGGCCGTTTTGCGCGGCTATGCCAAAAAATATCGCGGCACCCCGATTGCCGGTCGGACGCACGGTGTATTTGCCGAACCGACCGCGCTGGGGATGAAATTCGCGCTATGGTATGCCGAGATGATCCGGGCGCGGCGGCGGCTGATGGCCGCCATCGAGTCTGTGGCCACCGGCAAGGTTTCCGGGTCGGTGGGCAATTATGCCAATATCGACCCGCGCGTGGAGTTGTTTGTCTGCCGCAAGCTGGGTATCACGCCCGCTCCGATCTCGACCCAGATCATCCAGCGTGACCGGCACGCGGAATTCGTGGCGGCAATTGCGTTGTGCGCATCGTCCATCGAGAAAATGGCGCTGGAAATTCGCCTGTTGCACCGCACCGAGGTCGGTGAAATCGGGGAGGGTTTCAGACCGGGCCAGCGCGGGTCATCATCGATGCCGCATAAAAAGAATCCCATCGGCTGCGAACAAATGTCCGGAATGGCGCGCCTGTTGCGCGGTTTCAGCACTGCGGCAATGGAAAACATCCCCCTCTGGCACGAACGCGATATCTCGCACTCCTCGGCCGAACGGGTGATCC
Organism: Candidatus Zixiibacteriota bacterium; assembly: GCA_020051695.1. Taxonomy (GTDB): domain Bacteria; phylum Zixibacteria; class MSB-5A5; order WJJR01; family JAJRUJ01; genus JAGVQM01. The sequence continues at coordinate 19,251 of JAGVQM010000018.1, read as the reverse complement.
TGCCGGATTCCACGGTCCTGCTGGATTATATGCTGGCGACCTTCACCGAAATCCTGCGCAACCTGCGTATCGATCCGGCGCGCATGAAAGACAACCTCCGGCGGTTTGGCAGCCCGGTGTATTCGCAGCGCGTGTTGAACGCCCTGACCGGTAAATGCGGCTCCCGCGACGAGGCCTACGACATCGTCCAGCCGCTAGCTCTGCGCGCTGCGGAAACCGGCGGGGACCTGCACGACCTGGTCCTGGCGGAACCGCGGATAACCACGCGCCTATCGAAAAAGGAGATCGCCGGCTGTTTCGATGATGCGGTGTATTTCAAACACGTGGAGAAAACTATCAACCGTGCGCTGGCGGAGGATTAATCTCCGTCCGTGAGGACACGATACGAGCGCGTTGGGGAAATAGGCAGGGGATGGAAACTGACGGTTGGCGGTTTGTTGGTCCGGCGTGCGTGCTGGCCCTGATGTGCGGGGTTGGGGGCTGGTGGTCCGGCAGCAAAATCCTCCTGTCGGCCGGGTTCGTCTGTCTGGTCCTGGCCGGGTTTTCAGCGTATTTTTTTCGTGACCCCGACCGGCAGCCGCCTGCCGGAGCCGGCTGGATTGTGTCCCCGGCAGACGGCACCGTGTTGAGTGTGGCCGCCGACCCTGACGGCCGCAACCGCATTGCGATCTTCTTGTCGGTGTTCGATGTCCACGTCAATCGCGCGCCGGTTGCCGGGACAGTCGAATCGGTGGAGTATCGGCCGGGACGGTTTTTCAAGGCCTTTGATCCCCGGGCCTCCCGGGAAAATGAGCAGGCGGTTATCGTCATCAATTCCGTGTACGGCAAAATCGAGTTTTCGCTTATCGCCGGAATCCTGGCGCGGCGGGTTGTCTGCCGCCTCACGGAGGGACAGCAGGTGCAAACCGGCGAACGCGTTGGATTGATCCGTTTCGGCTCGCGGGCCGAACTGGTGCTTGCGCCTGATCTCCCCATTCTGGTTAAACCGGGCGACAGGGTCAAAGGCGGCGCAACCGCCCTGGCCCGCTGCGCCACGGAGAGTTAAATGCGGAATTTCCGCCCCATATTCCCCGGCGTCTTTACGATGGGGAACCTGTTTTGCGGTTTTATTTCCATTATGTCCTCGGCGGACGGTCAGGCGGTGCAGGCCTGCTGGTTTATTATCCTGGGATTTTTCCTGGATGGCCTCGATGGGTTTGTCGCGCGGATGTCCCGTGGCGAAACGCTTTTCGGCATTGAGCTGGATTCGCTGGCCGACATGGTTTGTTTCGGGGTCGCCCCGGCGATGATTTTCTATTCGTTCAAGTTCAAGGACCTCGGGAAATGGGGCTGGGTCCTGGGATTTGTCTATGTCATGTGCGGCGCAGTCCGTCTGGCGCGCTACAATCTTACCGCCCAGTACAATCCCAAACCGCATTTCCAGGGACTGCCGATCCCTGCCGCTGCCGCCGCGCTGACCGGCTACACGCTGGGTAGCTATGAATTGTGGGGTGAGTTGCGGTACGTGAAATTCCTGGTCACGCTGATTCTCGGCTGCTCGTTTCTGATGGTTTCCGACATCGAATATGAAAAACGCCCGGTTTCTTTCCGGACCATAAAAGAGCGGATTAAATGGGGATACATGGCCTTGGGCGGGATTGCCCTGCTGTCCCTGCATCAACTGGCCATCTTTCCGCTGGTGGCCGTCTATATCCTCTATGGGCTGGCCCGCGAGGCGGTCCTGCTGGTGCGCTCGGGCCTGTCGGGGGAGTCGTTGCCCGACGGCAGAAGTCGGCGGCGCATATCTCACAAAGCACATGGCGCGGATCGGGACGGCCGTCACCCCGGCGGACGTGACGAATCAAAAAACGGCAATGCTCCACCGGGGGCGGGGTGACGAAATTCCGGACTATAATCGGCACGCTTGCTGTCGGCTGACGTATATGTTATTGTAGGAGACGGAATTTGCATTTTCACGGGCGATAGGATGCAGAACAATGAAAGCCATTGTAACCGTTCGTTTAAAGCCCGGCGTGCTGGATCCGCAGGGAGTAACGATCGCCAATGCCCTTGGTTCAATGGGGTACACCGGTGTTGCCGGCGTCAGGTCGGGCAAAGTATTTGAACTGCAGCTGACCAATGGCGACACCGAGACGGCGCGAAAAAAGGCCGAGGAGATCGCCGACAAATTGCTCGCCAACCCGGTGATCGAAACCTACACCGTGGAGGTTTTCAAGTGAAATTCGGCGTAGTCACCTTTCCGGGTTCAAACTGCGATTATGACGCTTTTTGTGCAGTGCGTGACCGGCTCAACCAGTCGGTGGAGTTTCTCTGGCACGGCGATCCGAATCTGAAGGGATCTGATGTCATTATTCTTCCCGGCGGGTTTGCCCACGGCGATTACCTGCGGGCCGGCGCGATTGCCCGTTTTTCACCGGTTATGAAATCGGTCATCGCCTTCGCCGAATCCGGCGGCCTGGTGTGGGGGATCTGTAACGGTTTTCAGGTGCTGCTGGAGGCCGGGTTACTGCCGGGGGCCATGCTGCGCAACCGGGCGTTGCGTTTTTCCTGCCGCCAGGTCTATCTGAAAACCGAAACGACCGACTCGCCGTATACAAATAGTGTGCAGTTGGGGGCCGTATTGAAAATTCCGATTGCCCATGCCGAGGGGAATTATTACGCCCCGGAACGGGTCCTCGATGAGCTGGAAGCCGCAGACCGGGTCGCGTTCCGTTATTGCGGGCCCCACGGCGAAATCGCCGATGAGTATAACCCCAATGGCTCGGCCCGGCAGATTGCGGGGATTTTGAATGAGGGGCGCAACGTGCTGGGCCTGATGCCGCACCCGGAGCGGGCCATGGAAGAGATCCTGGGTTCGGCCGATGGCTGCCGCCTGTTTGAATCAGTGCTTGGTTCATTCGCGGGGGGCAGGGCGGCCGGGGGAACGAGGGCCAAAGTCGCATGAACCGACGCGAAATCACATTCTTGCTGGTGGCGATGATACTTGCCGCCATTTTCGGCGGAGTAATCGGGGACGTCGTCGGGTCGTTTTTGCCGGATGGCACAATCAAGACCCTGTTCGTCAAACACCTGGCAATCGGCATTGGGTCCGAACCCTATGTCAGCGTACAGGATCAAACCGGGCCGTTGCGGCATGCGCCCTTGACCATCAATGTGTTCTCCATTACGTTGACTTTTGGTTTGCTGATTAAAATCAATTTTGTCAGTGTGCTGTTTGTGTTACTGGTGTTTGTGTATTTCCGCTGGTGGTTTTTGTAACCGGCGGATCACGGCGGAGGTGAGCCATGATCGGTGGGCTCGGCGCGCAAGAGTTGCTGTTGATTTTTCTCGCGGTTTTGCTTTTGTTTGGGGCCAAGCGCATCCCTGATATTGCCCAGGGCCTGGGCAAGGGGATCCGGGAGTTCAAGGGGGCGCTCAGGGACACCCAGGACCAGTTGAAAAAATCGACCGACGAGATAACCAAAGTCGACAATGACGTTAAATCCGAAAAGTAACGCCTATGTTCGAACAAGCCGATATTGAACGCATCAGCGACTGCCTGCAGGTCGCCGAACGCGATTTTCAGTCCGACCATCACCGGCTGAAACTGATCAACAACGAAGAACGCCGGATGCTGGTCCTCGAGTTGTATTCCGCCGCGCGCACCGGCGCGGGGGAGAAGACCGGCGCAATGGTCGTGGTTTACACTTCCGGCGGACACCTGCAAATGCACAACTGCACGGGGTTCGTTTGCTCTGATGAACTCGGCGAGGTGACCTTTGTCGGCGAGCACGCCGGCCGTCTGTCCGGGCTGGTGGTCGAACGCGAGGCCGCTTGTTCGCTGTACGCCAATGTCACCCGCGAATTGATCTCCGGTGATTTTACGCGGCTGGGTGTCGAGGTCATGCTCTCCGGCGTGGCATTGTCGCTGGCCGAGGAAATCCTAAAAGATGAACAATCGGGCGGCAGGTGATGGTTCAGTATTCTGGCCCCGGCAACGATAACCACAGCCAAAACCACATGGTTTTGGCTTTTTTATGAGTCAAACAAATTGTCGGCAACCGGGCCGTGGGCTGTAATCGAGCCTCTGTCCTTCGCGGCATGGTACCCCGCCGCTTGCGTGGGTCAGTAATCTCTTATGACATATGTAACCAAAAAATCCCTCCCCGCCAAAACCCGCGAATGGTTGGGGCTGGTCGCACGGTATAACCGCGGTCATCTGCATCTTGAATCCGATCACGCGGCGTTGCTCGTGGTCGATATGCAGAATTATTTTCTGGCCGAGGGCGCACCGGCATTCCTGCCGGCCGGGGCGACGATAATCCCGAATGTATTTAAGGCGATTCTCGCGTTTCGTCATGCCAAACGCCCGGTCATTTTCACCCGCCACGTCCATCACCCCGACGGTCTCGATGCCGGGATTATGGGTTGGTGGTGGAAGGACCTGATTATCGACGGCACACCCGACAGCGAAATCCATCCCGATGTAGCGCCGCTGCCGAATGAAAAAGTAGTGCTCAAGCACCGCTATTCCGCGTTTTACCACACCGATCTGGAAACGGTCCTCCGCGTGCAAAAAATCAGGGATGTGGTTATCTGCGGGGTGATGACCAATCTCTGCTGCGAATCGACGGCCCGCGATGCCTATTACCGTGACTACCGTGTATTTTTCCCGGCGGACGGCACAGCTACCGTTTCCGAAGAAATGCATCTGGCGTCATTGACGAACCTGGCCTACGGTTTTGCCGTGATCACTGAAGTGAACTCGCTGGTCGACTTTGGCTGCCGAAACGCCTGATTCATCGGCTGCGGCGGGACTAATACTTTTTGCGCCGTTCCACGACGTAATTCGAGCCGGGCAGCGTCTTGGCGTAATTTTTCAAATCGGCGATCATATGAGAGATTTCACCGACATGGTCGAACATCCGGTCTTTGTTGATCACGACGGCAATCGACAGCGACATCAATGAATAGGTCTCCGGTGAACCGCGGCGGTTTTTCGAAATAATGAAGCCGTTTTTCAAATCGCGGGGTTCATACATCTCCGGCACGCGGCGATCGAATTCCCTGAGCACCTTGCTGCATATCGTTTTTACCTGCGCCGCGTCAATAATGAAAATAAAATCATCCCCGGCGATGTGGCCGACGAACGCGGTTTTTTGTATGCCATAGACCACGTTCCGGATGACCTGCGAGGTCATCTTGATCACTTTATCTCCGGAAAAATACCCGTAATAATCGTTATAGGCCTTGAAATCATCGAGGTCGGCATAACAGACTGCAAACTGCCCGCCCTCCTCAATATTCCGGCGCATGATTTTCTCGATCATCACCGGTCCCGGCAGCCGGGAGGAGGGATTCATGTTCACATCGCGAAAGCTGCGGCCGACCACCATCCGCAGCCGGGCATTCGTGACCGGTTCTTCCAGATCGTTCTCGATGATTTCATCAACGCCGGCATCGATCAACGACCGCAGGTCTTCGGCTGCAGGGTGCAGGCGCTGCACGACCAGCGGGATAAAGGCCAGCACCGGAATATTTTTTATTTTTTTGATCAGGGTGATTTCATCGCCCAGCGTCCCGGTGCAGGGCAAGAAAATCAAATCCAGATACTTCTGAGATGCCAGCAGGGTCAGTTGGTCGAAATTGCCGAAGCGGTGCAGTTCGGGGCCGAATTCGGCGAGCGCGGTTTTGATCAACCGGCCGGTCCGTTCATCTGCCTGTCGGAACGCGCAAATCATTACTACCCCATAAACCCCAAAGGACGCAGGACGCCGCGAGCACCACTATATTCTATTTCGGAACCTCGAATCATAATACTTAGAATATCTTTACCCGCCGCCGCCGCGGTTTCCCTGTTCCAGCGGATGATACGCCCGATGGACTTCCCTCAGGTATTGACGGTCAAGGTGCGTATAAATCTGAGTCGTGTTGATCGATTCGTGGCCCAGCATGGCCTGGACTGCCCGCAAGTCGGCCCCGCCTTCCAGCAAGTGGGTGGCAAATGTGTGCCGGAACGTATGGGGGGTAACCTTTTTACGTATCCCGGCTGCCTCCACCCACTGGCGGATCACCAGCCAGAGTCCCATGCGCGAAAAAGGTCGCTTGTGCGCCGACAAAAACACAAAATCCTCCGCGCGCGGTCCCACGAAATTCGACCGACCGTCTGCCAGATACAATTCCAATGCCGCGATTGCGGTTTTCCCCAAAGGCACAATTCGCTCACGGTTACCCTTGCCCCACACCCTCAGCAATTGTTCGGCCAACAGCAAATTGGAAAGCCGCAATCCCCCCAATTCGGAAATCCGCAGCCCTGAGCCATACAGGACTTCCAGCAGGGCCCGGTCGCGCCGGTGGTGCGGGTTCCCACCCACCGGCCCCGAAAGAATGCGGTTGATTTCCTCGACAGTCAGTACCATCGGCAATTTACGGCCGATCCGCGGGGTCGGCAGCAAGCGCGCCGGGTTGGACGACGCCCGTCCTGTTTTCATCTGAAAACCGTGGAAGCTTTTGATAGTTGATAAGTTACGGGCGATGGTCGATGGGCTTTTCTTCCGCATCTGTGCCGAGACGATATACGCGCCGACCGTCTCCGGGGTGATTTTATCGATGTTGCGCGTTTTCCGCGACTGGACAAAACTCAAATAGGAGTGGAGGTCGCGGCGATAAGCCATCGTGGTCGTCTCTGCCCGCCCCCCGGCCAGACGCAGGTGATCTAAAAATTCCTCCAGCCGCCGGGCAAATTCAGGAGTCAGGACAATGGTGTCCCGGGTTGTGGTCTTTTTTTTCGACATTGGGTGCTATTTTTCTCCCCGTGTCGCTTCTGTTCGGCAGGTCAGGATACCGTTGCCTGAGGACGGGCCAGCGCAATAACGACCGCCTGTACATCCAGTGCACCGGCGGCGGCCAATGTCCTGGTGCATTCTTTAATCGTCGCGCCGGTGGTCCAGACGTCGTCAACCAGAATCACTCGGCAGCCGGCGAAATCAGCGGGGTCAGTCACTGCAAATGCACCGGTCACATTGGCAATTCGTTGCTCGGGGGACAGGCGCGTCTGGTCACGGGTGCGGCGCACTCGCCGCAGTACGCCTTCCACGAAAGGCAAGCCGGTCGTCCGGACCACCCCGGCGGCGATGATCCCGCTCTGATTATACCCTCGCCGGCTTTCCCGCGAGGGATGGAGCGGCACGGGAACGACCTTTATTGTTGTCCCATCCTCCGGCAAAGACTCCTGCAGATGGCGGCCGATGCGTCTTCCGAAAAATGTGCCGATGGCCCGTTCATGCTCATATTTTAACGCGTGAATGAGTGGCCGGTAGCCCGCATCGAACAGACCGGAGAACCACAGCAACGATGGCAGCTCTGCCCCGGATATGCAATTGCGATGTGGCTGTCGGCTGGGAATGAACTGGTTGCACACCGGGCATAGTGGCTCCGTGAAGACCGGCAGCCGGCGCCGGCAGATCTCACATAACGGCAGCGCCGCGCGGCACTCGCGCCCGCAAATGACGCAACCGCCGGCGTAGATCCAATCGGCCGCGATCCGCACCGGGGCGCATATTGCCCGTAACGAGGAGCTATAAATCCCGGCCTGCATACTTAGTATTCCTGCCAATGGCGGTGCACATTGGCCAACAGGCCGATCATGAACCAGAACGCCATCAGGGAGCTGCCCCCATAGGAGACAAACGGCAGCGGCAGGCCGGTCACCGGCGCCAGCCCCAGGGCCATTCCGATATTGACCAGCATCTGAAAACCGACAATTGCCATGATCCCGCCGGCCAGAAAACAGTTGAAGCGGTTCCGCGCGAGAAACCCGATGGAAATCATGCGCCACAGCAGCAGGGCAAAAAGTCCGATGATAATCACGGCCCCCAGAAAACCAAATTCCTCTCCGGCCACCGAAAAAATGAAGTCAGTGTGGCGCGCCGGAAGAAAATCCAGCCGACTCTGGCTCCCCTGTAAAAATCCCTTGCCGAAAATGCCCCCCGAGCCGATGGCCACCTTGGATTGGATGATCTGGTACCCCGCGCCGGTGGGGTCGGTGCCGGGATCCAAAAACGTCAGGATACGCTTTTTCTGATAATCCAGCAGACTGTTCCAAACGATGGGCGTGATGATGCCGAAGGCCAGATTGGCGACGATTGTTCCCAATGCTGCCCATAAACTCGGGCGCAAATGGTGCAGTGCCACCAGGACCGACACAAAAAAGAGGATCCAACTTATCCAGTGGAAGGCGAGGATCAGACTGAGTGCGGGCGACAAAATCAAAAACAAGACGAGCGGATTGGCCCCGGCCCAAAAGAGCATCACCACGGCTACGGCCCAGAAAACCAGTGAGGTCCCCAGGTCGGGCTGCCGCAGGACCAGCACCGCTGTCACCCCGACCAGCAGCAAAACTCCCAGCAAAGTCCGCGCCGATAAGATGGGCCGTTTCGTGTAGGCCAGATACCGCGCGAGTGAAACGGTGACCGCCAATTTTGCCAATTCCGACGGTTGAATATACGCCGGGCCCAGAACCACCCAGCGGGTTGCCCCGCCGACCTGTCGTCCTATAACGAATAGTACAATGAGCGCTCCGCAAACGGCGATCAGGTACACATAGGCAAAAACCTCGTGCACCCGCAGGGGAACGACCATCGCCAGATAACAACCGGCCAGGCTGATCCCCAGCCAGATTATTTGTTTAAGGTAAAAATCGCGGAAATGCTGCGCGGTCGCATAGTGCTGGGAGCTGTAAATCAGCAGGATGCCGGCTACCGACAGCGCCAGCGCCGCCCCGATCATCACCGGATCATACTCTTTAATCCATTGCCAGGCCTGTTTCATAATCGCCACCCCGCTGGGGCCAACTTAGTTATCTATTTCATTATGTCAACTTTATTTCGCGCCGACGGAACTCCCATATGGATTGCCGGTCAAGGGGATACGCCACGCCGAATCGACTGCCCTGCCATAAGCAGGCATTTTTTTGCTCCACCTGCGGCCCCAAGGCGTATAATATACAGTGAACGCTAGACGTAGGAGTGTGCATTATGTGGATCCGGCGAATTCTTACCATCCTTTCCCTGAACGTGGTAACCTTTTTTGCGGCTGCCACGACCAACGCTCTAACCGTTGACGAAATCATCGAACTGTGCAATTCCGGTTATTCCACCGGCGATATCCTGGAATTTGTGGAAACTCTGGGGTTGGACGGGCAACTTGACGGTGAGGCCCTGACTCGGCTGGAGGAAGAGGGTTGTGATCGCGAGTTGGTGCAGGAACTGGCCCGCGCTTTTGAAGTTGATGATGAGTATGACCGCAATGACGAAGATTATTATTCGGATGAGTGGTCGTCCGGCTCGCATGTGTATGTCCATGCCGGCTGGGGGTATCCCTACTATTCGTATTACAATCCCTGGTGGTCCGATTGGAATTCACCGTGGTGGGGGGTAAGCTATCCATATATTGATCCATGGTACAGGGACTGGTGGTACTGGGATTCCTATTACTGGTATCCCCGCCATCATTGGGCGTACGGCCATTATGGGTACTGGAACCACGACCATGATTATTACGGGGGAAACCGCGAGTATCGCTACCGCTATGTCACCGCCCATGAAAAGGCCCAAAAGTCCCGCGCCCGTACGGCTTACCGCGCGCAGAGTTCCCGCACTGCCGTTGCCAAATCTTACCGGACGCGGTCAGATTCGCGGCTGGGGACGACTGCCTATAAAAAGAGTGGGGCTGCGGATTCCTCTCCATCGACTTACCGGGTCGTGAAAAAGAGCGATAATAATACCGCAACTGGTGCGGTACGGAAATCATCGCGCAGCACTACATCCTCCACCGGCAAGACTTATCGCAAAACAAACACCTCCCGCTCCAACAGCGGGGCCGGCGGCGAAACGCGTGTTCGCACCGGGACACCGAAAAATTCCGGCGAAACCGCAAAATCCCGGTCCGGCTCGACCGGGAGCAGCACATATAAACGCTCGACGTCCAAAACCAAAAGCGGCGGTTCGACGTCAACATCCAAAAGCCCCGGCGGGGGATACTCCACAGGTTCATCCTCGAACAGCTCATCGTCCGGCAGTTCGTCCTCCTCGGGGCGGCAGAGTGACTCATCCTCCCGAACACGGCGGCGGTAGAACCCGCTGGTCGGAGGCTAGCGATTCTCCAGGGAGTCGGCCTTTGCCACTTCGGCAGGGAGGGGGAGAGGTGTGACCTTTTTGGGCGGCGGCAATATTTGCGGGTAGTTTTTCATCAAGTATGCTTCGATGATGCTTCTGGCGATCGGTGCGGCCGCCACTGATCCATGCCCGGCGTTCTCCACCAGCACAACCACCGCAATCACCGGGTTATCCACCGGCGCGAACGCCGCGAACCAGGCATGCTCTTTACCGTGGGGGTTTTGTGCTGTACCCGTTTTGCCGGCCATCGTGTACCGTTTATCAGCCAGCCAGTGTGCGGTACCATGCACGTCCTCCACGACCGCGCGGGTGCCTCTAATCAATAAATCAATTGTCGGCCGATGGAAGGGCAACTCAAAGGACAGTTCCGGTGTACTCATTGTCCAGGGATGGTTGGGCGCCTGATAAGCCCGCAGAAAATGCGGCCGCATCACCCGCCCCCGATTGGCCAGCCCGGCCATGGCCTGGACCACCTGTAAGGGAGTGGTCAGCAGTTCGCCCTGGCCGATAGCCAGGTTGGCCGCCAATGTCTTCGTCCAGCCTTTTTTGCCATAGCGGCGATTGAAATAATCGACGTCGGGGACCAGACCAGCGTCTTCATCGGGCAAATCGATACCGGTCTTGCGGCCAAACCCGCAACCTTTGGTATATTCGGCCCAGGTGTCGACGCCGAGCTTCAATCCCACCTGATAGAAGTACACGTCGCACGATTGGGCGATGGCGTCGACCAACGACAACCGGCCATGACCGGCGGGCTTATGGCAGCGAAAATAGCGGTTTCCGATCTGCAGCCCGCCGTAACACGGCGTAAATGTCGTATTCTCATCAATTACTCCTTTTTCCAACGCGGCGGCCGCGATCCATAGTTTGGCGACCGATCCGGGCGGATATAGACCTTTTGTGGCCCGATTCAACAATGGCCGCAGGGGATCAGCCAGCAGTCGATCCCAATCGTCTTGCGGCACTACGCCGGAAAACAGGTTCGCCGAAAACCCGGGACGATTTACGAAACACAATACTTCACCTGTGGCCGGATCGAGGGCGACCGCGACCCCGGAGCCATATTCGCCAAGCAGGGAATCGGCCAGTTCCTGAAGGTCACGATCGATGGTCAGCATCGTGACCGAACCGGCCACCGCCGGTTTGTCGGCGATACCCGGCATCGGACCGACCATCCGGCCCAATGCGGAAACTTCGAGATACCGCAGGCCGTCGGCGCCGCGCAAATGGTGGTCGTACGCCCTCTCGATCCCGGCGGCCCCGATATAGTTGCCTGGCCGCAGTCCCATGGCCGGTTGTTTTTCAATATCACGTGAGGTCACCTCCCGTGTATAACCCAGCACATTGCCGGTCCAGTTTCCGGGGATATACCGCCGGACAGCCGCGGTCTGAAACAGGACGCCGGGGAATTGTTCGACATGCTCCTCAAAATAACAGATTGACTGGAAATCAATGTCCCGGCGCAACGCCACCGGCCAATAGGGCATTGATCTGCCCGCGGCGACCCGGGCCTGCAGCTCGTCGACTTCCGTGCCCAGGCGTGCCGATAGTTTTTCCAATACGGCACTATGCCTGCCGATTTCACGCGGGACGACCGACACAACAAACGACGGCCGGTTGCCGGCCAGTTCGACGCCGTTGCGGTCGACAATCAATCCGCGCAGCGCCGGTTCGGGACTCACCCGCATCCGGTTTTCCTGAGACAGCCGCGCGTAGTGCTCGCTGCGGAAAACCTGCAGATAGGCCAGCCGGGCTGCCAGAAACAAAGCCCCGGCCAGGATTGCGGCCATTATGACCGTACGCCGCGTGCCCAATGTCATATCATCAACCCATTATGCCGGTGCTCAGGTCGGCGAATTAACCGATGTCCCGCCGGTGACCGGTCTGCGCCAGGCCTGGCGGGTTACCAGTACGGCAGTGCCGACGACCGAGGTAATGGCCATTGAAATGGATGAATCAAACAGGAGTGTTTTGCCGTACAAACTAGGGTCGAATCCGCTTACCGGCAGCAGGTAAATAATTTCATGGATTGCTATACCCACAGCAAACACCAGCCAGCGGGCAGCGGCCCGTTCCAGGAATAAACGGTCCCGCGACATGCCGGCCGCAAGACCGACCGTGGCATTGACCATCATGCCCCAGCCCAGATAATTCGGGGTCAGACAGTCGGTGATAAAACCGACCAATCCTCCGGCGATTGCACCCCGGGCCGCTCCGCCGATCAGTCCGGCCAGGAAGACGACCAGCAGGTCATACCGCAACCCGATTCCCCCGGGACACAGGTATTCCGCGAGCAGCCCCTGATAGGCCACGACAGACAGCAAGACGAGCAGCCAGCGAATCAGTCTGGTGGTCATCGGTCAATCTCCGTTAATGGCGATGGACGCGCGTACTGGATGATGAATACTTCCTCGAGTGTCTCAAAGCGGACAAAAGGTTTGACCGCCACGTACAAAAAGAACGTTGAGGGATTCACCGCCACGCTGCGGACCTCTCCGATGGGGATCCCCTCCGGATAGCGCTCGCCCATCCCGGAGGAGATGATTGTATCACCGACGGCGATGTCGCCGTCGACCGGAACATAGTTGAAAGCCAGGTCGGGGCCGGATTCCCATTGGACCAGTCCCACCGCGCGGCTGCGACGGTCTATGGCGGCGACGCGGCAATCCCGGTTCCATAACAAGCGGACTACCAGCAGCCCCCCCGCGCGGTCGGCGATATTCCCGACCAATCCTTCGGGAGTGATGACCGGTGAGCCGACGTTGAGGGCTGGTCCCCGTCCGGCTGAAATCCAGATCGTGCCGCGCACAGGCGCGGCAGGCGAACCGACCACCTCGCCGGGTGTGACGGCAAAGCCGCTCCGCATGCGAAAATCCAACATGCCGCGCAACCGCGTGTTTTCCCGGCCGGCCTCCGCGAGATGGGCGTTTTCCGCGGTCAATGCGACAACCTGAGCCAGCAATTCCCGATTGTCGCGGCGCACTGAAAGAATTTCCTTGAGCCCCGCATTGAGTGAGTAGAAGGGGGCATAGGCCGTGCGGATCACCAGAGAAGATAGTGCATGTTTAACCGATGATCCTGAGATGCTCAGGATGAGTGCGGCGATGATGGTCCAGACATACGCGGCAGACGGTCCCGCCGTAAAAAGGCGAATTTTCGGCAAGCCCATCACCACTGGTCACAAGCCGTGCGGTTAATCCAATGAGTCCAGGATCATGAACACTTCGCCGGCCGTGCGGGCATTCAGCAACTTCTGCCGGTTTTGTTCACTTTTCATGAGAAACGACAGCCGGGCCATGACGTTCAAGTGGGCTCCGATGGCGTCCTCCGGGGCGGCGATCAGGAAAAACAACTGTACCGGCTTTTTGTCCATGGCCTGGAAATCGATGCCCTCATTCGAACGCGCGAAGGCGATGACAATACCCTTCAAGGCCCGGGTCTTGGCATGTGGAAAAGCGACGCCATATCCGACGCCCGTCGTGACCAGTTTTTCCCGCTCCAGCACGGCATTCAGGACTTCGTCCCGGTCACGGATCATCGTCGAGCGGGAGGCCAGATCCACCAGTTCCTCGATCGCTCCGGTCTTGGTCTTGGCTTTCAGGTCAAATGAAACCAAATCTTCTTCGCAGAACTTCGATAACTTCATTCTCCCTCCACGATGGCGGTAGCCGCGCGGCCACCTAGAATTTCTCCGCTTCCTCAGCCAGCATGATCGGAATGTCATCCTCGACGGCAAATTTGAGCCGGCAGGCATGACAGATCAACCGCGCGTTGTCCCGGTCATACTCCAGCTCGCCCTTGCATTCCGGGCAGACCAGGATCTCCAGCAGTGAATCGTTGAGCATCAGGCTAATATCCGTCAATGTCATCATACCGCGACGCGTGTCCAGCTATCCTAAGTCCGTTGACCACACATCGTCGGATTGAAATATATGTTTTTATTCGCCGTTCGGCACCGGCGATTGTCGGGCGTGCGCATATTTGACATCACCGTCAGCGCCTCATTCGGAAAACTTCCCCATTTTTCGATATTTCTCATGCCGTTGCCGGATCAATTCCACGACCGGGAGCGCGGACAATTCCTGAAACCGGGCCAGTACCGCCTTTTTGATTGTCAGGGCCTGGGTTTCCGGATCGCGATGGGCTCCCCCCAACGGTTCGGCGAGTACATCATCAATGATCCCGAATTCCTTGACATCCTGCGCCGTGGGGCGCAGCGCTTCGGCGGCATCGGGGGCTTTTTCCACCGGGTTCGGATGGTCCTTCCACAGGATCGCGGCGCATGCTTCCGGTCCGATAACCGAATACCAGGAATTTTCCAGCATCAGCACCCGATCACCGATGCCTACACCCAGCGCCCCGCCGGAAGCTCCCTCACCGATAACCACGACAACGATCGGCGTTTCCAATTGGGCCATATCCCGGATGTTGCGGGCAATGGCCTCGGCCTGCCCCCGTTCCTCCGCGCCGATGCCGGGGAACGCCCCGGGAGTATCGATCAAAATCAGGATCGGCCGGCCGAATCGGGCGGCCAGCCGCATCAAGCGTAACGCCTTGCGATACCCCTCGGGATGGCACATGCCGAAATTGTGGGCGAGCTTTTCTTTGGTGGTGCGGCCTTTTTGCTGTCCGATGACCATCACCGGCAATTCATCGAGCTTGGCAAACCCGCCGATCAGGGCGCGGTCATCGGCAAACGCCCGATCCCCATGCAGGGCAATATAATCGGTGGTCATTAATTCGATATATTCCGCGGCATAGGGCCGCAGGGGGTGGCGGGCCAGTTGAATCCGCTGCCAGCGGGTTAGGCGCGAGAACGTCTCCTCCCGCAGTTTTTTCAGCTTATGTTCGAGAAGACGGATTTCCCGGCCCAATTCCAGGTTCTCGTCGGTCGCCAATTCGCGCATCTCGTCGATGCGTTTTTCCAATTCGATGACCGGCTTCTCAAAATCGATATATAACCCTGTGTTCATCGCCGACCTTATACGGTCATTTCCCCCTGGGTGTACGCAATAACATATACAACCCCCCGCAGAGCGACAATACAAAAATGGCGAAGCCGACCAGCCAGAAGCGGCGATTCCCATAGGCCACCGCCAGCGAAAATGCCACGCCGATAAGCGACAATCCGTAAAACAGCAGCCGGACCCCTCCTGCGGTAAATCCCTGTTCCAGTAGTCGATAGTGCAGGTGCCCACGGTCCGCCGCCGTCGGCGTCCTGCCCCGGGCCAGGCGACGGAAAATCGACCAGGCCGACTCTGCCAACGGCACTAAAACCGCAAGGATCGGAACGTACACGGCCACAACGGTATATCGCTTGATCGGCAGCCACAATGCCAGCACCGCAAAAAAGTACCCCAGCGACAGCGATCCGGAATCGCCTAGAAACACTCGTGCCGGAGGCCGGTTGTATTGCAGAAAGCCCACCAATGCCCCGGCCAGGATCAGCGACAGGACCACGGCATCAGCAACCTGCACCCGTACACCAATGATCATGACCGAGATTAATCCGATCAGCGCCACACCGCCGGCCAGCGCGTCCATGCCGTCGATGATATTTATCGCATTGACCAGCAGAATGAACCAGATGAGAGTGACTGGGAGCGACCAGACGCCCAGGGCAACGCCGCCGACGGTCGGCACCCAGAGTTGGAAGATACCTAATCCATTAACCCATAACCAAATACATACAATAGTTTGCATGATCAGTTTGCCTTCGGCTCGCACCGGTCGGAAATCATCATAGAGGCCCAGTAAGAATATGACTATGGCGCCTGCGAAAATCGTTACCGAATCGTGCCGAAACAGCGCCAATGCCTCCGGCCGCACCTGCATGAGTACAAAAATGGCGCCCCACAATACAACAAAGATGGCCACTCCGCCCAGCGGCGGGACTGGGTACGCATGCCGTTTGCGGTAATCGGGATAATCCAGCCAGCCCCGGCGGTGACTAAGCACGATAATCAATTTCAATAAAACAGCCGTGAATGCGGCTCCCGCAACGACAAGGGTCCCATAAAATGTCCACAGTCCCGCAGTCATACGCGCCTTTTCCGCAAGTGGCGGGTCATGTCCAGCACGGCCAGTGAAATCCGCAACAAGAAGTTCCTGATCCGTGCGCGCGGATAGTGTTTTCGGAAATAATGTCTGATCGAACGAATATGATGACCGGAGACCGCGCGCAGGTCATGTGACGATCCGCCCCAATGGTGAATCGCGGTGGCAGCCGGGACAAACCATGTCTGCCAGCCCTGGTCGGCCAGGCGGCGGCATAAGTCGGTGTCTTCGGCAAACATAAAGAAGCGTTCGTCAAATCCTCCGAGTTTGTCGAACGTCGCCTTGGTTACCAGCAGACACGTGCCCGAGGCGCTGTCGACTATGGTCGTTTGGTCGTAGTCCGGCAGTGTGTATTCGAATCTCCGGCCCGCCGGCCGCAAGGTCCGCGACAGGGGAGAACCCCGCGAAAACCAGATATTGGCGAACGTGGGGAAACGACGGCAACTTGGCTGAAAACTCCGGTCGGGATACACCAGCCGCGCGGCAACAGCGCCGCACGCGGGGGTCGTTTCCAGAAAATCGGCGAGTCGATCGGCGACCGGGCTTAGCCAGCGGACGTCGGGATTGCAGAATAATAAGAGTTCCCCACGGGCCAGCTGTGCCCCGAAATTGGCCGCCGCGGCAAAGCCCCGGTTCTCGTGGTTAAGCACCAGTCGCATCTCCAGCGGCGCGTACAAACACCATTGTGCGGTCTCGTCGGCCGAGGCGTTGTCCACCACGATAATTTCATAATGATCTTGCGGCGGGTACACGCCGATCGAGGCGAGCAGTTCTTTTAAATATGTCAGACTGTTATATGTAACGACGATAATCGAGATTCGCGGAGCGGGCGAGACCCTCTCGGGGGCCGGTTGTTCCATGCTTTCGGTCCTCACAAACGTCCCAGAAGACGCAACAGGCGCAGGCGCCAGACCATCCAGACCGCTTCGCGCACGATTTTTTTCGACATCTTGGAGGTGCCCATTTCACGGTCG
Source organism: Candidatus Zixiibacteriota bacterium (assembly GCA_020051695.1). Taxonomy (GTDB): domain Bacteria; phylum Zixibacteria; class MSB-5A5; order WJJR01; family JAJRUJ01; genus JAGVQM01. The sequence goes on along the minus strand of JAGVQM010000018.1, from coordinate 2,066 downwards.
ACAAACACAATGGGGATTTCCGTCAGCGTAAAACCCCTCCGCCAGGCGCGGAAACTCATCTCAATCTGAAATGAATAACCGTTGGAGCGCACCGCGTCAAGGTTCACACTCTCCAGGACCCGCCGGTGATAGCACTTGAACCCCCCGGTGGCATCGCGCAGCGGCAAACCGGTCACCACTCGCGTGTAGACATTGGCAAAGTACGACAGCAACAGGCGGCTCATCGGCCAGTTGATGACATTGACCCCTTTGATATACCGCGAACCGATGACCAGGTCGGCATGTTCCGCGGCGGCCAGGAACTGCGGCAAGTAATCGGGATTATGCGAAAAATCGGCATCCATCTCAAAAACCAAATCAAAACCCCGTTCCAGTGCCCAGCGAAACCCGGCCAAGTAGGCCTGGCCCAGCCCCTGTTTTTCCCGACGATGCAGCACGTGGACTCGGGGGTTGCGCCGGGCTTCATCATCGGCCCAGTTCCCGGTGCCGTCCGGCGAGTTATCGTCAATTACCAACACGGAAAACCGCGCGTCGCGCGCGAGCACCTCCGGGATTATCCGGGGCAGGTTTTCAATCTCATTGTATGTCGGTATGCAAACCAGTGCTTTCATGTCTGCCGCATCCCGCTGGGAATCCGTCTTTTCTGTCCATTGTACATTTTGGGTTAGTCCGCCGACAGGAATAATGGACTGCTCGTCACGGGTAATCAACATGGGCCGTACTGCCCGCCGCTTCGTCTGTCAGTTCCTTGCATATAGTTTCATGAATTGCTGCGCGATTTGTTCCGGGTCGAAATTCTGTCGCGCCGACTGCAATCCGGCTTCCGCCAGCCGGCGGCGTTCCTGCACATCAACAATGAGATACTCAATCGCATCGGCCAGTTCCTCGGGCTTGCCGAGATTGACCAGCAGCCCGCTTTTGCCGTCCTCGATAATGTCGGTGATGCCGCCGGAGCGGGTCCCAATGACCGGGGTGCCGCAGAGTTGGGCCTCGACCAGCGTCATCCCGAAACCCTCGTTTTCGGAACACAAGACCACCAGGTCTGCCCGGCGGTATTCGGCGGCCAGTTCCTGCGCGGACATCATCGGCACCAGTGTTACCTCGTCGGCCAGCCCTCGGACAAACCGCCGGTCGTGCAATTCCTTCCCCAGCGGCCCTTCACCGACCAGCCGAAACCGGAACGGCCGCCCCCGCTCTTTCAGGATTTCCGCTGCGTCCATCAAATCGAACAGCCGCTTCTGCTGCACGAAACGCGCCACCGACAGGACGATGGGGATGTCGTTTTGCGGCGGTTTTCCCGGCAGGAAGGGGCCGCGGTCGACCGGCATGGGGATAACCGAAATCTTTTGCGCCAGTTCCGGAAACCAGCGGCAGAGATCGTTTTTCAACCACGTGGAGACCGTGGTAATCTCGTGGGCCGCCCGATATGTTCGACGGGCAAAATATCTCAGCCAGCGTTGGCCGGCGAGCATGCGGATATCGGTCCCGTGCGAGGTGATGATAAATTTGGCGCCTGCCGACCGGTATGATTTTTTGGCCATCCATCCCGCCGGAATCCACCAGTGGGCATGCACAACACCGGGTCGCAGGCGGGAGATTTCCTGCGCGGTTTCGCGCTTGAACGCGCGCAAAAAGCGCAATGTCGCGCCGATTGTCACCGCCGAGGAACTCGACCAGCGGTCCAGGTCGCCGCGATAGGCGACATTTTCTTTTTCGTCGGGGCCGTAACGGAAACGCCGGACATCGATGCCGTCCATCTTTTCCTGTTCTTTGGCTCCCGGATGGTGCGGAGTCAGCACACTGACCTTCAGGTCCCGGCCGGTCAGTTCGCGGGCCAGCCGCCAGATAAACCGCCCGGCGAAATCAGTATCATCCCGGGGAAAATTATGGGTCACAAACAAAATATCGGTTTGTGTGCGTGTCTGGGGTTCAGGAGCCATTGGCGGGGCCATTGCTGATCATCGGGGGTTACTTTTTGCGTTGGTGTTGGGCGGCTCGTTCCGCCGGCGGGGATGATTTCCCGGCACGGGGCGGCGGCGCAGCGCGCCCGCCGCGCGCGGGGTATG
>JAGVQM010000033.1 GCA_020051695.1 Candidatus Zixiibacteriota bacterium | reverse complement strand
TTCGTTGAAAAGGGACGTCCTGATCACGGCCAATGCCACGCAGCAACAGACCCCCGCCGGTCCCTGGTACGAATTCGATTTCTCCCCGGACGGTCTGGTGTTCTTGCGCCCGGCAATTCTGACGCTTGATGCCGACTTTGTCCCGGGCCAGCCGGTGAAACTCTATTGGTTCAATGAACGCACCGGGGTGTGGCAAGTTGAGAATATTAGCATCCCTGATCTGAACGGAAAAGTCAAGTTCCAGATCTTTCACTTCAGCAAGTATGCGATCTCGTGATGACCAACAATGACAATTGACCCCAAGACCCAATAGCCAGAACCTTCCCGCCCCGGACCGCGGCCCACGGTCCGGGGTTCTTTATTGTATCCACGGGAAACAGTGGGGCAGGATCCGCAGCGGTCCTGCCATACAGGGAAATGCCCCTTCATGTCATTCCCGCACCTTTTCTGTCATTCCCGCATCTTTTCTATCATTCCCCTTTTTCTGTCATTCCCGCGCAGGCGGGAATCCATTTTTAGTTTATTGAATTGTAAATGTCGAAACTGGACCCCCGCCTTCGCGGGGGTGACAAGATGATACTGGTACCCCGCCCAACGGGTGGGGTACCAGGTTAAGTCTTGACTTGTACAAATTATGAAATCGGCAGCCAATAACTGATTTTTAAAGCCACAAAATCCTCGCCGCGTGCGTCAAAAGCATCAAACAGCGCTTTCGGCCGCACGTTACGACCGGGGTCATGCTCATCTTCAAGATTGCGCTGCCAGACAACATACAGCGTGCTGCCCCGCAGGAATTCCCAGCGTAACACGACATTGCTGCGGAATGACTGATACCCGTAGTCGTGGTTGGGAATGGTGAATAGGGCGGCGCCGTCGGTGACCAAATAGTTGCCATCCTCATCGAGACCGATCGTTGTGCCGTCGGCGCCGTACTCCCGCAGTTGGTTGTCGCGGGCGCGCAACAGCTCGCCGTGGCCGAAAAACCGCCCGCTCGCAGTAAAAGGTTCGGCATATAACGCCAAAGACAAATCGGGGGTGAAATAATAATTCACGCGCAATTGCAGCGACAATTCACTGGCGGCAATGCGGGAAAACACATAGCGGTTGCCGAAGGTCTGCTCCCCCCCGCCGGCGGATGATACGGTTGCCACATACTGGCGCGATTTCTCCTGACGGCGATAGGTTGGAGCAAGCGAGATTTGGCCGCGATTGCCGACGCGAGTGGAAAAATCGCCGCTGAACAAATACAACCAGCCGTCCAGTTCATCTCCGACCAGAACGGTGGTGATCCCGTAACCCGTTGTGGCCGAATGGTCGTTATGCACCCCGCATTCCAGGGAATATTCGAGTTTGGTCTTCATCAGCGGCCCACCCCGGGTCAAATCATCGCTTTGCCCCGGCAATTCCAGGGCCAGGTTCAAGTAAGTCCGGGTATAGTTCTTCCATGTGGCGTTGGAGGCGAGGGAGAGTTCCGCACCCTGCCGAATGCCGCCGTAATTCAAAACGTCAACTGCTTCCACTTCGATTGAATAGTCCTGGAAATGCACACCGGGCCGCGTCTCACGATATCGCCCATACCCCCAGTACACGATATCATCGGCCGAATTAAGGATGCCCGCGTCGTTCAATTCAAAGCCCGGTGATTCGCCCTCAAAACCGACGCCGCCCAGCCAGTGCCGTCCGCTTTCCTTGGCAAATTCCAGCGACACGGCGGTCCCGGTCATCGATGTCGCCGCCGGATCGAGTGCCACATGGTCCTGATCGGGACGCTGGAAATAATGGGCGCTTGAGTACTGGGCGGCCAGTATCGCGCTGCTGTCACCCCGGACATGGCTGAACCCGGCATATCCCTCCAGCACGTACATGCCGTCCTTGAACCGCAGGTTCCAGTCGGCGCCGCCGGTGATCGCATCCTTGCGCAAGCTGCCCAGCAGCGGGTGATCATCATCTATGTCGCGATGCATGCCGGTCAGAATAATTCCCGCGGTCGACTGGTCCTCGCCGAAATCCTGCTGCAGGCGCATGACACCAAATGTCGTCAACGGTTCGACTTCGACGGTAATCGTTGAATCGCTTTCCGGGAAGTACCCCCGGGCATGTTCACGCTCGGTCACCGCGGCCAGGACGCCGACCGAGGTCCCGGAGGCCAGCCGGCCGGTAACTTTTGCCGCGCCCAGAATGGTGGTGTTATTCGGAAAATCGCGGAACGTACCGTCCACCCGGCCGTGCGGCGCCTGTCCGATGCGGCGTGAATAAAAATAGGCGGGGCCGTCGGCCTCGAACAAATTATTGCCCTCGGTAAAAAAGGGCCGTTTCTCCTCAAAATATGTTTCATAGGCCGACAAATTGACCTCGGCCGGGTCGGCCTCGACCTGCCCGAAATCGGGATTGATCGTGGCATCCAGCGTCAGGTTGGGACCCAGGCCCATTTTGACATCCGCGCCGAAATGACCATCGAATTCCGTGTCATCGCGAAAGGGGTCTTCTTCCGGGACATCCATGACCCGGGCGTTGGCCGCACCGTAGGGCAGCACTTCGAGGCGGCGGGACGGTTTAATCCCCTCAATCCCGGTCAAATCGCCGAACCGCGAGGCGTACCCCACCTCGTCACGGGGCACCATCACCCAAAAAACATCCTCATTGCGCTGGGGCACCCAGTGATTGAAATTGATGCCCCAGCGCTGTTCATCCTGCCGATTGAAACGCAGCTGGGAAAAGGGGATACGCATTTCGGCGGTCCAGTAATCCTGCCCCAGCGCGGTCCGGCCTTCCCAAACCGGTTCATAAGAAAAATCTTTGTCCCCTTCCTCATCCGACGGGTGAAAACGGTCGAACCGCACCCCTGCGCTGTTGATCCCGAAACCATATGCCGTGCGGCGGTCATAGTATGAATCGAAGACGACGATCAACTGCTCGGCCGGTCCCTGGGAATCCTTGCGCTCAAGGTGCAACCGCAGGTTTTTCGTATCGCCGCAGTACATTCGGCCCCCGATATACAGCGCGTCCTCGTCATACAACACGCGGACCTCCACCGGATACGTCGGCGATGCGCCTTCGTCGGGCAGCTTCTGGGTGAAATCAGTAATCGGCGGCGCCTGCTGCCACGCCGGGTCATCCAACCGGCCGTCAAGTTCGATCCCACCGTCGGGGATCCGCGTGGCGTGAAGCTGCTTGCGGGGGGGGTCATCGTTCGCCCACGCAACAACCTTGGTCGCGGCCAATGTGAGGCAAAACAAAGATAATACAACGGAACGAAATGTATTCTCGCGCGGCATGACCTCCCCCGGAATTCAGCTACTCAACCTCAGAACATCCAGCCGGGTCACCCCGACCCGAACCATGGCCCAATATTACGTGATGTTATCCACAAAGTTACAGAAATTCAAGGCAGCCGGGATAATTTCCGACAGAAAATCTCTTACGTGAGGAACCGGATGTTATTGTCTCTTGCCCCCGGCGCCAAAACGCTGTATTGTGCCGCAACCGGGGCGGGTCTCCGGGACCCGAGATGGGGGAGCATGATGGATACTCTCGAAACAGGAAGCGTGCCGGAATTCGGCGAGGACGAGCCGGAACCGACGATCAACGACAAGCAACCCTCCGCCGGTGATTCAGTGGATGAGGGGCGCTCGGCGGCCATCCTGGCGTATATTCCTTTTTTGTGTTTTGTGCCCCTGACTACCATGCGCCATAACCAGTTCGCCCTGCATCATGGGAAGCAGGGATTGGTGCTGTTGATGCTGGAGGTCCTGGCGGTTATTTTCATGATTCCTAAGATCTCCGGTTATTTCTGGGCGCTGGTGATCATTTTTTGTGTCGGCTCGGCGATTGCCGGGATATTATTTGCTGTGCAGGGCAAAGAAACCAAATTGCCGTATATCAGCGATATTGCTGAAAAATTGAAAATTTAAGTTGTGGGGGCGGGTTTAAAACCCGCCACTACTGTGTAGGTTGAGACCATGAACGAATTGCGCGTGTTCTTCCGGCATGGATTATTTATTCTCCTGGGACTGTCGCTGCTTTCCTGTGCGACGACCGGGCCGGGCGGGAAAAAATCGTTTATTCTTATTTCCGAAAGCCAGGAAATTGAGCTGGGCCAGTCAGTTTCCGAGCAGGTACTGGGACAGGAAAAGGCACTGGCCGACGATCAGTGGCAGGCGTACCTAACTGAAGTAGGCAGGAAGATCGCCGCAGTCTCCGATCGCAGCACGCTGCCCTTTCATTTTACCGTGCTGGACAATGATCAGATCAATGCCTTCGCCACACCGGGCGGGTATTTGTTTTTCTATACCGGCATTTTACGCATGATGGAATCCGAGGATGAATTGGCGGCGGTGATGGCGCATGAAATTTCGCATGTCGTCGGGCGGCATTCGGTCAAGACGATCCAGGCCTATTACGGCGGCGCAATTGCCGCGAATATTCTTTTGGGCGATCAGGCGGACAAGGAAATCGGCCAGATTACCGAGATCGTCTTTGGATTGGCTTTACGCGGGTATGGCCGCAGCAACGAACATGAGGCGGACCAGTACGGCCTGCACTATATGACCAAAGCCGGATACAACCCGCAGGCAATGGTGACGATGTTTGAAAAACTCGCCGCAGCGTCCGGCGACCGCGAAAGCAACTTTTTCGAGGGTTTGCTCTCCACGCATCCGGACACCAAAGACCGGATATCCCGCATCAAAGACCAGATCGCCGCGCTGCCCCCGGAAAACGCGAACCGCCCGCTGATCAAAACCAAATACGCGCAGATGAAATCCCGCCTGCCCGCCCCCGTGGAGAAAAAGGAACCGTAAGACGGCATCTGCGGGGAGCCGATGCCTGCATCTGCTCCGGCGGGGCGGCCGCAGGATCACCGGCAGGATCACTTCGCTGCGCTCGGATCTTGACTCACCAAGCAAACACTGCCGTCGTCAGGAGATCGATGCACCGGCGATTTTATCGACAACATCGTGAATTGTTTTCTCAACCTCCGTGATTTTCGCATCAAAAGGCAGACTCACTATCTCCTCTTTGTCGGCTCCCCGCTGAAGTGAAATCCCTGACTCCTGCAACAAAAGCGACAGTTTTTTCTTCAAATCACTTGCGCAATTAAGATATATTCGTATTTCCCATCCCTTCAGGTTAAGGACGGTATCAACTGTTATCCTGGTCTCATTACCGTGCCAGTCCAATGTTATGGTTGTGAGAAGGGCAGCTTCTATTATCCCGGGATCTTGTGCCTGAAAGACCGAGCGCATTGTGACATTCTGATATTTTGGTTTTTCCGATTCAAGCTTAGCAGACACGCTTTCGCGCAATTGAGACACTTTTTCCTTTATTCCCTGTCGTGAATCCGCCAGCCGCTGTAGAAGACTACCAATAGCATCTTTATTCTCTCTGGCGAAATTCAGGAATTCTTTATCTATCATTTGATTCCTCGTCAGGTTTTGAATCGTGTGTATGAAATCAAACAGGTAGTTCACATATTTCTGATGACCATCAACTGCGCGAAGCCCAATGTCACGTAGGAGGATTTTAAAAAAATTGTCATACGTCACGTTTTCGAAATCTGAATCTTTCGTGGGTTCGATGGCCTTCAAGCTTAAGAGTATGCCAATGAAGCGAATCTCTCTTTCATTAGCACGATTCTCGAGGGTCTGTTGATAATCCGAAAAATCGTTATTGACTGCGGCCCATATTTTGTTTTCGATGCCAATGATACATTCGTTGGTTTCCACCACAATATCAATTCTACCCCTCTCCGTAGCTGCTTCCCGTTCAATCCGTTCCACTTGCAAAAACCCATCGGCGATTTCTTTCCCCATCGAAGTGGCCCTCAAGAGTGAGCGTATCATAATACCGCCCAATTTATGGGGCTTTTCCGGGGATAAATAGAATTCAAGTATATTACTGCATACATTTTCATAATGTGGAAATTTCGAAATCTCCAATAAAGTCGGTTCATTTGTTGCCCGTTGAGGCAATTGTTTAAATTCGCGCATCAGCTTTTCAAACTCAGCAAATTTGTCCATTTATCACCATCCAAGTCATCGGTACGCCTTCACTTGCTGCAGGTCAAGAACTTCCATCCTGGTTCCCCGCCTTCGCGGGGAAGACAAATAAATCAATTACAGAGTCGTGGTCAACACTCCTCGGTGGTTGTCACCTCCCCGTCCGGAAGGGCCTGCCCAAACACCACCGCAAACAACTCCTGCCAATCCAGTTTTTTCGCCCGAACGACAAAACCGTTTCGCGAGAACGTTATAAATTCCATCCCGTCATTGTCAATCTCAACATGATGGAAATCACCGAAACTCATCTGCAGATTTGGCCCGAATTCGGTCTCGTTCTGCCCGCTCCATCGGGTTGGTTTCATTTTATAGTCCTGGCCTAGTTTTAGCCAGGTAATAGGTTAGCACATGGCCTGCCAAAGCGGGCAAATTATAGTGTAAGGTCATATCGTACTTCCCCGCATACGGATACCGCGCGTGATAACACTACTATCGTTGAATGATTCTTCCGGCACGCACAAAAACAGGGCGGAGTCACAAAAGACTCCGCCCTGATATGAAGCATGGATATAAAAACAACTACACTTTTGCCGTCTTCGATTTCGCGTGCGTCGCCGATTCGGGAGGAAGTTCCCTGGGCATATCGAGGCCTTTTTTGTTGATCAACCAGTTGTGCATGCCGCGCGCGGCGATCTTGGCCTGGCCCATCGCCAAAATTACGGTCGCGCCGCCGGTGATGATATCCCCCCCGGCAAACACACCGTCAATGGAAGTCATGCCCGTCTCTTTGTCCGCCTCGACAATACCCCAACGATTGGTTTTCAGATCAGGAGCGGCTTCGAGGATCAACGGATTGACACCGAAACCCAGCGCGAAGACAACGGTGTCGACTTCGATATCGAATTCCGAACCCTCCATCGGCACCGGACGGCGGCGGCCCGATTCATCGGGTTCGCCGAGTTTCATCCGCTGCAGGCGCGCGCCCTTGACGAAAAAGTTGTCGTCGCCATAGAATTCCAAAGGCGCGGTGAGCCATTCGAATTTGACGCCTTCCTGGATCGCGTGTTCCAGCTCTTCCGTACGCGCGGGGGCTTCCTCGCGGGTACGGCGATAATACACGGTCACGCTTTCCGGTCCCATGCGGATCGAGGTGCGCGCGCCGTCCATGGCGGTGTTCCCCGCGCCGAACACGGCCACGCGCTTGCCGCAGTGCAGCGGTGTGATCGCCTCGGGGAATCTGTCGGCCCGCATCAGGTTTAACCGCGTCAGGTATTCGTTGGCCGAATAGATGCCGTTAAAATTCTGTCCCGGCACGTTGGGAAAACGCGGCAAGCCCGCGCCGGTACCAAGGAACACGGCGTCGAAACCCATGTCTTTCATCAGTTCGGCGGGTGTCGCCAGCTTGCCGATGACGGTGTTGACATGAATTTCCACGCCCATCTTTTTCAGATATTCCAATTCGGATTTGATCACGTCGCCGGGCAACCGAAACCGGGGGATGCCGTAAAACAACACGCCGCCCGGCTGATGCAAGGCCTCGTAGACGACGACCTGGTGCCCGCGCCGGGCCATCTCCGAAGCCACGGTCAACCCTGCCGGGCCGGAACCGACCACGGCGATCTTACAGCCGGTTTGTTTCGGCTTGACCGGGTCGACAACCAGGTTATGCGTGCGTTCGTAATCGGCGACGAAACGCTCCAGCCGCCCGATCGCCACCGGTTTGTATTTTTTACCGACGACACAGACGGCCTCGCATTGATTTTCCTGCGGACAGACCCGGCCGCAGACCGCGGGCAGGACGTTCGTCTCCTTGATTTTTCGCGCGGCAGCCGCGAACTCGCCGCGGGTGATCAATTCGAGAAACCCGGGAATGTCGATATTCACCGGACAACCGTCGATACAATGCGGCACTTTGCATTTGATGCAACGGTCGGCTTCGGTGATCGCCGTTTGTTCGTCATACCCGAGGGGGACTTCATTAAAATTAGTGCGCCGGATTTCGGGCTTTTGTTCGGGCATCGACTGGCGCGGGATCTGCATGCGCTGCCGCGGCGTAAGGTCTTTGGCTTCCATAGTCGCGCGTCCTCGCTTATGGCGTGGCGGTCCGGCCCGCGCTTTCGCGGTTGAAGACCTCCATCGCTTTCGCTTCCTGTTTGAGATAAGTCCGCTGCCGCATGGTCAGCTCTTTGTAATCGACCAGATGCCCGTCAAAATCCGGGCCGTCATAACAGGCAAACCTGATCTTGCCGCCAACAGTCACCCGGCAGGCGCCGCACATCCCGGTCCCGTCGACCATGATCGCATTCAACGAGACCATCGTGGGGATATTATGCGGTTTGGTCAACTCCGAAACCGCGCGCATCATCGGCACCGGCCCGACGGCCAACACCGCGCCGACATCCTCGTTGTCGATGATATCTTTCAACGCATCGGTGACCAGCCCCTTGCGGCCATAGGAACCGTCATCGGTGGTGACAAACACGTCAGCGCAGGCCGCGCGCAGGTCATCCTCCAACAGCACGAGCTCTTTAGTACGCGCACCGACAATCCCCACCACCCGGCGGCCGGCTTTGCGCTGTTCTAAAGCCGAGGGAATAATCGCCCCGGTACCATACCCGCCGCCGATCATGACTGCCGCCCCCCCCTCGGGGAGGTGCGTATGGCGGCCCAGCGGCCCGACAACATCCAAAATCGAGTCGCCCTCGTTTAAGGCGATCATTTTGTTGCTGGTGTAGCCGACACCGACGACGATCAGCCGCAACGTCCCAGCCTCCGCATCCCAGCCCGAAATCGACAGGGGGATGCGTTCGCCGTGTTCATCGAGGCGGACGATAATAAACTGGCCGGGTTGAATCTTGCGGGCGATCCACGGCGCCTCGACTTTGAGCATCACCGTTTTGGGTGCCAGTTCTTTTTTATAGACGATTTTATGCATGGAGTGTCTCCAGTCCCGGCGGGTTTAACATTTGGCGAATAACTCGCCGATGGTCCGCACCCGTTGTTCCGGATCAAAGGCCAGCCGCTGTTCCATCCCTTTTCGGACCTCGGCAATCCCGCCCGGACCGCCCAGGTACTGGCTGACAATATCTGTCGCCTCATCGAAAATGTGCAGGATTTCGTCCCGGCGGGCCTGCAGGTTTTTAAATTCGCGGATATAGGCCGTACGGTATGCGGCAAACCAGCCCGGTTCATCACCGAGTTCCCGGCCTAAAAACGCAAACACCGGCTGAAAAAAGCCGAACTGCTCGTCATCGAGGTCCATGAACAACTGGTAATGGTGAAAAGAAAATAATTCGCCGTCGGCGGCCAGCAGGTAATGCGGATCGCGCATCACCGTGCCCAGAATATCCCCCGCCGCATCGTGCAGCGCCGCGCGTTCGATGATTCTATCGCCAAACGCGGCCAGCCGTTCATGCGGCGCGACCGTAAGTTCGACCCGGTCGGGTTCTTCCAGTTCCATGATAAACCTGGTCCCGTGCGGGGTGGACGCCGCCAGGACCGCGGTCACCGGCACATTCAGCGGCCCGGCGAAGCGGTGGAAAATTTCCTCGGCCGCCGGCAGGTAATGCGAGACCTCCACCCGTAATTGCCGCGCGTCAGCGGTGCGCAATTTTATCGAGTATTCCGAGTGGATCTGCCGGAGGATTTCGACGTCCTCAATGACAAAATCGGCGGCGGGATAGCCGCCTGCGGCCAGCAGTTTTTTGAGCGCGGCTTCCAGTCCCGCCGGTTTCATCTTCAACCCCAGGATATTCAGCCGGGTGGCCGTGGGCAACAGGTTGATCGCGCCCACCGCCCATTTAAAGTGAAAATCGGATGGATTCAGCGGCCGGAGGAAACTGGAACGCGGGTCGAGGATATCGTCGATGGCTGCTTCCCAGGTCGGCGTCCAGACACTGCGCAAAAAATGCCCCGGATGCTCCAAGCCGAGGACAGCAAGAAACTCCTTGCGGTCCCGGCGCGTGCGCGCCGCGGGGTCGATGGCGAAATAGGCCTTGGCTTTAATCTGTATGCTTTGCGGTTCGGTCATCCGAGTCCCTCAAGTAGCTGAAATAGTGCGGTTATGCCGTAACAAACATACCATTATTTGTATACGGTGATCCCGCCGGGGAATTGTGCCCCGGTTTGGCCCGGCAGACACCGACAACTCCCCGAATTTAGGCCATAAATTCCCCGAGTCAACGGTCAGATGCGGCAAATCCCGCGATCCTGTCAAAACCGTATACTTTATACGTGCGGGATTTTGACTTGCCAATTCCGGCCGATACGATATATTAGTCCGCGCCGGCCGGACGGGGTCTGTCGGGCCCGGCAAGAAAAGAGTTGGATGGGGCTGTAGCTCAGCTGGGAGAGCGGTACGTTCGCAACGTACAGGTCGTCGGTTCGATCCCGATCAGCTCCATTTTTCAGGTCCACGGACAAGATATGGTTTGACAGCTGAAGGAGAATCCGCTGCGGCGGGTCCGCATTATACGGGCAGGCAACATCGCACTCATCTTTAATCGAGTTTTGTAATTCCAATTCTTGAAGGCAAAACTCGGCCTACCGATAAACCGAAAACTTGACCATTACCCCATCGAACCACCCGAACGGCGGAGGATTACCGGCGCGTGGGCATCTCGCTGCCCTCTTCCCCACCCCCGCCAATGGAGGAGATGCTAATGAAATCCCTGACCCCACACCCCTCTAAAAGGTTATTGACCGCGGCGACAATGCTGACTACGGCCTTAGTGTTGAGTTGTTCCAATTCTACCGGGCCGGACAACAAACCACCCGCCGACCCGGTTATTATCGATCAGGTCAGCGCGGACGTCACCGACACCGGGGCCACGCTCACCTTGCAAAACGGAATGGCGCTGGCGGTACCGCCGGGAGCGGTGGAGGGCACAGTCAAAGTTGATCTGCTGCAGGTTGAAGATACGCTGTATAACGCCGATATCCAGACCGTCTTGAAAATTTCGGCGGACGGCTCGATTGCTCAAGCGTCTTTCCGGCTGCCGCTTGCTGCCGGGCAGGACACCACAATATGCGGCGCGGCGCTTTTGACCAACAACGGTCAAACGATGACCCGCCTGACCGGGACCGTGAACGCGACCGAGGATACGCTCGTGGTCGAAATCGGTGAAGGCGCCGTACTCCAAAAAAACGGCTCAGCCGCCGACCCGGTGGCAGCGGGGGAATATGTCATCGAGATGGGCGCGCCGTTGCAAACCACCAGTCTGCGCAATGTATTGCGCCTGCCGTATTATCAGCAGGATGGCGGCAATTGTTGGGCGGCCTGCTCCATCGCCCTGATGAAGGCCTACCAGAACAATTTCGCTTTCGACGAAATCTATGAAATGTGCCAGGTGATGAACATCGAGAAGGAAGCCGGCGTCGTGTGGCATGATACGGATATTCTCGGGGATAAAATTAAATTGGCGATCGGCCTGGAACCGGAGATCCACAGCTGGGTTTTCTATGAGAATTTCAAGAACTTCATCGTCAAACAGGTCGATCAGGGCCTGCCGGTGATGGTCAACATGCTCACGCATCAGGGCAACTTCATCGGCTATGAGATAGAAAACCCCGGACCGAACCAGGAATTTTATTTCATCTATCACGACCCGCAGGCCTTCTACCAAGATCCGCCAAACCCCAGCGATCAGATACCATATCGCAAAATTTCGCTGAACGCCTTACAAAACCAGTATTGGAACGGCACGGCCAACTTCATGCTCTATAATTATTTCACGACGCTCAACCTGAAAGTGCCGACGACGAACCCGACGATGCAGACCGTCCATTTACCCGACGCGGACATCGTTTCAGGGGCTACCTACGGTTTCCAGGAAGGCCTGGAATTCGATAAAAACGGCCTGATTGTGGAATGGGTGATCTGGGACTACACCAAACCAAGTGGTTTACTTTTTAGGGATTTCGGCGGGACGATCCCGCGTGATTTCACCACGATCGTGCTGCGTAAGGTGCCGGTGTGGAATATGGAGGAAACCGCCGCCGTGCCGGTGCGGATCAAGACCAGCTTGTACCGCAAGGACGGCAATGTGTTCAAAGAACCACCGGTTTTGGTGAAAGACGAAACGACATCGGTGGCGGCCAAATCGAAGTATAATTACAAAGCCGACCTCGCCGTGGCCGACTTCATCGACAAGCTGCACTCGCCCGACTCGATGCTGGCTTTGGAAACCGAGATTTTCAGCACGACGGGGACACGGCTCGATGCTTTTGACGTCAGTTTCAAGTACCGCCCGCTATGGATCCGCACCCTGTCCCCGAGTTCGGGACAGATCGGTGATTGGGTGACCGTCAGCGGTGTCGGGTTCGGCCCGACGATGACCAGCGTCACATTCGACAATGCGCCGGCGGTGAGTGTCTCGGTGTGGAACGATTCGACGATTGTCGCCAAAGTCCCGGACGGCGCCGCGGCCGGCGATGTGGTGGTCACGGTCGGCAGCTATAAAAGCAACGCCAAATATTTCGGCATGACCGGGCTGCTGGACCAGGTCAAGCGCTGCAAGTTCGAACAGTTCAACGCGTTCGGCGTGTTCAATACCATTTACAGCCGCATGTTCGGTCTGTTCTGGCCGGCGAAAAGCAACGAACGCGAACTGGAGTGGAACGGCAGGGTGGCCACCAAGAGTTATACCGCCGCAATCGATGATGAGAACCAATATTTCGAGACAGTCGACCTGCGTATTGTCTTCGCCGCCAACGGGGCGAAAATCGACTCGATCAACGGGTATTGCAAAGTCGAACGCATCCTTGAAGGCAAGACCGTGGAGCGCACAATCACCGAACTGGGCGGGACCGATCTGGACTTCCAATACTCCATGGACGATGAGGACGGTTTCTTCTGCTGGTATGTGCTGGAAAAAGAAGAGATCGCGCCCAAACTGACGAAACTGCGCTGGGTGCGCAATTCATTTAATGCGGACGGCAGCGTGTTCAGCACGGACTTGCTGCTCAGCGTCGATTGGCTTAACAACGATCACGACGGCGAACTGAAGCTGCTGCTGTGGGAAATCCTGCCGTAGTGGCAGGGCCAAATTCGACGCGATGTAAGCATCAGGGCAGGACCGGTACACGGTCCTGCCCTGTTTTGTTTCGTGACCAGGGCGAAAATTGTGTATTGTCGGAATGCGCATGTGCTTGTACTTTGCTGAAAAAACCGGGACAGCAGATGTGTCCCGCTGGAGTCAGGTCAGATGAGGATGTGATCCCGGGAGAACAGGCAAGACATGGAAACAGCTGTTTTTCTTCACGATATTGTAATCATCCTGGCCCTCGCCGTAATCATCGTGGCCACGTTCCACAAATTCAAACTGCCCTCCATCGCCGGTTTCATCCTGGCCGGCATCATCGTCGGCCCGGACGGTTTCGGCTTTGTTGATGATGTGCATCAAGTCGAGGTTTTGGCCGAGATCGGTGTCGCGCTGTTGCTGTTCGGCATCGGCCTGGAACTCTCACTGGAAAAACTGCGCCGGGTCTGGAAAATGGCGTTGGTCGGCGGACTGCTGCAGGTCGGGCTGAGCGTCGCGGCAACTTTTTTGGTGGCCCGGCTGATGTACCTGCCGGCCCCGACGGCAGTGTTTATTGGATTTCTCATGGCCCTGTCGAGTACGGCCATTGTCCTGCGCGGATTGCAACAGCGGGCCGAAGTGGACACGCCACACGGGCGGCTGATCCTCGGCATCCTGGTGTTTCAGGATTTCAGTGTCGTACCCATGATTTTGCTTTTGCCGTTGCTGGCCGGCACGGCGGTGACCACGCACGGGATGGTAGTCGCGCTGGTCCGCTCGGTGACGATCATCGGCGCGGTGGTCCTAGTCGCCCTGTTTGTGGTGCCCCGCCTGCTGCATCTGGTGGCCCGCACGCGGCAACGGCACCTGTTTATCCTGACGGTCTTTCTCATTTGCATGGGGACGGCGTGGCTGATCACCAGCTCCGGGGCGTCGCTGGCGATCGGCGCGTTCCTGGCCGGCCTCGTGGTCGCCGGGAGCGAGTACCGCCACCAGGCCATGGCCGATTTGATTTCCTTCCGGGACGTTTTTGCCAGTTTGTTTTTCGTCTCGGTGGGGATGATGCTTGCCCCACGGGTCATCATCGACTACCTGCCGACCATCATGCTGTTGCTGGCGGCGATTTTGTTCGGCAAGGCGGCGGTGGTCTTTATGGTCTCGATCATCATGCGCATGCCGCTGCGCGTGGCGCTGCTGTCGGCGGTGGCCCTGGCCCAAATAGGAGAATTTTCCCTGGTGCTCTCCTATGCCGCACGGGAGCTGAATTTGATCGACAGACAGGTTGCCGACAACCTGCTGACCGCGGCGATCCTGTCGATGTTCATGACGCCGTTCGCCATCGCGTTCGGCCCCCATCTTGCCCTGGGCGCCGGCCGGTTGCGCGGGCTGTCGAAATTATTCAAAGTAGCGACCGCAGAAGAAGCCGCCGGCGTTGTCCGGTCGATGCACGACCATGTCATCATCGGCGGTTATGGTTTCGCCGGCCGGGAGCTTGCCGCCGTGCTGGCCCAGTGTACAATTCCCTATGTTATTGTGGACTTGAATGCGGAAAACGTCGACCGGGCACAGCACGACGGCCATCACGCGTTTTTCGGTGATGTGACCAGCCCGGAAGTGCTTAACCATCTGGGCATCACCCACGCCCGCGAGCTGGTATTGTTGATCAACGATCCCGGGGCCGGGGAACACGCGGTGAAGGTCGCCCGCCGGCTCGCCGCGAACGTGCATATCATGGTCCGAACGAATTACCTCCTCGATCTCGTGCCGTTACAAGATGCCGGAGCCAATGAGGTCATCCCCGCCGAACGGGAAGCCGCCGTGCAGGTCATCTCCGGGTTGCTGGCACGATACCGGCTGGACACCGGCCGGGTCGCCACGGCTTGTGCGCAGGTGCGCAATCATCTGGAAGAAAAATCCAGATGATACGCAATCTCCCAGTCTTGATACACCGAAAAATAGAGCTCTTTGGTCGGCAGACAGAAGACTTCCGACCAGGTCGTGCCTTGTTGGGCGACGTCCTGCAGGATTTCCATGCCGCCGCGCCAGTCCACGTTTCCCGTTTTCGACTCAAGTGTTTCAGAGATGCCGCGATAACGCCAACATTGCTCTTTCAGGACGGTATCCGGCACGTTATAGATCGGTTTGGTGGTGAGCACCTGCCAGGGTTTGTCAGGATATATCTTGCGCCACTGATCCTGTTCATATTCCAAAATAACCGAGCGGCCCGTCGCATCGGCGATGAGCAGATGGCCGTTCACGGAATGCCGGTCCAGATCGAAAGGCACATATTTCTCGGCCAGTTTCACTGCCTCTTCGACATTTTCCGCCTGGTCGAGAATTTTGCGGATCAAGTAGGTAATAAAAATCAATGGTTTGCCGTTGGCATTTTTATGGGTTGATGTACGCAAGCCCGCAACGGCGACGGCCAACCCGTGCTCATTGATGCCGTCCACCGCGTAAAACGGCGCCAGCAGCAATTTGCGGCCCAGCTCGCTTGCCGCAATTTCCTCCACATCCATGTTCAACGGATAGCCCAGATCGATGGCCCGGCAAAATGATATCGAGGCGCAGCAGCCGGCGGGTTGATAGAGACTGACGATGATCGAACCCACATTCTGATTATCCCAGTTTCTGCCAACAATGACCGTGCTATCGGCAATAGTGGAATAGACGCTGCAGAAACGCCAGGTGTCGTTGAGCCAGGGATGGTCGATGGCTTTTTGGTTTTCTTTTTGAAAGAGATCTTCGCGGTCGCCCACGTGAGTGATCAGGTACAGGGCATCCTGACACAGCCCCCCCGTGCCCTGGACTTTGACAATACTCTGTACGGTCCGGGAGCTGTCCGAGCCCGTGGCGGGCGGCTGCCGGAAGGCCAGCTCCACAACTTTGTCCTGCGCCGAAACCAACCCGGTCAGCATCAGCAACGCGGCCGCTGCCGAACAGACAATTTTATTCTTCCTGCCGTACATAATCATCCCGACGACCTCCCGATGAATTTGTTGTTCGTGGCCATATTCAACTGACGGGCTAAATCCGAAAAGGTTGCATACCGGACCGGGCATAACAGTAGGTTGAAATACAAAATCTTGACGAAATTCAGGGGCGAAGTATATTGTCACGGGGAGGGTCACGCATTTGTTCACGCAAATCGTAAGAGCATTCCGCTTTTTTATTGTCGGGTTGTTTCTCGGATTTTCCTGTGCGCCGAGTGCGGTGGATGTCGCGTTACGGGAAATCGCCGATCATGAAGCGGCGGAACAACTCAAAACCATTGTCCTGCCGCTGGGGCATGTGAAAGCCGAAAAGGACGTGCGCAACGGCTTCGGTTTTGCAGTCGGCGGCCTGGGCATCGTCACCTGCGCGCATATCGCCGTCAAGGACACGATGCGGTTCCAGCCGGTGATGAGCAACGCCGATTCGGTGATGGTGCTTGCCGAAAAACTCGAGGCGTTCGATCTGGCGGTGTACAAAATCATTCGCGGAGCGAATATCCCGGCGTATCAACTCGGCGAATTTGCGGCAGTCCAGCCCTACGATACGGTAATCTATTTCGGCTGGGAACCGGCCCGGCTCCCCAAATTGCAGATCATCCGCGCCGTGGTTTCGGCCACGGGGCACGTGGCCCGGCAAAACGAATCGCTGGCGTTTATCGATTTCTCCGGCGTCATGAAACCCGGCTATTCCGGCGGGCCGGTGCTGGATGCGACGGGCCGGATTATCGCCATCGCCAGTGAATGCGCCATCGTCAAGGGCTTCCAAGGCACCGTCGAGGAAACAATCATCCGGGCTTTCTCCCTGGAACCGCTGCTGGCCACCGGCGCGGACTAGCTCCCCGACAGAATCGCCGACACATCACGGCCTAGGCGTGGGCGGTGAAGGGGAAAATGAATTTTTCGTGTTTCAGGGGAAAATTGCCGTACAGGTGGGTGCCGTTCTCCTCGATCCTGACGTACTCGGGATTCGCAAGCCGCATTTTATCGGCCATAAACAGGAAATCAACCGATTGGTCGCGTTCGTCGCGGAGATAGGGATAGATGTCGTCGAACGAAGGGATGTTCTGCCCGACAACATCATACATGGTTAACCGGCCGTCGGCGCGTTTGTACACCACCAGCAAATCCAGTTCCGCAATGTAGTCGAGATACTCCCCCAGACCGTACAAACACCAGAACATGAACAATTTTTCGTTCAAAATACCGAGACGCTCGGAGACCGGCACTCTTTCTGCCGCCAGGCGATGGATCAATTTCCGGTGCTTTTCGTCGTTGATATCGAGCTTGCGTGCGCCGGGGCGCGCCGTGCCTCCGGCCACGGCGATGCGGGTTTTATGTTCGGCCACGCGGCGGAAACCGCAACTTTGGTAGAAAGGAAACGCTTCTTCGTCCGCAAATAAAAAATAGAAATCGTGGCTGTCCCCCACCCAGGCCATGGCCTTTCGGGTGAGTTGAGAACTCAGTCCCTGCCGCCGGTACTCGGGCAGCGTCCCCACCGCCGAGAACTGGGCCACTCGGCAGCGTCGGCCAGCCACAACCATGTCCATCGAATACAGGCACACGCTGGAGACCAGCGTTTCACCGGCAAAATAGGAGAAAGGCCGGTAGTTGTGGTCCCAGTAACCCCGCCGGTCCCACAAGGACAAGTCCAAGTGAAAGACGCTCACCAAAAACCGGATAAACTCGGCTTTGCGTTGGGGACGATCCCAATAATTTTCCAGATAGATCAATTCCATGCGTCTCCCCCGTTGTTTCCCGGGTGAGGGATAACCAATCCCTCGTTCGATGACAATCACAATTGTGCCGACCGGCACAATTATTCTTCCCGATTGACAACGATCCGGCGCGTGAGATATGTTCTCTGCGGCACGGACTGCGGCGGCAGCGGGACATGCCCGGAGGAGGCTGTGATGGAATTCGATAATGTGTACAATGATCGGGAGCGGGCCGAGGCCTACGCCCGGCTGGAGTTTCCCGGGACGTATTACCTGGCCTACCGCGACCTGCCTCCGATTATCGCCGGACATGTGCGGGGGACCGCCGCGCTTGATTTCGGCTGCGGCACGGGGCGCTCGACACGGTTCCTGCACCGACTCGGTTTTGCTGCAATCGGCGTGGATATCGCCGACGACATGATTAAACTGGCACGGGCCAAAGACCCCGGCAGCGAATATGTGCTGGTCAAAGACGGCGACCTCGGCCATTGGCGGGACAAGGCCTTCGACCTGGTCTTGTCGGTTTTCACCTTCGACAATATCCCGACCATGCAGAAGAAAGTCGCCCTGTTCACCGATTTGGGAAACCTGCTGAACGAGGGCGGCAAAATCATCAGCTTGGTCTCCTCCCCCGACATTTACACGCATGAGTGGGCCTCGTTTACCACCAGGGATTTTCCGGAAAACAAATTCGCCAGAAGCGGCGACAAGGTCAAAATCATCATGACCGACGTCACCGACCGCCGGCCGGTGGAAGATATCATCTGGTCGGATGAAGATTACCGAAAAGTCTATGAGCAGGCCGGGCTTACCCTTGTGCACACCTGCCGCCCGCTGGCCCGGGAGGATGAGCCATTCACGTGGGTCAATGAGACACGAATCGCCCCGTGGGTGGTGTATGTGCTGGAACGGCCGTGACATCTTTCAAGTAATTGTTCTATAATTCGTTACAACATCTTAGAAAATCTGTTGACACCCGTACTTACAGCAGTATGTTATTACTGGATACATTGTATATGAGATTTGCTCGTCCCGGGAGGGCCGATGAAATGCAAGGCTCATTTCCTCACGGTGAAAATGACGGCGGCTATTATTATCGTCGCGATTCCTTTGCTTGTCTCCGGCCTTGACCAGGGGACGCCCAGCAGTTTCGGGGAAAGTAATTTTACATTAGACAGCGGCAAGTGCGACTGTGGCGCCTGGGGTGATGCCGACAACGATGCGGCCTTTGGCCTGGAGGACATTGTCTACCTTGTCAATTTCATCTGCCGTGGCCGCGACGCCACGATTCAGCCATTTGCCTGTCCGTACAATATTGGAGACGCCAACTGTAACGGGCGAATCGAATTACTCGACGCAATCCTGTTCATTAACTATTTCTATCGCGAGAGTACGGCCGGCCTGTGCGGCAATCCCTGCCCGGGCGCCATTATGACCGAGCGGAGCAACTGTAAGCCACACAACCAAGGCAAGACTGCGGATGAGCTGGCATTCCGTCAGGAGTGTCTTCAGTATGAGTATGACGGCATGGGAACATTGTTAATCAAACATGTCAACGCGGCTTTCAATTGTTGCCCGGATACGATTTTCGCTGAAATAACAATTTTGCAGGATGAACTGCTCATCACCGAATACGAGGCCGGATGGGAATGGTGTACCTGCAGTTGTCTTTATGATCTTGACTATCGTATCGATAATTTGCCGCCGGGATTGTGGCGAATCGGGATTTCCTATTCTTACCTGAGAAAAATATTCGAAATTACGCTTGATCTGACCAACCCCATTACCGGCGAATATTGTGAAGAGCGGCATAACGATCCGTGGGGGCCTTGACGGGTAGAGGGGAAGTGCAAGATGCGATACAAATCCATTTTCCAGTTTGATGTGCCGGTCTTTATGTTGATGTATGTGATGAATGCCGGGCAATTCGCCCACGCAGTAACCATTGATGTACAACCGCCGAATCCGACAAACGAAGACATCGTCATTATCCAGATCGTTGAAACACTTCAGGGGTGTGTCAATGTTGATTCAATCCGGACATCGGCACAAGATACACTGTTTGACTTCGATGTCTGGATATCCGGATATGGAATGCCTTACATTACGTGTCCAACGTTCTTTGATCTGCACCTGGCAGATACCATTGGACCACTGGTCGCAGGAACGCACTGCGTTCGGACTACCTGGGATTGGACGTATGATGATCGAGAACTTGATTCATTATTCGGCGAGCCATACGTTTGCGAGAAGCAATTCGTAGTCACCGGGCCGTTGGACATCCGGGAGGTTGACGATGCTGGTCTGCCCTCGATATTTGTTTTGCATCAGAATTATCCCAATCCGTTCAATTCGGGGACGACGATCAGTTTCTCTCTGCGTGAACCGGCGGACGTTGAGCTGTCGGTTTACAACATTCTTGGGCGGCAAGTACGGCAACTGGCTACGGAGTCCTGCCCGGTCGGAGAGCACCAAGTGCTTTTTGACGGGAATGACGGGCAAGGCCATTCGCTGCCCTCAGGCGTTTACTTTTGCCGGGCGACGGCAGGGCGACAATCGGCAATCCGCCGAATAGTACTGCTGAAATAATCCCAAATGGCGGGCAATGCCCATCCTGCGTTTCAGCGCTTGACTTACTTTTTCCGTCGATTCGTCGATCAATACATTAGGGCGCAATAGAGTCCGTTGGTTGCATCGGGCGGCCCGTGCCCGCAGCAGAAAGGGTCCATCTATGGTCAGCCGGTCGTTAGGCAAAGTGATGACGATTGCATCAGCGATACTCGCCATTGCGTTTTATTTCGGGGTGTTCAAGAACCGCCCGCCGTCCGCGGGAGACAACTGGGAAGTCGTGGCCGATTTCGGCAATATCAAAATGGTGTATGTCTCCCCCAGATATTATCCGAATGAGGAATGGATGGCCGGGGTACTGGACACACTGATCGGCACGCCGTTCCGCGCGCAGCGGGGGCTGTTCAACCTGTACTTTTTTGACGACAAGGAATCGACCCCGGACGATTACCGGCTGCTCAATAAATTCAACCGGGGTGAGGAATATCCATTCACTGAAGACCAGTTCCGCCATCTCAAAGCCCATTATACCTTCGCCATGCCCGATCAAAGCAATTTCTGCTATATCCGCCTGGCCGATACGACGGTCTTCCCGCCCAAAGTGCAGCAGATCTGGGCGCAGGTGCACCCCGGTTACACCGGTGAGGACCGCTGGGGGTATCTGCCGAACATGCCGGAGTATTAGCCCCGGACGATGGTCCTCATGTCGAAATCCGGAGACCCCGCCCTGGTCGGCCCGAGAATTTGACCATCAAAAAGAGCGCGCACCCTGTAGTACATACGCAGCCGGCTTTATGTGGGCAAGGCCGTTGAACGGGGGCACATAATGCAGCAGATCACCGACAAACCGAGTAAAACCCGCGATTTTCTCCGCGTGTGTTTCCGCTGACCGAGTATCTGGCTGGCCGGGTTGCTGGCATTGATCATCATCGGGAAAGCGGTAATTCAGTGGCTTAAAATGTAATCGCTGGTCAAATCGCCCGCAGGGGGCCCTCGGCCAACCCATTGATGAACTGGTGGATGACCGGGTCGTCCGAGTTTTGGATTTCTTCGGGCGTGCCGGTCTGGATAATCCTGCCCTCATGCAGCATCACAATCCGGTCGGCGATTTTATAGGCGGATTTCATATCGTGGGTCACGGCAATCGAGGTGACATCCAGCCGGTCGCCCAGCTCGACAATCAGGTCGTTGATCGCCCCCGCGGTAATCGGGTCCAGGCCGGTGGTCGGTTCGTCAAAGAGAATATACGCCGGGTCGAAGGCGATGGCGCGGGCCAGGGAAACTCGTTTTTTCATGCCGCCGGACAGATCAGCGGGCATCATGTGTTCGGTGCCTTGCATGCCGACAAGCTCGAGTTTATGGGCGACCATATCGGCAATTTCTCCCCGCGATTTCCGTGTGTGCTCCGCCAGCGCCAGACCGACATTCTCGGCGACGGTCATCGAATCAAACAACGCCGCGTTTTGAAAGAGCATCCCGAAACGCAGGCGGACCCCGTACAACTCGCGGCTGCTCATGCGGGCAAGGATTTGGCCTTCCACGGCCACCGTGCCGCCATCCGGCCACAACAATCCGATGATATGCTTGAGCAGGACCGATTTGCCGCAGCCGGAGCGGCCGATAATCACCAGTGTCTCGCCCCGGCGGACGTCAATATCGATCCCGTCGAGGACCACGTGTCCGGCGAAGCTCTTCCTTAAGTCCCGAACTTCGATGACGATTTGTGGTGTGTTGGTATTCATCCTGCGCTCACAACCGGAACATCAGAGTGGCCACAATAAAATCGGAAATCAAGATCAGCACGGCCGAAACGACCACGGCGCGCATGGTCGACTGGCCGACCCCCGCCGCCCCGCCAGAGGTCGTGAAACCCTGATAACAGCCAATGAACGAAATAATGAAACCGAAAATGGCCGCTTTGGTCAGCCCGGCGACCATGTCCGAAACATAAAAGAAGGCCTTCACACCGTTTAAGAATGTTTCCGAGGAAACATTGACCATGTTCACCGCAACAGCCAAAGCCCCGAGGATGGCCACAAGGTCGGCAAAGATCACGAGGATCGGCAGCATGATGATGCCGGAGATGACGCGGGGCAACACCAGATAGCGGACCGGATCGATGGCCATGACTTCGAGGGCGTCGATTTGTTCAGTGACCCGCATGGTACCCAATTCGGCGGCGATCGAGGCGCCGACGCGCCCGGCCACGACCAGCGCAGTCAGCACCGGGGCCAGTTCGATAATGATGGCCTTGCCGACAGCGGTGCCCAGGTAACGCATGGGGACAAAGCCCTCAAACTGGTAGGCCGCCTGCCAGGCCGCCACGCTGCCGGTGAATACGGAGACCAGGACGATCAGCGGCAGGGAGTTGACCCCCATATACAACATCTGGGTCGTCAACAGCCGCGGACTGCCGAAGACACGCGGAAGCACGCGCAGCAAGCGCATCCCCAAAAGAAACAAGCCCCCGACATCGGCGAAAAAGTCGAGGGCTGCTCGGCCCAGTCCGCGAATGAAAATAGCCATCAGAACGGTATGTCCGATTCGCCCATATCGTACGGCCCCTCCGCCGCCGGTCCGACCGGTTCCGGCTGCAACGTGGTCGCCAGGTTGTCGAAACGGACGTAGTCTTTTAAAAACGCCAGGCGCACGACCCCGGTGGGACCGTTACGCTGTTTGGAGACGATAATTTCGGCGACATTTTCCACCGAGCGTCCCTCGCTGTCTTTCTTTATATCGTACCGTTCGGGCCGGTAGATGAATATGACTACGTCGGCGTCCTGCTCGATTGCGCCGGATTCGCGCAGGTCAGCCAGTTGGGGTTTGCGGTCCCCCCCGCGCTGTTCAGGGGCCCGTGACAATTGGGACAGGGCAACCACAGGGATGTGCAGCTCCTTAGCCAATCCCTTGAGTGAACGCGAGATAAGGGAAATTTCCTGCTGGCGGTTTTCCATATTGGCGCCGCCGCGCATCATTTGCAGGTAATCCACGACAATCAATCCCAGGTCCTGCTGCGCTTTCAGCCGGCGGGCCTTGGCCCGCATTTCCAGCACACTTAAACCGGCAGTATCATCGATAAAGATTTTTTTCTCGGAAAGCGGACCGGTAGCTGCGCTGAGTTTGGGCCACTCTTCAGTGCGCAGGCGGCCGGTGCGTAGGGCATGGGAATTGATCCGGGCCAGCGAACACAGCATGCGCAGGGCCAGTTGCTCCTTGGACATTTCCAGCGAAAACACCCCGACGGGAATATCTTCGCGAATGGCCACATGCTCGGCCATATTCAGGGCAAAGGCAGTCTTGCCCATGGAGGGCCGGCCGGCGATAATAATCAGGTCGCCCTTATGCATCCCGGCGGTGAGGGCGTCCAACTCGTTGAACCCCGTGGCAATGCCGGTAATCCTGCCCCCCCGGCGGTGAAATTCCTCGATTTCATTGAATGTGTGGGGCAGGATATCACCCATCAGAACAAAATCCTGCCGGGCCTGGTGTTCGGAGATGGCAAAAATATTTTGTTCGGCCCGGTCCAACAGGTCGTCAACCTCCCCGGCCGATTCGTAGCAGTCCTTGACGATTTTAGTCGACGCGGTAATCAGACTGCGCAGGACGGATTTTTCGCGGATGATCCGGGCATGATGTTCAAGATGGGCGGATGTCGCGACACTGTCGGCCAGTTCGATCAGCGCGACTCGTCCACCCAGACGGTCAAGCTCATTGCGCCGCTGCAGCCGTTCGGCGACCAGCGTGATATCAATCGGTTCGTTGCGTTCGAACAACTCCACCGCAGTCTCGTAAATCAGCCGGTGGGCTTTGACATAGAAATCAGCGGGGTGGAGCGATTCCACGATCCGCCCGATGGCCTCGCTGTCAAATAAGATGGCCCCAATAACTGCCTGCTCGACCTCCACCGCCTGTGGCGGGAGGCGTCCTGCGTCCGCTCCGGGTGTTGTCAATTATCCTTCCCTCCGGCGGCAATATACTACATACAGCCCGCCGATGAAACAGGCCTGATTGCGTGCCGGAAGCATATTGACTGCCGGTGACCAACCATCGCTAACCCGCGCCGTATCATGCGGGGTACGGAGAGGGATAAGAATATACTTGACAATCGGGACGAATGATGTAGGTTAATCCGTTTATGGTGATTGATTTGACGGAGTTAAAACAGAGGGAAACCATATGGAAGAAACAGGCCGGACCCGAAGAGATCGGCCTGCAATTCCCCGATTTTGCTTTTACCGAGCCGGTGAAGGTCAGTTTGCGCATTACGCACGCCGAAACGCAATTCGTTATTCGGGGGCAGATATCCACAATCGCGAACACGAATTGCGTTAAATGTCTGGCGCCGTTTACCTTGCCGGTGACGGAAGACATCGGCTGGGTCGTCCAGGTAATGGAAGACGTGCAAGCACGATTAAAAGAAGAAGATACGGAAGATTATTGGTTTATCGAAAAGGGGAGCGCCCAGCTTGATATCACCGACCGGGTACGGGAGAGCATTTTAGTCGGCCTGCCCTATCATCCGGTGTGTACCAGTGAATGCCGCGGCTTGTGTGCGCGATGCGGGGCAAACCTGAATGAAGAAACCTGCACCTGCGATACGCCGACAACAGACGGTCGCTGGGGCCCCTTAAAAGAAATAATGGACAAACAGTTGCGCCGGGGGGAGTAAACTGCCGGCGGGCTGGCCGAACACAGACGGAGTAGTTAAGCATGCCACTACCAAAACGGCGTCATTCGCAGGCGCGGGGCCGGAAACGGCGCACGCATTACAAGATCGCGGCACCAAACCTGAGTGAATGCTCGAACTGCCATTCATTGCGGCTGCCGCACCATGTATGTCCGGAGTGCGGTTTCTATAACGGGAAAGAGATTATCACTCCCGGGAAGGATTGATTCCGCCACGGGCTGACGGGTAGCTGCGCTGCGGGACGCCGCACGATCGGCGGGACTCGAGCGCGGGCTGCCACACAGTGTTCCTTCCATGCCGGAAATGACGCGCGCAATTGCCATCGACGCCATGGGCACCGAAGGTGGCGTTTCGATTTGCATCGAAGGTGTCTTCGATTATCTCACTCATGCGGCCGCGCCGCACCGGGTGGTGCTGGTCGGCGACGAGACGACACTCAACACTGCGCTGGACCGGGATTACGCCAAACATGCCCGGCGCAATCTGGCCGAAGTGGCACACGCCTCGGAAACAGTCGAAATGACGCAGCGGGCCGCCGATGGAGTGAAGAAGAAGGATTCCTCCATCGCCGTGGCGGTGCGGCTGCAGCGTGAGGGTAAAGTCGCGGCCACGGTGTCGCCCGGCCATACCGGGGCGTTCATGGCCGCGTCGTTATTGACGCTGGGCCGGCTGGAAAACGTCTCGCGGCCGGCGATTGCTACGTTCTTCCCCACCGAGGCCGGTTCGACGCTCATCCTGGACGTGGGCGCCAATCCCACCTGCAAGGCCCAAAACCTCTTGGAATTCGCCATCATGGGCTCAGTGTATTCCGCGGCGGTCATGGGCAACGCCACACCCCGGGTGGCCCTGTTGTCCAACGGCGAGGAACGGTCCAAAGGCAACGAATTGACCCTCGCCGCCTATGAACTGCTGGCCCAGTCGGCGTTGAATTTTATCGGCAATGTCGAGGGACGGGACATTCTGCGCGGCCGGGCGGACGTCATCGTGTGTGACGGGTTTGTCGGCAATATCATGCTCAAATTCGCCGAATCGGTCCGCGGGTTCGTAACCAATGCGTTCAAACGGCAGATCAGCAGCAACAATTTTTCGCGGCTGGGGGCAATCCTGATGGGACCGTTTTTGCGCCGTCTGCGCCGGATGTTCGATTACGCCGAAGTCGGCGGGGCGCCGATGCTGGGAGTGCAGGGGATCTGCATTGTCTGCCACGGCCGGTCATCCGCGCGGGCGATCACCAGCGCGCTGCACATGGCCGCAAAAATGATGGACGCCGATGTCAATGCTCATATTATTAATGCCTTGACCAACGGTGTGCGCAAACCGGCGGAGACTACATGACTCACCGAGCGGTGATCGTCGGGACGGGGCACTATACCCCCGACGGCATACTGACCAATGCCGACCTGGAGCGCATCGTCGATACCTCCGATGAGTGGATCGTCTCCCGGACCGGGATCCGCGAACGGCGGATTCGGGCCAACGGAGAAGCGACCTCCGATTTTGTTGTCTCGGCCGCCCGGGAGGCGCTGGAAAAATCCGGCAAACAGCCGGCCGAT
Organism: Candidatus Zixiibacteriota bacterium; assembly: GCA_020051695.1. Classification (GTDB taxonomy): domain Bacteria; phylum Zixibacteria; class MSB-5A5; order WJJR01; family JAJRUJ01; genus JAGVQM01. The sequence goes on along the minus strand of JAGVQM010000033.1, from coordinate 21,223 downwards.
CTGGAAGCAATTATCGTCGGCACGGTGACTCCTGATTATCGGCTGCCCTCGACCGCGTGTGTGGTCCAGCAGAAACTCGATGCGCCCAAGGCCGCGGTGCTGGATATCGCTGCCGCCTGCGCGGGTTTCATCTACGGCCTGGCCCTGGGCAAAGCCCTGGTGGAGGCCGGGATGTATCGGACAATCCTGGTCGCGGGCGCCGAGGCGCTCACTTCAATCACCAATTACGAAGACCGCAACACCTGCGTGCTGTTCGGCGACGGGTGCGGATGCGCGATTGTCGCGCGCAGCGAAAACGGCGACCGCGACCGGGGCATCCTGGCCGCACATATCTCCGGGGACGGGCGCCTTGGTGATTTGTTGAATATGCCGATCGGTGGCTCAAAAGTCCCCCTGACCCCGGAGAACTATCATGAACGCGGGCATCTGCTGCACATGGACGGCCGCGAAGTATTCAAGCATGCGGTCCGGGAGATGGCCGATTCATGCCTGCAGTCGCTAGCCCAGGCCGGCCTGAGTGTGGAGGACATCGATTTGATCATCCCCCACCAGGCGAATATCCGGATCATCGACGCGCTGGCCAAAAAACTCCATGCTGATCGCGACAAGGTCTTTGTCAATATCCAGCGGTATGGCAACACCTCTTCGGCCTCGGTGCCGATTGCCCTGAACGAGGCCATGCGGATGGGGATAATCAAGCCGGGGATGAGAGTGCTGATGACGGCATTCGGCGGCGGCTTCGCCTGGGGTTCGGCCATCGTCCGCTTTTGAAAAGTGCGCATAACCGGGACCGTCTGGCTGCGGCAGACGGCACACACGCAAGGACGCCCAATGAGCAAAACCGTGGCAATGTTTCCCGGGCAGGGCTCGCAATATGTCGGGATGGCCCGGGATTTGTTCGATGCGTTCTCCTGGGTCAGGGAGCGGTATGCCGCGGCCGACGCGATCCTGGGCTGCGAGATCTCCACGGCTTCGTTTTCCGGCCCGGCCGAAACACTGGTCCAGACAAAATATACCCAGCCGGCGATCTTCATCCATTCGACGATCATGTACGACCTGGCCGCCGGACGCGGGTTCACGCCCGATTTTTGCGCGGGCCATTCGCTTGGCGAATATTCCGCGCTGTATGCTGCCGGTGTATTACGATTCGAGGACGCCCTGCTGGCGGTCGGCAAGCGCGCGGAATTTATGCAACAGGCCTGCGAGCGTAATCCGGGGTCGATGGCCGCAGTGGTCCGGCTTGATTATGCCGTCGTTGAGGAGGTTTGCCGGGCTATCGGCGGCATCGTGCGCCCGGCCAACTATAATTCTCCGGAGCAGATCGCGATTTCCGGAGAAGTGGACGCGGTCGAACGGGCCTCGGCCCTGCTGAAAGAAAAAGGTGCGCGGCGGGTATTGCCGCTGAGTGTCGGCGGAGCGTTTCATTCGCCGCTGATGGAACCCGCGCCGGAACAACTGGCCGCCGTCCTGGACACCATCGAGTTTACCGCGCCACGGATTCCGGTGATCCCGAATGTCACGGCCCAGCCATGCGCCGATCCCGGCAAATTGAAAAAATTATTGATCGAACAAATCACCGCGCCGGTGTTGTGGTACCCGACACTGCAATGGCTGGCCCAGGCCGGCGCGGGCCGGTTTGTTGAGCTGGGGCCGAAAACGGTGCTCGGCGGTCTGGTAAAAAAATCGCTTGGCGATGTGGAAATTTTGAGTATGGATACGCTGGCGTCGCTGGAGGCGGCAGGAGCAGGGGCGGCCGGTTGAGCCGCGGCGCTTAACTGGGGAGTGGCCATGACAAATGCCGTAGCCACACGGGTGGCATTGATCACCGGCGGCGCCAACGGCATCGGGCGGCGCATCGCCGAAGTGCTGGGCGAGGCCGGGCACAAACTGGCGATCTGGGATATCGATCAGCCATCGCTCGACGCTTTTGTCGCGGAATTAGACGGCAAAAACATTCCGGCGCTGGGGATGGTAACAAATATCACCAACGGCGAACAGGTCAGCGAAGCCCTCCAGCAAATCGCCGACAAGTGGGACACCCCCGACATTCTGGTCAACAACGCGGGCATCACCCGCGATTCGCTGCTGATGCGGATGTCTGAGACCGACTGGGACGCGGTCCTGACCGTAAACTTGAAGGCCGCCTTCATGTTGACCAAGGCCTGCCTGCGGCCGATGTTGAAAAAACGCTGGGGGCGAATTATCAATATCGCCTCGGTCGTCGGGATCATGGGTAATGCCGGCCAGGCCAATTATGCGGCCTCCAAGGCGGGATTGATCGGGCTGACCATGTCGGCGGCACGGGAGGCGGCCTCAAGAAGTATCACGGTCAATGCCGTTGCCCCGGGGTTTATTGACACGGCGATGACCCGGAACCTGCCGACGACGGCAATCGAGGAATTTATGAAAAATATCCCCCTGGGCCGGCTGGGACAACCGGACGACATTGCGCAGGTAGTGGCGTTTCTGGCCTCCGAGGCCGCAAGTTACCTCACCGGCCAGGTCATTCGGGTGGACGGCGGGATGATTATGGGGTAAAGGCCCGGCGGGAACCGGCAAGATCGTGGTTGCCACAGCGCCGGTAATATGTTTTTATTGCATTCGCATGTGCCCCGGAGGGGTGGAAAAGACAAAAAACAAACAAAAGATACACGGAGGATTTACATGTCGGTTGCTGATCGAGTCAAGGAAATCGTCGTCGAGCAGTTGGGTGTCAGCGCGGACCAGGTCACCGAGGACGCGTCATTTATCGACGATTTACGTGCTGATTCACTGGACACCGTGGAATTGGTTATGGCACTGGAGGAGGAGTTTGACCTGGAAATCCCCGACGAACAGGCCGAAAAAATCAAAACCGTCGGCGATGCCATCCGGCACATCGAACAGGCCCAAAAAGAAGGTTAAGGGAACCGTTACCCAGCTGACTATGGTCGAATTATTTCGCGAAAGCAGGCCGCGCCGCCGCGTCGTCGTAACCGGCATCGGCGCCATAACGCCATTGGGGCATACCGTGCAGGAAACCTGGGACGCCCTGGTGGCCGGGCGTTCCGGCGCGGGACCGATCACGCACTTTGACGCCGCGGAATTCGATTCAAAAATCGCCTGCGAAGTGAAAAACTTCGACCCCGCCACGTACTTCGACCGCCGCGAGATCCGGCGTATGGATTTGTTTAATATGTACGCCATGATCGGGGCAGCCGAGGCCTTGAAAAATGCGGAACTGGACCCGGAGCGCGTCGACCGCGACCGTGTCGGCGTGATCGTCGGTTCGGGCATTGGGGGGATCTCGACATTCGAAGAACAGCACGGACGACTGCTGGCCAAAGGCCCCAGCCGGGTCAGCCCGTTTTTTATCCCGCTGATGATCGTGGACATGTCCTCGGGGCTGATTTCCATGCGGTATGGCTTTCGCGGCCCGAATTACGCGACGGTTTCGGCCTGCGCGACCTCGGCGCATGCCATTGCCGATTCCTTGCGTATCATCGAGCGCGGCGATGCCGAGGTGATTGTCACCGGCGGCGCCGAAGCGACGATCACGCCGGCCTCGGTCGCCGGTTTTTGTGCGAACAAGGCCATTTCCACGCTTAATGATGCGCCGCAGAAGGCCTCGCGGCCGTTTGATTTGAACCGGGACGGTTTTGTGATGGGTGAAGGCGGGGTCATCGTCATTCTCGAGGCGCTGGGCCATGCCCTTAAGCGCAATGCTCCGATCCTGGCGGAATTGATGGGAGCGGGGCTGTCCGGCGACGCGCACCATATGACCGCGCCCGCACCGGACGGAAACGGCGCCGCGCGGGCGATGGCCGCTGCATTGGCCGATGCCGAATGGACACCGAACGATATCGAATTCATCAACAGCCATGGCACGTCCACCGGCCTGGGCGACATCGCCGAAACCATGGCGATCAAGACCATTTTCGGTGAGCGGGCGTATAACATCCCGGTCAACGCCACCAAATCGATGGCCGGCCACCTGCTCGGGGCGGCCGGTTCGCTGGAATTGATGGCCACGATCAAGACCATCCTTACCGGTGTGGCCCATCCCACCATCAACCAGGAAACACCCGACCCGGAATGCGACCTCGATTATATCCCGAACACCGCGCGGCAGCTTTCAGTGACCAGGGCTATTTCCAATTCCTTCGGTTTTGGCGGTCATAATGTCACGCTCGCTGTCCGCAAATATTCCGAGGCAGATGGTTGACGCACATTCAACGCGCAGATGATCAGTGCGTATTTCGGGCCTCTTGTTGATTCACCGGAGAGGCCCGTTTGTTGTAGGCCCGAATCATTGTAACGAATTATGCCGATCATGTTTTCCCGTCTTCGCCGCTTATTTGGCCGTACGCCGGCCGCGGACGACCTGGCCGAGTTGCAGCAGATTCTGGCCCATCAATTCGCGAATCCGGCGTTGCTCGAAGAAGCACTGACCCATCGCTCGTACATCAATCTTCCCGGCAAGGAGCATTTGCCGTCCTATGAACGTCTGGAATTCCTTGGGGATTCCGTGCTTGGTGTCTGCGTGGCGGAGTACGTACATGCCCATTATGCGGCGCATTCGGAAGGCGACCTGACCAAGCTCAAGGCCGGGGTGGTGAATATTCACTCGCTGACGCACCTGGCCCGGTCCCTGCGGCTGGGGAAATTCATTCGCCTGTCCCCGGAAGAACGCCGCGCCGGAGGCGCCGACCGTCCCTCCATCCTCTCGGATGTGTTCGAATCAATTACCGGCGCGATATTTCTTGACGGTGACATGGCGGCGGCGCGGCGCTGGATCGCCCGCGCGCTCTTGAACGATTTCGACCGCTGGCGGACACAAATCGCCCACGTCAATCATAAGGGTGATTTGCTGGAATACCTGCAGGGCCGCGGCCTCGGGATGCCGCGCTACGACGTGCTGACCGAAACCGGCCCCGACCACGACAAGACGTTCACTGTCCGCGTCTTCTGTCTTGGCCGCGAAATGGGGATCGGCACGGGTTCGTCAAAGAAAGAAGCTGAGCAGGCCGCCGCCGAGCAGGCCCTGGAACGCATCTATATTGCCGAGGACGAATCACATCCCCCCGGATTGAGCTAAGTAAACTCAACCAATTATTCGATGACTTACGCTTGTCAGATCAGGGACAGGGGTCACAGGGTCCCTGACCCAACTGGCGAAAGACGTAATTGACTAGGATAATGACGTCCAGCGGATAAATATGATCATCGCAGTCCCAATCGCCGTTGATGGCCGGGCAATTGGGGATGGCCGGGGGCGGATCGCCTTTACTCAAATAGACATATTGGACAAGGTAAGCCACGTCCACGGGGTTGATCTGCTCGTCGCCGTTGCAATCACCCAGATACGTGCAATCACAGGGAATACCGGCATCGATGACCAGCGAGAACGGATTGGTCTGATACCCGCTTTGTTGTCCGGAGGGGCCGACCGCCTGCACCCGCCAGTACCATAGCCCATTGTCCAGCGCCAGAGAATCGGGTACCCGCAACAGGGTATCGGGCAGAGACATCACGGTATGTAACTGGTCGGTGAACTGCGCATTTTTCGCCCATTGCAGGATATAAGAACCGTCAACCCCGATGGTCCTGCTCCAATGAAATGTCGGCGTGTTATCGCCGAGGTAGGCAAAATCATCCGGTTTCAACTGCAGCGGGATCTCCGGCGCGGAGACTCCCATTTCGAAGACCAGTTCCCAGACAGCGCGCGGCCGCTGATACTGGTGTGGGGAGTCCGCCCACGCCATGGATTCGGACATGTCGATCGGTGCCTCCCCCGGCGCGTGATCGGCTTGCCGGGTAAGGGAAAAAGCATCCGGACGAGGTGAGATACCGTCATCCTCCCACGCCTCCGGAGTATTGAACCAATACGCCGTTATTTCGTTTTCAAAGACCGGGTAAAACGCGCCATAGGCGGTGGTCAGGGCCTCGTTCCTGAGACCGGCGTGATACATCATCGCCGCCACATAGTAGGTTGACCCCACCCAGAATTCATGCGTATCACGATCGCCGGTGGGGACGAACGACCCGTCGGGCATCAACCCGACCCGCGCGCCATAAAACGGATTCTGCGCCACACAGACGTCATATACTTTCTGCAGATGCGCATCCATTTTCCAGCGGGGCAAAATATCAGGAAGGCCCCATGCTTCGTTATACCGCTGGCCGCCCAGCGCATCGGCAAACACCGCCTGCGGATAGTCGCTGTCAGTATCTATATGGTAGTACAACCCCTCGCCATCCCAGAGCTGTGCATCGAGATTACGCCGCGCCGCTGCCAGCCAGGACTGCACCTCACCACGGATCGGATCACCCAGGATCGCCGCCATGGTATCCAGGGCCTCCAGCGCGCCGACCCAGAACCCGCCGGAATACATGTCCGTGCCGTACATCCCCCAACCGTCGTACGTATTGTCGTACCCCTGCGCATCGGGAAGTGAATCGCGGGGCTCGGCCTCGCAGTCATAGGTTTTCATGAACTGGAAGGTGCGTTTGGCCGCCGGCCAGACATACGACAGGAAGATGATGTCCTTATGCAGGGCATAATACCGCCAGCACCGCTGGATGAACTTCGAGGAAGTTTCCGTCTGGAGATGGGTCACGCCGGCCTCGCACGGGAGCGCGCGGGACTGATAGGCATGGGGGTCGACGGCAAAAAACGGGTCGCCGATGAAACACGAATCATCGCTGCTGTAATCGCGGGGCGCACCGATCTCCGGAGCGGTCTGATAAGGCGCGACACGGTCACATTCGTCCCAATACAAAATAATATCCGCGTGGCACCAGAGCAGGTCATGCTCCATATCGGGCCAGAACGCCGAATGCACGATGGAACTATAATGGCCGACACTGATGTTTCCTGAAAGCGTGTAGGCCTGCGATTCCATAATGAAATTCTTATTGTCCCCCGGATGCAGGTTCAAAAACTCGGTGGCATGTCCCGAGCGCAGGCCGGACTCCCAGAACGAGCCGCCGAATTGATTGTAGTATAGCTCGTTAAACGCTGCACACAGCAGCCAGTCGGGATAGCGCGGGTCGGAGATATAAGGCGCCATCCATTCGTCGATGCGCTCGGACCAGGTGTCGCTGCTGTCAAGCGCTTCGGCGGCGACGGCAAAGGAATTGTCGCTGAGTGTATCGAAATATTCGCAATACCGCTTCCACCACTGGGTGCTGCGGCCGCCGTCGTAGGCACTCTTGAATTCAACAACGGGGAAATCCCAGGAAACGATGATGGGGACAGTCTTGGTCTGGCCCGGCGGGACAGTTACCTTGACCGCCAGCGCTGCCGCCGAGGCAAAGGGATTGATCACATTGGAAAGGACGCCGTCATCCGCAAACCCGTTCCAGATGTCACTGCCGTCCCCCGTGCCGTTCCATGTGGCGTACGAAACCACGGCCCCGGATCCCTGTTCGGTGGCAATGCACCATTCGGATTTCTGGGTCTCCGGGGTATTGGCCGCATCGTCGGCTTTCATGACAATCCCGATTTTGCCGGGAGAGACATGCAGCGTATTGAAATACCCGGTGCGGACCTGCCTGCCGCCGCTGAACGGCGGGTGCGGCCAAGTGAGCATCACCGAGATAAACGCCGTGTCGCCCGTCGGGTTATTGAAGGCGTATTGCCAGACCCCGACGGGGAATGATGTCTCACGGTAATTGTTGGCCAAGATCGGGCTGTAGAAAGTCGAGCGAATATCGGTCGAGAAACAGCTGTACTCGCACCACCCTTTCGGGTGCAGGGCATAATACATGCCGTCGCCGACCGCGATCTGCTCCCAGGCGGGCAACATCATGGTGTCGGCGGACAGACAGCGGGTCATGCTGCCCTCACCAAGCCGCTCAAAAATATGAAACGCGGCGCCGCCCAGGCGCTGCGAGCTGTATTCCCCGACTTCATCGGCCCAGGGACCGAACGAGCCGCTGAGGTTGTACATAAACGCACCGGCGCCGAAACCACCGATGACAATCCCCCGGTTGGGGTCACTGCTCATGCGCGGCCAGGGAACATCACCAATGGCCCGCTGCCAGGCCCCGCGCGGCAACGTGAAATCCTCGGGAAACGCGTGATTGTCGTTCCCGGGGAACACATGCACTGGTTCGAAGGGGATCGGGGCGCTGTCGGCCGCAAGCTGCGTGGAGGGAGAATCTCCCCCCATAAAGGTCACGGACAACACCAATAATACGAGAAATCCCGATACCCGAAAGCCGATCTTACACCACGTCCCTGCCAAACCTACCTCCATGCACAGGCGGGTAGCACGACGGTACATACCACGGGACAAATATAGCAATTAACGCCCAATCTCCAAACAGTTTACGCAGAAATCGTAAAATTATATTGTGGGTCCACGGACAAGAAACCCCCCTAATGACTTAATCGGCGTAAATCTGTGGTTTATTTAAAGTTGGATTGGAAACTCGTTTTTCATTCCCAAAACAGTCAACACCGCATAAAGCGGCGACTAGTGGTGCTGATCAGTACTTAAGCTGCAGCAGCGTATCCCCTTGCCCACGGTGCTCCCTTTTCGTTTGGTAAGACCATGCCACCCGTTCAGCGGTTCCGGCAATGTCTATCGATAACAAAACCCGGCGAGCCGTCATGGCCCGCCGGGTCGGTAAACTGTTGGGATTTACTTAACAAACCCCAACCAATATTGATTCGAGGGCCTGCTAAGTATCAGCCACCTCAGCTAAGTCTATGTTCATCCGACCACCTCCTTTCCGCTGTACCGGCATAATAATCACAATCACCGGAGGCGCAAGCATATTTCCCCTGAATTTTTGGATTTTTTATCGTGGCGGTGGATTACAGCCGCTGCACAGCGCATCCTGGCTGGTGTACACCAGCTTGACCAGAAACGCCACGTCCAACGGGGTAATCTGGCCGCCGCAATCTACATCTCCAGCGGGGAAAGCGCAATTCGGCGGATCGACCAGGGCATCCAGACTTTTATAGACATAATTAACCAGATAAGCCACATCTACGGGATTGGCCGTGCCGCTGCCGTCCATGTCGCCTTTTGCCCCACAGTTACAGCCGGAGGAGGTCCAGCCGGAAACCCGCGCCATCATCCACCACCACGCTTTCCCCTTCTGATAACAATTGAAGCAATGGGAATGCGCACACTCCCCGCACGTGCAGCCGAATTCGGCATGCGCCGCACACCAGGTCTCGCACCAGCCGCAGGCGTCGGTCTCATACGGATACCAGATGCCGCCGGGGTCGTAGCTTTCGATATCGGCAAAATCGAAAAGTATCTTGTCGTGGGCCGCGCAATACTCCCGGATCTGGTTGTTGCGGATGTAAAGGTTGCCCTCGGGACCGGTGCCGTCCAGATGTCCGGTCATATAGATAAAAACCACCCCCGGGTAATCGGCTTCGAGGGTTTCCATGGCCTCGAGGTAAATGTTGATCCCTTCCTCGGTATTATCGGAAACACCCCCGCACCAGGAAAACATGGCCATGGTGCACTCCGGATGGGCATCGAGGTACGCGCGCGTGGCCGGGACCCATGTCAGGTCGCCGTTATGGCCCAGATCGTCGCCGACTTCGTGGAACACCGGCGGATCATAGAAGTTATCTTCGTCATACACCTGCGAAATCCCGGTCATAATCTGGCTGCCGTGGGAGGTATGGACATAGTAAATATCGTAGTTATCGCCAATGGCCTCGATCACCGGTCCCGGAATCAGGGGGAATTCCCCGACCGCATTATGATCGGCAATAATGGCCTGGGCGTATGAGGGCATCCCCCCCCACAGCCAACATGACATCACGACAGCCACGTTCATGAACACGACGCGCGCTCTGCTGTTCATAGTTCCTCCCCGATCCGGCATTCAGGTTAATTGCCTGCAAGATGCGTGTATTCCGATTTTTGTCAACAGCAGGAAAGGAAAATTCGCGTGGCGGTCAACTCATCAATTTGATCAACTGGTCTTTGACGGCGAGTTTTTCGACATTACGATACAATACGCCGGCGGCAGCCAGCGAAATTTCGCCGGTCTCTTCGGAGATAATGACGGCAATAGCATCGGATTCCTCGGTGACCCCGATCCCGGCTTTGTGGCGCATCCCGTACAACTGCATGTAGCGCGGCTGCTTGGTCATGGGCAGAGTGCAGGCGGCCGCCTCGATCAATTCGGCGCGGATAATCACCGCCCCGTCATGCAGCGGCGTGTAGGGAGTAAACAGGGTGACCAGCAGCTCCGCCGACAATTGAGATTTGAGCGGCTCGCCGGTTTCAATAATGTTTTTCAGGCCGACATTCCGTTCGAGGACGAGCAAACCGCCGTATTTCAATTCGGCCAGCCGGGTCGTGGCTTTGATGATTTCGTCGATTTTTCGCAGTTCTTCGATATCGAAAAACATGCGGACAAGGCGCGAATGCCCGATCCGCGCCAGCGCCGAACGCAATTCGGGCTGGAAAACAATCACCAGCACGATGAATCCGACAGTGGCCAGATTGGAAAACATCCACATCACCGCGTCCAGCTGGAACCAGAAAGACAACAGCGAGGCCACAAACACCAGGACCAGGCCGATCGCGATCTGCGCCGAGCGCGTGCCTTTCATCAACGACAGCAGCTTATAAAAAACAAACGACACGACCGCCACATCGATCACATCAACTGCGCCGAAGGTGATAAACCCGATACGGAACAAGTCCATGCCGATTAACTCACGTATTATCCGCCCACACGTCGGGCTCCGCCACCGCCGCACACACCTCAAGGGCCCGGCGTGTGGCCTGCACGTCATGCACTCGGACGATTCGCACTCCGGCCCGGGCGGCCAGCACAACGGCAGCCAGTGACCCGGGCAGCCGGTACTCCCCGGTAACTCCGGAAATCCGGCCGATAAACGACTTGCGCGAGGCGCCGAGCAGCACGGGGCAACCGGTGCCCGCCAGTTCGGCCATCCGTTGCAATATCTGCAAATTATGGCCCAGGGTTTTGCCGAACCCGATACCGGGATCGACGATTATTTTCTCATGCGGTATGCCGGCGTCCTGCGCAGCGGCGATCCGTTCGTTCAGGAAGGCGACAATTTCACCCATGACATCGGCATATGCCGGATGCTGTTGCATGCTGCGCGGGGTCCCCTGCATGTGCATCAAGACCACCGAGGCGCCCCCACGGCCGACGACCGCCGCCATCTCGGGGTCAAAACGCAATGCCGAAATATCGTTGATGACCGATGCGCCGCTGTCCAGCGCGCGGCGCGCGATTTCAGCTTTATAAGTGTCCACCGAAATCGGGACGGGCGAAGTCCCCGTCACCCGCGAGAGTACCGGGCCGATCCGCCGCCATTCCTCGCCGATATCGACCGGTTCGGCGCCGGGACGGCTCGACTCTCCGCCGATATCGATCAGTTCGGCGCCCTCGTCGACCAGCCGCCGCACATGCGCGACAGCTTTTTCCGGGGCAAAAAAAACACCCCCGTCCGAAAACGAATCGGGGGTAATATTGACAATCCCCATGACCAGCGGCCGCGCCGGCAGGGTTATCGTCTGTGCACCTATCGTAATCGTCTCATGATGCCGAGTTGTTGCCACGGTCGATTCCACGATCATCAGACCTCGTCATCCCCGGCTGGGATCGGCCTGCTTCGCGTCCGCCCGGCCGATCTGATCGAGGTTCGGCGCAACCTGTTTTCCCGGCGACTTTTTCTTTTCGCCGCCGGCGGCCGGTTCTTTCTGCGCCTCGTTGTTTTTCTTCTGGATCCGGTCTTCCAGTTTTTCCCCTCTCATGATGATGTCAATCTCGTTGCCGTCAAGGATTTCAAATTCCCGGAGGGCGTCGGCGATCATCCGAAGTTTGTCGAAATTGTTTTCGATCAGTTCCCGGGCTTTTGATTCGGCCACATGAATAATCCGGGAAACCTCTTCATCGATCAGCTGGGCTGTGCGTTCAGAATAATCACGGCGCTGCGAGATCTCGCGGCCGAGGAAAATTTCCTCTTCCTTTTTGCCGTAGGTTAACGGTCCGATTTTATCGGACATGCCCCACTCGCAGACCATCTTGCGCGCCAGCACGGTAGCCCGCTCGAGGTCGTTTCCCGCGCCGGTTGTGTAGTGGTCGAACACCAGCTTTTCCGCGACACGCCCGCCCATCATGAAGACCAGCACCGATTCAAGATACTTCCGGGAATGAGAGTGGCGCTCATCGATCGGCAGGAAACTGGTCAGTCCCAGGGCCATGCCGCGCGGGATGATCGTCACCTTGTGCACCGGATCGGTATCCGGCAGCAGTTTGCCGCACAGGGTGTGCCCCGCCTCGTGATAGGCGGTCGATTTTTTCTCTTCTTCCGGGATGACCAGCGAACGCCGTTCGGTGCCCATCATGACTTTGTCCTTGGCGTCCTCGAAATCGATAACCATGACCTGGTCATGATCGCGCCGGGCGGCCAGCAAGGCCGCTTCGTTGACCAAATTGGCAATATCGGCGCCGGACAGACCAGGGGTCCCCCGGGCCAGGATCGACAGATCGACTTCATCAGCGAGAGTGATCTTTCGCGTATGCACGCGCAGGATACCCTCGCGCCCCTTGACGTCCGGCGAATCCACGACAATCTGGCGGTCAAACCGCCCCGGCCGCAATAATGCGGGGTCAAGGACATCGGGGCGGTTGGTGGCGGCAATCAGGATGACCCCGTCGTTGGACTCGAAACCGTCCATTTCCACGAGGAGTTGGTTTAACGTCTGTTCCCGCTCATCGTGTCCGCCGCCCAGACCCGCGCCACGGTGCCGGCCGACGGCATCGATTTCATCGATAAAGATGATGCAGGGCGCGTGCCGCTTGCCCTGGTCGAACAGGTCACGCACGCGGGAAGCGCCGACCCCGACGAACATCTCGACAAAATCGGACCCACTCATCGAGAAAAACGGCACCCCGGCCTCCCCGGCCACAGCACGCGCCATCAGCGTCTTGCCCGTGCCCGGCGCGCCCAGCAATAAAGCGCCTTTGGGGATCTTGCCGCCGAGTTTCTGGAACTTGCCAGGGTCTTTAAGGAATTCGATGATTTCGGATAGTTCGACTTTGGCTTCCTCGGCCCCGGCCACATCGGCGAAAGTGACCTTGGGCCGGTCTTCGGCCAGCAATTTGGCGCGGCTCTTGCCGAAAGAGAAGATCCCCTTGGTCCCGCCGCCCTGCATCTGGCGGAACATGAACAGCCAGAAAAACGCCATTAATAAAATCCACGGGCCGATGGTGAAGATGATCTGGGTCCAATTGACTCCTTCGGTCTCGGCGGCGATTTCGACATTGTGTTCCTCGAGCCGTTCCAGCAGCTTGTTGGGCACCGGCGGGATCAGGAACTTGAAATGCCGATACTGCGACGGTTTTTTCCCGGGGTCGTTCTGCAGGGCCGTAATCAATTCACCCTGCAGCCAGCGTTCAAGGAACGTGACCTTGGCGACATTATCGGCGTCCAGCTGCTGGATGAAATCTGTATAGTTGATCTCGGTATATTCAACTTTGGTCGCCGAAAGCGCCTGCATCGCCAGCACAGCCAGGATGATCAGGGCAATCCAGAACAGCCCGGTCCGCGAACTGCGTTTCCAGTTGAATCCCGGTGTGCCCTTGCCGCCGGGGTCGTTAAGGCGCCGCGGCGGCCGCCGCGGCGGCCGGTCGGATTGACTGGGCGGTCTCATTTTATCCATGTTATCCATCAGCAATATCCACCGTAGCAATATAATCCAGCCCCCGATACCGTTCGGCCAGGTCCAGACCATACCCGACCACGAATGTATCCTCGATTTCGAAACCTATGTACTCTATCGGCACGTCAACCTCGCGTCTTGTTTGTTTGTTCAACAGCGCCATAATTGCTAAATCCGCGGGTTGCCGGGCCAACAACATTCGCCGAATATAATCAATCGTCAGGCCGGAATCGACAATATCCTCGACAATTATCACCGACCGGCCACTTATATTTACGCTTAAATCCTTCAAAAGTCGCACGGCGCCCGAATGTTCTGTCAGATTTCCGTACCCGGCGATACTCATGAAATCAATCTCATACTCAATGGTAAGGCAGCGAATCACATCGGCCAGAAAAACAAAACTGCCTTTCAGCAGTCCGACAAGCACGGGTTTTTCCCCGGCATAGTCCCGATCAAGCTGCGCCGCTAGCTGCTCCACTCGCCGGTGAAGCGCGGCCGTGTCAATGAGTACCCGCAGTGTCTCATCCGGCCGGCCGGGTTTTGTCTCAGCGCCGGGTCTGGTGGAATGATCCATCACCAGCACTCCTGTCTGCAAGAGTGATGTTCAATATTTCACGGGTATGGTCCCGCACGCGCACTCGTTCCTCCTGCCGATAGCCGACGACCCAGAACACGCCTTTCCGGTCGGCGAAGACCGGCGTCCGTTCGCGCACTATTCCCGGGACTCCCGCTTCGGAGAGAATATCGTATATTTTTTTGCGCCCGGCCATGCCCATCGGTTTGATTTTCTCCCCCGGGCGGGGCTCGCGCAAAACCACCGGGGGCCGGATTTGAGCGGCGTCGCCGTTAAAACGCAGCGCCCCCCGTGGCAGGCGTGGCACCGCGCCGGTTTTCCGCTGCCGGAGCCGACAGGTCACCTGCAAACCCCATGGTGCGGCCGGAGTGGAGCCGGCCAGGTTAATTTCCACCTGGCGGGCAGCTGTGGGCCGGTGAAGATATACGCTCAATGCCGTGCGAGACACCTCCAGCGTGAGCTTTCCCCAAACCAGCCGCCGACCGGACAACCCGGAAGCCGCCAACTGCCGGAACCGGTTCAGCATGGCCGCACTCAAGGCGAGATTATCGATGCCCAATAGACGCGCGCATTCCAGTAGCAAGTAATAATCGAGCGGTGTCCCGGCGCGCCGCAACCGTGACAAATCCAATGACAACCAGCCGTTTCCGCGACAAATCAACAAGCGGGCGAGTCGGCGGGCGGCTTCTTTCTCGAAAAACATGCGCTGTTGGGCCATCAAGCCCGACCAGCGAAAAAGTACGTCATCAAGGCGCGGATGATAATCCCGGCGCAATTGCGGCAGGATGTGATGGCGCACCCAGTTACGCAGATAACCGGGGTCCCGGTTGCTGGTGTCCTCCCGATACGGCTGGCCTAATTGCCCGAGGAAAGCCAGAATTTCCGGGCGACGGCAGTCAAACAGGGGCCGCACGATGCGGCCGCGAACGCGGGGAATGCCGGTCAGGGCAAAGCTGTCGCGGCCGCCGAACAGTCCGCCGGCGACGGTTTCCACCTGGTCATCGAAGGTATGGCCGACGGCAATGCGGGTGAAACCATGCCGGTCGGCCAGTGAATTGTAAACAGCATATCGCTCCCGCCGTGCCCAATCCTGAGTGTTGGGAGATTTCCCCGCACGCCGCGGT
This sequence comes from Candidatus Zixiibacteriota bacterium, assembly GCA_020051695.1. Lineage (GTDB taxonomy): Bacteria > Zixibacteria > MSB-5A5 > WJJR01 > JAJRUJ01 > JAGVQM01. The sequence continues at coordinate 5,858 of JAGVQM010000033.1, read as the reverse complement.
TTATGCCGTGAGCGAACATAAACAGGAACCCCGGCCTGCGCCGCCAATTCCCGGCAAAATCGTTCGTCGCCAGCGGACGCCCGCCCCCGCAGATGATAATTGACATGCGCCAGCGCCAGCGACAGCGACAACTCGCCGGCCAGCAGCTGTAACACGCGCAACAAAGCCACTGAATCCGGCCCACCCGAAATGCCAACCAGCACCCGATCGCCCGTGCTCAGCATGCTTCCCTCGCGGACTGTGCGGCGAACGCGGGCCACAAAGTCTTTGATTTCAACGGGAGGAGGCAGTTCGCCGGACGGCACTTTTTTCGTATGCGCGGACATCGTACACCAGGATCAGGTGGGGGCCGTTCCCGGACGGGGGACAGTGAGCGGCAGGGCGCGGACAATAATCATGGTGATGTCGTCCATTTTCGAATCAGGCGCGGCGAATGCACGAATTTCCCGGTTGATGGTGTTGAGAATTTCCACGGCGGGCAGGTGTCGGTTGTCCCGCAGTATCCGGATTAGCCGTTCTTCCTCGAAAAATTCATCATGCTGATTGATTGCATCGGTGACGCCGTCGGTATACCACAGCATCACATCGCCCGGCCGAATGGATACCGGCCGTTCCTCATACGTCACACCCGCTTTGATCGCGAAGGGCAAGCCGCCCTCGGCCAGGTATTCGATGGAGTCATCGCCGCGCAAGAGCAGGCCCGGGTTGTGTCCGGCGTTGGCGAAGGTGAGGATGCCGTTTTTCGTGTCCAGCACACCATACATGGCGGTGACAAAACGACCCCGTTCGCTGGTTTCTTCCAGGAGCGAATTGACTTTGGCGAAGATCGTGCGGATCGCATAATTATTGCGGATCTCGGCGATCAGTGAGGCGCGGAACGCGGCCATGATCAATGCCGCGGGGATCCCCTTGCCGGAGACATCACCGATGGCAATGCCCAGTTGGTTATTGACGATGGGAATGAAATCATAATAGTCTCCGCCGACTTCCTCGGAGGGGAAATTCAATCCGGCAATGTCATAGCCGGGAATGACCGGGTTGGCCTTGGGCAGGAAAGTTTCCTGAATCGAGCGGGCGATCTCCAACTCACCGTCCAGCCGCCGCTTGGCGAGGGCCTCGCGGTACAACTGCGCCCGTTCAATGGCCAGCCCGGCGCTGCCGGCAAAAGCCGAGGCCAGGTCCAATGCTTCAGTATTGAAACCGCTGGTGATATCGCGCTCGAGGTCGAAAGCCCCGACCAGACGGCCCGCCGCGCGGATCGGGATCACCAGTTCCGAACGGGTAGCATCCCGGGCGTTGGTATAGCGGGGGTCAGTCCGGACATCATCGACCAGCACAATCTCCCCCGTCCTGACCGCATACCCCACCAGACCCTCATCGGATTTGCGGGATAAATTGCTGTGTTTGTCTTCATCGAAACCGCGGTCGATGATCGGCGTCAACTCGCCGTTTTCCTGCCGAAACAGAAAGATCCCCGCTGCATCGTAAGGGATGACTGTTTGCAGCTTATCCAAAATCGTATTGAGGATTTCATCCAATTCCAGCCCCCGGGACAGGGCAACCGACGATTGCAGCAAAATGCGTGCTTCCAGCGACCGCCGCTTGACCGCACGGAACAACAGGGCATTATCCAGCGCAGTGGCGATCTGGTTGGAGACCGCCGAGAGGAACACGCCCCGTTCCGGACGGTCGTCGCCGCGATAGACGATGCCGATCGCCCCGGAAAGCCGTCCCCGGCGGTTCAATACGCTCCACAGCGATTTGCGGTCTGCGGGATCGACATAATCGTCCAATAACGCTTCCACCCGGCGCGGCAGAGGCGCCGCCGGGGGTTGGCCAGCGGGATTTTCGCTTTGGACCCAGGAAAACAAGCGGTTGGCATCGCGCTCGGTGCAATCAGTAAAGGTGTCCGTGCGCCTGTTCAGCACGCGCATCATCACAAAATTCTGCGATTTGCGCTCGACCAGCAGCAGAACCGCCGCTTCGGCATGGCAGACTTCGGCCAGCAGGCGCAGGACAGCATCATGCAAATCCGGGAGGTTCAGAGTCGAATTCAGCACCCGGCCGGTGCGGATGAGGACGGCTGAATCCAGACATGAAGTATCCTCGCCCGGCTCAATCGATGCGTGTGCGTGTTCGTCCATTAGTACCCTTCCTGTCCGGCAGGACCGGGAGCTGTCCGCGGCCCGACCTGCCGCAGGAAAAGTAACATCCCCAGCACGAGCACGGCAAGCGCCGTCAGGTTGAGCCACCACGGAAAATAATCATATTGCCAGGCGTTCTCCTGCGGCGGGGCGACGGTAATCAGGGTCAGGGCCAGCGTATTGTTGACCGTGTGGGCGACCACCCCCGGCCAGATCGAGCCGGTTTTTTCCCGCAGCAAGCCGAGAAACAACCCCATAAAAATCAACGCCAGAAAATTCCAGGGACTCAGATGGATAACGGCAAACAAAACGCCGGTGATGACCACCGCCGCCTGCGGGCCGAAAGTCGTCCGGATACCCTGGTGGATCAGCCCACGGAAGGTGATCTCCTCACAAATGCCGGGGACAATCGCGGCAATTACCAAAAGCACGATAAATTCACCGGTCGAATCGGCCCGCAAAAATGTCTCAAAAAACTCCCTATACTCCTCAGACATGGGATACACCGAATCGACGGCAACCGGAATATTGGAGATCAGGACCCCCAGCCCGAACAGCGCCAGCAGCATGGACATCCAGCCCCCCAGCGACAGATGCGGGCGGCGCATCCACTGCTGCCAGCCGGTATCCAGAAACCGCGAAAGCAGGTACGGCACCATGAGGTATAATCCCAGTTCCGTGAGCAGGGCGCTGGCTTTGAAACCGAAAAGCAATAACAGGGCCACGCCGACAGCGATAGTCCCGCCGACCAAAAAGAAGAAAAAAAGCAAGGCGCGGCCAAAATCCCAAAGCCCCGGACTTGGCCCTGCGGGCAAAAAACCGGCCCCGGTATCCGGCATCCGAGATTGATCTTGAATTGAATCGTCGGTCATTACCCTGTTTCCCCGCCCGCATTGATAACTTCGGCAGTAATATACGATTTTGGCTCCGGGATGGTAGGCGCAAATCATCCCGCCGATTCAAGGCACGGGCTGAGCAGAAAACGCGGCGAGTGACAGAGGGAAGCACGAGTCGAAGAGTATTCAACTCAACGCTTTCACTTTTTCGAGAGCGCGTTGAATATTCGTGAAGCTTTCCTCGATCAGGAGCGCCCGGCGCGACGGCAGGCAGCCGCTGACCAGCTTACGCTGTTCGGCCAGGGCGGCAAAACATTTGTCCAATTCGCGTTTTACTGCCGTGGAAGCCGCCGAATCCAGCATATCCTGCTGATGGACAACTTGTTCGAGCGCGCGGACTTCGGTGAGTTCCTGCAAAATCCACAGGCACTCGCGGGCTTTGCCGCCACGGCCGGTTGTCGGGACCATCACTGTCTTGAAAATGCGGGCACCGCCGCGAATATCCTTCGCCATACATTCGCCATGCCAGCCGATATGCTCTTTGGCGGCGTGGACGGCCTCGCGGCGGAGAGTGTGCCCTTCGGTCTTGATCCACTGCCAGATGCCTGCACGTTTATCGGGGGTGCCGAATAATTCTCTCGCGGCGGGATTGGCCAATTTAATGCGGGTGCTGTCATCGGTGATAACAATGGGGTGGGTGGATATTTCCAGGACCTGGTCGCGCAGTTGCAGGGCCGAATGGAAATCGCGTTCCTGCACGGACAGTCTTTTGACCCAGGACATGTCCATTGCGCGAAGACGAGAGATCAGCGTTTTGATCAGCCGCAATGCCACTGGCGAAAGAGTGCCGACTAATCCGGCGAGCCGGTCTTCCCGCAGGATATAGACCTCGGTATCGACTTCACACACGGCCGTGGCAAAACGCGTGCTGCCGTCCAGCAGGGCCATGTCGCCGATAATCTCTCCCGGACCCCGCCGGGCCAGGACCACCGGGGCGCCGTCCACGTGCTTGATGATCCTGACAATCCCCCGATGAATTACATAAACGCAATCGGCGGCATCTCCCTCCGCAAACAACTGCGCCCCGGCCGGGACCAGCCGCACGTCCATCGCGTTCTGTAATGATTTCAGGACAGCGGTCGGCAATCCGGCAAAAATCCCAAAACGGGCCAGAGAAAACGTGGAAACACCGGAGTCGGCCTGCTGTTTGTCGGTAACGGGCACGTTGGGTCATCCTTGTTGTTGATCCGCCATCAGCCAGGCCCTGATCCTCTCAGTAATGCCCCACTAATATTATCGCCTGCAGTGGGCAAGTCATTTACCCGAAAACCGTCAGGATATTACACAAGCGCCCCGGCACAAACAGGAACCCCGGACCGTGGGCCGCGGTCCGGGGTTGGGGAGGTTCTGGCTTTTGGGGTCAATTTTCGTTTCAATCACGAGATCGCATACTTGGAGAAGTGATGGATATTGAATAAGACCTTGCCATCCTGCGCCGGTGCGACCTGTTCGAGTTCAAGTTGGATATTCTGATGTTCTTCATCGATATAGATTAATGCGGCTGCCTCGCCATCCTGTTTATCAATAGGGTGATCCACCCACATGGGAACGCTGAATTCCAATCCGTCCGGGCCGCAACCGTATATCCAGACGTCACCATACGGTGTACGGAACTTGAAACCGACTATTTCAATCTCAACTTCGGTATTCAATGCCCCAGCCGGAACAACGAAAAATATTTCGTCGTTATCCAGCTGGATTTTCAACTCGCCACCGGCGGCATCGATTTTGGTTTTGGTTGCCGCATCACAAAGGTAGTACTCGGAATCTTTCAGATAATCAAGATCGGAACCCGCCGCGAGGCCGCTTGGGCCAGCGGCTCTCATGATTGAATCGGCAAAGGCCGCCGCCTTAAAGGCGTTCTCCGTAGAATTACTCATCGTGCCGGGGGCAACCGGGGCGTCGGTCGAACACCCCACCGCAAAAACCATAAATGACGCGCAGCCAAGAACCGCGAGACCTGCTTTCAGAACCGACTTCCCGTTTACGATACGCATAGGCCTTCCTCCTTTTTTTTTCCAATCTTTTGTGTCGCTGTACTGATGGTTAGCAATTAGGACACCAAGATGAACCGGTTCTCCACATCACCACCCAAAGACATTATCCTGTAAGCTGATATGCCCCTGTCTAATCTTTGCACCGGGGTTTGGGGATAGTACAGGATGGCCACAAACCGCAAAAAGTGGGGGATTTATCCGACAGATGGTGGGGAGGTTCCGGCAGTAGTTTTGGCGTTTGGGGGACGAGTCGTTTTGTGGCCGGTCCGCCGTGGCGGATCCTCATCTGCCGCTTGCTTGACTCCTGCACAACTCTGACCTGGGGCACATGTGGACATGTGCCGCCCACACATGAGACGGTGGGCAATCCAAATGGGAAAACTCATGTGGCACGGGCGTCTCGCCCGTGGACGTGGCATGGGCAAGATGCCCATGCCACGCCTTAATATTGCGGATACAATGAGGAACCCCGGACCGTGGGCCGCGGTCCGGGGTGGGGAGGTTCTGGCTATTGGGTCTTGGGGTCAATTGTCATCGTTGGTCATCACGAGATCGCATACTTGCTGAAGTGAAAGATCTGGAACTTGACTTTTCCATCCCGATCAGGGATACCAATATTCTCAACTTGCCACACCCCGGTGCGTTCATTGAACCAATAGAGTTTCACCGGCCGGCCGGAGACAAAGTCGGCATCAAGCGTCAGAATTGCCGGGCGCAAGAATACCAGACCGTCCGGGGAGAAATCGAATTCGTACCAGGGACCGGCGGGGGTCTGTTGCTGCGTGGCATTGGCCGTGATCAGGACGTCCCTTTTCAACGAA
>JAGVQM010000038.1 GCA_020051695.1 Candidatus Zixiibacteriota bacterium | reverse complement strand
TCAAAACTCCGACGTTTCCCCGTTCCTGACATCTGGACACCTCCGGATAAAACCATAACACTATCCTTTCTCCGTGTCCACTAAACCGGGGGAACTTCATTTCGATCTTAATTAGGCAGTAACCCAGCAGGTAGCACCCCAATCCGTAGCCCGCCAGCATGGTGGGTTTTATTTTACGGCCGGGTGGCCCGCCCTGCGGGCGGGTTTCTCAATATTTCCCCGCGCCGTCAGAAATCCCTTGACGGAAAAGTGTCCGCCGGGAACGGATTCCCGGCGGCGCGCGAATAAGGCACTTCTTGCCAACCCCCCATTGCCGGAACCGCTGTGCAATTTCTTTCATAGTCGGACATCGACCCGTAATGCGCCCCACGGCCATCCGGATCGTGAATTGGGCTATTTATTTTGACGCGGGGCCGTTTTTTTTTGACCTGCCTGCGTAACTTATCGCCGACCGGACCAGTATACGAGGGAGACGGAAATAAAAAAACGGGGGCTTAACCGGTGAGGGGAACATGCGAAAACTGTGGTGGGGTGGGGTGTTGGTCTTTTTGTGGACGTTGCCCGTTGCTGCGGCGGCGGATAGCATGCTCGCGCATGATGAGGCCATGGATTCCTGCGTGATAACCATCGAGAACGCGCACAATGTCGAACTGCTTCATACCTTTACCGATCATACCGCCGGGGCGTGGAATGCGGTCTTCAGCCATGACGGCCGCATGCTGGGTACGTGCGCGCAGGATGCCCAGGTTTTAATTCATGATCTCGGCGATTTGGATTCTGTCATACAGTTTATCGGCCATACTGAATGGGTTTTGGGTTTGGCCTTCAGTCCCGACGATCAATTCCTGGCCTCGACCGGTACCGCCGGTTTTTCCGGCACCCAGCCCGGCGTTATCAAAATCTGGGACATTGCGACCGCCGCTCAGGTGCGGGAACTGCCGGGTCACACTAACGGCAGTTGGAGCCTTGATTTCCAGGAGAGTACCGGTATCCTCGCTTCATGCGGAAAAGACCGGACAGTGAAATTGTGGGATATCTCCACCGGTGATTTGCTCAATACTCTCACGGGGCATACCGGCTGGGTGCTTTCTGTTGATTTTCACCCCAATCAGAACCTGGTGGCATCGTCAAGCATCGACAGGTCCATCCGCATTTGGGACAGCCAGACCGGCGATCAAGTGGGTTTATTGACCGGCCATACGAATAATGTGGGTTTTGTCAAGTTCAGTCCCAACGGGTTGTATCTGGCTTCGGGGGCTGATGACCAGACCGTACGGCTATGGAATGTGGTTGACGGATCTCAAATATGGAGCGTGCCCGCCGGGCAGGGGTGGGTAAATGGTGTCAATTTCAGTCCCAACGGTGAGCTCTTATTGACGTGCGGGCATGATGGATCAGTGGTCTTGCGCAAGACACTGGACGGCACGGAACTCATCAGACTGACCGAACACAGCGGTCCGGTTCTGCGCGGGAGTTTTAATCCCAGCGGGACGTTATTCGCCACGGCCAGTTGGGATAACACCGTTCGAATGTGGGGGATCAACAACCTGCTCGACACCGATTCTGACGGTGTTCCGGACGGTTGTGACATGTGTGAAGGTCATGACGACCATGAAGATTCTGATATGGATTCAATTCCCGACAGTTGCGACAACTGCCTTGGAGAGTACAACTCCGGCCAGGAAGACTGTGATGGAGACGGCAATGGTGATGTCTGCGATTGCGACTGCGGGGCCAAAGGTGACGTGGATAACACGGGCGTGGCAACTCCGCTTGATGTAACATTTCTGGTGTGCTTCGTTTATAAAGGCCTTGATGGCCGGCTTTATCCCGAATGCTGGAACTGCCCCCGCGAACTCGGTGATTTCGATTGTTCCGGCGGAGTACCCAACCCGGTGGATGTTGTCTATCTGGTGAACGCGGTCTATAAGTCACAAAATGCCATCTGCGACGCCTGCGGCACGTCCTGAAAACCGGGGCGGACAGGTTGTTATCATAATCGACAGGCAACCTGCAGGGACGGAGGTCTCATGTTCGATGTCTGCGCCTGTAAAATTATCAGTGACCCGTCATAAATCGATGTTTTAAATGACCGGGTGGCCCGCCCTTCGGGACCTGTTGAAAAAGTCCCGATATTGTCATTGCGAGCGAAGCGAGCAATCTTACACGTTGATGATGTCAATGAGTAATAAAAAGATCGCGACATCGTCCGCCGCGGCGGACTCCTCGGATGACATATCCTCTCACATATTGGGTTTTTCAACAAGCCGTTCGGGCGGGGTTCTTAATCTTCCCCAAGCCGTCAGAAATCCCTTGACGGAAAGGTATCCGCCCCGTCGTCGGGGCGGCGCGAATGTCTAACGAGTGAATAATGGCGGGACTTACAACTTCACCACCCGCCCCGCCGGTGCGTGGATATTGCGCGTGGCGTTGCGCGTGTCCATGATCAGCGGTGCGTGACGGCAAATCAGTTCGTAATCGAAGGCCGTGTGGTCGGTCAGGACCACTGCACAATCGCAGCCCTGCAGCCGTTCGGGGGTAAGCTCCACACTGGTCATCGAACCGTTATCAGTCTTGATTTTTGCAACATACGGGTCGGTGTATTCGACCTGTGCGCCAAGCTGCTGTAACAGGCGGATGACATCCAGCGCGGGTGATTCGCGGACATCAGAAATGTCTTTTTTATAGGCCACGCCCAGGGCCAGGATTTTTGCCCCGGCCACGGCCTTGCGCACGGTGTTCAACGCCCGGCCGACCCGCTCTACTACATACTCGGGCATGTGTGAATTGATATCGCCGGCCAGTTCGATGAACCGGGCATAATAATTCAATGATTTCAATTTCCACGACAGGTAATGCGGGTCGATGGGGATGCAGTGCCCGCCCAGGCCGGGGCCGGGATAAAACGGCATAAACCCGAACGGCTTCGAGGCGGCGGCATCGATAATTTCCCAGACACCGATGTTCAACCGGTCGCACATCAAGGCCACTTCATTGACCAGCCCGATGTTCACCGAGCGGAAAGTGTTTTCCAGCAACTTGACCATTTCGGCGGCCTGGGTCGAGGAAACAATCAACACTTTCTCGATGGCCTGCTCGTAAAACAACCGGGCAATGCGCGCACATTCAGGCGTAGTGCCGCCGACGATGCGCGGCGTGTTTTGTGTTTGATACACCGGGTTACCGGGGTCGACACGTTCGGGAGAAAAGGCCAGATAAAAATCCTCCCCCACTTTCAACCCCGTCCCCTCCAGCATCGGCCGAATAAGCTCTTCAGTTGTACCGGGATATGTAGTTGATTCCAGAACTACCAGCATCCCCCGATGCAAATGGTCTTTGATCCCCTCGACTGCTTTGAGGATGAACGACACGTCCGGGTCTTTGGTCTTCGACAGCGGTGTGGGGACACAGATCGACACACAATCGGCCTGTGCGATAACACCGACATCGGTGGTGGCGGCAAGCTTGCCGGATTTGACCAGCGGCCGCAATTCGTCGTTGGAGATGTCGGCGATATCGGACACTCCGGCATTGATATGGTCAACGCGTTCCTGAGCAATGTCCAGTCCGGTCACCCGCAGCCCCGCGCGGGCAAAACCCACGGCCAGCGGCAGGCCGACATAACCCATCCCCACTATGACCACGTGGGCGGTGTGTTTGGTGATCCGTTCTTCCAGCGCAACGGGTGTGGTTTTCTGATTCATACCCGACTCCGATAATAATCCAGTGTATCCGACAGTGTTTGTGTTAACGATATTGTCGGCTGCCAGCCAAGTTTTTTCAGTTTGGTAATGTCCGCCTGCAACACCGGCACCTCCACCGGCCGGGTCAGTCCGGCATCCTGCACCACACTGACGGGCCGCCGGGCCAGGCCACACAGCAGGCGCGCCACCTTTTGAATTGATACGGTTTTCCCCGAACCGATATGATAGATTTCTCCCGCTTTGCCCTGTTGAGCAATCAGCCGGTAGGCCCGCGCAACGTCCCGCACATCGGTAAAATCACGGCGCGCGGCCAAATTGCCCGTTTTCAAGATCCGCCGCCCTGCCCGCAATTCCAGCCGAGCGATCCGGCCGGCCAGATCCGGAATCACAAATCCCGGTCGCTGGCGGGGCCCGGCGTGATTAAACGCCCTTACCCGAATTATCGGCAAACCGTAAGCGTGATGATAGGTGGCACACAGGAAATCCGCGGCGGCCTTGGAGATAGCATAGGGACTGACCGGTTGCAACGGCTGGCCCTCCGCCAGGGGCAACTGCGCCGGGCTGACGCGACCATACATATCCGACGAGGCCACATTGATAAACGCTCGCAGGGACCCGGCAGTCTTCTTCGATTGCCGAACGGCCTCCAAAAGGTGCAGCGTGCCGCCAAAATTCACCTGCATTACCAGGCCGGGATCGGCAAACGATGCTCCGACATCGCTGAATGCCGCCAGATGAAAAATGATTTCCGGCCGAATATCGCTTAGCACTCGGGCACAGGCCTCACGGGAGCGGACATCGAGCACCCGAATGCCGAGCCGGCGCCTGATCCGGGCCAGGTTTTCGGTCGACTCCCCGCGCAAGCGGGTGCCACAGACAGTAAAACCTGCCGCGACCAATTCCTCGGCCAGAAACGAACCGGCAAACCCGGCGATACCCGTAATGAGTGCAAGGCCCCTGCTTTGCATGGCCCATACATACAGAAAACTGCTGATGCAATCCAGTGGGAATTACGATGACCGGGCGTCCCTGCCGGTCAGCGGATTTTTTTCAGTTCCGCCAAGACCTCATCGGTAATATCCAGCGTATCGGCGGCGTAGAGCGGTCCGAGTGTTCCCCGATCGAGAATCAGGGGAATGGCCAGTTGTTGACCGACATTTTTGCAGGCCAGTTCGAGTTTGTCGTAAAGAGGGTCCATAATCTCGCTGGTGTTGGTTTCGATGATCCCGTCCGGGCCGTATGTTTCGGTCATAAATTGCTGATAGACTTGCGTTTTTTCACCCAGTTGCCGCTGATACAAATCAACAGAGCCTTCCCGGCCGTTTTCCTGGGCGCGCTGCAGCCGGCCCGAGAGGTCCTGCAACTCCTCCTCGAATTTTTTACGGTCGCCGTCGAACTGGTCAACCATTTGGTCGATCTCCCGCTGGGCCTGCACAAACCGTGGTTCGGCTTCCATAATCCGCTCCGTATCAACCAACCCCACCGGCATTTCAGCCGCGGCTCCGGCATAGAACAGCCCGACCAGGCCAATAATCGTAACCAGACGCTGCAACATTTTTCTACCCCATGTTTTGATGGCGTTCCAGATCGGCATCGACCATCATGTGAATCAGTTCCTCGAACGAAACCTGCGGCTGCCAGCCCAGGTTCCTGTGGGCCAGCGTGCAATCGCCCAACAGCGAGTCGACCTCGGCCGGGCGGAAAAATTTCGGGTCGACCTCGACATATCGTTCATAATCCAGCCCCACGCGGGCAAACGCAATGCGCGCCAGCTCGCGTACAGTATGCTGCCTGCCGGTGGCGATGACATAATCAAGCGCCTCGTCCTGCTGCAGCATCAACCACATCGCCCGCACATAATCCCCGGCATATCCCCAGTCGCGGCGCGCATCGAGGTTGCCCAGCCTCAGCTTATCGAGTTTGCCGGTCTTGATCCGGGCAACGGCATCGGTGATCTTGCGCGAGACGAATTCCTTGCCCCGGCGCGGCGATTCATGGTTAAACAGGATGCCCGATGCGGCATGGATGCCGAATGATTCACGGTAGTTGACGGTCATCCAATGGCCATATACTTTGGCCGCACCATATGGCGAGCGCGGATAAAACGGCGTCTTTTCGGTCTGGGGCACTTCCGCCGCCTTGCCGAACATTTCCGAGGACGAGGCCTGGTAAAAACGGATCTTTTTATCGACCAACCGGATGGCCTCTAAAATCTTGGTCACACCCAGCCCGGTAAACTCACCGGTCAGCACCGGCTGCACCCATGAAGTCGGCACAAACGACTGCGCGGCGAGGTTATAGACTTCCGTGGGACGCGATTCCTCGACGGCATGAATCAACGACAACTGGTCCAACAGGTCGGACTGGAGAAAATTAATCTCATGCTTGATATGCTCAATCCGCTCGAAATTTTCGGTGGAAGCCCGGCGGACCACCCCATAAACCGTGTACCCCTTTGCCAGCAGAAATTCCGCCAGATACGAGCCATCCTGGCCTGTAATTCCCGTCACCAATGCATTAGCCACGAAAATTCCTTTCCCCAAGAGTATATCTCATACAACCGGCGGGACGTCCGGTTTCCGGGGAAATATAGGCCGTGGGGGAAACATACGCAACGGCAATAGAAAACCGGCGGCCTATTGGACCGCCGGTGACTCATTTTTCCGATGTCTGCAACTTCCGGGGTTGTTGACCCCCAATGATTTGCAGCCGACGTGGGGTCAGGATTCCTTGGGCGCGACCGCCGCCTTTTCGCCTTTGGCCGCATTCCCGCCCGGTTTTTTCCTGCGGAAACCAAAGCGGCGCTTGCGGGACCGGCGATTTTTGGGCTGCCCGTTTTCGGTGCCGGTGTCGGCCTGTTCGGCCTTGGGTGGCTTGCCTACGCTGCGGGCGGGCTTGGCATTACCGGCGCCGTTTTGACCATTCGTTTTGGCGGGCCGGTGTTCGGCCGGCCGATTGCCCCGGCGCGGCGGGCGGTTTTGCTTGCCTCCCTTATTGGGCTGGGCGGTGTCGGGGATTAAAATTTTCGCGCCCGCGGACTTCAAAAATTCCTGGAACACGGCAGGATCGACCATTGTGAACCGCTCGGCAACGTCTTTCAATAACTCAGCAGGCCCGTCTTTTTCGAAAGAACGCAGATACTGCTTGAACGAACCGTACACCTGCGAAATCTGCAACAGCGCCGAGGCGTTGGCAACTATGGCCGAAAGCTGGGGTTTTTCCTGCAACATCGGCACGCGCTGCACGACATCATGCAAATCATTGGCAGTGAACTCCGCTACGCGCTGGACATGAAAACTTTTAAAAACATACAGGATTTCAGGCCAGTTCTCCTCGACTGTTGCACTGTCACCGAGTGCCGCAGTAAACACGGCATAACTCAGGAGTTCGAGGTACCCGGCGTCGCTGATCGAGTGTTCACCCGGGATCACGTTGTGGAAAACGGAGGAGTCCTGTTCTTCGGGATTGCCGTCGGTGCCGTTTTTCTTTGGTGCTGAAACATTTACATTGGACATGATAAAATACCTCCGTTTATATATAAACAAATCCGGTCCAGGTTTCAACTATTGGTGACGTTTGCCGCTCCCTCCACCACCGCTATTGACAGATATTCCGCAACATACCGCGATCATTGGATCAGGGGAAATGCGTAAAATCGCAGCGGGTGGGAATATGCAACGGGACAACACCCTAACAAAAAGTTATATAACTAATTATACGACAAGAAGATACGCAAAATGCCAATCTACGTTTCGGATTGTCTGAAATGATCCCACCCACGGCGAATCAGCGGTTGTGCCGACCCGTCGGGCAAAACATACTCCAGTCCGGTGTCGGCAGTCATCACGCCGATATGATGCAGCGGCCGTCGGCATTCCACGGCCAGCAGATTGGCCAGTGCTGATGCGTGAGCCGGATCAACAGTCATAAGCAGGATATAATCCTCTCCACCCGAAACAGCGAATTCGTGAATGTTCAACCCGACGCGCATCGCATAGTCACGGAACATGGTTGATTTGGGCAATTTGTCGGCAAAAATCCGTGCGCCCACGCCCGAGGCCCGGCACAGATGAGTCAAATCTGCGGCAACACCATCAGAGACATCGATCATCGCGGTAGCATAGCCGGATTGCCCGATGATGCGCCCTTCGGCCACATGGGGCGTCGGATTATGGTATGCCGCCGCCAACGCGGGATACTCTCCGACCAGTTGACGGTGATGCAGCAGCAGGTCCAGGCCGGCCGCCGCATCCCCTGCCGGACCGGTCAGGAAAATCAAATCACCGGGCTTTGCTCCCGAACGCAATACTGCGCGGCCCGGCTCGACTTCACCGGTAAGCGCAACATTAATCACGAGGTCTCTCGGCGATGAGGTCGTATCCCCGCCGACGATATCGACATTGTGTTCCCGCGCACAATCACAAATCCCCTGGAACAAACCCAGGGCGAACTCGACATCAAGGTTCGGGGGCAGAGCCACAGACACCACGGCATGCCGCGGTGTTCCACCGCACGCGGCGATATCGGAGAGATTGACGGCAATCGACTTTCGCCCAAGATCCCACGGAGTGGTCAGGGCCCGAATGAAGTGGATATTCTCGACTAACATATCTGTTGTCAGCAACAAATCATGTTGTGGCGAGGCGCGGAATACCGCGCAATCATCACCGATGCCGATAGTCCCCGGTCGGAGGGACCTTGCCGCTTGTGCCGCAAGACGGTCAATTAATCCGAATTCGCCGAGCTCCTTCAATTCCACGGCATCATTCCCTTTCAACTGCCCTAAGATATTCTGCGACAATGAAACCGGCAAACGACATTACATATATTAACCCAACTCGCTAAAAGACAATAAATTACATTTGACATCCCGGCGAAATAATGTATATTATCCATATCCCGCCGTAAATATGGCGGGAACACAGGCGGGTGGTGCGGGGTGGTATACTGCAAGTTACCACAGGTGAGGTCCTTGAAAGCGAGGGCAATGAGCAATCTGCGGCGGCTCGAAGACAGACGGTTATCACTGCGGCTTTTGCCGGTTCTGTCCGTGATCCTGGCCGTCGTATGTGCGGCAAACACCATGGCGGGACAGCCGGCAGACTCAAGTCGTTGCGTGCCGAATCGTCTGATCATCAAGCTGAATTCCGAAGTCCTCAGCCGGTCGGCGAAAGCCACCACAGTCAATGCGGAAGAAATCAGGACAAAATTCGGCTGGAACCGGAACACGACAATCACGCCGCTTCTCGAACCGGCGATGGTCCCGGCAGCGGTCATTGGGGCAGCAGCAGGTACGGCTCATCCCGGCGTCGGCGTCGTTTTGGCCGATTTTGCCGAAGATGTGAACCTGGATTCGGTTATCACGGCCATCGAATCCCTGCCGTGGGTCGAGTACGCCGAGCGCGATCGACTATTGAATTTATTCGGGGCGCCCAATGACCCGCTGTACCTATATCAGTGGGGGTTGGAAAACACCGGTCAAATAATCCCCGTGGTCCAGCGTAACCCCGGACCGGATAACGACACATTAATCTGGGTCAATGCCAGTGCCGGATTCGATGTCGATTTTCCCGCAATGCACAACCATGCCGGGCCGCGCTCCCGCGTCGTCGTGGGCATTCTCGATACCGGCTCCGACCTGGTGCACCCGGACCTGGCCGACAACCTGTGGCGAAATCCCGGCGAGCTGCCCGACAATAACCTTGACGATGACCACAATGGCTATGTCGACGATTTCCACGGCTACGATTTCTCCGGTGATGAGGGGCAGCTGCCCAATGAATTGTATCCCGATCAAGATCCCACGGACGAAATCGGCCACGGCACGCATGTCGCGGGGATCGTTGCGGCGGTAACCGATAATCTAGCGGGGATCTCCGCGCTGGCCTCGGCCGCACAGATCATGACATTGAAGATCTTCCCCAATGCCTATAATTCGGTGGCCACCCGGGCCATTTATTACAGCGTGGACAACGGCGTGGATATTATCAATATGTCCTTCGGCAGTCCCTTCGGCTCGCGCGCGATGTCCGAGGCGCTGGCGTACGCCCGTTCACGACAGATACTGTCTGTGGCGGCCGCAGGAAACGACGGCGCGGAGATTATCAATTATCCTGCGGCGGACACCGCCACACTTGGTGTGGGCGCGACCAATTATCACGGGCATGTCGCGGGATTCTCCACTATTGGCGATTTCGTCGATCTGGTGGCGCCCGGAGAATCCATCCTCTCCCTGCGGGCGGCCGGGACCGACCTGTACGCCGAGGCCGACGAACCGGGAGTCCATTTTATTGCCGATGATTACATTTTGGCCGACGGTACCAGCATGGCCGCACCCTGTGTAACCGGCTGCGCGGCGGCATTATTGTCGGTCGAAAGCGGCTTATCAGCCGAGCGGCTGAATGAAATCCTGGTTGCATCGTGTGTCGATATCCTCGACCCCTACGGCTCCGGCGGATATTTCCCCGGTTGGGATAAATATTCAGGGTACGGGCAAGTCAATCTGGGCCGGGCGTTAAACGAACTGGCCGGGGTCACCTTATGTATCGAAGCGCCGCACACCGGAGATATGCTGTCGCAAACGGTCATGATCGAAGGCACGGCCGGCGGCCCCTCGTTTATCGGATATGAACTGGCGTACGGCCAGGGCCCCGATCCCCAGTCGTGGACGACACTGGTGTTTTCGTCCGTCCCGGCGGAACATGCGCCGCTGTACACCTGGGATACCGAAGCCGCCGGATTGACCGGCGTGTACACCCTGCGGCTCGCTGCGCCGACAGGACACCAGGACCAAGTGACCCTGACCCTGGCCAATGCTGCCGGCTCGGTGATTGATTCGCCCCGGCCGGGCGATACGCTGGCACTGGTCAAATATATCTATGGGTCGGCCATTGCGCCGGATTTCCTGTCGGCCACCATCAGCACCTATCCGGAAAATAATCAGGGTGACATCGACACCGTATGGTCGGGGACGCGGCCGGTGGCTGACGACCTGTTGTGTGTCTGGTCGATCGAGACCCTGATCGAAGGGTGGCGCTATCTCAAACTGACCACCGAAACGCGGAGTGGGACGCTGGCCGATTCGGTCCGGGTGTATATTAAAAACCCCTATCACGAGGGGTGGCCGACCTTCTTCAATGCCTATGCCTTTTTTATTCCGTCGGTCGCCGACCTTGACGGACAGCCCGATATGGAATACATCGTCCCCACGTCAGGCGGGTTGTATGTGTTCGGTGAAGACGGCAGTGTTGCTCCCGGCTGGCCCCGCGATACGTCGGATAATTTTGAAACAATCGCGGCAGTTGCCGACCTCGATCCCGGCCCGTTCCCCGGCCCCGGCCCCTGCGATCAGTGCCGGGAAATCATCATCGCCTCCCGGCAACACCTCCATGTTTACACCTTCATGGGCGAACCCTTCGACGAAAACTGGCCCAGGGAATTTACGGGCGTCAGTGGACTATACGGCCTGACCATTCCACTAATCTGCGATTTGAACAATGATTATTCGGTCACCGGCACACCGGAAATCCTCGCGATTGACGTCAGCGGGACCATCCGGGCATTTCACGACAACGGCTCCGTGTATTCGTTTCTGGGTGCGGCAGGTCCGCTGGTCGTTGATGTGCAATATTCCAATTCCGGCACCCTGCCCCGCGCCTCTGTCGTCGATATTTCCAGCCCCCATAGCGCCCACCGTGACGGCCAGAACGAATTGATCGTGGCCGCCGACGGGTTATGGATCTGGAACGCCCAGACCGGCGCACCGTTCGCGGGGGGCGGAGCATCTGCGCAAATCCGTGATTACCGTTCATCCTACGGGATGGCGGTGGGCGATTTCGACGGCGACGACCGCGAACTGGAGATTGCCGTATGCTATATCCCCGTCGGTTCGCATATGTGGCATCTGGAAATACTCAAAGCCGACGGCACGACACTGCCGGGGTGGCCGGTCAATACCGGACAATCGGACCTCGAGTTCCTGATCACGCCCCTGGCCGCGGGGGATGTGGACGGCGACCGGCGGCCGGAGCTGTTTATCACAACGTATTTCATCGGCGACGGTCGTGTCATGGCCTATCATGCCGACGGTTCCCCGTTGCTACCGGAAAACCCGACCGGCGAATTCCTCGCCCTGTCCGGCTCCGCTTCACCGGTAGTCCTGACCGATATGACCGGCGATGCCCTGCCGGAGATTGTGTTTAAAGTCGGCGATTTTTTCTTCGGTGATGAGTTGTTATATGTGCTGACCCCGGATGGAGATTTTGTTCCGGGATACCCGCTGCGTATCGGTTTCGGGATCGGCAGTCAGTTGGCCGCTCCATTGACGACGGACATCGATGGTGACGGGCATTTGAATCTGCTGACATTGGAAGCGTCGGGGCGGGTCGCCGCCGCATGGGATTTCGACTACGCCTACCGCAAAGGCGGCCACCCCTGGCCCAAGTTCCGCCGCGACAATTGGAATTCCGGAGTTCTGCCCTCGCCGCCGCCGATGAATCCGGCGTATGTCGTGCAGGTCATCAACTATATTTTCCGGGGCGCTACGTGGTATTTTCCGCCGTATCACCGGCTTGACGGTGAATATCAACTACCGGATGCAAATTGCGACGGGATCGCCAGCATCCTTGATGCAGTCATCCTGGTCAATTATGTGTTTCGCTCCGGCCCTCGGCCGTGTATCCCCTGATCGTGGATTTTTTTAAGCTGAAATATGCGAATACTTCTCCGCCGAGCGGGAACAGATGTCGGGAATCAACCGGAATAGGCGAAAAAAATCAGAGGTAATCAGGGGACACTATTTAAAAAGTTCGATGCGGTTTTCGCCTTCGCTGACATAGACCACCGAATCCAGCACCGTTACGCTGTCCAACACACAAAAAACGTGACGCGCTCCGGGGTTGAGGACCAATCCCTCGTGCGCAAAATCGGCGGCAACGCCGTACAGGATATCGTCTACATACACCCTCGCCTGGCGCACATTCCCAGCGCCGAACTCGAAAATCAGCCTCGCCGATGCCGCTGTTGCCGTCTCCCCGGCGGGACTGTCGGAGGACACCTCCCGATTCTCCGCCGAATCAAACAAACCGCCCCCGCCATAAAAGACGAAAGCTGTGACAATCACCAACAGCAACAACCAGAACAGCCATTGGAACCGGTGTACACCCGATCCGGATTTTGGGGTGCTCCGATCAGCGCGGGTCTTTGATTTTCCGGGAACGGGGATTTTTTGTGTGTCTTCCTCCGGCGGTTCCATACGCGCCAGTTCGGTCAAAACCGCGTTAATGGCTTCCGCAGCGGTCTCATCCTCGCCGGGAATGGTCGTTACATTTTGCGGAAGGTGGGCCGAGGGCTTTCCGGCATCGTCGACCCGCGCCAGGGTGATGGTGATATTATCTTCACCACCGGCGGCATTGGCCGCTTTGATCAGGTTATCCCCGGCAGTTTTCAGATCTTTGCTGCCGGATTGCAGAATCTGTCGGATGAGTTGATCGTCGATAAAGCCGCAGAGTCCGTCGGAGCAGGCCAGATAAATATCCCCGCGGGCAATCGCGTCCTCGCGGATATCCACCTCCACCGCCGGGCGCGTGCCCAGGGCCCGAGTGATTACATTGCGCTCGGCGAAATGATGCACTTCCTCCTCGGTCAGCTCGTTTTGCGCAATTAACTCGGCAGCCAGGGAGTGATCGGTGGTCAAACGCTCCAATTTGCCGTCACGGAGCCGGTAGGCCCGCGAATCTCCAACATGGCAGATACAGACCAGCCCCGCGTCAAAAGCCACGGCGACAATTGTCGTGCCCATACCCCGTTCGGAAGCGTTTTTGACCGCGTTGTTGAAGATATGCCGATTGGCCAGACGAGTGGCCCGCACCAGATGCCTGGCCCGTGGCGTCAGAGTTTCCTCGCCGTTGAATGCAAGCCGGGCCGCCCAGCCCTCAGGACCGCCGGCAAAATAGCGGATGAAGACCTCTTTGGCCCCCGCCGAGGCCACTTCACCGGCCGCATGTCCACCCATACCATCGCAGACGACCATGGCGTTGGCTTCGGGCAATAACGCGAACGCATCCTCATTGATCTTGCGGACCCGGCCGATATCCGTGCTGCCGAAAAACTCAATATTCATCGGATTCGGATTCCCTCCCGAATAGGGTCATCATCCCGACACTTTGCCCACATCCCCACGGACAAACGTAACACATTTCAGCGAAATTTCAATCGAATCGTTTGGATTTTTCTCCCGGGTTTGATTCTTTCCTTTTCGACGCCCGAGCGTTCCTCCCCGGCCACCGCTTCGAAGCGGTACTTCCCCGGCGGGACTTTGACCAGTAACCGGCCCTCCTCGCCTGTGGCGCCGAATTCCCTGTGCTCGCCGGTATCCTCCTCATACCCGACGACGATCGCCCCCGCAACCGGTTCGCCGCGTTTTTCGATGGTAAATGTGACCCAGCGGAATTCCTCGGGGCCGGATTCCGGTTCCGACCGGGAGGACCGTCTCTCCCGCCCCGCCAAACGCATCACCACGGTCAAATCGCTGACGCCGCCCGGCAGGAGGACCACGGTATCCCGGTACCCCTCTCCGGTCAGCATGATTTCATGGTCGGCGGCCTCGAGATTCAACGAGTACGGCGTCTGCAGTTCGTCATCCGGACCCTTGATCAGCCGTTCCCCACGGCGCACCCAGAGGATGTCCGCGCCAATGTCTTCGCTCGGAGCATCCTCGCCCACGGCCGCAATTCGCACAAAACGTCCCAGCAGCGGCGCATAGCGCTCCGGAGAATCTTCGGTGACATCAATTTCAAATGTGTAATCAAGGAATGAAAAGTCCCGCAGCGTAATTTGGTGCCGCCCAAACGTCAATTCGACGGTCAAATCAGTCCGACCGCACGAGATGGTATCTGCATCAATAAATACCTCTGCAGCAGGGCGGCACGACAGCGTGATTTCACGCGAGAATATTCCCAGAAGACTCAACTGGATCTCGTCGTCGGACTCTTCCAGGCGCCAGCGCTCCTGGTCGAATTCGCCCAGCGGCCCGTCAACGGTCAGCGTCAACGGCGGCGGAGAGCGAAATCCGGCTTTCCGCACGGCCACCGAGATGGTATCCGTGGCCCGCAAGCGGTATCCGGCGGCCTGAATCGCGGGAAGCGGCAGGTCATTGATCAATATTTCCGCATTCGGCGGATGGGTCTGAATGGACAGCTTGCGTTCGAGAACGAAAATCGGGAGTTCCTCTGGACCTCCGTTTTCCAGAACCAGGGTCGTTTCGGCAGGCGCAAAACCGTCATATTCCACCCGGATGGATGTCACCCCGTCCGGCCAGTCGGCCACCGAACGAGGCGTACGACCGATATACGTGTCATTAATATAGACGTCTGCTCCCGCGGGGACCGAAACAATTTCCGCCTTCCCGCCGCGCATACCGCTCAAACGACGCAAGAGACTCCCCACGGGACTCAAATCAAAAATCCCGTCGGCGAGGATAACTCCCATGATAATTATGGCCACCGACAGCCGCAGTTTACCCGACGAACGGCGGGGGCGCGGCTGGTCTTCTTCCGCATGTCCAAATCCACCCTGGCCGGCCAGGGCGGCGATGGGCTCCACTCCGGCCACCGGCGGCTGGGAAGTCGGCTGCGCTGCTTCCGGTCGGGCGGGCGGAACCTCGAGCGCGTTGTCGCTTTTTGATTCACGAATCGACGTGGTCGTGAGTGCTTCGATTTCGCCGGCCTTCTCCTCCGGTGGGCGCTTTAGCCACTCGGCATCCGCCCAACGCCGTAAAAACCGCGCCAGATCTGGCCCTTGCGCGTTAAATCGCAATTTGGCGGACACCGCAGTCAACGCGGCAAGGAAATCGCCGCACGTCGCGTATCGCTGGTCCGGATGATGGGCGATAGCTCGCCGAATGATTTCCCAGATTTCCTGCGGGACTTTTGCCTGCTCAAGCGGCGTGAAATCACCCGCCCCCGCGTTGATCCGCGCGCGAATTTGCCCCGTACTGCTCCCCGAAAACGGGGTACTGCCCGTGAGCAGCTCATGCAAGCAAATTCCGAGTGAAAATATATCAGACCGATGGTCCAGTGGTGCGCCACAGATCTGCTCCGGAGATCGGTAACTCAGGCAGCCGGGACGATCCTGTACAGCAGTCCGCTGCCGTAATCGCGCCAAGTCCAGCCCCTTGAGCTTGACTTCGCCTTCGACCGATAACAAAACGTTGGCCGGGCAGACATCCAGATGTACCAGGCCCAGCGGCTCGCCGGTCCGGGGATCGGCCGCTGCATGCGCCGCCTGCAGCGCCTGAGCGACTTCGCTGATGATATACACGGCCAGATCGGCCGGACAAGTCATTGATTCGGAGGCCGCCACATCGACGAAGGCACGCAGTGAAACACCACGGATATATTCGTATACAATAAAAACGCGCCCATCGGCTGCGCGCCGTAAAGCAATGGAGGCAATCAGGGTGCGAGAAGACAAGCCCTGCACCTGGTCGTACTCGGCAAGCAACAGGTCGAAGGAATCGGCATCACCAACTGTGGAAGCAGATAATTCGCGGACCAGCACCTCCGCGCCGGAGGCCAGGTCCCGGGCAAAATAGACGTCCTCCGTGGTGGACTCTGCCAGGCGGGCCAGTAAGGCAAACCGCTGATCGAGAACGCCAAGCATGCACGCTCCAGTTTTTGTATCGGCACAGGCGACAGCATGGCCGGCCCGGCATGCCGTCGGTGAGCTAATTGCCGAGCTCGAGCTTCAGATCGACGGCCCCCCCCAGGTTGACCTCATCGTCGACGGACAATTCCTGCTGCGTGATTCGTTTTTTGCCGATGAACGTGCCATACAGCGAGTTCATATCGGTCAGGTGAAATACCCCACGGTCATAGGTCAGCAGGCAATGGTGGCGGGCAATGTGATCATCGGTTAAGACAATATCGTTGTCCTGGTGGGAACCAATCGACAACTTGATTTTATCGATCGGCAGGCGGGCCCCGGCTTTGTCACCGGAAATGATCACCAGCCAGGCCTCGATGTCCATTTTCTGACGCCGCCGCTTGAGCGCGGCAATAATCACAACGATCACGATAATGACCACACTGGCACCGACCAGAAAATTGGACGGCTGGATCGATTGGGAGGATTCGTCATCCGTCCCGCCCTGATAAGACTGGGTTTCCTCGCCGGCGACCGCCGACGATGAATCACGGGCATCGGCGGGTGCGGGTTTGCCTGTCTGTGCCGCGACGGCGCCGGCCAGGACCCACACAAACAAAAAAGCGGTCAGGCAACGCCCGATTTTACACACGTGGAACTGTTTCACAACATTCGCCTCACCTTAGTCATTTTGTTATACGCGCACATGCATTCAGCGGACTACCCGTCGACGAAATTGACGCCGATCCACTCCGGAGCAACCCCTGCCGTCCGCCGGGTTCGGCAAAAATCCTGCCGGGGGTCAACCCCGGCTTGTCGGCTAGTATCCGGACTTGGAATATCCCTGAGGCACCTCGAATTTTGCGGCCTCGACAGCCCCCGATTTGATCGACTCGACTTCAATCGCCGACTCGAAAATAAGTCCCGATTCGGTGCCGGAATCAGTCTTCTTTGCGTCCTTGTCCTCGCGGCCCGCCATCCCCGCGAGACCCTGCATCGCCGCGGCCGCCTGGCCCATGGCTTCTTCGCGCTCGGCCATCTGTTCAGCAATGTGCGCGCCCAGGTCGCCGGTCAGCACCATGGTCATTTCCTGCAGGATGGGCATGCCCTCGATTTTTTCCATCTCCTTCATCAACCCCTGCAGATCGAAACCCATCATGCTCAGCGCTGCGACAGGTGAGCCCTGGTCCTCGGTGCCGCCCATTTTCTCCATCGATTTTTTCGAGAAATTCCGGTATTCTTCCCAGCCGGGGCAATTTTTGGTCACCCACATATCATTGTGCAGCACAAAACTCCCGGTATCACCGGTCTGCCGGTCGGCAGCATGCATGATCATATGTACCAGGATTTCCTCACACGCAAAGCTGTTGATTGTCCTGGTCCGGCCCGTCGGTTTAATGGAGAATTCCGGCTTGCCTATTTCCATGTCGTCGGTAAGCGGCCCCGGCGTGCTTTCGTCATCCACGCTGAAAGAATCAACCATCGCGCGCAAGTCCGCCAAAAGTATTTCCTGATACATCTTGCGCTCGTGATCGATGTTCCACACGAGACCTTTGTCCAGACAGGTGATCGTGGTGCTTTTCATCACCGGTGAGGCAAACATCGGCATTTCCGATTTCATTTCCATATCGGTCCGCTGCCGATCGCCGCTGATGTACATGATAAATGAACCACTGGTCAGCATCATCCCGCCCATCATGGTCGAAGTCGACTTTTGTGTGATCGCCACATCAGCCACGGCGGGCGCGGCCAGAACCGCCGGCAGCACGGCCAGTGCAACAATCAGCAACACTTTGACTTTTGACATGTTCCCTCCCTTGGTTGCCGGTCGGCCGGGGCCGTCTCCGGCAATCCTATTTTCGCGCGACCAATTTCCGGCTCAATTATGGTTGCGGGAATCCCGCAGGAAAGTCAACGGCTATCTTCAGAAAAGGGCCGGACGCAGCCCGCCGGAGAGTGCTTTCCTCGGCATCAAAAAAAACCGCCCCGACCACAGGATGGCCGGGGCGGGTGGTCTATGCGTTCCGAACAATCGCCAAATTAGAAATTGCCGATCAGGCTGAACTTATGGTTTTCACCGAGGAAATCTTCCTTCTCAGTGATGTATGCATAGTCAAGCATGAACTGCTTGAACCGCAAGCCCGCACCGACGCTGAACGCACCATCGTCAACACCGGCCCGAATCGCGGTGCCGTAGTCTTCATTCTCGAAGACATAGGCGTATTCGCCGCCGACCCGAAACGCGATGTCGTCACGATGCTGGGTTTTCTGGATCTCGAAGGGGAACGTAAATCCCTCGAGCATTTCCGGGTGAATACCGACACCCAACCGATAGTTGGCCGGGACCTTGTCTTCTCCCACAGTGATTCCGAAGTGCTGGCCGACAAGGCCCAGCGTGGCTTCCTTGTGGAAATCCCACTGGAACCCGAGGTCACCGCCGACGCCCGTGTTGGAAATGCCGTTGACGTCATGGTTCAGGATGAGGAAGTTCACGCCCCACCGGAAATTACATGACTGATTGGCATAGCTTAAGGCAAAGACATTCTGGCTGTAGTTGAACGCGCCTCCGCCCTGACCTTCGGAAATCGACACATCATCGATGCCGGAATTCACCCACGAGAAACCGAGCGCGCCAAAATCGAAGTTGCCGGCCAGCGCGGCGTAATTGTGTTTACGATCGAACGCCATGTCCACCGACATCATCGTGGCGAAGCCCCATTTGTTGAGTTTGCTCAGCCCGGCGGGATTAAAAAACGCCGAGGTCGCGTCACCCGCGATGGCTACATAGG
Source organism: Candidatus Zixiibacteriota bacterium (assembly GCA_020051695.1). GTDB lineage: Bacteria > Zixibacteria > MSB-5A5 > WJJR01 > JAJRUJ01 > JAGVQM01. The sequence goes on along the minus strand of JAGVQM010000038.1, from coordinate 109,212 downwards.
CATTGCCCATACCCCAAGCGCGAGCACCGACGCCGGTCCGCAGAAACGGGAATGCGTGGTTATCTTCCGCAGTTGCCGTCGTCGTTACTCCCACCATCAGGGCAGAGAAAACGCCCACGACTACCGCAATCTTACCCCACGGTATCCTGGTCATTTCGGCTCTCTCCTTTTGCATAAGCTTATTTTCTCTATCAGCCGCCGGCGGGGGCTTTGTTCCCCCGCCGGCTCATTTTACCTGTGGTGGGTTATTCTCCGTTAACAACCGCGATCTTCACAACTTGCGAGAAGCTCTTGCCGTTGTCGTTACCCGACACGTGGCAGAGATACACGCCGCTCGCGACGATCCGACCGTCAACTTTGCCATCCCATTCAACCTCGGTACCGGAGATGAAAGTATTCTCCTGATCCCAGAGCGTGATCACCTTTTCACCGGCAAGGTCATAGATTTTCACGCTGACCGAACCGGCCGCCGGGACAGTGATTGTCGTGGTCTGACCGGCCCACGGATCGAACGGGTTCGGATCGTTGTGCGATACATCGTCGTCACCAGCTTCGCCGCAGCCGTCGCCGCCCACGGTGAACATCCGGAAGACCGGTGTGGCATTGTTGCCGACCAAGTCGGGTACGCCATGATCGTTGTCATAGACCCACTTGCTGTCGGATTGGTACACATCATCGTCGTCCTCACCGACATACCGGCCGTCTTCCGTGCCGTCCCACAACACTACCACATAGCGGCGGTAGATTGCGTTTTCGGCAGTCAGACCGAAGACCAGCGTGTCACCGCGCAACTCGAAACCCGAGGCATGCTCCTCATAGACGAGCTTGTCGGACGGGATTTGCGTGCCCAGCGACAGATCGTAGTCATAAACATCGGCCTGGATGTTGTCCAGATCGACACCGGCTCCGCCGTTATCCGAAATCACAATCTTGAATTCCGGATTCGGGCAGACATACTGGTGTGTCCAATTGATCAACGGGGCGGTTTCGTCCACGTCGAAGGTCACGGTCAGTTCCTTGGCACAGCCCTGGAACGTACGCGCCTTCACCCAGTAGGTGTGTTCGCCTTCTTCCAGACCAGCGGCACCGTTCCAGCGCGTCTTCAACAGGCCGGACACCGGATCCCAGGTGGTCAGCCAGCCGGTGGCATTAGCACCGTTATTGTAGATGGTAATGCCGTCGAGCTTCACATGGGTCTGCAGCGAATCCACATCCCAGTTGTTGTCGTTCCCGGTGATGTTCGAACGCACCAGCGTGTTGAATGTCGGGTCGTTGTCGGTGTAACCATTGGCCCACGGAGTGATCGCGTCATGCGGCGCAGCCGTGACCGTGATCGGTCCGGAGCAGGCATCCGCATCATTCGAGACCACCGCGTAGATCCCGTGCAGGTCGGCGGCGAAGAACTCGACAGTGTGGTTATTGTCGTTAAAGCCCTCCGCGCTCGGCCCGAAGAAGATACCCGTGTTGACCTTCCACTCGTCGCCGTCCCACCAAGCTACGGCAAGCGAATCGACGATCGGGGCAGCCGCATCGTACGGAATCTTGATCTTGGCATACTTGCCATCGACCAGCCCACCCTCCAACGGGTTGGTGAACCGGATCGCCGGCAGATAGCCGTTAACATCCCAGATATTGTACAGGTCGTTCTGGCCCGTGTACATCGTCGGCACCAGCGACGGCAGAATGATCACGCCATTGGTGGCCGTGACGGCGTCACGGTCGATCGACAGGTACGAGTTCGTGGCCAGGTTGTACAACGTGCCCGGCATACCCAGTGTCGGATAGACACGGGCGACCGAAACGTCGGACATACCCAGGTACGAAACCAGCGTCGTCTTGTCGTAGTACGACCCGTAGAACGAACCCACACCGCCCAGCAGGATGTCGCTGTCATCGAAGTTGCCGAGATAGGCAACACTGGTCATACCCAGCATCTGCACCAGGTCGACCTTTTCGGTGGTCAGCGCCACTTCACCAAGCGGCTGGTAAATACCCAGCATCCCCATGTACCACGGGGCGCTGGTGGCATCCACACGGACCAGGCCGAGGTTGCCCGAGCTCTTGTCTTCGAACGTGATCGTGGAGATCACACCGTCGGCATAGGAGATCGAGCAATCATCAGAATCGAACGTCACGGCCAGCGTCGGCTGGACGTTGGGATCGATATCCCAGGTCACGTGTTCGGTAGTACCGGTGGCGTAGTGGTCGGAAGCCGGCACCGCACGCAAGTCGTAGGCACCGTCCATACCACACGGATTCCAATCGGTATACCACAGCGAGGAATCGATCATGTTGCTGATACCGATGGTCGTCCAGTCATATTCGCTGGTCGAACCGTCAGGCCGAATTTCAAATTTGATCGACTTGACGTCGGTATCGCAGGTCATCGCGTAGATCCGGTGCGATTCGCAGGTCGGACAGGCCAGGGTTGCATCGCCGAAACCGGCAATCCACGCCACCGGCGGGGTCTTGTCATAGACGCAGACCGTCGTCAGTCCCGAGGTATACTGGTTGCCGACGTTATCGGTGATGACCGTCCACAAGCAGTATTCACCCGGAGCCAGTCCTGTGGTGTTCCAGTGAACCGACGGCGCATCGGTGTCAAGATCGACTGCCTTGCCCCAGATCGGATCAAACGGGGTCGCGTTCGCGCCGCCGCCCGAAATCTGCGAAGCCAGAACGCCCAACAGCGCGCCCCAGTTGGCCGCGGTGATATCGTACACCTGGCCATTAGTGGCTGCCGCGATGTTGGAGTACGTGGTGAACGAGGGGTCGGACACCACATGGACCGTGACGCCTTCCTGGTTCATCAACGCGATACACTGCGCTTCCAGCTCGTTGTCATCGCCGGATTCATCAGTGATCAGGATGAAGTACTTCTTGGCGCCCGAACGGAAGGTGTAGTGTTCGAGCGTCTCCATCAGCGAGCCAGCACCGTCTTCCGTACCGCCGCCCACGCCAACCCCGGTGATCATGGTATTGAAGACCGTTTGGTTGGTCGTCCAGGCGCCGTTGCCCATCAGGGCCGCCGCATACGAACCGTCAAGGGCCATCGGTACGGACTTCGTCGAATCGTTCACCGACGAGAAGTACCCTTCGGATTCGAATCCGGTCACGGCCAGATTGTAATCCAGGCCGCCCAGACCATCCATGAACAGGTTGATCTGACCGCCGATTGCCGCTTGTTCGTCGCCCATCGAACCGGACGCATCCATAACCCAGACGATGTCGACGTTGCCGCCGCCACCCTCGCCGCAATAACCCGCGAAGAACTGCAGGTACCGCGGGCAGGAATTGTATGCATCGCCCGGACCCAGCGGTGAACGGTCATCAGCCGCCACGGCGATGATTTCCACGTTGGTGCCTTCGGTGACGTCGGCACACGTCGAAGTGGTCTGGTCGCCGTTGACTTCAGAGATTTCACTATACGGCCTGGTGTTGTCGACGGCCACGGTGATTGAATTCGAATGGCACTCCTGACCGGAACGGTCGTAGGAGAAGGCCATAATCACATAGTAACCATCGGGTACGACGCTGCCGCTGTCGGCCGTGTTCCAGGAAACATCCCAGGACGTGGCTTTATAGCGGTCAATGCCGACTGTCACCCAGCCATCTGCCGGATCTTCGGTATCGGTGTGCCCGCCCGGAGCATCCAGCGTCTTGTACTTGAATACGACCGAGTCGACCGGGACGCTCGAAGTCAGGGTGACTTCGGCCAGCAGATCGACCGTACCGCCGATGAACATCACGTGACCGTCATGGCAAGTGCCATACGGCATCGGATTTTCCAGAACAACGGTCGCGCAGTCGTTGACGATACTCACCGGTACCGCGCACTCGATACTGTGAATGTTACCATTGTTGCCGACCCACAACAGGTACTGACCGTCGGGGAGGTCGTTGGTAGCAAACGGGTTATCGATTTCGGTCCGAGCGGTGCTGCCCAGCGCGCTGTAGTAGTACGTCAGCTCGCCTTCAGTACCGACGACCGAAGCGGTAATCGCGACGGTATCGGAGATATACTCACCATGCGCCGGCGAGGTGATCTTGGCGTAACCGTCGGCCACGCCCAGGATCTCGGCCGGGATCTGGTAGTATGCCTCGTTGCCCAGGGGGTCGACCGCGGTCACGCGGATATAACCACCCCAGTAGCAATTGTGCATCGTCACGGCGCCGGAATCGACCGGATCGAACGAGAACGTGCACTCGTCGGTAATATATTCCGCACGCGTACCGTACTTGCCGGCCATGGTCACGATACCGTATTCGTAGTGATCGATATCGCAACTGCCGCACGGCGGGTTCGCCACGGTGATTTCGAACTCCGTGCCTTCCTCAATCACTGACGCATCCAGCGTGAAGGTTGGCGTCGGGGCCGAACGATCGATGTTCAACAGCATCTGCCAGACTTTGGTGTTCGGATCGAAGGTGAAGTCATCGAACTCGGTATCGGAATCGTTACCGTCGTCCGTGCACTTGCCGTCGATCCAGACCACTGCCCGGAGCCGGTAGGTGCCTTCTTCCCACAGGGTTACATCCACCTCAAGGAAGTAGACCCCGTTGAAGGAAACGGCGCCCGGCAGGAGCATGTACTGGTCGTACACATCAGACTGATCGGTGCTGTTCGCCCAGAACTGGACGGAATCGATGTCCGCCAGATCACCCGGAACCGCCACGAGGGTGATCTCATCCTCGTTGGTGGACCACATGCCACATACCAGGACAGCTTCGTCCACGGCGATGGTCACCGGCGGCATAGGGTTGACGATCGAGACATACCAGCTCGCGGAAGTCGCGTTGTTGCAGCAGCCGTCGGAGGCAACTGCATACACCTCGTAGGTCCCGTTCAGCAGACCGGTAGTCGGCCAGTCAGCAGAGAACTGATTTTCCACGGAAGCGACCGGCGTGGTCAGCTCACCGAAGATAACCGTCGAACCCTGCTTCACGTAAATCTTGACGCTGTCCAGGCCGCAGTTGTTTTCCGGACCGTAACCGGTCGCCTGCAGCCGATCCCACGCCTCGACGACGATCGGGACTACGTCGCCCGCGGTGACGATTGTCGGGTCGCCCGCGCCGCCGTTGGAGTGGTCGTCATTGACTTCAACCATGTACACTTCAGGAGCCGTGCCGTCACCCTTGACCCAGACCATCTCGGAGACAGCGGTCGCGCCGGATTTCACGGTCACCTTGGCCCAGATGTAGTAATCACCATTGAGCGCCGGATCCCAGGCGTAACTGTAAATGCCGTCTAACGAATACAGGTCTTCGCCGATCTTGGTCGCTGTCGCGCTGCCCACCGCCTGGTAGAAGAACTCCACCTTGGTGATGTAGTTGTACGCATCCGGCGCAGTCGCCGTCGCGGTCAACTCCAGCGGGCAGCCAACGAACATGTCGGCGGTCGGGTAGGTCAGGGTCACTGTCGGCACACCGCAGGACAGATACACGATAATCGGGTAATCCGTCGCCTGCCTGTTGCCGGCATTGTCCTCGGCCCAGACTGTCAGGTAATACATGCCGTCCGTCAGCCCCAGGGCGTGCGGGTACCACATCCCAGACAGGTTGCCGTTGGTCGTGGCACTCGTCACGGAATCAAACGGTATCCAGTTCGTACCATTGGTGCTGTAGGCAAAGACGGCTTTGACGAAGTTTTCGTCCAGGAGCGTCATCGCGGTGACTTCGATACCGCCACCGCCATTAGTATGATCCTGGCAGAACACTTCGCGGTTCTTCGGATCGACGATAATCGCCTCGGTCGGGTCGATATCGAGCAGGTACAGCTCGATGCAGTCCTCACTGGTGTTGCCGCAGGCATCTTCGGCCTGGACATGGAGGACGACCGTCTGGAAACCATCAGCAATGGTCATCCAGAACGCCATCTCGGCGGGATTGAAAGTAACCGAATTCAGCGCATTATCGCCTTCGTTAATCCGCACCACCTTCGAATCACAGGTCCCGGTTTCGGGCTCACCAAAGCCGTTGCCGCAACCGCAGGAATAGCAGCCCTCACCGGCTTTGTACAAGGTCCAGGTGACCTTGACGATGTCGTCGGTCAGGCCCAGCGGCTCAACCAACGGCTGGACGGTGATGTCGTTACCCCACTGCGTCCAGGCCCAGCCCCGCGGATCGCTCAGCGTGCAGCTGGCATTGGGCTGAACCAACTCGTTGCCGTCGATCGTGGTCCAGACCGTATCGATCCAGATGTTCTCGGCCGAGTGGTCGATGAACCAGGTCACGGCGTCGCAGTTGGTGGTATCGAAGGTGTTGTGATCGAATTGCCCGTCACCGTTCATGTCGTACGACCAGGTGCCCCAGATCGTCTTGGCAATGACCCGGAAGTCGTAGTAAACCTGATCGGTCAGACCGGAAACGTTGACAGTGTCCCACCGCCACATGCTGGAGTTGGTGGCGGGCACGCCCGCGCCGAGGGAGGTCCAGTTTTCCCACCGATCGGCTTCGGTTGATTTCTTGCGATACAGGAAGACATCTTCGATGTCGTCAACATTGCCTTCGGCCCAGTTCAGGTCGGCCACCATCGTGACGCCCGTACCGGAAAGGCGAGGAATGCCGTCCAGCGCGATACACTCTTCCGGGCTGCGCAAACACAGCGGCGGAGTGTCGATATCGACGCAGACCTGCACGCATTCGGTGACAAAGATGTTGCCCTGGTCGTCATACACCCGCGCCCGGATATAGATCAGAGTACCGGATTCGGTGACCCAGGCCAGATCATCTTTATTGAACCACCAAGCGGTGACCAGATCGCTATGGATCGAGTCGCCCGGCATGATGGCGAAGTTATTCCAATCGGCTGTGTCGCAGTCGATTTCGAGCGTGTCTGTATACCAGAAGATATGCCAGCAAATCTCACTAGGATTGATGCAGTTGATCGAGTCCATGACGCCGCCCGTATAGAACGTGTCGCACTCGGCAGAATCCTGGAGACCGCATGGGACTGGGATACTGTCGCGAACTCTCACAATCTCCGAATAGGTACCGATACAACATTCGGTCGCCCATTCGTAGTCGACCTTGACCACGCCGTTAGGATCGAGGCAGTTGGCCAGCGGATCGATCTCGACGGTCACCGGGACCGGATCGAGTACCGAGTGCGCACGACGGATGCACTTGCCGTCCATCGGGTTGATCACCTGAGCGCACGGGGCGATCTCATCGAGCACGCACAGCTTCACGGTCGCGGAAGTGAACGCGCCGGTCGCATCGCACCACTCGACATCCAGCGTCCCCTCACCTTTATCCCAACCGGTTGCATCAAGGTTGAAGGTGGTGGTGGCGCTGGTCAGCCCCTCGGCGTACCAGATCAGGTCATTGCTGCCGGTGTTCTCATCGTCATCGGCATAAGCGCGGGCCTTGTAGGGCATCACGCCGCCGGTGAGAGTGATCGACACGGTGTTGGCATCGCCGGTGATTTCCCAGCCATGCAGATCGCAGTAGGCCTGGTATTCCGGCAGGTCGCCGTTGATCGTGACGACTTCGCCTTCGATCGACGAGGTCGACCACGAGAACTCCCACGGGCCGCAGTTGGCCAGCGCTTCGGCAATCGTCGTGACGTTACCGGCCTCATCGGCGCCCAGGATAATCAATTCCAGGACATCGGTCAGTTCAGTACCGACGATCGCGTCGAGGTCTTCACAATCAAGCAACAACGCGTAGGTGAACGGCGCACCCGCGCCGACATCGGTAAAGCCAACCGACGTCCACGGGCCCGGAACACCACCGCGCATTTTCACGCGGACCAAGACCGTGCCGATGGCTTGAACGTCCTGGCTCTCGGGATCGAACGGCTGGACGTAAATAGTCAACCCCTGTGTGCTGTCCGAACCATCCCAGGTGCACATATTGCAACTGTAGATGCCGCCCTCTTCCTCGGGCTGGAACACGCAAACGGTCGGCGCAGCGCAGTCGGTGGTAACGGCAACAGTCGTCGACCAAGCCGACGGGTTGTTGGCGTTATCCAGGACTTTGATCTTGAAGCGATAGGTCTCGCCGCAGGTGAAATTCGCCTGCATCGATACCGTCGTATCCGAACGCCAGGAGGTAATGTTGGCGCAAGGAGCCGAGGCCGTTGCTTCATAAACCTCGGCCAATTTCAGATTCGGATCGGCACCTGCACCCGCATCCCACCAGATTTCGAAGGTCCACGGACCGTCCTTCAGGTTACCCACGGCAGCGCCGTCGGTAGCATTGGTCCAATCCAACCGCACCGAACCCTCCGGACCCGGCGTGGCCGTCAGACTGCCGACCGGCGGCGGGATTTTGGTGTCGATAGTCACTGTTTCCGCCGGCGCCCAATCCAGATGCGGGAAGGTCGGCGCATACAACCAGGTCGTATCGACGTTGCCGAAAAAGTCGGTAGATACGATGATGACGCTGTCCGCCGAGCCATGGATATACGGCACGGTCGGGCACACATCGGTATGCGGCGCTTCATCCCTGGCAAAATCGCCGGAATTGTTCAACAGCGGATCCAGAACTTTGTGTTTCAAGACCCAGATATTGTTGCCGCTGTCGGCCAGCTGGACATAGTGGTTTCCACCTAGACCGGCAATAAACAGGTCGGTGTGGACCGAGGCCACATCGGTGATCCCGTTCATGTCGACTCTGAACCGCACCGTATCGCCGATATTAACGACGTTATTGGTGGGGATGTCTTTCCACAGAGTCCACAGCGCGGAAACCGGTGTCGGCGGCATGTTATCGATTACCGCACCGGCAAACGGGGTCGCGGTAAGCGTACCCTCGGTGCTGAACGCCACGTTGTCGGCGTTATCGATAGCGACCAGCGAACACATCGTCGCCGCTACCGTCGTCAACACACTGTCCCAACCACCGGGGGCGAGGGTGAAATCAACGGAGAAATTCTGGTTGTCACCCGACGGATCGGTCAGCACTTGCTGCGTGAAGCCCCAATCCCCATGGAAATAAGCGACCAGACTCCGAATTTCAACACCCTGGCCGTCTTCACGGTTCCAGTTTCTCCAGTTGGCGCCCATATTGGCGGTCATGCGGAGTATGTCGCCAATCGCGGCCACACCGTCACCGTTCACGTCGCCGCCGGGGGCGAAATCGAAGGTGATCGGCACACCCGTAAAGCTCGGCCGCCGGGTATCGATGTCACGCATGACCGGGCAATAGAATGTAGCCAGGTTGCCGGCATCGTCCTGAGCCAGGACCTGCAGCAACTTGTTGCCGGAAAGCGTGTCGGTGCGATACGCAGTCAATTCATCCGCATCCGGGATCGGCGTCATGTCCGCTTCCCAGATATCCAGCGAATCGTTGTCCATCAGGACATGCGTCCCGACAGTCTGGCCGAACACGCGCAAATCAACGCGCGGCCGAGTGTTGCCGACCGTGACCAACGCACCCGGACCGTCGTCATCGATATCAAACCTGACAAGAATATTATCCAGGTTGTCGATTGTCCCGATACCGTAGCCGGGGGTATCACCGCCGTCATCCGAGTGTTCCCAGTTCGGCCAGGTCGTATCGAACGGGTCGTTCAGGCACTGGATCACCGGCGGCTTCGAGTCGATCAACAGCGGCTGGCCGGGAAGCGTACCGATATAGTATTGATCGCCGATATCCCAGTCGTTCTGGGCGCCGCCGGTCAACGCTGCGGTTACGGTCGAATCGTCGTTATCGGTAATCAAACCGGAGCTGCCGTCGGTCAGGTTGAAAACATACAGCCCAATCAAAGAATCGGCGTCCCAGGCCTGATCCTGATCGATCAAGATGGGGGAATTGCCCACGATGGTATGCGTGCCGCTCCAGTACGCCAGATTGTTGTACACCACAATCCGGGTGCCATCAGCTGTCACACGAGGACCGATACCGGCGTTATCAAAAGTCAACGCCTCGGGATCGACTGTTGTCCCCGCCTGATCATTCAGCGCAACGCCGACTTTATGCCAGTTGTAGGTGTTGCGGCTGGTTTCGTCCGCGTTGATCACCATCTCGTTAAGATCAACAACAACATACAGATAAACGATTTCACCGGCCGCGATATTCCCCATGCCGGCTTGAATCGGCAAATTGAGATATTCGCCGGATGCCGGGTCAGTTCCCCAGTCGAAGGTTCCCGGAGAGGAATTCTGCGCCCAAAGGATGTCGCCCGTGCCGAACGAGGTTGGACCCGTCGGGACGACACAGGTGCTTTCCTTGTAGACCGCAAGACGGGAAATCGAGCTTTCCTGCGTCATGCGGCTGCGAATTCTCACACCGGTCAAATCATCAGCGACGGTGCTGCGCGAATTGTCGATGATGATGCCCATCACGACTTCGTTGTCGCTGGTCCCGCTGACCACTTTCATCGGGGCCACCGAACCACTGTAGGTGATGTTAACCTCACCCATGCGCATATCGGAACCGACAGTGCCCGTCTCAAAATAGTAGGGCATCGTGCGGGTTTCCAGATAACCCTGGTTGTCAGGGTCGTTCGCGATAATTTCGTAAACGCCGCCCGGTCCGTCCACGTCCGTCGGGCCATAACGGGCATCTACAAAAATAATTCCGGGACCGGTATTGGTTCCCGGGGGATCGCCGTAAATTTTAACGCCGATATCGGAACCCAGATAATCCAGATCGCCCACGACGCCGTCACTAAGGTTCAAAACGACATACATGAACATGGAGTCGCCGGCGGCGATGGTATAGTTCAGATTGAATACTGCACTATCGCCGTTATCGAATCCATTAGCGAACGAATTAACGGTACCCAACAGCGCGTCCGTGCCCGGTGAAAAATCACCGAACCCCGGAGTGCCGACGCCCGTTTCCCGGTACAGATAAACGGCTTGGACAATGCCGGAATCCGAACAGGTACTGAAAACACGGACCGTATCCAGGACGTCACTCTGCGCCGGGTTCCAGGTATTGGCAAACCGGAGAAGCATAACGACCATGGAGTCGGATAACGTTGTGCCGGGTTGGGCATTGATCACGCGGCAAGAACCGTCTTCGACCTTGCTGACTTCAATGCCTGTCCCGGTAAAATACCAGGTGGTCTGCTGCGCGGAAACCGATGCCGCAAACAGCGGGACCAGAAGCAAGGCAGTTAAAACTGCCAACCCTCTCAAAGAGAATGGTTTCATCAACTTTCCCCCTTTGTTGAAGGGATGTTTTTTCTTAAAGTCTTGATACGATTGTCCGGGCGTAATAAACAGCTGCGATTGTCCGGGCTTGTTTCCAGAGTTCATAACAGACCGCATGTTCCGCGGTGTGTTGTCGCAAGACCCTCCTTTCGACCTACAATACATTAATATACCTCTTCATTTTTTATATAAATTTCCCAAAAAATGGAAGAAAACGGGCAAAATCGGTCATGCCTACCCCCCTGCTTGTAACTGAATAGATGTCGCAAAAAACAATACCGTATCCGGAACCATCCCGAGCAAATCCGTTTACTCTCGCAATTGCGGCCCCCGCACAGGACCGTGAAAGGCGATTAGGATTAAATCCGGTGGGCACCGCAATGTTCTCTGATTCCATCCATTTGCCGGTGCCGGCCTGGGCAACCCTCCGTGGTTGACCACATTGTGTAAATGCCAAGTTCTGAATTATGCCGAAAACTCAACCGGCCAAATGCCCCTGAGCTCTTTGACCGCCTCGTTTCGGCTTTCCCGCTCCCCGGGAAATTGCAACAGTTTTCAGCCCGCACCGCCGAAAACCGTTAATTCCTTTCTGACATATGCCTCGGCAAACAGTCGGACAACTTAACCGCCTGTCTGCGTATTTGACCCTCCCGAACCTGCTACAGCCACGACTTCCGCCGATAGGGCCCGGCAAATTGAGTGAACTCTAATCGCCTGCCTACGGCTTGTCAAGATGTTTTTCCGTACGTACTTAAATATTTTCCCTCACCCCAAATGCATAATTCCCCACGGCATATGGGTCTATCCTGTTATCGGATTCAACGCCGGCGGATTTAACCCGCCGTATACTTTTTTAACCCTCCCGATTGTGCCTCCAAGCACCAGGTCTGCCAATATTACCGGGGGCCGGAGAGAGAGCAAGGGTTTTTTTACATCAGGCGACACTTTTTTAATTTTCTCCCCAAGGGCCGAAAAACACCCCCATGCGCTCGTGTCATGGGCACCATAATGATTATTCAAAAGTCACGATCCTCAACTCTAAGCCCTTGCAGGAAAGGATTGTACCTGCGTTCGACCGCCACAATCGTCGACTCGCCGTGCCCCGGATGCAACCGGGTCTCCTGCGGCAGCCGCCGAATGACGGTTTCCAAAGAGACCATCATGGCCGCATAATCGCCCCCGGGCAGGTCGGTCCGGCCGATCGAGCCGGCAAAAATCAGGTCGCCGACAAAGGCATCCTCCCCGCACACCAAAATCACGCCCCCCGGGCTGTGCCCCGGCGTGCCGATAACGTCCAGCGCATACGCGCCAAAAGGCAGCCGGTCACCGTCCTTGATGTAGCTGTCCACTTTGGGGTTTTCCAGATCCGGCATGCCGTAGAGCCGGCCCTGGTCGGCGGTGTGCGGCAGGTACATTTCATCGGCGCGGTGCATAAAAAAGTGCGCGCCCAGCTCGGCCTTCAATACTTCGACAGCCCCCACATGATCGACATGCCCATGCGTGCAGACCAGCTTGCCGACATGCAGCTTGAGCTTTGCCACGCGCTCGAGGATCCGCTCGGGTTCGTCGCCGGGGTCGATAATAACGGCATCTTTGCTGTGCTCGTCGGCGACGATATAGGTATTCTCCATCAGGGTGCCGACGACAATTTTCTCTATGATCATCCGCGCAACTCCGTCATTCGGCCAGCAACTCCATCAGGTACGCCGAGGTCAGGATGCCGCGATGAAACTGCTCCAGCGACATTTTTTCATTCGGCGAGTGCAGCGCATCATCCGGCAGCCCGAAACCCAGCAGTACGGCAGGCACGCCAAGCTCCCGCTTGAATGTCTCGACCACCGGGATGGACCCGCCGCCGCGCATCAACACGGCCTCGGTACCATATGCTTTGCGCAACGCTTCACGCGCTTTGGTCAGCGCCGGTGAATCCGTGGGCACCACCACTGGCCGGGCTTTGCCGTGAGTGATGATCTCCACCCGGACGGACGGCGGGGTAATCTTCTTAATGTAAGCAATGAATTGCCGCTCGATGGTCTCCGGATCCTGGTCGGGGACCAGGCGCATGCTGATCTTTGCGCCGGCTTTGGCTGGGATGATGGTTTTGCCCCCTTCACCCATATATCCACCATAAATCCCATTTACATCACATGTTGGACGCGCCCAGACCCGTTCGAGGTCTGTATATCCTTTTTCACCAAAGAGTTGCGGCAAATCAAGTGACTTCCGGTATTTTTCCGGATCGAACGGTAGCCGGGCAAATTCCGCCTTTTCAGCCGTGGAGAGTTCGACAACATCGTTATAAAAACCGTCGATTTGAACGCGTCCGTTGTCGTCGTGCAACCGGGAGATCATGCGGCCCAACACATTAGCCGGGTTGGCGACCGTCCCGCCGAATTCTCCCGAATGCAGATCGCGGTTCGGCCCGGTCACGATGATTTCCATATAGACGATGCCCCGCAAACCATAACAAATCGAGGGACACCCTTGATCGAATTGTGCGGTATCGGAAACGATGATATGGTCGCACGCCAGCAGTTTGGTGTTGTCGGCGATATATTTCTCCAAATTGTCGGCGGCGGCTTCCTCTTCGCCCTCAATAATAAATTTTATGTTGACCGGCGGTCCGTCACCCGCCTTAAAATGGGCCTCCGCCGCCTTGACATGCAGAAAAAATTGCCCTTTGTCGTCGGATGAGCCGCGCGCATACACGTTGCCGCCCTTGATCGTCGGCTCGAAAGGCGGGGTTTTCCATAATTCGAGCGGATCGGCCGGCTGAACATCATAATGCCCGTAATACAATACGGTGGGCGCGCCCGGGCGGCCGAGCCATTCGGCATACACAATCGGATGGCCGGGCGTCTTCACCAATTTCGCCGTCAGACCAATGGCTGCGAAATGGCGCACCAGATGCTCGGCACACCGGATCAACTCCTGTTTTTTCGTTGAATCGGCGGATACAGTCGGCATACGCAACAGTTCGAACAATTCATCAACGTACCGCTGGCGATTCTTGGTGATATAATCGGTGACGGCGGGCATCGGTTCTCCTCCCTGACCGGGTTTATGCTCACATACGTCGGCGGGGGGAAGATACTCATTTGCCGGCTGCGGGGCAACTGCCGGATTGAAGCAACCTATGGAGCGCGAAAAAGGGCCGACCTGCCAGGCCGGCCCCTCAATTATGTACCAACCAACTCTGGGGATTGGCCTTCAATGATCAGCTACGGCGGAAGGCATCTCGGTGTAACCCTCGCAGTTACCTGCACTCACGCCAAAACCTGTAGGAGGGTCCAGATCAAAAGCGCCGGTCGCAAACGGCACAAACACCACCGTGGGATAGTTTGGGTTGTCTCCATGGTGGTAGACGACCGCCTCGATCCCCGCCGAATCGGCCACACCCCACCAGTTGTTTTCCGCGTGGATGAGACTTCCGCTGTCATGGCAGGCCGAAGTGCGAAATGCCAGTAAGCCGTTGCCCACGATATTGCAGCCCTGCACCGAACCCGTCGGTGTCTTGCCTCCGCTTCACCCGCCGGCCAGCGCGTAGATGCCGTACCAGCGGTGCTCGCGAATATCACAACCGGTCACCTGAAAATGAGGGATAATTGCGACCTGACCCTGAAATTGTATTCCGTAATGGCAATTGCTGATTGCGCAATCTGCGATGGTTATATCTACTGCCTCATAAACAAACACACCCACGCGCACATCGGCATAGTCTGCGCTCCGCTGGCGGATCAGACATTCGGTCACACTGAGTTCCAGCGGCACGATACCGCCGGGCCCGTCGATGTATATTCCCTTCTGTTTGAACTCTTCAATAAGACAATGCGTGATTTGCGGAGAGGACTCGCTGATATATACACCATTTATACCGTAACGAATGACACTCCTGCTCAGCGTGCCGCCGCCGGCGCGGTTGAATCGAATACCGTCCCAGTCGCCGGCCGCCGGCGCGCCGCCCGCAATATCGGCCGCCGAAGTAAACAGGATGGGCCGGCCCTCCGTGCCCGCGGCAGTCAGATTTCCGTAAACGTTCAGTCCGGTACCCAGGTTGAACAAGATCCTGGCCCCGGGTTCGATAGTGAGCGAGGCCTCACCGGTCACATAGACCGAGGCGGTCACCAGGACCGTATCTTTGGCTCCCCAGGTTGTATCGGAATAAATATACCCGCCCGTTTCCACGGTCGTGGGCAACACCGTATCGACCATTACTGCAAAATCCGACAAATGGGTTATCGGGGCGGCCGCCCGATTCATGGCGCTGTCGACTGTTGTCCCCAGCACTTCCCATCCAAGGCCGCTCGAGGCGCTGGCGCACAGAACCACCGAATTCTCCGCCGCCGGCCCTAGGGCCGTCTCATCGTAGGCAAGCGAAATTGTCGCCGCGACACCGAACGCCGTCCCCGCCGGTCCCAAAGAATACACCGGCGACACGATTTTGTACGTCCCGGCCGCCGCATCCGGCGTGCTGTCCGGTTCGACCGTGAAATCAAGATCGTCCTGCAACGCCCCGGCCGGGATGGTCAAGGTCAGCTCACCCGTGGAAGAATGTACAGTGCCCCCCGCGGGGCCGATGCGGTTTTCGGGCGTGTCCGGGTTAACACCGCTGTCGTCCGAACAACCGCAAACCAGACCCAGCAGACACAGCCCGATGACCCACATCATCGTCGTCCACCGAGACACCCGTTTCCCCCCGGTCGCGATTTTCATGCACATAATATAGCGGTTTTCCGGGAAAATTCAAGTGGTACTCCGCCGGTATACCGCCCACAAATAAAAGCGTCCCCAATGAGAGGAGAGGAAATTGGGGACGCTGCCGTTGCACGGCCGCTGTTGTGTTGGCGGAACACCCGCGGTCGTGGGTCGATCAGTGGCTGCTTCAGCTTTTCATACTCATTCAACATAGTCGTACCCTGGAATTGTTGCACAATTGTGACACCGGTGCGACAAATCATGAATACTGCGGGTGCACCCTTATTATACCGAACGCAGCCGGCCGATGACATTCAACAAAGAGTCCGACCGTGGTCGGCAACGGCACACGGCGCAGTGGATGGACAATAAGCTGAACTCGGTCGGGCTTGAGGATTTCATCGGATGAAAGGAGGTGAACAATGATCAGTGGAATCAGCGGTTTCGGCACAGGGATGGATACCGCGGCCATGGCCCGAATGCGGCAACAGCATTTTGCCCGGTTGGATACTAACGGCGACGGCGGAATCGACAAAACCGAATTGCAGGTGATGGTTGACCGGATGGCAGAGAAAACCGGCGAGACGTCCAGCATCGACGAGATTTTCGCACTGTTGGATGCCGACGCGGACGGTCTGCTCAGCGACACGGAGATGCCTGCCCCACCGCCGCCGCCGGGCGGCCGGATGGGAAACGATCCGTTCTCGGAGATGGACACTGACGGCGACGGCGCGATCGACAAGACCGAAATGGCGGCCATGTCCGAACAACTGGTAGAACAGACCGGCCTGTCGTTGGATGTCGACGAGATCTTTGAGCGGCTGGATGCCAACGCAGACGGCAAAATCGACAGCTCGGAACGGCCGGCCCCGCCGCCCCTGGAGCGGATGGGCCCGCCCGAAACGGCGGACGCAACAGGCCTCGGCGCCACGCAGGACACGGTGTTTGCCGATTTGCTGGAGCTGCTTGAACAGCAGGAAGACGAGGACGAACAGACCAACAACTATGCGCTGCTGCAATACCTGAACCAGAGTACCACGCAAAAATCGTTGTTCGATATACTCGTCTGAGACCACCGCGGGCCGGGACCCCCACGAATCCCGGCCCGCACTGTCTGGGGCTGGGACAACCTTCGGATTTTTAATTGACACCTGCTGCCGGTGAGGCAATAAGGACAATAAAAAAGCGTCCCCAACGAGATTCGAACTCGTGTCGCCGCCGTGAAAGGGCGGTGTCCTAGGCCGGGCTAGACGATGGGGACGTCTATTTTTTATTCTCTCCCGTCGCCGTCTCTCAAGTCGAGGTCGGCAACAGCCACGTATTATATGTAACTCCCGTGAAATGTCAAGCGAAACCCCCTCCCCCGGCCGACCCGCCTGCCGTAACGGCCATGATTTGACAGGATCGCCCGCCCCGCAATGCGGCCCGGATTGATTACAGCACACGCCAGAACGCCAGCACCGCCCCCGCAACCGCCGCTACCCCCGCAATTATCAACCAGACCCACACGGGCAGCGAGAATCTCCGCCCGTCCTGTTCCAGCGGCAGGATACTCGTCTTATCTTTTGTACGGGGCGCATATTGGAACAGGATTTCCTCGGCCGAGGCGCAGCGCTTTGCGGCGTCCTGATGCAGCAACCGCATCAGCATCCGGCGGGTATCGCGGGAAACAAACGTCTGCACTTTGGGAAAATGCAGGTGATCTTCCGCAAACCAGCGCGGCCGATCGCCGAACAGCATCCGGTACGCCAGCGCGCCCAGCGCAAACAAATCTCCCTCCCGGGAATTATTCCGTTCGGGCGGCCGCCACCAGGGCTTGCGCTTTGCCGCGAGGGGCGGGATGCCGAAA
Organism: Candidatus Zixiibacteriota bacterium; assembly: GCA_020051695.1. Lineage (GTDB taxonomy): Bacteria > Zixibacteria > MSB-5A5 > WJJR01 > JAJRUJ01 > JAGVQM01. Next base: position 91,560 of record JAGVQM010000038.1, on the reverse strand, counting down.
TCAGCCAGCAACACGCTCCCTTGATCGTCGAACAGGACATTGGAGGGACGCAGGTTGCCGTGGATGACGTCGTTTTTGTGCGCAAAATCGACGGCTTGCGCCGCTTCATATAAAAAACGGGTGACCTCCGGTTCATTCCAGCGGCGGGCCAGCCGGTCGGCCAGTGACCCACCCCGGGCATAGTCGGTGACCACCACCGTTTTTTTCAGGTCCGAACCGGCGCCGTGAATATTCAAAATATGGCGATGTTTCAACACTGCCAGCCGGCGCAGACTGCTCAGTTCGATACTCCGGCCGGTGATTTTTTTAATGACATACAATTTGTGGTCACTGGTGTTTTCCACAAGGAACGTCTGGGACGCTTCGTCCTTGCTTAATGTATCTAGGAAACGGCAGCAACCGATAAAATCCTCCACTCCGGCAAACGTCGGTTCGGCCACCTCGACAATGCCCGTCGGCTGCAGCGCGGTCTCCAACAGCAAATCTTTCAACGCCCCCGCGGTCTGGTGGCGCTTTTCCGGTTCCTGCTCCAGACAGGTCAGGATTATTTCATCGAGGAATTTCGGCGCGTCGGGGTTCAGTTCCGACGGCGGGCGGACGCGCCCGACCGGCTTTTTGCCGGTGACCGCCTCATACAAAATGACGCCCATCGAATAAATGTCCGAACGGGCATCCACGTTTTTGGCGGACGTCCGCTGTTCGGGCGCCATATATGCCGGTGTGCCCATCAATTCCCCGGTCTGGGTTTCCTCGGCGCCGCCGGGCTGCGCGAACAAATGCGCGATACCGAAATCGGCCAATCGGGCATGCCCCGCCATATCGACCATGATGTTCGCCGGTTTCAGGTCCCGATGGATCACACCGTTGTTATGCGCATACTCCAGCCCTTTCAGCGTCTGGATGAGGATGTCCAATTTTTCGGGGATGGTCTTGTACCCCTCCTGCAGGATTTTTTTGAAATCAGTGCCCTCGACATATTCCATCACATAATACACCCACTCCCCCTCGGTCCCGGCATCGATCACATGGATAATGTGCGGGTGGGACAACCGGGCCAGAATCCTGGCCTCCTGCACAAAACGGCGGCGGAGGCCGGCGTTTTGCAGCAGGTGATGGTGCAATACTTTCACCGCGACCCGGCGGTCCAGCGAGGGCTGACGGGCGCGGTAGACTTCGCAAATTCCCCCCTGCCCGATCTTCTCCTCGGGAATAAACTCCCCGAACCGCAAGGGGATAACAGAGTCTGTCGTGGGCATATTTCGGCCTTTGGTCTCTTGTACTATATTTTCGGCCAATTCCCCCGGAATTTGACTGCAAGATCGGCCCCATACCGGCCGATAATGAAAATAAACGGCCATGTGGTTACAACCCGCTATCGTCCGCGTGAGGATATGATGAAATCAACCCGGAGGCATGTGCCCGCAGTTGTTGCAATATTCCTGTTGGTGGGGTGCGCGCAACCTGCCGACGAACTTGTCGAGTTGCGCCATTTCCCGCTGGATGAACTGTCTGAAATCATCGCCCGCCAAAGCGTCAATATTGACCGGGAAACATCTGTCGACGGCAACGGATCATTGCAGATCACTGCCGTCGAACCAATAGTCATCAGACTCTGTGCCCTAAGCGATATCGACGTGGAAGACGCCACGCTGGTCTACCGGGCCCGGGTGCGTACCGCCGAGGTCCGCGGCCGCGTATACCTGGAAATGTTGTGCCATTTTCCGGAACTGGGGGAATTTTTTTCCCGCGATCTGCTTTCCCCGCTCAGCGGCACCACTGATTGGTCGGTCGAGGAAACGCCGTTTTTTCTCCAGCAGGGACAAAACCCGGACAGCGTGAAACTCAACCTCGTGGTTGAGGGGACCGGTACCGCGTGGATCGATGATGTTCATTTGCTTAGGGGGCCGCCCGCAGGACAATAGACTGCAGAGCCCTCCGCATGCACCTCTGCCGCCGCGCTCTATCGGCCATTGTCGTCATGCCCCCCCTTTGGTCTTCCGCAAAAGATTATAACGAAATATATTGAATAATGGACTACAACAGTCCATATTTTACCCGAATTACGCTCGATAATTCGGAAATTCCTTGCCCAATTCATCTTCTTTGAGTATTGTATTTTTTGACAATATGTTCTGTTGTACTGCTTTGCCCTGACGGTCTCATCTCAGGGTGACGGTGAAATACAAACCCGTGCTTTTTGAATCGGGCCGAAGATGTATCGTATTCAAGTCATCCCCTTTAAATTTATTGGAGGTCGTTCCATGTCGTTACGCCTCGTGTTGTGCGTGGGTGCCGCGCTGTTGCTGGTTGGCGTGGCAATGGCTGAAGTGCCGCAAATGCTTAATTATCAGGGTCGGCTGGTCGACGGCGGGGGCCAGCCGGTAACCGTCCCCGTCAACGTGGTTTTTGCCCTGTGGAATGCGGAAACGGACGGCGATTCGTTGTGGTCGGAGCCGAGGGTCATTACTCCCGACGGCAACGGCTCGTTTATCACGCTTTTGGGAGCGGTATCCCCCATCCCCGATTCTGCGTTTGCCGGGCAGGCATTCCTCAGCGTTAAGGTGGAAGCCGATCCGGAAATGAGTCCCCGCGCGCAGATCGTATCGGTGGGGTATGCCTATCGCGTTGGTTCGTTGGCGGGGGCGGCCGGGGGTGGGATCACCGGGAGTGTCATCGTGGTCAATCCCACCGGTGATTCGACCATCATCGGCGCCGATCAGATCGTCATTCGCGGCGCGGGCGGGGACGAAGAGCAGGTGTATTGTTCTTCAAGCGGCATTTCTGTCACGGATCAAAATGGCGATGTGAGAATTAACATTTCTATCGACGAGGACGGTCCGGGAATCACGTTATATGAATCTTCCACACTGGCCCGAGGCACGCAGGACACCGGCGCCCGCAAAGTGGAGTTCCGCGAAGGCGGCGTACTGCTTTTTGGTACATCCGACCTCGACACGGTATGCCACCTGCTGCCCGACGGCAATATTGTCGGCAAGGGCCGGTTGGCCATGGGACAAAACCATGCCTCATCGGGTGTTTGGGCCAACGTCCTCGGGTATGACAACGAAGCGACCGGTGATTCCTCCGTGGTCAGTGGAGGATATAACAACACGGCATCCGGCGGGGTATCTGTGGTGGCGGGGGGGGCAGGAAACGTGGCCGGTGATTTGGGGGCGGTGGTAAGCGGCGGTATCCTGAATCATGCAAATGGCAACCAGGCGGTGGTCGCCGGCGGTTACTTGAATTACGCCGCCAATGATGTGGCAACGATCAGCGGCGGTTCTCTTGACACTGCTTCAGGATTGTATGCGACTATCGCCGGCGGTTCACATAATGTCGCCTCATCGGACAACACCACGATCTCGGGGGGGTTATTCAATCGGGCCACCGGATCCAAATCGACGATCGGGGGAGGATGGAATAATACCACGACCGGCGCCCTTTCCACGATCAGCGGCGGGCAAAAAAATAATACCGGTACTCTGCTAAGCGATTATGCGAGCATCGGCGGCGGGTGCGCGGACACGGCCAGCGGCTATTGTTCAGTCATTGGCGGCGGCTACATTAACACGGCCAGCGCCAGTTATGCGACTGTCCCCGGAGGCAGAGCTAATACAGCAGCGGGACAGTATTCATTGGCCGCGGGGCGACGTGCCAAGGCCAATCACGACGGGACATTTGTCTGGGCTGATGATACCGATGCGGATTTCACGTCCTCGGCATCAGATCAATTTCTCATTCGTGCTGCCGGCGGTGTGGGGATCAACACCAACAGTCCGAACGTCCCGCTGCATGTCGTGGGTGGGAGTGATGTCACACTAAGCAGCGGCGGGTACGTGACCGTGGGATCTGCCGCCGGACGCAACATCACGCTGGATGACAACGAAATCATGGCGCGATATAACGGCGCAGCCGAAAACCTCGTGATCAATAGAGGATCGGGGGACGTTTTTCTGTGCGACGACGGCACGGGTTCTGTCGGCATCGGCACGATTTCTCCGTCCTATCCGCTGGATGTCAACGGCGACATCGAATGCACGACCGTGCATGAGACCTCGGACGCCCGGTTCAAAAGCGAGATCGCCCCGATTACCGGCGCGCTGGCTACGGTCGGGCAGTTGCGCGGGGTGACGCATACCTGGAACCGGGATGAATATCCGGAACGGCAATTCGACGACAAGGCGCATCTCGGTTTCCTGGCGCAGGAAATACAAGACATCGTGCCGGAACTTGTTTCTCCCGACGCCGACGGCTACCTCGCGGTGGATTACAGCCACATGGCGCCGCTGCTGGTCGAGGCCATTAAGGAATTGAAAACACAAAACGAAACCAAAGACGCCCGCATCGACCAACTCGAAACGAAACTGGCCGAACTGCAGGTCGCGTTGGAAAGACTCCTGGCAGACAGGAAATAGGAGAAAAATATGAAACGATCAGTCCTAATCGGTGTTTTGGCGATCATGCTCTTGCTCCTATTGACGGTGATGGTCAGCGGTGAGCGGGTTGACACCAAAACAGCCGCGAAGGCGGCTACACCGGTTCACGTTGCAGAGCCCGCCCTCAGCGGGGAGGACGTACACCAGCCACAGGCGATTGCGCCATTCACCGCGGAAGCGGCGATGGAACCGGGGGCGTACGCCATCCCCTGGCAGTCGATCAACGCCGGCGGGGATAATCTGTCATCGACCAATTACCAGATGATGTTCTCCGTCGGGCAATCAGTAATCGGGTACGCGACCAGCACTAATTACGAAGCCGGTATCGGGTATTGGTACGGGGCCGGTGGCGCCGAGGACTGCGATTGCGGTCTGAAAGGTGACGTGAACCACGATGGCGGGACCACTCCGCTGGACGTGCAGTTTTTGGTGAAGTATGTGTACCAGAGTCTGGACGCGCTGTATCTCTATGAAAACTGCCCCTGGGGCAAAGGCGATGTAAATTGTGACGGCAACACAACTCCGCTGGACGTGCAGTTCCTGGTAAAGTTCGTGTACAAAGGCCAGGATGCGTTGTGCGTGCAGTGCCCGTAATAACCAGGTTGTTCGTTTCAGCGTTGTGGCTGGTGTACCTCCTGGTGCACCAGCTTTTTTTCTTGATGGTGTACGAGGACGTATGCCATCCACAAGTGTGCACATAAAAAAAACCCCCGACAGATGTCGGGGGCTTGTCCATTCCAGAACCGAACGGTATGGTATTCCGGCTATTCTTTCTTCCTGTCTTTTTTCTCTTCTTTTTTCGCCGTGGCGTCGGCTTTGGCTTTTTCCTTGCCCTCTTTGCCCTCTGCGCTCTCTGCGCCCTCTTCACCCTCGCCGACCTTCTCGGCCTCACCGGCGGCTTCGGCGGCAGCATCAGTGGTGGTCACAGTCTCCTTGATGACCGTCGGCGGGACCACCGAAACGACTGTGCGTCGCAGATCGGAGAGAATGGTCACCCCTTCGATCGGGATTTCCCGGACATGGATGGTATCACCAATACCCAGGGCCTCGACATTCAACTCGACGATTTCAGGGATATTACCGGGCAGACATTCAACTTCCAACTCCCGCATAATCCACTGCAGCACGCCGCCGCGGGTTTTGACGCCCTCGGGGATGCCGATCAGCTTGAGCGGCACGGTCAGTTTCAACTTGCGGTCCGGGGAGACATGCAAAAAATCGATATGCACGATGCGGCCGGTAACCGGGTCTTTTTGCACATCGCGGACCAGGGCCATCTCACTGCGCCCATTGCCGTCGAATTTCAGGTTCACCATCATCCGCACGGTATTCTCTCCGCGCGCGGCATTGACAAATTCATGGGTGCTCACTGTCAACGGCTGCGGTTCGATGGAAATACCATACAGCACTCCGGGGATGCGACCATCAGCGCGGCACCGCCGGGCAGGGCCTTTCCCCTTTAATTCACGGGTCCGGGCGGCCAATTCCACAGTCTTCATGTTCGTTGTACCTCAACAAAAGTTCTTCCGACCGGAAACCGGTCTTTCAGATGATTACTCCTACCCGGGAGATTTACCAAATATCACTTATTCTCCCACACCACAATATAATGGGGATCGGACCTCGTGTCATGTCACATTTCCCCGCTACTCGCTATGGCTACGCGGTCTGTCGGCCGGCGTTTGTCACTCCGGCGCCAATCCGCGAAACAGCTCAGAAATTGTCTCTTCCCCGTGGATACGCTCGATGGCCTGCGCGAATAACTCCGAGCTGCTTACCACGTCGATTTTCTTAGGTAACTCCTTACCCGACAAATCGATAGTATCGGAGACGACCATTTTTTCAATCGGGGCCTTCTCAATTTTTTCCAGTGACTTGCCGGAAAACACGCCGTGGGTGCAACAGGCATAAATATCCTCGGCGCCCGCTTTTTTTATCGCATATGCCGCCCCGGTCAACGTGCCCGCCGTGTCGACCATATCATCGCGGATAATTGCCGGCCGGCCTTCCACTTCCCCGATAATGTGCATAATTTCGGAATGGTTGGGGGACTGCCGCCGTTTATCGACAATCGCCAGCGAGCCGTTCAAAGTCTTGGAAAAGGCGCGGGCCATCTTGATCGAGCCGACATCGGGCGAGACAATGACTGGCGACTCCAGCCCGATCCGTTGGAAATATTTGTCGAAAATCAGCGAGGAATACAGGTGGTCGGCGGGGATATCGAAAAATCCCTGAATTTGCGAGGCGTGCAGGTCCATCGTCAGCACGCGGTCGGCGCCGGCAGCCACGATAATATTGGCCACCAGTTTAGCGGCAATACACACGCGCGGTTCGGTCTTGCGGTCGGAACGCGCATAACCGAAATAGGGAATCACCGCGGTAATCCGCGCGGCGGACGCCCGCCGTGCGGCATCGATGATAATCAGTAATTCCATCAGGTTATCGGCCGGCGCGTTGGTCGATTGTACGATAAATAAATCAGTACCCCGCACGTTCTCGTTGATCTGGGCAAACAATTCCCCATCGGAAAATCGGGAGACTTCACACTCGGCCAATTTTCGCCCCATATGGGCGGCGATTTTCTCGGCCAGCGGACGGTTGGAATTGCCGCTGACAATTTTCAATTCATAGGGCATGGCGGATTCGGGTCGAGGGTTGGCTGAAAATTCCGGCGTTTGATCTGGTTATCATAAAGCTGGGGCGCCAGGATTCGAACCTGGGAATGCAAGCTCCAAAGGCTTGTGTCTTACCGCTTGACGACGCCCCAATAATTCCACCAAAATATACGACAGGCACTCCTGAAATGGGACGTTTTTTACAACCCGCGCCCGGCCTCACCATTGAGGTTGTCGGCCGACGAGTGTGAGGAATCCACTCCCGCGGTTATTCCGACGTTCATGCCGCCGGATTGAGACCGTAGTTCCTGTTCGTAAGCGGCAAGCACTTTGTCTTCGATTTTCTTGCGCATGGCATTGTTAATCGGATGGGCAATATCCTGATGAGTCCCGTCCGAGCGTTTCCGGGAGGGCATGGAGACAAAATACCCCTTGTTGCCGTTGATGACTTTCAAGCCGCGAATGACAAATTCGCCGTCAAAAGTCACGTTGGCAAAGGCCTTGAGTTTCTCCTCGCTCCGAAGCGTAACACGCACTTCAGTGATTTCCACGGTCTGCTCCTTGCCTGTCGGTCTGTCCTTGGTCTGGCTTCCCCACACCGATCGCCTTCCGGTTCGCCAGCGGCCGGCAGACAAATATCCGCCAGTCTGCGGAAGGCGATAAATGACTTATCTCCAGTAAGTCCGGCTTTTCCTTAAAGATGCCAAAAACACAAGGCCCGCTCCCGGATACCTTCGCGGACACGGAACCCAACCCCTCCAAAAATCGCTTTGCGTGTTCAGCTTCCGGGCACAATTCCAAGACAATTTCTTCCAAATCGTTATTGGCCCGGGCTATTACCGCAAAAAAATCGTTCCCGTCCCGGCAATGAGAAAAACTAAGACTTTGAGCAGGTTTTGTCAAGGCCAAATCGAATTTCCGATAGACCTCCGCCGCCGCTAATCCGACCTGCGGTTTGACCACCACAAGCCAATAATCGGCAAATATTTGGATCGGCGTCAGGATGTCCCCCCGTCCCCGTCCCTCCGCCTGCACATGACCCAGAAAAAAGGGGACATCCGCACCAAGCTCGGTTCCCCAATGCGTGAGTTGAGTGTCTGATAATTTCATGTTATATAATATGTTAGCCGCAAATATCGCTGCGGCGGCGTTCGCAGAACCACCCCCCAACCCTGCGGCAATCGGTATCCTTTTTTCGACCGAGATTTGCAGGTTCACCCGGCACCCGCACCGTTGTTCCGCCTGTCGAAAAACCCGAAATATCAGGTTTTCCCTGCCCAGTGGAAACTCAGGGTTATCGCAACAGATCCGGATTCCGCCGTCGGGATTTTTTTCGAATTCGAGGGTGTCAAACAGATCAATCGCTTGAAAGGTGGTCTGCAATTCATGATATCCATCGGGCATCCGGCGCAAGACGGCCAACCCGAGGTTGACTTTGGCCGCCGAATGCAGGACAAGACGGTCTAATTCGGCCACCGGAACACCCGCCAGAGATTACACTGCACAGCCGCCCCGGCAAAAAACAAATCGTCATCCCGGCCGAGGATATTGTTCTCGTTGCGCCGGTGCGACCAGCCGCCGTCAAACTCGGCAATAACGAAATTTTTATACTGAAAAGTGAAGCCAAACGATATGTCCCAGCGCCGGTCGACAACACCTGTAGGAAAAGGCACGCCATGCGGCACACCGGATTGCTGCGGATCATCGATTTGGCACTCGCCACGGCGTCGGCGCTCGGCCGCCGCCCTAAGGTCCAACCAGTCAACAGCATGCAGGACTACCCGATACGTGACCCGCTCGGCGTCCGGGCCATAACGCGATCCCAGCGGAATCACCCGGCCGTTTACATCGCGGCGATAGTAGTAGGGATTTTGCACCTCGTTTTGGCCGTATACGGTGGAATTCACCCGCGAGTACTCCAACGTGTGATATGTCCGGTTCAGACCCAGCGGGGCGGCCGCGTGCACCCCGGCCAGGATGCCGACCTGTTGCGGTTCGGAGACAAAATCTATCTGGAAATCGTCGATCAACAACTCGCCGTATAATTCCCAGCCGCGTGCAATGTTCCAAGTCCAATCGAAGTTCCATAATGGATTGTCATCATGCTCTTCATTAATCTGTTCCCAGTAATAGGGAATGAATGGATTCAAGTAATACCATTCCGGCGGCCGGCCGGCCCCGCCAAATACTACCACTTCCGAAATCGCCAGCTCCAGAAATTTCCAGGGTTTGACTGTCAGCCGGTGGCCAGCCAAATACCGCCGCGCAAGCCGACCGTCCGCAAGAGGTAAATCATCCAAAACAGCAAAAAAATACAGAAAATTAAAGCCGCTGCGCCGGTAGCTCAACCGGGCCTGATCGGGCGGCGGAGCATACCCGGACAACAACAAACCGTCGGTTTGTGAGCGGCCGAATTTGAGCCGGCTGCGACCCCAGAACAACGTCCAATTACCGGCATGGAATTTGAGACAAGCATTATCGACGTTAGCGGTGAGGTTGTCTTTCCACTTCACACCACGGAAACGGGTGTCGTATCGCGCGTCGGAGTCAAACCTGACCCGGGAGTACACAACCCAGCGGCCGGAACGCCCGAACGAACCATGGACATACCCCCCCGCGCGATTTAAGCCGTCCCGTTGTTCGGCATGGTCGGCAAGCAGATAGGGCTCAATGCCGGCGCGCAGGATCAACTCCTCCCCGGCGGGCCGATGCAATTCATCAATATCCCGATAAAATTCGGCCCATAGCCGGCGGAACAGGATTAACTGCCCGGGATCCAGTTTAGTAGAATCAGGAGCGAGGTCGTGCAGGTAACCGGCCACCTGGCCCCTGGTAAACGGCTGGGTTTGCAGCATCATCCGCGGTCCGGCGGTCCCGACTCCACCGGCCAGTTCGGCGATTGCCGGATACACCCAGGATCCCAGTGGAATGTCCTCATCCACCGAGCAATATGCCGTGCCTGAAAACCAAACTGCCACGCACATCACTATGCCGACAAATCCGATCCGCAACATGGTGTATATCTTAGCTGCCGGGACGGTCACGTCAACCCCAAAAGCGTCCCTGGTCTGCTGCGAGCCGGCAAAAAATCGCGGCAAAAACCATATGACATGCAAAACCATAATCATAGATGGTCGAATCGCTGGCAAGTCTTTTCGCTGACTTATGCCACTAAGGGCTTGACCGACGATAATGGAATGAGTTTATAGGCGTCCTGGCCGCGGGGTGGAATCCGCCGCGGCGGAGTAGTTCGTCGGACTGCTAATTCATCATTTGAACAACCCCGCGAGAAGTTACTTCCGGGCTTTTCGTTGAATTATGTCACAAAGGGCTTGACAAGACGGCAGTGGAATGAGTTTATAGGCGTTCTGGCCGCGGGGTGGAGCAGTCTGGTAGCTCGTCGGGCTCATAACCCGAAGGTCGGAGGTTCAAATCCTCCCCCCGCTACCAAAATTCGAGTAATCAAGTGTTCACTGTTTACGTTATCGAATCTCAGCGCTTCGGTGGCCCACCCACAGTTTTGATCGCCTGAGCGACTCAAGACGGCGTGTGGGTTTATGAAAGGCCATACCAACCCAATGGCATTGCCCACAATACAACAACCAGGCGTAGATCAAGCCGCCTGCGGTTTGACGCATTGTCAGGCGCCAGGGCGCCTGACCTTCTGGCTAATCCCGATATTTTTCTTATTGGCGATTGCGTTTCCCTTCTCGGCCGGTGCCGACTTGCGGTCCGAATATAACGTCAGACATCCCGTGAGAAAGTTGGTATATTATTCCATCGAAATCGGTTCTTTCCACGTTGCCGAGCAAGCGGTTGCTGATTCCATCTGTCAATCCTTTAAAGACAAGGGCCATCTATCCTATTTGTCTGTCGCGGATCAAATGGATGGTGAGCCAACCGTAATTGGAGTGCGAATTGGCCTCTATGAAACGTCGGATCAAGCCCGGGACGACTCGGTTGCCCTCGACGTCGCGGGCTATCATGGCACAATAGTCAAGCAGTGTCCATCTCCCGTACGCTGGACACACTGACCGTTTTAGTTACTCCGCAGGCGATTTGGTATGAGACCCCCGGAATCAAGAAAGAACTATTTAGTATTGGTGGACAATTCCCTCGTTGGAGTTTGTTAAAATCCCCCATTGATCCATCCATTTCAGAAAGAGCCAAAACAGTCGTATTTGAATTTGGGGGACAAATCCACGCAGTCGATCTCGTCAGGATGCAGAGACGGACATTTGAACATCATGGGTCAAATGCATCCCCTCAAATATCGCCATCCAGCAAGTATATCGCCTATTTGAAGGACAATGAATGGGAGGAACGGACTTCATTGTTGATAATTCGACAAGACAGCACCTTTGCTCCGCTCATCGATGCCAACAAACTGCCTGGGCAGAACGCCGTAAAGCATTTCTGCTGGCACCCTGAAAAAGACCTCATCTTCTTCGTAATGGGTTATGCATATGGTACGATTACCGTTGGAGGGAGTATTTACGCATGCGATGCCGGCGGCAACCTTCAGCTCCTGATCCCGGCAAACCACAAAGAAAAATAAGAAATCTTGAGTCTGCTCACAATAAACAGAAACCATTTATGTTATACAATCGCTCAATTCGATTCCGCCCTTGATCAAATCACTGAACGCATCAATCAACAGACTCCACTGGATTCATTGGTCAACATTTTTCATGATGGAAAGACGAACAGGTGAAGTGAGCCGACAGCCCGCCGTTCCGGTGGATTCCAAAAATCGATGCCTGCACCCCGGTCTTCACGATTTTCTTTCTTCTAGGGAGCATCTTCACCTAGGCGGGCGGCACCTCCGTAAAGGAAATATTGTCTCCCTCGAGCGCCGCCCAGAACGAGCGGACCTGCACGCCGGTGAAATCCCGGAGAATGGTGCGGGCGGCAGTTTGCAGGTCCTGGCGGCCAAGCACCGGCAATTTAAGTTTTGCCTCGTACCCCTGCATCTTTTTATACCAGAGGCAATCCTCGTGGTTGATAATGACTACCTGCTTGACCTGGCCTACTTTTACGAAGAATTTGATTTGCCCCCATAGGGTTTTGAAGTTCTTAGGCAGAAAACTCTGGGCGCCGAACGCGTGCACTCCGCCGCCGATAATGAGCGGCGTATAGTTTTGGAAACCCAATTCCCGGGTGATGAACAAGCGAAAGGCCGACTGGAACCGCGGATCGCCGCAGTGCACGACCAGGGCCTGGGACGGCCTCGCATCAACTTTGTAAACGGGCTTGCCGTCGACAACAAGCTCCGCCATCGCCGGGGAAATCTGGTCGTCCGGATTCATGAGCATCGTGCTACCCCACGCCAACATTGTAATAGGGTACTGTGCTTTTCCGGTAAATCCGGCACATCGCAAAGCGTCGCTCCACGTTCATGTCTTGTTCTCAGTCGCCTCTCCTGCGGGATCGGTAACGGCAATTCCGGCCTTGTGCAGCAGACCTTCGAGATCAATCCCGGCCGCTTTCGCTTGTTGCAGCAGGTTGAACAGGAGTGTCGGTCCGGTCTGGGCATAGCGCGTGAGCGCGCTGTTGTTCTGCCCGCCACCACCGCTGTCAACGACAACAACTTTATCGATATTCCCCATCGGCGCGGCTATCGCACCGAAAACGGGCGCCAGCGCCTCGATTGCGGCGGGTAAGGCCTTCAGGACTTCCAGAGTGATCGCCGCCTTGTTGAATTGCTGGTAGGCCTTGGCCAGTTCTGCAACCGCAGTCGCCCGGGCCAGTCCCTGCCGTTCGATGATTTCGGCTTCGGCCAAACCCTTGGCCCGGTTGGCCGCCGCCTCACCCGAACCCTCGACCGTCCGCTTGTGCTGTTCGGCGTCGGCGCGCGCGCTGATAGCGAATTTGTCGCCCTCGGCCCGCGCGACCTCGGAGACTTTGTAACCCTCAGCAGTCTTGATCTTGGCATCGGCTTCAGCCCGTGCGGGAACGACGATTCGCGCCTCCTGCGCCTTCTGTTCGCGGAGGATATTTTGTTGTTCGACGGCAATATTGGCCTTGGCTTCTTCTTCTTCGATTTTGACCTCGGCAATGATTACCTTCTGCCGAGCTTCGGCGGTCGCCAACGGCCCGGCCTGCCCGGCCAGCGCCGTCTCGCGGGCAACTTCTGCGGCATATTGTTGTTTGGCCACATTGGCGATTTTGATCGCTTCCGCTTTCAATCGTTCATTCTGCTGGGCGACGACTTCAGCGCCGCGGTCGGCGTCAGAGGCCTTTTTCCTGGCCTCGGCGGTGGCTTCGGCCTCCCCGATTGTGGCATCGCGCTGCACTTCGGCAGTCCGCTTCTTACCCAACGCCTCGATATAATGCATGCTGTCGGTGATCGACTGCGGGTTGAAAACGTCGATTTGCATTCCCAGACGGGTCAGGTCTTCGCCGGCTTCGGTAAGTACTTGTTGGCGAAAGGCATCGCGGTCCTGAATGATTTGTTCGACAGTCAGGCGGCCCACGACTCCCCGAAGATTGGCTTCGAGTGTTTCACGCGCCGTCGCTTTGATCTCATCGGCCTTTTTGTCCAAAAATCGGCCGCCCGCCGCCAAAAGCGACTCGGCGTCGTCCTTAAACCGGATATTGGCCACGGCCTCGACGGTGACCAAAACCCCGTCAACGTTGGGCATGTCGGCCACTTTCAGATCAGCCAGCGTAATTTCCGAAAGATCGAGAAATTTCACCGCCTCGATGATCGGCTTGCGGATGCGGCCGCCCCCGGTGACCACAACAGTCCCGGGCGGCAGGACCATGGCGATGGAATCCGGCAAGCCGGATCCGATGATTTCCGCCCGTTTCAACTGCCGTTTCCCGCTCCGCGCCCCGTAGAAGAATGCGGCTGTGTTCGGTGGGACTTTGATATAAAAAGCCGACAGGCCCTTGACCAGGGCAAAAAAGGCGATAACAACGGCCAGCGCCACAAACGGCCAGGCGACATTGGAAAGCAGTTCTCCCATAATTGAAAACCTCCTGATCTACGCGGTGAATGAATTGCCTTACGCCACGGACTCAACGGTCACGATATTCCCGCTTTTTCCAATTACCCGGACCGGTGTGCCCCGGGGAATAGAACTGCCGTCACGGGAACGCGCCAGGTAGGTCATTTCCCGGCCGCGCAGGACACAGGAAATCTGGCCGTTGCCGGTCCCCGAGATGCCGTCGATCAGGTTCCCGGTGCAGCCGATGAGGTCGCGGTCCGTGATCGTTGAACTCGCCTGGCTGGCATAAAACAACCGAATGATGAGATAACCGATAACCCCGACTACCACGGCCCCACCCAGGCCGGCCAGCGAGGCCAGCAGCATCGACGCCTCGGACGTCGCGCGCACCCCGAATCCCGCGCCGCCGAAACCGACCAGCAGCAGCGAGATCATCCGGACACTGAAGATGCTGGGCCCGGAGGCGCCATGGTCGGCGTCGGCGCTGAAATCATGGTCGATACCATCACCGGTATCATGACCGAAGATCATGGATAACAACAGGAGCGCAAACCCGACGATGAAAATGGAAAGGAAAACCAGCATATGTCACCTCCCTTGCCTGTTCATCCCCCGGCGTCTTTAATTTTTACTCACGAGTCATTACACCGCAGAGGATTGTCTTATTCAAATATATAGCACTACCCTCCCGCCGGACCGACGGCCGTCCGTCCCGGGATAAAATACCGGCTTTTTTAACTACTGCCAGATGAATATACCGCGGCATCCTGTCAAGGCAAAAATGGACCATCCCGGTCGGACGATCCATTCTCACCTGCCGTGGCGGCCTGGCCGGACGGTTAAACATGACACCCGGAGGGCTTGTAAATAGCGGTCATATCTTCACCAGGGACGCTGATTGCTCGGCGCGGATAACCTTTGTCGTGGCCATATGGCCGGCACACTCGGCCTCACGGGTGAAGTCTGTTTTCGCGACGCCTCGTGAATTCTCAGCCCAAACGCGAACCGGCGAACTCCCAGTTGATCAGGTGTTCGACAACAGCAGACAGATAATCCGGCCGCTTGTTCTGATAATCCAGATAGTAGGCATGTTCCCAGACATCAACGGTCAGGATCGGCGTCAGACCATCGGCCAGCGGGTTCCCGGCATTCGGTGTTTTGACTACCCGTAATTTGGCGCCGTCCAGGACCAGCCAAGCCCAGCCGCTGCCGAACTGGGTTGCCCCGGCGTTTTTAAGTTCCTCGATGAACTTTTCATAGGAACCGAAATCCACATCAATCATCCCGGCGAGTCGGCCGGTCGGCTTGCCGCCGCCATGCGGTTTCAGGCAGTTCCAGTAAAACGCATGATTCCAGGCCTGTGCGACATTGTTGAAAACAGCCGCGTGTTTGGGTTCATTGGCAATCCGGCGCATGACGGCTTCCGGCTGCATCTGGTCCCATTCCGTCCCGGCGGTCAACTTATTGGCATTGGTGACATAGGCGGCGTGATGTTTCCCGTGGTGAAATTCCAGGGTGCGGGCACTGATGTATGGCTCCAGTGCGTTAATCGCATACGGCAATTCCGACAATGTGAGTGACATCCTGATCCTCCTGTGAATTGTGCAGTATCAAAACATTCGGCATTGTTTAATCGAATAGGCGATGGTCCCCCGGGGGACGCCTCACTTGGCCATGATCCCGGCAAGTTCGAACAGTTTTGGGTCAAGCTCCTTGGTTTTGCCGATAATTTCCACGTAGGGGGTAGCGGCGAGTGCGCCGTTGAGCATTCCGACAAGTTTCCCGGCCTCACCCCGGGCCAGCAGTTCCACTGCGCCGGCGCCGAGCCGCGTCCCCAAAACCCGGTCGAAGCCACCCGGCGCCCCGCCACGCTGGACATAGCCAAGTTTCGTGATGCGCAGGCCGAAGCCGATATCCGGTTCACGCTTGCGGAAGTATTCTCCCAGTCGGTCGGCATTATTCGTCGCCCCTTCCGCCACGACCACGATGGCATGCGACTTGCCGCATTCGTACGCCGCCCGCAGGTCACGTTCGATCTGTCCCGGGGTCTGCTCGATTTCCGGGATGATGACCGCCTCAGCTCCCCCGGCAATCCCCACGACCAGCGCCAGATAGCCGCAGTGCCGCCCCATGGTCTCCACCAGGAACGCCCGGTGGTGAGCGGAAGCGGTCGTCTTGATCCTGTCGATCGCCTCAAGGGCCACGTTTACGGCAGTATCCACGCCGATCGTCGGATCACTGCCCACCAGGTCATTGTCAATGGTGGAGGCGATACCCACGACCGGAAAACCATCTTTCCAAAGGGAAGCCGCACCGGCCTGCGACCCGTTGCCGCCGATCACTACCAGCGCGTCGACCCGCGCTTTCTGCAGCGTCGAGACCGCCGCGGTCCGCACGGCTTTTTGCCTGAACTCGGGGAGGCGCGCACTGCCCAATATCGTACCGCCGAGCTGAATGATGCCGCTGACATCCCGGCGTGTGAACCGCCGCATCCGGTCTTCGACCAATCCTCGATAGCCGCGCTCCACCCCCCATACGTCGAAACCCGCTTCGACACCCGCCCGGACCACCGCGCGCACCGCAGCATTCATTCCGGGGGCATCACCGCCGCTGGTCAATACGGCAATCCGTTTCATGTGCTGTCTCTTCGGCAAATTCGTCGGGCGGCATTCGTCATGGGTATTTCAATGGTCTGACGGCAGGTTCGTGCCGCCACCCGCCCGCAGCATCGACTTCACTTCCACAGCCAGATCGGCGAGGGGCACGGTGACCTGGCCGACTTTGCGTTTGACCCACTCTTTGCGGTCTTTGATCTCGATTTTTTCCCGCCGGATTTTATCAAGGTCCTTGATCGAGACCTCCCCGGCGTCAAACTCATTTGAACCGGCAATGACGGCCACGGGAATCATCTGCCGGTCGGCATACTGTAATTGCTTGCCGATCGATTTCTCTCCGCCCATGTACAACTCGGCGTTGATCCCCTCGCGCCGCAGCCGGCCGGCGATTCGGGCATATTCCGCGATCCGTTCCGGCATCATCACGGTCACCAGCACATCAGCAGTCGAGGGCCGTGGCTGGATATCCTGCAACAGTTGCATGGCGCTCACCAGCCGGTCCACGCCGATCGACGCGCCGGTGGCCGGCTCCGGCCGTCCGGTGAATTGCCCAATGAGTTGATCGTAACGCCCACCGCCCATCACACTCCCCACCCGGCCGCCGCGGTCGTCGACCAGCACCGCTTCAAATACCGGACCGGTGTAATAGTCCAGCCCCCGCGCAATGCTCAGATCGATAATTACCTTGTCATCGGGGATCTCCAGCGCCGTGAGGTATTCATGAATTTCCGCCACCTCCCGGATACCGGTTTCGGCGCCCGGTGTGTCCTTAAACAAATTAGCCGCCGAATCAAGCCCTTCCTGCCGTGTCCGCTGCGGCAAACCGAGAAATTCCTCGATTTTGGCGATCTGTGGCGGCTTCAGCCCCAGACCCGGAATCGGATCACCGGATTCATCGACGCGGCCGGGCCCCAGTTCCAGTTTCACGCTGGCCAACCCCTGTTTTTCCAGCTTGTCCAGGATGCGGAATACATGACGCCCCATCGTTTCCGGGATACCGGCAAACATAATCAGACTGTTCAGGATCTTACGGTTACTGAAACGAATCTTGTGCGGCAGCCGCAGTCCCGACAAAGACTCATGCATGGCGGCAATTATTTCCGTGTCCGCCATCATCGAGGTCGTCCCGATCGTGTCGATATCGAACTGGATGAATTCGCGAAAACGGCCGGGATCGGGTTTGTCATAACGCCAAACCGGCTGTACCTGGTACCGTTTGAACGGCCGGGGCAGGTCATGATACTGGGCAATCACCCGCGAGAGGGGTACGGTCAGATCGAACCGCAAGCCGACCTGATTGCCCTCCGGTTCCTCAAACAGGTAGATTTGCTTGCCGGCCTCGTCACCGTAACCCAGCAGGATTTCCTTGTACTCAAGGGCCGGGGTGTTCAGCGGAGCAAAACCGTACGATTCAAAGACTTTTTTGATATGTGAAATGACGTTGTCCCGAAACAGCATTTCCGCCGGGAGAACATCTTTGAAACCTTTCAAATTTTGCGGCTTGATCGGCGACATCTTCCATCCCTCCACAGGCGAAGTGCCGGGGCCGGAAACCCCGCCGCGCCGGGCGCGGGAGGTTCAACCGCCAGTGGGCATACCGGCACGCAACATATTCCCGGCATCATAGAAAATGCGTTCCTGTGCCGGAGGCAAGGCCTTTCTCCCCGCGAATTTGGCAACGCACTCACCGCACGGCGCCGCCGCCCCAATCTCCAGAGCGGACGGTCAGCATGACGGCAACTGTTTTTGCATCCAGACTACATCAAATGGTCCGCCGTGCTTGCGGCCGATGCCGATGAACCTGCCGCATTCAACGAACCCGTGGGTGCGGTGGAACCGGATGCTGCCGTCGTTTCGCGAGGAAATGGATGCCAGAAGAATCGTGATCTCTTTTTTGCGGGCGGCGGCGGTCAGGTAATCGAGAAGCCGTGCGCCTAACCCCTTCCCCGTATGCTCCGGAGCGATAAAATACGTAATTTCCGCAGTATACCGAAATGAATCGGCCGGGTGATACGGCCGCAAAAAGGCGAATCCGACAGTCTCACCGCTGTCGGTTCTGACAGCCGCCGTAGGATAGTCCGCGGTAAGCGCGGCAAACTGATCGAACACGCCGTATCCTCGGGGCGTTTCCCAATAGGCGGCAAAACTATGTTCAATGTAATAATTGAAGATATCCACGACCGCCGTGCGGTCGTGCTCTGTCAACGGTTCCAAGGTGTAGCCCATTGTCTGTCCTCCTGCACCCGGCGTAATAAAACGCCGGCCGGCAATCCGGGGAAAGAGTATTCATGGTATTCCATAGACAATTGCCGGGCATGGCCTCAAATAAAACGGGCGGTGAGTATGTGAAACTCACCGCCCGAATTTCTCTGGAGGCGGGCGTCGCGGTTACAACCGCCCGCCAATCGGCTGCCTCGCCTTATTTCAACAATACCATCTTGCGGACTTCGTTGAATTCACCGGCTGCCAAACGATAAAAATATATGCCGCTGGGCACCGCGTGACCCGACCGATCGGCGCCGTCCCAGGTCGTTTCATGGACTCCCGCCGCACGGTAGGCCTCATCCAGAACGGTGACTGTCTGACCCAGCAGATTATAAACGGTTATCGTTACCGGTGAACCACGGTCCAAACTATACCGGATGACGGTCGAGGCGTTAAACGGATTCGGATAATTCTGGGCCAGGGAATACGCCACGGGTCCTTGCTCGGATTCACTCAAAATTCCCGAACCCGACCCACAGACATACACACACCGCATTTCGTTGACCCAGGCGCCATCCTGCCACACCTGGTCCAGATCGGCGACCATACAATCGCCGTCCCAGGTGTACTGCGTCCGGTCGACCTGTGCCGATTGGATATGGTTGCGGACTTCCTCGACCAGCTTGTCGCCGACATATTTGGAGGTATCGGCCTCGGTTTCCACCCACGAAGAGCCCGACCACGAAGAGTATACCGCCAGTATTTCGTAGCCGGAACCATTATACGTGTACTGCCACATCGAGGATTCCACCCAGGCCGCCCCGGCCCAGGAATACTGGGTAACCGTCGTTTCCTGTCCGTTGCCGTTGTAGGCGTATGTCGTCCGTGATTGATTGGACCAGCTTACGCCCAGCCAGCTTTGGTTAATGGTTTCGGTCACCAGACCACTGCCGTTATAGACATGTGTCCTGCGGGATAAATTGGTCCAGTCTGTGCCGAACCAGAACTGGGTCACTTCCTCTATCCTCCGGTCGCTGCCGTCGTACGCATAGGTGACCATCATCGAATTTTCCCAATCCGGATCGGCCCACATTTGCGTAAGGGATGTCTGGACCAAATTGCCGGAGAAGGTCGAGGTAATCTTGGCCGCATTGACCCAGCCGCCATCCTCCCAACTCCGGATCAGCATTTCGATCTGATTCCCGTTTCCATCGTAGGAGAACGTCATATCACTGACGTTTTCCCATTGTGCAGATTGCCATTCTTGCATCGTCATCGTCGCCATTCTGTTGTTACCGTCGTAGGTGTACAAATACCGGTCGACATACACCCATTGCCCGCCGTCCCACTCCTCTGTGACGATCGTGGTCATTAATTGGTTCGTCCCGTACGTGTAGGTCGTGCGCGAGCTGTATACCCATTGCCCGCCATCCCAGACATAGCAGGTATCTGAAACGTACAGGTAACCATACGATGGCCGCGCCAACCGGTCCGTCGCGGGAATTCCCGCACGGTCGCCGGCCGGCGATGCCGTGGCGGCAAAGATGAACTCAAACAGCGCGTGTTGTTGTGACGAGAAGTCGCCCCCTGTTTCAAGAATTCGTTGGTAGCGCTGAGAATCCTGTAACAGCGTGGACGCTTCGGGCCGGTTATTGGCCACGGAACTGCCGGTCAATGCGAACACCATGATCAGGGCAACCAATGCATTGACAACCCCCAGCATTTTCCTCATGAGTTTCTCCCTCCAACTCTTTTGTAGTGAGAACCGATGCCGACTCTCTCTATTCATCCTGTCCGACCCGGGCCTGTCGATATCCGGGTGTTCACTTGTCCTATCTACTACATATCCGGAAATCTCGATGTTTGCGCACTTCTTCATTATTCAATTTTCCCAATAACGTACTCACAATAAAAGGAAACCCAAAGGGCCTGTTGGTTCAATATAAAAATCAGTTGATTCCGGCAGCAGAATTCACGGGGTTCTGCGTAGCGAGCCGAATACAAAATATAATCCATCTGCTGGATTGACAACATCTTAGGTGGAATATTCGGCGCAGAATTTCCTAAGATCATGATCGCCGATGACGGGCGGGCAGTGCGCAGCGGTCCAATTCTTCACGGAGGGCTTCGCCGATGGTGTTGCGCGAATATGGTTTTCGGACATATCTGCCGGCGCCGAGTTCCTGCATCTGTTGCACCCGCTGGGTGGCAGAATATCCGCTGACGATAATTGCTTTCTGGCCGGGGTGCCGTATAACAATCTCACGGTACGTGTCCAGGCCATCGAATCCATCTTCCATAATCATATCCAAAACGACCAGATCAACCGACTGATTGTCGAAAAAAGCAACCGCTTCGTGGCCGTTGGCGACTGAAACGACCCGATAACCCAGGCTGGCAATAAGCTCTGCGGCCATAATCCGCTGTTCTTCATTATCATCTACGACCAGGATGGTCTCCATGCCTCGATGTTCACCCGCCGGACCCGATTTGTTCTCGACCGGGCTATTGGTCACAGGGAAATAAAGAACGAATTCCGTCCCTTTGCCAAGTGTGGAGAAGACATCATAGTATCCATTATGGTCTTTGATTACTCCGTAAACGACCGAAAGCCCCAGCCCGCTGCCGCTGCGCCCCATTTTCTTTTTCGAATAATACGGTTCAAAAATTTTATCCAGGTCCTGGGGATCGATGCCGCTTCCGGTGTCTTTCATCCGCAGGATGACATAATCCCCGGGGTTGAGCTCGGCGTATCCGCTCTCCAATTCGGTCAACGGGCGTTGGGATGTTGATATGGTGAGCGTCCCGCCTTCGGTCATGGCCTCGAAGGCATTCACCGTCAGGTTCATGATGACTTTTGATAAATGCAGGGCTGAACCATTGATATTCGGCAACGAGTTGTCCGGGCCAAAGGCCATGCATATGCCCGGATTATACTCGGCAAGTTTCAGATAACTGGGCGAATCGAAGAACTCGGC
The DNA here is from genome assembly GCA_020051695.1 of Candidatus Zixiibacteriota bacterium. GTDB lineage: Bacteria > Zixibacteria > MSB-5A5 > WJJR01 > JAJRUJ01 > JAGVQM01. The sequence goes on along the minus strand of JAGVQM010000038.1, from coordinate 69,758 downwards.
AATAATCCGGTTCAGATTCACCGGCGTGAGTTCGTAACGGCCGCGCCGGGCCAGCGTCAGCAAGTCCTGGACAACGTCCGCGGCCGCTTGCGCCGCCTGCCCCAGACGGCTGATTTTTTCTTTCACAGGGCTGTCGTCCGGCAACATCATCCCAATCAGGTCCGGGTAACCGACCAGTGGGCCGAGGATGTTGTTGAGGTCATGGGCCACACCGCCCGCCAGCACGCCCAGGGATTCCATCCGTTCCGCTCGTTCCAGCATGTCTTTCATTTCACGTTGCTGCTGTTCGGCTTTAACCCGCGCGGTGATATCCCGAAAACTCCATACCCTGCCGGCGATATCACCGTTCTTGATCAACGGGCAGGAAAACCGCTCAAAGACACGCTCATCCTTGAAATGCAGTGTATCGAAAGACTCTTCGCGGCTGGCATAGAGTTCCCGGACCTTAGCCAGGAACAATTGCGGTTCGCGCAATTGATCGAGCACAAAATCGAGTAATTTATCGTCGTCGCCTTGTGCCGCCAGCTCCCGGGGGATCCGCCACAGTTCCAAAAACCGGGCATTTGAATGTGTCGCCCGCCCCTCCTTGTTGACCACGAGGATTCCATCGCCGGTCGATTTCAGCGTGGCCCGCAACAGACTTTCGCGGTCGTGCAACTCGCGTTCCGCGTTTTTGCGTTCAGTGATATCCCGGATAATAACGATAATCTCGTTGTCGAACAGCGGCAGTAAGCGTGCTTCATAGGAAGTTATGCCGGACGGCATGTACAGGTCGTATTCGACACAGACCGTCGATTTTGTCTGTTCCAACTGCCGGACGGCCTCGGCGAACTTGGCGCCAATTTCCGGCAGAGGGATATCCTGAATTCGTTTGCCGAGCATCGAATTCGGCGGAACATAGAAATTGGTATTTTTGCCGGCCTTGCTGTCGAGAATTGTCCCCCCACGGTCCAGCCGGAAAAACAAGTCCGGCAGGACATTGAAAATGGCCCGCATGTCGGAATTGGCCTGTGACAATTCCTGTGAACTCAATTCGAGAGACCGTTCCAGCATGGCCCGGTCGATATCGGATTGCGCGTAGGCATCGTTGACGGCGGAAATGAATCCCCGCCATTCAGCCGGTATATTATCGGCGGCGCCGAAATGCCGGACGAGTTGTCGACGAAGTAATCCGTGCATCCGAGTCACCATCTACTTTTCCGACAAGGTAGTGATCGTCATCGTCTGATTATGCAACTCACATTTGGCGTTTAGGGAAAACGGCGAAATCTCGCCATACGAATAGAAACCCGCCAAAACGGTCTGGTTTCCGAGGGCGGCCTGGACGCTTTCCACCTCTTCTTCGACCCGCTGTCTGAGCACCATTTTCCGGCCGACGCAACTGATCAAAATGGCCAATTCCGACGGCGATGGCGCCAATGCCTGATGGCAGACCTCCGCCGCACCCTCGGCGCCGTCGATTAGACGGTCAAAATTGGCCTTCATCAACCGGGCGTAGGCGCCCTCGGGCAGGTCGCCGGCAAAAGTCATACTCTGTTTTTGTTCATCCACTGCCAAAATCGTCCGGACAACCCCGGGCTCACCTTCCGCACCGCGCAGACTTAAGGGGAAAAGCAGGCCCGTGGCGGGCAAGCCCACCGCGTGTTCGCCCAGATATTGCTTGTACAAATCAAGCGCCGAGCGGCCGTCCAATTCGTACAAGACATTCCCCTCAGCCCGGGTGATCAACCGTTCCGGCCCGAAGGAATCCCAGCCTCCCTGCGAGCCATAACCAACCTTCAACCGATCGCCGTATAAACCAAGGACCGCTACCGAACCGGACATCGCCCGACCCTCCCAGACGACCAGCGTTTCCTGAAAGCGATCACCGTCACCGGACAACCCGCCGGTGACTTTGACGTCACCCGGCAAATGTCCGGTCAGTCCTTTGACCAGATCGCTGCCATTGACCTTTAGGCCGTCGGACAAGACAAAAACATGCTTCAGGCCATTCTTGTTGAGGGTTTGCGCCAGGTATTTGCCGGCATCGTAACTGCCGACCGTGTCGTCAACGCTAACCTGCGCGCCGGTGACCTGTGAATGTTCGAACGCGACGGCCGTTGCCACCAGCGCATCATCGGTCACTCGGGTGCCGCCGATCTCTCCGGCCGTCGAACAACCAAATACATTGGTTTCAGGGTAAGCATGGCGGATATCATCGAGTAATCCTTGACCTTCCAGCGCCGCTCTGCCGCCAAAAACAAAGACAACCTGCGGCTGTTCGGCAAGCTCCCCCGGCGCATCATGATCCCACCCGCTCTCCTGAGTCCAGGTTTTCTGTTCAATTTTCAATTATTATGTCCTCCTGCCTGATGTTCCACACGCCCGAGCCATTTGGTCCCAAAACGAGGGTATCCTCGAGTTTCCACTCTTCTTTAATCAGTGAATCCAGACTCTACAGAGGAAGACGTCTTGCGTCTTCGTTCAGACTCTTATACTTCAATAAATCGACATTTTGGTCGTCCGTCCGTAGGGGGTTTTGGGCTTTCGCCCAGCCGGCAGCGGACAAACGGGCATTGGGCATAGCAAGGTGTTGACCCACAAGAAGAAACGCCCACTCGGAGAGTGGGCGTTTTATGAATTCCTTTCTTTCCGGCGGTTAGGAAATCGCGTACTTTGAGAAGTGCGTGATCTTGAACTCGATTGCACCTTCTTTATCAGTCTTTTTCGCTTTATCTTCCTTAACCCACTGGCCCTTTTCCGGATCGAACCAGTACAACCAGACCAGCTTGTCTTTGCCAAAGTCCGTCCACAGACGCAACTTGCATTCTTTATTGAACTCAAGGCCATCTGGCCCGAAATCGTACATCACTAGCGGTCCATGCGGCGTGTTGAATAACGCGGCATCTGCGGTGATGCGCACCGGGCAACCAAACGGATTCTCTGCCTCGAATTCAGCCAATTTCTCTTCGTCCGGATCCTCTTTTGCCAACTCCTCCAAATACTTCTCATAGTCCTTGCATACTGCGTCGCCGGGAATTTCAAACTCAGATACGCCCTCGCCCAAATCGAGGTAAACAATCGCACCATTCTCATCGACATCGACCGTATCGGTCGCCGAATGAATGAAACACTCTTTCTTCTTGGCCAGCGCATTGCCGGTCAAGCCTTGCAACGGATCGACTCCGAATTGATCCAAAACGTACGTCAGGGCCGGCGATAATCCGGGCCCGTTTTGACTCGGCGCCAGCGGAGCGTCATTCGAACAGCCGAACGCCACAAATGCCAGCAGCGCCATTGCCGCAAGCAGACTGCCGATTTGGAAGTGTACTTTTGCTTTTTGCACTATAAATCCTCCTTTTTCTACTGAACCGGGATATTGATTACCTGCTCAGGGTTTGAGCAATTTAATGGCCAAGTTATGCGATTCTTGACGGCGTGGGTTTATCCCGTTGCAGAACAGGCGCATACCGAGTGTATAACCACAGCACACAACATCCCAAGTAATCAACATCCGCGAAATAACCGCAAAAACTATGGTCATCGCACAATACAAAGGGGAGAATTCCCCAGCTGGAAGCCCCAATCCCGTGAGATCTGAGACGGGATTACCGGACGGATTCCGTATTTATGCATATTATGGTAGCCGAGAAAATGCTCATATAGGACGTCCGTATCCCGTCGAAATCCCGGAACCAGAGTGGCACAATGCCAATTGGCCGTTCACATCAACCCGTATCACTTTGACGGGCAGGTAAACAACCGGGCACCGTCAGTTGAAAGGACAGTGCCGTGAAATGCACGACTAGTGGTATAATCATAATGCTGGTGGCCCTTTGGGCGACATCGGCAGTAGCACAGGATTCGATGATGAATGTAAATAAGCTGACCCCCGAGGAAGAACGAGTAATCCTGCATAAGGGGACTGAAGCGCCGTTCTCGGGCGAGTATCACAAATTCGAGGACGAGGGCACCTATACCTGCCGGCGCTGCAATGCGCCGTTGTACCGCTCGCAGGATAAATTCGACGCGCAATGCGGCTGGCCGAGTTTTGATGATGAAGTTCCCGGCGCCGTCAAACGCGTGCCGGACGCCGACGGCCGGCGCACTGAAATCGTCTGCGGGAATTGCGGGGCGCACCTGGGACATGTGTTCCTGGGTGAGGGATTCACGGCAAAAAATACCCGCCATTGCGTGAACTCCATTTCCCTGGGCTTTGTGCCGGAAAAGGCGGTGGCGAATCAAACTGCTTATTTTGCGGGAGGATGTTTCTGGGGTGTGGAATATTATTTCCAGCGGGCCGAGGGCGTCATTTCGACAAGGGTCGGCTATATAGGCGGCGCCGGGGAAAAACCGACATATAATGAAGTATGCACCGGCAACACCGGCCACGCCGAAGCGCTGGAAGTGATCTTCGATTCGTCCAAAACAAACCATGAAACGCTGGCCCGGCTCTTTTTCGAGATTCACGACCCCACGCAGGTCGAACGGCAAGGCCCGGATATCGGCGATCAATACCGCTCGGCGGTCTTTTATGTCGACGAACGGCAGAAACAGACCATCGAAAAACTCCTCGACCTCCTGAAAGCCGGGGGACTCAATATCGCCACACAAGTTGTCCCGGCCGGTACGTTCTGGGAAGCCGAGGATTACCACCAGGATTATTACCTCAAGACCGGGAAACAGCCGTATTGCCATGCACGGGTCACGCGGTTTTAGCAGGTTTCCCGGAGCGCGCCATGAAAACGATCATACCGGCCTTGTTCTGCTGGTTGGCCGTATGTTTGGTTTCGCCGACCGCCATAGCGGCAGACAGTACACTTATTGATTTTGAAATAAAAGACCAGTTTGAAAAAATCCACCGGGACGATGATTTCCGGGGCCGGGTGGTGGTCGTTTTCGCCTACGACCGCAAAGGCAACGATTATCAGGACCAGTGGTTTTCCGCAATGCGGGATTCGCTGGCCGTGACGCACGATACCTCTGTCGTCGGTTTTGTCCGCTTGGCCAATGTCCGTGGCGTGCCGTTTTTCTTGAAAAGCATGATAAAAGGCAAATTCCCCCGGGAACCCGAACGGTGGACCCTGTTGGACTGGAAAGGCCGGTTCGACAAGGCCTACGAATTCGCCGCCGACATGTGTACCATCCTCGTTTTCGATCAACGCGGAACGTTGGTCGGCAGCACGGCAGTTACCGGACTGACCGCCGAGACAGTGACCGGTCTGCTGGCCGATATTCGACCACTGCTGCCGGCGAAATAATGTGTGTCGCCGCCGCCGGCTGAATTCAACTTGACACCCTCCGTAATGGCACACTTCATTTCCGGAAACGATACGAACAAATAGGAGGATTCCTGATGATCCACTACTTGTCTGAAAAGCCGGCTGCACCGCACTATTTTCGTCTGCCCCGCCGTCACTCGGCATCATTCTGCACTGCGCTGATTATTGTCGCACTTGCCTTCACGGCGTGCCGACAGCAATCCCAATGCGAGCCGCCGCCCGCACCGACGGTAGTGCACGACAACGTGCTTTCGACCGATAGTGTCCGCGTTTGCTACGAGGTTCGTGGCAGCGGTGAGCGGGCGCTGGTGTTTATCCACTGCTGGTGTTGCGACCGCACGTTCTGGGAAAAACAAGTCGATGAGTTTGCCGGGGAATACAAAATTGTAACCATCGACCTGGCGGGGCACGGCGAATCGGGGGCTGAGCGCGAAGTGTGGAGCATGGCCGCGTACGGCGCCGATGTTGCGGCAGTGGTGCATAAATTGGATCTGCCAAATGTCATCCTGATCGGCCACTCGATGGGCGGCACGGTGATGATCGAAGCGGCGCGGTTGCTGGGCGAGCGGGTGACTGCACTGATCGGCGTCGATAACCTGCAAAACCTGGAACGCGAACTTTCCGAGGAACAGATCGCGGGATATCTGGCGCATTTCTCGGCGGATTTCCCCACAGCGACATACGAATTCGTCAAAGGCATGTTTCCGGCGTACGCCGATTCGGAGCTGGTCGAACGGGTCTCCAGCGGGATGGCCGCTGCACCCGAAGCTGTCGCCCTGGGATCGTTCGATCAATTGTTCCATTATAATTACCGGACAGCATTGAGCGATGTCCGTGTGCCGATCCGTTGCATTAATTCCGATGAATATCCGACCGATGCCGAGGCCAACAACCGGGTGGCCGCTTCATTCAAAGTTATTTTCATGCCCGGCGTCGGCCATTTTCCGCACATGGTCAAACCGGGGGAATTCAATCACCTGCTGTGGCAGACCATCGAGGAGTTCTGGCCAAAACCGGCGGGCGATCAGGGATAATAAATTCGTGCCGGTCAAAACGATCGAGGAATAGATACGCAAGGGAAAGCGACGGGCGGAGAGTACCGTAAGGAAAATGGCGATGGGGAATCCTGCCTGGCCGGAAAAATTATCACTGACGCTTGCCGAACATCTCGGCGCATCCGCCGCACGGGAAGTCATGACCGAAGTCGACCGGCTGGCGGAGCTGGATGAACGCGCACAGGCGGCGCTGATGGCTGAGACCATGGACAAGCTAGATGCCCTTGCGCCTGATCTGGAAACCAGAGTCATGATTATGACCGAGTGTTCCTGCGACTGTTATACCGAACATATCGCGGAATTCAAAAAAGTCTGGGATGCTGCCCGCGACATTGATCAACTCCTCGCGGCCATGCACGGCAAGGTCTTCATGGTCAAGCCCGAACGGGTCGGGGATATTGTATATATCACCAAGGCCCCGCGTTTCCCCGAGGAACACCGGGAGGCGACTACTCCCGAAGCCAAGCGCTATTATTTCTGCCATTGCGATTATGCCCGCGCGGCCGTGGCTATATCGCCGACCTATTGCCTGTGCGGCGCCGGCTGGTGCAAAAAAATCTGGGAAGCGGTCCTCGAGCGACCCGTCCGCGTGGATATCATCCAATCTGTCCTGCAGGGGGATGAGGTTTGCCGCTTCGCCGTGCATGTGTGACCAGCACGTGTTCCCACCCCATAAAAACGTATAGCCGTTCGTCGGATTGGTGTGTATACATCAGCACATGGAATTAAACATAAAAAGGGGCGAACATATGCGAAAGATAAAAGCTGGTGTGCTCTTGGTCGGTGTGCTGCTGCTGGCTGGGTGCTGGACCTTGTCCCTCCATCCCTTGTACACCGAAGAGACAGCCATTTTCGACGACCGGCTGATCGGCGCCTGGGGTGATACGTCGGGCGCCCGCGACGGTACCTGGATTTTCCAACAGGGCGAGAATAAAACATATCGGCTGACGACCAAAGAGAAAGACAAGGCCGACGGATTATTCGAAGCCCATCTTGTACGGCTGGGCGACATGTTGTTTCTCGATGTCTACCCGGAAGATTCACAAAAGAACAATGAATTTTACAGCAGTCACCTGGTCCCGGCCCATACTATTTGGGGCATCACGTTCGGCCCGGAGGCGCTGACCCTGGCCCCGATTAATTCCGACTGGCTCAGTAAAGGTCTCGAGAATAAGACGTTGGACATTGCGCATATTATCGAGGATGACGTGGTCATCCTGACCGCGCCCACCGAAAAATTGCAGGCCTTTATCATGAGGCATGCGGCGGCGGCCTTTGAGGATGACCCATTCGTGCTGCACCATAAGAACTGGTAGCCGCGGCGGGGGCACACACGCACCGGCCGCACGTCAATCATGCCCTTCGATAATGACAATGTCGGCCGTTGAGGCGCGCCGGCGAAATTCCGCCAGCCGTTGATACTCGGGCGAATCGTACCAGCGGCGCAGTTCGGCGGTGTTCGGGAACTGAATGAGCACGGTCCGCTGCGCGGCCCACTTCCCCTCCAGGACCGTGGCGTGGTCCTCCACCGCCAGCACGCGGCCCTGATAGCGGGCGAATATCTCATCAAAACCGGCCAGATATTGTTCATATGCCGCGGGTTGATGGATGTTGATGTGTGCCAGAAAATAACTGCTCATGGGGACTCCCTGTACTTGCGACTGTTTCGTCTTTTCATCGGGTGAAAACTAGCGCTTTTTGATTGACCGGGCAAGCCCGGCGTCGTATTGTTTCGGCGGACACACAGGAGGACGCGCCATGGACCAGCGGATTGTGGATTTTGTGCAAGCCCGGCATATTGCCGTGGTAGGCGCCTCACCCCGTAAATTCGGCGGGGCCATCTGCACGACACTAAAAAAACGGGGTTATACTGTCTACCCGGTGCATCCGGCACGGAATACGTTCAAGGGCGAACGGTGTTTTTCCAGCTTGGCCACGGTGCCGCCGGATGTCGAGGCGGCGGTGATTGCCGTCTCCCCCGCCCATGCGCTGGATGTCGTCGCCGACGCCCACCGGGCCGGGATCACCAAACTCTGGTTCCAGCAGGGCGCCAATTTTGCCGAGCCGATAAAAAAAGCTGAAGCCGAGGGCATTCAGACCATCAGCGGCAAGTGCATCTTAATGTATGCCGAACCGGTAACCGGACTGCACGCGATTCATCGTTGTATCGCTAAGGTGTTTAAGAAGCTGTAAGTCTGGTAGGGTGAGCGCTGCCCACCGCTGCAGACGATGCAAAAATGGCGGGCGGTGCCCGCCCTACGCACTGGTGAGTAGGTCAGGCGCCCTGGCGCCTGACAATGTATCAAGCCGCAGGCGGCTTGACCTACGCCCTCTATATCCGTGGCAAAATGAAATCCGCCCGAGGGCGAGCCACCCGTCATCGGCAATGTTCGCTGTTTCACAATAAGCATCCGAGAGGTCGTTCGTTAGGCAACGCCATTCCGCGCTTTTAACGACTCCCGACACCCTCATCTTTCCAGAATGGAAACATACGCGGGAAAAGAACCGTATCGGCCAATGCCGCCGCGGTCACACCCGCGCCATAGGCCGCAAAATCCCAAGGGTCGAACGTCGCGCCAAATACGGGGATGCCGGAAAATTGCAGTGTCTCCACGATGACCCCCAGTCCGAAAACCGCACAACACCTCACCCACCATCGGTTAACCAGCGGATGTTTGATGTTACATAACAGGAGATATGCAGCAAACGGCAGGAGGATATCAATCATATAACCGTTTACGAACCGGGGAAACGGCCCATTGTACTGTTTTCCCGTGATGAAATGCGACAAACCGACGGCGACTGCAATGCCGACAATCACAATTTTTTTGCCCATTCGATGCGGTGCTTGTGTCATCCGTAGTGCCTCCCGGTATCAACCACCCTGCCGCCGGTTGGTTTTTTGTCTGATCTTGTCCGGGTAGAGTCGATAGCGGGGATCGGTCGTCGTGCTGTCGATATGTGATATTGTCTACAGCAAAAATGGCGAGCGGTGCCCGCCCTACGCGCTCCCGCAAAATGTCGTTCCTGAACGGCCCGGAATCCAGCACGTAGATCACGCACCCCGGCGCCTGACGAAAAAGTCAAGCCGCTGGGGGCTTAACCTGCGCCCTAATCAGCGGCGTGAAAGTCCACAAAATAGATATATAATGTCCCATCGGCGGTTTCGACCAGTCCCGGATTGGCGCCAAGGCGGAGCGAGACAGGATTTTCGGTCCAGTCAAATCCCGCGATGCTGCCGGCCAGGCGCATTTCGTTATCCAAAGGCGGCTCTCCGGCCGACGGAACGCGTATATACGACATGAGATAGCTGCCACTTTGCAAGCGGATAGGGTGAGGATCAGCGATGAGGCGGTACGAACCTTTGGGAATACGTTCGCCCTGCTCGGAGACAAACGTCAAGCCGTCGCCCGACAGCGCACTGCTGATCCCTGATTCGCCGGCAAAGAACAGACGTATATCCCCGTCGGGGGTGACCAGTGCTCCGGGCGTACCGCCGTCAATCGATCTTTCACCGTCTTCGAGAGTGAATTCAAGTCCATCACTGCTTGACGCGCTGATAATGCCCCTTCCCACTGCCTGCAGGTACAGACGGCAGCTCTCGTTCGGCATTTGCAAGACATAAGGATCGGTCATGTCCTCCGGATAGGAAAACGCTTGGACGGGCGGGGTGAACAGAAGGGCATCCGTCGTGACTGCGCGATAGATGACCCGGGGGGTGCCTGCAGGTTTGCCCAGCCCGGCCAAGTCAAGGAAATAAAGCGCAATACCGTTATCTGTCGCCAGAGGGCTGGGGTCCACGGGAATGAGGGTCGGCGCATTGAAACTTGCATACCCGATGAAAGTCCAGGTCGCACCGTGATCTGTCGATCGAAGCACACCAATGCGTTCCGGGGGCTCCGCATCATCCGAGGTGTTGTTGTTTCCTGAATGTCCCGAACAACTAATAGCAAACAAAAATAAAAACATGATCTGTGCGATGCGCGATTTTGCAACGATCATATAAGTAGTTCCTTTCCTTGCTCAGTGACCTCCTCCAAGTATTTCCTCTGCAAAGATAAAAATCCTGCGGTACGGCGTAATGAATTCTCACTGTTATAACCAGCGGTCCGCCTTTTAGGTGGTTCCCTTTTCAGGGTATGTACCGCGTCGGAACGAAATCCGCCCGGAGAGCGGGCCACCCGCGTACGCCACTCACGAGCGACTTACCGCTCCGTCTTCATCCCCAGCGCTTTCATCTTCTTGTACAGGTGCGCGCGTTCGAGCCCTAATTGCGCGGCAGCTTTGGTGACATTGTTGCCGCAATCATCGAGAGTCTTTTGGATGTACTCCCGTTCAAAATCATCAGCGGCTTCCCTGAGCGGCAAAACCTGATTCTCCGCGCCGACCTGCGGCAGCCAGCGAAGCACATCGGCCGGAGTAATCACCCGGCCCTCGGCCATGATCACCAGCCGCTCGATGACATTGCGCAACTCCCGCACATTGCCGGGAAAATCATACGCCGCCAGTAATTCTACCGCGCCGGCGTTGATTGTCTTGGGTGTGCGGCCGAGTTTGTCGGCAGTCAGGCGCAGGAAATAATCGACCAGCGGTGGAATATCGGCTTTGCGTTCGCACAGCGGCGGGATATGCAGCGGAATGACATTCAGCCGATAGAGCAAATCCTCGCGAAACCGGCCGGTCTGGATTTCGGCGGGGAGGTCTTTGTTGGTGGCGGCGATAATTCGGACATCGACTTTCATTGCCTGCGCGCCGCCAACCGGGGTGACCAGCGAATCCTCCAAAACGCGCAGCACCTTGGCCTGAGTTTTCAGCGACATATCGCCGATTTCATCAAGAAACAACGTCCCGTGGTGCGCCTGCTGAAATTTGCCGGTCTTGTTGCCCGCTGCGCCGGTGAACGATCCTTTTTCATGCCCGAATAATTCGGATTCAATCAATTCTTCAGGGATCGCCGCGCAGTTGACCGCCAGAAAATCATGCTCCCGCCGTTTGGACCCGGCCCAAATCATCCGCGCGACCAGTTCTTTTCCCGTGCCGTTCGCGCCGGTGATCAGGACCCGGCTGTCGGTGGGGGCGGCGCGGTTGATTTCAGACAACAGCGCTTTCATCGGCGCGGATTGTCCGATCAGCGGCCCCCCCTCCCCGGCCCGCGTGCGCCACAGGTCGACTTCCGCTTCCAGGCGCCGGAGTTTGAGCAGGTTCTCCAGGACGATCAGGACTTTCTCCAGCGACAGCGGCTTTTCCAGGAAATCATGCGCGCCGAGTTTGACCGCCTGCACCGCCTCCTCGATCGTCGCGTGCCCGGAGATCATCAACACCCCCACTTGCGGGTATTTCTCCCGGATACGTTTGAGGATTTTCAAGCCGTCAAAATCGGGCAGCCGGACATCCAGCAAGACCGCGTCCACCGTTGCGGATAATTTTTGAAGTCCTTCCGCGCCGGCGGCGGCGGTCAGGACATCATACCCGCGCCGGGTGAGCGCCGAGGACAGACTGCGCAGGATATTCGGCTCGTCGTCAATGACCAGTACGGTAGGCATGGCCGCTTAACGCTGTTCCCTCGCCGGCGGGTTTTTCAAAAGCTGCAGCACAAACCGCGCGCCGCCGTCCGGACTTTCCCGTACGGTGACAGTCCCGCCGTGGTCGACCGCGATACCCTGCAAAATGACCAGCCCCAGCCCGGTCCCGCCGGGTTTGCTGGTCGCATACGGGGTAAACAGCTTTGCTTTCATCTCCCCGGAGATCCCCGGCCCGGTGTCATCGACGATGATCTGCACCTGATCGTCTTCGTCGACTACCGTGACGGTGACCGCGCCTTTCGCCCCGCCGGCTTCCAGACCGTTTTTGATCAGGTTGACCAGGGCCTGTTTCAACAGTTCGGCATCACCGGTGAGCATCAAACTGCGGGTCGTGTCGACAGCAATCCGGCCGTCCCGGTGTTCCGTGGGAAATGACGATGCCGCATCGCTGAGCAGGTCTTTGATGTCAAAACGCGCAAACACCGGCCGCGGCGTGCGGGCAAACGAGGAAAACTCATCGATAAACCTCTTGATCGCGGCGACTTCCTCGATAATCGTCGCCGTCGATTGCCTGAGGATTTTTTCGAAACCGGGGTCGCCGGGTTTGTAAGCCGAAACAAGGTCTTCCGCCGAAACCTGGATCGGCGAGAGCGGGTTTTTAATCTCATGCGCCACTTTGCGGGCGGCATCACGCCACGCGCCCAATCGTTCGGTCTGAATCAGGCGGTCCCGCGACCGCCGCAAATCGCCGATCATCCGGTTAAACGCATCGGCCATCCGTCCGGCATCGCCCCCTGAAAAACTGATCACATCGGCGTCCCATTGCCCGTCGGAAATGCGATTGGCCGCCTCGACAATATCATCCAGCGGCCGGGTCAACAGCCGCGCGACCAGCCAGCCAAAAATCAGGGCCAGCAGCAGGCCCAGCCCGCCGGCGGCCAGCATCGCGTAAAACAACTTGGCCGTGGCCGCATCCACCGGGGCAGAATCAAAAAATAACAGCATCATCAGCGGCGCCTTGCCGGAAGTCGGCACCGTCAGGTGCTTGCGCCCGATTAGAAACCGCCGTCCGGTGAGATTCATCGAGGTCACCGGCGGACCATGATATATCGCGGAAAATGTTTCCGGTGAAATCTGTTCCTGGGGGACATCCGGTGTCAGATTGAGGATTTCCCCCGAGGCGACGATCATGGCCGGGATGGCCCAGCCGCCGACCCAATTGCGCAGGTTATCCGCAGTGAACGGCTTACCCACCAGCAGGAAAGCCAGCGTCTTATCGTCATAAGTGATCGGGGCGATACCCAGCAGACCGCCCGTACCCCACACCGGGAGAAACGGCGACACGGCGCTTGCGGTCGCCTTGGTAATCGCATGGGTGCCGAAAACCGTGCGATAGTCCACCGTATCGCCGAAAGACGAAGGCCGATCGCCCCGGCCCAGCACGACACCGTCGGTGTCGATGATCGCCGAAAAAACCCAACCGGCCTGCGCCGAGCGTTCGACCAACTGATCGATCAACTGAGCCTGAAACACCGAGCCCAGTTGCCACCGCCGCAAAAACAACCGGCGCCAGCGGGAATCGGCGACTTCGTTTTTGACCGCCGAACCCATCGCCGCGAGGTCTTCCACGACATTGGCATCCAGCCGCGCCAGCCCCGTAGTGGCGTTGCGCCGCCTGATTTCTTCCAGTTCCTGCCGGGCAAACATGTTGGCCGCAAGTATGGTAATGACTGCCGGCACGACCGCCACGACCACAAAAGCAAAAAATATTCTCTTTTTCACCACCCCACCTCTCTGATTTGCTATTTGCCACCCACGGGAAACATATCTAGTTCCCCGTCGGCGGTCAACCGAATCTCGGGCAAGTGGTTTGCAGCCACTATCTTTCTGATCGGCCGATATAACGGGCAAATATAGGGTTCTGCCAACAGGCGATATTCGATTTCCCGATAATATCGCTGCCGCAATAGTGCGGCCGATTCCCGCCGGGCTGCCTCAAGCAGGGTGAGGAATTCGGGCTGATCGAGACCCAGCGGATTGGTGCCGCAGGGCAGCGTCGGGCCGTACAAAAACGGATAAAGACTCTGGTCGGGCCGAAGGGCGCATACCGGCCAGAGGTAAATGAAGAGGTCCATATCCCGGCAATAATCGGCGGCGGCGAAATGCTCGGGCCCGGCGGGGACCAGCCGCGTCTTTATCCCCTCCGCCGCCAGTTTCCCGGCGATATATTCGGCAACCATCATGCCGCGATCGATGCGGCGGTCGACATAAAAATTCAAAGTCCGGCGCAGACGTTTATTTATCAACAGATCGCCGCCCCGGCGGGGATCGTACGGATAGTGCGGCTGGCCCAGCGAATCATCCAGCGCCAGAATGGTATGAGTCACCTGTCCCTGGTCGGCCAGCAGGGCGCGGACCAGGGATAATTTATCGACGAGGCAGCAGACTGCGGTGGTCAGCAGGTTGGCGTTCAGGTCGTCTTTGCGCTGGTTGACCCCGAAGACAACGAGGGCATTTTGGACCGACGAGACCACGTGGTATTTATCCGGGGACGGCAGGCCGCGCAGCACATCATCAATGGAAATCGCACAGACATCCAACTCTTCCAATTCCAGGGCCAGCCGCTGATTTTTATAATCGGCAAATGATTCGACCGTGACGGTATCAATCATCACCGGCAAATCTCCGACAGCCGCCGCCGTTGTCCGGACCCAGGTCTGATTGCCGTACAGCGTCCAGCCCGGCGGCCGAATATCCAGTTCCGCGTCGGCGTGTGCAGCAGCCGCCAGTGTACGCCGCCAACTGCCGGAATTTGCATACTCGGCAAAGGTGTAAAACGGCGTGGCATATTCCAGCCCCACCGTCGTGTCATCGATATACGAAAATCCTTCGAAAAATACCCCTTCGCGGCGCAAGGGATCATCCTCCTGCGGCCGCAGCGCCCAGACCGCAGGACAGTCCAGGCGATCATGCTGTTCGGTGATGCTGGTCAGCCGGTCAGCCAGCGCCCCCCAGCTATGGGGAAATTCTCCCTCAGGCCGTGCCAAGGTGTCCAGACTGATAGCCCATCGCCGACCATCCGCTGTCTGCCGAGATGCAAACAACCCGTCTTGAACGGACGCAGTCGAATCCACGCCTCTGGTCCAGGGCCACAGTAATGAGGCCGGCGGCGGAAATTGTAGAAGGTCGGAGGCATCATCAACCGCTTGTCCATCATTGACCAGTCCTACGCGCAGATGAGGGATACGGAGTGTTTTCGGCTCCGGCGGGAAGAGCAGGACCTGCGGAGAATCCGGGGACAAGACACGCTTTGAAATCAAAGAGGTATCCCAGGGTGCGGAGGATAAATCAGGATAGACTTGGTCGATCGCGCCCCAGCAACCGTTACTGTTCCCGGTGACTGCGGAAGGTAAATACACCCGCCAGCCCGGCGTAATTCCGCTGACCTCGCCAGCGTTGAAGTACACCCGCTGGTCCCCAATCCAGACCAGCCGCACCGCAAGCGAGTCAAGACCTGCCGCAGCCAAGTCGGCCGCCCCCGCGAGTATGCAGCACAATACGCACCACGTCAGAACCACGACATACTTCGGCACAGTCCCTCCCGCTAGTCCCGTCATTATACTACAATACGCCATGGCCGGCCAAGTCGTATTCCGGACGCATCCGCGTGAGATATGCTGTTGTCCGGCCGGGGGAGTTTGTGTACTATCCGGCCGATGACAGCATCGGGCGGGGTATTGATGAAGCCGCAGCGGTTTTCGATCAACGCGGCGGCCAAACTGGGTAACCTGGCCCTCGACGGACTGATTACCCTGATTGTCGTGGCGTATTTTGTGGGCCGCCTCGGCTCGGAGGCGTATGGCCTCATCCCCTGGCTGAGCTCGCTGTTTGTTCTTTTTACCATCATCCCTACCGCGGTGCAGACTGCCGCCGGGCGTTTTGTCACCCATGCGCTGGGGCGGAAAGATGTCGGCGAGGCCGGACAGTATTACTCCACGACCTCATTTCTGTTGTTCGGTCTGGGTGCGGCGGGTATGGCGCTCAGTGTGCTGCTGGCCTGGCAAGCCGACCGCCTGTTCCCATTTGCCCCGGAATTTATGCCGGCCGCCCGGGTGTTGACCCTGCTGTTCGGCGCGGCGGTAAGTCTGGACATGGCGCGCAGCGCGCTTTCGGTCGGCTATTTCGCTTGCGAACGTTTCGACTATGAATACGGGATTATGATCGTCGGCGGTCTGATCCGTCTGGTCTTGATTATCGGCCTGTCGGAAATCAAGGGCGCATCTTTGGCCTGGATCGGTGTCGGGACGCTCGCCGGGGCGGTGTGGCGCACTGCCGGTGGTTTGTTTTTCATCCGGCGGTTATTGCCTGAACTGCATTTGACAATCCGCCAATTCAGCCGCGACCTGCTGCGGCCCATTGCCGTGTTCACCGTTGAAATAATGACTGCGGGAGTAGGATTAATCATCCTGCAACAGGCAGACATTCTCATCGCCGGCTGGCTGCTGGGACCGGCCATGGTCACCGCCTATTTTTGCGGTGTCAAATGGAACTTCCTGCTACGCGCGATTTTTTCGGCAATTACGACCGTACTGATCCCCCGCGTGACCACATTACAGGCCGGGGGCCGGGAGGAGGATATCCGCAACCTGGCCCGCCAGAATGAACGGCTGCTCATGCCGCTGGGCTGGCTGGCTGCGAGCATGCTGTGGATTTTTGCGCCTCCGCTGATTCATATCTGGGTCGGTCCCGAACAGGGACCGGCAGTCGCCGTACTGCGGATTATCGCTTTTCCGATGGCGGTCACGGTTTGTTCGTATGTGGCGCTCGCGGTGTTGACCGGACTCGGAAAAATCCGGGAAAGCGCCATCTCCGCCCTAGTAATCGGATTAGGGAATGCGATTGTGTCCATCTTCCTGGTCTTACAATTTGGCTGGGGACTTGCCGGCATCGCCTTGGCTTCGGCCGCGTGCCTGCTGGTCCGTAACGGCGTATATATTCCCGTATTGGCCTGCCGCTACACCGGGCGGCCGGTGACGGATTATTACCGCATGCTGGTCCTGGCGGCTTTGTCGGCGGCGCCGTCACTCATCGCCGGATATTTTACAGTCCATTATATCACACTTTCGGGTTGGATCGAATTGCTTGCCTGGGGGATGCTCTGCGCAGTCCCATCATTGCTGCTGATTTTCCGGATCGTCTGGAAACCTGAAGACCGAACGTTATTCAGGAATCTTTTGCGGTCCTCGGACCGCTCGGGCCGGTCTGAACTCGATACCCGGTAAATCGGCCCGGATCCAATTCAGGGGACGGTCCGGCAATTGAATACTGTGACGATGCCCTGCGCAACATCGGCCGTTTGCCGGTTTTAATTGGTGGTGGTGAGGAAGCATGTATATTCATACTGCAGCAGACGGCAATTTCACATTCTATTCCGCTTACTGCCATATGTCATCGACGCATGGTTGAACGATCACACGCAATGTATCGATTTGCGCCTGATATTTCGCGGAATCGGGCGCATATTGGACGGCTCGGCGATAGAAATCATAAGCAATCAACGGCAGGTCATGCCCGGCATACCATTCGGCCAGAACGGCAAATAAATCACCCAGATGGGCATCGTCGGCCGGGACCTCCGGCCACGCATCGACCACGGTCTGCCACTGCCGGAGTTCGTCCCGGGTCTGCGGCCCGGCTTGCCGGCCCCAGTCTTGCAACAGGTGTTGGAGCGCCGTCACCTTCTTCTGCTGCAGCAGGATTTCTCCGACACGCCGATAAACCAGGCGCTCGGCAGGCTTCAATTTCGCGGCCTCAACGAATTCGTCAAGCGCAGCAGCATACTCCTGCAGCCGCAGCCGCCCCAGTCCGAGAGCAAAATGGACTTCCCAGGAACCCGGCTCCAACTGAATGACTCTCTCAAGCATGATTACAGTAGAATCATACCGTCCCTCCAGCTGATACAAAGTGGCCAACCCCCAGAGCGGCTGCAGTTCACCGGGTTTCAATTCCTGGACCTTGAGAAAACACCGTTTAGCTTCGGAGAGATGACTCTGGCCCAGCAACAACACACCAAAATTATGCCAATATTGGACATTAGTCGAATCGGCGCGCAACGACTCGCGATATGCCGAATAACAACTGTCCGGCAACCCACGGTACCAATACATCGAACCCAGACTCCACCAGGCGTCGGGGTCATCCGGGACTGCAGTAGTCCGGCGCAAAAAATATTTCGTCCCCAGGTCATAGCGTTGGAGGTCGTCACTGATCAGGAATTGTCCGAAATCAACGGCCCGCGCCGCATCATCATATTCCGTGCTGAGATGCGGGTCATCGGCAAGCATCACGTCCATCATTTCCACGGCGCGCCCGGCGTTTTGGTGTGCCGCGATCCAGGGCATAGTGTGAAAAATGACCAGCCCGACGAGTTGGACGGTAAGTACACTGATCGTCGCCTTTGATATTCCCGACTTTCGACTCAGGACCAATCCGGCGGCGCCCAAACACAGAAACGGACCAAAATAGGAAAGAAGGTCCCAATCCCGCGCCGCGCCGAGTGTGGGGTCGATGACCACCGCCGCCCACCAGGCGCCACACGCGGCCAACGCCACAATACTCCAGCCGCGCGCCACTCCGGCGCTGCCGTTTTTGGACCATGCCATGACCAGCAAGGGGAGTGCCGCAGGCGCCACAAGCAGCACCAAGTTAACCAGATCGATCAGATGCGCCGCTGACCATAATACGTAATTGCCGTTATGTCCGGCAAATGGGAATACGAACAAGTGCAAGCCCGGCAGGTGCGCGGCGATAAATGAACCACCGGCAACAAGTGCGCCGGTGATCACCACGACCCAGCCCAGCGGCAATGGCCGGTCGTGGCACCGGGCATAAAACGCCCAGATCATCGCCGGGGCAAATATAAGCGCCAACAGGTGAAAACCGACGGCGACAAGCCACAACACAAATGCGGCCCGCCATAACTCCGGCCGCCGGAGGGCGCGCACCGCATAGAGGATCGCCCACACCACCCCGGCAAACGCCCAGGAATAACTTTCGACATAACCAAATCCGAGGAGTAAGGTGCCCGAACTCGCCACCGCTGCCCAGAGAAAAAGACGTTGTTCACGGGCGGGAGTCAATTCCCGAATCAGACGTGCCAGCCCGATCAGGATCAGCAACCCGGCCAGACAATTCAATAAACCGTACGTGAACGCCGGCCTGATCCCCAACGGCTCGGCCCAGACACGGTGGTTGAGCCAGTGCCAGCCGAAATCCAGTGTTTCCTTGAGGATGTCCGCACTGAACAACACCGACGGCCCGGCCTCGGCCAGCCGATCGAGCATGCGGTAGCCATCCCCGAAAATATGTGCCCGCGAGCGAAAGACAAACAAACCGGCGCATAGCAAAAGCAGCACGATGGCTTTTCGCGCGAATGGCACAGTGGGAAAGATGCGTGGCCGGTAAACATGGCGTGCGCATCCTCCGGCAATGGCTGCGGCCGACAGCGGGAAAATCAACAGCAGACCGGCGCCCCAGACGACCCAGCGCCATCCGTCGGCCAACAGCGTGGCGTGGAGGATTCCCCACACCGGTCTGGAGGGTTCATATGCGGCATACACATGCGCCGCCCACAGCAACAGCAGGACACCAAAGGTGCTCCAGATCATCGCGGATGAAATATCGCGCCGGTCCATCATGGTTGCATCCGCTCATTTCCGCCTGCCGGACCAGATGTTCCTGTGCCAGCGCGATGTAATCCGATAATCGGCGGAGCGGTTCCAGCGTTCATTTGTCTCGATCGTAATCAGCGTCATGTGTATGCGGCACGTGATCTCCTTAACCGACGTGACAAAACGGACCCCGGTCAGGCGCCGGGTAAACAACTCCGATTCGGTCTGACGGTTCTCGAAAGCCAGCAGTCTTCCGCGTTCAGGATTCCCGCCCCCCGGCAGGATGAATTCCACTGAATCAAGGCCAAGCCGGTACCGCCGGAGGTCCGGAGTGGGAACGGCGTTGATCAGTAGTGAATATTCCTCGACCTCAGCGCTCGAACCTTGTTCGAACCTCACTAATGACGGAGTAACAACCCAGCCGCCGATCGGTTTATCGGCCTCGCCTTCCACGAAGACGAATTCATGCCGGCGCTGGATCCCGCAACCGGAGAGAAACATGACAAGCACTGCAAATGAAACCAGATAACCGATTTTTGGATATAATCGGATGTTCATGTCAGCCCGACCCTCCACTGTGGCGCCGTGCGGCGATTTGGTACTCGTATCGTCTGCATGCCAGCAATCAAGAAAAACGCCCAACCTCATACAAGGATTTTTTCACCGGGTTCTTGCGGAAAACAACTCGTGTGGTTCAATAAAATGATGGTCTGTCCGGCTATCGCCGCCGGGAGCGGTGAGATGACCGTAATTGTGCAGCCGTTTAATCTGCCGGCCGGTCGCGGGCGGCCGGTATTCAGGGCATGCTCTTTTTGCGTGCCGGGGAAGATCCGGGGTTTCTCGACGTGTGGGCTCTTCCACCGGTTTCCGCCGCCGGGCGATGTCTTTTGCCGCGTCGTTTTCGCTGATACATCATATCATCGGCCCGTTTGAGCAGCAGTTCGACATCATCATGGTGTTCCGGGCCGCTCTGCGCAACGCCGATGCTGATTTTAATCTCCGGCGCGTCTTGAGTCAGTTCCCCGATGATCCGCTCGCTCACATGCTCGGCCTCGGCGTGCGTGGAATTGGGCAGGAGCACACAAAATTCGTCCCCGCCGTACCGGCAGGGGACGTCGGTGTCGCGGCACGTCGTCCGGAGAACTCCCGCAATAATTTGTAACACCCGGTCGCCCGCAAGGTGCCCGTCGGCATCATTGATCTGCTTAAAGTCATCCACATCGAAATAAATCAGGCAAAGCGGTTGCCGGTTGCGTCGGGCAACCGACAGGTCTCGTGCCAGGAATTCGCTGAGTGCCGCGCGATTGTACAGCCCGGTCAAACCGTCACGCCGGGCTTGTTCCTGTAATTCACGGGTGCGTTCGGCGACTTTATCCTCGAGGTCCCGGGCATGACGTTCCAGGTCATCCCGGGCGGTTTCGATTTCGGACACCAGCCAGCGGACATATGTATCAAAAACAAGCGTCGTATCAAAGAACAACAGCTTGCGTAATGCCCGGCCGGCGGCCGTGCGCACAACAACATCTGTGAGGTGCACGGCAAGACAATCTTCAATTTTCAGCAACAAGTTATGCATTGCGCTCAGGTAGAGCTTGGGCGGGACGCCGATTTGTTTATGCAATAAACCGATGCGCAGACGATTATTCACATATTTCTGCCCGTATTCGCCGGAAAAAAGCGAGAGGACATACTCGCGCATGGTGAAGTGGAGACGACGGAGTGTATCGGCGTCCCCGATGATCGTACGAATTTCGTCAAATGCAGTTTGCTGCTGGTAGAAGGCGGCAACCAGTCCGTCGACCTCAAGATGGATGTATTCCCGGCAGGCGGCGAGCAGCGAGACATCGTCCGGCCCGAATCCCAATAAATCTTTGCGGTGCGCCGTCTCGGCTTGCGTTATGCGCCATTGTCCCAACAGGGTCTGATCGTTTGGATTCATCTTAAGCACCTGCAAGACCTGACCGGCGTTTTTCCGGCCGACGTCTATCTCCCTTTTCAGATTATCGGCAACTCGGCCATCAGGTGCAGCGGCCAGGCAGTCCGTGATCCGATCGCATGGATCGTATGTGTGTTCGATTTTGGCGTATCGGTGAGAGCAGATGGCGTGAGTCTGGGCAACAAATGAGAGCGGGCTGTCCCGAGATCGCGTTGCAAACTGTATGCGGGAACCCCCCTTTGCCGCAAACCTCCCGGTTCATCGCCCGTAGTACCGTCAAGGAGATATGTATGACACAGCCACCGGATTTTGATCTGCCCGCCGCACACAAATTCTTTTCCGTGCACTGCTTTAATGAGGCCTGGACGCTGATTGATAAGCAACAGCGCACCGGCGAAGAAAACGAACAAATGGTCCGGCTGACCCAGGCCTCGCTGTGGCACTGGACCCGGCGCGAAGATTGCACCGCCACCAACCTGTCGGTCGGCCATTGGCAGGCGGCGCGGGTGTATGCGCTGGTCGAAGATGCCGCTGCCGCCCGGCGGCACGGCCTGTTGGCCCTCGAATATGCGAAAGATGCCGGGCCGTTTTACCTCGGTTATGCCCATGAAGCGCTGGCCCGTGCGGCGGCGGTGGCCGGCGACGACGGCAGGAAAAAGGAACATCTGGCTCAGGCCCAGGCATTGGTCGCGGCAGTGGAAAACGCGGAAGAAAAAAAGTGGCTGACCAATGATTTGGCGACGATCAACTAGCGCTCATTTGGCTCGGGAACAGTTGATCTCCACTTTTTCACTTTGTCCATCTTTGTTTTTCAACATCACCGCAATATACAACTCATCAGCCGATTTCAGACGGTAGGTCAATCCCTCGAAGTTGATTTCGTTCTTATCCTGGCTGACAAAAGGAAATTCAATGACTTCGTCTTTTTCTTCCCAACCGGTGAGGTCGGGATTAAAATGTTTTAAGCGCAAAACCGGGCCTTCCGGGCCAATGCTGATCGTACAGAACTCATAGAAAGCGACATTCCCGTCGGTAATCAGAGTAAATGTCCCGGTCATACTGCCACCCACCGCCGGATTCCACACTTCCTCACACACGCCGCCGAAGGCCTCGCCGGTCCAGCGGCCCACCAGCCAATCCAGCTTGTCCAGCGTTTTCACCGAATCCCGGACCCTGACTCCAATTCCCATGGTATCACTTTCAGCATTCGCTCCGGCCGCCGTAAACACCACCAACAACAGCATGATCATTAATGTACTGCAGCACCGCGCGCTCATTACCAACTCCCCTGTTTAATAACCAATTCAGCGTAAATTATTACCTGTACCTTGCTCCGGTCAAGCTATTCTTGAGTACTCCGCGGTGGGAAGGTATATCGGACATTAACCAGAAACGCATGGCCGGTGTACGGATCTACACCGGCCATACGCCGGGCAGGAAAATACCGTCAACGATGTGTCAGTGTACATTCCTGGTACACAACCGGTACGGTGTAGCGGGTGCCGTTTTTTTCGCCCGTTTCAAAGGTAAATGATTTGTTGAATGGGCCGCCGGCCGCCACGGGCGTCAGGATGACCGCGGCGCGGACCGTCTGGCGCGGACCAAGCGTAGCCGGCAGGTTGACCGTCAGGTATTCCCGGGGCAATTCCACCAGACGCAGCGGAAGCGTCTGGTCGGTACGATTGGTCAGCGTCAATGTTTGATTGGTGGCTTTGCCATCCACTGACACATCAAGAACACGCGGTTCGATCGCCAGTTGCAGGCCGCCGCTTGAAGTATCCTCGACCAGCGCGGTGAATCGGACCAACTGCGGCTGTGCTCCTTCATTGGTGGTAATTCGCACGCTTTTATTCACGCGGTTACTGAATTTCTTCGAATCGAAAATAACTTCCAGGTGCGTGCTGTCACCCGGCGCCAGCACGGTTTTTTCCAGCGGCGCTTTGGTGCAACCGCAACCGGGTTTGGTTTCCAAAATTTTCAGCGTATCCTCTCCGGCTGATTTCAACCAGAAAACATGCGTCACGATTTGCCCGGAGGGAATAGCGCCAAAATCATATGCCGCCTCCGCAATGACCAGACGCGGGGCGCCCAGGGCCGAACCGGTCAGTGCCGACAGTGCCAGTAATCCGATGACCATAACCACTTGTGTTCTCACGTCTACCTCCTGTACGGATCTCGGGATCGAACAAACCCCGACGTATAGTGCGTTTCTCTGCTCACGCTTGATCAGCGCTGTACAACTCGCATGCAGACTGCAGACCCCAGCGACCGGCGGGGCCGGCGACATTACCCTGACGGATTTTGCGCACCCCGGGCCCGTACCGGGATGATCTCCGCTGAGTGGTACGCATGGTCCAATCGGGAAAATGCCTCAATAACCCGCGCGGCTTCCTCCGGGGACTGCAGATACACGATATGTACACGACATGTCGTATCACATGTGACTTCGTCGATGTTGGCTTCAGGCAATTCGAGAGTCCACAGCATATAGCAGATACTTTCTGTATCCTCGGCTACGTCGCGTTCGACTCCGGCAAAGGCGACTTCGTACCCGATAATGTGGTTTTCCGTCCCGGCGGGCAAAAACACCTTTGCCGCGATAAATAGGGCAATCACCACTGCGGCACCGGCAAAAACCAGCGAAGTGCCCACCGGCCTGCGGCGGGTGACTCCCCGCTGAGACACCGCGGCTGTCCGCTGTTCCACGCGATCCCGCATCATCCCCAGCGGCGCCATGTTTTGCCGCTCATCTTCGCCCGCCGCAGCGGTGATCGCACCGAGCAGTTTCATCACCTCGGCATCTCGCGCGCACCGCGGACATTGTTCCAGATGTGCCAACACCTCGGCATCAGGCGGCGACGTGGAATCCCGGCCGCCGTGGGCGATCAGTCTGCGCCGGATTTCGCGGCAACGCATGGGATGTCCTCTTTGGCGGAAGTGGATGTTCCTGCGCTGCGTTCGGCGGCACGCAGGATTCTGTCCAGCTTATTTTTCATTTTCTGTCTGGCGCGAAACAGGGACGCTTTTATCGCCCCCGGAGATTTTTGATAGACCGCAGCCAGTTCCTCGACCGGCCAACCTTCCAATTCATGCAATGTGACCAGCGCCTGTTCGGCCGGTGAGACGGCCTGAAATGCCCGAGTCAGCCAGCGGCGGGCGGTATGGCGATCCAGCGGACTATTTCCCTCAGGTTCAAAGGGACGGTCGGCCGGTTGACGGACCCGGTGCTTCCACCAGGGCCGCCGGATTGTTGCGCGGAAGGTGTTGATTATCACGCGGTACAGCCAGGGGCGGAAGGCATCCCGATTTTTCAGCCCGGCGAAACCGGCATAAGCGTCAACCAGCGCATCCTGATACAGGTCATCGCCGTTGTCCCGGTCTCCCATCAACTTGCGGCAGAACATCATGGCTCCCTCGTATTCCGGTTCTAACAGCGTCCAAAATCCATCCGGCCCTCGCTCCATTTGCCCTAAGATGCGTGGTGTGCCGGTTTGGTTACGTATTTTTTTCATGTATCCGCCGGGATCAGGGGCATGATTTCCCTGGCACAATTTCCACCCGTTCATGGTGATACACCAGACTCGGCATAAAATCCAGTTATTTTGTCGACCTAACTCAATTGGCCGTTGCAAGATACGATAAGATTGAATAAAGGATCCGGTATTGTGTATGATATGCAGCGGGAGGTATTCCCGAAGCTGGAGGTTGTGCAATGGCGCCCGAAACGATTTGTCTTGGCCTGTTGCTGGTGTTTGCGGCGGCAAATGCAGTGATTAGTCTGCTGGTGATGAACGCGGTGAGCAAACGGGGATTTGCGACCAATTTCCTGCTGCTGCGGCTGTTGATCTTCCGTTACCTCGGGCAGTATAGAACGGCCACAATGGCCGAGACCGGCAAAACCGGCCCGCTGTTTTATCTATGGATTATCTCGATTAACCTGATGGCGCTGTCGGCAGTGGCGCGTTTGATTGCGATGAGTTAGGAGCGTAGGGCGGGCATTGCCCGCCGAATATCAATAATCTGATTGGTGGGCGGTGCCCACCCTACTTGACTTCCCTCGGTGCCCCACACTTTTAGTGTGGGAAGGGCGCCATACGCGATAATTCTCGATTTCACCTGGCCGCCTGATTCACCCTTCCCATAGCAAAGCTATGGGGCACCGGGCATCTGACTGGTGATGGGATATTAAGGTCGAGGAGGTTGTAGAGGGGAAAAATGCGATCTTTGTGCCAGTATAGCCGTTCACGCTTGACGAAATCAGCAAGACTATCTATATTAATATTCTGGGGCGGTCGTGATTATGGTCCGGACGCCAGCCGTTAATTCACAGGACTTTATTATGAATGATTCTCAAGATATTCAGTTGCCACTGGATTTGAATGGCAATGATAAGGATGATGCTGAAAAGAATAAGGAAAAAGAAATATTATTGCAGAAAATTTCCTCGTTCAAACTGGACACAATGACTGAAAGAGTCGCTTGGATTCTGAATAATTACCCGGATACTCGCAATTCTGATATCACACTTCAAATAAAATATTGGGAACACTTTGATGCTGATAATTATAGCGGATCATGCATAAACGTCACAGATCTATATGGCCTGACACGTTTAACTTCATTAGCAAGATCAAGGGCTAAAATTCAAAATACTTATCGATTATTTTTGGCCGATGAGCAAGTGAGGGCACATAGGGGAAAACTCGAAAAAGAAGAAAAAGGCAAGGTAATATCCGAAGAATTATTTTCTCAAAGTTACACAGTATATGCTGATGAAAGTGGAAAAACTGAACGAGCATTGATCGTTGGCAGCGTCTGGATATTGAATCCGTTTGAAACTTATAAAATGACGAACCAAATAGTACAATTCAAAAAAGATAATAAATATAACAAAGAATTTCATTTTAAGGATATTGATAAATTAAATGACAATGTATACCATAAATTCGCCGATTTCCTTAAAGAGCATAATTCATTCATGAGTTTCAAAGCCGTATCTATAGAAAATAGAGGAATTATCAATAAACAGGATGCCTTGATAAAATTATATTATCATTTGCTACGTAAGGGTATCGAACATGAAAATACTACGGGCAGAGCACCTTTGCCTCGCACATTGATTTTCTTCAAAGATAGAGAGGAAATCGGCTTCGACAAATTGTTGCTATCCCAAGTTGTTAATGATTTGCGAATTGCAGAAAAGAGTATATTTAATGACAATTTGAGGTGCGGAACCTTTGAGTCGTGCGTATCCGAAAACAACTATTTGATTCAAATCGCGGACCTTTTTGTTGGATGTGTAAATCGCAGATTAAACACGTACGCTGATGGTTCCATGCCGAAGGATAGATATGCTGATTATTTTCTGAAATCTGTCGGCATCGATGTAAACAATAAAACTATCGAATCCAAGGGAGATCTGGCCTTGCATATTTACCTATAAATATGGCCGAGTGCATCATAGCTTTTTGTACCGGTCAGCCTTCAGGCTGACGTATTTACGGGTAGGTCATTCGGTCAGCGAGTAGGTCAAGCGCCCCGGCGCTTGACGTTTTTTAATGACGCCCCGCGTCCGTCAAGCCGCAAGCGGTTTGACCTACTCTTGCCGCACTCTACCACGGCAACGCTTGCCGCGCGCCCAGTCCCGGGCCGAACAGCAGCGCGTTGATCAACAGCCGTTCGGTGCCGTGGAAATACCCGCGAAATGTCGGTTCACCGGCAATGAGAATCACCTGTCCTTTGCCCAGCGACTCCCGCGTGAGATAGGCGGTTTCGGCCCAGCGCTCCCGCGCCTCCGGCCACAGCAGGCCGGACAGCCGGATCGTCGGTTCACTGCCGTAGCGCCCCACCGCGTGCACCGGCCGTTGGGCCATGAGCGCATAGTCGGTATACATCAGCGCCGGGACTTTATCGCCCAGGCCGAAACTCAGCCATTCTTTGTCGTCGAGGTCAATCCGCACGATAGTCCCATGCGGCGAGAACAATCGACCCTGTTCATCCCGCTTCTGCAATTCATCAAGTTTGCCCGGGGGCGGCGAGGATGATTTTTCCCCGGCCGTGCCCGCCGGAGGCGGTTCCCAGACATTCATTGCCGAAATATCGGCCGTTTCGGCGGCTTTTTCTTTTTGCAGGGCGTCCTCATACTGCTGCAACTTATCCAGCACCTGCCGCCGTTGCCGCACCTGCGATAACCCCACCGAAGTATCGGCGCAAAATGCCGCGCCCGCGCCGATCGCAATCAACGTGCCGCCGTCCTGCACCCAGTCGCGCAGCCGGCCGATGCCGCCCTGGCCCAAGACACCCTCGTACCGGTCCGGGCCACCCCAGGCATTCGGCAGAATCAGCACATTGTATTTCGATAGGTCTGTATAACCCAGGCGCGAAATATCCAGCAGTGAATGATCGATCTGCAGGCGCTGGTCCAGCAAATGCCAGATAGAACCGATGCTGGTGAAGTCGATCGGATCACCGGCAGGCAGGGCGATTTTCGGGGCGACAAGGATATCATATTCGCCGCTGCCCAGATCGGAACCGGAACTGACCAGCGCGGTGGATAACGCATAAAAATTCGCGCCGGTTTTGGCCGCGATCCCCGTTAGAATTTTACGAAGATTTTCGGGATTCCCTTTGCGTGAAATGACCACCGATCCGCGCGGGAAGATGTTGCCGTCGACCGTGAATTCCTTATGTGCCGCGCGCAGCACCAGTTCGGTTTTATAGAGTTCGATTAAGGCCGCGAGTTCATGCTCGGCAGCCGTGCGCAGGGCATACCCCTGCGCCGCATCAGCGCCGATGACCTGTCCGGCGGGTATCGCGATTTCTGTTGCCGGTGCGGTCATGACACCCAAAGCACCGTCGTATTCATAGGCCTGCAGCCCATAGGCCAGAAGCGGCGACCACGCAGTTATTTCATACATCTCGCTGTAACCGTCCCGCAGCAGACTCTTGCGCTCCTCGGTGAGAATGCTGTCCGGCAGATGGGGATCGAAATTCAGCACCGTATTGACCAGGTTCCCCTGCGGCTGATTTTTGGGGATGATGATTGTCCCCTCGGGGAAACGCCGGCCGATCTTCGCTTTGTTCCAATAACTCTGTACCGTCGCCGGGAAACTCTGGGTCGCCCGCAGGATTTGCACCCCCTGCGCCTGCATGGTCGTGATAAACCGGTTAAGCAATCCGGGATTATTGCCCGGTTCGATCAGATATGCCCCGGCTTGGGCATTGGCTGCCGCCAGTTTGTCGTCGCAGTAATCGCGCAACAGTTGTTCCCGGTGGAATGCCGCGGTCCGCAGGTTGGCCAGTGAGCTGGTGAATTGATGATGTACTGTCTCGCCAAAGGTCAGGACATACTTGTCCGGCTGGCGGGAGGCCTGGCCCTCGACTCGCGCCTGCTCATAGAGAATGCCCACGGCGCCGGTGTACACCGACCATGATGTCGCAAAGCCGGGGAACCATTCCTCATGCCAGTCGCCCGTATAATACTGCCAGCCGTAACGGTCCAGCGCGGCGGCCTGGTCGAGCGCGAACCGGTCCCACCATTTGTGCAGATTGGCGGTCATCGTGGCGTGATAGGGCTCTCGCGGCGGGGAAAACAGGAAATTGCTGTGGATTCCCATCTCGTGGGCGTCGATAACGACCTGCGGGTGCCACTCGATAATCGTTTCTACCCGGCCTTTAGTCTCGGGATGCACGATGGTAAACCAGTCGCGGTTCAGGTCAAACCAGTAATGGTTGCCCCGACCCCAGGGCCAGAACCCGCCGTGCTGCAAACTGCCCGCATCGACACAGGGCACCGCCGAATTTAACGACTTCATCTGCGCCAGAAACCGGTCCCGCCCGTCCGGGTTTTCCAGCGGATCAATAATCACCACCACATTGCGCAGGATCGCCTCAGTGAGTGAATCGGTCCCCGCGGCCAATTGGTAGGCCGTCTGGATTGCCGCATCAGTGCCGGAAAGCTCATCCCCATGGATACTGTACCCGATCCAGACGACAGCCGGGGTGTTGGTCACGATTCGTTCCAGCTCCGCGCAGTTCGCATTTGCCGGGTCGGCAAGTTTGCCCATATCGGCTTTAATCTCCTCCAGCCGGGCCAGGTTCTCCGGTGAACTGCATATCGCATGGATCAGCGCGCGGCCCTCGTAAGTCGTGCCGTGGGATTGCAGGATAATCCGCCCGCTCCCCGCGGCCAGACGATTAAAATAATCCACGACCTCGCGGTATTCGGCAGGACGGCTGCCTGCCGCGAAACCCAGGACCGATTCCGGGGCGGGAACGTCGGGCAGGTATGTCCCCCCGGGGAACAGCGGCACGGCATAATCGCCGTGATATTCCACCGGCGTAAACGCTGCGGCTTCACCCCGCGAGCCAGTCGACAGTACGGCCATCGCCAAAACACAGATAGCGACCAGGTTGTTTATGCGCTTGGACCGGGACATTATTGACTCCTCCTGATTCAATACTCTATGCTATTTGGCGAAAACAATATCAGC
This sequence comes from Candidatus Zixiibacteriota bacterium, assembly GCA_020051695.1. Taxonomy (GTDB): domain Bacteria; phylum Zixibacteria; class MSB-5A5; order WJJR01; family JAJRUJ01; genus JAGVQM01. Next base: position 39,822 of record JAGVQM010000038.1, on the reverse strand, counting down.
CAGGCAGAATAGCGGATGACTCAGCCGAATATGCGCCGATAGGTTTCCTCGTCAAACCCGACCAGCAGTGTTTTGCCGCGCCGCAAGGCAGGAGCGCGCAGGTTGCCGGTCGGGCCCAGCAGCACCCGGGCCAGCTCGGCGGCGTCCGGTTTGTCGCAGCGCAAATCGAAATGCACGATTTTTTTCCCTTTAATGGCGTAAATCTCGTTGACCGCACCGGTGATGGCCGGCAAATCCTTTTCGGAAAACGTTGCCTTACGGGCGTTTACTTCTTCAGTGGTAAAAATATTGTTATGCGCAAGAAACTCCTGCGTTTTCTGGCAGGTCTTTCACCCCGGGCGCAGATAGCCCCAGTCGATTTTCTTCATGAAACACCTCCCGTGCCTTCACACCTCGGTTTTTTCAGAAGACTAATATGCAGCTCGAGCATCCCGTTTATCAACATATATTACCGCGTCAGAAAGCTCCGTGCCGGACACCCGCCAAATTGTCAGAAACACTCTTGTTAATGTTTACAGATCGAGTAAGATTTCACATATTGGGCTCATGACGACAATGAAAAAACAACTCCTGATACCGGCCGCTTTCCTGGCGGCTCTGGTCATTGTGACGGGCATGGCAACAGCGGTCTGGGCCCAGGCCGGGATCCGCGAGGGCCAGTCCCCTCAGGATTGTGAATCGGACACGACCTCTGCGACCATAGAAAGCACCGCAGTCGCAGTCACTACCGAAGCCGAACCAGAGGCCGAAGCGGAACCGGGGCTTTTGGATTTTCTGTTTATCTGGAAATATTTCTGGTTTCTGGTGCTGATGATCGTCGGTTTAGTCCTGCTCCTGGCCCGCAAGATCAACCGCTGGGTACGGATTGCGGCGATGGTTATTGCCTTCGCGATTTTTGGCCTTGATTACTTGTTTCCCCTACACCCCAGCCCGATGTGCGGCATCACCAAGTTGTTTATGTTCAAGTTCACCTGGGGCGAATTATTCCCGGCGTTTATTGCGATATTCGCGGCGATGCTGCTGCCCAGCGTGGTTGGCCGCAAGTTGTTCTGCGGCTGGGTGTGCCCGTTGGGCGCACTGCAGGAACTAATCAATAAAATCCCCTTCAAACCGCGCGTGAAGCAATTCAATTTCACCGCATTTAATACCCTCCGGATGGGCTTGCTGGCGATGTTCATCCTGACGTTTTTCGCGGTCAAAGACCATATCGCGTATCTGGCTGAAAACCTCGAGGCCGACCTGGCCGACCGTATCTGGGTCGGGTTCTCGGCGTACAGCGTGTATGACCCGGTCAATTTTTTTGAACTCCTGCACTGGCAAATCGATACGTTATTTTTCATTATGTTCGGCGTTTTGCTCGTCTCCAGTCTGGTCCTGTACCGGCCATTTTGTTATGCTGTCTGCCCCATTGGCGCGGTGACCTGGCTGCTGGAGAAAATTGCGCCGGGGCGGGTACGGGTCGACCTGAATACCTGCGATGATTGCGGGGTCTGCGTGGAAGAAAGCCCGTGCCCGACAATCGCCAAACTGAAAGACCCGGCTACCAAAGCCGCGCCCGATTGCACGTCCTGCGGCGAATGTATCGGTGTTTGTCCCACCAATTCAATCCGTTTCACATTTACCCGCTGATCGGCGCCCACGGCGGTGATCAGCGGTCTGGCCGCCGGGGTATGATCCCGGCTTGGGACCAATCCAGCCGTCACCGTTATCTAATTATCAGCAAAAAACTTATCGGCGCACGCCCTGTCTCCCGGGGCCAAATGAAGATGCTCCGGTGGTTGCCGATATAAAGAATATGCAACCCCCGGAAAGATTGGTGGAGCGGGGGAGAATATCATCCGGCAATCCGTCGGGCGTCGAGCACCTGCTGGTACATCTGGGTTGTCACCGGAAATAGGATGCTCATGTGCTGAATTGCGGCCATCGAACATGTGACGGTTCCAATGCGCAAAACCAGGACTGAATATAAAATACTGGCGCTGTCGATTGTTTTCGGACTGTTTATTATCGTCGTCGACAGTGCATTGAATGCGCTTGTCTTCGATCGCGGGTCGTTCTGGCAATTGCTCCTGAGTGTCCCCCGTTATGAAAATTACAACAGCGCCATCCTGCTGTCCTGCTTTCTGGCGTTTGGGGTGATTGTCGCGCATCTAATCGCTGCCCGCCACCGGGCGCTGGAAGCATTCCGGGCCGGCAATGAATGGTTATCCACTACCCTGCAAAGCATCGGCGACGCCGTCATTGCCGTGGACCTCGACGGCATGGTCACGTATATCAATCCGGCTGCTGAAGAACTGACCGGCCACCGGACGGAACAAGCAATGGGACAGCCGGCGCATCGGCTTTTCAGCCACTCCACTGCGGGCCTGCCGGAACCGCTGCGCCCCCTCGAATTATTGGCGGCTGAATCGAACGCGGGTGATCCGGCTCGACAACTGCTGGCCATCGACAAAAACGGCTCATCGAAATTTTTTGAATATTGTGCCGCTGTAATCCACGACCGGAACAAAGCAATCACCGGGGCGGTGCTGGTTTTCCGTGACGTTACCACTCAACAGCTGGCTCAACGCACGGTGCGGCGGGAGAAGGAAACGATCCAGCAATATTTTGACCTCATCGGTGCGATGGTCGTCGCCCTGGACCGGCAGGGCCGCGCGATCCGCGTCAACCGCAGGTGCTGCAACGTTCTGGGTCTGCCGGAAGCGGAGATTATCGGCAAAGATTGGGTTGAGACGTTCATCCCTGAACGTCTGCGCGTCCGCATCAAGACGACGTTCAACCTGCTGATGCAGGGCAAAGGCGAGGCCCGGGAATACTATGAAAACCCGGTGTGTACGGCCGGCGGCGAGGAGCGCCTCATTGCCTGGCATAACACCGTACTGACCGGTGAAGATGGAACGGTCCTCGGTACCGTGAGTTCCGGTGAAGACATCACCGAGCGTGACGCAACCGTGCGCACGCTCCGCGAAAACGAACAACAGCTCCGCGCGCTCATCTCTTCGGCCGGGGACATTATTTTTACCAAAGACCAGACTTTCGCCTATACCCTGGTCAATCCCAGTATGGAGGCATTGCTCGGCCTCCCGGCGTCGGACATCCTCGGCCGGACCGAAGATGATGTTTTCGGCATTGTCGGGGAAAGCCGCGACCTGCTCCACGATGTCGACAGACGGGCGCTGGCCGGCGAAACAGTGGAAGAGGAAATCACCCGGCCGATCAAGGGCAAACCGGTGACGTTGCACATGGTCCGGATGCCCGTCCGCGAGGACGACGGGACAATCACCGGGGTGTGTGGCATCGCGCGCAACATTACTCAGCGCAAGCAATCCGCCAACGCCCTGCGTGAAAGTGAAGCTCGCTTGAAGCGGCAAAACGCCGCGTTGGCCCGGCTGGACATGCGGAAAATTCTAGTCCAGGGCGACCTGCGCAGTGCCCTTCGCCGCATTACCGAGACCATCGTCGAAACGCTTGGAGTCGCACGCGCCGGCATCTGGACATTCGACCGGCAGGAAACGAAGATCCAATGTCTGGATTTATATGAAAGCGGTGCGGAACGGCATTCCTGTGGTATGGAATTGCCGCGGAAACAGTATCCGGCGTATTTCGCCGCTCTGGAGGAAAATACCACCATCGTCGCGCATAACGCGCACACTGATCCTCATACCAGGGAATTTTCCGATTCATATCTGGCGCCGCTGGGCATTACGTCAATGATTGATGCTCCCATCATCACCGGCGGACGAATCGCCGGTGTTGTCTGCTGCGAGCATATCGGCCCGGCCCGGCGCTGGGCCCTTGACGAAGAGAATTTTACAGTATCGATGGCCAATGCTGCCGGGTTGGCCCTGGAGATCGCCGAACGCAGACATAAGGAAGAGCAATTACGTGAATCGGAAGGGAGATTTCAGGGGATCGTCCTGAGCACCACGGACTGGGTGTGGGAGATAGACAAAAACGGGACATATACTTTCGCTTCCGGAAGGATAAAAGACATCCTGGGTTATGATCCGGAAGAAATCATCGGCAAAAGGCCTTTCCAATTCATGCCGCCGCAAGAGGCAGAGCGTGTCGGCAGGATATTTCAGGAGATTCTCGCAGAGAAAAAACCGATTGTCGATCTGGAGAACTGGAACCTGACCAAAAAGGGCAAGGAAGTCTGCCTCCTGACCAACGGCGTCCCGATCTTTGATGAGGATGGACATTTTGCCGGTTACCGCGGGATCGACAAGGACATCACGGAACGCAAACGCATCGAAATCAAATTGAAGGAAAGTGAAGAACGCTATCGGAACCTGATCGAGCGTGCCCATGACGGCATCGCGGTAATCCAGAATTCCCACCTCGTCTTTATCAATCCCCGCCTGGCCGAGATGTCCGGGTATACGGTCGAGGAAATGATCGGCACGCCGTTTGCAAATTATATCACCCCGGACGAGCTGGAAAAAGTCAACGAGATACACACCCGGCGGATGGCCGGCGAGGAAGTGCCGACAATCTACCAGACCGCCATACGCCATCGCGACGGACGGAAAATCGAGATTGAGATCAATATCGCCCTGATCACGTTCAACGGCGCCGCGGCAAGTTTCGTGCTCATCAGGGAAATCACCGACCGCCTGCACATGAAAAAGGCCACCGCCGACATTCTTGATGCAATACAAAATGACGTCTATATCGTTGACCGACAATACCGGCTGTTATATGCCAATGCGGCATTAGTCAGTCAGTTTGGCCCGCCCCAGGGAAAAACATGCCACGAATATTTGGACAACCGGGAGCAGCCCTGTCCCTGGTGCCGGATGGCGGAAGCCGCCGGTGGCACAATCGGGCGCTGGCGCTGGCATTCAGCAACAACGAATAAAACGTACGATGCCGCGCTGACCCCGCTGGCTGGTCCCGACAATACCACGGTCTTTCTGGGGACGTTCCATGATGTCGGCGCCCGGGAATTGTCCCGCCGCGCTACCGCGCAGGCGCAAAAAATCCTGGACCAGATCTTCCAGGAATCGCTCGATATCCTGATGATCGTCGGCGAGGACGGTAATGTCCTGCGGGTCAGCCGGGTAATTAACGATGTCCTCGGCTATCCGCCCGACACTATCGTCGGCAGCCCGGTTGCCCGGTTGTTCAAGACCCAGGCCACATCCTCGCACGAAGAACTGCTGGCCCGGCTGCGGGTGTACGGCGGGGTCTTCGACGGCATGGAACTGCTGCGGGCCGATGGCTCGGTCTGTCTGATGGATATCACCGCCACCATTATCCCCTGGGAAGATACACGGGCCGTCCTGGCCACATTCCGCGAAGTCACCGCGCGGGCGCTTGCGGAAAACCGGCATCGGGAAAATGAGGCGCAGTACCGCACGATTATCGAAAACACATTCGACTTGATCATTTCCTATACCCCGGATGGGTTTATCCGGTATGCCAGCCCGCAGGTAGCGCGTTATGGGTACACGCCCGACGACGTGATTGGACGAAACCTGCTGGAATTCATCCATCCGGACGACCACGAGCGCATCACCAACAACCTGCGCCATGCTGTCGAGACCGGCGGTGAGTTCCTGACCGAATGCCGGCTGGTGGGTAATGACGGCACAATATATTATGTCGAAGAAATCAATAAAAATGTCCGAGAGGGAGACACCGTCGTCCAAATTACCGGCGTGGTCCGCGATATTACCGACCGCAAATACGCCGAACAAATTATCAATGCCCGTGACGAATTGATTAAAAACACCATCGAATCACTGGCCCACCCGTTTTATGTCGTCAATGCGGATGACTATTCCATCGCCCTGGCCAATTCGGCCACCGGGTTCAACATCTCCAGTGAGCGCTCGACCTGCCATGCCCTGATGTACGATCTGTCCGCACCCTGCGAAGCCCCGCACTGCCCCTGCCCGCTGGCCATCGTGAAAAAAACAAAGCAACCGGCCCGCGTGGAACACGTGTACACCGACGCCGGCGAGAAACGGCGCGTCAGTGAGGTCCACGGGTATCCCATCCTCGATGCCCAGGGAAACGTCAGGCAGATGATCGAATATGCCCTGGACATTACCGACCGCAAACAAGCCGAAGAGGGGCTGCGCAACAGCGAAGAAAAATATCGCACGCTGTATTCCTCGATGAACGAGGGCATGGCCCTCCATGAACTTATCTGCGACGAGAACGGGACGCCCCTTGATTACCTGCTCATCGATGTCAATCCCGCTTATGAGCAGATCCTCGGGCTGGAACAGCGCGCGGTCATCGGCCGCCGGGCCACCGAGGTGTACCAGACTGCGGAAGCGCCGTTCCTGAAAGTGTACGCGCAGGTCGTCGAATCAGGTGACCCGGTGCATTTTGAGCAGTATATCGAATCGATGAACAGGACATTCCGCATCTCGGCCTTTTCCACCGGGCACGCACGCTTTGCCACCATCTTCGAGGACATCACCCCGCACAAACAGTATGAAGACCAGATCAGGATGCTGGGCCGGTTTACCCAGGAAAACCCCAACCCGGTGCTGCGCGTCGACAAACACGGCATCATCAATTATGCCAACGAGCAAAGCGGCGGCCTGCTGCGCGGCTGGCAGACCACGGTCGGTCAACCGGTCCCGGAGGAATGGCGCCGGAGGATGGACGAAACATTACAGACAGGACAACAGCAGGACTTCGAATTCAAATGCGGCGACACGATATACTTGATGTTCATGAAGCCGGTAACCGACGCCGGGTATGTCAACCTCTATGCGCTGGATATCACCGACCACCGCCGGACTGAAATGGCCCTCCAGCAAAGTGAACAGCAGTTGCGCCAGGCCCAGAAAATGGAAGCCATCGGCCGCGTGGCGGGAGGTGTGGCGCATGATTTCAATAACCTGATTTCCGTTATCTCCGGCCATGCCGAGCTGCTGACACTCCGCCTGCAGGCCGACGATCCGCTGGTCCACCATGCCCGCGAGATCAGAGAGACCGCCGAACAAGCAGCCAGTCTGACCCGGCAGCTCCTGGCGTTCAGCCGCAAACAGGCCGTGGAATCACAAGTGCTCAATATGAACACCGTCATTATCGGGATCAACAAAATGCTGCGGCGGCTGATCGGCGAGAAGATCGAGCTGGTCACCGTGGCCGGCCCCGGGCTCGGCACAATCAAAGCCGATCCGGGACAGCTCGAGCAGGTCCTGATGAACCTGGTGATTAATGCGCGCGACGCGATGCCCGAGGGCGGACGGATTACCGTGGAAACTTCCAATGTTAATCTGGAGGGCGCCGGGGCCCGGGGGTTGGGGCTGACGGCCGGACCGTACGTACGATTGAGTGTCGCCGACACCGGCACGGGAATGGACGAACAGACTAAAAACCACATCTTCGAGCCGTTTTTTACCACCAAAGAGGCCGGCAAAGGAACGGGCCTGGGACTGGCCACAGTCTATGGGATCATCACCAATAACGGCGGGAAAATTGCGGTCGACAGCACCTTAAACCACGGCACGACGTTTGCCATCTACCTGCCGCGATACGAAGCCCCGGCAGCAGACGGCCGGTCACCGTCCCGGGACAACGGGGTCATCATGGTCGTGGAAGACGAAAACGAAGTCCGGGAGATGGTGTGTAAAATTCTGGAAGCACAGGGCCACGGGGTGGTCGCCGCGCGAAACGGCGACGATGCCCTGGAAAAATATCGTAGTGCGGGTAATGCGATCAGTGTCTTGTTGACCGATATTGTCATGCCTCATATGAGCGGCATCGACCTGGCCGAACGGTTGGTCAGGCAACGTCCCGATCTGAAAGTCGTCTTCATGTCCGGTTATGCCCGCAGCACAGCGGTCAGGGAAAGCCCCCTGGGTAAAACGTCTCCGTTCCTGGAAAAACCATTTGCCCCTGAGCATCTCCGGCAGACAATCAAGGCCGCACTTGCCTGAGTCCCGGCCGCCCGGGCCGTTCATTGCTGTTTCTGGAAGGACCGGCCGGCGATTAGCGGTCGATTTCCCCCAACACGATGTCCAGCGAGGCGACCGTAGCCACCACATCGGCGATCAACATGCGGGGGTTGTCGGGTGATTTGACGATGGCGTCCATCGCCGAGATCGCGCAGAATGACGGCGAGCGCGCTTTGATCCGCCTGGCGGTGTCCTTGCCCGAACCGATGATATAAAACCCCAGTTCGCCTTTCGGCACCTCGGTACGGACGTAGTAGTCGCTTTCCGGGGCTTTGGCCTTTTTCGGGACTTTTTCTTTCACATCGCCCTCGGCCGGCAGACCATTGATGGCCTGGCGCAGGATGCGGATTGACTGCCCGATCTCCAGGATACGCACCCAGTACCGGTCCCAGCACGACCCCAGCGGTCCGTACTCTCCGGTACCCAGCGCCACGTCCCATTCGAAACGATCGTAGATCGAATATGGGTCGTCACGCCGCAGGTCCCAGTCTACGCCGGAACCGCGCAGGTTGGGCCCGCTTAATCCGTAACCCACTGCGATATCTTTGGAGATGATCCCCGTTTTGGCGGTACGCTCGATAAAAATCTGATTATAACTCAGCAGGTTGTTATATTCGGCGAGCTTCGGCTCGAAATAATCCAGAAATTCCAGGCATTTGGCGGTCCAGCCGTCCGGCAAATCGCGCGCCACCCCGCCGACCCAGATATAATTGTACAACAACCGCGCGCCGGACGCCCATTCCAACAGGTCCAGGATTTTTTCCCGGTCGCGGAACGCCCAGAGAAACGGGGTGAACGCCCCCATATCCAGACCGAACGTCCCAAAAGCCACCAGGTGACTGGCAATCCGGTTCAGTTCGCCGACGATGACCCGGATATACTCGACTTTTTCGGGGACTTCGATTCCCGCCAGCCGCTCGACGCCCAGCGCCAGCGACCAGTTCTGGTTCATCCCCGCCAGATAGTCCAGCCGGTCGGTAAAAGGAATGACCATCGGGTAAGACAATGATTCGGCGTGTTTTTCAAAACACCGGTGCAGGTAACCGATGACCGGATCGATGGCGATCACGGTTTCACCGTCCATCTCCAGCCGCAGCCGTAAGACACCGTGCGTGGCCGGGTGCTGCGGACCCATGTTGACAGTATAGCGGTCGGTATCGTAGATGCCTTCCGGCGTCTCGACCCCGCCCGGTCCCAAGTCGATATAGACGTCATCGCCGTCGACGGCAAAACGTTTCTGGTCTGGTGCTGCCTGTTCCATACCCTGTCCCTGTTTTCCCGGTCAGATTATCGTGCTAAAAGTCCAACAGATGCACAAGTCGGTTGTGTTCGGTGACACTCCAGCGCGCGCGGTGGCGAATACTGTCGCCCAGCGCCAGCGTAATGACCAGTCGTTTGCATTCGTTGGTCCAACCGGCCAACTCCGGCGGGAATTTGCCGCTGCCCAGCGTGTACTCGCCGGGCGGCAGCGTGCCGAAATCGAAGGAGACCAGCCCCGACCCGATGGAATCGGCCACGACCACCAGCACAACCGCCGGCTGTTTCAGCGCAATTCTAAAGATCGCGCAGGAATCTGCTCCCTCGGCCGGCTGTGCGGGATCGGCGATCAGTTCCACCCGCGCAATGTTATCTTCACCGATACCGGTTTTCATTTTGAACCGCGTGGTCAGCGTTGGGAAATCGCTGTCGCCGCGCAGCAGATAGGAATAACGCCGGTCGAATAATTCGGTCTTGCCTGCCAAAGTCCCGATGCCCGCCGCATCAGAGGCATTCTCGCCGGCACAACCGGAGGAGACGATCACCATCACCATGCAGGCGGCTGCGGCCAGCCAGCTCAAGCCCGCTGTTCGGTTCCGCATGCGTATCGTGTTCATGGACATCTTCCGTTTTCGATCCTACTCATGGATCCCAAGTTTTGTCGATTTCCCATCCGCTTGCACCAGGATTGCCGCGCCTTCCTCCGGCGAGAGCCGATGGAAATGATAGATCAGGTGGCTGCGCGAATACACCGAGTTTTCGTACACCGGGGTCATGTGCAAACAGGCGGTCGGACAGGCCTCGCAACACAATTCACAATAACAGCACTTGGCCATGTCGATATCGAAACGCAACAGATGAAAACTGATCTTCATCCCGTTGGAGGCCTTGGCTTCGGGTTCGTCCTTGCCGCGTTTGACCGCCTCGATGGCGATACAATCGACCGGACATGAGCGCGAACACAGCCCGCACCCGATACAATCATCGATATTATTGAACAACTGCCCTTTGGCGCCCTGGGGCAATTCGTAGGTCTCGTCCGGGTATTGCAGGGTATTCGCCCGGTAGAACAGCCGCAGGAACGTCATATACAATCCGACGACCAGCGACCAGGAACCTGTGAGTGCTCTGCGCATCGATTATACCTCAAGTGGTGGTCAAGTCCACATCATCGGACCGCGGCGGAGCGGGATACGGTTTTTCGGGGATATCCCGGAAAATATATTTGCCCCGGTCCGGGTCCTCACCGATCGGATATGGTACCCGGATGCCATGCCAGAATTCCTGCACTTGATAGTCCTTGCGCAGCGGCCAGCCCTCCCAGTCATCCGGGCACAGGATCCGCCGCAGATCGGAGTGATCGTCGAAAATAATCCCGAACATATCATAGGCCTCGCGCTCGTGCCAGTTGGCGGTCGGCCAGATTTTTTCCACCGTAGGAACATGGGGGTTCTCGCGGTCCAACCTCTCGACCTTGAGTGTAAACCGGTGCTTTTTGTCCATCGAACACAGGTTGTACACCACACCCAGCGTAGTCCCGTCATCGACGCCCGACAGGCACATCAATGAGGTGAATCGCAATTCGGGATCATCATTCAAAAACCGCGCCAGTTCCGGCAGTCGGGCGGGCTGGGTGACCACAACGAAGGGGTCGAGGCCCTCCGCATTCAACGCGGAGATTGCCTCACCGAACCCGTTTTTTATCTTTTCGTATATTTCCGCGGCAGTCATGTTGGTTCCCTGCAAATTCGTCGCGTTTCGCCAAGTGTGTTTGCGCTGCGCTGCGCTGTTTGCCGATCAGGCCGATTTCAACTGCTTGGCGATAAACGGCTCGCGCTTGACTTTCTCCTGCAACAGCATCAGCCCTTCCAGCAGGGCTTCGGGGCGCGGCGGACAGCCGGGGACATAGACGTCCACCGGAATGACCTGGTCGACACCCTTGAGTACGTGATAACCGTGCTTCCAGTATGGCCCGCCGCAGGTGGCACAGGAACCCATGGAAATTACGTATTTCGGTTCGGGCATCTGTTCATACAACCGCCTGAGCCGCAGAGCCATTTTCATAGTTACGGTACCGGCGACGATCATCAGGTCGGTTTGCCGGGGTGAGGCGCGCATCACGCCCGCGCCGAAACGGTCGATATCATATCGCCCGGCGGCAGTGGCCATCATCTCGATCGCGCAGCAGGCCAGCCCGAAAGTCATCGGCCACAACGACGACGCCCGGGCCCAGCCCAGGAACTTGTCGACCGAGGTGATGAGAATATTCGAGCCATATTTACCCTCCTGCAGGAGGGTCTGGTCGGCGCGCTGAATCAACTGCTGTTCGGTTTTGGTCTTCCCCACAATACTGTCCTCAATTTAGCACCCGGCCGCGAACGGAGATTCACCGATCCCGGTTCGCGGGTTATACCGAATTCATTATTGTAACAGCCGACGCTGCAATTCGTCAACTTCTTTGTCCGTCCGCCTTTGCGCGGGTTGCAGGGACAGCAGGGTGTCTATATCGAGTACCATCCCCTCCCGCGAATATGCCGCAATGTCTAAGATACCGGTGTCCATACGGATAGCATCCTCCGGGCAGGCCTCTACGCAATACCCGCAGAAAATGCACCGGCCCATATCAATGTCAAAACTTTTTGGCCGTTTTTCGATTTGCGGCTTGTCACCCTCGGCGGCCACGATTTTGATACACAGCGCCGGGCAGACTGTCTCGCACATCATACACGCCACACAGCGTGGTGACCCGTCCTCCCGCCGCACCAGCCGATGCAGGGTGCGCAACCGAGGGGCCAGTGTCCGTTGCTCTTCTGGATATTGAATTGTCGGGGTCAACGGGTGGACCTTAATGATTCCGAAGAGCTTAAGGATATGATAATACAGGTTGCCCACGAAATGCTCCGTGGTGATCCACAACCCGCGCACGACCTCGAAGATGTAGACCCGCTCCCAGAAACCGAGCGTTGCCTCCCGCCGTCGCGCCGCAACCTTTATTATATTCTGGACTGCCATGTTTTGCACATTCCCGGGCTAATTCACCAACAGGACGACCAGCGCGGTGACCACGATATTCGCCAGCGACAGCGGCAACAGCCATTTCCACCCCAGGTCCATCAACTGGTCGTACCGGAACCGGGGCAAGGTCCAGCGGATCGCCATCATCAACCAGCAGAAAAACGTGACTTTCGCCGCAAAGGCGGCCATGCGCAGGATGTTGACCACATTCGGGTGGATTTCCCAACCCCCGCCCCACGGCCAGACAAAACCGGATTCAAACAACCACGGAATCTGCCAGCCACCGAAAAACAGTGTAACCGTCACCGCCGCAATCAGCACCGTCTCGATAAAATCCGTAAATAAAAACATCGCGAATTTCATCGAGGAATATTCCAGATTAAATCCGATAATCTCTGATTCGCCCTCGGGCATATCGAAAGGCACGCGCTTGGTTTCGGCGATCCCTGCGATAAAAAACAGTAAAAAACCCAGCGGCTGCAACAAAACACCCCAGCGCGGCAGCCAGCCGAAATAGTGATAACCCTGCCGGATAACCAGGTCCTGCATCGACAGCGTACCCAGGGCCAGGATCGCACCGATAATCGTCATCCCGATGCAGATTTCGTAGGAGATCATCTGTGCCGAGGCGCGGATACCGCCAAGCAGCGCGTAATTGTTGTTCGACGACCACCCCGCCAGCACCATACCATACACCCCCAGCGAGGCCATGGCGAAGATAAACAGGATCCCCACATTCAAATCGGCGACCTGCAGGCCGATAGTCTCACCGGCAATGGTCAGTTGATAACCGAAAGGAATCACGGCGAAAGTAATCAGCGCAAAAAACATTGCCAGAAACGGCGCCAGGGTATGCAACACACGGTGCCCGCTGTCGGGGACAAAGTCCTCCTTGACAAACATCTTGACCGCGTCACAGACCATGTGCACCAGCCCCAAAAACGGCCGCCCCAGGAACTTGGCCCGGTTGGCGCCGATCCGGTCCTGCATCACCGCCGATTGTTTCCGCTCGGCCCAGGCCAGGAAAAAAGCCAGCGTCAGCGGAAAGACCAGGATATAGGCCGACTTGGCGATGGTCGATGTCCAGTACAGTACCGCGTTCATGATGGTATCTTGCTGATCGGCGCCCATCGTTTAATCAATTCAGCGTACGATGTACCTTTAAAGTGTGCAATGTCCCCGGCGAGGGCCGTAAAGACCGCGCCCGGGTCGGTGGAAATCGGTTCCAGCTTCAGCGCCGCCGACAGACGGGACAATGCTTCCAGCATCGGCAGGGCGTCACCCAACGGCGGCACGACCAGCGGGAAGTACTGTACTCGCCCCGAAAAATTGGTGATCGTCCCTTCTTTTTCGGTAAACACCGCCGTCGGCAACAAAAACCGGCAACTGCGCGAAGTCGCATGCAAATGACTGCCCGCATACAGCGAAAATTTCAATCCGCCGGTCAGTTTCCTGATTTTTTCCTCGCCGAACGCCGGCGACAAATCACGGTCCAGCACAATCCATGCCTTGATTTTGCCTTCGGCGATTTTATCGAGAACCTGTTGCACGTCGGCGGCGTGGGTCATCGGGCCGAAGATCTGTTCGGCACCAAATGTGTTGGCATTCTTATCCGCGCGAATCAACAAATCGTCATCGATATCGTCCGGACCCGGCGGAATCCGCCAGGCGATCTTTTCAATTTTCAAACCATCATAAAATAACTGCCGCGCCGCCCACATTTCCTCATTGGTCATTGAGGCCGACGCAATAACCGCCACCGAACCGACCCCATACTCAGAAATATGACTCGACAAGGCGTCGGCAATGCGTCCTGTGATCGCGTTCCACCCGGGATTATCGCCGTTGCCGTCGGTGACCCGTGGGTTATACAACCGATCTTCATCTTCCAGCGTTTTATAAGAATAGCGACCGGCATCACAAATCCAGTGGCCGTTGACCTCCGGATTGAACCGGGGTTTAAACCGCGCAATGCGTTTGCCGTCGTTATGGTGCAGCCGCCTGGTGAGATAGTCGACACGGATATTGCACCCGCGCGCGCAGCCGTGACAAATCGACGGCGCCGAATCGAGATACCAGACGCGGACTTTGAACCGGAAATCGCGGTCGGTTAGGGCCCCGACCGGGCAGATATCCACGACATTACCCGAATAGGGATTATCCAGTGACATGCCGGGATAATTCGATAATTCCGAGTGATCACCCCGGTTGAAAATCCCCAGCTCGTGCGATTTGGAGATTTCGTCGGTAAACCGCACACACCGCGAGCACAAAATACAGCGTTCGGAATCCAGCATGACATGCGGCCCGATAATTTTGGCCTTGGATTTTTTTACTTTATTATCCAACAACGCCGAATCGTACTGCCCGACAGTCATGTAATACTGCTGCAATTTGCATTCGCCGGCCTGATCGCAGATCGGGCAGTCCAGCGGGTGATTGGCCAGCAAAAATTCGAGCATCGCCGCGCGAGCTTGTTTGGCCACGCCGCTGTCGGTATGGACGACCATGCCATCGGCGGCCACGGTGTGGCAGGAGATCGCCGGCTTGGGGAATTTTTCAATTTCCACCAGGCACATGCGACAGGAACCGGCAATCGAGAGCGCGGGGTGATAACAATAATGAGGGATCTCGATCCCCAGCTTCTTCGCCGCCTCGATCACCCGCGTCCCCGACGGGACTTCGACCTCCCGGCCATCGATCGTCAATTTTACCGTTGCTGAACCCATAGTATCTTACAACGCCGCCGCCATCCTCGATGTCGTGGCAGGCGCATCAACTTTCCTGCTGGTGGCGATATATTCCTCGAATTCGGCACGGAATTTGGTGACAAAGCCGATCACCGGCAATGACGCCGCCTCACCCAGCGGGCAAATCGAACGGCCGATGATATTATTGGCGATACGCAATAAATTGTCCGGATCGGCCGGCCGGCCACCGCCGTCCAGCACTCGCGCAATAATTTTCCTCATCCACCCGGTGCCCTCGCGGCAGGGTGTGCACTGGCCGCAGGATTCATGCGCATAAAATCGAATCAACACCGCCAGCGCCTCAACTAGATTAACCGAATCATCAAAAACAATAATCCCCGCCGAACCCAGCATCGAACCCGCCTTGGCCAGCGAGTCAAAATCCATGGGAATATCGATTTCGGCGGCAGTCAACACGGGCGCGGATGATCCGCCGGGAATAACCGCTTTGAGCGTACGTCCCTCGGGCAATCCACCGGCATGTTCGAAAATTATTTCCCGCAGCGGCGTACCCATCGGCAGTTCGTAGA
The DNA here is from genome assembly GCA_020051695.1 of Candidatus Zixiibacteriota bacterium. GTDB lineage: Bacteria > Zixibacteria > MSB-5A5 > WJJR01 > JAJRUJ01 > JAGVQM01. The sequence continues at coordinate 24,345 of JAGVQM010000038.1, read as the reverse complement.
CTCCGGGTTTGTTCACACAGCCGGAAACAGAATACAACCGCAGCCCGCCGTTGCGTTCGCTGCCTAGCTCCGCGAATTTCTGCCCGCCTAATTCGATGACCCACGGCACGTAGGAGATCGTCTCGACATTGTTGACGATGGTCGGGCAGGCCAGATACCCCTCGACCGCCGGGAACGGCGGTTTCAACCTCGGCCAGCCACGCTGTCCCTCAAGGGAATTCAAAAGTGATGTTTCCTCGCCGCAGATATAAGCCCCCGCGCCACGGTGGACAATCACCTCCAGGGGAAAATCTTTCCCGAAAATCTTGTCACCCAGATATCCGGCGGCTTTGGCCTCGGCAATGGCTTCCTCGAGGATCCGCGCCTGCTTGACATACTCGCCACGGATATAAATAAAACAGGTATGTGAATTGATCGCCCACGAGGCGATCATGATTCCCTCCAGCAACAGGTGGGGATCATAAGTCATGATATATTTGTCCTTGCAGGTCCCCGGCTCGCCCTCATCGGCGTTGACCACTAGATACCGGGGCTTGGGATTGCCTTTGGGCAAAAACGACCATTTGCGCCCGGCGGGGAATCCCGCGCCGCCCAGACCGCGCAAATTCGAGGTGATTACCTCGTCGATGATTTTTTGCGGCTCCATCTCCAACGCCTTGCGGATGCGCGCATACCCGCCGGATTGTTCGTACACCGCCAGCTTGTGTGAATCCGGGGTGGCGAAATTTCTGGAGACAAGTTTCATGGCCGAATACTATCCATTATTTCAGATCACCGATCAGTGTGTCGATCTTCTCTTTGGTCAAATTCGTGATGATATCATCATTGACCTGCATCGCCGGGGCCTGTTCGCAATGCGCCAGGCATTCGATGGCGGTCAGCGTGAATTTGCCGTCAGGTGTGGTTTCGCCGACATCGATGCCGAGTCTGTTTTTCAGATGTTCCAGCAGCCCGGGTGCATTTTTCAACCAGCAGGAAATGTTGCGACAAATTTGAATATGGTATTTTCCCACCGGTTTTTGGTTGAACATCGTGTAGAACGTCACCACACCGTGAATGTCGGTGACGGGCCGCTGCAGCAAATCCGCCGCCAGTTGCTCGACTGCAGGCGAGATATACCCGAATTCCCGCTGCGCCAGATGCAAAATCGGCAGCGTGGCCGAATCCCGCGAGGGATAACGGGCGATAATCGCCTCGGCCTCTTTGAACGCCGCCGGTGAAAACACCGCCGGTTGAGTTTGTTCTGTCGTGATCGAATCAGCCATGATTTTATTCGTTACACTATAACCGTCATTCTTCATCCTTAGTCATTCCCGCGAAGGCGGGAATCCAATTGATTTCACTCAGAAAGATTGGATGCCTCCGCCGCGGCGGACGGGCATGACATTTTTAAGAAAGCGCTTCACCAACTGCCCGACATCCTCCTGCGCATCACCTATCGATCCAACTCTCCGGCAATCATATTGATCGTGCCGAACGTGGCGATGACATCGGCCATCAACCCGCCCTCGAGCATCTCCCCTAATCCGGCCATCAGCGGGAAGCACGGGGGGCGACAGCGCACGCGCATCGGCCGCCCGCTGCCGTCGGAGACGACATAAAAACCCAGCTCGCCGTTGCCGCCTTCCACCGCGGCATACGCCTCACCCGCCGGGGGCTTGATCCCTTCCCGGTCCATAATCAACATGAAATGGTTCATTAACCCTTCGATATTACCATAGGTGTCTTCTTTTGCCGGAAGCGACACCCCGGGCTGGTGCACTTTGATTGCATCTTTCCGCGCTTTTTCGGTACCGCCCAGCGTGGGATCGACCACGGCCATGCGGAACGGTAAATCAGCGGTCATACCTTTCTCAGCGGCCAACACCATCTCCGCCCCGGTCATTGGTTGACCGTCCAACGTGACCGCAATTGCGCCGGAGGGAATTTGTTCGATGGCCTGACGGATAATCCGCGCCGATTGCCGCATCTCTTCCATGCGCACCAGGTAACGGTCGTAATTGTCGCCGGTCTCGCCGACCGGGATATCAAAATCCAATTTGTCGTAAACATGATAAGGCGTGGAACGCCGGACATCAAAGCCTACGCCGCACGCCCGCAACAGCGGTCCGGTGAAACCATAGGAGATCGCCGCTTCCCTGCTGATCGCTCCGACATCTTTCATCCGGTCGATGAAAATACGGTTGCGGGTCAACAATTGTCCGACTTCCTCGACAACGTCGAGGACTCTATCGACTGCCGGATTCACTTTATCCAGAAAACCATCAGGCAAATCTGCTTTTACCCCACCCACGCGCACATACGAAACCGTCAGCCGCGCCCCGGTGACCTCCTCAACCAACTCATAGAGATACTCCCGGGCTTTCATGAAATAAATGAACGGCGTGAACGCCCCCAGCTCCATGGCCGAGGCGGCGATACAGGTGAGATGATCGGTGATCCGCGATATTTCCGAGAGAATCACGCGGATATACTCGCACCGCTCGGGCACGGTCAATCCCAGCAGTTTCTCCACCGCCATGGCATAGCCGCAGTTGTTGATCAGCGGCGAAACATAATTGAGCCGGTCGGTATAGGGGAACGCATTGTTCCACCCGGCCTGCTCACAACTTTTCTCGAACGCCCGGTGCAGGTAGCCGATTTCGATATCTTCGACTTTTTCGATCCGTTCGCCGTCCAGCCGGGCAATAATGCGGATCACGCCGTGCATCGCCGGGTGCGACGGCCCGATATTCAACAGATACGAGTTCGTATCCAGCTCGGCTTCCGGGTTCTTTTCGACAGTTAACGCCATGATCGACTATAAATGCCTGGTCCGCGCCGCGACAATCGGCTGCCGCTTGTTATAGGGATAATCGCGCCGCAAGGGGTGCCCCTCGAACTGGTCATACATCAGAATGCGCCGCAAATCGGGGTGTCCGATAAATTTGATCCCGAACATGTCCCAGACTTCCCGTTCGAACCAATCGGCGACCTTATATAATGAGGTGATCGTCGCCACCTCGGGATTGTCGCCGTCCAATTGCACTCTGACCCGCAGCCGATGATTGAGTTTGACCGAATACAAATTATACACGACCTCGAATCGTGGCCGCCGGGGGAGATAATCGACGCCGCACAGGTCCATGAGCATGTCGAATTCTAGGCCCGGTTCGTCGCGGAGCCAGCCGATAATCTCGACGATATGCTCCGGCTTGACGATTGCAACCAGATCGCCAGGGACATCATACGTTTGGACCACGGCCTCGCCGAACTGCTCGGCCAGCCGCTTGAGAATTGTCCCCTCGGTTTTGCTTTTACTTGCCACGCTCATCTGATATCGGCCCGATCAGGGGGTTTTTGCTGTTTTGAATTCGTTGCTGCAATTTGATGATCCCATCCAGCACGGCCTCGGGCCGAGGCGGACAGCCGGGGACATAAATATCCACCGGGATGATCGTATCGATCCCCTGCACCGTGGCATAATTATCATAAAACCCGCCGGTACAGGTGCAGGTGCCGAATGCCATGACCCATTTCGGCTCGCACATCTGGTCGTACACCATCTTGAGCACCGGGGTCATTTTGTGGCTGATTGTGCCCACCACCAACAGCAAGTCGGCCTGCCGGGGCGAAAAACGCGGCCAGGCCGCGCCGAACCGGTCGAGGTCGTAGTGCGCCGAGGACACCGACATATACTCCATGCCGCAGCAGGCGGTGACAAACGGATAGGGAAACATCGAAAATTTCCGGCACCACCCGACGAAATCGTTGACCTTGGTGGTCAAAAAGCCGCCCGGTTTTTCTACCGCCATTTGAACGCCCCTTTTTTCCAGATCACCGCCAGCCCCACCGCGACAAAGCCCAGAAAAACCAGCATGGACAGGAAACCGTTCAGCCCCAGGTCGCGGAACACCACCGCCCAGGGGAATAAGAACGCCAGATCGACATCAAAGATGATAAACAAGATGGCAATCAGGTAAAACTTGACGCCGAACCGGTTGCCGGGGGTTTGGAACGGGGATTGTCCACATTCGAAGGGTTGTTGTTTGATATCGGTCTTGTGTTTGGGACCTAAAAAGATACTGCCGGCCAGCATCGAACCGGCGACCACTGCGGCCAGCACCCCGAGGACGACTATGGGCAGATAGGTGTCGATCGCGCTGCTCCTTCATCCCCGCCGGGGTCGTTTTGCCGACCCCAACAGGTTGGGAAACAATAAGTTGCTTCCTTGTCCAGTCTCCGGCCTGCTGTCCGACCCCATCATACCCATACGCCCGGCCGGAGAAAACGTAGCTTAGTATTTTCCGTCGGCGGCGGCAAGTGAAATCTTGTTTTTATATTGCGCCCCAAGCGATTGTGACACGGGGGGCGGGGGGCGGATACTGGTAACTCGTGCGGGTCAGCCCTTGGAGTTTGTCTCAAAACTTGCCTTATGTGGATTGGAAAAATTAGTCGGAGAAAAGTAGATCGCTGCCGGCTCTAAGTCGAAGCCCCGTCAATCTCAGGCGGACGGTTTTTTTATTGACAAATATTGTGCTTGCTGCGAAATTGAGTTTGCACTGTTAGGATCATCGGTATGCAAGGGCGTGACACGGAGGTGAGTTCGCGCGGATAGGTCGGATTCCGAGTTCCGCAGAGTGGAACGAGAAACCCGATGAGAAGATGAGCTGGTCTAAACTATCCGAAATGAATCCACTCGAAGGGTGAGCCACACGGGCTGGGAGAACACGCATGAACGCTATTGTCTTGTCTTTGGATTGGTTACAAATTTTCTTTATTGTGACCACAATCGTCTCGCTAATTTTCAATATTATTCAATGGCGGGATAAAAGATCTTTTATAAATCCGATAACGAACAATCTCGTTTCATTGTTTAACGACATCAAAGCGAAAACCGTCCATACAACGTTTGTTTACAATGCCCTATTTAATCCGAATAGTCCGCATAAGGATATTCATACTCTTAGATGGGAGTATGGTTTATTTGTGCAGGATGTGGCAGGTGCATATCAAGGATTTCAAGAGTCTGTGGTCGGGTTATTAATATCGTTGAATCCGAAAGACAAAGAAGGAAAAGTGGCGTTTCGGGCAGCTGAATATGGATTGACCAAAGATGAAAAAGAAGCCCGCGAAATGATGAAGCGCAAATGGCGCGAGCAATCGGAGCAAGGAAGTTCGCGATTGAAAAGCCAAATGGAATGAAAATGATTTCCCCGGCCCGGTGCCCCATAGCTCTGCTATGGGAAGGGTGAATATCAGGATTAGCTCATGACCAGACTCCGTCACTATGATGATCTGCACACCGCACGTTTTGTAACGTTCAGTTGCTACCGCCGCTCGCCCGCTCTTCCGTGCGGGTCAGCCCTCGGGCTGACCGATATGATGATGACAAATCCCGTCGGCCCAAGGGCCGACCGGCACTATATAATCCGGTGAAACGGGGTTTAGTTGATGATCCGGGCCAATGGCCGTGGTCGAGTTATCGCTGGTATAAGGGAAAAGACGATGTTCCACTCCAAATAGACAGACTAGTATAGCCGACGGTCCCATAGCAGAGCTATGGGGCACCAGGCGACATGAGACATTGGATGAGCGTATCTTATTTGAGACCGGGAAAAAGCTGGACCATGCCGCCGGCAATAAACTCGACAGCAATGGCGGCCAGAAGCAGGCCCATCAGCCGCGTGGCATTATTGAGCCCGGTCTGGCCCAGCCGCCGGCTGATGACGATCGAAAGTCGCAGCATGATCCAGGTGATCACGGCGACCACAATGACACAAAAGACCAGGTAGAGCTTGATCCTCCATCCGGGCATACTCTGGGCATAAATAATGAGCGTGCTCAAGGCGGCCGGGCCCGCCAAAAGCGGAACGGCCAGGGGGACGACCGCCACATTTTCTTTTTCAACCGCTTCTTTGGCCTCCTCAGGGGAATGTTTGCTGTGGCTGATTTTGGCATTCAGCATGGCCAGCGCGAGAATCAGCACAAGCAATCCTCCGGCGACGCGGAACGAGGCAATACTGATACCGAAAAACCGCAGAATCGGACCGCCCGCGAGGGCGCCAATGATCATCACGACCGCGGCAGCGGTCACCGCCACCTTGGCCGTGTGCGCGCGTTCGCGCTCATTCTCGTTGGCGGTGATGCTGATGAAAATGGGCAGGAGACCGAGCGGGTCGACAATCACGAGAATGGCGGTAAACATCTCGATATACTGATACCACTCCAGCATGGCCAAGCCCCCGCCGTTACTGCCTTCAGGTCAATGACAACCTATAAGTACAATGATTATTGTCAAGCAGATACTCCGGCGGCCGTGGGAAACAAGTTCATCGCGCCGCATTGCCGTTCGGCAGTTCCACGGCATCGGCCGGTCCGAGCAGGATTGTGCAGCTATACAGATTTTTCCCGTAGCGGGACATGCGCTGGAATTCCTCGCGCGAGATCGCAATGTTCCGCGCACGTTTCCCCTTCCCCCCGTACGATTCGAGGTCCGGATCGTGCACATAAATATTGTTCTTATTCAGTCCGGTCACCACGACCCAGTGTGGCGCCTTGCCCCCGGTGAGCCGATAGGTGCTCACCAACGTAATCGGCACCATGTTGCGGTGCAGCGCGCCGGCCAGATCGGCGGGGGTGACCCGGTATGAACCGTTGCCGATCCCCGCGCGCACGGCCTGGTTTTTCATGTCTTCATGCAGCAGGCGGATGACCTCTCGTTTGCGTTTGGTCCGGACCGAACGCACGAACGGCACGTTTTCCGATGATGAAATGACCCGCGCGTGCAATCCCCGCCGCCTGGCCGCCAGCGCCAGTCCGAACGGGTCGGTCCCCCCCACGCCGGAAGTCATAAACACCAGCGTGGCCTCTTTCCACATGGCCAGCTCCAGCGAGCGCGTCAAATGAGTTTCCGGCCTGAAATATTTGACCGCCATCATCACCGCCGCCGGGCCGCAGGTAAAATCCATCGTCTGCGCATAGTAGGGAATCTCATAGCGCAATGGTGCCGGGATGACACTGGGCAGGGTCTTGACCATCCGCAGGGCGGCGGCCCCGTCGCTATAATAATCGGTGAACACTTTTTGCCGCGCGTAGCCATGCTTTTCATAAAAAGCAATGGCGCGCGGGTTGTCGATCCGCACTTCCAGATTGATCCCTGCACATTCGCGGCGGAGCGCCTCGGCTTCGCACTCACGCAACAAAAGCGAGGCCAGGCCTTTCCCCTGCAGCGAGGGGTGGACAGCGATATTATACAGGCGGCCCGCCAGCCGGGCTTCCCGCCATAACATGTACGCCGCGCCGGCGATGGTCTTCCGGTGTTCCAGGACCAGCACGGTGGCGTGCGCGCGGGATAGCAGGTATTCGATCTGATCGCGGGTAAACCGATCGGCCTGAAAGCAGAGGTTCTCCAGTCGCTCGAGTGCATCCAGGTCGCGGACTGATGACAGGCGAATCACCGGGGCGGGCATTACACGGCGCCTTTGTCCTTCAACAGGAAGCGGACCAGCTTTTCATACAGGTCGGTCGCCTTGCGGTCTTCATCACCGGCGATGATTGTCGGGTTATCGTTGACTTCCAGGACATAATACTGGTTGTCCACCTGTTTGAGATCGACGCCGTACAACCCGCCGCCGATGGCCGCCGCGGCCTGCCGCGCGCAAAATATCAGCTGCGGGTCGGCCTCGGACAGGGCGACCGCCCGCACCGGGCCGTGGATCGCTTTCCCGTTGGCGGTGTAGGTCAATATTTTCCAGCGCTTGCGGGGGATGGTGTATTGGCAGGCATACAGCGGCTCATTGCCCAGGATACCGACCCGCCAGTCGAAATCCGACGGGATATACTTTTGGGCCACAATCCGGTCGGCCCGCCGGAAATACCGCTTGCCGACTTTCAGGAAATCTTTGGTGGTGTCGGCGCGTTCAACATACATCGAGAAACTGCTGTTCGGCGCTTTGAGGATCAGCGGGTTGCCCAGCTGTTCGAACAACTGCCTGCCGCGCCTTTCGGTCAGTTCCGACTCGGTCAAAAACACGGTCTCGGGCATGGGGATGCCCGCGCGCATCAGCCGGCTGTACATATATATTTTGTCGCAGCAAATGCGGATGGAGGCCGGGTCGTCGATCACCGTGACCCCGTGCATTTCGGCCAGCCGCGCGGCAACATACGCCGAATTCAGCGGATCGGTGAGCGCGCGGATAAACACCGCGTCGTATTCCGGGATTTTGTACATATCCGGCCGAAACAGAAAATCGACCCAGTGTCCCAGCCGGCGGGCCACCAGCGCAAAACGCATCAGTGAGTCCATCTCAAAGGAACTGGCAATGGTCGAACGCTCGACATACACCGCTATTTTCCCCATTGCAGCACTCCGTCGAGGTAGGCCACTTCGCGCTTATTCAGCTTGCCCGGCAATAACTGGGAAATGTCGCTCAATAGAAAAACGCCTTTCGCGGTGACCATCAGCCGGACGCGCGCCAGCGGGATATGAAATACCCGCCAGATCTCCCGGGAAATCTCCCGGTACCGCGGGTTGGCGCTCCAGCCCAGGATGGAACGAAAACGGATGATGTGGCTGCCGGGGGGGATTTCCTGACAACAAATGGCGTAGGTGTGGTTCCGCGTCATCGACCGCCCGATCGCCGCTTCCCGGCCGGGTCTGAGGACTATCCTGCTTTTAATCATGAACGGGTTAATCGGGTCGATAATGACCGGCGGCTCAAAATATCCGTTGCTGATATAGTATTCCGGGACCGGCAGGCCGGCCAGTTTGGCCCGCTCCAGCAGCAGCGGGGGCACGTAGGCATCCAGCATCTCCCGGCAAGTCGGATGGATCGGCGACCCGTTCAGCTCGTAATCCTGCGAGACGTAGTACGGCGTTTCGAGGTAATCGTAGTCCCCGGCCATGTTGACATAGGTTTTGTCCGCCTCGTACCAGGCGACCGGCTGCTCGGAGACAAGCGGGTGATGTTCCGAGATTGACTTTGCCGCCACCATGTTTGCACTCTGCGTCTCGATCACCTTTTATGCCCAGACATGTTATCGTGGCGATTCAATGTCCGCAAGGGATATTTGCCCCGGCGGAACAAACCCTGCGGAGAACCGCCGCCAATCTGCGCACTGGGGCCGATTTTTGGTCACAATTTTCCGGGGCCGGTGTAAACGAATCTGTCGAGTCGACGTTATCCAGGAAAAATCCATTAACCCTGGAGAAGTGGATATGGCCCGTTTGACCTCGCAACATTTTACTAGTGCTTCTGTATTGGCCGTTTTGTTGTTCGCGACAATCGCTGATTATGCCGTTGCCGACAGTAAAATCCTGCAGGTGCAGATCAAGATCGAACGTAAACGGGTGATAATCCCCACCAGCATCAACGGCTCCCGGAAACTCAACCTCATTTTTGACAGCGGGATGGGGTTTGACGGGGTTTACCTGTTTCACAAGATATTGGCCGAGGAAATTGACACTGCCGGGGCGATTGAGGTACGGGTACCCGGCGCCGGGTCGGGGGAGGCGTCGACAGCCGTGATGATCGAAAACGGTCGCCTGACTTTCGGGGACGTCACTGTCGACAGCCAGCGCGTGATTATTTCCAATAGCCCGAACACACAGGGATTTGACTCCGATGGGGTCATCGGCTGGAATTTACTGGGTCATTACGCGGTCGAGATCGACTACGACCACGAGATGATTCTCCTGCATGATCCCGCCGAGTTTCAGGCCGATACGACGTGGCAGCACATCCCGATTACCCTGAAAAAGAACATCCCGTTCCTGGAGGGGACGGTGGAGGTGGTGGACAGCGAATCGGTCCCGATAATCCTCTATATCGACCTGGGTTCGGATGAGGCGCTGGAGCTTCTGATCCGGCCGGACCAGAAATTTACTCTCCCGGACAGCCTGAAAAGCAGCTATATTGGCACCGGGCTGAGCGGCGATATCCACGGGCAGTACGGTCGCAGCAAACGGCTGCGCGTGGCCGGTTGCGATCTATTTGACATCCCGACGGCGTTTGTACCGGCGGAAATGCGTTCCAAACAGGAGGGCGCGGACGGCATCCTGGGCAACGACTGTATTCGTCGGTTTAATATCATTTTCGATTATGCGCATGAACGGTTATATGTGAAACCGAATTCGATATTCGGGACGCCATTTGATACGCTGCAACAACAATAGGCCGAGACCCAATCCGACGGCGCATCCGGCAGTACAGTGGCGTAATCGACCCACTCCCGGCGTTACTCATCCACGACATCCGGGGCCACAGTGTCATTCGGGGTCTCCGATGGCGTCGCGCCTCCCTCGACCCACCGGCGAATGACCGATTTGTCCGTCTCGCTCAACTTGGCCCCCGAATGCAGCAGGAGATATATCTTCAGCGGCATTTCGCCGCCCTCGATCTCTTTCCAAATCTCTTTTTTCAGCGATTTCTTGTCGTCCGCCAATAGCGCCGACCAATTTGAAAAATTCAATTTTTCCCGGCCCTCCTCAACGTCGGAGGCCACCAACCAGGAGACCGGCGCGATCCCGCTGTACCAGGGCCAGGTCGTTTCATGCGAGTGACAATCATAACACGATTGCCGGAGTACCTGTTTGACTTCCGGGTCTCCGCTGAAGTCACCGGATACCGGTGGATTGTCTCTGGTTACCGGGACAAACTGCAACGCGACCATCGCGATAATGATCGCCAACAGGACATATTTGATTTTTCTGCCGCCCGCCATCATCCGCACTCCTTTATTGACCAGCTGGGGTTGCCGGTTCCGTAATCTTCACTCGCGACAAATATATCCTCTACCGGGGCGGCTGGAAATAGCGAAAATTCCGGCGGGCAAACCGCCTGAGGCGGCAATGGAGTGATAAATTCTTCTTTACTCAAACAAATCGCCATTGAGAGAACGGGACGGCGGCTTGCGGGCGGCGTCGGGTACTGGAGGCAGATCGTCCGCGTTAAAACATGGCCCTTTTACTACCGCTGCCAATAGCTTCGCCTGCTTGGGGTATTCTATCAATGTTGCTTCCAACACCCAGAGGAGTTCCAATAATTCGGTAGTGAATTCATTTGTCCAGTGTTCCGGGCGGATATCATCCAGCGGCGATGATTTTTTCCCCCCGCCATGCTTCATACGATATTTCAACCATGACTGGACGACCTTCAAACCGGATACCTCAAATGTATACACATCCGACGCGACAGGCGAGAAACGCCCCGAACCGACGTGTAATGTTTTTGTCTCATCGTTGTACACGTACTTCTCGGGGTACTCTGCCGCATTGCCGGGGATGGGTTTAGTACACCGCGCTTCTCCCTTGGGCACCTCGCCGTGTTTCCGGCCTTTGGGGACAAAGCGCTCGCCGTAGGTGTGCAACCAGAGCAATTGCGCACCCACCGCCCGCACTTTTTCAAATAAAGCGGAATCTTTCGTAATCGGTACGCGTAGTTCTCGTGTTTCCAGTTCTTTTGAAAAACGCACGGTGAAAGCCGGCTGCGCCAACACGCCATAGATATAAGCCAGGAAATCATCCGGCGAGACCTTTCGCTTGAGTATTTGACGAAGCAGATCAAGCAGGCCGGGAAGGACGTTGGCTTTCTTCGCATCGGGGGCGCGATATAGAGCAAAAATATCTTTTCCGCCTCGGCCAGCGAAATAATGTCGATCCGGAATGCATGAAGAAGTGGAAACAGCAGGTCCCCCACCCAATTCCAGGACTACTGAACTCGCCAGATAGATTTGCTTTGGCCCATGAGCGCGCCACAGGCCGGGGCGCAAATAATCGCCCAAACGATTGTCAACAAATACCCATTGCCGATCGAGCGAGCGGTAGGCGTAACGTTCAATGCGAGGGGCTGTAGCATGTTTCGAAAGTTGGATGATTGGTTTTCCCGGCTTATCTGTTTCCAATAATGGCGGGCAGCTGGTGGCTACCTTTCGGTCCCGCGTTTCTTTAAATGCCACCGCTCGATCTTTGGCCTCCAGCAAAGCGCGCCAACGTCTTATCAAGGTATCGGACTCGTTGCAGATAGGCCAAGTCCGTTTTATCTCGCAGCCCGAATGCTGCCACGGCATGAGGTCAGTCAGCAACGGCCAAGCGAAATAGCGGCCTTTTCCGGCCGGGCGGAACGCAGCTTGCCAGTCGTCGGGGCAATCTTGCCATTTGATGGAGCCAAAACCGACGATACTGTCGAGCACCTTCAGCTTTGATTCCCTGGTTCCTTCTATTCGCGCATAATGCACTCTGGCAGGTTTGTTCTTTTTTGCCTTCTTGGTACGTGCGGCGACCGCAATCGCCACCGGCGTCTGGATGGCAAATACATTGTCGCTCTTGCGAGTGCCGCGTCCCTCGCCACCAAGATCGAGTATCCATATTTCGTCGCAAACTCGTCGCAGGTGTTCCCGCATCCCGCAAAAAGCATCGCCGTCGAGGTAGCTTGACGCGCTGATATAGCTGACAACTCCCGGTCCTCGAGAAGTCTCATGTTCGAAAACCTTCCAGAGTGCCCAGCGCCAGAAGTAAACATATAGATTATAGAGATTTTTAATATGTATTCCATGACCTGCATTGGCTGCGGGCTGCACAAAATCTGCATAGAGGATTGAATGTTGCTCTCGCTTTCTGAGCATGGTTCGGGGATCACGGCGTGCGCGCACCTCAGCTTTTTTCCCTTTGACGGTGCTTTCCTGTAATTCATCACCGAAGCGGACCCAACCGCCAAAGCGACCCAGATTATTTGTGCTTCTCGGGTCGACTGCAGTATGCCGATCATATGGGGGATTCCCCAAACATACGATTACGGGCACCTTTTCTTTAACTTCCAACGCCCGCTTGTGCTGGTCGGCAATGGGCTGAAGATAGAGCTGCAGTTTTGGCGGAGTGGTATGCGGACTCTCAAGGGTGTCCGTCAAGAAAATATGTGTACCCCCAGCGGGCAGATCTGCGCGTTTGTCCCGCAGGGCGCGGCTTACGCGCAGTTCGGACACTGTAAACGGACCAACCATTATTTCAAAACCATAGATATTCCTGGCAAGTGCAGTTGCCTGCGCCGGAACCGCCCCAAGGCCTTGCTGTGCTTCGACCTTTTTCATTGCATGCTCGATGACTCCGAGCAGGTACGTCCCCGTGCCGACTGCAGGGTCCAATGTGACGACATCAGGCGCGGCAAACCCCAGCGTCTTCCCCAACCGGTTAGTCAACAAATCATCAATTAATCGCACCTGTGCCCGGACCACCTCAGCAGGTGTGTAGTACACTCCCGCGTCCTTGCGCAGCTTGGGATCGTACACCGCCAAAAAATCTTCATAAAAATAAAGCCAGGGGTCTTCCGTGCCGGCCAGCCCCTCAGTAGGTACCGCACCAATGACGCGGATCAGCGTACTGAGCGATGCTTCAATTTCGGTCAAGGCGTTCTGGTCGGTCAGTACTTGAAGGGCGCGCGAAAGCAGACTGTGTTCCGATTTCAGGGCTTTTACGGCGCTGTCCAGGGTAAGAGGATCAGCTTTCTCACTTCTACCTAAAAGAAGTGCAAAAGTCACGGTTTGAGCGTAGGCATCGGCGAATTGCTCATCACTGGCGTCCGGGAACAACAGTTGCCGCCAGTCTTTGGCCAGTTGGACCAACGGCGATTCGGCGTCTTTCATGGCGTCGGTGACATCATCTCGCAACATCCGGCACAGCGGCGCCAATAATCCGGCAAGGCCCTTCAGGTCGATTTCATTATTCTTCTTTGTCGGTATAATCGGTTGCCATTGCAGAAAATCAGTCAGCAATTCATGCACTGCCTTCGCGTCTTCTTCTATGATGGCCTTCTTGCCGTCCGTCGCAATGTTGCCGGTGACGCGTACGACTGGTCGGGCAGCTTCGCCGCTTCTATAAAGACCCCAGTCATTGCCGTCACAATAAATGAGGTTAGGCAATGCTCTGAAACGCTTCCACTGTTCCCGATTATGGCCGGTAAACCGGTTGGGATTTGCGCCAAAGCCCGGTGCTTTCAACTCAACATAGCCGGTCAGCAAATCTCTTGTTAGAACTGCAAAATCCGGTTTTCCCACCCGCCCCGGCAGTTTGACCTCCCCGGTGCAGACAACTTTCAATTTGGCCGCCTGCCCCAATGCTTGCATGAAATTCTCAAACGGGCTGCGGAGTTGGTCTTCCGGTTCGCCGGGTGTTAATTGAGTCAACTTTGTTTTTACAGATTCGGCGAATTCCTTCAAAGCATCAAATACTTCATTTTTTTTCATTTCATCATCCATTCGTCATATAACCAAAAATATAATAGCGTGTGAATATAGCACCACAAAAATAATCCCCAATTCCCGGGTATAAAACCTTAATTTGTGTCCCAGAGTGGGGAAAGTGCCGAACGAAGACTATTTCTACACTTCCCCCTCCTCCCCCTTCCCCCTTGGCCACAATAGCGAAGCAATGATGGAGACGATTAATATCCCGCCGACAATGCTGAGCGCCGCGACAATCGAGATGGGGAAAATGTCCATCAGCACCATCTTGATCCCGATAAACGTCAGCACCGCCGCCAGCCCGTACTTGAGGTATTCGAAAATGTTCATGATCCCCGCCATGGCAAAATACAGCGCGCGCAGACCGAGGATCGCAAAGACATTCGAGGTATAAATAATAAAGGCATCGGTGGTCACGCCGAAAATCGCCGGGATCGAATCGACGGCGAAGATCAGGTCGGACACTTCAATCGCCACGACCGTAATGAATAGCGGCGTGGCGAAGGTTTTGGCGTCAATCCGGACGAAGAATTTCCCGCCATGAAATTTGGGGGTCACCGGCAGGATTTTTCGCGCCAGCCGGACGATGATATTTTTCTCCGGGTCGACCGCACCTTCCTCCTGAAAGCCCATCTTAACCCCGGTGATCACCAAAAATGCGCCGAAAATGTACAACACCCAGTGGAACATACTGACCAGCGCCACCCCGGCAAAAATCATCGCCGCGCGCAGCACCAGCGCGCCGAGAATGCCCCAGATCAGGACCTTGTGCTGGTAGCGGGAATCGACGCCGAAATAGGAAAAGATCAACAGAAAGACAAACAGGTTGTCCATCGACAGTGCACGTTCAATCAAAAAACCGGTCAAAAATTGCAGGGCGACATCGGTGCCGCGCCAGTAGTACACGCCCACGTTAAACAGCAGCGTCAGCACCGTCCAGACCAGCGTCCACCACAGGGCTTCCTTGATCGAGACCGTATGCGCCCGGCGATGAAAAACGCCCAGATCGAGCGCCAGCAGGACCAGCACAAAAATATTGAACGCCGTCCAGAGGAATATTTTGTTGGAGAGTAAATCGAGCATGGTTTCCCGTTTATTCCGCCTGCCCGCCGCAGATTTCGTTCATGTTTGGTTGCGGCGGGATTTTGTACGAGACTGGTACGGAAATTTTTTCTCCGGCGCAAGTGTGGAAGTGTTATTGGCGTTTTCGTTGACATCTTCCAATAATGTTGATCACCGAAAACGAAGGGTTTTTCGCGGCGGAGGGAAATATGTCGGCGTGACGATGTCATCTTTGCATTAACTTATTGTCATATAATAAGATGCCGGCTGGGAAATAACAAAAAAACACTTGCCTAAACTCGTATTATATGGTAGTATAATTAGTTGGACATGTTGGCGTTAAGGGGGCCATCTACTCGCGGCCGGGCGCCAATCGTATATGTGGTGCGTTGTGACAATGATGATTGATTATGGCTAAACCCGAAGAACTCGGCGCTATCCTCAGGCGGCAGCTCAAGAGTCTGGGGATCCAGAAAAAACTCAAGGAGGTCTCGGTGGCCGAGGTCTGGCCCGAGATTGTCGGGGAAGCGGTGGCCGCGCATACCGACGTTATCCGGTGCGCCGACGGCAAGCTGCTGGTGAAAGTCGACAATCCGGTCTGGCGGCACGAACTGATGTATCAAAAATCGAGTTTTCTCCGCCTGCTCAACGGGCGGATGGGCGAACATATCGTCGATGATATCCACTTTACCGGACCGTGATACCTGTACATCACGGACCGGCCGGGGGGCGCACGAATTCCAACCTGAACCAACCGACGTGGTTTGCCGTGGTATAATAGGGGGAGCTTTTAACACGACAGCAGGATGTACAAATGATGATGACCGATGCGGAAAAACAAGCGGCCGTTGCCGCCTATGATGCCTCACAAATAACCGTACTCAAGGGGCTCGAAGCCGTCAGGCGCCGCCCGGCCATGTACATCGGCGACACCGGCCGGCGCGGGCTGCACCACCTGGTGTACGAAGTCATCGACAACTCGATCGATGAAGCAATGGCCGGGTTTTGCAACTATATCAAAGTGCTGTTGCGCAAGGACGGGGCCGTGGAAGTCACCGACAACGGCCGGGGCATCCCCGTGGACAAGCACCCCACGCAAAACAAACCCGCGCTCGAAGTCGTGATGACCATGCTGCATGCCGGGGGCAAGTTCGATCATCATACCTACAAAGTCTCCGGCGGTCTGCATGGTGTCGGTGTCTCGGTGGTCAATGCCCTGTCGGAATGGTGCGAAGTCGAGGTCTGCCGGGACGGCGATGTGTATCACCAGCGCTATCGCCGCGGCGACCCGGAAGGCCCGATGACGAAAATCGGCCAGCGCAAGAAAACCGGCACCCGGACGATTTTTTATCCGGACCCCGGAATCTTCGAAGACATCGTCTTTTCGTTCGACCGGCTGGCCATGCGCATGCGGGAACTGGCTTTCCTCAATCCCGGCCTCAAAATCGAGATCGGCGACGAAGCCGGCGATAAGAAGGAAGTGTTTTTCTCCAAGGGTGGACTGGTCGAATTTGTCGATTACCTTAATGAGAACAAGACCGCGCTGCACCGCAAACCGATCTCGCTCACCCAGGAACGTAACGGTTTGCAGGTCGAAATTGCCCTGCAATACAATGATTCCTATGTGGAAAATATCTTCACCTATGTCAACAATATCAACACCATCGAGGGCGGCACGCACCTGATCGGGTTCAAGACCGGCCTAACCCGCACGATCAACAATTATGCCGCAAAAAACGGGCTGTTGAAAAACATCAACTTCACGGTCCTCGGCGATGACGCCCGTGAGGGATTGACCGCGGTGCTCTCCGTGCGCATCCCCGACCCGCAGTTTGAAGGACAAACCAAAACCAAACTGGGCAATTCCGAAGTCCGTGGGGTGGTCGAATCGGTGGTTGGCGATGCGCTGGGGGCTTTTCTTGAGGAAAATCCGCCGACCGCCAAAAAGATCGTCGAAAAAATCGTCTCGGCCGGACGTTCGCGGGAAGCGGCACGCAAGGCCCGGGAACTGACCCGCCGCAAAACCGCGCTTGATTCGGGCGCACTGCCGGGCAAGCTGGCCGATTGTTCGCTGACCGACCCGGAAAGCTGCGAGTTGTTTATCGTCGAGGGTGATTCGGCAGGCGGTTCAGCCAAGCAGGGCCGCGATCGGCGTTTTCAGGCCATCCTGCCGCTGCGCGGTAAAATCCTTAACGTCGAAAAAGCCCGGCTGGACAAAGTTGTCTCCAACGTCGAAATCCGGGCCATGATTACCGCACTGGGCACCGGCTTCGCCGAGGATTTTGATTCCGAAAAGGCGCGTTATGGCAAAGTCATTATCATGACGGATGCCGATGTCGACGGTTCGCATATTCGCACGCTCATCCTCACGTTTTTCTTCCGCCATATGCGCGACCTGGTGGAACGCGGGAAAGTGTACATTGCGCAGCCGCCGCTGTACCTCGTCAAAAAAGGCAAGCGCGAACAATACGCGTATTCCGATGCCGAACGCGACCGGTTGATGGAACAGATGGGCAGCGACGGCACGCACCTCCAGCGCTACAAAGGTCTCGGGGAAATGAATCCCGAACAGTTGTGGAAAACGACGATGAACCCGGAGACCCGCACGCTGCTGCAAATTGAACTGTCCGACGCCGCCGAGGCCGATCGGATATTCAATATCCTGATGGGTGACGCGGTCGAACCACGGCGCGAGTTTATCGAACAAAACGCACAGTACGTGCAAAACCTCGATTTCTAATCCGCGCTATCGCGCGGTCGTCAAATTCCTGTGGGGCGGGAGACATTCCCGCCCTTTTTTATCGGGAATTCCCTGAATTCGCCGTGCGTACTCCAATAATTAACAATCACTTAACCAGTTGTGCGGCTTGTGAAAAAAAGCACAATTTTTTGCGCGGGACTATTAAGAGCAACCCGGCTATGCCGAACTAGTGAATACAGCTCACGAAAAACGGTTTGCCGGATCTTCGTGTTTCGAGGAGGGATTCGATGTTCAACAAATTCAGACTGTCAACTCGGATCATGGTCCTGGGCATCGGCAGCGTGGTATGCTTTTCATTGTTGCTGGCGTGGATGTATCCGAAATTCAAATCCAGTATTTACAATGCCAAATATCAGAAAACCCAGCACCTTGTTGAATCGGCCTGGAGTGTCGTGGATTATTACTCGCGCCAGTCTGCCTCAGGCGCCGTCCCCGAAGCCGAGGCCCGGAAATTTGCGCTGGATGCCCTGCGGCAGATGAGATACGAAGGCGACAATTACTTCTGGGTGAACGATACAAAACCGGTGATGATTATGCACCCGTTCAAGCCGGAGATGGAGGGACAAGACCTTTCGACCAACCGCGACCCGAACGGGAAACCGCTTTTTATGGAAATGGTCCGGGTCTGCCGCAGCACGGGCGAGGGTTTCGTGGATTATGAATGGCCGAAACCCGGCGTCGACAAGCCGGTGCCCAAGATTTCTTTCGTGAAACTGCAGCCGACCTGGCAGTGGATCATCGGATCAGGCGTGTATCTCGATGACGTGGCCGCCGAAGCACGGCAGATGGTCCTGTCGATCTTCGGTATCGCGGGAATCATTATCGTCCTCAGTCTCGGTTTTTCCTTTTTACTCGGCCGCTCGATTTCCCGGCCGATCCTCAACGTCGTGGAGCGGATGGGCGCCGGCGCCGACGAGGTCTATGCCGCATCCACTCAGGTTTCCGCTTCCAGCCAGATCGTCGCCGAATCGGCCAGTGAACAGGCCTCCTCGCTGGAGGAAATTTCGGCTTCACTGGAAGAAATCTCCAGCATGACGCGCAAAAACGCCGACAGCAGCCGTCAAGCCGAGAAATTGTCCGATGAAGCCAGCAAGGCGGGTGAACGCGGCAATGCGGCAATGGACGAGATGTCACGGGCCATCCAGGGGATAAAACATTCGGCCGATGAGACAGCCCGGATCATCAAAGTCATCGACGAAATCGCGTTTCAAACCAATCTGCTGGCCCTGAACGCGGCGGTCGAGGCCGCGCGGGCAGGCGAGGCCGGCAAAGGTTTTGCCGTGGTTGCCGAGGAGGTACGTAACCTGGCGCAACGCAGCGCCCAAGCCGCCCGGAATACCAACGAGCTGATCGAACAGTCACAGAAAAACGCCGACAGCGGCGTCCATACGGTCAAAAATTTCACGGCCATCCTGCAGGAAATGACGACGTCCATAGACAAAGTCACGGCCATCATCAGAGAGGTTGCCGCAGCCAGTGGTGAACAAACCCACGGCATCGATCAGATCAACCAGGGCATGGGCCAAATCGACCAGGTCACCCAGCAGAATGCCAGCAGCGCCGAGGAATCATCCGCCGCCAGTGAACAGCTGTCGGCCCAGGCCCAAATCATGCGGGCCATCGTCGGCGACCTGGACCGCGTCGTCAACGGCCGGAATTCCGAGGCTAACCGGCGGCCGGCGCCCCCCACGCACGGGGAGAACAAGATCAAGCCCCAATCTCAGCGACGGCTGTTTGCCGGATTGAAACGGAAACCCGCTGCCACTCCCTCCCGGAGTCGGGCAACAGCAAAAGGGGCAGTGGCTGTCGAATTCGAATCGGATGATTTTGTGTCATTGGACGAAAAGACGATGGCCCGTTCTTGATCGTCTATAGAAACTCGTTGCCCATAACCAACCGCCCGGCGGCCCGTGTGCCGCCGGGCGGTTCTCTTATCCTGTTAATTCTTAAATGAGTAAATGTCCGGCAGCAAACTATCCTGGCCATCGAAAAAGGCAAGTATGCGCTTTCGGCACTGCTGGTGTTTCAACCGGCCGAAACGCTTGGGATGCGCGTGGATGAATTATTTGAACTGCGGGAGGAAAACCATGAAAACTGAGAGCTATCTGTTGAAATTCGACGGACGGCAGCGGTGGTGTTGGTTGTCAGCCGATCGGGCGACGTTGATAATCGTGGGTTCTCTCTGGCTGGCCTTGATTGTTCGCGTCCTGCTGACGCAACGGACACCATATGAATTAATCCTGGTGTCCCCTTAATTGGCGCGGTGCGGTTCGCGCTTTATAAATACTATGTGCGGCCGCAGGCCTGACATCAGACAAACAACAGAAAAATTCCGGCAATGGAGATCGCCTACTCCCCGCAAGGATCAGTACAGGGGGATGGCGTCAAATTTTTATAGACATAACTGACATAGTAGGCGACGTCGACCGGATTTAGCCCGCCACTGCAATCCACATCTCCCTGCTGGTAGGTGCAGCACCAACCCTCGGGTTGACAAAACGCGCACTGGCTTTTGTAAACACACCAGACAAGATAAGAAACATCCAGCGGAGTAAGCAGATTATCGCAGGTCAGGTCCCCGATGGTCTCACCGCAATCGCAACAGCCGCAGGCGACTTCAACGTCAAAGCCGATAGTCATGCCGCACATGCCCGGGATGTGACAAATGTCGGTCACCTCAATAGTGACATGATGATTACCCGCATCGCCACAAGCCGGAGTCCAAGACCACACACCCGTAATTGCATCGACAGTACCGGGTCCCGATACCTGATAAAATCGCGGGGGGTCTGAGTCAATATAGTGCCCATTATGTGTATTGGTTAACAGTTCCAGTTCCCGCCCGGTGACCAGCGATTGGCTATATGCTCCGATGTCAACCGGACAGGCAGACGGCAACACCGTTATATATCCTTTGGAGAACACGGTCTCGCCGGTGCCCGTGGGCCCATGATCGACAGGTGGGAATTCGTCGTCAATCATGAAAATGGTATGCATGAGACTACTGAAACAAGCGGTATCGAATTCGAAATCTCCCGTCACATAAGTATTCCAAATCGTTAGTGTAAGCACATTACGCCCGGACGGTTCGGCCGGCGTTGACGATGCGGCACTTTCTGCATGGACAATAAAATGGTCCGGTGAAATGCCATCGTATCCTAAATCATTTGTCGTGGGGCAAGGTGCCAGCGGAATCGCCGGGCGAACCTCCTGAACCATTGCCCAGCCCGGATTGGACCAGTTCCAGGCGACTCCAACCGGGTTTCCTCCGATCGTATCCACCGGAAGCGGCAGCGCCCAAAAAGAGCCGGGGTCAATCGATCTGACAATGATTGGTATGGTCAGCGCAGTCAGGGGAATGTCCCATGAAACGGTGAGATCCAGTTCCCAGTCGTATGGACAGGCCGCAACTGCCCTGGATTCAATCGCCACTCCCCAACCGGCACGACAATCATTTGGCGAAAAAAACAGGCACATTGATATCAGCATCAATCCTGCAAAAATCGGCGATTTTACACGCATAATCACCTCCATAAGAGCTAAATATATATAACTTAAGTTACAACATATCGGTTAAATGTCAAGTGTGAATACCGGTTATTATTCATTCCCTCTGCCGCCGTCGCCGGGGCGATAATAAAACCATGACCGGCAGCCGATTATGAAAATGAACGCAAATGTTGGCTTTCCACCCCTGGCAGGAGACATAGAGTTGATTACCTGGCAGCCGATGTTCGAAACAGGTGTGCCGCTGATCGATGAGCAGCACCGAAAACTCGTGGGGATGATTAATCGTCTCGATGACGCCCTCAAACAGGGCGAAAGCGGAATCCACCGGGAAATTGGGCGGGTGCTGGAGGCGCTGGTTGAGTATACGCAAAAACATTTCGCGGACGAGGAAAAAATCCAGGAGGAGATCAGTTACGCCGGGTTGAAAAAACACAAAGAACAACACAACGACCTCAAAAAGCAAATCATCGCTGTCCTGCTCAGATTGAAAAAAGGCGGGACCATCAATGCCTGCGAACTAAAGGCCTTTTTGCAGAATTGGCTGATCAATCATATTCTCACTGAAGATAAAAAAATCGGGGAGGCGTTTGCTAAAAAAACGGCGGCAGCGCGGTAATGCCCGCAATTCCGGCGGTTTTAATCAGCTCTTCGGCCTTTTCCCATACCGGGTCCCGGCCTTCAATAATGTCGGCAATCGTCGGATGTATCTCATAATCGGGCACAATACCCCGGCCAGCGGTCAAACCCTGGACGGCCGTAATGAATGTCGTGCGCGACAGCGTAAAACATAATCCGGTGTGAGCCAGGCAGGCGTCCTCATACCCGCCGTTACAGGCATATGATCCGCCGGTTTCCTCGCCGATAAAAGTCCCGACTCCATGATATTTCAGCAACGAGCAAAAATGACCGGTCGTGGAAAAACACCCCCCGTCGACCAGCACAAATAACCGTCCGGTAAACGGCTGGGCGGGCGACTCCCGCATACCTTTCAATTCATCATAAAACGGCGCCGAATGTCCGGCAAAATAGCGATAGGGCTTGCCCAGCAAATACCCCAGCAAGTACGCCGAACTGAGCGGGTCACCGCCGTCATTACCCCGCAGATCCACAATCAAGTTGGTGATGTTTTGTGTCCGGACATTCTGGAAAAATGAATCGATGGTCCCGACAAATTGATCGAGCCCCCGGTAAAAGTGGAAAAACCGGATACGCAATGCCGCATAGCTGCTGTCTGCCGCAAACGATGAGGAAACCAGTGGTTTGTGGTCTTCAATCAGATGATGTGCGACACGATATCGCCGAATTTCCTTACGGCTTTTCGCCGGCAGCGTAACGGTGTGCTCGAACGGGTCCCCGGGCGTGACAAAGGATAATTCATATTCTTCGGGATCGGCGATGCATGCCAGATACACCCCGGCGAAATTTTCATTCATCTGCCAATATTTATAGGTCTCATTGCGGCCGTCCGCCGGCAGGCGTTCTTTGATGCACTGGATGATTTCAAATGCGGAAAGCCCGTCGATTGCCGTGATGACGCTGCCGGGTGGAATGGCCGCCTTGTTATCATAACACCGCCGCGCCACCAGAGTGTCGTGGACGACCCTGATTTCCAGCGGCAGGTAATTGCCGTACTCTTCAAGCCACGCGTCCACCGCCTCGGGCAGTGACAGGCGCGCATGGCCGCAGCGGACGGCGGCCAGTACCGGCGCGATCAGCCGGGAATATTCACACAGCGACATGCTGTCGGTGATCAGCGCATATTGGCGGGCGCTGACTTCCCGGAGTTCATCGTCGTCGGTAAAATACCGGGCATGGCGGCGCAGGTAGTTTTCCAGTTGCCGAAAATCATCCTGCAACTGGTCCACCGCGTACTTCATGTGGGGCTGTTCCGGCTGCTTGCCGCACTGACAGCAAAAAATCAGCAGGAAAAAACAGAGCCACCGCAGATCGTGGCGGAGTCCTGCTCCGTTTATATGTCGCATATCTCCCCCGCTCCCTGACCGGCAGGACACAGGTAAAACTCGAGTGGATACGCAAACCGCTTTTGATAGGCGCCGGTGACCGTACTCACCAATTCCTCGACCGCTGCCCGGTCCACGAGCGTCACGGCACACCCGCCAAACCCGGCACCGGTCATGCGGGCCCCCAGGACGCCCGGCACGGCCAGAGATGTATCCACGATCGCGTCCAATTCCGGGCAACTCACCTCGTACAGATCGCGCAGCGAACAATGCGACCGGGTCATTAATGCACCCACCTGGGGAAGCTGGTTCCGCCGGAGCAGTTCCGCGGCCTGCAGAACGCGGTCGTTTTCACCGATGACATGCGCGCACCGTTTCCGTACGATTTCCGGCAGCTGCTCCTGACAGCGCGCGAATTGCTCAGGGGTAACATCACGCAACTGCCGGAGATCAGGGACATAACGCCGCATAAGCTTGGCGCCCTCGGTACACTGCGCTCGCCGTTCATGATATACCGTCTCGGCCAGTTTTCTTTTCTTCCCGGAATTGGTGATAACCAGGGCATACTCGGCGTCATTCAGGGGGAGCTGCTCACCCCGCAGGTCCCGGCAATCAAGGAGCAGGGCATGGCCCCGCCGGCCGTGCGTGATGACAAACTGGTCCATGATGCCGCAGGGCATGCCGACAAAATCGTTTTCGGCCTCGCAGCAGAGAATGGCGGTTTCCTCTCCGGGCAGTTCCAGGCCGGCCGTCGCGGTCAGGGCCAGACAGGCCGCCACCTCCAGCGCGGCCGAGGAGGCCAGTCCCGCGCCGCGGGGGAGATTGCCGGAAAACAAC
>JAGVQM010000002.1 GCA_020051695.1 Candidatus Zixiibacteriota bacterium | reverse complement strand
GAAATTCAGATTGGCGCCTTCAGCGACGGTCTGCGCCCCGATGGCTGTCAGGATCGGCATCTGGTTTCCGGCGTCGTTTACGGTAATCGCCACGATTTCGGTATCAGCCAACACACCATCCGAGGCAATAAACCGCACGTTGTACACCCCGGCCTGCGTGAAATCGGGATTAAAATTGAACGTTCCCGTGCCGTTGGCGTTGTCGGTAAATGTCGCATTGGTCGGGACGTTTTCAGCAGTCAACGCCGGTATCGTGCCGTCCAGATCAGCAGCGGAAACACCGAAATTCAGGTTGGCGCCTTCAGTAACGATCCTTGGGCCGATCGTCGCCAGAATGGGCGCCTGATTGACCTGGTTAACGGTAATGGCCACGATCTCGGTGTCGGCCAGTGCGCCATCAGAGGCGATGAAACGCACGTTGTAAACACTCGATTGGGTGTAGTCCGGATTGAAATTAAACGTCCCGGTGCCGTTGCCATTATCAGTGAATGTTGCGTTGGTCGGGACATTCTCGGCAGTCAGCGCCGGTACATCGGCATCAGGATCACTTGCCGCAACACCAAAATTCAGGTTTTGGCCCTCAGCCACATTTCGCGCGCCGATGCTCGCCAGAACGGGCGTTTGATTGTTGATAGTGACGCGGGTCGTATCCGGAGCGGAGGCAACGATACCATCGTTGACAATCAATTGGAAATCATATGTGCCTTTGACCGTCGGCGTGAATGTCGGCTGGGCAACGTTAATCGCCGAAAGAACGACGACCGGCCCGGCCACCTGTATCCAGGAATGACTGAGCGAATCCCCGTCGATGTCGCCTGAGCCGGTACCATCCAGAGTAACCAATATCCCGGCAGTAAGGCCAAGCTGGTCGGCCCCGGCATTGGCCACCGGCGCATTGTTGGTATAATAGGCGAAGCCGCCCACCAGCGGCGTCGAGGACAGCCCGGACGCCGTATTGGTGATTGTAACATCCACTGTGCCCGAACCGGCGGGTGTCACACAGGTGATTTCGAATGGCGAGACCACGGTAACCGATGTCGCATTGGCACCGCCGATATCGACGGACACGCCGTCAGGATCAAAACCGGTACCCGCAATCGTCACCAGCGTCCCTCCGACCGTGGGACCGATCGCCGGAGCAACAGACGCGATGGTCGGCGCGGCATCCGCCGAGGCATCTACCGCGACGGTCAACGAATGCGGAGAATAATTGCCGGAAGCATCTTCACCGATGATCAGGTAAGTATAATTGGTCACCCCGTTGGAGGTCGCATCGACAAAGAATGAGTCGGCGACACCATGATTACTTAGTGAGCCGGAAGGATCATCGATGCGCAGGAAAACGCCGTTATTGGACGTATTGCGCCGGTAGACGTGGTAGGTTACCCCGGCGACACGGTTCCAGCGGAGGAGGACATTGCTCACGGAAATGGCGGCCCCGGCCAGACCTGCCGGCCGTGCGGGGTTGGCCGCCGCGGCCAGCACGATATTTTCCTGCTGCGCCGAATTGTTCGGAATCAGCTTGGCCAGATGAAATGCTTCCCCGTTAGCCAGATTATTAAAATAATAATCATAGGGATTTCCCGCAGCTTCGGTGGTATAGTTCTGGAAATCATCCCACCAGTTGACGCCGTCATACCCCGCCCCGGTATTGGATTCGATGCGGATTTCCTCGTCGTCATCATCGAGAAAACCCCACCACAGCAGGTTGGTCTGCGCCGGGGAGGAAGCGTCGGAATTTTGGACTGTGCCGTAAATGCTGCCTTGGGCCAAGGCCGAACCGTTCATGGTCAGGACGATCATAAGCACGAGCGATGCGCCGATAATCCCCCGATTCAAGAACCGGGTGATCTGCCTATGTCCTTGTCTTGCCGTCATTTGGTGCCTCCTATTACCTCACTTGCTATACTATCTATTATCGGCACTTATCCCCGAATTACGGTGCGGGGAAAGTGGCATTAACCTTCGCGTTGGTTTGGTACACCCCGCCCGGCCGGACCGGGAAATTGACGCCGAATCCCGCGGCAAACCGTGATTCAAAAGACTGTGAGGCAGGGACATACCGATTCAAAGTGTTCAACACGCCCGGCAGGGCGTCGATAACATCCTGAGCATATGAATAATCAAGCTCATACTCGAACGGGATTGAGATGAACGAATAATCGGTCGTGGAGGTCACCAGGATGGAGTAACTGACCGCCCCGGCATCGGGTACACGGCCCGCCACGGTCCAGATCACATCGTTTTTCGCATTGACCTGATAAACGCCCCCCGTTTCGACGGCGAAGTTGGTGCCGAAGCCCAGGGCAAAGCGCGACTCATAACTTTGCGATTCAGAGACATAGCGGCTGACCGCATTGATATTCGCGGCGCCGATTGAGGCGATAAGATCGACGGCATTCGCCAGACCGGTTGAGGCAAACGGCACCGAGATATAGTTGAAACTGGTGGTCGAGGTGGCAATGATCGCATAATCGATTTCACCCACCCGGTTCGACAAACCACTCTGGTTGCCCGCAGCGTCAAGCGCCACGACGGTATAGAAATAATTGACCGCCGTATCACCGACCACGTCAGCGCCGTTCAGGTCGGTATCGGTAAAACCGCCCAACGCCCCATCCACACCACCGATCGAATCAGCCGGTGTCGGCGCGAAATATGCCCTCGTCCCGCGATAAATCACATACCGATCAATAACTGTCGGTGTCCCGCTGGTATCGGTGGTCACCGGCGTCCAGGTCAAAAGGATCGCGCCGGCACTGACCTGCGCATTCAAATCCGTAATCCGCGCGGGTTGAGAACTGACCGTAATGGTCACCGCGTCGGGAGCAGAAATCGTTTCGCCGTCATCGACAATCAACTGGAACTCATACGTCCCGCCGATCAGCGGGGTGAACTGCGGATCGACGGCGTTGGAATCACTCAGGGTCACCGCCGGTCCCACACTCTGCGACCAGTGATAATCCAGCGAATCACCATCGAGGTCCGCAGACCCGGAACCGTCGAGGAACACGACATTGTTGATCGGCAGGGAGCTCTGATCGGTCCCGGCGTCCGCCGTGGGGACCTGATTCAGGATAGTCACCATCACTGAATCGGGCGCGGAGTATGCCGCGCCGTCGAAGACGGTTAATTCAAAGATGTAAATCCCCTTTATTGCCGCGGTAAAAGTCGGCCGGGCGATATTGCTGTTCGACAGCGTAACCGAAGGACCGGCCACCTGTAACCAAGCGTGGCTGAGCGAATCACCCTCGAGATCATAGGATGCTGTGCCGTCCAGCGTAATCAGGGTCCCAGCAGTGAGATTCAACTGATCGGGACCGGCGTCGGCGACCGGTGCCTGGTTGCCGGCTTCAACAACCGTAATGCGGACTAGTTCATCGGCCTGGGCATCCGAAGGATCGGAGGCGAAGAAGGTAATGAAGTACGTGCCGCTTTGATTGTAATCGGGTGCAAAGACAAATCCGCCGGCCCCGTTGCCGCTGTCGACGAAGGTGGCATGCGTGGGCAGCAGGGTGGTGGCCCAGGTTATGGGATCGGCATCCGGATCCACCGCAAATGTGCGAATTGACAGCACCTGCCCTTCGGTCATCGTGCGATTGCCGATCAGGTCAATGATCGGCGTTTGATTCCCCGCTTCATTGACCGTAAGCGCCACGATTTCGGTATCAGCCAATGCGCCGTCCGAGGCAATAAACCGAACATTGTATACTCCCGACTGGGTGTACAAGGGATTGAAATCAAATGTCCCCGTGCCGTTCCCATTGTCGATGAACGTGGCGTTGAACGGAACATCTTCAGCGATTAATGCAGGTATCGTCGCATCGGGATCACTCGCCGAAACGCCGAAATTCAGATTAGCGCCTTCAGTGACACTTTGGGTTCCAATCGCTGCCAGCACCGGGAATTGATTTCCG
>JAGVQM010000039.1 GCA_020051695.1 Candidatus Zixiibacteriota bacterium | reverse complement strand
CGCAAGTTCATTCGTGACGGCGTCATACCGTCCGGCAACGTGATACCAGCGTCCGGTGATAAGTTTACTGATGCTGTGCAGTTCAACCTTTTGGCCGCCACTTCCGACAAGACGGTACGATACCGTACTGTCGGGCCAGATATACATCGGGACCTGGTCGCCGACCCCCTGCATAGAGAGAATAGTCTGCTGGGTACCAAGGCTGTTCAGCATGACCCATACTTCGACTGTATGTGATGCGGCATAGAAATCGAGATTATCAAGCTGGATATGGATAGAATCTCCATAATCATTCGCGTAACCTTCAAAGCACACGGCGCAGTTGAAACGACCGCTGGAATTCCAAGCGGGCCCATCCCAACCCGGACCGGATCGGATACCATCATTATGGTGAACAGTCGCATCGTAGACTATGTCGCCATCGCATTCATCAAAATGCCACAAGCCGATAGTGCAATCGTCAGGATCGTATGGTTGGGTGAAATTGGACAACTCCGTACAATCGGCCATTACTTCCACATTGATGCTCATGAGCAGCATCGCTGACAATACCGTCAAAATCCTCGGCAAATGTTTCAACTGCATCCTCCTGTTTTTGATTTGTTTGATTTATCCTATCCATTGAGCCTCTCACTAATCAACCGCCATGCCCGTCCGCCGACTGCTGGTAAAAAACGAGCAAGTTATTAAACGAGAAAAGATTATTGAAAGCGATGCCCCCCGCCGTGACGTCGCCCCTGAGTAACTCCATACCAGCGTCGCGACAAAACGGTCGGTAAATTTACCCCAGGGAAACGGGCCGTGATGCCTATTCGCCGTGAAGTGAAGGGAGACTGATACCGTGCAGGGCGATTTTATTGCGCAGGTTGGTGCGGTCGATCAGCAGTACGCGCGCGGCGGCCGAGATGTTGTACCCCGTCTGCTGGAGGGCAGCGATGATCAGCGTTTTTTCGTACGAACGCACTCTCTCGGTCAAATTGCCGCAGGTGAGCGTATCCGGGCGTTGATCGAGGTTGAGGAAGCGCTTGACATCATCACCGAAAATGATGTCCGACTCGGCCAGCGTGACCAGCGACTCGACCGTGTTGAGGAGCTGGCGGACATTCCCCGGCCAGTCGAAAGCGATCAATTCATCCATTGCCGTGGAATCAAAAATCTTGGGTGAAAGACCCTGTTCGACGGTGCATCGATCGAGGAAGCGTTCGACCAGCAGGGGGATATCCTCGCGGCGGTCGCGCAAGGGCGGCAGTTCGACGGTGATCCCCTTCAGCCGATAAAACAAATCCTCACGAAACACCTGCCGCGCCACCAGATCGGCCAGGTTGCGATGAGTGGCGCAGATGATTCGCACATCGGTCCGCAGGTTTTCCGGGGCGCCGATCCGCTGGAACTCGCCGGTTTCCAGGACACGGAGGATTTTCGCCTGCGTCGTCATGTCCAGATCGCCGATTTCGTCCAGAAAGACCGTGCCCTTGTCCGCATATTCAAAGAGGCCCAGCCGGTTGCCCACAGCGCCGGTGAATGCGCCGGCGACATGACCGAACAGTTCCGTTTCGACAAGGTCCGGCGATTTATGATTGCAATTGAGAATGGCCAGCCGGTGTTCTTTTCGCGGGCTTTGGGCATGGAGCGAGCGCGCCACCAGTTCCTTGCCGGTGCCGGTCTCTCCCAGGATCATAATCCGGCTGTCGGTCGGAGCGGCCCGACGAATCAGCCCGAACACGTGTTGCATCGGCTGTGAACGGCCGATAATCCCACCCATCGCACCAGTGCCATCCGCCGGAAACCCGCCTCCACGTTTCAAACGATAACACTCGACAGCATTGCGCACGGCGCGGATGATCCGGGAAATGGCCTCTCCCTTGAGGACATAGTCGAAGGGTTTTTCGGTTGCGTCGATTTCGTCTTCATTATAGTCACCCGGATATCCGGTGTGGAAAATAATGGGGACATCCGGCGCGATTTTTCGAATCTCGCGCGCTGCCGCGAGACCATCCATACCGGCCATTTTGATATCCATGACGACTGCGGCAATTCCGCCATCTTGTTGGACCGCATCCACTGCTGCGGTACCGGAACCGGCCGTCAGAACGGGGAATTGATCAGACAACAAACAGGCCAGCATGTCGAGTACTGCGGGTTCATCATCGACGAGCAGTACCGTATGCTCAACATTGGCGGGTCGTCCAGTGGCAGGTTTGTCCATTATGTCCCCGCTCCGCCGTCGAGCCGGTCATGACGCTTAAGGGTGATGACAAAGGCCGTGCCGCCGCCTGATTCACTGTGCACCGTAATCGTGCCGCCGTGCATTTCAATGATCCGTTTAGTCATAGACAGTCCGATACCGGTGCCGGTATCCGGTTTTGTCGAATAGAAGGCATCGAAGATCCGGTCCTGCTGTTCCTGGGGGATCCCACACCCGTTGTCCGCAAACGATAAGTTTACCACCTCGTTAGTAATAACCCACCGCATAATAATAGCCGGATTTTCGACATTTGTCAAGGCATCAATGCTGTTCAGCAGCAGGTTGTTAAACACAACCTGAAGCTGATCCGGATTCCCAACGACTTCGGCGGAATCGTCTCCCTCTGCGGTGACTTTGATCCGTCGCTGCTCAATCATCATGCGGTTGACATCCAGCACTTCGGCAATGACCCGGGACAGGTTGACGCTACCCCCAGCCGTCTCCCCCGCCAGCCCGGTGAACTGCGAAATGGATTTCGTGATCGCAACAGCATGCGCCACCGCGCCGTCCGCCAGGCGCAGTAACCTGCCACCCTCGTCATCAGCAGTCCCACTACGGCCCCAG
Source organism: Candidatus Zixiibacteriota bacterium (assembly GCA_020051695.1). Classification (GTDB taxonomy): domain Bacteria; phylum Zixibacteria; class MSB-5A5; order WJJR01; family JAJRUJ01; genus JAGVQM01. The sequence goes on along the minus strand of JAGVQM010000039.1, from coordinate 98,071 downwards.
GACAGAAGCAATTTGCCCAGCGCCCCCCGCGCCGGAAACAATGCGTTGCGGATTTCGTGGGCAAACCCGCCGGCGATGTCCCGGGCCTGTTTGAATTTCTCCGCGGCGACCAGTTTCTGTTGTATTGCCTGCAATTCCCCGAGCGCGGCATCAAGGGCGTCCCTGGCCCGCGTGATCTGCCTGTTTTTCGCCCGGATCCGAAGAGAATAGACCGCGACCACACTGGCCACAACGCTGAGTGGAATGAAGGCGATCCAAAAGGCGAGCGCCGGATTTCGCTTGAAAACAAACCACCAAGGATTCCTCGCGAACGATAGCACGTGATTAGTTTGGTCTTCAGTGAGATGCAAGACCAGATTGAATCCCTTCTGCTCGGGAGATTCCCGATACGCATGCGAATGTCTTAAGTCGAATTTACCCTCATATTGCGCCAGAATTTCGAAATCGCCATCAAGCAATAATGCTTTCGCGTCCGCCGTCCGCACCAGAAGTTGATTATCACCCCGCCCCAGGAAATCGCGACAGTCGAATATGGTTACCGACGTATAGAAGCGACACGACGTCAACATTTTTAATCTTTGGTCATAGACTCGCAGTTCGCCGGTAGACAGTGGCACGAGGATGTCGTCGTGTCCATCATTGTTGATATCGCAAAGGTATATCTGTGCTACCAGACCATCGGCGTCCACGTCAACAGAGTCCCGCACGACCCCGTCGCAGTCCCGCACAATCAATCGGGAGTGGGTCCGCGATATCCCGGTCTGGCCGGTTTCCACCTCGTGCCACACGAGAGTCACTACCTCCAAGGTGCCGTCTCCATCGACATCGATGAGTGTGGGCAGTCCATCTGTAAACTCCCCGCCCGTCACGGCCTTCCATTTCAAGATTCCAGATGGATCAAGAACGATGACATATGAATGAACATCGTCCATATCGCCGGCGACGGCCGCGTTGCCCTTGGATGCAACATCAACGACGATTGAAAGCCCTTCCCCCGCCGCCAGCTCCGCGACTTCCACGGTACTGACCAACCCGGCCACGGGAAATTCCCAAGCGATCCGCCGGCGAAACCAATCGATACACGACAGTTTCCGCGGATATAAATCATAACCGGCATCACAGGCAATCAGAATTTCGTCGTTGCCGTCGCCGTCGAGATCGGTCACCGCCCTAATGTGGGCCTTGCCGTCCCAGTTTCCCTTCCCATCCCGATCAATGCCGGTCGCCAGCATCAGGGGGGCCAGGCGTGTCCCCTGATTCTCCGTCGGCGTCAATACTTCCAACCACGCGGTATCGCGGGCGGTATAGGTAATCAAAACCTCGCGCACGCCATCGCGATTCAAATCGGCATCCTGATTGCTGTAAATTTCCGCTGTATTGATATTTTCCTGATCGACAGGGAGAGGATCATTCAGGAAACCGAAGAATACGATCGGCGTAAAGGACTCCCGCCAGCTGTTCTGGATAACATAGAGACCAGTCTGGTTGTTGTTGAATGAATCTACGGGAACCCACCACTCGGTAAGTGGGTTTCCTTTTTCGTCGTGCCCCGGCAGTATTTGATTGACCGAGAATCGATACGGGAGAAGCAAAGGGTCGTCGACTGCCTCCACCGAATGATAAGATTCCGCGAAGCTGACACCGAAATAAAGGATGACGGTGATCAGGGACCGAACACAAGCCGGACAGAATCGCATCGAAAACCTCACATCCTTTGGACACCAGCGCAATGTAACAATAATGGGCTGCTTCATCAAGACTACCGGAATTTTCGGTGCGGCTTATTCTGTGACCATTTTACGTTTTATGGTGTGCAGCCCGTCCGGCTCTGCCGGTACGACGGTTTAACTAACGCGGGGCCAACGGCTTTTCCCAGGACCCTTACGGCAGGCGAAAGATGAGCGCCGCCTCCCGTAGACGGCTGTCATTCCGCAATCAGAGAATCCACACGATCCGGGCTTTTGATTCGATACCCCACCCCCCGGACAGTGCGAATGTAATTTTTGCAGGGACCGAGTTTTTTCCGCAGACCGGCGATATGGACGTCCACAGCCCGCCCGGTAACCGTTGAGTCCCGGTTAAAAATCTCATCAATGATGGAAGCGCGGCCGAATACCCGCCCCGGAGAACCGGCCAATAACCGCAGGATGCCGAATTCGGTGGTCGAAAGCTGGACCTCCCGGCCGGCAATTCGCACTTCATGTTGCTCCGGCAAAATCGCGATTTTGCCGACGCTGATGGGGAGCTCGGCTTTGGTCTGCTGTTGTTTGACTTTTCGGCAAAGGGAACGAACAAGGGCGACAAAGACCTGCGGATTAAGCGACCTGTCGAAAAAGAAATCGGCCCCCAGTTCCAACCCGGTGATGGTTTGTTCATCCTCGCCCGGGGCGGTAAGCAGGATAAGCGGAATGTCACTGGTCTCGCGGCCGCTCTTTAACTGCCGGCACAATTCCAGGCCGTTCAGCCGCAGATCCAGGACGATGGCATCGACGCTACGAGCATTGATGCAACGTAATCCTTCCTCGACAGTTGATGCCCGGTCAACGCGGCAACCGTCCTGCGCCAAGTTGTCCGCCAGCAGCCGGCACACCTCGGCCGCGGGTTCAATGACCAGAATGCGCGCAGTGCCGGTTGCATAATAACTGAATGGTTTCCAGCGTTCGCTGAGCATGTCATTGTTGTACGTACACAATATTAACACCCGATTAACGAATTGTTAGGATTGTGTAAAATTGGTCGGTGATACCGGCGATAAAGCCGGATGCATTCCACGCCCGGTGTAATTTACGGTTTATTATTTTGATCTTCACACTCCCTTAACACGAATAGCCGATTCTCCTACCGTGACAGGGGATGTCAAACAGGAGGAATTGCATGAGTTCCAGGAGCTTCCTATTTCGTCAGTTGCGTAATGCGGTTTTCGGTCTCGTTGGTTTTAGTGTTATCGCATTAACCATCATGTTGTCAACACGTTACGCTGCCGCAGATTCTGTTCGGCCGGGTTGGATTATGGGCAAAGTCATCGACGCAGCCAACGGCGAAACCATTATCGGCGCGAGCGTTACGATTCAGGGAACGACCAAAGGTGCGGCTTCCGACTTGGACGGGCTGTTCAATATAAAGGATGTCCCTCCGGGCAGCTATACGCTGGTCGCCTCCAGCATCGGCTACAGCAAAGTAGTGATCGAAAACGTACAGGTTGTGGCTAACGAGATGATCCTCTTGAACTTTGCCATGCCACTGAAAGAGATTGAAGGCGAAACGGTTGTCGTAACCGGCCGCGCTTTGCAAAATACCGAAGCAGTCATGCTGAAACATCGCCATGCCGCGCGGCAGGTAACCGACGCCATCAGCGCCGAAGAAATCTCCAAGTCCGGCGCGGGTGATGCGGCAGAGGCCATGACCAGGGTGGTCGGCGCAACAGTATCCGGTGGCAAATATGTTTATATCCGTGGACTGGGGGACCGTTACAGCAACACGCAATTAAATGGTTCGATGATGCCTACACCCGACCCGGAAAAACAGGCGGTACCGATGGATTTGATCTCCACCAGTCTGCTCGACAATATCGTCATCACCAAGAGTTTTACTCCCGATAAGCCGGGAAATTTCGCCGGCGGCAGCGTGGACCTGATCACCAAAGATTACCCGGAGTACCGGACGATTGCGGTGTCAGTCTCCGGCGGCCATAACAGCCAAACCACTTACAACGAAAACTTCCTGACCTTCGAGAAGGGGAGTTTGAAGATCCCGGAAGCGTGGGACTCGGAGTTTGCGCAACAGCTGCCCAACGATATTCCAATGCATACCAAAAATCGGGCTTTTGCCGATTCGCTGGCCTGGCTTTTTGATTCTTTCGACAAGAATTTTAACCAAGCGCACAAGAAAGTACCGTTTGCCGGATCAGTGAAGGCATCGTACGGCGACGTATTCCAGTTGTTCGGCCGCCGCCTCGGTTTGAATTCCACCTTAAGTTACGGCGGAAGCGCGAACTTCTATGAAGACGGTATCGACGCCCGCTGGCGGATGATCATGGGAGCTGAACCGGAACTGGTTATTCGCAGTTATCTCCACGACACCCGCAGTATCGAAGAAGACCTGCTGGGGGGGCTGGCCAACATTAGTTACAGTCTGCGCGACAATCATAAGATCGGCGCAGTATTGATCCGCAACCACGGCACGGAAACAGAAACCCGGTACCTGCAGGGCGGCCAGCCCGACGGTTTCAGCATCGAGCAGGGCGATACAGCGTCAGCGCAATTGCAGGCACGCGTCCTGTCCTACAAGGAACGCGATTTGAACAGCGTGCAACTGCACGGAAAACATCATCTATCGCCGGGTTTTGAGACGCGGGTCAATTGGCAGGTGAGTTTTTCCGACGCAGACATGGATACGCCGGACCTCCGCTACTTCAATAATAAGATCCAGTACCTTGACAGTGACGGGGTACCGCTGGCCCAGCCGCGGTACAGCATGGACCCCACCGAAGTGGACCAGCCGTATCGCTTTTTCCGCAAGATCGATGAAAGCAACGATGAATACAAGCTTGATGTAATCATCCCCCTCGGCGCAACGACCAACTTCAAGAGCGGTTTTTCCGCCCTGGACAAAGTCCGCGAACATCGCGAACGGTATTTCAAGTACGCGGGAACATCGATTTTCACGCAAGTTGGCGGGAGTATCGAGGCGTACCTCGATACACTGGGCTACCGGGTCCAGCAATATTCGGCCACCGCCCCGCCGCTATACATTTTCGACAACCTGATTGAAGAGGCAACAACCCCCGCTGAACAATATGATGCGCGGCAGGATATCAATGCCGTCTACGCTATGTTTGAACTCCCCGTGACACAACAGTTGAATTTGATCGGCGGTACTCGGCTGGAATCAACCCACATGTGGGTGCAAAACGGGTTCGACCGCACGACCAAAGATTCGGTCAAATACAGAAGCGGGCTGATCGAGGAAAATGACTGGTTGCCCTCGCTGAACGCCGTCTACCATGTGGGCAAACAAGCCAACATCCGCGCGGCGTATGGCCGGACCCTGGCCCGGCCGACCTTCCGTGAATTTGCTCCCTATTTCAGCTATGACTACGGTTCCTCCGGCAAGGGGTTCAATGGCAACCCGGGGCTGAAGCGGAGTTTGATCGATAACTGGGACCTGCGCGCCGAATGGTTCACCCGTCCGGCGGAAATCCTGGCGGTCAGCGGGTTTTACAAAAAGATTACCAACCCGATTGAAATTGCGGTATTGAGTAATAATTCCGACCAGATTCAACCCCAGAATATCGACAGGGCCACACTGTACGGCATCGAATTCGAAATCCGCAAGCAGCTCGATATTTTGTCGCCGGCATTGAGCAACTTTAATGCCGCGGCCAATCTGACATTTGTACACTCTGAAGTCGACATCCCCGAAGCTGAGCTTATTCGGCTCCGCGCATTCGATGCCGGTGCCCCGGATACCCGGGAAATGCGCGGCCAGGCACCGTATGTTGTCAATATTTCACTGAGTTATGACAACGTGCGCCACGGGACATCCCTTAATCTGCAGTATAACCGGGTCGGCAAAACCTTCGCCATCAACCTCGGAGGCGGTGCACCAAACGTTTATGAAGAACCGCGTGATATCCTGGACCTTATCGCCACGAAAAGCATTGTCGCCGGTGTAGAAATAAAACTTGTCGGCAAAAACGTGCTGAATGCCGAAATGGAAAAGATGTATACGTATCGTGACAAGAAATATTACTACGAGCAATACGGCATCGGACGCTCGATAAGTCTGGGACTTTCATACACGTTGTAGGTGTCAGGGCATTCCCTGTTTTACCTCCGTGACATCTGCAATCGCCGGCCGGGCGATCACAATCGCCCAGCCGGCATTTTTCTATTGCGCAGCTGTCCTCCCCTCCGTCCCGCCGACAGGGTGCAACATTTCACTGTCGCCAGCAAAATCTGGAATTTCATTGAAAATTAATGTCCTGATTATATCCCCAAAACGTGGTGCGGCTAATGTATGTAAAAGAGATCATTGGCATAAATTGAATATAATGAACCTAAAAAAGGCCCGCGCGATTACCCGTAACCACGTTCCCCATACTTCGTCCGATGTCCTCTCAGCAGCATCCGCATCCCCGGCCAGGCCGTCACGACTGCCTGGCCGCTGTCTATGTATCCGGTGCGTCGCCGCTGTCAGGAATCGGGGTTTAATCGAAAATTAATATCCGGTTCATACCCCAATAACATCGCCCGCCCATCATATGCGTGAAGTGAGAGCCATTTGTACCGGCAAGGAGCGGCAAACGCGAACCACTTGGAAGATCAATGAATAAGCCCTCAAGACCGTGTGGGAATATTTTTCGTGAAACCGGAGGTCGTGAACGCTTAACAACGGAGGACAATTGCCTATGTAGCATAGATACACGACAACCGGTTGAATGACAACATACATCGACCGGTTGTCGTCAGTGTCGATCCGGGATAACGCGGCAAAAATACCATGTGACAGGAGAAAGGCAGCTGTATGCATCGCAAACTGGTAATACTTCTCGTTTTGGCCTTGTTGCCGTCGATAGCCCTGGCCCAGTTGACGGAGAGCGGAAAAGTCGTCGATACGGTGACAAGCACGGACATCGTCGGGCTGACATATTGGACTTCGGACACGATTCGCGTTCTGGACGGTTTCGTGTACGTGGAAAACGGCGAAAAACTCATTATTGACGCCGGAACCATAATTAAAGCGCTGCCGGGCCAGGCCGGTGAAGCCTCGGCGTTGATCGTGGCCCGCGGCGGCCAGCTGTTTGCCGAGGGTACGCAATGTCACCCCATTATTTTTACGTCGGTTGACGACAACCTCGATGATCCCTATGACATCCCCCTGCCTCCGGACCCTGCGGGACGGGCGCTGTGGGGCGGCGTACTGTTGCTGGGCCGCGCCCAAATCAATGATCCTTCCGGTGAGAACTCCATCGAAGGACTGCCGGAGACAGACGACCGTAACAAATATGGCGGCACCAATGATGATGATTGTTCGGGTATTCTCAAGTACGTCTCGATCCGCCACGGCGGCTCGAAATTCGGTGACGCCAATGAGATCAACGGGCTGACGCTCGGTGCCGTCGGCCGCGGCACGATCATTGATTATGTGGAAATATTCGCCAACCTTGATGACGGCATCGAGTTCTTCGGCGGCGCACCCGAAGTCAAGCACATCGTCGTCGGGTTTGTCGGCGACGACGATTTTGACTACGACGAAGGATTCCGGGGCGCCGCGCAATTCGTTTTTGCCATTAAAGACACCAGTGATTCGGACCAGTCCGGGGAACATGACGGCGGCGGGCAGGGCGAAGGCGTGCCGGAAGATGTGACGCCATATGCCACACCGTGCCTGTCCAACGTCACCTATATCGGCGCGGCAGCCAACGGTAACAGCGCCAACGCCGACGGCGGCTTCGATATTCGGGACAATGCGGGTGGCGCCTATTTCAATTCGATCATTGCCAACCAGAACGGGCCGGCCTTCAAAGGTGTCGAGGATTTGCCCCCAGCCAGCGGCGCCGATTCCCGCGAACGCCTCTCTGTCGGCGATTTGTATTTTCAGAACAATCTTTTCTGGGCGGTTACCCAACTGCATAACCCGGCGCACACCTGGGTCGCTGATTCCATCTTTGGCGACGGTTCTGCGGGCAAGCCGGATCGCGACAACGACCTTGATGACCCGGAATTGGCCGGTCTGAACTGGGGTGCTTTCACCAATTTGTTGGACCCCGTACCCTCAACGACGGGGCCTGCCGCGACCCGGATATGGGTGGAGCCGACCTCTGTCTACCAGCCGGTATCGAATTGGCCGGGTTTCGTCGACTGGACGGGTTTTTTTGAACCGGTCGATTACCTGGGCGCCTTTGCACCGGGTGAAGAACTGTGGGTCAACAACTGGACTGCGCTTTCCCATTATGGTTTTCTGCCGGAACCGGTGGCCCAGACGGGGGAAGAATGGACCTGCTGCGTCGCCTGCCAAAGTGACAACAATAAACTGGAAATAACGGAGAACGAGTTCACGATTGACGGTTTTACGGTTTGGAATCGGGAAAATGTGCATGTCATGAACGGCTTTGTGTATGTCGAAGACGGTGACACGCTGTTAATCGAACCGGGCACGATCATCAAGTCACCTCCGGGACAGGCCGGTGAGGCCACGGCACTGATTGTGGCGCGCGGCGGCTTAATCTACGCACTCGGCTCCCCGACGTGCCCGGTGGTCTTCACGTCAAGCAGCGACGATACCGACGATCGTTTCGATATCCCGCTTCCCCCTGATCCCGCCGGCCGTGCACTGTGGGGTGGGGTGGTAATCCTCGGCAGGGCGACGATCAACGACCCGTCCGGTGTCAACTGGATCGAAGGTCTGCCGCAGACCGACAGCCGTAACCAGTACGGCGGCACGGACGACGCGGATAATTCCGGCGCGTTGAAGTACATCTCGATCCGCCACGGCGGCTCCAAATTCGGGGATGCCAATGAGATCAACGGACTGACCCTCGGCGCAGTGGGATATAACACGATCATCGATGGCGTGGAAATTTTCGCCAACCTTGATGACGGCATCGAATTTTTCGGCGGCATGCCGATGGTGAAACATGTCGTAATCGCCTTCGTCGGCGACGACGATTTTGATTACGATGAAGGTTTCCGCGGCCGGGCGCAGTTTGTATTCGGTATCAAAGACACCGTTGATTCCGACCAGTCCGGTGAACATGACGGGGGCGGGCAGGGAGAAGGTGTGCCTGATGACGTCGAGCCCTACGCGCTTCCCCTGATCTCCAACGTGACCTATTTCGGCGCCGCGCCGAACGGTAACAGCGCCAACGCAAACGGCACGTTCAACATCCGTGACAACGCCGGCGGCGGATATTTCAACTCCATCTTTGCCGAACAGAACGGCGCCGGGATTAAGAACATCGAAGACCTGGCCAGCGGCCACGACAGCCGGGAACGCCTCTCGGTCGGTGACCTGCATTTTGAAAACAATATTTTCTGGAATCTGCAGGGGCCGCTGCACACTGCCGCCCAAACCTGGGTGGCCGACTCGATTTTCGGTGACGGTTCTGCCGGCAAGCCGAATTATGCCAACCGCTCGGAAGACCCGGTCTATGGGTGCGTGAATTGGTTACCTGCCTGTGAGCTTGATCCGGTCCCGGATACCAATGGACCGGCAGTCGGGACCTGGGTCAATCCATTGACCAATTACAATCCGCAAAACGCACTGCCGGGCTGGAACACGGTGCGCACGGACTTTTTTGAGGAAGTGGAGTACATTGGCGCGTTTCAACCGAGGAATCCCGAAGCCGCCTGGACCTGCTGGCCTCCACTGGAATTGCCATGCCACACGCCTCAGACTTCCGAACCCTGGCCGCTGTACTGGACCTTCCTGCACACCGGCGGATGGCTGGGCCACTGCCGGGTCGAGGAAACCTGTGATTGCGGTATGAAGGGTGACGTAAACAATGACGGCGGGACGACTCCTCTGGACGTGCAGTTCCTGGTGAAGTTCGTGTACAAGAGTCAGGATGCGTTGTATGATTACCCGAATTGTCCGTGGCTCAAGGGTGATGTCAACTGTGACGGCGGGACCACACCACTCGATGTGCAGTTCCTCGTGAAATACGTATACAAGAGTCAGGACGCCCTGTGCGTGCAGTGTCCGTAATTGCGACGATTGCAGTGCGTTAATCTGTAGCGTAAAGGACGAGCGGCAGCGCCGCTCGTCCTTTTTATATCGGCCGTGAACCTACCGCCATAGAACCCAGCCAGAACTTGGCTTGTGCCGTGCTTTTCACCTCGCCGTCCTGGTGCAGAGTACCCTGCACCAGGTACAGGCGTGATTTCTTTTTTTCCGCCCAGGCGCGCACAATGACGGCCCGACCGGCCGCGACCGGGAACTGATAACGGACTTTAAGTTCCGCGGTAACACCGGCAAGCTCCCGGGCCAGGAGACAATGCGTCATTGCCGCATCAAAAAGCAGAGCAATGACGCCGCCATGTAACCGATTTGCATAACCCTGAAAACGTGATTCACCCGGGAATATGACCGACATACTTCCATCCTGACCCGGGATAAACTTCAGGTGCAAACCCAAAGGGTCGCCGGCTCCACACACCAGACATGCGGAGTGGACCTGCCGCGCCAGGGATAGCTGCGTTGTTGTGTGTGGTTCAGTGGTCACACAAATTGTCTCCGGTGGATAACGTTCCCGCAAGGAAGGCCTCGACGACAGTCTGCGGGTCTCCTGCGTTAGCGCCGATGACGACCTGAATATTGTTTTGCGTGAAAAGTTGCTGGGCGCGCGCGCCCATCCCGCCGGCGATGATTGTGGTGGCGCCGATCTCGGACAACCAGCGCGGCAGGACACCGGGTTCGTGCGGCGGCGGTGTGCGGAATTCCGTATTGATAATGGTGTTGGCCGAGGCATCGACCTCGTAGAGAGCGAACTGCTCACAATGCCCGAAGTGAGGGCACAGCAGTCCGCCGGCGACCGGGACCGCGATCTTCATACTCGTGTCTCCTTCAGTGTTGTTTTCAGTTACTGTTTTCGGACCGGCGTTCCAATTCATAGATCATATTACGCCAAAGTTCTCGGATTTCCTGACTAATGGCACTGCCGGTATATTCGACCACACAACTTTTCATTATTTGCGCGGCGGTAACGGCATGGTCATAGCGCACCCGGCCCACGACACGGACCTGCATCCGTGCAGCCCGCCGTTCTATGTCATCGGCCAGCCCGGGATTGATATCCCATTTATTGATACACGCCACAGTCGGGATGTTGAAAAAGCCCGTCAGTTGCGCAACGCGCTCCAAATCATGCAGCCCGGATGTCGTGGGTTCCGTGACGATCAAGACCAGGTCCGCCCCGGTGACCGAGGCAATGACCGGGCAACCGATGCCGGGTGATCCGTCGAGAATGATCAAATCACGATGTTCGCACTCCGCCAGTTCGCGGGCCAGCGTACGGACCCGCGAGACCAGTTTGCCGGAATTTTCTTCGGCGACACCCAGCGCGGCATGCACCATCGGCCCGTACCGGGTATGGGAAAGAAACACGCGACCGTTAACCACCGGTTGAAAATCGATGGCGTCATCCTCACAAAACCACTCGCATACGCCGCAGCCTTCACAGGCCAGCGGATCAATGCGAAATGTCTCCTCGACCAGTCGATTGGGCGGTCCGCCGCGGCGCACGGCATCAAAGCGACAGACCTCCTCGCACTTCCCGCAGGCCGTACAGGCACCGGCAATAACCGCCGCTCGCCTGCCTCCGCTAAAGGGTTCTTCACGGCGGACCTGCGGCGCCAGCACCAGATGCAAATCAGCAGCATCCACGTCACAATCGGCAAGCACGGCGTTGTTGCTCAAGGCCGCAAAACTGGCGACCAGACTGGTCTTGCCGGTGCCGCCTTTCCCGCTGATCACCGATAATTCCTTCATGAGCGCACCCGTGCGTTTCTCCGTTCGTGAAGCTCCAGAATTGCCTCAAACAGCGACACAAAACCCTCGGCCAGCTCCGGGAGTGCAGTAACCGCCGGGATTCCCCGGGAGTATGCCTCGGCGATGTGGCGGTGGTCGGGAATACGCATCAGGATGCTCAGGTTTTCCCGCGCACAATATTGCTGCACTCCGTCATAACCGATGTCCGCTCGGTTAATCACTACACCACACGGCAAACCCACCACCTTCAGCATCTCCACAGCCAGTTGCAGATCATGCAAGCCAAACGGTGTCGGCTCTGTGACCAATATCACATAATCTGCGCCTTTCACCGCGGCAATAACGGGACAGGAAGTCCCCGGCGGAGCATCGATGATCATCACTTCCGCCGCCGGCAACCTGCTTTTTACGGCGCGGATCAGTGGGGGGGACTGGGCCTCCCCGATGCGTAATCGCCCACCGATATACCGCACACCTCCGGCGATACCATTTTCCACTACGCCGATTTCGCGTTGATGCTCGGTAATGGCCCCGACCGAACAGACCAACTGACACCCACCGCACCCGTGGCACAATTCCGGGTAGGTCAGAGTCTTTTGCGGCAGGGAGGCGATCGCGCCGTACTGGCAGATTGCGCTGCACTCGCCGCAGAACGTGCACAATTCGTCGTCCACCTGCGGGACCGGGACGCCGACCGTTGTGGTTTCGAGGATGCGCGGTTTAAGAAAAAGGTGCCCGTTCGGTTCTTCAACATCGCATCGGCGTACGTCACAGTGGTGTTGTTCGCCGCAAGCGCCAGGGCCAGACTGACCGCAACAGTGGTTTTTCCCGTTCCACCTTTCCCGCTGGCAATGGCTATGTGCATAAGCATCCCATCATCAATTACGACCCCTATTTGCGGATTTCGGTAGTACCGATAACACCCGGTTATACTACATTTGCCGCGTCATCGGCACGCCGCACTTCGGGCAAACCTGTTGCATACAGGGGACACCGCGCTGATGGGGGATGGTCCCGCCGCATTTTGGGCAGACACACTCACCACTCGGTCCTCCGCCAAGGCCACCCTGACCTCTGCCTCCCCGTCCCTGTCCTTGACCTTGCCCCTGACCCTGGCCGCGACCCATACCGCGGCCCGATCCACTCGGTCCGGAACCGTCACCTCTAGGCATGCTAAACCTCCCTGCTATCCGCCGGCTGCAACCAGTGCCAGAGCCTCCTCCGGACACTGGGCGACACATATTCCACAAGCCAGGCAGTTTTCGTTAAAAAGCGGTAGATGGTCGACGATGGTGATCGACCCATTGGGGCAAACCTCGGCGCATGTCCCACAGCCGGTGCATTTGTCGTGATCCACGTGTACCTCCGGGACATATAGCACCGGCCGGCGTACCGGCGGACGATCCATCTCAGGCCCACCAGGCATCGCTCGCTTGGTTAAACCAGTTGCCGTATCGTCACGGGGTATCCGACGCACGGGATATTGTTGAGACGATTCCGTTTCGGGGTGAGTGGCGGGGAATGACTGTGCGACCAAACCCCTGAACCCGGTGTCAGGACCTTCCGGGCGTCTTTGCTCCTGAGTAGATCCCCTTCGCCCGTTGACCTGCTGCCCGGCGCTGCTGTGCCGACCCCTTCCGCCACATCCCCGCCGATTACCCCCCTTGCCTTTACCCCTCATGCTGCCCCTTCCGCGGCGGCGCCTACCAAGTCCGCCAGCCGTTTTTTGATGTCGCGTAAGGCACGCTCGTAGCATTCGGCCTGTTGTTTCAGCATGGCCGGTTCATCATCCGCAAGCGTCGGCGAATATCCCGGCGGTGGAGGTACTCGCGGGTCTGTACCCCAGCGGTCGCGACTCCAGCCGGGTAAGCCCGTGGCGTAATACCAATATCGGTGCCGATAGCCACGCCCTCCGCCACGGCCGGATCTGCCACCACGCCCAAATCCCATTGGTTCGAGATTCATGAATCCGGGGACCGCAAATCCTGCACAATAGCCGGCGCCCCGGCCGGTCATCGGCCCATAACCCAGCGGACCAGTTCTGTCTCCTCCCGGCATCGTATTACTCCTTTCCCGATTGGCTCATGTACGTTACGTTTTGCATGATATCCGTTTGCAGCACTTCCACCCGGCCCGCGGGATCGATTCGCCGGCGCTGTGCCGTTTTTCGCTCAGACAAATAGGTGCACGCCCGCTGGGCGATGGTTTTGATAACGCCATCCGGCTTGCACAAATCGCGGACCACATAACCGGTGAGAGGGGCAAGAAACGAAATCAGCCCCACCTGTCTCGCGCGTTTGCCGGTAAGGACGCCCCGCAGACGTCGGTGGCGTCTCCCCGGTATGCCGGATGTCCAGTTACTCAACATGACAGACATCACCCCCATTTGCGGCAGCTATCTGCGCCGGCGGCCGGGAATAATGCACGACGGCAGTCCCCACTGGACAATCAAGGTCCGCGGCCAGCACCGGACATTTCACCCATAACAGGAAAAATACCGGCCGGCTGACATCATTAAGTGTTTCATAGTTGCCCTGGCCCTTGGCAATGACCACATCAGCATCGTTGAATATCCGGCGGAATGATCGTGGCGCGTCGTCCAATGACGTTCCCGGAGCGTCACTGCCATTTTCAATGACACTCACTATTTCCGTCAGGCCGGCGCTGACCGCATCTTCATAAGTGGCATCATTGAGGATCGGCTTGGATTTCACTACCAGCGTAGTTTTGGCCGGACCCAGCACTTCGATCAGCAGGCGATCGAGAACGATCTCTCCGGCGTTGTCCGCCACATAGAGAATCAGTTGCGCGTTATCGGCCGCCTGACGGATGGTTTCGATCATCTTCGTGCTGATGATTGCGCTTGTTGCCTGCTCCATGGCCCGGAACACCTGGTCGTCCTGCAAATCCGGTGTTGCACCCATATCGATAATATTCCCGGTGATGGCCAACCGCACCGCTGCAGCAAATGGATCTTCGGCCTGCTCCATCTGTTGTCGCAATTGGGGGTACAGTCTCAACATCTGACGGTTGTGGCGGTTTTTGATTGAACGATAAGGATCGTCGCACCCGCTTTCCTCCCTGATCACCCGGTGTATCCTCTGGGCCATGAGCGGCGGCGGCAAACGCAGGTCCATTTCGCCGACCATTCGAAGAACCCGCCGCATAATCTTTTCCTGTTTTGCGGCAATCCCCGTGGCCAGGCGCACTGTTTCCCAGGATTGCCGGACAAAACAAGGCAGACAACTCAGCGTCGTTTTCATGATCTACATCCAATGTCCCGCCACATCGGGCTGATTGACCTCGCGAAACTTCCCGGCACGATAGTCCTCAAGCGCTGTTTGCACATCACCGGCTACTCCGACATAGACTTTGATTCCTGCGGCCTGTAACGTATTGAACGCTTTGGGGCCGACGTGGCCGGTGATGACGGCATCGGCGCCCAGCCGGGCGACATTTTGTGCCGCCTGAATTCCAGCGCCCTGCACCGCATTCAGGTTTTGATCGTTGCTGTGTGCTGTGAAACCGCCGGTCTCGGTATCATAGAGAATGAAAAACTGCGCTCGGCCGAAACGCGGGTCGATCAAGGCCTGGAGATCATCTTGTTGAGCACTGAGGGCGATCTTCATCTTCGTCTCTCCCGATTTTGTATTTCGTGCTGTGGCAGACCTGTCATGGTCTCTGCTTTTGCTGTTGACCGCGTTGCGCACCTCTTCCCCGGCCCCGCGGACAGCCCCGGAAGCGCGCGCGGCAGCCAGGCATCAAGAACCGCTGATTTTCCAGCCGGTTTGCGCGAAAGGCCGCAAGTATTTCCTCAGCCGGTCCGGTAAGCCAGGGAACCACGCTGATCCCCTGGGCGGCGAACAGCGAGAGCAGCGGATGCGAGATGGCGCCGCAAATGAGGGTATCGATGCCCAACTCAGCCAGATGATGGGCCACGTGCAGCATATTCCTTCCGGCTATCGACTCTTCAGTTCGATTTGCCTCACGGTCACAGTCGTATTCCACGATCAGCAGCCGGGTCGCTGAGTCCATTACCGGTGAAATCCTCCCCTGCCAAATGGGCATCGCCACTTTCATTTTTTTCTCCCAATGATTCTATTAGGCAGGATGGGTGCCACATTCGGCAGGTGACTGACACTACCTTCTAACCCTATGATTATCTATAAGATATAACAGTGGCTATATTTTTAGCTAGAACGATGAATGAACCGCATAATACCTTTTTGCGACCCTAACGTTCTGCAAGAGTCGCAAAATACTACCCTTGATGAGAGTGAGAACGACCGTCCTGAGGCGGGAGACTGATGCCCAAATCCTTGATCTTGCGGAAAAGAGTACTTTTGTGAATGCCCAGTTCACGTGCTGCAGCCGGCCGATTCCCGTTGTTCCGCCGGAGGGCATCGGCAATAAAGACCTTTTCCATTTGCACGAGCGTGGCGATGGAGGATTTGGTTCGGACCGAATGTCCGCCGGTGTGCAGCAGGTTCTCGGGGAGATGATCCCGTCTGATCAGATCATGGGGGTTGAGCACAAAAGCATGTTCGATGATATTTTCCAATTCCCGGACATTTCCCGGAAAATCGTGTGCGACAAGCAACTGCAAGACTTCCGACGACACCCCGGTCACGTCCTTTTTCCATAAACGGTTGAATCGCCCGATGAAATTCTCGACCAGCAGCGGGATATCTTCCCGGCGTTCACGCAACGGGGGAAGATGCAAACGCACAATGTTGATACGATAATAGAGATCCTGCCGGAAAGCGCCCTTCTGGAGCAGTTGGTCGAGATCTTTATTGGTGGCGGCAACCACGCGAACATCAGCGATGATCGATTTCGTGCCCCCCAGCGGTTCATAGGTTTTATCCTGCAGCACTCGCAACAATCGGACCT
Source organism: Candidatus Zixiibacteriota bacterium (assembly GCA_020051695.1). Taxonomy (GTDB): domain Bacteria; phylum Zixibacteria; class MSB-5A5; order WJJR01; family JAJRUJ01; genus JAGVQM01. The sequence goes on along the minus strand of JAGVQM010000039.1, from coordinate 81,688 downwards.
GCATGGCCGGCGAGATATTCCCGATTTCATCGAGGAATATGGTGCTGCCCTCGGCCAGGGCCAGCCGGCCGGGCTTATCTTTCTTCGCGTCGGTAAAGGCGCCGGCGCGATAGCCGAACAATTCAGATTCCAACAATGTATCCGGCAGCGCTCCGCAGTTTAGGGCGACAAACGGCCCGGATTCACGGTTACTCAGATTGTGAATGGCCCGCGCAAATAATTCTTTGCCCGTTCCGCTCTCTCCTTCAATCAGCACCGTACTGGGGGACACCGCAATGCCGGGCAGAATACTGAAAAGCTTCTGCATTTTGTGGTTGCGGCTGATAATATCCGCGAAAACGTATTTCCCTTCCAGTTCCTGCCGATTACCTCCCCCTGCTGGTCTTCCAGAAGCGCAGTGGAGTACTCACCGGCAGGCGCCGTCCCTCGGCGTTGAGGATGAAGATCTCCCGGTTAATCAATGATTTCCCGGTCTGCAGTGTCTATTTGAGCGCGCACGCTGTTTCGCAGATACTGGCCCGGAAAACATCACAGCACCGCTGGCCGAGCGCCTCTGCGCGGGTAATGCCGGTTATTTTCTCGGCAGCGCGATTGAAAGAAGTGATCTTCCATTCCCGGTCCACGGTAAAAACACCGTCGACAATGGAATCCAGTATAATATCACGCTGGGTATACTTGCCTTTCGTCGCCATGGCGGATCACCTTCAGCAATTCCTCATCATAGACATACGGCGCGGCCCCCCGATCCGCTACCCCGGGTTTGTCAAAGGTGTCAGGGCACATCCGGGTGGCCGATCACAAGGCCTCAGGAAATATCACCGCTGCACTACCAGTCACCGGCCAAACCGGCGAGGCAAGTATCCCGGCCGCCCGGCCGAAGAAAGTGGCATGATCAGTCCCTGCGCCGCGCTGGTCAACCGGCTGGAGGAAATCCGGCGCCGTACTTATGTTCACGGAGTGGGCAGTGTTCTTCGGTCACATGGAGGTGCGCCTGTTCCCAGATGCCGTCCACCGCCCGCGAGGCATTGCGGTAGATATTGTTTTCCCCAATCTTGGCGGCCAGCCCGGTCCGTTTCAACACGTCGAGCGCGGCATCATTCAGCCCACTGACGGAAAACCGGATGCTTTGCCCGTGCAGTCGGTCGATCAAACCCGACAGCGAGTCCACACCTGAAGCATCGAGCTCATTGATCCCGTTACCCACCAACAGGACATGCCGCAAGTCGGGCATGGTGCGCACGATCTCAATAACCCGTGTTTCGAGGTAATTGACATTGGAAAACATTAACGATCCGGCATAGCGGATGACCGCGACATAGGGGCACTGCCCGAGGTTGAAACGGGCGCGGTTGCGATAGGTACCGTCGGCCGCCAGGGACAACATGGCGATCGCCGGTTTCATATTGCGGACCAGATACAGCAGCAGCGACAAAACCACACCAATCATGATCCCACGGTCCAGGTGCGGGGCGAAAAGCAGCGTACAGACAAACGTGACAATGCCGATCATGCCGTCGTACCACTGCGCTTTCCAGGCATGGAAAAACGATTTCAGATTCAACAACCCGACTACCGCCATCATGATGATCGCCGCCAGCACCGACTGCGGGAGGTGGTACAACAGCGGTGTGAGGAACAGCAAGACAACGACAACAATCAGACTGCTGAAGACATTGGACAACCCGGAGACTGCTCCGGCCTGGATGTTCACTGCCGAGCGGGAGAACGACCCGGACACGGCATAACTCTGGCCGAACGCACCGCCGATGTTGGCCAGTCCCTGCCCGATCAATTCCTGGTTTGTATCGATGCGCTGGCCGGTACGTGCCGCCATGGCCCGGGCAATGGAAATTGCCTCCATGAACCCCAGCAGGGAGATAATCATCGCAATCGGCAGCAAATCAAGGGCGACGGAAAAATCGATGCGGGGGAGGCTGAACGCCGGCAGACCCGCCGGGATTGTGCCGACCACAGCACCGCCGCAGGAAAGCACGAGTGCGGTGGTGTCCAGATTGCCGGTGCCGATTTTTATACGCCAGCAACGATCATCGCACTGTGTGCCCGGCGGAATGCCGCCCCGCAAAACAAAATGTTGCCGACCGAGCGAATCATGGATTGCCGCAAAATGACACCGTCGCAGCTCAACCCGAAATCCAGCCGCCTTTTCCCTAAGTTCATCGAGTTCGACATTCAATAGTCTGGTTTCATGTTCAAGATCCAGCATACGGGGATCTTGCAAGGCAGCGGCGTGATTGAGACTGTCGCTCCGGGCCCGGAGAGCAACCCGCTGCAAGGCCTTTTCATTGATCAACAACAACGTTTCATTAAATCCGGCAACCAGGCCGCGAAATTCGGCTGAGTCAATCCGGTCCACTTGCACTTTAGCTGTCTGCTCAAAACCAATGGCCCATGAAATTGCGGCGGTCAGGACGACGGCGACTAAAACATTGGGGATATGCCGGCTGATCCGGCGGAGAATGATCATGGTCGCGAAAGCCAGCACCGCCAGGAGAAATGTGGTCCAGTGGGTATAACGCCAGGCCTCCACGATGACATTGCCGATGGTCTGGTAATGATGCTCCCCCGCCTCGACATACACACCAAAGAGCTTGGACAACTGTGATGAAGCGATGATAATGGCCGCGGCGTTGGTAAATCCGCTAACCACCGGATGCGAAAGAAAATTGACGACCAGCCCCATCCGGACTACACCCAGCAGGAATTGGAAAATGCCCACGAGTAGCGCCAGCAGGATGGCATAGGCGATAAAATTCGCGCTGCCCGCCGTGGCGATCGGTTCCAACGCGGTAGCGGTCATCAATGAAACGACGGCCACCGGGCCGGTCGCCAGTTGCCGGCTGGAGCCGAACAGCGATGCGATAATCGGCGGCAACAGCGCCGCATAAAGACCGTAGTAAGCGGGAAGCCCGGCCAGTTGCGCGTACGCCATCGACTGCGGGATCAGCACGAGGGCGACGGTCAATCCGCCGACGAGGTCGTGGCGAAAGTCAGCCAGCGAATATCCGCGGACCCAGACCACAAAGGGAAAAACGATGGGGATATATTTGGCAATCATTGTCGGTTCCCGGCAGGTCTGCATTCCGCATCGCCGTCATCCGCGATACTGCAGGCCCGCATGTTGTTCGTTGCCGCCGTGATCATCACTCCGGGGCCGAGGCAGATGGTTCAAAATGCCCCTCACCCGCCTGCCCCGCTACAACTGGTCAGCAGCCCCAGCGCCGGAGCATTTCCTCGATCATATCCTTCGTTTTTTCCTCGGTCAACGCCATGGCCCGTGATTTCGCCTCGTTGACTTTGCTCAACAACGTATCGAATTTGATTGGTTTCTCCAAGAATTCAAAGGCCCCGCTGCGAATGGATTCGATGCCTTTCTCAATCGTGCCCCGGCCTGTCAGGAGGATAACCTGCAGTTGGGGCTTGATCGCCAGCATGCGTTTCAGTGTTTCAATACCGTCCATGCCCGGCATGGCCAAGTCCAGCACAACTGCATCGTACACTGCCCGGCTGACGGCAATCAGTGCTTCTTCGCCGCTGGAGACGGTTTCGGCAATAAGGCCGCGGCCGTTCATCCGCTCGGCAAGTGTGGCGGCGAAGTCCTCTTCATCGTCAACGATCAGGACTCGTAACTCTGCCATTTATTCATTCCCCTTCCGCAGGCCGGCCCCGCATGGCGGTCCGCATCTTTGCATCTCCAGCCCACCGTTACCGCGTGAGGACCGGAATACTGAAACAAAATACGATATTCTCACCATCGAGTTGTTCTGTGTACTCCCCCGACAACCGCGAAGCAAGCCACGCCAGATGACCCGGCTGCGGTATGGGACCCGGCGTCCCTTCCCGGACAGCTTGCAGTGTAATCATCGCCCGTTCCTCCCGCGCCACGAGAGCAACTTCCAGTGTGGTCTTTTGCCGGGCTGAGGCCAGCAGCCCCCGGAGCGCGAGAAACAACAGATGCCGGAGGAAAAAAGGATTGCATCTGACGATGACCGGATCATCCGGGAGGGTGACGGCCAGTTCGATCCGCTGCATGCCGGCCAGCCGCCGCATCAACCCAGTCAGGTTTTCCACGGCATTACCAAGGTCAAATTCGGTTTCCGGGTGGTCACCCGAATGGGCAAAGGCATTTAACTGCCTGACCAGGGTCATGCCCCGTGTGGTCTGGGTATTAATTCTCTCGGCATATGAATTCATCATCTCGGGCCGGATCGGTTCCCCCTGCCCCGCGGTAAACGCCAGATCTTCGAGTAATCCCGCGATCTGGTCGATGGTCCCCAAGATATTATTCAGTTCATGGGTCACCGAGGCGGTAATTGCGCCGGTAAACGCCAGCCCCTCATGGAGCGGCAGATCGGTATGGCTGGTGTCAGTGTCCGGGCTCATTCGCCTTGATCGCTTCGTTCATTTTTTTAATCAATTCGTTAAGATCAAGCGGTTTAGGCAGGAAATCATACACACCCGCCGGCTTCTCATAACCGCGGCCTTCCTCAAACCCATGGCCGGTAATCATAATCACCGGCAATCGAGGATAGGAGGTGTTGACAATCCGGAGCAATTCCTCACCCGACATCCCCGGCAGCTTCAAATCGATGACGATGATATCATAGGCGGACGTTTGGAGTCGTTTGAGGGCGCCGGCCCCGTCGGTCGCGTAGTCCATGGCAATCCCCCGGTATTCCAGCCGTTCGACCAGCGCCGAGGCCAGCTCCGCTTCGTCATCGACCAGCAAGACGCGAAAGTCACTCACAACAATGCTCCTTAATCCACTTTTTCGACGGGCATGTTTACGGTGAAAACCGTCCCTTTGCCGATTCCACTTTGCACTTCAATAATGCCGCCCAGTTTTTCAACGATGTCTTTCGTTATCGATAAGCCGAGGCCCGTGCCCGCTTCCCCCTTGGTCGAGAAAAACGGCTCAAAAATGTTCTGCAGGTCCTTCGGTTCGATACCGACGCCGTCATCGGTCACCGTCACGGCGATCTCATTACTGTTCAGTTGTGAGATCGCCACGTCTATTGTGCCCCCGTCCTCCACCGCCGCGTATGCATTACTGATGATGTTCAGGAACACCTGCTGCAACTGCCCGCGGTCGCTCTGGATCGGCGACACCTCGGGCGCGGACTGGACATTGATCCGAATATTGCGGTGCGCGGCTTCGGTCCGCTGGAAATCCAGGACATCATCGATCAGCGACTTGACGTCAATTTGTTCCCTGCGGGTCTCCATGCGACGGCCGAAACCCAACAGCCGGCGGGTAACCCGGCTGCACCGGTCAACCGATGTAGTGATCGAATCCACCAGGGAGATAATCTTGTCTTTCTTGGGAAAATCTCCTTCATGAGTGGCGATATCCTTGATCAAACCGGCCTTCTCATTGATAATGGCCAGCGGGTTGTTGACTTCATGCGCCACACCCGCCGCCAGCCGCCCCAACGTGGCCATCTTGTTGGTGTATTCCAGATTGTGCAGCATCTTGGCCCGGCGGCTGTCGGATTCCTGCAGGCGGGAAATCACATGCTTGGAGCGGAAGGAGACGACGACCAGGATCACCACGACGCTGGCGATCAAAAACAAAATAACATCTGACCGCTCATAAAGCCAGTGCGTGAACGAGGCCTCGCGGACACTTAACGCCACCAGAACAAAGGGGCTGCCCGCAATGGCGGCAAACCCCATGGTCATCCGTTCACCCCCCGGCAGGTCTTTCTCTTCGATGATCTCACGATCGAGAATATGCGGCGGGATGTTCAGCGCCACGCTGTCGAGCACCTCGCCATGGAACGCCGAGCGGGTCTGCAGGACCCCGTCTTTATTGATGATGAACATGTCCGCCCGCTCGATCAGCTCTAGGGCATAGATCTGGCGACTAAGCAATTCGGTATCGATGGTGGCCCGGAGGACGTAATACTCCCCATCTTTCATCTCCCGGGCAATGGCGATGACAAAATGGGGGAATTTTCGCAAACCCTGAAAGACGTCACTGACATAGACACCACGGAGAGACACTTCATGGAACCAGGGCTGGTCTTTATAATTCGCGCCTTTTAAGGCATACGGACCGGCATAAAAAGACTGAACACCCGCGCCGTCAATTAACCCGAGGTCCACAAAATCCCCAAACGATTCTTTCAAATCCCGCAGGATGGCCATCAACCGGGCGTCGTTGCTCAAATCCTCCAGAGACCGGTTCTTGGCGATGAGCGTAAGCACCGCCCGCCGTTCCTCCAGGGCAAACTGCAACGACCGTCTGGTGTTGGACAACAGGCGCGAGATCGCATAGCGGCTTTCCGATTTGTACGCCGCAACGTCCTGGCGATAGTTGATTGCCGCCATGATGATTAACGGCACCAGCGCCGCCAGAGACGGGATCACAATCAGGTTCCAGCGCAGGCGGCGGTACCGGGGCAATCCGACCGTTGGGTTTTTCGGTCGCGGTGAGATGTCTGCCGGGTTATGCTCCATCAGATGCACACCTGCGCCTGCCGCCAACGGTGACTTTTCCGTCCGGCGACGGCAGGATCGGGCTTAGCGTTTGCGCGTCTTGCGGGCGTACGCCTCTCTCATGACTTGCGCCAATTCGTTAATATTCACCGGCTTGTGAAGGTAGGCAAAAGCACCCAACTCTTCGGCCATCACCTGCTCCTGGTCCGAACCGTGGCCGGTAAGAATAATGACTTCGACATCCGGGTGGCTGCCTTTGACGCGCCTCAGGGTTTCGATGCCGTCGATGCCGGGCATCTTGAGGTCCAGGACAATGACGTCCGGGACGTCCCGATCCAGCATCTCCAGCGCCTGTTCCCCGTCATAGGCGATTGCACTCTCAAGATTCCTGGTTTTCAGACGTTCCGAAAGAGTATGGACAAATTCCTTTTCATCATCGACCAGCATGATTTTCGGCGGCATCTCGATCCTGTTCCAGGGATTCAACGACGGCGGGTTAAACTTCGGCCCCAACCCGGTCGTCACTTCGGTCACACCCGGCACATCGCCGGCCAGACGTTTCAATTTGCTTTCCAGCTTGCCCATCCGCACGGCCTGTTCGTTGATCCGGACGGTGACCCGGCCGCTCTCGGCAAAAACATCGACGTCATGACCGGCTTCGGCCAGCGCCACCTTCACTTTTGCCGCCAACAGGAAATCCGCGGCAAGTTCGCGAGACCGCTCGGTAGTCCGTATTGCGTCCGAAAGCGCCTGACCACGAATCATTTCGATCGCCTTGTCGACCGGTGTATCCTGCATCGGAACCACCAGATCAAACAACGTCTCGTCATACGCCGGTTTGTCCAGGAGATAATTGGCACAGGAGGCGACCTGTTTGTCGTACTCTTCAATGCGCTCGGTGGCGGCCGCTTCAGCAAGATGGTCCTGTTCCATCGCCAGATTTATCCGGAACCGCTGATTGGCAATAAGGCACACCTTCAAAACATGGCCGATATTGCCCGGGATCAGGAAAACAGCGCAACCCGTGAGGAGAACATTGTCTCGTTGGATTAGTTCAGCCAGGGCTTCCTCAAGGTAAGCCAGGTTTTTCTGTCGCTCGCGGGAAAATTTATTAAAGAAAGGATCGGGACCGGTCAAAGACCGCAGCAGGCGGTCTTTGCCGATGCTGTGCCGCTCGGAAGCCAGGGCCAGAAGATCGTCGTTGATCATGGGGTATTGGAGTTGTTCGGCAACGGCTGTTTCGACCAGTTCGCCATGACAATATGAACCGCTGAGAATCGCTATGACTGCCATCGCACCATCCCGGTTATATCATTTGTGCACAACATTATATACAAAGCCATTTCGCACAATAATAAAATTGTCCCCGGGATACTCCGCGTAGGAGTTAATGTCGGGTTCTGCTGTTTGGCCATCCGACATCGGGCAATGGACACGCATTCCTCAAGTATCAGACACCAAAAAAGAAAAGGTCACTAAAAACGGACTCCATCGTATGACGCTGAATCTCAATGTGTTACTGCGGGATCGCCTTATTCCGCGGCCACGGAGGAGAAGATCAGCAAGACATGATTCATACCCGGAATCGCCTTCTTGGAATTCCGGTTCCACCCTTTGGGAAGCACGTCCTGTCACAATTCCGGCAGTCTGCCCGGGACCACATACCGCAGCTGCCGGAATGCCGGCTTAAATCTGGAACAGATACTGCAATTTCATAAAAAACTGCCGCGAGGCCAGTTTGGTTGCCGAACCCCATTCACCAGTCGTCTGCCAGGACTCGTCCAGCGGATCGTATTCCTGTTGATACCCTTCCGGCCAGTTCCCGCTGTAGTATGAAGAAGAACCAAGGTATAATACCGAGAACGGATTGATCCGGTAGGTCAACAGCGGATCGATGGTCCACGATTTCCCGGCATCGTTGTATTCGGCGACCAGCCGGAATGTCAGCGGCCGGGAGATTTGATAGTCCGCGCGGTTGCGGTAAATGTAAGTATTAAACAGTTCGGCGCCGTCCGCGCGATCATTGCCCTTCGTGAAATTAATCCACTGGTTCAGGCGAATACGGTCGTGCGGTTTAATTTCCGCCCAGGCACCAATATCGAGGATTTTTGCCTTCACGCCGTACCGCCGCGCCAGTCGGTGTCCGTAGGAGATGTTCCCGCCGAATGCCAGCGGATCGCCCAGACGGGCCGAGCCTTCCTGATAGATCATCCATAACCCGGTATAACGCGTCGTGTCGAACATATTGAGCAGTTCTTCATTGACGGCGTACTGGTATGGAAATTGGCCTGGGCCACCGACAGTTGGTTATACAGGTTTGCCCGAATAAACTGTTCCTTGCATACGCCGTCATAATTCCACACCGCGCCGGTTTCGACCCAGGGATTACAATTGATCAACAACCCGCCGTCCGGCCGATGCTGGTAGCCGGCGGTGAACGTGAAATCCCGGCGATTGATTTTCGGATCGAAACCGTTGTCCGCACGGTACGTCGGGGATACTTCCCAATAATTTATCGCGGCGTTCCAGGTCCTGGTCCACCAGCGCAGAACAGCCAGCCCGCCGTGCCCCCAGTACGATTCGCCGTCGAAGGCAGCGGTGACACTGTCATCGCCGAGGTATTCGGTCTGCAAGTAGTTAAAACGATTGCTTTGCGTAAACGAGGGGTTGTCGGCCTCGGCCGTGTGGGCGGCGATGAGCTGATAATCCAGGTTCAACGTCGGGGCAAACCGCACGCGCCCGTCCGCCGCGATCAGACTTCCCGATCCCCCCTCATCAAAAATGCGGTGGGTGGCAATCATCCCGGCATGTGCGCTGGAACCCAGTGATTGCCGCAGCCGCAGGATATTGACCGTGCTTTTGCCGGCCAGGAGGTAGTCGCTGAATTCCTCGAAAGGCAGGGTAATCGGCGAGTTCTCATCACGCGCCACCAGATAACCAAAACCGGTCCGACTGCCCCGCGCGGTCACTTTGGCGGCAAAAACCGGATCGTTAATTGTCCGGGAATAATAGGAGTTGAACAACGTGCGAAACAGGTCGCTGCCTTCCTGGAAAAACGGCCGCCGTTCCGGATAGAACAGGGCGAAGGTGGTGTTGACGTCGATTTGCCCGGCGTCGGCTTCGATCTGGCTGAAATCCGGGTTGTACGTGGCTTCGACTGTGATATTGGAGGACAGCGAGTATTTGCCGCCGAGCGAAAGTGCGCCCAGCGCTTTGTCGTAATCAAACCCATATTGGTACGATCCGGACCGCAATCCGTCGGTTTCCGCTCCGGCCACCATCGTCCGGGTAAGATTTCCACCCTGCTGACCGACCCAGGCCGAGATCAGCTCGATACCCTTGCCGGGCGTTACGCCTTCGATGCCGGTGACCGTGCCCCACTGACAGGGCCAGCACTGCTCGTTGCGGTCATACGCCGCCCAAGAATAAGCCCGGGAGGTTTCCCGGGGATGGTTGCGATAAAAATCCATTTTCCAGGTCTGCTGTTCTCGATTGGGGAAACGCAGTGCGGCAAACGGGATGGCCATCTCGACTTGATACCCCGAATCGGTGACCGCACCTGCCGATTCCCAGACCAGATCGAATCCGCTGTCCTGTCCGATATTGGGTGACCACAGGGCATCGGCCTGCACCCCATAAGGGTTGACATTCATTGTATACGCCCAGGCGGCATCGCCATATGTATCCAGAAGTAAGGCGATATTGTCGTCGTCATAGACCCGTTCCCGGTCGGCGTATGACGCGCGGATGCTTCCCGGATCATCAAAACACACAAATGAGACATACAACTTGCTCTCATCGTAGGTAATAAATGCCGCAGTTTCCACCGGTGGTTTGGTTTGGTCGCCCGGCTGATGTTCGGCAAAATGATCGGCCCGGGCCGCCCTGTACCAACCGGCATCGTCAAGTTGGCCATCGATTTTTATTCCACCTGCAGCCCTGGAAATTTTCAGTTCCGGCTGATATATTGGCGCGAATTCGGCGCTGGTATAATCCGCTGTGGCAGCCCCCGGCCACATGAAAAACGGCGTTACCAGGGCAATCCCTGCCACCCATCGCAGACAAGTTAAGTTAATCACGTCTGTCCCCCTTCCCATAACTATTGCGAATCAATCACTTAATCAGAGATATCCGTTCCTTCGACCCATAATGGCATTTGTCGTTTGCTGAAGCATGGCCACGGCCCCTCTCCACATCCTCACAATTTTCATTACGGGTTTTCTCCGGAAAAGTTTCCCCGACCAGTATGGACGGAAGCAGCGGGCGTCCGTGCGACGGCAATGACACACCCGCCGGCCAGGCCGGCGGGTGTGTTTCGCCAATGTTCGTTCAGGCCGGCGGGATGGTCACAGTCTCAGAACAGTGCCCACCGGTGATCGGCTCCTCAGCCGCAGGGATCACAAAACGCATTGAGACTTTTATAAACCGCATTGACATAATAAGCCACATCGACCGGATTCACTTGATTGTTGCAATCAACGTCGCCGGGGTTAAACGGGCAATTCGGCAACGGGACACGGGCATCACGCTGCTTGTAAACATAATTCACCATAAACGCAACATCGACCGGATTAAGGGCCGCATCCCCGGTCACATCACCGAGCACGACACCGCAATCGCAGGCACAGCCGAACCCGAGCGCGCCCATTAGTACCCCGCAGGAATTGTTCTCCGGCAAACAGGGCGACGTCTCATCCTGCAGGCCGACATCGCCGATTGCGACATTGCAAAACTGCGGATCTGCGGAAATGTTGCCGTTGGTCCCGTTTTGTCCGGCAATAGCCCCCACCCAGTCGCCCCCGACATTACAGTACACATCACAACAAGTGAGTGCCGCGCTGCTGGACAACAGGCAGTAGACCGGCTGTCCACCCTGATTAAACGCCACGACACAATTATCCAACTCGATGACGACCTGGACATAGGCCAGCACCGCCGCGCCGTATGGCGCGGAGTTTCCAGCAAATGTACAGTTGGTCAGTCGGACCGGCTTCCGATAGGCGTACACTGCGCCGCCATATGTTGCAGAATTGTCGGTAAACACGCAATTTTGTATCGTCGGCGCGCAGTTGTTGATCAGTATCCCGCCGCCGCTGGCGCCGCCGCTGAAGTACTCACCATACCCGCCTCGTATCGTAAATCCGTCAATGATAAATGTAGAGTCCTCGTCATTGGCAAAGGTGAATGCCCGGCGGGGCGCGGATTCGCTGCCCTGGCAATCAATAATTGTGACCCCGGCGCCGTTTTCCGACTGAAGTACTATGCCGGTGCGGCCGCCGAAATCAAAACCCGAACTTGCGACCGGAGAATAAATTCCCGGGGCCACCACGATAGTATCCCCGTTCGAGGACAGGTCAATGGCGTCTTGAATGGTCTGTGCGTCGCCTCCGCCTTCGGGATCGACATGGAGCGATTGCGGCACCTCACAACTGTCCCCGATGCCGTTGCCGTTGATATCTTCCTGCCCTGGGTTGTAAATCGACGAGCAATTATCACACGGATCGCCAAGACCATCAAGGTCCGTGTCTTCCTGCCCCGGATTGGGGGCCTGCGGACAATTATCGTCCCCATTCGCGACGGCATCTCCATCGTCGTCCCCCAAGGCCCAGTCAATGTTCAGGCGTGTGACAAAAAAGTCGGTGATCCCGTTGAAGGTCATATCCACCACGCCCGCAGTAGTTGGGAAATTCGCTGAGCTCGTCCGGCCGAAGATGTATACATGGTTGTCTCGCGCGCGGACGCCATAGACCCGGTCTTCGGCTGATCCGCCAAGATAGGTCGAAGCCAGCAGCGAAGTCAGGTCGGCATCGAACTTGGCGACGAACCCGTCATGAATCCCCGGCGAATTCATGGCACAATCATATGCGCAATTCGCCATCGGCATGTCGGCTGATTTGGTGGCGCCGCCGATAATGACGTTCCCCACGCTATCAAGATCCAATCCTAAGGCCACTTCATGGGCTGTACCGCCGTAATAGGTTGAAGCAAGGAGCGAGCTTAAATCGGCACTGAGTTTGCAAATAAATCCATCATTGCCGGCGTCGGCCCCACCGATTCCCGTGTATTCCTCCTCAAAGGCCCCGGGCGTGGTCGGAAATTCTCCGGTAACTGTCCCGACAATGTACACGTTCCCCTCGCTGTCAAGCATGATCGCTTCCGACCAATCATCTGCCGGACCGCCCAAAAATGTCGAGGCCAGCAGGGTGCTCAGATCGTTTGAAAGAATGGAGACTGTGGCATCACCATAGACTTCGCGGCCGTTGTAGGTCTCGTCGTAGGCCCCCTCTGTTACCGGATAATTTGAAGAACCCGTTATCCCGGTAAAGTAAACATTGCCATCGCCGCCGATCACTAAAACGCCACCGTCTTCGCCGGCCGATCCGCCCAAAAAGGTCGAGGCCAGCAGCGTGGTCATATCGTTGCTGAGTTTCGAAATATAGAAATCGCCGCCATACGGTGATCCACTGTGGCCATTGTAGGTTTCGTCATAGGCGCCGGGGGTGGTCGGGAAATTTCCGGTCTGGGAATTGGTGAAACCGCAGACAAACCCGTTGCCGTCGGCATCGGTATCCAGTCCGAAATTGATTTCCAGGGAAGTACCGCCGAGATAAGTGGAACCAAGCAATGTCGTCAGGTCGTTGTCCAGCTTGAACACGGCAATATCGATACCGCCGTTATACGAGGCATCAAAGGCACCGGGAGTCGTTGGGAAATCGGACGATGCTGTATGTCCGGCCACCCAGAGGTTGCCGTCTGTGTCCAGGTCGAAAATCAGGCCGTAATTGTGTCCATCGTCCCCTGAGCCGCCGACGAAAGTGCAGGTCAGGACTGTGGACAAGTCGGGATCGAGCTTGGCCACGGCAAAATCGAGACCGCCGTTTGCTGTATTGTCATATGCGCCTGAAGTTGCGGGCCAATCGGTGGAATTCGTGCTGCCGGCGATAAACACGGTACCGTCATCACCGAGGGCCAGAATGGAATAGCCGATGCCCGCTCCCTCTGCCGCGGAACCCCCGACGAACGTCGACGTCAGCTGCGGATCGATGGTCAGCATGCGGGTCGGGTCGTACTCGCCAACAGCAAAACCGTACTCGTCCTCGGTGATTCGATATTCGACATCGACATACTGTATTTGCCCCGCCTGTTCCTGATAAGCCAGCGGCCTGCTGAACAGGAATTCTCCGCTTTCGGCCTCAACCCGCAACTCGCCGGTGGGCGTGGTGGACAAACCGCTGCTGCCGGAAAAACCCACGCGAATAGCGGCCGGATCGGCCCCCGGCGCAAGTGAGAATATTTTCTCGACGGTATGATCCTTCGCCAACAAATCAACGCTGATTCCCGGATAGACCTCGCCCAGCGTCACACGGCGATGGGTAGGCACATCGCGGTGCCAGGAATGCGGATCGTTCCCCAGAAAATAGTTCACCCTGGTCGGAGCAGTTGCTGCACTTTCGACGCACACCGGTAATCCGCAGGCGAAATGCTCCTGCAGCGGCGTTCGCCCGGCACCAGCCCGCCGGCCCCGATCAGCATAGAGTATATCTCCATTATGGTTCACCGCCACCGGACCCGAGGTGGTCATCGCACAATAGGCCACGGTAGGCGGAAACTGGCCTTCATTAGTCACGAACGGCAGCGGCACGAAACCCGCTGCGGGGTTTGCGGGATTTTCTTTCGCCAATACAGAATCTTTTGCGAGACAAGTAGTACCGGCCGCAGGGTGTGATTGTATCTGAAAACCCAGCCAGCCGATCAGACAAACACCTAAACCGGCAACGATCGCTTTGCGCATGTCAGTCTCCCCATTGCAGTTTTTCTTGATTGAGTTAAACAGCCCGGCCGGCAACCGGTTTTTTCAGCATCGTCGATGAAATCTGACGAATTCCGGCATCTTGTTGACAACTCACGGTCCCGGCACAAGCCGCTTGATTATGATCCCGCGACCCCTCCCCCGATGAGCCCTCCTCAGTTTTAAGCTTTTTTGTATTGAGTATGTTTTCCGCATACGCGTCCCCGCCCAACGAAACCGGCCGGGGCAGGGATTTCAGTACCATCCACCCCCAACAGCGCAAAACGGAAACGCAGAAGCAGTAATTGCATAACAACTTTCGCTTAAGTTATTCCCCAGGCCTACTTTTGTTGAAAAATTGGACCTCGGGCGCCCACCGGTATAAGTTCGCCCCTTGCCCCAAAGTCCTTTCCCAACCGGAAGGATCACGCCCGAGGTCCACACTTTTCCGCTCCACCGGTAACATTCCCTCCAACGTGGGAATCTTTCTCCGCCCGCAATATTTTTTCCCGGCTTTGACCGGGCGCAATACGGGAGCCGGTCAAGCACGGCCCCCACGCAAAATGGTTGTTTTATCTCCTGGAGCCGGCTATATTTGGCGCAATAAAGCGAGAGCGATGTGAAACACGCGACGATCCAACAGCTTTATCTTGGGGCCAGAGCCGGAAACACAAATGACGAAAAAGAATTTTTTCGCCTGTTGCATGAAAGATTTCTGGCTTTCGCGGAATTTAAGACCGGGAACTCGCCGGCCGCCCCGGACATCGTACAGACGGCGCTGATGACCGTGGCCGATAAATACCGGAGCGCCGACATAATGGATGATATCGCCCCGTGGGCCCACCGGATATTGTTAAACCATATTATGCATTATTACCGGGCACACGGCCGAAAGACGGACCGGGAGATACACATGTCGGAGACCTGCGCCGACCAGCAGGTGAGCAGCCCTGATCCGCTGCTCAAACTGAAGTTGCGGGAATGTCTGAAAAAGCTTCATGCGGCCAACGCGCGCCATGCGCGCATCCTCAATCTCCGGTATCAGGGGTATTCGACCGAGGAAATCACGGACAAGCTCGCCATGTCACGAAACGCCTTTTATATTTCGCTCTCCCGGGCGCGGACGATGCTTCAGGAATGTCTGGACAAAGGAGACATCCCGCATGAGTAGTTGTGGTAACAAGGAACTCGCGCAAAAACTGTATGCGTATGAGCTTGGTTTGCTGGCGGAAGATGAACAGCGCGAGGTCGAGATCCATCTGTACAAATGCGATGTTTGTTTCCGTTCGTATCTCAGGTTCAAGGAGAGCGCGGGGTTATTGCGCAACGACCCCGATATTCAAGACGATATCCGGCAACTGGCGCAGGAACTGCCTGAATTCCGGCGGCAGACAGCAGGCGACCGGCGCCGGCGGACGCTCGTCCCGGCCATCGTGTTCGCCGCGGCCGCGGTGCTTCTTCTGCTGCTGAAACCCTGGAGAATCGATATCGGGCCGACGCAGGAAGCGACCGCAGTCGAATCGTACGTGGCCATTATGTATTTCGATAATGTCGCCGACAAGACCGATTCGTTGCACCTCGGGGAAATCGCCACCAACCTGTTAATTACCGATTTGTCGGAATCATCGTATCTGCGGGTGTTGTCCGGACAACGCTTGTACGATCTGCTCAAACTGCTGGGCCGGGAGGGACAAAAATCGGTCAGCCGGGAAACCGCGGGGGAGATCGCCGACAGCGCCGGGGCGGATGTCCTGCTGCTGGGTAATATCCTGCAAGTAGAACCCACGCTGGTCGTCACGACCGAACTGGTTGATGCCCGTGACGGACGCGTGCTGGCGGCACAGCAGGTGATGGGCAATCCCGGCGAAAACATCTTCTCAATTGTCGACCGCCTCTCTACTCTGGTCAAACAGGACCTGGCCCTGCCCGCCGCGGCCGGGCAGGAACCCGACCCGCTGATCGCCGATATTACATCCCATTCGCCGGCGGCCTACCTGGCGTACCTGCGGGGTAAAGATTTATTGAACAAACTCTACCATGTCGAAGCCGGTGAGGCTTTTCAGGAGGCGCTGTCCCACGATTCGACGTTGGCGATGGCGTATTACTATCTGGCCGGGATCATCGACCGCGATCTGATCACCAAGGCAGTCCGGTATTCCGCGCACGTCAGCACGCGCGATCAATATCTGATCAACTGCAACAATACGTTGTACATGCAAGGCATGGGAGCGGCACTTGCCGAAATCGAACGCGGGATTGAACGTTTCCCGGACGATAAGGAAATGCTGGCCCTCGCCGCCGGATACTGCAACCGGCTGCAGAAATACGAGGCCGCAATCGATTACAATCGCCGGGTGCTGCAAGTGGACCCCTTGTACAAAACGGCCTATAACAACCTGGCGTACATTTATAATACTCTCGGCGAGTATGAAGCGGCCATTGACGCCACTAATGCCTACATCCGTCTGGCCCCCGACGAGGCCAATCCCTACGACACGCGGGGAGAGATTTACGCCAACAACGGGCGCATCGATCTGGCCGTCGCCTCGTATCGTCAGGCCCTCAAGATCAAACCGGATTTCCGGGAATCACGGACCATGCTCGGCGACATCTATCTGTTGCAGGGCGACTATGATGAAGCCGGAAGACTTTTCCACAGTATCGCGGAAGACAAAGACTATGAGACGCGGGTCATGGGCCGGATGTACCTGGCCAAGATCCCCACGTTCCAGGGAAAATTCCAGGAAGCGCTGCGGGTCCTGGAGGAGGGGATCGCCCGCGACCTCGAGGAAAACCCCAACTCGACCCGGCACGTGGATACCGGATTTAAACATTTCGCCATGGCCTGGCTGTATCTGGAGCTGGGCGAGTATGAGGCGGCCATCCGGGAATTTCACACGCACATGGAAATTTATCGGGAGGCCTATCCCGGTTTGGGAAATCATGACCGCCATGAATATATCCAATTGCTGGCGGAAACCGGCCGAATTCAACTGGCCGAGCAAACCCTCGTTGAGTATGCAGATGACCTGGGACGCATGGAGTATCCGGAAAGTTATCTCGAGTACGCCCGGGGGTGCATTGCCTTCGCCAAAAAGGATTATCCGGCGGCCGTTGATCATCTGGCCGTCGCCGCCCGCGCGTTCAATAATTTTCCGACCCGGTTTCTGCTGGCCCGGGCCTATCAGGAAACCGGGCGATTGTCCGATGCGGTCGGCGAATTCGAACGGCTGCTGAACAGGTATTCCATCTTGCGGGTGGCCTGGGCGATCCGTAGCGTCAAAATGCATTATTACCTCGGGCTGGCCTACGAACAATCACGCTGGTACGACAAGGCCGTTGCGCAGTACGCAATCTTCCTGGACCTCTGGAAAGACGCCGACCATCCGATACCCGAGCTTGCCGACGCCGCTGATCGGTTGCAGCGGCTGCGGGGACAGGGTGAAGGCAGCGCGCTGCCTTAAAATTATCAAGCACTATTTTGCGCAGTCTTCCGGCCCCCGGAGACCGGCTTGTCCGGTACGCGTGAACAGCATACTGCTTCTTCCCGTCAATGGTTTCGCATAATCGGCAATTCAACAGGCCGATTATTGTCTCCATCCTCCCACAGGAACATCTTTGAATTGACAAATCCCCCAATTTTTAACATATTTTTTGGTACTTGAGGAAAAAACCAATGCTGCATAACAGGGAGGGTTATGATGGAACAGACGCAATGCACACCGGGAGCGGGAGGGGCGCGGGTGCCCACGAAGTTGTCGTTGTCAGTGCTAGGGTTGGTCCTGCTGTTGGCCGCGGTTGCTATGGCGCAATCGCCGCCCGCCGGCGATGCGGCCCTAGGCACTCGGTCATATGATGATTACGAAACCCCGGGTTTTTGCGGGACATCCTGCCATGTCGACATTTACCGGCAGTGGACACAGGCCATGATGTCGCAGTGTTACACCCACCATTGGGATGAAATTGAATACTTCAAGCTGGCGGTGCCGCATGCGGAAAAAGACGAGAAAGTCGCCGGGGTCAAAGCCGGCTGCAACGGCTGCCATGCACCGATATCATTTCTGGCCGGGGACGTCCCGCCGCCGCACCCTGCGGAAAACAGCCGGGCCAATGAATCGGTTTCGTGCGAGGTCTGCCATACAGTCACTGGATTCGCCGGGGACACGCCGTATAACTTCAACTGGATTACCTCACCGGGTAATATCAAGTACGGGCCACGGGAAAACCTCGCCTCGCCCGAACATGAAACCGCGAAATCGGCATTCCTCAGCACGGCCGAATTTTGCGGCACGTGCCACAATGAGAAAAGCCCATACGACGTCTGGGTCAAATCGACGCATTTGGAGTGGTCGGAAGGCCCCTATGCCAAAGAGGGCGTCCGCTGCCATGATTGCCACATGACGTATGCCCCGGGGCAGACTGCCGAAATGGGCGCACATTACGCGGACGCCGCCCAACACCTGTTCCACGGCGCGCACGATCCCGGCAAAGTCCGCGGGACGATTGAACTGCGGATTCACCCGGACATTATTGAAGCAGAACCGGGCGAGACGGTCAAATTCACGCTGGCGCTGTTCAACCAGAAAACCGGCCATAAATTCCCCAGCGGCTCGGTGGAAGACCGGATTGTCTGGGCCCATGTGGAGGCGACGGACGCCGCCGGCGGCGTACACCACCTAAAGGTCAATCCGAAGGGTTTTGACGGCGAGCAATACACCATCGGCAGCGAAGACCTCGCCTATCAGGACATGGGCATTGCCCTCGGACAACCCGACTTTCCCGGCGTGGCGCGTGATGCGGTCCCCCCGGGAGACCGCATCTTCCGCATGCCGTACTTCGATCCGCAGGGGCGGATGACCATCCAGCAATGGAATACCGCCTCGCTCGGCGTTGATTATCGGCTGGGACCGCGAGAGACAAAAATGGAGACATATACGTTCAATTTGCCGGACAACCTGCCTCCCGGCCCGCTGGCCGTGACCGCAACACTCAACTATCGGCGGCTGGTTAAATCGGTGGGCGATTTCCTGCATGTCCCGGAAGAGGAAACCGAAATTATCGTGGTGAACACTCATTCGACGATTGTCAACATCCTGCCCTAGGAGGGAAAATATGCGGCCACAGAAACGCTCACTGTTTGCCGTCATCCTTGTCGTGTTTTTTGCCGGGGTCATCCTGGTGGGACAGTACCAGGACAGTCGGGCAGTACCGGCCTTCGCCCGCAAGTACAACATGACCTGCACGACCTGCCATGCCCCCTTCCCCAAACTCAAGGAGTACGGGGATGAATTCGCCGGCAACGGCTTTGTACTGAAGGACAAAGAAGCGCCGAGGTATTTCGTGGATACCGGCGATAAGAACCTGAGCCTCATTCGTGATCTGCCGCTGGCCTGCCGGCTGGAAGGATTCATTAAGTACCAAAGTGAAACCGACCGCGAAATAGATCTGTCCACGCCGTACAACCTGAAATTGCTCTCCGGCGGGTCGTTGACCGACAACCTCGCCTACTACTTCTATTTTTTCCTGAGTGAACGCGGTGAAGTCGCGGGGATCGAAGATGCCTACATCATGTTCAACAACCTGTTTGATTCGGAACTGGACGTGTATTTCGGGCAATTTCAGATTTCCGACCCGTTGTTTAAACGGGAACTACGGATGACATATGAGGATTACCCGGTTTACAAAGCCAGAGTTGGTCAATCCCGCATCAATCTGACGTACGACAGGGGAATCATGCTGACGTACGGTTTCCCCACCGGAACCGATGTGATGGCCGAAATCACCAACGGCAACGGCATCGGCGCCGCCGATGAACATCATGTCTTCGACAACGATAAATACAAATCGTTCGTCGGCCGCCTGTCGCAGACAATCAATGAAAATGTGCGGATCGGCGGGTTCGGCTACTACGGCAAGGAAGGAAATTCCGCGGCCAACGAGGTCAAATATTTCGGCCCGGACCTCACAGTGGCCGGCGGCCCGCTGGAAGTAAACATCCAGTACCTCGAACGGCGGGACAGTGATCCGCTGTTCGCCGGTGATTCCAATACCGTGGGGGAAATCAAAACGCGGGGAGCGCTGGGCGAGGTGGTGTTTCTGCCGCACGGGGACCGCAGCGCCTGGTATGCTGTAGGATTATTCAACTGGATCGAATCCGACCTGGAAGACCTCAACTACCGGACGCTGACCGGCCACGCGGGATACGTTTTCCGCACCAACCTGCGGTATTTCGTCGAGTTCACGCGCGATCTGGAACATAAGGAAAACCGGGCTATCACCGGGTTTGTCGTGGCGTTTTAACCGGGCGACAGCGAATAGACCGGAAACAACCAGCACTGCCACGATATGCCACAACGAATCGTCCCGGCTGGACATCCGCCGGGACGATTTGCTTCCCCCGTTCCCCGCCATCACCTCGGGAAATACCCTGACTGCTGAAATTATCAATTGCAACGAAACAATTAGTTGGTCCTCCCGTATGGTGAACCATGTGAGGGAAGCCGGTGACCGGAGGGAGTCGCCGGGAATGTGCGGGCGGTCGACCACAGGTGCGGAGAAAAAGGAGATGAGGCATGTTTTCGGGGAGACGGCGGTTTGGGTTTTTGTGGTGTGCGGCGGTACTGGCCGGGATATGTGCGGCGACTAATACCCACGCTGATGAACATGACAATGGTTTTACACCCATATTTCACCCCACATTACAGGTAACCCGTGCGCCGGGGCAGATCGACATCGACGGCAATTTGTCCGACCCCGGCTGGCAGGGCGCGCAGCCGGCGACTCATTTTACCGAGCACTCGCCGGGCGAGGAAGTACGCCCATGTGTGGAGACAAAGGTCTTTGTAACTTACGACGATGAAAACCTGTACCTGTCGGCAGTCTGTTACGCCGACCCGGGCACCGTGCGGGCATCGATGTGCGAACGCGAACGGATTTTCTCCGACGATAATATCGGCTTTTTCTTTGATACATATGGCGATGCTTCACGAGCGTACATTATTAACATCAACCCCTATGGCATTCAATACGATGCTCTCTGGTCACCCGGTTACGGCGAAGACAGCAACTTCGATCTGGTGTTCAAGTCATCGGGGACGGTCACCGATTCCGGGTACCAGGTAGAACTGGCCATCCCGTTCTCCTGTTTGCGCTTTGACAACAAACCCCTGCAGGAGTGGAAATTCGACTTCTACCGTCATCATCAGCGGGAAGTCCACTATTCGATGTCCTGGGCGGCGTACGATCAGAACGATCCCTGCTGGCCCTGTCAGTGGGGTACTGTATACGGTATCGAGAATGTCGCGCCCGGCCGGGGCATCGAGGTCCTGCCCAGTTTTGTCGCCCACCAATCGGGTGAAATCGTCAATTATGGTGACCCCGATACCTCATTTGCCAACGGCGACATCTTCGGCGACCTGTCGCTGGGCGGCAAATATGCCGTATCCTCGGACATTATCGTGGAGGGCAGTTACAACCCGGATTTCAGTCAGATTGAGGCCGACGCCTCGCAGATCGATGTCAACACGACCTTCGCGCTTTTTTATGAAGAAAAGCGACCGTTTTTTCAGGAAGGCATGGACCTGTTTCGCACGAACTTCAACGCGGTGTACACCCGTTCGATCAACGATCCGGATTTTGCCCTTAAATCTTCGGCAAAGTTCGGCACGACCAGTGTCGCGGCGTTGTCGGCCCACGACGAACACAGCCCGATGATCATTCCCTTTGAGGAACGATCAGCGTACGTGCCCGCGGGCAGAAGTTACACCAATATGGCCGCGTTCCGGCACTCCTTCGGCGAGGATAATCATCTCCGGGGCGTGCTCACGGACCGGCGGTTTGAAGGCGGCGGGATTGGGACACTGGCCAGCGTGGACGGACAAATGCGACTGACCAAGAGTTTGTCGCTCAAAGGCCAGTTTATGGCCACGCATACCGCAGAACCGGACGACGACATATTAAGTCAGTACCTGCCCGATACAACATTCGACAACGGCAAGTATACCGCTGCATTTGACGGCGAATCGTTCTCCGGTACCGGCGGGCTGGCGGGTTTCGCCTGCCAATCGCGCGAAGTGTACGCCTACGTTCGCGCCTATCAGCGAACGCCTACGTTTCATGCCGACAATGGATACCAACCCCGCAACGGCGACCGGTGGACATTGGGGGATTTTCAATACTACATTCGACCGACCAAGACGATTCTAACCCGGCTGACTCCCGGCTTCTCCTGCGGGCGGATCTGGGACTTCAATGGGTTGAGGAAAGAGGAGTGGCTGACCGCCACGTTGAACGGGAATTTCCGTTTTGCGCAATCGGGGTTTTGGACCGAGGTCGAGACGCGGGGCGAGCGGTTCGCCGGTGTCGATTTCGCCGATATCTGGTCGGCTGCAGGGGAGGTCTGGGCTACGCCGATGCCCGATGTCGATCTGGGTGGTAATGTCGTGTTCGGCCATCAAATCGCCCGGTCGGCGCTGGCCATGGGCCGCGAATTGACGCTGCAAACGTGGGCGGACTTGCGCCTGCTGGGGCGTGTTTTGGTGGAACCGAGCATCATCTACACCGAAAGCCGTGATATTGATACCGACAAAATGTATTATTGCGGGTATATCGTGCGGACCCGGCTGGGCTGCCAGGTCAACCGCGAGTTCTCCCTCCGGCTGGTCACTGAATATAATAATTTCAGCCGGCAATGGAACGTTGATCCGCTGCTGACCTACCGGATTAACCCGTTTTCGACATTTTATCTCGGGGCAACGTATGATTATGACCGTTTCGACCAGGTCGGGCCGAACCACATCGACACCATGACCACCCTGTCCAAACGGCAGTTTTTCCTGAAATTGCAGTATTTGTTCCAGACGTAGAGCAGCATCATTCGTTTTTGCCGAACGCATAATGGATTCGCCCGTTTTCATTTCGAGGATGCTGTCGGCGAATTGCAGCGGATGTAAGCGAAGATGACTGCGGCGCAGCATCTTTGCTGTGCATGCGTCATCGCTGACAAATCCCGGCGCATGACGTCATCCGGTGCCGACGGCAGGTCGCCGGCCCGCTCAAGTGGCGGAACGGTCAAAGTTTGTTTAACGCAGGTGAATCGTACCCATATGAAGGAAACCCGACTACGGATTCTTCGGCTCATACCCCAAATACGCCCCCAGCCACCGCTCAACTTCCTCTACCGCCATATTCTTCCGCCGGGCATAATCGGCGACCTGATCCCGGCCGAGGCGGCCGATATGGAAATAGCGGGACTGGGGATGCGCGAAATACCAGCCGGCAATTGATGCGGCGGGGTACATGGCGAAATTTCCGGTCAGCTGGACGCCGATATTTCTCTCGGCACTGAGCAGCTGGAACAACCCGGCCTTTTCGGTATGGTCGGGACAGGCCGGGTAACCGGGGGCCGGGCGAATCCCCTGATATTTTTCGTGGATCAGACTCTCGGCATGCATCTGCTCGGCTGCCGCATACCCCCAGAACTCGGTGCGTACGCGCTGGTGCAGCCGCTCGGCCAGTGCCTCAGCCAGCCGGTCGGCCAGCGCCTTGACCATAATCCTGTTGTATTCGTCGCCCTGCTGTTCGTATTCCGCCGCCAATTCCTCGGCGCCGAACCCCGCCGAAACCACAAATGCGCCGAGAAAATCGGGCAGGCCGGTCTCGGCGGGAGCGACAAAATCCGACAGGCAGGGATTGTCGGTATCGCCGTCCCTGACGATCTGCCGGCGCAAACCGTGCACGATCAAGCGCGTCTCCGTGCGGTCATTATCCGTATAGATGTTGATATCATCCCCGATTGCATGCGCGGGGAAAAAACCGAGTACCGCCCGTGCCTGCAGCAGACCCTCGCGGCAAACACGGATCAGCGCTTGCTGGGCGTCGTCGTACAATTCTCGCGCACGTTGTCCGATTTCCGGTTTGTCGAAGATGTGCGGATAGCGTCCGGCCAGGTCCCACACCGCAAAAAACGGCGTCCAGTCGATATAGGGAATCAATTCTTCCAGATTATAGTTTTCAAAGACGGAGATCCCGAACTTGGCGGGGCGCGGCGGATTGTAGGCGTGCCAATCGATGCCGACTTTTCGCCGGCGCGCCTCCTCGAGGGAGATAATGGTTTTCGCGGCCTCACGATCAAAATACCGCTGCCGGATATGCTCGTATTTTTCCCTGATCTCCCGAATATACGCTGTCCGTCCCCCGGGAGACAGCAGTTTTTTCACCACACCCACCGCGCGGGAGGCATCCGGGACATATACGCTTGGCGCGCGGTACTGCGGTTCTATTTTTACCGCGGTATGCGCCAGTGAGGTCGTCGCCCCGCCGATCAGCAGGGGAATATCCAGTTTACGCCGTTCCAGTTCCGCGGCCACGGTCACCATTTCGTTTAGCGACGGAGTAATCAGGCCGCTCAACCCGATTAGATCGACATTCTTTTCCGCGGCGGTATCACAGATTTTCTCGGCGGGTACCATGACCCCCAGGTCGATGATTTCATAATTATGGCAGCCCAGAATGACCTGCACGATATTTTTCCCGATATCATGAACATCTCCGCGCACGGTCGCCATTAAAATGCGGCCGGCCGGTTCCCTGCGCCCGTTCCGGCCTGTCGCGATAAGTGGTGTCAACACAGCTACTGCTTTTTTCATCACCCGTGCGCTTTTGACCACCTGGGGTAAAAACATCTTCCCCGCACCGAATAAATCACCGACATGGTTCATTCCAGCCATCAGCGGGCCTTCGATGATCTCCACCGGATCGTCATATTGCCGCCTGATTTCCGCCAGGTCGGCGTCGAGATAGTCGATGATCCCGTGCACTAGCGCATGGGTCAGCCGTTCGGCGACCGGCTTGTGCCGCCAAGCGAGGTCTTCAGTCGGGCGGACCACTGTGCTTTTCGTGGTCCTGGCCAGTTCGATCAAACGCTGAACAGCGTTTGGATTGCGGTTGAGGACCACATCCTCGACGGCGATTAACAGTTCGGACGGGATTTCGTCATAGACCGCCAACTGCCCGGCATTGACGATGCCCAGGTCCATCCCGGCGTTGATGGCATGATATAAAAATGCCGAGTGCATTGCCCGGCGTACCGTTTCATTCCCTCGGAAAGCAAACGAAAGATTGCTCACCCCGCCGGAAACCAGCGCGTGCGGCAGGGTTTGTTTGATTTGCCGGCAGGCCTCGATATAGGCCAAAGCATACCCATTGTGTTCCTCGATGCCCGTGGCCACGGCCAGAATTCCCGGATCGAGGATAATATCCTCGGGCGGAAAACCGACTTCCCCGGTTAATAGACGATAGGCGCGTGTACAAATATCGATTTTGCGCTCTTTCGTGTCGGCCTGGCCCTGCTCATCAAAGGCCATAACGATCACCGCCGCGCCATAGCGACGGACCAGGGCCGCCCGGCGCTTGAATTCGTCCTCGCCGTCCTTGAGACTGATTGAATTGACGATACCTTTCCCCTGCAGGCATTTCAGGCCGGATTCGATGACATCCCAGTCGGACGAATCAATCATCACCGGGACGCGGGAAATCTCCGGATCGGAAGCGGCCATATTCAGGAACGTGACCATCGCGGTTTTCGAATCCAGCAGTGGCTCATCCATATTGACATCGATAATCTGCGCACCTTTGTTGACCTGGCTGCGCGCCACCGCCAGCGCGTCCTCGTATTGTCCGGCTTTAATCAACCGGGCAAACATAGCTGACCCGGCGACATTCGTCCGCTCGCCGACATTGACGAATAATGCCGCATCATCGATGACCAGCGGTTCCAACCCGCTCAGGCGGCAGACATGTGTTTTCGCCGGGATGCGGCGTGGCGGCTGGGCTTTGACCAGCTCGGCAATGGCCTCGATATGCTTCGGGGTGGTCCCGCAGCATCCGCCAAGGATATTGACCATGCCGGCGCGGACGTAGTCTTCCAGAATGGCCGCCATCTGTTCGGGGGTTTCGTCATACCCCCCGAAAGCGTTCGGCAGCCCGGCATTGGGATGGGCCGAGACATATGTTTCGGCAACCTGCGCCAGTTTCTCAACATGCGGACGCAGACTCGCCGCACCGAGCGCGCAGTTTAAGCCCACGCAAAACGGCGCGGCATGCGCGATCGAGATATAGAATGCCTCCGGGGTCTGCCCGGATAATGTCCGCCCGCCGGCATCGGTGATCGTCCCCGAAACCCAGACCGGGACATCGCGCGAGATTTCCTCCAGTAGGTTCTGGATGGCAAACAGGGCGGCCTTTACATTCAGCGTGTCAATTGCCGTTTCGATCAGCAACAGATCAACACCGCCCGCGATTAACGCGCGGGCCTGGGCGGCGTAGGCCGGAACAAGCTCGTCAAAGGTAATATTGCGATACTCCGGATGCTCGACATCCGGCGAGATCGAACATGTTCGGCTTGTCGAACCCACGACCCCGGCCACAAAGCGGGGTTTGGCCGGGTCATGTGCGGTAAAATCATCAGCCGCCCGCCGGGCGATTCGAGCGGCGGCGAGGTTCAAATCGTGAATACAATCCTCGGTACGATATTCGGCCTGAGAGATTGCCGTGGCATTCAGTGTATTGGTTTCGATAATATCTGCGCCCGCCGCGAGGTACTCCCGGTGTATCGCCTCCAGAATATCCGGGCGGCTCAGCGCGAGAATATCATAATTCCCCTTCAGCTCATGGTCATGCCCGGCATACCGTTCCCCGCGATAATCGGTCTCCTGCAGCGTATATTGCTGGATCATTGTGCCCATGGCACCATCCAGCACAAGGATGCGCTCTTGCAGTAATCGGCTGAGCTGTTGCCGCACCGGTGATTCCATAGTTCAGTTCCTCGTCTTACTGATACGGAAAAACCCCATCGTATCGTTTTCCCGCCGACGGTCTTTAGCAATATCGGAAAAACCCCGGAAAAATGCCCCCAGGAATTGCGGTCGGCAGCTGGGGGCAGCAATTGATTGCCTTCCGGCTTTTTTTGCCTATGTTTAGCACCATGAGTAGGAAAGTGGAGAAAACCGAAAAATCGGCCCGGTTGCTCGAGTTGGCCCGGCAAGTCACTCCCGGCGGGGTGCATTCACCGGTGCGGGCGTTCAAAGCAGTGGGCGGCACGCCGCGGTTTATCGAGCGGGGTGAGGGGCCTTATTTAATTGATGCCGACGGTAACCGCTACCTTGATTTCTGTTGTTCCTGGGGACCGTTGATTTTGGGCCACGCCGACCCCGATGTTGTCGCCGCCGTGCGGGAGCAGGCCGGCAAAGGCCTGACCTTTGGCGCCTCCACCGAGTTGGAATATCAATTGGCGCAATTTATTGTCGATCGGATCGACTCGGTCGAGAAAATTCGTTTTGTCTCCTCCGGCACCGAGGCAGTGATGTCGGCAATCCGACTGGCCCGCGGATTCACGGGTCGGGATTTGATTTTGAAATTCGACGGCTGCTACCACGGCCACAGCGATTTCCTGCTGGTGCAGGCCGGGTCGGGGGCCGCGACTTTCGGGCAGCCCTCCTCCGCGGGCGTCCCGGCGTCGATTGCCGGTCAGACTGCGGTCCTACCGTTGGATGATGATGCCGCGCTGGAGGATTTCTTTGCCCACCACGGCGATAACCTTGCCGCAGTGGTCATCGAGGGCATTCCCGCCAACAACGGTCTATTAATTCAACGGCGTGAGTATATGCGACTGTTGCGTCAGTTGACCGAACGACACGGCGCCCTATTGCTTCTGGATGAGGTCATCACCGGTTTTCGTCTCGGCCTCGGCGGCGCGGCGGCGCATTACGGACTTCGGCCCGACCTGCTGACCTATGGAAAAATCATCGGCGGCGGGATGCCGGTGGGTGCCTTCGGCGGACGGGCGGACATTATGGACATGCTTTCGCCCGAGGGGCCGGTCTATCAGGCGGGCACGTTATCCGGTAACCCGGTGGCCATGGTCGCCGGGCTGACGACACTGAGACAACTGGCCGACGGCACAATCCATACCGACCTGCAGAAAAAGACCCGGCGCTTCGTCGAACGGCTGTCCGCCGGATTGGACGGCGCGGGTATCACCATCGCCTCAATCGGTTCAATTTTCTGGCTGTCGTTCCAGCAGGAGCTTCCCCGTCGGGCGGATAGAATCGATTCCAACGGTATTGCCCGTTATAACCGGGGATACGAGAAGATCCTCAATAGCGGTCTGTATTTCCCACCGTCGGGATACGAGGTCTGTTTTATCTCAGCAGCGCATACCGAACAGATGTTGGATGATGCGGCCGATCTGCTGGCCTCGTTGATAATCTGACGCGAATTGCCGGTGAAACGCTCGGGCGCCGGGGGTTATTCCATGTCTTTGAACGCCCGGATGATCTCGGACTCCGACCCGGCGGCCATCAACCGGTCGCGGAAATAATCATACTGCAGGTTTTCGGCGAGGGCTTTGAAAACTTTGAGATACAGCTTGTCGTCATATTGCGGGGCGGCCATGCAAAAAAACAGGTGCACCGGCTGATTATCCGGCGCTTCGAACTCGATTCCCTCGGCCGAGCGGCCGACCGCCATGATGAATTCTTTGGCCTGGTAGGTACGGACATGCGGCACCGCCACGCCGTGGCCGATTGCGGTGGTGGCTTTCTTTTCACGGTTATACAAATCGGTGATCAGCTTGGTGGGGTTGCCGATCCGGCCGTTTTCCTCCATCAGCGTGACCATCTCGGTCAATAGCCGGACTTTCCCCTCCCGGAGACTCCGTTTGGTGATCTCTCCCGTTTCCGGGTCCGGCTCGATGCGCGTGTCCAGCTCGAGTTTGATCAGCTCGGATTTTAGATGGCGCGAAATTTCCATAATCCCTGCCCCGTTTGGGCGGTGCAACCCGGCCTGTCCGTTGGCTGAGAACGACTTTTGCCGCCACCCATCAGGGTATTACGGACATATATATATCAATCGGCTGATAAATAGCGGGTGTTTATATGATTTTTTGACAGGGATTTACGGGGTTTGGAGGGGTAGGTTTTCCTCCCTTGTCTTTAGTCCTCGGGAGCATTATTATGCCCGCCGGAAAAGAGGAGCGAAAGTAAAGAGACGTGATATGACCGAAAAATTCATCTTCCACATGTACGGTGTCAACAAGTTCTACGGGCAAAAGCAAGTGCTCAAAGATATCAACCTCAGCTTCTACCCCGGCGCCAAAATCGGGATCGTCGGCGAGAACGGCTCGGGCAAGACCACGGTCCTGCGGATCATGGCCGGGCTCGATGCCGAATTTCAGGGCCACGCCCAGATTACCCCCGGCTTCCGCGCGGGAATTGTCGAGCAGGACCTGCAGCTTGATCCGGGGCTGACCGTGCGCAAAACCGTGGAGCAGGCCTTCGGCGCGACCAAGGCCCTGCTGGATGAGTACAACGCGATTACCGACAGCATGGCCGAGCCGATGGGCGATGACCAGATGCAAAAAGCTCTCGACCGGATGAGCGTGCTCCAGGATAAAATCGACGCCGCCGACGGCTGGAACCTCGATCACAATCTGCAGGTAGCGGCCGACGCGTTGTTTTTGCCTGATGACGACCGGCTGGTGGGCACCTTATCGGGCGGTGAAAAACGCCGGGTGGCGCTGTGCCGGGTGCTCCTCGAACGGCCCGATCTGCTGCTTTTGGACGAGCCAACCAACCATCTCGATCCGGAAACAGTAAGCTGGCTGGAAGAACAACTGCGTGAATACCCCGGCACGGTGATCATCGTGACCCACGACCGCTATTTCCTCGATAACGTTACCGGCTGGATCCTCGAATTGGAGGGCGGGCACGGCATCCCCTGGGAGGGGAACTACAGCTCATGGCTGGAGCAGAAAATCGCCAAACTGCTGGCCGGGGAGAAGAAAGAATCACCCCGCGCGCAGGCGCTCAAACGGGAGTTGAACTGGATCCGCATGAGCCGTGGCGACCGCGACGAAATGACCCGGCTGCGCATCAGGGAATACGAACACCTCGTGGCCCGCGAGACCGCCGCCGCCAAGGCCGACAATACGGCGATCCGCATCGCCCCCGGCCCCCAGCTGGGCACGCAGGTAGTCGAATTTCATGATGTCGCGATGGGCTATGATGATACCCGGTTATTCGAGAAGTTGTCGTTTATGGTCCCGCGTTCGGCGGTGGTCGGCCTGCTCGGCCCCAACGGCACCGGCAAGACCACGGTGTTTAATTTAATTGCCGGGACGTTGAAGCCGCTCGTCGGAAAAGTCATCCTCGGCTCATCGGTGGCCCTGGCCTACTCCGACCAGGAACGGGAATTCCAGGACCGTGAGATCGACCTGATCAACGAAGTCGGCGGCGGGCTTGATGAAATAAAAATCGCCGGCCGCGCGATCCCCATTCGGCAATATCTGGCGAGTTTCGGTTTCAAAGGCCCGTCACAGCAAAAACTGGTGGGCGAGTTATCCGGTGGTGAACAAAATCGTTGTCATCTGGCCAAGGTACTCAAAGTCGGCGGTAATGTGCTGCTCCTCGACGAGCCGACCAACGACCTGGATGTCAACACGCTGCGCTTATTGGAAGAGGCGATTCTGGATTTTTCGGGGTGCGTGCTGGTCATCAGCCACGACCGGTTCTTTCTCGACCGGGTGTGCACGCATCTTCTGGTGTTCGAGGGCGAGGGTAACATTCGCTGGTTTGAGGGCAATTTCTCGGCTTATCAGGACTGGCGCAGCCGGGAACTCGGCGACCGGTTGTTTGAAGACCGCCGCAACCGCTATCGGACGCTGATCAAGGCGTAGTTTTTTTGCGCTGGATTGTTGCGGTCGCCCTGGGGACCGACAATTGCGGCCGTCCGACCAGGGCGTTTGTTCCTTATTTTGCCCCCAGCGCCTGCGCGGCCCGGTGATAATCCTCCGGTTTGACCCAGATGATATAACCGAAGCGGCCGCGACCGTCGCTGGCGCCGTTGGCGGCGTGGACATTGATCCCCGCATCAGCCAGCCGCAAATGGTATTCGGTCAGTACGCCGATGCGCTCATCGCCCTGGATAAATAACGCCTTCTTCGGGCCGACCAGCCGAAATCCGGCTTCCCGCACCGCCTGGTGCAGCACCTCCGAGTCCTCCGGCACAAAATCTATCTGCGCCCGCCCCTCACCGATTGGAAAGGCCGTAAACGACAGCAGATTGACCCCATGCGCGCTGAGAAATTCACACAAGCGGCGGGCCTCCCCCGGCTTGTCTTCCACAATTACATAATAGTACTCTACCTTGCGGATGGTCTCCGCCATGGAAACCTCCTTTACCGTGACTACACGAATATTTCTACCAGGTTATAATAATCGATTGCTGATATACAGCGGGGAAAAAGCGCCTTACCGGGCTTTAATTTCCCCCCGCAAGAGCATCTTTAATCCCTCAAGTGTTCCTTTCCATACAGCGTCGTCCCCCGCGGACAGGGCCACAATAATTTTATCCTCGACACTGACTTCCAGCACCAGTTCCTCGTCACCGATTTTCAAAACCGTCTCGGCCCAGCGTTCGGCCGGAAGCCCGGTGGTCTCACAATCAAAATCGGTCCGCACCTCTCCGGTCATTCTGATTTCGGCCACGTCCTATTCCCCCGATTTGCTGCTTCGCCCAATTAACCCACCTGAATGTAACGTTCGCCACGCTCGGACGACAGGATTTTCAGTTCCGCGGGGCGGCGACAAAATTCGGTCGTCCCCGGACGCAAATTTGTGCACGCATCCCCTGTCCGCCATAAGGCATGACCGGCGCGGGATGGATAAAAATATTTATCATGTTGTTATTCAATAAGTTACTTAATTTATGGGATTTGGTTGACTCTTTCATAGTTTTTTGCCCGCTTTTTGCTCTTGCTAAAAATAGAGAAAAATAACTAATTGGGAACGGATACGGGGTTCGGGGAGTATACGTAGTATCTGGGCGGGGGACGTTCCCAGTCCGGGGGTGGAGATGGAGACACAAAAAGACATCGATCACGGCCTGATGCGCCGTATCCAGCAGGACGACTTCGCGGCTTTTGAGGAGCTGGTTGAGCGTTACAAAGACCGGCTGGTCAATGTGTTATTCCGAATGCTCAATGAGCGCAACGAAGCCGAGGATCTGGTCCAGGAAACATTTCTGCGCGTGTATAAACACCGTCAGGAGTACGACTTCACCTATTGCCTGTCGACGTGGATTTACACGATTGCTCTGAATCTGGCCAAGAACGAATTGCGCCGGAAGAAAAAATTCAAGTTTTTCAGTCTCTTTGACCTGCAGGCCAAAGGCGTTGAATTGGAAGACACCAAGCCCGGCCCCCAATCGTTGAAAATAATCCTGGAGAAAGCGATTGCCACATTGCCGGTGAAATACAAAACCGCCTTTGTGTTGCGTGATGTCGATCAATTGAGTTATGAAGAGGTAGCCCAGATTCTGGAAGTGCCGCTGGGTACAGTCAAATCGAGAGTCAATCGGGCGCGGGCCATCCTGAAAGATGAGTTGCGGCCGAAACTGGAGGAACGCCGTGCGCTGTCGAAAGGCACATTGGTACCTGTCCGCACGATGTGACGACACGTTATCGGAGAAACAGCGGCGCGATCTTGCCGCTCATCTCGATGAGTGTCCGTCATGTCGGCGTGAGGCGTTCTATTTCTCTGAGATCAAAGGGCAGACGGCCGGGGTCGAGAAGATCAGGGCTCGCGCGGATTTTAACCTGCGGCTGCAGGCCAAAATCAACGCCTGGGAAGTCGAACAGGAGACGCTCCGCGATCATGCCCCGTCGTCATGGCGTACTTTGCGGGAACTGTCGGTTTGGGCCGCGCATTATTTTGCCGGGCTGGGAAACATCCTGTTCGGGCAACGGCGGTTTGCTGTGGTTGGGGTTGTCACCGCCTTGTTGACCATCATAATCTGGACCGGGTATGATTCCGATGAGCAGCTGGTGGACAACACTGCCGCGCTTACTCAGGAACTCGCCGATTTGAATCAGATCGGCTATGAGTTACGTCTGGAGACGGAAGTTGCTGATCCGTTGCGGGATTATCTGATTTCCGGGGTAAGCCTGTCCGACTATACCTCCCCCCGTTCGCAACCGAATTATGTCATGCCCACCATTCCCGCAGAACAGGTGAATGCGCAACTAATCTTTTAAGCAACAATTGGTTACGAATTTCTATCGCCCGGACTACCGGGCGTTTTTTTATGCCTTTTCCGGGAATATTTGCCGATGTTGAGGAACGGCGCGATTAGCGGGTTGTACAAATGGATGCACGTCATCGGGAACGTTAAGGAGGTTGAAGGGACATTTGAGAAAAATTAACACTGCCATTCAAATCCTCATCGCGGTTTTGTGCCTCGGGACGGTCACACAAGCCCAGGACGGCGGGGGGATTTTACAGTTGCTGGAGCGGGAGATCCAGGCCACCGTCGAGAAGTTGGGACCTTCGGTGGTCACCATTCGGGCGATAACCCATTCCCCGGCCGCCTCGGCAGAGTATCCGGATGCCCGTCAGGGCACGGCGACTTCCACGTTTATCGGTTCCGGCGTCGTGCTGGACAGTTCGGGACATATCCTGACCACCGCTTTGGTAGCGGAAGGCCGGGACCGTTTCCTCGTGGAGCTTCCCGATACGCGGGTCTATGAAGCCATGCTGGTCGGGAAAAATACCGCGGCGGACGTCGCGATTTTGCGGACCATTGCGCCGGGTTTACGGCCGCCGGTCTGGGGCAATTCCGATGACCTGCGCTCTGGTTCAATTATTATCGTCATGGGCAATTCCTATGGCTGTCCGCAATCGGTGACCTGGGGTACGATTAACGGCTTCCGCCCGGACGGCACGACAATCCAACTGAACGCCCCGGTGACGGCGGGCAACTCCGGCGGCGCGATGATCAACTCCGCCGGCGAGGTGGTCGGCCTGATCAAAGCGAAGGTTTCGGAGTCCAGTGGGGTGCCCGCGATGCGCATCCGGCGGCCGGAAGATCCATCCGAACGCTGGTCGTTGCCGCCTTTTAAAATAGAATTGCCGACATCGGGGGTGGCCCTGGCCGTACCCATCAATGTCGCGCTGGACGTCGCCGAACGAGTCATCGGCGGCGGCGGGGACGACTATCCGTATCTCGGCGTCTATGTTACAGACCTGCACTCGGTCTTGGCCCAATATTACCACACCAATCAGGGAGTGGTAGTCGGCGGAGTAGTGGAAAACACTCCCGCTCAAAAATACGGTTTGGAACGCGGCGACCTCATCCAGGCATTTGACCAGGTCCCCGTCCAGTCTGTGCGGCATTTTCGGCAGTTGATCGCCGGCAGCGCGCCGGGCGATCGGGTCTTGCTCGATGTCCTGCGCGGCGGGACGACGACCATCAAAGTCAAACTCGTTATGGGCTGTGCCGGAACCCCCAGCTATCTCAAGGAAGGACAGCCCGAGGGTGAATCCCGACTGGAAACACAATTATTCCAGCAAACGACCACTGTCCCCGGCGTCCTGCACCGCACTGATTCGATGTCTGTCGAACGGCTCAATGAGATACGGCGGCGCATCCTGCAGAGCGCGGATTCCCTGGGAACAATGCCCGTCGATCATAAAATTGGGCCATGAATCGCGGCGGGCGGAGATATTTGCTGTCAAACTCCCGGAGTTTCGGGGGTTTTTTTTTGGCAGTGGGCGGCTGATGTTATAGATTGACGTATATGGTGGGAATATAATCGATCCTGCCGTTCGGGGAAAGGCCCGGTTGGTGCGCAGAACGATCAAAATCGCAGTCATCGTTGTGGTCCTGGTGATCGGGCTGCCCTTGCTGGTCGCGTTCCTCGCCGTTCAATCCGGTTTTCTGCGCCAATATGCTGAGTCCCGGCTAAACGCGCTGGTCCCTGCCGGACTCCCGCTGAGTATATCTATCGCCGAGATGTCGGACCCGGATCTCACCGGCCTGGCTGTCCGGAATATTCTGGTAATCGGCACAGAAGCCCCAGCGGACACGGTGTTGTCTGTCGGCGAAATCCGCGTCACTTACCGCCTTATTGATTTGCTGCGTGGTCGGCTGCTGTTTGGTCGGGCCGAGGTGGACAGACTCAGGGTTCGGTTGCCGGCTGATTCGGTGCTGGCCGTCTGGAAAAGCCGGGTCAAGGCGAAAGACGGGATTTCCCGCTCGACGGCGATAGACATCCGCATCGACACCCTGTCGATCACCGGCGCCGACTTTCGGGCATCCGGCCGGGACCTCCTGCAGGTGGATGACTTCAATTTATCGGGTATGGTCCAGTGCATCGGCGGCGCCCTGTCCTGGAAAGTCGACCGGGCCGAGTTCAGTCTGCCCGGGTTGTCGATAGATTCAGTTGGGGTACACAACGCCGGTTCAATGGCCGATCTCGGCTGGTATGTTGATTCGGTTGCGCTGACCACACCGCGCACTGTATTGGACCGCGAGGACTCGCTGCAGGCAGGTCGGGAGAACACCGGCCGCGACAGTCAACAGGCCGTTGCGTCTCCGTCGGGGGAACGCCCAATACGGCCACGGATAAAAAACATCCAACTCTCCGGGATGGTGCAAAATATCGATGGTGTCCTGAATTGGAAAATTGACCGCGCAAGTTTCAGTTCCCCCGAACTGGGTCTGGAATCGGTGGCAGTGCAGGGTGCAGGACGTTCGGCCGCCGGGGGCTGGTTTGTCGATTCTCTTTCGCTGGTTACGCCACAGTCGGTGATCTATATCCATGGCCCGATCGGCAGGGGCGAACCTTTGCATATTACAACCGATCCGCTGACTATCGAAGAGATCGCCGGGCCGCTGGGTTCGGGGATCACCGGACTTGCGCGGTACGACGGAACACTCAGCATCGATTCGGCGGGAACGATTTCAGGCGAAGGGACGTTGTCCGGTGAATTGCAGGACCGCAAAATCCAAGAACTCTCCCTCACATTTCGTTACGGCGGCGGGCGCGTGGATCTTCCGCACCTCCGGGGAACGGCGCTGGGGGCCGGTTTTTCCGGCGCGGGGTACGTCGACCTGGGCGAAGATGTCCCGGTATACGAATTCATCGGTCAAGTCGACGGTTTCAATTTGAACAACACGGCGTTTAACAGCTTTGCCACGAACCTCTCGGGATGGGTCACTATGAGCGGCCGGGGACTGACCAATGACGACATGGCCCTCGAATTCGATTTGACGTTGGGCCATGGCCGCTTCGATGATTATACGTTTGATTCAGCGGGCGGCCGCCTGGCAGTCGATGTGCACCAGGCGGTATTCGAAGAAGATTTCTCCATTGTGTACAAAAACACCACTGTCCATTGTGCGGGGTCCGTGGAGTTTGATGATGCGGTGGATATCTTTGCCAATGTCTATTTCGAGGATTTGTCTGATTTTGAGGGGCAGACGTTCATCGACAGCTTATGCGGCCGGGGGTATGCCTATTGCAATCTGGTCGGCAAAACGGCCACGCCGGACCTGATTGGGCATTTTGAATCAGACTCGCTGCGCGTTTTTGATCTGCAGACCGATTTCTTCACGGGGCATTTTAATGTCGCTCGGGTCTTTGACGACCGCAGCGGAGAGGCGGTACTGAACTGGGGCCAGTCCGTCGGCTGGTCGTTGCCGATCGACTCGCTGGCCACACGGCTGCGTTTTGCCGGGACTGAAGTATTCATCGATTCCGCGCGCGCCTATTTCCCCGCCGCCTCCGTGTTCGCCAACGGCCGGCTGAACTGGGCACACGACATTATCCCGATTCGCCTGTTTGATTTTTCCGGCAAATTCGGCACTCAGGGTTTTTACGCCCCGGACACAATCAGTTGGGCAATCAACGATACGGGATTCGTCTTTCAGCCGTTTACCGTCATCAGCGAACTCGGTCGCGTCAGCGCAGAAGGCCAAATCGATTTTGATGCACGGCTCGATGGGCGCATCTCAGTCGAAAATTTCCAGTTTGCTCCCTATTGGCAGCGCGCGTTTCCGGGATTTCCCTTGTCCGGACGATTATCATTGCAAGCCCGGCTCTCCGGCAACTTCGATTACCCGCGGATCTCCGGGACGGGGAAGGCAACGGAACTGGCTTATCTCAATTCACCCCTCGGTGAGTTGAACGGCACGTTTTCCTACCAGGCCCGGCAGCTCCGGGTTGACTCGATATCGCTGCATCACCCGGAATGGCACTTTGAAGGGAATGGGGTTTTTCCCGTTGATCTGGCGTTTGCCTCGGTCACCCCGCGTGTGCTGCCGATTCCGCAGAATTTCACCGTGACCGGAAAAGGTCAAGCCCTTACGCCAGTCACGTGGTTTTTGCCGGATGTTGTCGAATCGATCGCGGGTGACTGGTCAATGTCGATTCAACTGACCGGGACTCCCCAACAACCCCGGTTTGGCGGGTGGGCCCGCCTGACCGATGGTGTGATCAAGGCCGTCGAAATCGAAAATCCAATCGAAGACCTGGACGTGGAACTGGAATTGCACCAGGATACGATCACCGTCCACCGCGCAGCAGGCAGCATCAAAGGCCAAAAGACAAAGGTCGGACCTAACATTGCGGCCAACGGAAGAGTCATCGTGCAATCCGTCGATAATTACCTTTACAATTTGCAGATTACCGCAAAAGAAATCCCCATACAATTCGAATTTCAGGATTATGAATTGACTGCCGATGTCGATGTGGCGGTCGTCGGGTCTTCCCCGCCGAAAGTCTCCGGCACGATTAAGATACTCCGGGCCGAAGACCGTGAACCGTTCTCCTATGAGTCCGATATCGTCCTGCCGGACACAACGCTCTGGGACTGGGACATTGCCGTCGTCTCTCCCGGAAATTACTGGATCCGCAACGACGATGTGCAGGCAGAGCTGGAACTCGACCTGCGGTTGTTGCGCGAATATGGCATCATTTCAGTATTGGGCAATGCTCAATTCGTCGCCGGACGGGGCAAGGTATATGTCTTCGACCGCGTGGGGCGGATTGATCAGGGAGAATTGACGTTCGACCGGCCGGGGAGCAGCGATCCCCGATTGGACCTGACGCTGACTTTTCGCATCCCCAGCGCAACACCCGAGCAGACGAACGGCGCGGGCGGGCAGACAGAATATGCGCGGGACGTGGACCTGACCCTGCTGGTCACCGGGTATGCCTCCGAACCGCTCATTAGTTCGGCGGAGGGCTCGCCGTACTCCGATCAGGATATTTTGTTGCTGCTGGCCGCCAACCGGGCAACAACCCAGGGAACGGCCTCCGGCGAAGGGGACCTTTATTTCAGCCGGATTCGGTTTGCGGCGACTAACTTGTTTTTTTCACAGGTGGAACGCGAAATGGCCCGCACCCTGGGCATTGAAACGGTCAATGTCCGGACCGGCGCCACCGCGGCAGAAACCGAATTGACCGTCGGGAGTTATTTCATGCGCAACTTCTACGTGTACGGCAGCAGCCGGGTGTCGCTCGACCGCGGACAGGAAGTGGGCTTCGAATACCGCATCCGCCGTGGACTTTACTTCGATGGCCGGCGCGATAAAATGAACCAGTATCGCTTAAATCTGCATTTGAATCTGGAGTATTGATCAGCGATGTCGACACCCTGTCTGCCATATTGCCGTCTTGTGCTGATCGTGCTGCTGGTATCTGCGGCGGCGATGACACCGGGTCCCGGCTCTGCACCGGGGGAATGGCAGGCCTGGGCCGTCGATAAACTCCCGGTGGCCGAACCGGATGAAAACTGGCTGCGCCGGAAACCGGAGATCGAAAAACTCATCATTACCGGCAATGAGCACCTCTCCGAACGGGAGATCCGCGGCCAGATGGAGATGGTCCCCCGCTCGATGCTGGGCGGCCTCGGCCTGCGCAAACGTCCCCGAATATTGCGCGATGCGTGGCAGCGGGACCGGCAGGCGCTTGTCGAATTATATCAGCGCCACGGTTTCCTGCAGGCGCGGGTCATAATCACCATTCGCCGCATTGAGCACAACGAGCGGGCAATCATTGAGGTATTTGTCGATGAAGGACGGCGCACCGTCTGGGGCACGATCGCAGTGTCTGCCGATTCGTCGGTCGCCGCAGGCAAAATCCACCGCTGGCTGAGACAGCTGCATTTGGGGGAACCGGCGAATCCCGTTTTGCTGCGGCAAACCCTTCTGCAGTGCCAGTCGACATATGCCGATTACGGCCTGCCCTATGCGCAGTTCGCCACCCGCTGGGACATTGATTCAACCTCGTGGGACACCGCTCATCTGGCAATCGAAGTCCAGCCCGGGCCGGTGGTGCATTTCGGGAAAGTGGAAATCTCCGGCAACAGCCGCACGAGGACCAACATCATCCGGCGGGAGCTGGCCTTCGCGCCCGGGACATTGTATTCGCGCAAACTGATCAACGAATCGCAAAATAACATCTACCGCACCGGCATGTTTACCTTCACGCGGCTGCTGGTCCAAACCGATTCGACCTCCTTCGACACGCTGCCCAATCTGGCGCCGGATTTTATCGTCAAAGTCGTCGAGCGCAAACCGTCGTATATCGACTTTTCCACCGGCGCCGGTCAGGACGTCCAACAGGACCTGACCTGGGATTATTCAGTGGAATGGGGCACGCGCAACTGGCTCGGGACCGGCCGCCGCTGGGCTTTGCAGGCCAAGTCTGAGTTCCGTGCCGTGGCCGGACAATTGATTAACTGGACAATCCTGTACCATCGCTTTGTCGCCCGTTATACCGAGCCCTGGATCTTCGGCGTCCGGCTCCCGACCACTGCTCAGGTGTCGTATGAACCACGAGTCCGGTCGGCGATCCATCAGTACTGGTTGACGAAAATCGCCGGCGAATTGAGTTTCACGATCAGTTCCGGGCTAACCAGGAAGGCCTGGTTTTCGTTGATCCATGAGGACGTAAAATTCGACATCGACAGTCTGAACTCCCGACAATTGCGCCAGGACGAGGGCGTGCTGATCACGCGCAAACTGACCCTGACTCTCGAAAAAGACTCCCGTCCGAACATCCTTGTCCCGACATCCGGGTCGCTGACCCGGCTGGAAACGGAGTGGGCCGGGGGGTTCCTCGGCGGCGATGCGGGATTTTACAAGGTCGTGGGTTCATGGGCCCGCTATCAGATGTATGCGGCAAGCGTCTTTGCCACACGTTTTAAAATCGGGTATGTCAACGAATTATCGCACGAACACCCCGTGCCGACCATCGACCGTTTCTACAGCGGGGGGGCCAATTCCATCCGGGGCTACCAGGAAAACCGCGTGGGTCCGTCGGCCGATGACGGTTCCCCCTCCGGCGGGCGAATCTTCGGCATCACCAACATCGAGATGCGCACACCCGTAATCTGGAAACTATGGTTTACGGTATTCGGCGACATGGGAAACAACTGGGACAAACCGAAAGACATGAAACTGACTCATATTCTGCTGACCCTGGGTGTCGGCGTGCAATATACCTCACCGGTGGGGCCGTTGCGTCTGGATTACGGCCGCCGGGTAATCCACCACGGCCATCCGGCTTCCGACCGGATGCACTTGTCCATCCTGTTCTCGTTTTAAGAGGAAAGGTCCATACACCATGCGGCCGTTGATCGGCATGACCATGTGGGTAGCTCCGCACGAAGACGAACGTACGTACCCGACCCCTTACCCGTTCGAATTCCTGCACCGCGCATATAGTTTTATGATCCGTCGGGCAGGGGGCGTGCCGGTCCTGCTGCCCAATGCGGCGGACGCAGAGGAAGTCAGACGATTGCTTGGTGTCCTTGACGGATTGTTATTGACCGGCGGTGAGGATGTCGAACCTTGTCGGTTTCGCGAAGACGTGCGGACTGACACGCTCAAACCGGCCCCCGCACGGGATGAATTCGAATTGCAGGCCATTGAATACGCCGATCAGCTCGGTTTGCCCGTCCTGGGCATCTGTCGCGGGTGCCAGGTACTCAATGTGGCGCACGGCGGGACATTGTATCAGGACCTGCTGGAACAACGGGAAAAGCCGACGGAGAACCACTCGCGCGGCAGTCTGTTTTACCGGCGATTTCATGATGTGACAATCGAGAAAGGTACCCGGCTGCATGAGATAATCGGTCTCGACCGCATCAGTGTGTCGACCGCGCATCACCAGGCCGTCAAGGACCTCGCCTCCGGCTGGCAAGTCAACGCCTTGTCCCCGGACGACCGGGTCATCGAGGGTATCGAGCTCTCCGGTACCCGCTTTGTTCTGGCCCTTCAATGGCACCCGGAAGTAATGGCGGAAAATGACATGAATACCAGAAAACTTGCGGCGGCCTTTATCACCGCCTGCCGCCGGGGCTGATTTTCTATGAAACCCGACCTGCGACAATTCTCCGGGGCCCGCGTGGTGGTGGCGATGTCCGGCGGCGTCGATTCATCAGTCGCCGCCGCGCTATTGGCCGAGGCCGGGTGTGAAGTCATTGGGGTGACCATGAAACTCTGGGACCCCGCCGAGCTGGGCAATAACGCCGATAATGACTCCCGCTGCTGCTCGGCCGATACGCTGTGTGATGCTCGCCAGGTTGCCCGCCAAACCCAGATCCCCTTCCATGTGGTCGATCTGGCTGATGAGTTCCGCCGGGAGGTCATCGCCGATTTTATCAGGGAATACCGGGCCGGGCGGACACCTAATCCCTGTGTGGTCTGCAATTCGAAGATTAAATGGACGGCGCTGGAAGCTCATGCGCAGGCATTGCACGCCGATTTTCTGGCCACCGGCCACTACGCCCGTATCGAGTATGGCAATCAACAAGATCACCTCAGATTACTGCGCGGCGCAGATGAGCATCGTGATCAATCGTACTTTCTGTGGGGTCTTACCCCCGACTCGCTCCGCAAGACGGTCTTTCCGCTCGGCGGTTTGACCAAGGATATTGTCCGGCGCATCGCCCGTGAGATGGGCTTGCGCAACGCCGACCGTCCGGAGAGCCGGGAAATATGTTTTGTGGTCGATGACGATTACGGCCGCTTTCTGCGCGAGCATGCGGGAGTTGAGCCCACCACCGGCGAGATCGTCGATCAGCGCGGCACGACGGTGGGCACCCATCAGGGCGTGCCATTCTATACCATCGGGCAGCGCAAGGGAATCGGCGCGCACGGTGTTCCGGCTTACGTTACCTCTCTCAAACCGCAATCAAATACCGTACAGATCGGCGGCAACGAAGACTTGATGCGCAGGGAATGTTCAGTCGAGGACACGAATTGGATCTCCATCTCCCCGCCGGAGACCCCCCTGTCGGCCAAGGTGCAAATCCGTTACCGCCATCCGGCAGCCATGGCCCGGTTGTCAAGGGAGGACGGCATCGTCCGTGTGGCCTTTGATACCCCGCAACGCGCAATTACGCCGGGCCAGTCGGCGGTTTTTTATAATCGGGATACAGTTCTTGGCGGCGGACGGATCCGGGACGTCGGCAACTAGACGACTGCCGTGCCCGCATTACCGGCCATAACAAAAATCAGTAAACGGCGGAACATCGGGAGTATTTTCTTCGAGGGGCTCGAACGTATCACCATGCCAGCGGACCAGACACGAACAACAAATCCAGCCGCCGTCGACCGGCTCCAGCGCCGAACGGCACATCGGGCATGATAACAATTGTCCGGCATGTTCCTGTTGATGGTTTTCGGCCATTGTTCTCCTCACGTCTTGAACAGCATCCAGGCAGAACCGACCCCCACCAGTGCGGGGAATATCGTCAAAAACGGAAAATTGAAATACGTGCCGACGGCCCAGGCCACCAGCGCCGCGGGAAGCACGACTTTTTGCAAAATGGCAAACGAAAGTTTCAGGATGCGGCCCAGCAGCATCAACCCCACAACACCGATGCAGATATACACCACCAATCGGCTGTCGGCTGTGCCGAACCGTTCGAGGAGTTGATCCACATCGCCGACCCGGGCCCACAGTGCGGTGGCCACTGCCGCAATAGTGTCTTTAATCGCCGTCAAGATATGCTCGGCCATCGGCGAGGTCCTCAAGTTCGGGCCTGAATTTCAGGTGCTCATCGACTGGTTCGATGGTCAGACTCGATTCCCCGACCCTGGTCAACCCCAGCATCCTTCTTGTCAGGAAATCCTGAGTGGAAATCCATTTCTCCGACATCCGCATGACCTCTTCCTGCGTGGTGTCCGACTC
The DNA here is from genome assembly GCA_020051695.1 of Candidatus Zixiibacteriota bacterium. Taxonomy (GTDB): domain Bacteria; phylum Zixibacteria; class MSB-5A5; order WJJR01; family JAJRUJ01; genus JAGVQM01. The sequence goes on along the minus strand of JAGVQM010000039.1, from coordinate 38,399 downwards.
CCAATCGAGGATAACCGAATCGAAATGCTCGCCTTCCACCGTCAGGTCGTCCATTGTTAATGTAAACCGTACCAACATTGTTCCTCTCCCAGCCAGCAGTGAAGTGTTTGCATCGTCGTTGGCTGGTTAGCTGAAGTGCAAGAGCAATGCCGTCAGCGGCGGCGGGAGGTCACAATTTCAACAAAACACTATATTTCATTGACGTACAACGCGATATAACTGTATAATCGGGCATAAAACGACCACATCACGACTGTATAATTTTCTACCATGCGGGTCAGTGATGGGAGTGTTCCCATACATGATGGGTCAACTCGCATCCGCCGGCCAATGGAATCGGCCGTACGAATATGAATTGGCGGCTGGAATGGGGATTGAGGCGGTACTTTTTGATGAAAGCCGTGATTATGTTTTATTATGTGAACGTCGGGAGACGTTTCAGAACCTCTTCCTGCAGGAACGCACGGTAATGTAAACCACCCGAATCGGTCTTGCGCATCAGCCGGCTGAACAAAGGAAATTCAGCCGATGCCGCCCAGCGTGCTTCGCGTATTTCATCATGGTCATGCGGCCCGATTCGGCCGCCGGCATATGCTGCAAGAAAAACGTGGCTGGTCCAGTCGATTTCGCGGGTGGGTGAGTGAAAACCGGCCTCGATGCAGAGAACATATTTGCGCAGCTTAATCGTCAGGCCGGTTTCCTCCCACGCTTCGCGGGCAGCGCCGTCCTCAAGGGATTCCCCCGGCTGCAAACCGCCCGAAGGCGGCCGGTATAACCTTTCCGGATAGGAATGTTTGGCGGTGACGGCGATTTCATCCCCACGAAAAACAAACAGGGTGATATCATGCGCCCGCCCGTTTTTCATGGAACCGACGATGATATCCATCTCCCATTCAGGGCAAGGCACTTCGGCCCGTAAAACATCCGGCGTGCCGTATCGTTCACGCGCCAAAGCCAGCATGTCTTCGGTAACAAACATACCAATCAACCGGCGAGGTTCATGCCGCTGGGAAAATGCAGGCAGGTGAACGAACCTTTCCAAAGCAACCGCTGTCGGCCGCCGAACAGTGCACATTCGATAACCGAGGTCCGCTTGCCCATATGGAGCACATCCGCCACCACATTCACTGTGTCCCGAACAATACTGGCCAGGAAATTACCTTTCATTTCCACTGTGATCAGGTCCAGTTCCGAGGGGATAATGGTCAATGCAGCAAACGTCGCGGCAGTATCGGCAAGCGAGGCCATCGCCCCGCCATGCAACAAACCCTGGTATTGCTTCAGCTGTTCTGTCACCCGAAAGGATAAGACCACATGCCCCGGCTGAATGGTCCTGATTTTCATCCCGAGATGGTTGGGGTAGGGTATGGTCTTGAACCGCCGGGTCAATAGCCGCCGCCGGGCGGGCGTCAGGTTACCGGCATATTCAGCGGGGCCGGAAATTTTCCGGGCAGTCCTAATCATCACGGGATAATACAAAAATTGCCCGGCATTTTTCAATACGGAAAAAGCATGCTCAGAGCGGATGCACGATAAAAGTCGGGGTGAAGTAAAATATAGCTATTCCGGCAAAAAGCCGGCCGCGAGTTCTATCACGCAAAAAACATCGCCTTGCCCCGGCGCAGGGTGAAAAACAGCCGCTCCAGGAGGGCGAAAGCCACCAACATGCCGCCGGCCGCCAGAACCAGACTCGGCTTCAGGTTTAACCCTTCGAGAAGCCCGTTCAGGGAATTGACGACCGCGTTTTCCATCCCGGTAATCGACGATATAGTTTGCCCCAGCCGCCCGAAAGTCCCCGAAAGATCGACAAAGAAATATAATGCGGTCACAACGGCGATCAGCGCCGCCGCCGGATAGACCACCCACAACCACGGATTACGCCGCGGAGCAAGTTCGACCCGCCGCATGACAGATGCCGCGAAATCGACAGACAGGTCAAAACCCGCGTCATTGGTCAATCGCCGGTACATCGCGCGGTATGCCGCCACCTTTAACCGGCACTCCGGACAGCCGTCCAGATGTTGCGCAAGACGTTCACCAAGCGACTGCCGGCCGCCATCCAGGAATTCCTGAAACTGTTCGTCATTCAGGTGGGTCATCGCCATAATTCCTCCGGACGGTATTTGGCCTCCAACCGTTTTTTCAGCAATTTCCGCGCGCGAAAAAGATAACTTTTTACTGTTCCCTCGGGCAGTTTCATAATCTCGCCGATTTCAGCATAACTCATCTCGTCCAGATGATATAGGGTGACAATTACCCGATACTGCCCCGGCAACCCCCCGATTTCCTCCCGGACCCGCGCGGCGACATCCTGCACCTCGGCATATCCATCGGGTCGGAGGGCCGGACCGGCCACATCATCAATTGTCTGATCTTCCCCGCTGAGGTCTTCAAAAAGCGGGGTTTTCATCTTCTCCAGGTAATTCAAACAGCGATAATAGGCAACTCGCCCCACCCAGGTTGAGACCTTCGACTCGAACCGAAATTCTGCCAAGCCGCGATAAATTCCGACAAAAACCTCCTGGCTGAGATCCTCGCGGTCGGCGGCATTGTCGATCATCCTATACACGATATGGCTCACCAACCGCTGATATTGGGCAATAAATTCTGTAAATGCCGCTGTATCACCGGCTAAGATCCTCTCAATCAGGGCCCGGTCCTGGTCCATTCATTCATCTCTACTTTAATCTGTCCTTTCAAACGAAAGAAAGTTGCACAAGTTTTGCCCCAAAGTCTGCAACATTTGCGGCAAGGGGTTGTCAAATGGGTTAGGAACAAGAAGAAAAGGAGAAAACCATGTCAGAAGCCGTACAAATGGCGGTCGTATTCGGGGGGATCGTCATGATTATCAAAATCATTACGGACACCGTCACCCGCAATAGACTGATTGAAAAAGGATTGGTCGATGAAAAGGTCAAGTTCCTCTACAATGGAGGTTCGCGGGCCAGGGCGCTAAATAACCTCAAGTGGGGCATGGTGTTAATCGGTATCGGCGTGGCGGCGCTGGCCGGGAGTCTGGCCCCGGACCATTTCGATGAGGCCGGGGTGCTAGGGCTAATGTTTATCTTCGGGGGCGTGGGCTTTCTCGTGTATTACATCCTATTGGCCAGACATGAAAAGGATCAGTCGACAAAATAACTTGCCCCAACAATGAATATCCGCTACGCATCAGGGTAAACCACGCGGACTGTGGAAGATAGACCTTTGAGGGAGGTTTCGGAAGATGAAGACCCTGAAGCGTAAGGCGATCGTTGCAATAACCTTTTCCCTGCTTTGCCTGATCTGTCTCAACCCCTCGTCCTATTCCGCCGCCCAAATCGATATCTCGGGTACATGGGACGGCACTATTGCCGTCCCCGGAACGGAATTGGGCATCACGATTGAATTCGACCGGATGGATGACAGTACATTCTCCGGTGCCATAGATATCCCCCTGCAGGGCGCCAAAGACCTGCCGCTGGACAACATCAAGGTCGCGGGGACGACGATCACATTCGACCTCCCCGGTGTTCCCGGCGGGCCCCAATTCAACGGGACGATTACAGAGGACGGTCAGGAAATTGCTGGTGATTTTTCCCAGGGTGGCGCAACGTTCCCCTTTCATCTGCAACGAAAAAACGCCGGCACGCTGGCCAAAGAGGCAGATGAACTGGCGGCCGGCCTGGCGGAGGTCCGTGCTTTCATCGATTCCACCAGGGAAATCTGGCGCGTCCCCGGGCTGGCCCTGGCCATTGTCAAGGATGGCGAGGTCATTTTTTCCGAGGGGTTCGGCTTGCGGAACATTCGCGACAGTCTGCCGGTCACCAAAAACACGATCTTTGCCATCGGTTCCGCGACCAAGCCGTTTACTACCATGACCATGGCAATGCTGGTCTCCGAAGGTCGGCTGGACTGGGACGAGCCGGTGCGCACCTATCTGCCCACGTTTAAGATGTTCGACGACATGGCCACCGAGCGGATGACCCCGCGCGATCTGGTGACCCACCGCTCGGGCCTGCCCCGGCATGATATCATGTGGTACGGTTCGACATTCTCGCGGCAGGAACTATTCGACCGCCTGCAATACCTCGAGCCCAATGAGGATTTCCGGACAACATTCCAATACCAGAACCTGATGTTCATGACTGCCGGATATCTCGTAGGTCAACTCACTGACGGGACCTGGGAGGATGTCGTCCGTGACCGGATTTTTGTGCCACTGGGCATGGCCAATTCCAACTTTTCGGTCGAGGAATCACAGCAGTCTGCTGATTTTGCCGTGGGCTATCGGGAGACCGAAGATGAACAAATCGTCGAAATGCCGTTCCGCAACATCACGACCATGGGACCGGCGGGATCGATTAATTCCTCCATCGCCGATATGACCAGGTGGGTGCAATTTCACCTCGATGCCGGGAAACTCGGCGACTCGCAGCTGGTCTCCAGCGCGCTGATTGCCGAAATGCACACACCGCAAATGGTCATCAGCGAACCCGCAGAGTTCACCGAACGCCTGCAGGCCAGCTATGGCCTCGGCTGGTTCATTGAGGCCTATCGCGGGCATAATCGCGTACACCACGGGGGGAACATCGATGGTTTCTCGGCGCTGGTGTCGCTACTCCCCCAGGACCGGCTGGGGATGGTGGTCCTGACCAATGCCAACGCCACGCCCCTGCCTTCAATTGTCAGTCTGTACGCCACCGATGTGTTATTGGGGCTGGAACCGGTCGAGTACCACGCCCGCATCAAGGCCCGGGTCGATGCCGCCAAAGCCGCCCTGGCGGAAAACAAAGAAGAAAAAGAGGAAATGGACCGGGTAGCGGGCACCAAACCATCGCATAAACTCGCGGAATACGCCGGGGAGTATACTCATCCGGGTTACGGCATAATGCACATCACGGCCCAGGGCAAAACGCCGGCTTTCGCGTTTAATGCTTTTGCCGGCGAGCTGGAACACTGGCATTATGATGTTTACCGGGCACATTTGCCGGAATTCGATGACCAGACACTGACCCTGCAATTTATGACCAACGCCGACGGCCATGTCGACCGGATCGTGGTACCGCTGGAGGTCAATGTCGCCGAGATCACCTTCACGCGCCGGCCATCCGCAGCATGGTCAACACCCGAATATCTCGCCCAATTCGCCGGCGAATTCGAACTTGCCGCGCAGGTTGTCCGGTTCGAAATCATGGGGGGCGACCGGCTGGTGGCCATACTGCCCGGCCAACCGGTCTATGACCTGGTGCCCTATCGGGCGGACGAATACAAGATCAAGGACCTCACCGGCTTCAGCGTGAAATTTATCTTCGGCAAGGACGGAACAGTCAACGAGGCCTATTTTAAACAGCCCAACGGCATGTTCAACGCTAAACGGGTGATGAAATGAACCCGGTCACAATGCCAAAATCACTTGCGACTGCCGAAGGAATGCTTGGGGTATAATACATAGTCACCAAACGACTTACACAAATATCGTCCCTGCCGCTGCGCCGCACTTCATGACAATATCGGCAAGTATTGCCATGGCCGGGGTTGCGGCTTTTGCCTTTTGATTTTATGTTAACAGTACCTATGTGTACCGAGTCAAAATGTACGGTGGGGCAATTTCCGCCGCAGCGATAAAGGCGCATGCCGCCTGACCAACATCAGGCGGCATGTTACTTTTTGATGAGGAAAGTTGATCAGGTGAGCATACGCAGCCGGGAGTGTTGTCAAGATCGGGAGCGGGACATGGAAGAATTGATCTACCTGGATAATGCCGCCACTTCGTGGCCGAAACCGGATACCGTTTACACCTTCATGGTAGATTTTTATCGCCAGTGCGGCGTAAATCCCGGACGCAGCGGTTTTGACAAGGCCATCGAAGCCGGGAATATCCTCGAAGACCTGCGCGCGCGCCTGACCCGGTTTTTCGGCGGTGACGAAGACGCACCGAAACGGCTCTGTTTCGGTTATAATGCCACCGATGCGTTAAACCTGATTATCCAGGGTATCCTCGGTCCGGGCGACCATGTGGTCACCACCAACCTCGAACACAATTCGGTCATCAGGCCGATCAACCACCTGGTGCGCGACCACGGCGTGAAGGCGACATTTGTGCCGTTCAACGGCGGCGGTTTCGTCGAACCGGAGGAGATCAGCAGGGCCATCCGGGCCGACACGAAACTCGTGGTCGTCAACCACGGCTCAAACGTCCTGGGCACCGTCCAGCCCGTGGCCGAGATCGGGCGGGTGTGTAAGGACCGCGGCGTGCTGTTCGCCATCGACGTCTCGCAGACCGCCGGGATGGTCCCAATCAACATGCAGCAGATGAACGTGGATGTGCTGGCGTTCACCGGCCATAAATCGCTGATGGGCTCCACGGGGATCGGCGGGCTTTGCGTACGCAAACATGTCGAATTGAAGCATACCCGGGGCGGGGGCACGGGTGTGCGTTCGGCGTACCCCTATCATCTGGATGAATACCCGTACCGGATGGAATACGGCACACCCAATATGGTTGGTATCGCCTCATTGTGGGCGGGGCTGGACTGGATTGAAGAATCCGGGGGCGTGGAACGCATCCATGCCGGGGAGATGAAACTGGCGCACCGGCTTATCCAGGGGTTGAAGGAAATCGACGGCACGATTATCTACTGCTGTGACAAACTGGAAGACCACCTGGCCACGTTCACGATGAATGTCGAGGGGCTGGAAGCCGGGGATGTGGGGATCATGCTGGACGTCGATTTCAATATCGCCACCCGTACCGGCCTGCACTGCGCACCGCTGGTGCATCGTCAACTCGGCACCGAGCCGATCCACGGCAGCGTTCGTTTTGCGATCGGCCCGTTCAATACCGAAGCTCACATCGACTCGGCCTTACTGGCCGCCACTGAGATTGCCAAGCGCGCCAAGAAAATGGCGGCAGTGAAAGCATCCTGATCGCACACCGGGAGATTACGCCTCCAGCGGGATATTGGCGAGCAGCTCTTCGTTGGTCGGATATTTTTTCAACAGGTGCAGGAGTGTTTCCAGCGCTTCCCGGGGCTGCCGTCCGGCCAGTGCCCGCCGCAACAAAGTCAGCCGCTGCAGGTCCTCCGGTGAATGCAGGCATTCCTCCCGCCGTGTGCCGCTTTTACTGATATTGATCGCCGGGAACATCCGTTGTTCGGCCAAATGGCGGTCCAGGACGATTTCGCTGTTCCCGGTACCCTTGAATTCCTCAAAGATGACTTCGTCCATGCGCGAGCCGGTATCGACCAGTGCCGTGGCAATAATCGTGACCGAACCGCCATTTTCGATATTGCGGGCCAGCCCGAAAAAGCGCCGGGGAATTTCCATGGCTCCGGCTTCCATCCCGCCCGACATGGTCCGCTTCGTGCCCGAACCTTTCAGGTTAAAGGCGCGGCCCATACGGGTCAGACTGTCGACCAGTACCATGACGTCGCGTCCGCATTCCAGATCGGTGCGAATATGGGCCAGCAGCAACTCCGTCAATTCCACTTGCTGTTCAAAACTCTGATCGGAAGTGCTGGCCAGGACCTCGGCTTCAACCGTCCGCCGAAAATCAGTCACTTCCTCGGGCCGCTCATCGACCAGCAGGACGATAACCCGGCTTTCCGGCGCATCCAGGCGGATCGCCTGGGCCAGTTGTTTCAGCAGCATCGTTTTCCCGGCCCGTGGCGGGGAAACGATCAGCCCCCGCGTGCCCTTGGCGATCGGGGCAATCAGGTCCACCGCCCGCATACTGATATCACCGGAGGTCGACAAATGGAACCGGTCGTTGGGATTGACCGCTACCAGTTGCGTATAGGGTATCCGGGCCTGATATGCCCGCGGCTCGAGACCGCAAATCGATTTAATTTCAGCCAAGACCAGTTGGTTTTTTTCCCGCTTGGTCGGACCGCTGATAATAACACCTTCTTCAAGTTTGTATTCACGAATCAGACCGGCCGAAACACGGACCTCGTCGCCGGCCGGCTGCAATGAATGAGCGGGGTGGCGCAACACCCCGGCACCACCCTTGGTCCGTTTCAAAATCCCATCTATTATTTCAGGCATTGATGCACCACCTCAGTTGACGTTATCCGGTCGCCTTACCAACGGTGTATATTGGGGATACTGCCGCCCACCCAATAAAGCATGGTCGCAAAGACATACGAAAATGTCCACACTTATATTGGCGCCGGTAAAAAAAATGGCGGTCGGGCTATTTCCGGCCCCCGCTGCTCTGGGCATCGGGTCAGGAAAGATAGATGGCGACGAGCAGCACGGAGACAAACACCAGCAGCGTGGGCCACGCCAGCGATTTGATGATTTTGGCCAGGGGCACGCCGAAATATTCGCAGGTCACGACCAGACACGGGTGCACGGGCGAAATGATATAACCAAAATAAACAGCCGTATAAATCAACGCGAAAACGGTCAAATCCACCTGTTCGACAGCCGCCAGATAGACCGGAAAGATAATTGAGGCAGGCAATTGCACGCGGCCGGTGACAAACCCCAGCGAGAACCCGGCGACCACCGCCAGAATCAGCGGCGGTAACGGCAAACCCACAAGCAAGTTCCGGGCTTCGGAGACTTCGAAAATATGCAGATATAAAAACATGCCGAGGATGATCAAGCCAAAATTCCATGGTTTCGTTTCTTTGACGATCACGGGGAGGTTTAACCGCTTCCGGCTGAAAACAACGGAAAGCGTCAACCCACTCACGACGCCGATTACCGTGGCCACCGCTCCCCAGCCAAAGAGTCGTTTCAGGCCGAAATCCAGCAAGGGGGCTGCCAGAATGACCAGCAGCGGGACCACCAGCGCCCGCCAGGAAAAAGCGCCGGTGAAGGCCGGCCGCCCGTGGACTTGACGCAAATAAAAAATATACCCGAGAAGCAGGGAAAGAAAAAGAACCGGCACCAGATAGACCAGGGTGCGATAGACATCCAGGCTGCAAATTTGCGCCGCAACGATCAGCGCCGGGTTCAGCGGATACACGAGGATAAACAGGTGACGAAACCAGTTATTAATCGTGGCTTTCAACGACTCGGAAACTCCGGCCCCGCCGCGTTCCAAAATGGGCGCCGACAATAAGGCGCCACCGGGCATCGGCAGCAGGCCCATCAGTGCAGCGGCAAACGGCAGCAAAAAGCGTTTGTTCAGCCGGATATTATTGACCAGGGCGTCGATCTGGCCGCTTTGTTTCATCGTCCCACCCAGCAGCGGAATGATCCCCATCGCCAGGGCCAGCAGGAGAATGGAGGGCGTCGTTACAGTGAAAATAATCCGCTGCAGAACGATGATCGGCGGCAACGTCATCAAACCCAGAATGATCGCACCGCCGATCAGCGCCAGGCCCAGGTTTTTGCGCGAGAGGATCAGGATACTCGCCAGAGAGATCAAAAAACCCGCCCACGTCATGAACATGGGACATCAATAACTGATCACATCAGGGATAGCAATGGCCGGGGTATAAATGTTGCCAAAATCAGGACCGCCGTAGCGGAAGCGCGCCAAACTGCTTCGGCCCGCTGCGGTCGTAAAACCGACTGGGGGTGCGCAGGAGTCAGAGTGTAGCCAGTCCCTCGCGCACGGCATACTTGGTCAAACCGGCGATACTATTAATATCCAGTTTCTTCATGATCCCCCGTCGATGGGTTTCGACGGTCTTCACGCTGACGCGCAGATGAGTGGCGATGTCCCGGGTGGATTTTTCCCGGGCCAGCAGTTGCAGGACCTCGATTTCCCGGGGCGTCAGCATGCTCCTGATGTCCCTGTTCTCGACATTGCCCGGCTGGACAAAATCAACGACCATTGTGCTGGCCACGCGGGGAGAAAGGTAGGTCTGGCCGCTCATCACGGTCCGGATGGCACAGGTCAGCTCCTCGTAGCCGGAATTTTTCAGCAGATAGGCCTTGGCGCCCGCACGCAGCATCTCGTACATAAACGGCCGTTCCGGATGCACGGTAAGTGCGACAATTTTCGCCTGAGAATTCCGGGCGATAATCTGCCGTGTGGCATCGATGCCGTCCATGATCGGCATGGACACGTCCATAATAATCACATCCGGTGAAAGTTCCCGGCTCAAATCGGCTGCCGCCTTGCCGTCCGCCGCCTCCCCGACAACCTCGAAATCGGGGTCTTTCTCCAGCATGGTCCGCAACCCCTCACGTACGACCTGATGGTCGTCGGCAATGAGAATCTTTACCCTCATACGTACTTCCCCTCGGCGATTTTTCCGGCAGTCACCACAGGCACGCTCAAGGTGATTCGCGTCCCTTTGCCGGGCTTGGACTGTATGGTACACGATCCCCCAAGATGTGTCAAGCGTTCTTGTATGTTCAACAGGCCGAAACCTTCGCGGCGGGGCCGGTCCTTCTGCGCCGACGGATCAAAGCCCGCACCCTGGTCTTCGACATCCACCACAACATTGCTGCTGTCGGCGGTGATGGTGACTTTCGCCGTCCGCATTCCGGCATGTTTAATCACGTTGATCAGCAATTCCCTGATCGCCCGGAACAGGAGCACACCGATATTTTCGGCCAGCGGTTCAGCGGGGCCATGGTCCACCAGTTCGACTTTTAAGCCATGCAGACTATGCAGCCGGTCGGCCAGCGATTCGACAGCCGGCCCCAGGCCCAACCGGTGCAGCACCGGTGGACTAAGCTCAAACGTCAATGTCTGCGTATTTTCCAGCGCGTGGCCCACCATCTGGTTAATTTGCCGGATTGAATCTGAAACCTCCCCAGGTAATGTATCGACCGTCAGACTTTCCAGCTTCATATGCGCCATGACCAGACTCTGGCTGATCGTATCGTGCAGGTTTTCGGCAAATCGCCGTCGTTCCCGTTCCTCGGCCAGCGACAATTCACTGGCCAATGTCTGCAGCTCCTGCTGGTGTTCACGCAACTTCTTTTCGGTCTTTTCGCGGACCTGAATCTGTTTTTTCAAATCCCTGTTGACTTTGGACAACTCCAATGTCCGCTGCTTGACCCGCAACTCCAAATCGTCGTGGGCTTTCTGCAGGACAACTTCTGCTTGTTTAGCCAAAGTCACATCACGGGAGCTTACGGTAAACCCGATGACCTTCCCATCCAACAAAATCGGCCCCACCGTCGACGAAAAATACAGCATTGTCCCGTCACTGTGTTTGTACTCCGTGGCGTAACTATCCGGCCGCCCTGTTTTTCGCACTCGTTCCAGACAGGCCTTGACCTCCCCCCGGTAATTTTCCGGGATGAAATCATAAATCGGACGCTCCAGGACCCCCTCAGCTGTTAAATCATTCACAGTGAAATTGATGAACCTGATCTTGCCGTCCTGATCCAGATTCATAATATGATCCGGCGAACTTTCGGCCAGGGAGCGCCATTTTTCTTCACTTTCCCGCAGTGTTTTTTCGGCCTGCACACGTTCGGTAACATCCAGTGCAGTGAAGGTGACCCCCGCCGCCGGATCATCAGGATCAACCGGGGTCGAACTCAGCAGGACATCGATAATCACCCCGTCCTTGCGCCGCCAGCGGGTCTCCACCGTGCCGGTGCCCTGTTCCCGGATCTGCCTGTATTTTTCCCGCCCGACGAATTCAAATTCTTCATCGCTGGGGTAGACCATTCTGGAACTGTTCCCCACCAGTTCCTCACGCGTGTAGCCGACCAGCGTACACATCTGATCGTTCACCTGCTTCAGGATTCTGTTGGATACCAGCCCGATGCCGATCGGCGCCGCGCGGAAAATGCTGGCCAATGATGTTTCACTGGCCTTCAGGGCCTCTTCCGCCCGTTTGCGTTCGGTGATATCCATATGCTGGATAACAGCATTAGTCAACGTGCCGTTGGCATCACAAATCGGAAACATCGTCACTTCCAGGACGACTTTTGAAGCCCCGGCCAGCTGCAGTCCCTGAACGCGTGATGTATCATAGTCGATTTCGAAACGCACAGGTTTTTTCTCGGCAAAAACACTCCGGACCAGCGGCATCAACCCCTGTTGTTCGACCAGGTTATCTTGCAGGACATTGTATTTGCCGACGACTTCTTCATCTGTAATCCGCAACAGCTCCCGGCACGCCCGGTTGAGCCGGAGCAATGTGCCGTGTTCATCCGCAATCCACGTCGCATACGGCGACTGCTCGATGACATCGTTCAGGAACATCTGCGATTTCAACAGCGACAACTCAATTTGTTTGCGATCGGTAATGTCAATCATTACCAATCGGCACACCGGTGGGCTATTCACCTCTTCCGCCACAGTCGCATCCAGCCGGGCCCACAATTGGGAGTTGTCGGCGCGCTTCAGCCGCAGTTCGCAACCCTGCGGCGTGCCGGTTTCAAAAAGCCGTTTACGATGCAGGTAGTAGATGTCCTGGTCCTCTTTGAGAATAAACCGGGTCAGAGGTTCTTTGATCAGCTCGCTCCGGACTGTGCCCAGCAACTCGGCGCCGGCGAGGTTGGCTTCGAGGATCAGACCCTGCTCGCTGACGGTGCAATAGCCCACAGGTGCCACGTCATACAGATCGAAATAGCGCGCCCGCGCGGTTTCCAGTTCCGCCTGCACCCGGCGCAGCTCCTCGTTCTGGATCTCCAACTCGATCTGGTGCACCCGCAGTTCGTGGAGGACGCGCCGGGTTTCTTCGGGCGAGAAGGCACCCGCATCGGCAAGTAGTCTCTGCGCCCGCTTCTCCGCCAACCGGCGCAGGGTGGCAGCGGAATGGTCGGTGTCGCTTTCGGTCATACTGCACTTCCCTGGGGTTGCACGCTGTAGATTACGGTGCAGTTGCACCCTTCTGCTTTTGCCGTGTACATGGCTTTATCCGCATGCTGGATGACAGCTTCGACACTTTCATCTGCCGGTTCGTGCTCTGCCTCGGCAATGCCGATGCTGACCGTGATGCCCAGTGGACCGTTGTCGGTTTCCAGACGAAGGGTTGCAACGCTCTGGCGGATACGTTCGGCAATGGGGAGCGCTTGCTGCGCGCTGGTCTGGGGGAGCAGGATGATGAACTCGTCGCCGCCGTAACGAGCCAGCACGTCAACAGTGCGTATCTGTTCGGTGATCGCCAGCGCCACCTGCTCCAGCACTTTGTCGCCGGCCTTGTGCCCGACGGTGTCGTTGATCTGTTTGAAGCCGTCCACGTCGAACATGAAGATGGTCAGCGGAAGCCGATAGCGGGCGGCGGCGCTGAATTCATGGGCGGCGATTTCGGAAAAGTGGCGGTAGTTGTACAGGCCGGTCAGGCCGTCGGTGCGCGCCAGAAATTGTTCGCGCACCAGCGACTGCAGGAGTTCGCGATGCGTGGTCTCCAGCGACTCTTTGGCGCGGCGCAGGTTGTCCTCACCGCGCGTGAGCACGGTGATGTCACTTATGGCCAACCGACATACCGGTGTGCCATCCATTTCCTGCGCCATGGTCGCATCCAGCCGGGCCCAGAAGTGCGACTCGTCGGCGCGCCTCAGCCGCAGTTCGCAACCCTGCGGCGCACCGGTTTCAAAAAGTTGTTTGCGATGCAGGTAGTAGATGTCCTGGTCCTCTTTGAGGATGAACCGGGAAATCGGTCTCTTGACCAGCTCGCTCCGGGTCGCGCCCAGCAACCCGGCAGCGGTGAGGTTGGCTTCCAGGATCAGGCTCTGCTCGCTGACCGTGCAATAGCCCACCGGGGCCACGTCATACAGGTCAAAATAGCGCGCCCGCGCGGTTTCCAGTTCCGCCTGCACCCGGCGCAGCTCCTCGTTCTGAATCTCCAGTTCGATCTGGTGCACCCGCAGTTCGTGGAGAAGGCGCCGGTTTTCTTCGGGCGAGAGGGCCGCAGTGTCTTCCGGCGGTCTGACCAGTTTTATCCGGGCGATCTCCTCGGCCTGCCGGCGCAGGAGCGTTACCTGATCTGAGCCGTTATTTTTCTCAGCCATCGGCTTACTCCAATCTTGAACTCTATGAACTCGGTCCGGAGCCAAACGACAAATTCCGGTCAAGTCCCGGAATTTCCAGCATCGTTTGCTGCACCTCGCGGCCGTTCCGTGGTCGCGACGGCATACATCTGCCCTGCCTCGTTCACCAGCGCCGTGGCGGTTAGCCACACGCAAACGGTCCGGCCGTTCTTGGCGATCCGCTGCGTTTGATATGGCTCCAGGACATCCAACTTGCCCAGTCGCTTCATCACGTCCAACGCGTCTTCGCGCAGATTCTCGGGGATCAGATCGTTGATATTCATCTTTAGCGCTTCGGCCTCACTCCAGCCGTAGATTCTCTCGGCGCCCGGGTTCCAGGCGAGGATGCGGCCTTTCAAATCATGAACCATGATGGCATCGTACGCGTCGCGTACCACCACGGCCAGACGGTTCAGCCCTTCGCTGTCGATCAGCGCTTCCTGCGTTCGCTTCATCTCCGTGATATCGACAAAGCTGATTACTACACCATCGATCACATTCTCGAGCGTGCGGTAAGGCACGATGCGCATTGTGTACCATTCCCCCGCCTTGGTCTGCACATTTATTTCTTTGGGAATCAGCGTATCCAGTACGGCCTGGGCGTCAGCCACCAAATCATCGTAGATGACCAGGTTGGAAACGATATGGCCCACCGGCCGCCCCACGTCGCTCAGGATGAGGTTGATGATCTTGGCGGCGGCGGGGGTGAAGCGCAGGATGCGCAATTGACGATCCACAAAGATGGTTCCGATGCCCGTGCCGGCCAGCAGGTTGATCATGTCGTTGTTGAGCCGCGACAAATCAGTCACCTTGGTCTGCAATTCGGCGTTGACCGTGGCCAGTTCCTCGTTGACCGATTGCAGTTCTTCCTTGGAAGTCTCCAGTTCCTCGTTGGTGGATTGCAGCTCTTCGTTGACCGACTGCATCTCTTCATTTGAGGATTTGAGCTCTTCGTTGGAGGTCTCCAGTTCCTCGTTGGTGGTCTGGAGGTATTCCTGCTTGGCGCGTAATTCCTGCTTGAGCGCCATGATGCACGCGTTGGCGTCCGCATCGGGTCCGATCGCTTCCGGGGCGGTTTGCAGGGCGGCAGTCTGCTGCGCCTGTTCTGGACCGGCCGGTGGCGCTTCCTCCAGGATAACCAGGAACAGGGATGCCTCGGAACCTGCCTGTGCCGCGTCAGACAGATCTGCCGCCAGCGGACGGATGGTCAGATTGACCGTAGTAAACTCACCGTTGGTCTTGACGCGCAGGCCGGCGTGGCGCACGACCTCTTTTAGCCCTGTGGCTTTGTGCAGGGCCGTGGTCAGGTCGCGTTGCAACCCTTCGCGGGCCATCTTCAGGATGTTGTTGACGCCCGCCTCGCCGGAGGCCGGTTCCAAGTACTGGCCGGTACGCCCATGAAGATAGAGGATGTCGCCCTGGCTATCCACGAGTGCGCCGGCCGGGGCGACCTGTTGCAAGAGCGCCTTTTCGGTCAGCTTGCGCAGCGTCAGTTTTCCGTGGCCGGCCGTCTTTTCGAAGACCGGCGGGACAGACCCCTCCCGGACCGTCATCGGCAGCAGAAATCGGCCCAGGGCTGCACAACGAACGCCGTGAAAATCCTCCTTACGCTGATACAGCCTTGACTTGTGGTCCAGCGGTGTAAAAAGATCGTCAGACTGCCCCACGGTTTCCGAGGCACCCAAGAAGAGAAAACGACCCGGGTTCAGCGCGTAATGAAACAGGGGAATGAGTCTTTTTTGCAGCTCCCCGCCCATATAGATCAGGAGGTTGCGGCAACTGATGAGGTCGAGTTTGGAGAATGGGGGGTCTTTGACCACGTTCTGCTCGGAAAAGACCAGCATATCGCGGATGTTTTTATGGATGCGATAGGCGTTGCTGTCGGACTCGGCGGTGAAAAATCGCGCCAGCCGTTCCGGCGAGACATCGGCGGCAATACTGGCCGGGTAGACGCCGGCCCGGGCCGTGGCAATCGCCTGGCCATCAATGTCGGTGGCGAATACCTGTACGTTAAAACTCTGCCTCAGCGTCTCCATACGCTCCTGCAGGAGGATAGCAAGGGAATAGGCCTCCTCACCGGTGGAGCAACCTGGCGACCAGACGCGGATCACAGCGTCCGCCGGCTCGCCGGCAAACAGCTCGGGGATGACCCGTTCCTCAAGCACCTTGAAAACTTCCGGGTCGCGGAAGAAACTGGTCACACCGATCAACAGGTCGCGAAAAAGCGCCTCCACCTCCGGCGGAGCCTGCTGCAAATACTTGACGTATCCGTCCATCGTTTCGATCTGGTGGACGGCCATGCGTCGTTCGATGCGGCGGTGAATGGTACTCGGCTTGTACTGGGAAAAGTCGTGGCCGGTCTGGATGCGCAGCAGAACGAAGATCTTTTTCAGCATGTTCTCGGTTTTGGGCAGCGGGGCGGCGGCGGATCGGGGGGGCCTGCCGAAGGCATGCTGCACATAGGCGATGAGCTGCGTGGGCATCTCGGCCGGCGGAAGCTCGTAGTCCACCACGCCGGTGGCGATGGCGCTCCTCGGCATCCCGTCGTACTCGGTGGAGGCGGGGTTCTGTGCCATAACCATGCCACCCTCGCCCTTGACGGCCCGCACACCGAGGGCGCCGTCGCTGCCGGTGCCCGAAAGCACGATGCAGATAGCCCGCTCGCGCTGATCCTGGGCCAGAGAGCGGAAAAAAAAGTCAATCGGCAGCCGCATGCCCCGCGGCGCGGAGGGCTCCATTAATTGAAGCGTGCCATTCAAAAATGCCATGTCGCGGTTGGGCGGGATGATATAGGTGCAGTTGGGCCGCACCACCATCCCGTCCTCGACCTCAAAAACCTGCATGCGGGTGTAACGCCGGATCAGGTCGCTAAGGATGCTCTTGTGATCCGGGGCCAGGTGTTGCACCAGTACAAAGGCCATGCCGGGTTCGGTGTCGGCAGGCATGCCGGCAAAGAAAGCCTCAAAGGCCGCCAGCCCCCCGGCCGAGGCGCCGATACCGACGATGGGAAAATGGGTCGCCGGCGATTCGTCCGGGGCAATCGGATCAGCTTCCGCTATGGACAGTGACGGCTCGACGGACTCGGCGAGCGACGCCTGAGTTTTCTGTCTCTGAATATCTTTTTCCTTTCTGGCCATAGCATTCCTCCCTTGGATAAATGACGCTTGGCGCATTATCTTCAATTGCCAACTAATCCCATAAGACTCGGACTCTAAGCCAAAAAGGCTTCCACAATCCAAGGAACACAAACCTGCCCCCAGTTGTCGGTCATGTCTAGATTGGGGGTTAGCGATTCCCCCGAATTCCAAAGCAATTTGTTACAAACTTTGCCTGGTTTGTCAAGCATAAATTAGGCACGGGCACGGTGCGCACTATCGGCCACGGGTCAATAACCCCTGCGACGCCACGGGTAATACCGCCGCAAAATGTTCACCCGCAATTCACGAGTAAACATTCGATGATATTTTTATTATCGGACGGAACCGGAAGATGTTTCGAGCCGTAGCGGAGCTCGCCGGCCCCGAGTACGCCCTACGCTGGTAACAGGTAGAAAAACAATAAGTTATACAAAAACAGCCTACCGCACATCATAACGGATAAAACGGTAGAACGCGCCGGCAAACGCAAGAATGGTATAAAACGCCAAAAGACCAAAATCAATGACCGCCGGGACCAA
This sequence comes from Candidatus Zixiibacteriota bacterium, assembly GCA_020051695.1. GTDB lineage: Bacteria > Zixibacteria > MSB-5A5 > WJJR01 > JAJRUJ01 > JAGVQM01. The sequence continues at coordinate 20,842 of JAGVQM010000039.1, read as the reverse complement.
AGCTGCGGCATAGGTGGTACGAGGTGATTCATAGCGCGGCAGCTCACTGAAATCAAGTCCCGGGCCTTCACGTGATGATTGAATGTTGAAGCCGCCTTCGCTGCTGACGGTGATCATGATTCCCCCGGCCATCCCGTCCTCCGCCTGTTTTTTTTCAACAAACTGCTTGAAGCGTTCACGGTATGCGTTGAAAGCATCCTCGTAGCGGGATTTTAATTCGATGCCGGTGCCGGCCAGAGACATTGTCGCCAGCTGATAGGCGGCGGCCGGCGAGAAGCGGCCCAGCGACAACCCCAGGCGCTCCTGCGCTTCACGGCTGCGGCGGAGATCGGCCGCCAGCTTGCTTTCAAAATCGTCAATGGTCTGCTCGACTTCTTTGCGCGCCCGTTGTTCTTCTTCCATCCGATTCCACATTTGCTCGTCGTCCATTTCCTGTGTTGAATCAGGTTCGGCCGCGGCATTGCGGTCGTGCCACCGTTCGGCCATTTGCTCGTAGAATTTCGCCCATTCGGCTTTGGCGAAACCATCTCGCCGGCCCTCGATTTCCGCTACGCTTGGCACGGTTACCAGTTGTCCCGCGGCCAGCACCCCGGCACGCGGGATAACCAGGACAAAGGTGATCCAGACCATGAGGGCCAACAAAAACGACACAGTGGGACGCCGGGTAAGTGTGGAAATGAATACTCCGGCCACGATAAAAAAGGTGAAAAACAGCAGGGAGCCGCCGATGAGTGTCAGGAGTTTTGCCCATTGCCCACCGTCCAGCGGCACATTGAACACGACGACGAGCAGTACCGACAGGATGATCGGCACACACATCGGCACGACCAGCCCCAGCCAGGCCCCGGCGCACTTGGCAAAGATATAGTGCGCCCGGGGGACGGCATTGGCCAGCACCAGCCGCAGGGTCCCCCCCTCCCGTTCCCCGCATACCGCATCATAGGTGAACAAGATCGCAAACAGGGACAAGACAAGCTGGACGATAAACGCAAAATCAATAAACCTGAATACCGCGAAGATGGGATCATCGGCATATACACTATGGCGGAGTTTGACCCCCTCTTCGGCGCTGATCTCGGAGAAACGACCGATATCGTAGGACAGACCGGAGACAAATATCTGCAGCGGATTGGGCGCCCGGTGCGTGCGGCTAGTGACTGAAAACCAGTTTGATTGCTGCTGCATTCGCTGTTCGGTCAGCCGCCCGGCGGTCTCAAATTGCCGCACCGACGCCTGATATTCGCGGATGCCGACATACACGCTTAAAAACATCAACACCGCGCAGACAGCAAATGTCCCGATGAATTTCGGGCTTTGGACAATCGCCTTTAATTCTTTACCGATCAATGTCGCTACCATATTCCGTCTCCACTATTGCCGTCCTAACGCACATCGTAACGGCCGAAAGCCACAAACGCGGCCGCAAAAAACACCAGGTTGCCCAGGGCCAGCAGACCCAGATCGACTATCGCCGCGCCCAGCGACCGGGCAAAACCGACCGGCCGGAACTCAAAAACCGGCAACTCTCCAAGGTCGATCGGTTCCGGTTCCTCATCTCCCTCATCGCGGACCTGGACGACCATCATCCCGCCGCCGGTGTTGATCCCCGTTTTTTCCTTCATGAACTGCGCATATTTTGCCTGATAGGCCGTGGCCTCTTGCAGATAATGTTCCTTGAGTTCCAGCGAAGTCCCGGCCAGTGAGCTGACAGCCAGCGACAGCTGCGCTGCGGGGGAAATCCGGGCCAGCGAGAAAGCCAGCGTTCGCTGCACCTGCTGGCGGTTCTGGCGGTCTTCGTTCAACCGCCCCGCGAATTCCTGCATTTTATTGTCCCGCTCATCGGCCAGGTCGTTCATGAACCGGTTGAATTCGTCCATCAACCCCTGCATGTCATCGTTTTGCGTGGGTTTAAAACTACTCAACTTTTCCCGGTGTTCACGCCAGAGCTGAGTGCCGAACGCCGCCTTTTGTGCGTCGAGTTCATCGACTGCGGGTACCTCGACCGCCCGGCCCGCCAGCAGCACCGCCGCACGCGGCACAATCATCACTGCGAGAATCCACACCACAAGCAGCACGAGAAAGGAACTGGAGGAACGGTGGGTCACCGCGGAAACAAACACTGCCACGGTCAGAAAAACGCCGAAATATAACAATCCGGCCAGTAGAACCAGGCCCAACCGCAGCCACTCCCCGCCGGTCAGTGCAATACCGAATACGGGCAGGAGCAGGCAGCCGAGGACAACAGTGGCGACCAGCGGCGCTGCCAGGGCGATAAAACTCCCGCATAAGCGACCCAGGACATATGTGCCGCGCGGCACGGCATTGGCCAGGACCAGACGCAACGTGCCGCGCTCCTTTTCCCCGCTGATGGCGTCAAAGCCGAATAATATCGCCAGCAGCGACAGGACAACCCCGAACAGGAAATCCAAATCCAAAAAGCGGAAGACGGCAAACAGCGGGTCCTCGTTAAAACGACTATCGTCCGGGGTTAATTCTCCCCGGCCGGTGATCTCGGTGGTCCGGCCGATGTCGTTGGAAATACCGGTGACCAACGTACCCAGGGGTTGCGGCGGCAAAAAGATCCGGTGCTGGCGCACACTGAACCAGTCGGTCAACCCCGCGAATTGGCGCAGGTTTTCGGTTTTTGCTGCCTCATAGCGGGCACGGCTGACCTGATAGTTATTGGCCCCCGCGAAAAACGAGAGCAGGATCAAGACGGCGCAGACGCCGAACGTGACGGCAAATTTGGTCGAACCGATGATGTCCCGGATTTCTTTCTCGATTATTGTTTTGAGCATGGACCCGCCCCCGGCTGGTTGTTTTCCGGTGAGGAATTCGATCCGGCCATGTACTGCAAATAAAGCTGCTCGAGGTCTTCGCCGGCCAGCTCGGCGGCGTTACGCTGCATAATCAGGCGCCCCCGGTTCATAATGGCAATGATATCGGCGATTTCCCGTGCGCGAAAAATATCATGGGTCGACATCAGGATCGCTTTGCCTTCGTCGCGTAACGCGCCCAGCAATTTGATAAAGTCATACCCGGCCTGCGGGTCGAGGCCGGCGGTGGGTTCATCCAGCAGGATCGCCGGGGCGTTTTTCAACATGGCGATGGCGATCCCGCACTTCTGGCGCATGCCCTTGGAGAAGCCCTTGAGCCGTTTATGGTGTACGTCCTCGGCCAGGCCCACGCGCAACAATACATCACGATAGTCCGTCTTGCTGTACTCCGTGCGCCCGCCCAGCCGCGCAAAAAAATCCAGGTTCTGGATGGCCGTAAAATTCGGGTAGAGCATGACATTTTCGGAGACAAACGCGATATGCTGCTTGGCTTTCAACGGTTCCCGATGAGTAACAACACCGTTGATCCGGGTTTCACCGGTCGTGGGTTCCAGAAAATTCAAAAACAGATTGATCGTCGTGGTTTTGCCGGCGCCGTTCCCGCCGAGCATGGCGAATATCTGCCCCGGCATTACGGTGAAGGAGACATTGTCTACGGCCAAAACACCGTCTTCATACCGTTTGGTCAGTGCGGCCGCCTCCAGCATCGGCTGCTCCTGCGCGGTCGACTCTTCATTCATGGCAATCCTCGTTGGCTGCATGTTTCTCATTAACGCCGCGAAAGGCGGACACCAAAAACGACCATCCCCCCGACCAGCCCGACCATGGCCAGCACCAGCAGCACCGTACCGATGACGTTGGTGCCGGCCTGAATTTCGATGGTAACGGTCTTGTCCTCGCCGACGACCGGCTGGTTGTCCGACACGGCAGTCGTTTTGATGCGCAACTCATATTTGCCGACCGCGATATCGTCAGGTGGCGTAAAACCCAGTTCGACGCGTTGATTCTCACCGACCGCCAGCTCAGAGATGACCGACGGAGCAACCTCTTCGGCCCAGTTCAACGGCAGATCAACGGCAATTTCGATGTTATCCAACCGCCGGCTGCCTTCGTTTTTAATATCGATGACCATGCGCGCGGTTTCGCCGTGCTTGATCGCGTGGTATAACTGCGGCGCGCGTACCAGCAGTTTGCCCTTGCCCCGAGGCAGCAATTCCAGGCGCACAAACCCGACGTTTAACGCCTCAATTTCCTCCGTCGTCCAGAGCTTGTCCGCCGCTTCAGCCAATTGGGGTAATCGGTCGTGCGGCAGGACCAGCACGTAAAAGGGAATCGCGCGGTCCATGGCGACCTCGTCGGTCGGCCGGTCCGGCAGGGTCACTTCCAGCGAGGCCTGCCTGGTGCGGCTGCTTTCCGTGAACCTCAACTGGCTCAGGCGGGCCTGGCCCTCGGCCGCGCGGAACGACCGGCCGATTTGCGCGGGCAGGTTCACCACGGCCAGCGAAAAGGTGTTCGTGGTCCCGCTGTATAATTCCAACGTCAAATCAAAAGACGCCGTCGCGCCCAATTCGATTTCCTGGGAAAATTGTTCGGACTGCACGAGCACCCGGTCGACCGTGGCGTCTTTTTGCAGAAAGATCTTCATATTGCGCTGTGTCCCGTTGCCGTAGATCAACGACACGGTGACCGCATCCAGGTCCTGCAGCAGGATGAAATCCAGTTTCTCGGGCGTGCCGTAGCGCAACTGGGCGATCTTCGATTCATAGGGACGGCTGATAATGGCGTTGTTCTCGTTAAGCAGGGATACGTAAATACTGTTGATGATGTCCGGCTGCAACGAGCGAAACAACTCATCGTCGAGGTTCAGCAGTTTCTGGAATTCGGCTGTCCCGCCGGAAGAGTTGACGATGGTCAGCCGCACATGCCGGGAGCCGTCCGTCGCCTGATATTTCACCGCATCGGAGATCGAAACGAATTGTTCTTCAAAGAGCACGGCCAATAGTGACTGCTGATAGTTGACCTCGGCGTCGGCGTACTCGCGGCGGGCTTTCTCCAGTTCCACAGACGTAATGTAGCCCTTGTCGTGCAATTCCCGCTGCCGTTCAAAATCGGACCGCGCGACTTCGTAGACTTCCTTGGCCCGTTTCAATCCCAGCAACCGGTACTGATCATCGCGTTGATTGAACGGCGCATTGGATTGCGCATCTGCCACCTGCGCGGCCCAGATGACGGTGATAAAAACCGCCCATAACGCAACTACTCCCTGACGGATCAACACACGCATGTCAGCCCTGTTTCCGGATCATCGTTTGTTGTGGCGCAGCTTCTGCTTTCTTCACCGAAACTGTCGATTCTTTTTTGTCGCGGATAAAGATCAGTTGTACGTCCCCGCCGACAGGAATTTCGTCATACGCCTTCTGAAAGGCGTCCAGATCATGGACATGCTTCCCGCCGATAGCTTTGATGAGATCCCCCTCCTGCGGCGTGTTGTCGTTAAACACCTTGCCGGCGTTCGGCAGGACGGAAGCGACCCGGACCGTGCTGTCCTGCTCGGTGAACACCAGACCCAGCTCCGGTAGAGCAACAATTTCGCCTTCGCCGGGTCCGCCGTTCCAGGTCATCATCATCCCCTGCTGCGGAGCACCGCTGCCCTGTGCTGTTGCAGAATCTGCATTGCCACTGAGCATAATCTGTCTTGTCTGCGGGAGGGTCGATTGATCTACTTTGGGAAAAGCCACCAGCCGCATTTCATCCCCCCGCTTGATCCCCAGTTTGACTTCCTCTCCCACCTTCAGCGAATCATAGCGGCCCTGCAATTCGGCAATTGTCTTCACGCGCCTGCCGTTGAACATGGCGACCAGGTCTTTTTCTTTCAGGTCGACCTCGCGATACGCGGGGGGACGACGTTCCGGCGGCGGGGCCAGCTCGACTACCAAACCCGCCTCGCTGCTGGTAATCAGCGCCCCGAGCTCATGAAGGAAGAACACTTCGCCTTGTTGAAACGTCATCACCCGGCGTTCGCCGGTTTGCGCCCAGGCAGTCGTGGTCGGTGCCAAACCGGCCGCCGCACATACACTTAGGACGAACACCGCGCGCTGTAATTTGTTTTGCATACCCCATCCTTTCGTGTGGTACCTTTTTGTTTTCTCCTACGAGTCCAACTTAACAATGGTTCGCGGCGGGCCAAGTTAATCATTGTTATCTGATGTTAATGACTGTTAAGAATACTGGCACGTGATGCTGTACGGCGTATATTCATTGCATGGCACTGTCGAAAAAAAACGTCGGCATCATGATGGGCTTGCTGGTTGTGTCACTGGCCGGATTGGTTGTCCTGCAATCGTATCTGCTCAACGTCACGATGGAATTAAAGGAGCAGGCGTTTCGGCGTAACGTACTGGCCGCGTTAAACACCACCGTGGCCCGGCTGGAATTTGGCCAAACGCTCGTCGGCGTTCTGAAACAGCGGGATGGCGCGCCGGACACCGTCGGACATGATCTCCGCATGCAGATCGTGCGCGTCGCAACCGATACGGCCGAAATCGATAGTGTTTTTATCGTGCATACTCCCCAGGGGCTGTCGCGGACACCGTGGGTCGAAAACCGAGTAGTCCATTATGAACTCAACACCCCGCAGCGCGTCAGTCTGCAGTCATATGACCGTGACATCGGCCGCTTCATAAGTCTGGAAGAATCATTTCGCCCGCCGGGGACTTATGAATACAAATTCGCCGATACCATTGCGCCCAACGGAAAGCTGGTGTTTCGGCTGGCTACCGACAGCATGTCTGTCGTCTTCCAGGCCTCCGGTGATTCGATCTGCAATCTCTTTCCCTGGCAGCAACTCACCGGAAACCGCGAGGCCTGGGTCAGCACCGTTGCCGAACGCCTGACCATGGACGAGTGGGAACCTATTGAAAAGCGGATTGAACCGGCAACACTCGATTCCGTGCTCGGTTCAACACTGGCCGCAACGGGCATCGCTTTGACATATGCGTTCGGGGTCATTTCTTCATCAACCGATTCACTGAAGATGACGCAGCCGTCCGGGTATGCCGAAGAATTGCGGCAGTCGGAGTATCGGGCGCGGTTGTTTCCCGGCGATATCTTCGCGCCGCGCCATGATCTGGCCGTCTATTTTCCCGGCCACCGGGGTTACCTCTGGCGGCAGATGGGGCCGCTGTTTGCCGCGACGTTTCTGCTGATGCTGGTGATCATCATTTGTTTTATTCTGGCGGTGCGGACGATCATCACCCAGCGGCAGCTGGCCGATCGGATGGTGGGTTTTATCAACAATATGACGCATGAATTCAAAACGCCGATTTCGACTGTGGCGTTGGCCTGCCAGGCCATCGCCCGGCCTGATATTCTAGACCAGAAAGATAAAATCGCGCGCTACAACCGGATGATTAAGGACGAAAACCGGCGGATGCAGGGCCAAGTGGAAAAAATCCTGCAAATGGCTGTCCTGGAAAAAGGGGATTATGAACTGCAATTGGCCGAGGTCGATGTCCACGAAGTGATCAAGCAGACCGTCGACAGCATCACGCTGCAAATCGAGCATCGCGGCGGCCGAATTTCGACTGCGCTGAATGCCGCCCGGCATGTCGTCCATGCCGATGTGGTCCATCTGGCGAATATTTTTAACAACCTCCTCGACAATGCCAACAAGTATTCACCCCAATCGCCGGTTATCTCAGTGGCCACAGCAAATGATGCCGACAGCATGGTCATTACTATCACCGACCAGGGGATGGGCATCAAAGCTGAAGACCGGAAAATGGTATTCGACAAATATTATCGGGTGCCTGCGGGAAATATCCACGATGTCAAGGGGTTCGGGCTGGGACTGAGTTATGTGAAATTAATGGTGATGGCACACGGCGGGACCATTTCCCTGGCCGGCCCGTCCGGCGGAGGGACGCGAGTGGATATCCGGCTGCCGCTGGCCGACGGAGAACATCATGAGTGAAACGCGCAAAATACTCCTGCTGGAGGACGACGCCAACCTGGGACTGATCCTGCAGGAGCATCTCCACCTGCAGGGTTTTGCAGTCACCCTGTGCGAAAACGGCGAGGACGGCCTGGCCGCATACCGCCGGGGCGGCTATGACCTGTGCCTGGTCGATATCATGATGCCGAAAAAGGACGGGTTCACGTTTGCCCGCGAACTCCGCGCGGACGACCAGCAAACCCCGCTGATATTCCTGACCGCCAAATCGCTCAAAGAGGACAAAATCGAGGGCTTCAAAATCGGTTGTGATGATTACCTGACCAAACCGTTTTCCATTGAGGAATTGCTCCTGCGTATTGAAGCCGTGCTTAAACGAAGCGGCGGGATATGCGCCGAAGAAAGCAGCCCACGGTCATTTGCCATCGGCACGTATACCTTCGATCATCCGCGCCAGGTCTTGCGCTATGCGGACCGGGAACACAAACTGACTGCCCGGGAAGCAGATTTGTTATTCCATTTATGTTTGCACATGAACCGGACTCTGGCCCGCGACAGCGCCCTGCGGAAAATCTGGGGGGATGAAAGTTATTTTTCAGGCCGCAGCATGGATGTGTTCATCTCCAAACTGCGCAAATATCTGAAAGACGATCCGAATGTGGAAATAGTGAATGTCCATAGCAAAGGTTTCAAGCTCATGGTACATTGAACACACTGCGCCGACCCCGGCGAACTCCGGTAACTACTGGATCGCGGGTCGCTGCGGCAGGTTGATAAGTATACTCAGCACAGAATCCCGGACGGCCACGCTCCCGAATGTACCGGCAAAATCCTGGAAGGAGAAACCGTGGTCGCGCCGGTCCAGGACCGTATGATATGGATCAAAGTGTTTTTCGAGATAGGCCAATGCCGTGGATGCCGCCGGACGGCCGGGATAAGGGACGACGATTTGTGTATATCGTGATGAATCCGTCAGGCGGTAATCACCCACGGCCGCGAAAATCTTTCCCCCTAATTGCAGGACGTCGCCTTCCCCCAGGGTAAAAATCGGTTGCAGTCCGTATGGGCCGCGAATCAGCCGTTCGGTGCCGGCGATCAAATCCTCTGTGGGCAGATAATCAAACAGGGTCACCGGTTCGCCATCGGGAATCGATTTCAGAGCTTGTTGGGCCAGCACGGTCATCACCGGCAGGAACGCCGAATCACCTTCAAAATTATTGACCAGCAAATAACAATTGTTCCGACAAATATTTATCTGGTACCGGTCCCCGGAATTCCGGCCACCGATGCCGGAGACCGGCGTCTCCCGGCCACACCACAACAAGTATATGCCTAGCGCCGCAGCCGCATTTTCCATGACATACACTTCAAGCGCCACTTCCCGCTCATGGTCACCGTAACGTTGCAGCAACAGCTCCTTAAAACCGAACTCCAGGAACAATTCCGCGCCGCCGTCGATATACCCGTACAGGTTTTTCTCAGAGAAGCATTGTGCCGCGCCGATTTGCTCCCACCCCGGCACGCAGCCGCCTTCAGGAAGTGTGACAGACACCGCGTGTGCGCGCGACGTATCCTGTGCGGCCGCAGGCGCCGCCGAAAGCAGGAGGATCGTCAGCAGGACCACCGGGCCCAGACGCATACTGTTATTCATCGGCGTGGCCCCCCGCAGGTATGCAATTCATGTCGTTACACCTTGAGATGTTCGATTTTCCCGGGGTCGGCAACACCCAAACCGAGTTGTTCGCCATACCGCAGGTATTCGGTATACCGGGGATGTTCATTGACCGGTACGTTCATGCTCTTGCGTTTGGCCACCATCAAATCATGGCACACCAGATCCAGCGCAAACGGGTCGGTGGCAAAAAACAGGGTGCTTAACGGATAAACGAACTTGGCGGCGGGCATCGGGCCGCCATCATACTGCCCCCGCAGACCATCGGTGATATTTAAAACCAGTTTGTCCCGGATCGCCGGAAACGCCAGCACTTCAGTGCACACATCAAAAAACAGCGGTTGATGCAGCCGGCCGGTATTGCAAATGGCGCCGTACCCGAGGTTTTTCGTGGCCATGGAAATGCCGTTGCCCGTATTCTTGAACACCGGAATATTGATGATCCTGGTCAGCTTTTCGGTCAGCAGCTTGCCGAAATACGAGTGTTTTCCGTTGACGACATGCTGGTTCAAATAGGCCTGATCCTGCGGCGCGTCGATGTCCGCCCAGTATGAAACATGTTGATCGAAGTTGCCGAGTGAACGATGCGTGCCGTCGGCGTTCAGCCAGCGGCTGTTGTCCTGGGTTTCGCCGGCCGCGGCCGACTCGTCCATCGTCTGCAAGCCCGCAATGCCGATACCGGGAAACCGCTCGGGCGTGAAACCGGCATCAGCCAGCATGTAATCGAAACGGTCCCAGATAATGATATTTTCCCTTTTCACGCCGTTGTTGACCAGCCAGCCGATGACCGCATCAACCACTTCGAGATTGGTCGAAATCAGACCCGGGCCCACCGGATTGACCTTGATCCCGATAATATCCCCCGGGTTAAACAGCAGGCCAAAACTCGCCCCGGCATCTTTCCCGGTTAGGCGGGTAAGCCCTTTTTCGAACATAGCCGAAACAACTTTCGGCGTCGGCATATTGTCGGTAAGTGCCTTGTTGTCAAGTACTTCAACGACCCGCCCCGGAAAGGCGCCCGGTAGCGACTGTTTGGTGCGGGGGATTTTGGCGATCTCGTCGATATTTGTTTTTGGTTTGGCCGGCGTTTTGGTGCCGGTGGTATCCTGTCCCCAGACCGGGGGCGTACCAAGAATCAAGCCCGCTCCGACGGCTCCGGTGATCTTGACAAAATCACGGCGGCTCACCGGAAACAATGTGTTTATCGATTTGTAGCCCGCAACGCGCATGCATGCACCTCCCGCGGAATTGCCGTTTGCTTCCTTCAGGGGGTAAACTACCTGCCGCCTGCACAATCGGCAAGCGACTTTTACAGGATTTATGGATGCCGCTGCCCGGGCGGGTTCACCGCGGACGGCCGCCCAAAATCCGCGCGGGCAAAAGCAGGATACTCCGCAATAATTCGAAAACCGCGTCGACGGTAATGCCGACCAACCGGAACGGAAGCAGCAACAGCCAGACAATGGGATAGAAGACCAGCGCCAGCAACGCCAGCGGCCAGCACAGTATCAGAAGAAAAATCCACAACAGGAACTTCACCATGGCCTGTCATCCTCAATCATTACCACACGATGATACGCACATCGGTTGAACATGTTGCAGGCAAAAATACTCGGGAAAGGCATTGCAGAGCCGCATGCGGCGGGCAGTTAGAGTGAACCATTTTTTTCAGGCAGAGCTGAAAGGACCAGTTCCGCCGTATCCCTAATCTGCAGCTTGCGCATAATGCTGGCGCAGCGTGCCTCAACTGTTTTAAGCTCGATTTCCAGCCGGGCCGCAATTTCTTCCCGGGAAAGCCCGTTGGCCAGCAACCGCATGATGGCCAACTCCGGGGTAGTCAGGGCGTGCCGTCCCGGGCGGTCTTCCCCGCTTAACTGATCAATCAGCGAATGAAGCAACATCCGGGAGATCTGCGGCGAAACATACTTGCGATCGTTCATCACGTCGCGGATGGCTTCCAGAAGCTGCGATACATCACGCCCCTTCACGTGGTACCCAACCGCCCCCGCCCGAAACATGGCATTAATAAACGGCCGGTCGGCATGAACCGAAAAGGCCAGTATTTTGGTACTGGAGCAGACTTTCAATATGCGGCGGGTCGTTTCAATACCATCGAGTTTGGGGATGACGACATCCATGATTACCACATCCGGCCGCAGTTTTTTCACCAATTCAATGGCGGTCAGGCCATCAGCGGCCTCACCCACCACCGCCAAATCCGGCTCACCTTCAATGCACTTGCGCAGGTCTGAACGAACGGATTCCTGAACATCCACCAGCATAATCCTTACCGCCATACGTGCGCTCCCCGGCATATTTGCCGATATTTAGGGCCGACTGCCACGGGTTCCCCTCATAATACAAGCACACGGCTGCAAGTCCGGGAAATTGGTCATCCCCCTTAATATAGCGCGCCCCGCCGTGTGCTTCTATACACTCATAGACCCGGCGCCGAATTATGTCCAGTATGAAATTGGACTCGTCATTCGAGCATACGACAGTATTCCCGGCACCGCTCATAATTTATCAAAACATTGATGATGATGCAACCTGTTTTTTTATATTTTCTTGAACGCAAGTGGCAAAGTTCATATTATGCGACAGCATTTGTCAGGTAATGAAGGAAATATAAAGAAGTCTGACGGGCACACCCCGTCCCGGCGGTCGGGGATTGGAATCAACGGCGACAACGACCGACGTATCCCGGGTGACCCGACCGGGGAAACGCTCCGGCCGGCTCAGAGATAGCCGTCGCGCATCCGCCTGCCTCGGGGTCTGACGACTAATCAAAGCGCCCTTCGACCGGAAAACCACAGTACTCCCGGGTTGAGAAAAAGTCCCCGGCTCCGGATCATAAGTGGCAAATGCCCGGCAACCCGGCCCTCGACAAGAGGTTCACGAACCCCGCCCCGGCACACAGGCACCAACCTGACCCCAACAGCTGTCAAAACCGGCACGGCCGAAACCTATTATATTGACCATGAGGCCCGGAATCTGTATTCAATATTCCCCAATGAGGGAAAGCGTATGAGCCATGATCTCGGCCACGACTCGACCGGCAGTGGAGGTTTGCTGGCCAACAAAGTGCTGTGGTTGTGTGTCGGACTAGGGCTATTCCTGATCGTCGGGTTCATTCTACCCACACCCCAAAGTCTGATTGACACGATCAGTAATAATGGTTTTGCCGCCAAAATGATCGAGTGGCATATTGCCCACGACGCCCGGGGCGCGGCCGACAAAACCATGCTGGTGCTGGGTATCATCCCCATGGCCATCGTTTTTTTCGCCACGGAGGCGATCCCGATCGGCCTGACCGGAGTGCTCATGCCGATTCTGGCCTATTTTCTGGGCCTGCTGCCGCGCGGGATGATTGGCAAGACCTTTGCCGGTGACGCCCCCCTGTTCTTGCTGGGGGTACTGGCCATGGGGGTTGTCGTTGTCGACGTCGGCTTCCACAAGCGATTGGCCAGTTGGATCCTGGGGTGGACACGGGGCTTTTTGGTTCCGATTTTTGTCCTGTGCGTCAGCATGTCGGTTATCGGTTCATTTATCTCGGCCCACGCCATGTGTGCGTTTATGACGCCGGTAATGATGGCCGTGTATATCGGGACCGTTATGGCCAATCGATCCGGCGGACAGATTAAACACGACCACGCCCTGGCCAAATTGCTGTTGTTCAGTCTGTGCTACGCGCTGAATGTGGGGGGAGTCGGTTCCCCGGCCGCCGGGGGACGGAACGTCATCATGATGGGTTTTTGGGACAGCTATAACGTCCCCATGGATTTTTTCACCTGGATGAAGTATGGCCTGCCGATGGTCCCTGTCCTGGGCACGGTCGTCGCCTTGTATATGCTGATAATTTTTTCCAAAAAGATCAAGTATAAAGACCTGACCCCCGGCCTGAAGACGATCAAGGACGAAACCGCCAGAATGGGCCGGATGAAATACCGCGAATATGTGACGTTGGGCATGATGCTGGTTATCCTGTTGCTCTGGATTTTCGGCGGCCACGATCTGGGGCTGGGCGGACCGGCTTTGCTGGCCTTATTGGTCCCTGTCATATTCCGGGTTACCGACTGGAAAAAGATCCTTAATGGGATTTCCTGGGACGCCTGGTTCATGTACTGCGGCGCCCTGACTCTGGGTGAGCTGCTTAAAGAAAGCGGCGCGGCTCAGTGGCTGGCCGAGAGCATGATGGCGGTGCTGGCCTCGTTCAATGTTACGCAGGGCTTCGGCCTGTGGGTCGGCGTGTCGTCGCTTTCGGGATTAATGACCAACTTCATGTCCGATGCCGGCGTGACCGCGTTGCTGGGACCCATCATCATTCCGATGGGCATCATGAGCGGCCATCTCGCTGAACCCTGGGCCTGCGGTCTGGCCGTCGCTTTCGCCACGTCGTTCGCCCATTTTCTCATCGTCGGCACACCCAATAATGCCATCGTCTACGGCCTGGGCGTCTTTCCGGATACCGGAGAGCGGGCCATCCAGCCCGTAGATTTCCTGAAATACGGTTTTGTGCTGTGGTTGCTTTCGTTGGCTATCGTGTGGATCATCGGGTTCCTGCTGGTATTCAACTTTGTCGGGTTCCCACCGGGGATTCTGGAAACAGCGAAGCAAGCCATGGAAAGCGGGATATAAACATTTTCAAAGGAAACACTCATGGATACCAAGCGCGTTAAGGATATTATGGTCCCGCTGCAGGAATACGGCATCGTCGATGAGGACAGTACGCTGATCAATGCCATTATGATCTTCGACGAAGCCCACCGGAAGCGCAACCGCAACCGCCCGCCGCACCGCGCGGTGCTGGTTGTCGACAAGAACAAGAAAGTCGTCGGGAAACTGGGCCAGCTGGCTTTCCTGAAAGCCCTGGAGCCGCAGCATAATATCCTGACCGATATGAGTAAGCTTTCCAGCGCGGGTGTCAGCGAACAGTTCATCGCGTCGGTCACCCAGCATTACCGGTTTTTTCAGGAAGACCTGAGCGCGTTGTGTGCCCATGCCCGGCATATCAAGGTCAAGGATGTCATGCATCCAGTCGCCGAACATATCGACGAAAACGCGTCGCTGGGCGAGGCAATTTACAAAATTGTGACCTGGGAAACCCTCTCGGTGCTGGTCACCCGCGGCGAGGAGATTGTCGGCATCCTGCGGCTGTCCGATATCTGCAATGAAGTCGCTGAATTTATGAAACGTCTCGATGACGAAAATCAGTGTTCCTGAGAGCGAAGCGAAAAACAGGGAACCTGCCGCCTGCATCCGCCCGGATGCAGGCGTTTTGTTGTCTGTGCCACAGGAGTGGCCGGAAGACACTGAGACCGACTACCGCGGGGAGATGGCCTCGATGAAATTCAGGCCGGACGAAGTCACATTGTAGCCGGTGAAGAGGTCCCGGGAAAGCAACAGCCCGTCCGGAGTATAAAATTCCACGGCAAGGTCATACACTCCCGGTTGGAGGGCAAAGTCGCCGACGTAAATTTTCCCCGGCAGCAACTGCGCCGAGCGCAGATCGGCATTCTCCGAGACATCCGTGGCGACATCGATGGCTGCTTTCTTAAGCCAACCTTCGAGTCCGCCGGTATCGGCCTTATTTTTCATGTTATGGGCCACCAGCCCTTTGGCCACCGCACGAGCAACTGACCGCAAATAAATCAGCGATTTTTTCGCCGCGAAAGTTTCCTCGGCCACCGCCGCAACGTCTTCCAGAAGCCGCAATTCGCCCACTTCGATCCCATTGGCCAATAAGCAGATACGGCCAATGTCCGAGGGGCGGGACTCGACTCGCGGGATTGCAAATTTGAAATAATAATCGGCTTTCACCGGCAGCGGCAGGTGCCCATATTCCGCCTCCCGGCCGTCGGAATCGGTATACAAAACCTGCACGAGTCCGATGTCCTTATCCGTGCGGAGGCGGAGTGTAAATGCTTCCTTGCGCGGCCCCAGGCCGCCTAAGGCCACCACTGAGAGGATGGCCTTATCCCCGGCATGATAGGACGCCTCCGGTTGTGCGAAATTGTACACGAACGGCTGGGCCTCGAAGGCCTCGGTCAGGAAATCGTAATCGATCCGCGCATCGTCGGGTTTGCCGTCGGCCGCGTACAGGTGCATACTCAAATATCGGGCAAACGCATCGTTGTAGAACCGGACATGTTTGGGCTCGTAGATAATACCGGTCTTCGCGGTGTCGATCTCGGCCCCCCGCTGGTACTCTCGCGCCGCTTCGGCGTATTTGTCTTCCAGCAATGCCAACTTGTTGTTGGCCCGGCGGATTTCGACAAAGGCGTCGTCGAATTCACCCAGGGCGAGATAGTTGAGCGCCTTGATCAAATTGGCGTACAGGATTTCATAGTCTTCGCCGGAGTACTCCAGGGCATTATCGTTGAGCAGAATTGAAACGGCAGCCCGGGACACGCTTTTGGTGAACAGTTCCTCGGCGGCTTGCTCGGCCGCATGCAGTTTTTCGTTGCTCAATTGGTAATTGCCGGCGTAATGGAGCGCCAGCCCGGCATCGAGGAAATACAAAAAGCGTTCTTTATTGGTAAACTTGTTGTCTTCGCGCGCCTTTTCGATTTTGGTCACTGCGGCGGGGTAGTCCTCTGCGCGCACGTCGGCCACGATCGGGTCATAAAACCCCCGCCGGGTGGCGACCGACGAGCAGCCGCACGACAGCACAACCCCGCACAACAGTACGGCCGCCACCACCCCAACCGGATATCGGCACACCGGTCTCATTTAGGGTTTAAACTGGCCCTGCGATATACCTTTTTTGATCTTCTTGGTCCCGATCCAGACTTTTTCATTGGATTCGACGTTAATCAATTCCAGGTCGGTCTGGTAGAACACCACGCGCTGGCCTTCGGCCTCGTCGGTAATCGTTTTCACCGCGCCCAGCAGGACAAAATCCGCGCCGGTTTCGTTCCGCAGTTGTTTGATGGTTTCGGCCGAGGCATATTCGCTCTGGTCGGCCCGTTCCTCGCGGACATCCTGTCGTTCATCCATCGTCCCGACGAATTTCACCTGCCCGGCGTTGAGCAATTCCCGCTCAAAATCCTTGGTGAAGGTCTCGGTGTTGATATGTTCGTCGGTCACGTTGCGGATCCGCCCCACGGTCACCACCGGTTTGCGGCCCTGCGCAGCGGCAAAATCAGTCAGCCATACCCGCGACAGGCAGTCGGAGATCATCTCCTGCGCCACCAGCCGCGCGTCGGTGTCGTTCCACCGCCCGGACAGATCGGTCTGCGTATCCGGTTCCATCCGCGTCACCTGCCGTGAGCTGCTGCAGCCGACAATCAGCGCCGCCGCCAGCAGGAAGAGAAGGAAATTCTTCTTCATTTTTCGAGTCCCTCCGTGAATTTGATATGATTTCATGTACATTTCCCATTATACAAAAATCTATTCAGTGGCGCTCATATAGGGTGGTCGCTGACGCCGCTGAACTCTCGCCCCCATATACATCGGTCGGACGCACCAGATATTGTCATTGACGGCTCCGACACCAAACCGGGGTATGCTCAATCTCGAATTCGGGTACATATAATGCAACCATTTTTTCCAAAAAAAGGGCGGGACCATTTCCCGCCCCCCTTTTGTCGGCAAGGCCGCAGTCTCGCCCCTGCTGGTTCCCCCCGCGAAACCGGGCTGCTTTGCCGGCCTATTTGTCTGTGCGTAGTTTTCCGCACTCATAACTGCAGCGGTTTTTCCTGTCCCTCCGGTTCGGCTTGTTTCAGGTGTTTGCGCATGAAAGTCGGGATATTGAAATCCTCGCCGATATCGTCGGTCTCCTCGGCGTATTTGATCATCGGCTCGGGCGCTTTCTCGCACCGCGGGGGATTTTCCCCGGCCTTTGCGGTAATGCCGAACAAATCGATCGGGTCGGTAATCGTCCGCCGGATGTTCACCCGCGGCTTTTCAGCGACTTCCAACAGCGGCGCGGGTTCGCGCTTCTCGCCGAAACCGGTGGCGATAACCGTGACGTTGATCTCGTCTTTCTTGTTGTTGTCGATGACCGCACCGAAGATAATATTGGCTTCCTCGCCTGCGGCCTCGTTGATAATTGAGGTGGCTTCGTTGACATCGAACAAGGTCAGGTCCGGGCCGCCGGTGATATTGACCAGGACGCCCTTGGCCCCGGCGATGGAAACATTTTCCAGAAGCGGTGAGGCAATTGCGGCGTTGGCCGCGGCCACCGCCCGGCCTTCGCCCTCGGCCGAACCCGTGCCCATAATCGCATCGCCCATCTCGCGCATCACCGTGCGCACATCGGCGAAATCGCAGTTGATCAGCCCGGGGACCGTGATCAGGTCGGAGATCCCCTTGGTCGCCTGATAAAGGACATCATCGCAAATGCGGAAAGCTTCGGTCAGCCGGGTATTCTGGTCGACGACCGCCAGCAGCCGCTGGTTGGGGATACAAATCAGCGTATCCACGCGTTCTTTGAGCACAATGCCGCCCTGCTCGGCGCGCTCCATGCGTTTGGTGCCCTCGAATTCGAATGGCTTGGTCACAATCGCCACCGTAAGCGCGTTTGCGCGTTTAGCCATCTCGGCAATAACCGGCGCAGCGCCCGTGCCGGTACCGCCGCCCAGCCCACAGGTGACAAAGACCATGTCGGCCCCGACAATGGCCTCGGCCACCAGATCGGCGTCTTCCTCCACCGCGCGGCGCCCGATTTCCGGATCGGCCCCGGCGCCCAATCCCTTGGTCACCCGGCTGCCGATCTGGATCCGGGTATCGGCCTTGGAGTGCTCCAGCACCTGGGCATCGGTGTTGATCGCGATAAATTCGACACCCGCGAGTTCGGCGTCAATCATCCGGTTGACCGCATTACAGCCGGCGCCCCCCACACCGATGACTTTGATTTTCGCCGCGCTCTCCTCATCGTAGGCAAAATCAAACGGCATATTTCCTGCCCTCCCTGGATTTATATAAATTCGTTTAGAATATGCTCCATTTTGCGCGCCCAACGCTTCAACATGCCCGTATCGCGGTTTTGCACGGTCTCGACATGGTCGGCGCCGTGCAACAACAAGCCCACCGCCGTGGTATGCGCCGGCGAGGCCGCCAGGTCCTTCATGCCTTCCACCCCAGTCGGCCGCCCGATGCGCACCGGCAGATCGAAAATTCGCTCAGCGAGCTCGACCATGCCCGGCAGTAACGCCCCGCCCCCGGTCAGGATGATCCCGGAAGTCAACAATTCGTAATAGGGCGTTTTCTTGATTTCGCGCAGGGTCAACTCGAAAATTTCCTCGGCCCGCGGTTCGATGATCGAGGCCAGCAGTGTCGGGGAGACTTCCCGCGGCGGCCGGTCCCCGACGCCCGGGACACTGATCGGCCCGTTGGTCTCGGCCAGTGTGGCCAGCATGGAACCGTGTACCGTCTTGATGTTTTCCGCCGACTCGATCGGCGTGCGCAGGCCGATCGCGATGTCGCTGGTAATGTTCTTGCCGCCCACGGCCAGCGTGACGTTGTAGCGGATTGATTCGTCATAGAAAATGGCAACATCGGTGATACCGCCGCCGAGATTGATAATGGCGACGCCCATCTCCCGTTCCGAGGGATTCAGCAAGGCCCGGCCGCAGGCCAGCGATTCCAGGATCAGATCGGCGACTTCGTACCCGGCGTTCTGAATCGATTTATGGATGTTGCGCACGGCAGTCATCGCGCCGGTGACAATCAGCACTTCGGCTTCCAGCCGCGAGCCGTACATCCCCTCCGGCCGCTTGATCCCTGATTGATCGTCAATCAGGTACTCCATGGGGAGCACATGAATAATCTCGCGGTCCTGCGGGATCGGCAGCGCCCGGGCGGCATCGACTACCCGTTCGATGTCTGCCTGTCCGATCTCATCGCTCTGGCGCGAGACCGCCACCACCCCGCGCGAATTAATGCTGCGGATATGTTCACCGGCAATCGCGGTGGTCACCGACACCACCGAACACCCGGCCATCATTTCGGCCTCGGACATCGCCGTGCGTATTGTCTGCGTCGTCTTATCCAGGTCCACGACCATTCCCCGCCGCAGCCCTTCCGAGCGGCAGCGGCCCACGCCGATGATTTTCGGCGGACCGGGGGGAACAACCTCGGCAATGATCGCCTCCACCTTGGTACTGCCGATGTCCAGCCCGGCGATTATTTGTTCACGTGGGTCCATCCTTTGACCTCCCCCCAACGAGTACCGACAAATTTTCTGAAAGAGTATCGCTTATTGCCTGGTCGTCCGCACTGTTTTTTTTGTCCGGCGGGGTGACAATAATTCGACCACCGAACCGGGCATCGATCGTCCCGCAAGCCCATTCCTCCTCGGGGACCGATTCCAGAAACCGGCAGACCCGGCCAAACGTATTGTCGTCGGGATGATGGCCCAGCAGAATCCGTTCTGCTCCGCCGTTCAGGACCAGCAGCCATCCGGCCGACGGATCGTAATGAATCTGCGAGACGACCTCGGTCCATGACGGGTTATGAGCCACCAGTCGCTCATAAAACTGCACCAACTGCCAGCGTTCAAATTTGCCGAAGCCCTGTCCCACACAGATGGGGTAGCCCGTGTCGTCGGGCACCTCGGCTTTCAGCGGGTGGCCGTCTCCGGCCAGACACAACACACGGTCTGCGGACCACCAGAGCGTCGGTTGGGCGGCATGCAGACGAATAACCAGTTTGTGCGGCGGCACCAGCCGGACTTCGACCCGCGACAGATCAGCGTTCCACAACAAAATCGAGCGGGCCAGCGCCTGTTCATTAATAGCAAATAAGTTGGAATCGGCGGTTACCGGCAAGATTTCGATTGTCTGCTGGTATAATTCCGGAGACACCGCGCGTCCGTCGGCGAAGGCAAGGTCTATTTCCCGCAGGCGAAACACCGGATACTCCAGACAGGCCAATGCGGCCCCGGCCAGCAACAAATTGACCGGCAACAGGATCTTGCAAACCCAAACCAGGCGCCTCCACCAACTCACGAGTTGATCTCCTTTTTATTCGATGGTGCGGATGCCCGCTTGTTGATCGCCTCCAGTATCCTGACCGCCAGCCGGTAGACCGAACCCGCGCCGACCGTCATGACCACATCGCCCGGCCGGGCCACGTCGGCGACACGGGCGGGAATTGCCGCGAACTCCGGTTCGTACCGGGCATGGATGACCCCGCCCTTTTTCAATACATCCAGAATCAATCCTGAGTCCACGCCGGGCACCGGCTCCTCCCGTGAGGGGTAGATCTCCGCCAGAATGATCTCGTCGGCCAGTTGCAGCGCAGCGGCGAATTCCCGATAGAAAAACCGCGTCCGGGAAAATAAATGGGGCTGGAATACGACAATCAGCCGCCCGGCGGTGTAGGCCTTGCCCGTGGCCAGCGCCGCCCGCAGCTCGGTCGGGTGGTGGGCATAATCAT
>JAGVQM010000031.1 GCA_020051695.1 Candidatus Zixiibacteriota bacterium | reverse complement strand
CCCGATTTGCATGCGCAAGGTATCGCCATCCCCCTGGGCCACAGCCGGATCCGCCGATAAAAACAGCATAAAATACGTAATGAGGGCGATAACAATCCGTACTGCAATTGCGGGTTTTCGAAACATCTGAAATCCTCCTTTTAGACATCCTGTGTGCCTGTCACCAACCCCTCGCAACTACAGCCCATCCACCTCCTGATACATGTTCAACAAACGCCCCCACAAAGTATTGCCGCCGAACCCGAAAAGGCAGCGCCACTCATTTATATCGGCACAGTACTCAATTCCAGTGGTAGCTCTGATTGGTAGACCGTTTTGGAGCCTGTTGTCGCACTCGTACTCTCCCAAACGACTCCGCATCCCGGGTAAATCAACCCCGTTGTGCCCTCGCGGATTTGCCTACCTGTTTGACCAGCTTACGTCATGCGGTAACTTCCAACGACTTGAATATACACAGCGCGGCCGAATTGTCAATACGTTTTGTCGTTTTATTTCAAGTCGTCGAATTGCCGCGACCCTTCTGCCAAGGCAATCAGGCAAAATAAATGCCATCCTGCGGCGGTCCCCCGGCCAGACCGGGGTACTTGATCCCCCTTTCTGTTACCAATCAACGAGTTATTTCTTTTTGCCCCACCGTGGATCATCCATCTCACTCTGTACACTATATTGTTATACAACTAATCCGCCCGGCAAACCGGCGCCGTTGGACATCCCGGTGTGCGGACCTTTTCACAATATTGCCAATTTGCTTCATCTTTGCGTCCGTCGTCAACTAGTCCACTCCAACTCATGTACCGTTCCCCGGTGGCTAACACGGGTCAATTTCCTGCCCGCGATAAATGTAACCGATCAGCCGGGCCACGTCCCCGGGGGTAATCCGCCCATCACAGTCCAAATCGGCCGCCGTGCCGGTGGTCGGCAACAGTTCCCCGGCATACAGATACCTGGTCAGCAACACCGCATCGAGTGTCGTAACCCGACCATCATGGTTAAGATCACCCGGTAAGTTATCTTCGAAAATCAATTGGCTGGAAAATTCGCCGGCTTGGGGTCGAACGGTCCCCCGCACGTCCACCGGCGGCAGGCAGAACAAAACCACATACGCCGCAATCAAGTACACCCCGATTGATCGCCACCAATTCATCGCTCCCACCTTTACAGCAAGAGTTTCACATCTCATTGGCAATCGGCGTATACGCAACCCCCGCGCAACAGGTACACCTTCAACTTCGGAACTTACAACGCCGGAACACTCCGGCTCGGTATTGTACAATTGCCCGCTCATACCTTTATAAGGGAACGGGCAATCATTAGCAGTCTATTGGTGAAATATATAAATTCTGTGAATTTGTCAAGGGACAAAGTCACTTTTTTTTCAACCGACGGGCAATCAAGACCTTAATATCCACAAGAAAATAACCGCGCCCGCAGGCGCGGTTATGCTGATCCGAATTCGTAATCTCGAAACGCGGCGGTTTATTTGGCCAGCACCCCAAGTTGTTTGCCGACTTTGGTGAATGCCGCAATGGCTTTATCCAAGTGATGCGTCTCATGCGCGGCGGAAATCTGGACCCGGATGCGGGACGCCCCTTTGGCAACCACCGGGTAGTAGAACCCGATGACATAGATGCCCTCTTTGAGCAGCGCATTGGCGAAATCCTGCGACAACTTGGCGTCATTGGGAAACTTGCCGAACATAATCGGGACGATCGGATGATCACCGGGCGTGATATCGAATCCGGCCGCGGTCATTTTGGCGCGGAAATATTTCGTGTTTTTCTCCAGCTTGTCGCGCAGTTCGGTAGTTTCGGACAACAGGTCGAATACGGCAATCGACGCGCCGACCACCGCCGGGGCAACGGTGTTGGAAAACAGGTACGGCCGCGATCTTTGGCGGAACAGATCGATGATCTCCTGCCGGCCGGAGGCATAGCCGCCGGAGGCCCCGCCGAGCGCCTTGCCCAACGTGCCGGTGATGATATCCACGCGACCCATAACCCCGCGATATTCGATGGAACCACGGCCGGTCTTGCCCAAAAAGCCACAGGCATGGCAGTCATCGACCATCACCAGTGAATCGTATTTGTCGGCCAGATCGCAGATTTTGTCCAGCTTGGCAATGTCGCCGTCCATGGAGAATGCGCCGTCGGTGGCCACAATGCGGTACTTGGCGCCGCCGGCCTCTTTGAGCCGTTCTTCCAGATCGGCCATGTCGCCATGTTTGTAGATCGACCGCGTCGCCTTGCACAGGCGGATACCATCGATGATCGAGGCATGGTTGAGCGCGTCGGTGATAATCGCGCAATCTTTGTCCAGCAGGGGTTCGAAAATCCCGCCGTTGGCGTCGAAACAGGCCGCATACAGGATGGTATCGTCGGTCTGCAGAAACTCGGAGATTTTCTTTTCCAGCTTGCGATGGATTTCCTGGGTGCCGCAGATAAACCGCACCGAACTCATGCCGTACCCCCACTTGTCGAGCGCTTCGTGGGCGGCTTTGATCACTTTGGGGTGGGAGGATAGTCCCAGATAGTTATTGGCGCAGAAATTCAGGACCTGCTCGCCGGTGGAAACTTTAATCTCCGCCGCCTGCGGGGTCATGATGATCCGCTCGGTTTTGTACAGACCGGCATCACGGATACCCTGTAGCTCTTTTTGCAGGTCTTGTTTTAATTTCCCGTACATTGGTCCTCACTTATCGCTGAATGTTATTTTCACTTCACGCCGCGCCGCTTTTTCGCCGCCTCGAATTCCTCGCTGGACGGGAACAAGACACACTTGGCCGAATGGCGCGGACGGGTCATCATTTCATCAAAGCCGGCCTTGTAATCCTCCAGTTTGAACATGTGCGTGATCACCGGCGAGATATCCAGCCGGCCCGAGGCCAGCAAATTGCGGTTGCGATACCAGGTATCGAACATCCTGCGGCCGGAAATACCGTGGATTTGCGCGCCTTTGAACACGATGCCGTTGTTGTAGTCGATTGCCGGCTTGGGGTCGGCCGAGACGCCGAACGCCGAAAACCGCCCGCCCTTGCGCAGCACCTGAAACCCTTCATCCAGCGCCTGCTGGGAACCGGCCATTTCCAGCACGATATCGGCCCCGCTGCCGCCGGTGTGGTCGCGAATATATTGAATCCGGTTGACATCATCCTTGTTGGCATACAACAGGTGATCGGCGCCCAACTTCTTGGCGATATTCATATTAAAGTCATACTTACCGATGATGAAGATCTTGGCCAACCCGCAGACCCGCGCCACACCCACGGCAAAAAGCGCGATGGGGCCATCGCCAATAATAACCATAGTCTTCCCGGCCACGTCGGAATCCTCGCCCAGCACGGTATAGGTGGCGTTGCCCAGCGGCTCCTGGATGGTGGCAATTTCCGGCGGGATCGATTTGTCATTGACCCAGCACACCGATTCGGGGACCGCAAAATATTCGGCGAACGCGCCGTCGCAGTCGACCCCGAGGATTTGCATATGATCGCCGATATGCAACTGTCCGAGCATGGCGTTCAGATCGCCGGGGTTATAAATATGGGTTTCGGCGGAGATATAATCGTCGACTTTGATCCGCTTGCAGTGCGCGCCAACCTCGACCACATCACCGGCGACCTCATGCCCCAAGGTTTGCGGTAAGTTCTTCGCGCCGATGCGCTTGTCCGACCAGTCATCCCACTTGTAGATATGCACATCGGTGCCGCAGATCGACGTGGCCCGCACTTTCACCAGGACCCAATCCGGCGGGTAGGTCGGTATTGGTTTGCGTTGTAATTCGGCGCCCAGTTTGGGCTTGGTTTTGACTACTGCTTTCATTGTGTCCGGCATTGCCTGTACTCCGTATGAAGGGATTTTTTGATTACGAAATCGAGACATTGGCAGGCGCTTTTTATTCGGCGCCCCTGCGCTCCACCTAACGCCGGGCTGACCCTCCCGGGCGAACCACATAATATATGCACCCGCCTGGGCGCAAGCAAGGGGGCGCGGGGGTTTGCGGAGCGGTTTTGACGGAGGGGGAAACCGGGGCGGGCACTTGATTGCGTAGGGCAGGATCCGAGCGCAGCGAAGCGATCCTGCCGCAAAACTAAAATGGCAGGACCGCTACGGCTCCTGCCCTACTATGCTGCCAACCCACCACTCCAGGATTTCTTGCCGAAATCCTTCCGTGATGGGCCACCCGGCGGCAGGCATCAAATTGCCGGTTATCTCGGAGGAAGTCACTGTCGCCTCAGACTGTCCGCACGGTAATTGTATCCTACTCGCCAGTAGAAATGCCCGATCTCTCCATCACAATTGGTGAGGACTTCTTTACTTATTTCACCTACCTTGGAAAAGCGACCGGTAACCCGATTTTGTTTCAGTTTATCCTCGGTGAAACTAACAAGTAGCCCATGACGTCCGGCTACCATCTGAGGTGATACCCAGGAGTTCCACATCAGGCTGTTGCCACCAACGAGGTTTTCGCCGGCTATCTCCTGCAAAGTGTCTAGATCATCGTCGTCATCAGGATCATAAAAACTCGCTTGGCTGGCCAGCCAGTACTCGTCTAAACCAATGACGATCGGTTCCGAATCGGTTTCATTTTCAAGGCGCGTTTCGATCTCTTCAACCCTGTCGCCGTAGGCCTTCCAGGCAATTGGAAGCTTCATCCAACTCTCCTTGGTGAATCCCGGCATACCGGCGATCATATAGCCGAACCCCGCCGCGAAGAGTACGGGGACAAGTGAAGCAGTTACCAGCCAGCGTCTTGTTAGAGTCCGCACATATGGCGCATCTTGCCTCGCTCTCATCCCGGAAATTCTTGCCCCGATTAGTGGCAGCAATGCCAACCACGCTGGTCCCGTCCAGTTCAATTTCGGTTGTCCCTGGATACTGTGAATTACGAATACCAGCAAGGGCACTAATGTAAATGTCACGAGAAATAGATACTTGCGGTAGCGGAGCAAATCCGCCTGGCGGATCGTCCGCCGGCACTTTTGAAAATCCAGAATGACCCTTGCCGCCTCATACAAGCCGAGCGGGGTTATGAGTACAAGAATACTCCCGATTAGAATATGAAGATGAAAACCTGTGTCGCCCCCCCAACGACGGGTCCCCTGAAAGGCAAAAGATGCCCATTGATGCTGAGAATTCCAGTACAGGACGGGCAAGAACAAAACCAGGCCAAGCAACAGGGCAATATACGGATGAGGTCTCTTGAACCACTGACGAGCATCTTTATCAACGAGCATGTACGCGAGCGTTGCCGGCACAATCAGGCCCATCGTATACTTTGAAAGCATTCCGAGTCCCAGAAAAATCCCTGCGCCATACCATGCAAGCGGGCGTTTATTGAACATCGCTCTCGCAATAAAGAACAACGCGCCGGCCCAACAAACATAGAACGGTGCATCCGGTGTCATCAGGAATCCGACGGACATGTATATCGGCAATATGGCCAGGAGAAGGATGACCATCCTGCCGGTCCCTTTGCCGATTGTATCCTCCGCCAGGTGAAACACGAAATAGGCCAGGACAATCCATCCCAGAAACGCCGGCAGCCGAACAGCAAATTCGCTTCGGCCAAGAAGCGCCTCCGATGCACCAATAAGCCAGGCTACCATGGGGGGATGGTCGAGGTACCCGATGTCAAGATGCTGGGCGTAGTTCCAGTAGTATGCCTCTTCGGGCAGAAGATCCAAAAGGCCGAGAAAAATGAGCCTGACCAGCACACTCAGCCCGATAACCCAGCACAACTTATCGAGATTGAAATGACGAATTGTACTATGATTCAAGTGATCTTCCCCCAAAAAAACGCACACGTAGTAAAGATAGGATTGTCGGCTGTTCGAAATCAACCAGGCGTTTGAAGCCCGGACTCGAATGGCGGCGCTCCCGGTTATAGAACACCTCAATATACTCCAAAAACTTGGCCATCACTTCGGACGGGTGGCCCACCATGAAAGGCTTGTCGAAAAAGCCAACGATTTGAGTGGCCTTTGGCGGGTCGAGTTCCGAGAAACGCGAAGCGTAACGAGAAACCCGACAAATACTTGTAAGGGTCGGTCTCAGACCGGCCCTATTGGCAACACCGACCAGTCGGGCGGGTCACAGACCCGCCCCTACGTCTGGAAAATTATGAAGGGGTCAGGCATTGGGAGTAGGTCAAGCGCCCTGGCGCTTGACATTTTTCTGATGGGTCGCCCACCATGAAAGGAGTTGCGAAGCAGTTCCTGTATTGTGGGCGGCACATGTCCACATGTACCCCAACGTTGGCCAAAAACGTTGAATAGTTAAATAAATGGCGCGGCAGATGTGGACATCTGCCAGCCACAATATATATGCACCCGCCGCGGCGCAAGCAAGGGGGCGGGGGGGTTGGGGGGGCGGTTTTGACGGAGGTGGCCCACCCAGAGCAAAAATCCGCGCAAGCGGATGTTTCCGTCGGGTGGGTTCCCATTGATCCATCTTGTGAAAAACGCTCCCTTTTGTTGCGCCACCAAAATGGCACAAACTGGGCACATAGGGAACAGAATAGACCGGGCACATGGATAACAGTTACCATACGGCCCGAACAAAGGAGGCGGGGTGGCCCGCCCTCCGGGGCTTGTTGGAATATGTGCCCCGGAGGTTTGGTCAGGGTATCAAGGCGCTGCCGCGAACCAGACGAACCAGGAAATACAATACTCTTAGAAACCCCGGCAGAACTCCGGACCGCGCCCGCCACGTAAAAAATGATTGCTTCACTCAGTCATTGAAGTAAATTCGCAGAGGCGGATATAAAACGAATTTGTGGCATCAGATAATTTCGTATGCGTATTGCTGAAATTAGGGCAGGTTATCTATCATGATCAAACCAGAAGATGATATCCCGGATGAGGAATTGGAAGTTGATTACGAGCAAAAACGAGCCGCCATGGAAAAAATACTGGGTCCGATGCATAATCTGGTACAGCATGCGATAGTGCCATTTGATGCTGGTGGGTCGGTAGATCTTTACTATTTTCTGCACACAATGCCCGGAACGTGTTTTACCACTATGGAAGTCATGAACCCGTTCGGCCCTGATGTTCTCCCAAGCCGGATCGGCAGATACGAACTTGTGGCTTTCACAAAACATCCCTATCAACCACACAATAATGCACGTTCTGAAATCAATCCTTTCGGTAAAATCAATGACCGAATCACGCATATTTTCACAATGATTGGCAATTATTCGCGGCACGCGGTCTTAAATCCATTTGAAACCTGCGAAATACCCACGGTCCCACCCGAACCCAATTGGTGCTTGATATTTGACGAATACCGGCGAGACAATATTGATTTCGTCATTCGGGGCGAAAAATGCGGGTTACTCCTTATTATCGAAATACTTCGTAGAGAGATGGCATTCGCCATGGAACATGGAGGAGCCGTGCTAATCGAAAAACTCAAGAAATGTGGCTATTATCCATACAGCGATTTGGATCGTGACATGGTTGTGTGAATTGGGCCGGTGGCCCGCCCTCCGGGCGGGTTTCTTTTTTAATAGGCAATTGCAGTTTTAAAATGAAACCCACCTAAAAGGTGGACCACCTGCGGAGTTTCATGACCGGAGCATAGCGCCAGGAGCCGAGCGATCAAATCAATTGCCGCATTCAGCCAATCACTTTTTCACCCACCCGTTGGGTGGGGTACCGGTTGATTCCCATCTGGACTTACCCCCTCAATTTTCCGTATACTGCCCCTCAACGACCCCGCCCCGGCACGGATAAAATGATACCGGGAGCGGGCAGAATGTGTAGGTTGCAAACGGGTTTTTGGGTGGGAGCATAGATGACCTATCAGGTACTGGCGCGGAAATGGCGGCCGCAGACATTTGACGAGATTATCGCCCAGCCGCATATCGTGCGCACGCTGACCAACGCGCTCAAGGCGGGGAAAATCCATCACGCGTTCCTCTTTGCCGGGCCGCGCGGCACCGGCAAGACCACCACCGCGCGGATTTTAGCCAAGGCGCTGAACTGCAAGGACGGCCCCACCCCCACCCCCTGCGGCAAGTGCCCGGCCTGCAAAGAGATCACCGGCGGATCGTATATGGACGTCATCGAAATCGACGCCGCCTCCAACACCGGCGTGGATGATATCCGCGACCTGCGCGAATCATCGCATTACGTGGCAACCGGCGGGAAATACAAGGTCTACATTATAGACGAAGTCCACCGGCTGTCCGGATCGGCGTTTGACGCGCTATTGAAAACGCTGGAAGAACCCCCCGCGCACGTGGTGTTCATTTTCGCCACCACCGAAGCGCACAAAGTCCCGGCGACGATCCATTCGCGCTGTCTGAAATTCGATTTCCGGCTGATCCCCTACGCCCCGCTGGCCGAAACCCTGCAAAAAATCGCCGAGGCCGAAAAAATCGATATCGAACCGGCGGCGATCGAGATTATCGCGCATAAGGCGGCGGGGTCGCTGCGCGACGGCCAATCGCTGTTGGATCAGGTGTCGGCGTACGCGGTCGGCCGGGCAACCGCTGAGATCGCCAATGAGGCGCTGGGGCTGGTCGATAATTCGCTGTTATTCGATCTCGTGGATGATTTCGCCGCCGGGGATGCGGGCGCGGCCATCGCCCGAGTTTCCAAAGTCGCCGAGGAAGGCCGCGATTATGGCGAATTCGGCGTGCAACTGGTCGAGCATTTGCGCAATTTATTGTTGGTCACTGCGTTGGGCGAGGATACTGATTTGCTGGATGTCCCGGCCGACCGCCGCGAGTTATACAAAAAACAAGCCGCAAAATTCGCCTTGGGCGATTTGTACCGGCTGGTCGACTACCTGCGCGATTTTCTCGGCCGCCTGCGCTGGTCGACTCAGCCGCTTTTAGATGCGCAAATGCTGGCCGCCCGCGCCGCCAAAATGGATAAGACCGTGGAATTTTCCGAAGTCCTCGGCAAAATCGACGACCTGTTGAAACAGGGACCGGGCGAAACCAGCGGCGGGACAAACCTGTTCGACGCACTGCCACAGACCGTCTCCTCTCCCCCGGCGCCGTCGCCGACTCGGAGTGATTCGGCCGCCCCGCGCCAAACGACGGCGAGAACTCCGGAAATCCCGTCTGCGCCTTTCCACCAGAAACCCGTGAGACAGGACGACCACCCCACAGTAACGGGGGATTTGAAAGACCGCATCCTCGAGCGGATCCGCAAACATTCCTCGGTGATCGCCGGGTTTATGACCAATGCGCAGATCACGCGCGGTGAGGGTGGGGCGGTAGACATTACAGTTTATGGCGGCAACGGCTACATTCAAAAACAACTGGCGCAAAAATCGAACTCGAATATGATTCAGGCCGAGGTGGCCGCCGAGATGGGTCAGGGGCTGCATGTCCGGCTGCATGTCGCCTCAGAGTCGGCGCCGGACCGGCAGACCAAAACCGGGCCGCCCCGCGCCGAACCGAGCGACGATTCGCTTTTGCAATCGGACGAAAAACTCCGCATGATCGTGGAGAAATTCGACGCCGAGATAATGCCGGAGGGCCGGTGAACAGGAGCGACAGATGTCCAAAGATATGAGCAAGATGTTCAAGCAGGTACAGAAGATGCAGGCCGAGATGGAACGGATCCAGGCCGAACTGGCGGAGAAAGAAGTTGAGGGCACCGCCGGGGGCGGGATGGTCAAAGTTATCGCCAACGGCAAAATGGAAATCGTCTCGGTCAAAATCGACAAAGAGGTCGTCGACCCCGGGGATGTCGAGATGCTGGAAGACCTGGTCACCGCCGCGGTCAATCAGGCGCTGGAAAACGCGCAAAAAATGCAGGCCGAGGGGATGTCGCAAATCACCGGGGGATTGCAGCTTCCCGGATTGAACATGTAACCAGTATGGGCGGACAATTTCACCGACACTACTCCCTTCATCGGTCCCGTTTATGACCCAAACCTCAGCTACCCTCGAAGAATTAGTCGACCAGTTTTCCCGACTGCCGGGTATCGGCCGGAAGACCGCCTATCGGCTCGCCTATCATGTGCTCAAAGCCCCGCCGGAAGCCGCGCGCGAACTGGCCCGGGCCATCCTGAACGTCAAAGAGAAAATCCGCTCCTGCTCGGTGTGTTTTAATATCTCCGATGACGACCCCTGCCCGATCTGCGGCGATGAGGAACGCAACCGCAAACTGATTTGCGTGGTGGAAGAACCGCACGATGTGGTCGCGCTGCAGCGCGCCGGGTCATTTGACGGGGTGTTCCATGTACTTGGGGGAGTGTTTGCGCCGCTGGATGGTATCGGGCCTGAGGATTTAAAAATCGCCGAACTGGTCACCCGCGCCAAAAGCGATGTCGAGGAAATTATTCTTGCCACCAACCCCACGCCCGAGGGCGAGACTACGGCGTTGTATATCGCCAAACTGCTCAAACCGTTGGGCGTGAAAGTTTCGCGCATTGCCCGGGGGTTGCCGATGGGCGGTGATGTCGAGTATGCCGATCTGCATACGCTGGCCAAAGCACTCGAAGGCCGCACGGAGTTTTAGCACATATAGGCCAAGCGCCGGGGCGCTTGACCTGCTCGATCTATCGCTCAATGGGAAACAACAAACGGAATACGGTCCGGCCGGGACGAGATTCGACCTCGATTTTCCCCTCATGGGCCTGGACAATTCGTTCCACAATCGCCAGTCCCAGCCCGGTGCCGTTTTCGCGTCCGGTATAGTACCGCTCAAAAATCCGCGCCAGGTTTTCCCTGGGGATGCCGCAGCCGGTGTCTTCGAACTCCAGGCAGATACAATCTCGCTGTTTGTCCGGACATTTCTGTAGAAGGCCCCGGATCGTCAGCGAGCCACCGGGTTCCATACTCTCAAACGCATTCAGGATCAGGTTCAGGCAGACTTCCATCATCTGGTTTTCATCATGGAAAAACGGCGGCAGGTCGTCGGCCAATTCCACGACAAGCTGCAGTTTTTTCTGCCGGGCATCTTTTTCGACCAGGCGATAGGCGCGGTCGATCACCGGTTTAATCGGGCCTTTGCGGGTCTGGTATTTTTTGGGGTTGGAGAAATCCACCAGCTCGGTAACCAGTGCCGCCAGGCGGTCGATCTCCTGTTCGATTGACTGCAGGACGTGCACAGTTTTTTCCGGCAGGCCATGTTTGGCGCAGATGACCTGCAATGAACCTTTGGTGTTGGTCAGCGGCTTGCGCAAATCGTGGGAGATTTCCGAGATCATCTTGCCCATCGTGACCAGCCGGGAGGCATTCAGCAACGCGCTTTTGCGCTCGTACAATGCAGCGGCCTGGGCCGTGGCGACGCGAACCAGCCGTTCGGTGTACGAGTCGAAAGCGCGGGGCCGGGCCGCCAGAAGCACAATCACGCCGCAAAAGGCGGGGGATGTTTCGACCTCGCCTTTGCCGGCCGGTGTTCCGACCGGCGAAACCAGGATGGAAGACATTGCCGCACTTGCGGGGACAATTTTGGTCAGGGCATCGGCAATGTATCCGGCAAGCGCCGGTTCATTCGGTTCGGCGCCCGTCCACGCCGGGATGGTCAATCCCTGCTCGCGATGGTAGTTCTTCAGTGCGCCATCGACCCGCACGGCCACCAATTCGCCGGTATCGTGAGCCGGTTCAAACCAGATTTTTGTATCACAGTCCACAATGGCTTTGAGCCCGTCGAAAATGACCTCGGCCACTTCATCCGAACCGGTGACTGTCGGGATCTTGCGGGAGATCTCATATAACGCGGTCACTTCCGCCAGCTTGCGCCGGTTGCGCTGGAATTGTTCGGCGTCGCTGATCGCCATCGAGACCTGCGCAGCAAATGTCCGCAGAATACGCAGGTCCCAATCGGTGAACGGCTCACCGCCTGCTTTGTCCGAGAGGTTGATCACACCGACCACCCGGTTGGGAGTGCACAGGGGGACCGACAGCAGGGATTTGGTTTCAAATCCCTGGCGGTTGGCCCGACCGAACTGCGGATCGGCTTCTACATCATCGATTTTCAACGCCTCCCCACGCTGGGCCACCCACCCCGCAATTGATTCGCCCACCGGCAGACTAAGCTCCAGCAACCGGGACGCTTCCGGGCCGACTGTGGCTTTGATGCGCAGCGTTTCATCACCGGCCTCCAACAGCATAATCGATCCGTGGCGGGCCATGGTGACTTTGGCGGCAAGGTGCATGATGGCGTCGAGCAGCCGGGTCAAATCACCGGAGGAGGACAGCACCCCTGCGGCGTCGGCCAACGCATTCAACTCGGCGACACGCTGGGTCAGCTGGATTTTCTTTTGCCGCGCGTCCTCCAGCAAACGCGTTTTCGCCAGATTCAGGCGATGTATTTCGGTGGCGCGCAAGATGGTCAAACGCAGTTCGGTTTGATCCAGCGGTTTGGTCAGAAAATCGAAAACCCGCTCTTTAAGCGCATTGATGGCCAGCTCTGTTGTTGGGCGACGCGACACTGCAATAGCCGTCAGTTCAGCATCTCTGCGCCGGGCACCGTGAATCAGGCCGAAAGCGTCGATACCGTCGACTCCGACCTCGGCAATCAGGATGTCATATTGATTGCCGGCCAGTAGCGTGGAGGCCTCGCTGGTCGAGGAGGCGTGGTCAACCATGCAGTTTTCAGCAGCAACCAGTTGGCGTACTTGTTGATGCACCAGTTGGTCGCTGTCGATTACGAGTATTTTGGTTTGTTCGGTGGTACCAACCGCTGCCGCAAAACTCTGACTTTCGGTTACGCGGCGCGTGGCGGTTTTTTGTGTCATCATATTCATCCCATCGGTTGGAGATTTTCTTGTCCACCTTACTTTTATATCGGCGGCCAAAGGCGCGTTCCTGACGGGGCCGACCCGGCGGATCATCCTGATTTCGCTCTTCGGCCCGAGGGGAAATTCGCAACACAGCCATTGAACTTGACTTCCCCGCGCCGCGTTGTTTTCTACATGAAGCAGGGAAAATCCGGGATTGTTTGTTGTACAACAGGGACATGGCCCAACCCGCAACTGGAGGAAATTAAAGATGGGAACAAATAGAAAAACAGGATTGGTCTTGTTCGGGCTGAGATTTTGTTTTCTGGCCGGGCTGGCTGTGGGCGTTTCATTCGAGGGGATGGGGGCCGTCAATAATCACGCGGCTGAGTTCGTGCGTCCGGCGGCGGCTCAGGAAACCGGGGAATCCAACCTGGTCCAGCCGCGCCAACCGGTCGCGGGGCCGGGGGGTTGGTCGTTTTCGGACATCGCCCATGCCGTCGCGCCGGCAGTCATCAACGTCTCGTCAACTCGCATCGTGCAGGAACGCGTACAGACCAGCCCGTTCGGCAGTGATCCATTTTTTGATTTCTTCGGGCGGCGTTTTTTTTCGGTCCCTCGGGAACGGCGGGAGCGGTCGTTGGGTTCGGGAGTCATTGTCACCGCGGACGGGTATGTGCTGACCAATAACCATGTCGTCGAAAATGCCACGGAAGTGCTGGCGTATCTTCCGGACGGCCGCCAATTCAATGCGCGCATTGTCGGCGCCGACCCGGAAACCGATGTGGCGGTGCTCAAGCTGGATAGTGTGAATTTCCCGACAATTCCCTTTGGGGATTCGGACGCCGCTAATATTGGCGATGTGGTGCTGGCGCTGGGCAATCCGTTCGGTCTGGGGCAGACGGTCACGATGGGCATCATTTCCGCCAAGGGCCGGGCCAATGTCGGCATGGTCGAGTACGAGGATTTCATTCAGACCGATGCGGCAATCAATCCCGGCAATTCCGGGGGCGCCCTGGTCGACATTTCCGGCCGATTGATCGGCATCAATACGGCAATTTTTTCGCGGAGCGGCGGGTATCAGGGCATCGGCTTCGCCATCCCCGCCAATATGGCACAGACAGTGATGAACTCGATCATCGACCAGGGCCGCTTCGTCCGTGGGTGGGCGGGGATCACCTATCAGGATCTGGACCCCGATATTGCGCCCGCGTTTAACGCCGAGGGGCTGCGCGGTGCGCTGGTCAATGATGTCATGGACAAAGGGCCCGGCACCAAAGCCGGCCTGCAGCGCGGTGACATCATCACCGCGCTGGACGGGCAGGAAGTGACCAACGCCGCGCGGCTGAAATACCTGATCGCCCTGGCGCCGAGCGGCAAATCGGTGGACCTTGAATACTACCGCCGCGGGCAAAAACGCCAAACCAGTTTGACTATCGAAGAAACACCCTCGGAATATATTTATTTGTCAGATTCCTCCGATGAATGGGTCAGCCAGATTGAAGGCGTCGTCGTGGAGAACATAACCGGGCACCAGGCCGAGCAGCTGGGGTTGCGCAAGGGTACGGCGGGCGTGCTGGTGAAAGACATCCTGGCCCGGTCACCGGCGGCCTATTCCGGCTTGCGGGCGGGGGATGTCATTCTGGAGATCGACAATACGCCGATTGAAAATGTCGAACATTTCAAGTCCGTGGCCAGCAAGGCCGAGGGCAAAAAAATGATTCTATTGATCGTCCGCCGCGGCTCGTTATATTACCTGTCGTTCTAATGACGGGCTGCGGCCCGCACGACAAAGAAAAAGGAGCAAACCTGAGCAATGCGCACATGTGTCTTAGTTGTTGTTCTGGCCGGTTATCTGTCCGCCGCGGCCATGACCGCTGCGGGACAACCTGTCTGTGATACGCTGTATACATTGCTGCAAAACCTTACGGTCGAACACATTCAGGCCAACGAGGTCTTCATCGAGCATTATATTGCTTGCCCCCCCGCCAACCAGGCATTCGGGGGGGTCATCCTCTCCCGGCTCGGCGAGGATGGGAAAAACGACCGCGCCATTATCGCCGTCTATATCCCGCGCGCGGGCTGGTCGTATTGTTTCGGTGAACGGGCGCCGAATGTTCGGTTTCTTCGACCCTCGCCGCTGCTTGACGTGGATGGGGACGGCGAGCTGGACCTTGTCTGCACTACATTCGAAAGCGACATGCCGGGGGATACGGCCTATCGAATTACGCTGATGGCGGAGGGAAAAAAGCGCTCGGTCCCCAGTCTGAACTTCCCCCCTGGTCTGGTCATTGATTCGCTACTGCCCGCGCCCGAAGGCCGGCCCCACCCGCTGCAGGTGGTGGACCGCCGTGGCCGCAGTATCGGCGGGTTGAACGCGGCCACCGCCCCGGTCTCTTATCGGTATCTGGAATGGGATGCCGGCCAGGACCCGCCGGGATATGTCAACCGGACAGCGAGTCACCATGACCGTTATCCGGAGATGAAACGCCGGGCCGCGTACATCGACAGTCTGCCCAAGTCCGACCTGCTGGAATTCAGCGAGCCGGAGGAGTATACAAGGTTTCTGGCGAATATCGTCGGGTACGGGCTGGACCAGAGCAACCTCGGGCGCGAGGCGGAGGGTTTTATTGAAGCCCGGGCTATCCTGGACCGCGTCCGGTACAGCGGGTCCACACAGGTCATCGGGGCACCGGTGACTGTCACCGATGAGCTCCAGCGAGCGTTGCCCGACGCCCAATCAATACCCCGGAGGCGCAAATAACGGATCGTGGAACCATTTCACACTCCTGTGAGAACAAGGAATGACCATGGACAAAAAATTAAAGACTCAGGTATGGTTCGGCCTGCGGCAGTATGTAACCGTGGGATTGCTGGCCCTGATGCTCCTTTCCTGTACGAATGAGAAAACACCCGCAGATAACAGCAAGACCGAGGCGGCATCCGAATCGGCAAAACTCGAATGGGTGGATATGATCCTGAGGCCGACTGATACTACGCAGCACCAATGGGCCGAGCGGATCGGCGGGTGGCCGGAGCTGCCGCAGCTTGTTGTGGATTCGGCAGGGTTGTGGCATATCGACGACCTCACATTTGCGTTCGACTACTGGGTATTTAAAGACGTCGCGATGGAAAACATACCGACATTGAACGGTTGTCGGGTCACCATCCTCATCGCCGCACGGCATATCCCGGATTATCAACTGATTAAGAATTTTAAAATCGATTCGGTCCAGGTCTTTGAGGAGGGGCAAACAATCCCGACGGGCCGCCGACTCATGTTCCCCTCGACAAGAAAATTCCTCGAAACAGTCTGGCAGGTGGAGTTTGTCACCGCCGAGGAAAAATACGAGGACCTCGATTTCCCGGAAGGCGCCCTGTTGCAATTGCGGACATTTGCGTCATGGCAGGACCGGACGTTCATTTTCGATTTGCCGCCCAAAAAATATGAATACATTACCCCGCCCAAATAGCCGGATAACTGTGATTTGCCGACTAGCAGCGGCTGAAGATGACCGGCGGGGCCCGGAAGAGTATTTGACAATTCGATCCGATCAGACGACTTTGCTACTATGGAACATGCCGGTCATGACATAAACGCGGCGGCGGTTGACGGGAACGGACTGAAAATCGCCGTCTCCACCGCCGGCCCGACCCGCGAGATCTCGATTGTCCGGGTCGATGGCGCAGTCGATACCATGACTGCGGGCGACCTGGAACAGGTCATTTCCTCGCTGATTGCCCGCGGGCGTTATCGGCTGGTCGTCGATTTGGCGGGCGTTGAATACATCTCCAGCGCGGGCTGGGGTGTTTTTGTTTCCCATCTCCGGGAGATCCGGGAGCGGGCAGGGGACATCAAACTGGCCCGCATGACTCCAGACGTGCGCGAGATATACGAACTTCTCGAGTTTGACGGATTATTGCCTTATTTCGACGAACTGGATTCGGCGGTCGCCGAATTCCAAGGCCCCGACAACCGTCGTAATGCGGCGGTGACACCTGTTCCGGCTGCCCGACCTTCCACATCCACACCGACCGACAAGGGGAAACTGCCTGAGGGGCAACCGCTGCCGACACTCGATGAAGTAGTCATGCAATTGGTGGCCGAGGACCCGTTTCAAACAATCGGGGAGATGCGGCAACGACTACAGGAAAACCACGGCGGTCGGCGGCCGTCCGGCTGGTGGAAGGTTTTCGGCAGTCTGCGCCGGCAGCACATGCTTACGCGACGGGCCCGATTTCGCTATTGCCGACGAATGCGGAAAACGTTCATGTGATGCGGCCCGATGGGGGGCCTGTTATGCCCCGAAGACTGTCATGGATCTTGCGGCCGGGACGTCTCCGGCGTGAGCGCATCGGGGACGACATCCCCGATGAAACTCCTTATACCGTCGACCAAATCCTTGAAGAGGAGTTTGCCAAGTGGCTCCAGATCCGCGAACAGCGTCCGCTGTGTGAGATGTTTGCCGCACTGCTGGCGGAACATTTCGGCCTGTCGCGTTCGATTTTCATTCATCACCAGGGGCAGGATGAAACGCCTGAGACACTGTGTTCCCGGGGGGCAACCGGGGAGATGGTTCAGGCGGTTTTGGCTGATCTGCCGACATCTTCCCGGCAAAGCCGGCGATTGAAACCCCACGTGAGACTCGAACATTCGGCTTACCCGGAGATGACCTGGCAATTTTCCTGTGAAGTGGACGAAAAACAGGGGATGCGGATAGTGGGGATCTTCGGCACGCGGGACAGCCTGCCGCTCAGCGCAAAGCAGCAATGCCGGCTGGAACACTGGTTGGGCCATTTCGATCTGGCCCTGCAAAACCAGGAGCGGATCGCCTGCCTGGAAGCGCTCTCATACACGGACCCGCTGACCGGGTTATTCAACCGCCGCTTCCTCAAACGGCGCCTTGATGAGGAAATCACACGCGCGTCGCGTTTTTCCCGCTCCTTGTCGCTGGTGGTCTTTGACTTGGACCGCTTCAAACAGCTGAACGACCACCAGGGCCACCTGGCGGGCGACGAAGTGCTTAAAATCGTCGCCGGGTTGTTGAACCAGACGGTACGGTCCATTGATATCGCCTGTCGCTATGGAGGGGATGAATTTGTAATAATCATGCCGGAAACCTCGCTGCCCAATTGTTTTTCCTTTACCAACCGGTTGCGGAGTGTCATATTCGAGCAAGTGTTCCGGCCGGCCCCGCGGCAGGAAACCACCAGGACCTCGATTTCCCTGGGCGCCGCGGTATTCCCGGACCATGCCGGCGACGCGGAGCATTTGTTTTGGTGCGCGGACATGGCTTTATTGAAAGCCAAGGAAGGCGGCGGCGATCGGGCAATTATTTATCAACCGGGGATGGGCGTGATTTCACCCCCCACTGACCGCCGGTAACAAAAAAGGAGAGCGATGTGAAACGCACGTGCACGTGTCTTGGATTGGCGATGGTACTCATCTGGTCGGCCGCTCTTCCCGTAGCCGGCCAGACTCAGGAATATGTCATCGGCCCCAACGATGTCCTGCAAATCAGCTACTGGCAGCAGCCGGAACTTGACCAGACCGTGACCGTCCGTATCGACGGCAAGATCACGCTGGCAGTCATTGGGGAAACTCAGGCCGCCGGAATGACCACCGGGCGGCTGGAGCAGTTGATCGTCGAGCGGATCTCGCGAGTTAATAAAAACATCTCCCAGGTCGTGGTCACGGTCTCCGCCTACCGCAGCCGCAGTGTCTTTGTCGGCGATCAGGTGGCCAACCCCGGGATGATGTACTTCGAAAAAATCCCGGATTTGTGGGAGGTAATCAAACTGGCGGGGGGGCCGACTGAATCGGCGGATTTGTCCGATGTCACCATCCTGCGCTCGGCTGCGGCAGGGGGCGGGGTCATTCACGTGGATGTAGGCGAAATTCTCTCCACCGGCGAGCTGGACCGGCTGCCGGAATTGCAATCCGGATATACGGTTACCATCCCCCGGCTGCCGGAGGGTTTGAACCCTGAACGGTTTGTCGACGCCTCCAAACGCACGAACGCATTTTATATTTACGGTAACGTTGCAGCTCCCGGCCGGCACGCCATCGACGCCGAAATCGACCTGCTGGAGGCGTTGGTCGTTTCGGGAGGTCCCGGGGCCAACGCAGATTTGTCCAAAGTCCGTATAGTATCCAAAGGCCTCGACCGCCCCGTCGTGCGGGTGGTCAATCTTGAGCGGTATGGCGAAACGGGGGGGCCGTACCAATATCTGGTACAGCGCGAGGACGCAATTTTTATCCCGACAAAAAAACGGGGCTTTTTCTCCGGGAGCTGGGGCGCGTTCCGTGATGTCCTGGCCCTGGCCGGGACGGTATCATCAGCGATTTTACTTATCAGCCGATAGGAGCGCACCAGACCAATGACCATGCGTGAATCCGGAGAAACGACGATTAATCTGCGTGAATACGCGCGGATACTTAATCGCCGGAAATGGTACCTGATCCTGGCGATTATCACCGTCACCGGCGGGACGATTATCGGTTCGTTCTTGCTGACACCACGATACGAATCGACCGCGCTTATCCGTCTGGGGCAGCAGAGTATCCTGGGCGCATCAGTGCGGGGTTTGACCTCCGAGTCGGCGGAGCGCCGTTACGATTACCGGTCGCCGAGTGAAAAAGTGGAAACACTCCGCCGGCGTGTCCTTTCATCCGGTTATTTGGAACAACTGATCGGCCGCATGGGCTGGGTCGACAAAATGCTGGCGGAAGGCGGGCCGGAGGCGCAGGCCGCGCGGGCAACCTCCGATGCCCGGCGGGCGGCCATCGCTTTCCTGGTCACCCGGTTGCAAAAAGAAATCCGGGTCGGGTTGATCGGCGATGACTACGCGGAAATCGTTATTCCATCATCCGACCCGGTAGAAGCCAAAGATGCGGCCACTCACTTGGCGGAAATCTTCCGCGAAAACATGATCCGGGAAGAAGTCGCGGCCATCCGCGTCGCCGGCGAATTTTCCGAGGAGCAACTGGAAATTTACCGTGAAAAATGGGCGGAAGCCCAGAACCGGCTGGCTGAATTCAAAAGCCAGAAAGTCCGCCAGGCGGTCGATGACCAGTTGGAAACCGAGGTCAATCTCCAGGACATCGTCGGGGAACGGGACGCGTTAAGTCTGGACCACGCCAACGCCATCGAACGGATCGCCCAACTGGAAAACCAGCTGGGCGAAGAGGGCGTCGCCCGTGCTGATTTCGTGTATTCCGAGCGCCTGACCACCCTGCACGGCGAGCAATTATCGCTGATCGACCGGCTGGGCAGTCTGCTGGGCAAATATTCCTGGAAAGACCGCGGGGTCGTGGATTACAACTACCGCCTGGGGACCGGGTTAAACAACATTCAGGCGGAAATCACGCGGATCATCGATGAGACATTCACCAACCTCTCCCCGGAAGATCATGACGCCATGGTCGAACTGGTCTATTCCCGCAACAAGCTGGATTTTCTGGTCAAGAAAAAAGAGGTCATGAGCCGGATCGTCAACCGCATCCGGGACCGCATGGCCACTGGACCGGAATATGAGCAGCAGCAACGCCGATTGGAAACCGAGGAGGCCTCCAGCCGCGATATTTACAACCGGTTTGTCGAGCAATATACGGGCGCCCAGATTTTGCAGGCCCAGCAGCGTGCTGCGGCCGAATCCAAGTATACGCTGATCGAGACACCGCTGGTACCGACCACGCCGGTTTATCCTGACCGGTCGAAATTCGCCATCGCCGCAGCCATGATCGGCCTGGTCTTCGGGATGGTGCTCGTGTTCCTCGCGGAGTATAACGATCATTCGTTCCGCACCGTCGACGATGTGGAAGAGCAACTGGGCTTCAAGGTGCTGGCCACCGTGCCGCGGATTACTGCCCTGAAGGAGGCCAAATTTGCAGGGAAGAAATGATGACATCACCGACATTTCGGTCTCCCAGAATATTTCGGCAGAACGAGCGCCGGATACTCTGGCTGATCAGGAAGCCCAGCCATCCGGCGTGGTGGTCCCCGAACCGGCGTCTCGCAGGATCAGCGGCGGGGGCGGGCACCCCGATTCGTCGGCCGCTTCCCTGCTGCGTTTGAACACCCGGCTGAAACATGCCGAACGTGAATATCTCGTGCAGAGCACGGTCGACCCGGTCAGCAAGCGGATGCGCTGTGATATTTTCGGCGAGGGTGTGCGGCTGACCACCATCGACGGCGAGCAGATCGACGGTGTGCCGACCGAGCGCATCTTCCCGGCCCTGAAAAGCATGCACGAACGCGCGGCCGCCGAGCTGGACCGCGTATTTAAATTGTCGTTGTCGGCGGCCAATGCCCATGAACCGGCGTTATTGAATTATATCGGTGAACTTTTTGCCTCGCGCTCGATGTGGCTGGAGGCGCGGCGCGAATTCGACCGGGCGGTGCTGCTGGCGCCCGAATACGATAAAGCTCTTTATAACCTGGGGTGCTGCTATTTAAATCTCAATTTATATAACGAAGCAGCCGAGTACCTGCAACGTGCGGAGAAACTCAATCCCGAGTATCCCGATTATGTCAACCGCCTGGGCGAAGCATACATGGAACTATCATCCTGCCGCAAGGCAGTGGACAAATTCCGCCAGGCCGCGCAGAAAAACCCGTACTTCTGGGAACCATACTACAATATGGCGCTGGCGCACATCCTCAACGGGATCCGGCGTGAGGATTACCGCATGAACATCGACCTAAAGCGTAAGGCGATGGACCTGTTCGAAAAAGCGGCAATTATCCTCCCCACCCTGCGGTCGGGCACATATTTCCTCGGGCAGCGATACCTTGAAGAGGACCGCCTGGCTGAAGCATACGATGCATACGCGGCGGCCAAAATCCAGGCCCGGGGTTCAGTCCAACCGATCCCGGTCTCGCCTTTGGATTTGGCGTTATGTTCCGACCGCTTTATGCCGTCGGAAGCCGAGCTTTCAGCGGAAATCGCCGATTTGCGCGACCGCGTAAAAACCCACCCTCATTTCGCCGACCTGCATTTTCGTCTGGCCCAGTCGTATACGATCCTGGCCCAGTTGGTCCACCGCCGGTCGATCCGGGAATATGAACGCGCCCTGAAAATAAACCCCGAATTCGGCGCCGCGCGACGTAACAAAAAGTTGGCCGAAAACGAGGACAAAGGGATGTCGGTGCTGGTAAAAGCCGCATTGAAAAGCGGCCGGACACTCCTGCCCCCCGCCCCCCGGGTGGCGGATCAGACTCAAGACACCGGAAATGATGGAAGCGTAGAACATGCCGAATGAAAATGGAACACCAGTGGCCAAACGCGACACGCCCCGATCCCCGGCGGCGATAGCCGCCGCAAAACTGTCCCCCAAACCGAAAACCAATGCCGTGTCCAACCGGACGATCGTGGATATATTTCGGGCGGAGAGCGTCCCGGCCACCGAGTTCCGTCGCATCTGCGACGGCATCGGGTGGACTGCCGATCTCCCGGAAAAACCGGCCGGCCCCAAGAAGATTTTGATCACCTCATCAGTGACCGACGAGGGCAAAAGCACGGTCGCCGCTTTTGTCGCCCTGACCGCGGCAATCTATCTTGACCAGCGGACGCTGCTTTTGGATTGCGATATGCGACGACCGACCGTTCATCGCATGTTCGGCGAGCCGCTGTCCGGCGGGCTGTCTGAATGCCTGAAGGACGCCGGTTCGTTCGATTCGTGCGTCCGGACGACCGCGGTCGATAAACTCAAGGTGATGACCGCCGGGTCCACCACGGGAGATCCGTCGGACCTGTTAAACGCCGAGCGCTGGCCCGACCTGCTCGCCGAAGCGTCATTTTACTTCGACCGGATTGTCATTGACTGTGCGCCGATTATTCCCGTAGACGATGCCATTACCATCGGACGTAATGTCGACGGCGTCTTAATGGTAATCCGCGCGGGCAGCACGCAGCGCGAGGTGGCCATACGGGCGGCCCAGATGATCCGCAACAGCAAACTGAATCTGCTGGGTGTGGTGCTCAACAACCTCGATGAGGCGCTCCCCTATTATTATAGCCAGAAATACTACGGGTATCGGTATAAAAACACCCGGTAACCGGACGGGTGCGGGTGTGGGGAGCACGTCCCGAAATGCTCAATATTTTATCGGTTGATGTCGAGGACTGGTTTCAGGCCGAAGCCCAGTCCGCGGCAGTGCCTTTTGCCGATTGGGAACATACGCAGGTGCGGGTCTGGCCGAATGTCATGACCCTGCTGGAAATCTTCGAGCGTTTCGGTGTCCACGCCACTTTTTTTATGCTGGGCTGGGTTGCCGAAAGACTTCCCGGCATGGTGGAACGGATCGCCTCCTTCGGCCACGAAATCGCCTCGCACGGTTACGGCCATCGGCTGGTTTACACGCTGACTGAGGCGGAATTCCGCGCGGACGTAGCGCGGTCGCTCGAACTGATCCGGAAGGCGTCGGACGTGGAAATCCGGGGATA
The DNA here is from genome assembly GCA_020051695.1 of Candidatus Zixiibacteriota bacterium. Taxonomy (GTDB): domain Bacteria; phylum Zixibacteria; class MSB-5A5; order WJJR01; family JAJRUJ01; genus JAGVQM01. Next base: position 103,902 of record JAGVQM010000031.1, on the reverse strand, counting down.
CCGAGCGCCGAGTTTCTCCATCGGCGAACGGACGCCCTGGGCCTGGCAGGTGCTGGCCGAGCTGGGCTTCACCTATGATTCATCGGTCTTCCCGATTCATCATGACACGTACGGCTCGCCGGACCTCCCCCGCCAGCCGTTCCGTTTCGAATTGGAGAATGGGCAGATCATGGACGAAATCCCGCTGACCACCCTGCGGCTACTGGGACAAAATGTGCCGGCGGCCGGCGGCGGATACCTGCGCTTGTTCCCCTATTGGTACACCCGGTATGCAATCCGGGCAGCCAATAAACAGGGCCGACCGGCCGTGGTCTATCTTCACCCCTGGGAAATCGACCCCGACCAGCCCCGGACCGCGATATCCACCCTGAGCAGATTTAGACATTACACCAACCTGACCACGACGATCTACAAACTTGAACGCCTGTTGTCCGAATTCCGTTTCGGCCCAGTTCGCCAATACCTCGGGGAGACCGACGCGGCGTTCCGCCCCCGGCTGTTGATCAGCGAATTGACCCGGGGCAAACCACTGCCACCCTCCAAACAAGTGAAAATACCGGGCGAAGATCAGTAGGGCGCCTCCGGCTGCCGGGAAATGACAGCCGGCACGTTTTGCGCCATAATGATCGGCTAGATGCTGCGTACTCTAGGGAGGTCCGGCGGCGGGATGCCGATGTGAGTTGCCAATTTTCGGGACAGGTAATATCATTAATTGGAGAAGAATCCATTCGCGAAAGACTGGACGGATAGGATGCGCTCACGTGTCGCGGCGATATTGACCAAACCCGAAACGGTTGTCGCCGATTATCGGCGGCTGTTGGACCTGGTGGGGGTCATCGATGGGCTTGACCGGAATACCGACACCCTGATTAAATTAAACCTGTCATGGACCAAATATTTCCCGGCCTGCTCATCCCAACCCTGGCAGGTGGAGGGCGTCGTCAAATCATTATTGGATTATGGCTTCGCCCCTGACCGGCTGATCCCCATCGAGAACAAGACGGTCGTGACCAACCCCCGGGAGGGCGCGCGCAACAATCTCTGGTTTCCGATCCTCGAGCATTATGGGTTGAATTTTACGCCGCTGCCCGAAGTCGAATGGATGGTGTACAGATTCAATTCACCGCTATTGAAACTCAATCGAATTTTTCCTGAAGGAATCGAGATACCGAAGATGTTTGTCGGGCGGCAAGTCATTCATTTGCCGACGATCAAGACGCACGGTCATTCCACGACCACCGGCGCAATAAAAAATGCCTTCGGCGGATTGCTCAAGGAAGTCCGGCACTACGCCCACAAATATATCCATGAGGTATTGGTCGACCTGGTGCTGATGCAAAACGAATTACATCCGAAGGTGTTGGCGGTAATGGACGGGGCGGTATGCGGGGACGGCGCCGGGCCGCGGACGATGATCCCCCGGCCGGGGAACGTGTTGCTGGCCTCATTCGACTCGGTGGCCATCGACGCGGTCGCGGCCGGCATCATGGGGTTTGATCCGCTGTCGATTCCGTATTTGAGCATGTGCCATGAACGCAAACTCGGCGTGGCCGATAAACGCCAGATCGATGTGATCGGGGATGATATTTCCCAGATGAACCTGCATTTTCAGACCAAAAAATCGCTGGTGATCTGGGGCGATCAGATGCTGCGCAGGGGGCCGCTACGTTTTATGGAGAAGATCGCGTTGCACTCCCCGCTGGTGGTCTGGGCGCCGCTGGCCTCGAATATTTATCATGATGTCCTGTGGTACCCGACAGTCGGCCGGAAAATCATCAATCAGTTTTTCCAGACCGATTGGGGAAAATTATTCACCTCATATAAAACAAAATATGAAAAGTAGGGTGGGCACCGCTCACCATGGGCACTATGGAGGTAGTTGTATAATGACTGAAGAACAAAAATCCGTTGCTATCATCGGCGCGTCGAGCGACCGCGCCAAATATGGAAATAAATCCGTCCGCGCTCATCTCAAACGCGGCTGGAAAGTATTCCCCGTAAATCCGAAAGAGACTGAAATCGAAGGACTGAAAGTCTACAAATCCGTGCTGGATATTCCAGAGAAGATCGACCGCATCAGTGTCTACCTGCCGCCGAAACTGGGCCTGAATCTGCTCGGTGATTTCAAGAAAACCGGGGCGGCGGAAGTGTTCTTCAATCCGGGGGCGGAATCGGAAGAATTGCTGGCCAAGGCCTACAAAATGGGCGTACCGGCGGCCGCCGCGTGCTCGATTATCGATCTTGGAGAGCGCGCGAGCAATTTCTGATTAGTTTTCTCCGGCAATGTATTCCGGCATCAGTCCGTTATCTTGCTGCTCGTTAATACCTTAGTATCGTATTGAGCAAAAGCGGCGACACAAATTTCACGAAAAATGCCGCCACCGGAGATCATTGCATGATCCTGCCTTACATGATTGGTCCATAATGCTGCCCACTATTTTTTAGTTGACACGGATTTTTGCCGGCCCTTATTGTAAAACCTGTTGGCGCGGTTTGAGCGGGGGGTCAACCTCAACAGCGTCCGATACGATATTAAATGTAGAGGAGTTGCCGATCACGGACGACCGGCGGCAAGGACGACCGAACAACAGGAGGTTGCTGACAAGTAGGATATTTTTTCCGGTGTTCGGGGCTGATGCGGAGCAGTCTCTCCGTTATTATCTCCGGCTGACATCGGGAACTGCTGTTCTGGGGGGCACGTACCGGTATCTGTCAGTCTGGTCTAATCTTATTACCGTAAGCGAGTTAGCGGCTTTTATTTTGCCCGCCTCTGGAATTCGGAACATTGTCGATCATCAAGGGGTGAAGCGGGCACCTGAGTTGCAAAAGCGGAGCAGGATGGGCTCATTATCGGGCCAGGTTATGGGGTGTGATATGTCCGCATGGCGCGAAAAACCAGACGTGTTCTCATTGATTTTACGAGCAGTTATGCTCAACCTCCTGTTACTATGCTCAGCGGCAGCAGCCCAGGACCATCCCGGATCGGGGGCTGCGGAATTCTTAAATGTCGATCCCGGCGCGCGGCCCGGCTCGATGGGCGGGGCATTTGCGGCGATTGCCGGCGACATTTCGGGACTGCCGTATAATCCGTCATCGCTTGCCGGTTTGGGCGGCGCCGCGGCGACCGTGCACCATACCAACTGGTACCAGCACACCTTCCAGGAATATGCCGCTTTGGGCATTCCGGTCGGGGACGAAACTGCAGTTGCGGCCTCGGTCGGGTACATCCATTACGGCCCAATCGAGGGGTATGACGCCGCGGACAATCCGCTTGGTGAATTTTCTCCCTCCAATACCGTGCTCAGCATTTCTGCAGCCCGGCAATGGGGCAGTTCCATATCTTTCGGTGTTACCGGCAAGTATTTCCAGGAGGATTTTGAGACCGGCTCCTACTCCGGTTGGGCGCTGGATATCGGCGCCCAGTATCACTGGGGTTCGGTGGCTGTCGGAGTCGCGGCATTAAACCTCGGGCCGCAAATCACCGCCGGCAACAGTTCGTATGCCCTGCCGCGGCGGTTTCGCGCGGGGATCTGCATTGCCCTCAACAGATTGCTCATTACCACGTTTGATGCCCAGTTGGAGGCTAACGGCGCCGGGACCATGTACCAGGGAGCCGAGTACGCCGTCTCGCCCAACTTGTTCCTGCGCGCGGGGTATCGCCATCTGGGCGCGCGCAACGGCGACAATGGCGGAAGCCCCTGGACCGCCGGCGGCGGCCTGATTATTTCCAGTGCGCGCTTCGATTATAACTATACTCCCGGCGGAATTCTGGGTGATATCCATCGATTTACCATGACTTTCGGGAAATAAGCAGATCCCGTTTTGTTCTTGATTTTCTCACCGACCGTGCCGTACGTTCCGGAGAGGCAGATAGATATTTCCCCTGACGGGCGCAAGTGATCCTTGCCGCTTGCCGATTTAGTAATATCACATCCGTTCAGGGGAGGGAGTTATGCAAACCATGACCGTTCCGAAAAAGAAGACAAAAACACAGGCAGTTCCGGCCCACACCTCACCACGAAAAGTTGACTTCAAACGCGTCGGCGTGCTGACCGGCGGCGGCGACTGCCCCGGCTTGAACGCCGTTCTGCGGGCGGTGGTCAAAAGTGCTGTATTCAACTACGGCTGGGAAATCATCGGTATCAATGAGGGCTTCGAAGGACTCCTGACCCCGGGAAAGACCCATAAGCTGGAATTGAAAGACGTGCGCGGCTTATTACCCCGCGGCGGCACGATTTTGGGCAGCACTAACCGCGGCAATCCCTTCGAACACAAAGAGGACAAAGAAGGCAAAAAAGTTGTTGTCGATATCTCCTCGCTGGCCATGAAATCCTACGAAAAACTTGAACTGGACGCGCTGATTGTCATCGGCGGGGACGGCTCGTTGAAAATCGGCCAGAAATTCTATAACATGGGCATGAATGTTGTGGGCGTGCCGAAAACCATCGACAACGACCTGATGGCCACGGACGCGACATTCGGTTTTCAGACCGCGGTGATCACCGCCACTGAGGCCATCGACAAACTGCATACCACGGGCGAATCGCACAACCGGGCGATGATCCTGGAAGTGATGGGGCGCTATGCGGGCTGGATCGCGCTGGAATCCGGGCTGGCCGGCGGCGCGGATATTATTCTCATTCCGGAAATCCCCTACGATATCGAGGAAGTTTGCGGCAAAATTCGCCGGCGGCACGAGACCGGGTCGGGATTTTCCATTATCGTCGTGGCCGAAGGCGCCAGGCCCAAAGGCGGTGATGTGACGGTGTTGCGTGCGGCCAAGGACGCCAGCTCGCTGGAAAGGCTCGGCGGGGTCGGCAATGTGATCGCTGCTCAAATTACCGAACAAACGGGCGTCGAAACGCGGGTTACTGTGCTGGGGCACCTGCAGCGCGGCGGGACGCCCAGCCCCTTCGATCGTATCCTTTCAACGCGGTTCGGCGTCGAGGCCGTGGAACTTGTCCGGCAGGAACGTTTCGGCCGGATGGTCTGTTACCGGGATTATCGTGTCGATTCGGTCAAAATCGAGGATGCGGTCGGCGCCTTCAAGTTGGTGGACCCGGACGGGCAGATGGTCCGCGCCGCTGAAGCCATTGGGATTGGATTCGGCCGGTAAAGCACTGTCATTGCCAAACCAGATATTTCAAAAAGAAGGGCCGGTCAACGACCGGCCCTTTTTGTATTTGTGTATTTCACAGCCGACACAAATAACCAACAACCATTTGGCGATTACTTCACAGTAATATGTCCCCGTCCGCGGGTGGTGATATCACCGATATACGCGGCGTCAGTAACTCCCGCCTCATGCAGCCGATTCAATAATGTATCCTTGTGGGCTGCAGGAAGGGAGATCAATAATCCGCCGGAGGTTTGGGCGTCACACAGCAGCGTGCGCGTGGCTTTGCCGATGGCTTCGTCGCAGTCGGCAACATGCACGACAAATTGCATGTTATCCATCGTGCCGCCAGGGACCACGCCGGCGGCGGCGAACTCGAGGGCCTCGGCAATCTTCGGCACAAGGGCGGCATAGACCATCGCGCCCACTTTGCTGCCCTCGACCATTTCCTTAAGATGCCCCAGCAGGCCGAAACCGGTGACATCGGTGCAGGCGTTCACCGGAAAATCGGCGATCACCTCGGCGGCGGCGCGGTTTAACTCGGCCATCAGGGCGATGATATACTCTGCGGTTTTGTGCTCAAGCAGCCCGCGCTTCATCGCCGTGGTCAGGATGCCGACACCCAACGGTTTAGTAAGAATCAGTACATCACCCGGCTGCGCACCGGCGTTGATCAGGATTTTGTCCGGGCTGACGATGCCGGTCACGGCCAGGCCGTATTTCGGCTCCGGGTCTTCGACCGTATGCCCGCCGATGATGCTTACTCCGGCTTCGCTTGCTTTGTCCTGCGCCCCCTGGAGAATTTGTTCGAGCACGTAGCCCGGCAGCCGGTTGGAGGGGAAACCGACGATATTCAAGGCAAACAGCGGCCGGGCGCCCATGGCGTAGATATCACTGAGCGCATTGGCCGCGGCAATCGCGCCGAACCAGTAGGGATCATCGACGACCGGCGTGAAAAAATCGACGGTCTGGACAATCGCGGTTTGGTCATTGATGCGGTAGACCGCAGCGTCATCGGCGGTATCGGTGCCCACAAGAATATTTTTATCATCGGTCCGCGGCAGTTTCGAGAGGATTTCCTCCAGAATCTGCGGGCGCATCTTACAGGCGCAGCCCAGACCATGGGTATACTGGGTCAGCTTGATTTCTTTGCTGTCGCCGGGAATTGCGCGGGCCGCAGTACCGGCCGGTCTCAGCCGCGCGACGGCCCCGGCAATGATTTCCGCTGCGCGGTCGACTTCCTCGGCGGTGGTCATCTTGCCCACCGACAGACGCACGGTGCCCATGGCATATTCCTGCGGCACATTCATCGCCTCCAGGACATGTGAGACATCGATCGAATCCGCATGACAGGCGGCGCCGGCCGAGGCGGCGACTTCGGTCAGCTCGGAAAGCAGGGTATTGGCCTCGATATGCGGAAAACTCACCGACAGGGTGTTTGGCAGGCGGCGGTCCGGATGGCCGTTGAGTCTCAAGTCCTCCAGCTTACTGTGCAATTTTCCGTACAGGCGGTCCCGCATGGTTTTCATCTGCGCGGCATTCCGGGCCAGATCGCGTCCCGCAATTTCGCAGGCCTGCCCCAGCCCGACGATTTCCAGCACATTTTCGGTGCCGGCCCGGCGGTTTTGTTCGTGATCGGCACCGTGGATCAGTTTGGCCAATGCCACGCCGTTACGGATATACAACGCTCCGATACCTTTCGGGGCATATACTTTGTGCCCGGCGATAGACAGCAGGTCAACACCCAGCACAGCGACGCGCGTGTCGACTTTCCCCACCGATTGTGCGGCATCGGTATGCATGACAATGCCCCGCGCGCGGGCGATCGCGGCGATCTCGGCAATCGGCTGGAGGGTGCCGACCTCGTTATTGGCGTGCATGATGGTAATCAGGATCGTCTGCGGCGTAATCGCCTGCTCCAGCTCGGCACAAGAGACCAGCCCGAACTCATCGACCGGCAGACGGGTAATCACAAAACCCTGAGTTTCCAGGTAATCGCATACTTTCAGGACCGCAGGGTGTTCGATGGCAGAAGTGATGATATGGTTACCCCGATTGCGCCGGGCAAACGCGGTGCCGGTGATGGCATAATTGTTGGCTTCCGATCCGCCGCTGGTAAAGATGACCTCATCCGCTCCGCAGCCCAGCATCCCGGCGACCTGTTTTCGGGCGTGCTCGACGGCCTTTTTGGTTTGGATTCCATACCAGTGCGAACTGGACGGATTGCCGAAATGCTCCTCGAGGTAGGGCCGCATGGCCGCGGCGACTTCGGGGGCAATCGGTGTGGTGGCATTATAATCGAGGTAGATCGGTTTCATCGTCCGTGACCTTTCGGAATAGCAGCTCTTATAACTTATTCGTCACCGGCAAAGGATTCCCACAGGGGATACAATTCATCCAGCCGCGCGCTCAGGAGTTTTTTCTCATCACCCAGCTCCGCCAGCCGCTGCCAGTCACACTGCACCGTCTCGTCGTCCAGCAGGTCGTCGATTTCCTCCAGCCGATTTTCGGTCTTATGGATTTCGTCCTCGAGCCGCTGCTGTTCGCGCTCGCGTTTTTGCCGGTCGCGCCGTTTTTGCCGGAGTTGTTCCCACTCGTCGTTTTCCTTTTTGACCGGCTGCTTTTCGATAACCACATTTTTTTCCTGCTGGGTGCGGTGGGCCAGATATTCCGAATAATTGCCGAGGTGCAGTTCCAGACCGTGTCGGTTGACCACCAGCAGCTTGTTGACAATCCGGTCAAGAAAATACCGGTCGTGCGAAACGACCAGGATCGTGCCCTCAAATTCGGCCAGAGCGTCCTCCAGCACCTCACGCGAGGGGATGTCCAAGTGGTTGGTCGGTTCGTCCAGCAACAGGAAATTGGCGCGGGACAACATCAACTTGGCCAGGGCCAGACGGCATTTTTCCCCGCCGGAAAGCCGCGTAACCTGCTTGAACACATCCTCCCCGGAAAATAAAAACCGGGCCAGGAACGACCGCAATTCGAAGGCCTGAAACGTCGGATGTTCATCCCAGATCTGGTCGATGACCGTGCCCTGTTCCACGACCGATTCCAGGTTCTGATCGAAATAGGCGGGGACCACGCGCATCCCCAACTCGATATCCCCGGAATATTCCCGGTCCTCCCCCAGAATTCCCCGCAACAGCGTGGTCTTCCCCGAGCCGTTGGGGCCGATAATCCCGATTTTATCCCCCCGCTCAATCAGGAACGAGACATCCTTCAAGAGCAATCGGCCGTTCATCGAGCGGCTGTAATCACGGACTTTCAGGACTTCGCGGTAACTGGAAATGCGGGTTTCGAACGCCAAATGCATGGTATCATGTTCGCCGGCCGGCCGGCCCAGCCGGTCCAGCTTGGTCAGGGCGTGACGACGGGACTGCGCTTGTCTGGTTTTTTGCCCGGCGATATTACGCGCGATAAAATCCTCGATGCGTTTGATCTCCTGTTGCTGCCGTTCGAACAATACCCGCTGTTTGTCGCGCCGCTGTTGCCGCTCGAGGCGATATTTCTCGTACCCGCCCTGATAGAATTCCAACCCAGCGGGGGAAAGTTCGGCAATCGACCCGGCCACGCGGTTGAGAAAGACCCGGTCATGGGTCACAAACACCACGGCCTTGGGTGATTTGATGATGAAATCCTCCAGCCATTCGATTGCCGCCAGATCGAGGTGATTGGTCGGTTCGTCCAGCAGGATGACCTCATCGTCAGCCAGCAGCAACCGGCCCAGCTCCGCGCGCGTTCGCTCACCGCCGGAAAACACGTTCAGCGGCTTGGCATACTCCGCTTTGGAGAAACCCAGCCCGTCGAGGGTCAGACCGGCACGATGTTCCAATTCAAAACCGCCGAGGGTATCATAATCCTGCTGGAATTCCCCCAGCGCTGCAGCCAATCGGACATCTTCCGGGGCCTCGGCCAGTTGAACCGAGACATCGTCGATCTTCTTTTTCAGCGCCAGCAGGTCGGCCCGCCCACCGATGGCGTAATCAAACAACGATTCAGTCAGCCGCCGGTCGGGAATCTGTTGCAATCGCCCCACACGGATGCCGCGCGCCCAGGTTACCGTACCGGCGTCGGCTTCCAGATCGCCCGACATGATTTTCAACAAGGTCGTCTTGCCGATACCGTTAATCCCCAGGAAGCCGATTTTCTCGCCGACCTGGATCTCCCAGTTGATCCCGCTGAACAACGAACCGATGGGGAAGCTCTTGGCGACTTTATGCAGGGACAGGGCAATCATGGGTTTGTCGGCGGCCGGTACACCGGCTGATATTTGTGCTCTTGTTTCCGGCGACGACCTGTTCAGGCGCAGCCGGTCATGGTATATATCGTCAGGCAACCCCGGACCATTGAAACCACGGGATTGCCACCAAAATTACCAGGGACAGCGGGGTCTTGAATTCCCGCGGGCCTCTGGTCAGAAAATACATCTGAAGGGCATGGGCACACAACCCGGCAATCGGCAAACCCAGCGAAAAAAATGCCCTCGGCGTCTGCCGGCGAACGACGAGTTCAGGCCGTACAAACAGCGAACTGGAGGGGAAAATGACTCAGCAAAAAGCCGGTAATCCCTCCCGGCAAACCGAATATGTCCCATTCCCGCCAATACGCCGAATCGATTTCGTGATCGACCAATAACATAGCATTCACCGAATAGAGCCGGATTAACGCTCCGGCCTGCCCGTCACCGGGAGTCGGGATGATTCAACTTACGCATAATTGCCGCACGACATTGTCAACCTGCGGTTTTTTCCCCGCTGAGCATATCCGGCGGTAGCTCGGATTTCTTCGTGCGGGCCAAAAGGGTCTCCGCGAGCACCAGGCCGACAACACCCCACAACAGGATTTTCCAGATCTCACGTCCGTAACGGGCGGCCAGCACTGCCGCGGACAGATCATCGTCCGGCTCCAGCACGGTAATCAGGCGGCCCGGCAACCGTTGTTCGATCTCCTCGCGGGTGATCTTCTCGACCACGGTTTCCGTGGCATCGATATTCACCGCAAAAATATCGACGGGGATATCGCCGTCCAGGACAGTGTAGCAGCCGGGCATGTCCAATTCCATGGTCGCGTATTTTTCCGCGTCGCCGGAGGCCTCCGGCGCCAGTTGCGCGGCCCGCCCATCGGGGAATTCCAGCACCAGCGGCCCGGCCCACGTCGCCCTGCGCGGCCGGATTACCGCCTGCCCGACGCGGTAATCGTGTGCCTGTTCACCAAGATCGGCGGCAAGATACTCGGCAGTCCGCCCCATCAACGGCACAAAAAGAGAGTGGAACGACAAATCGGTGTACAACGCCGCCAAAGGTGTGGTCCACACCAACACCTTACCCTGCCCCCCACGGCATTCAACGAGAGCCGGACGCCCATCGGCAAACCGCAGCACACTCTGTACGCCGGCGGCATTGCTCAATTCAAACGCCGAGTAAAACCTGATCGACGGTATTTTGTCGGCCGGCACATCACGGTATACCGCGAGGATCGGGTGCCGCGAGTCGAGATCATCCAGGACAAAATACTGCTCACCGGACGGCAGATCCTCGGGCAGTGCGGTGAACGCACAGGCACAGTAGCGGCGCAGGAGCGAGGAGTTGTATGTCGCAGTGTCCAGGTCGCCGCCGGGGACAACCAGCACTCCCCCGCCGGAACGCACATACCGGTCGATATTCTCCCACATGACCGACTCCGGTTTGCGCGCCGAAATCAGCATCACCGCATCATACGCGGCCAGGTTCTCGCGTGTCAGGTCGCGGGTATCACACTCGGTGAGGGTGAAGCGTCCTTCCCCGCCCGGCAGGAGCGCCCGGCGAATCAACTGCCGCTCGGAAGGAAAATCAGAGACCAGGAGCACCGCGGTGGTCTGCGGAATATGGACAGTGAAATAGCACCGGTTATCGGCGATGTTGTCGTCATCGGCCAACTCGACATAACCGAAATGCCGGCCGGGTTCGGTGATCTCCAGCCGAAATACGACCTCTCCGGCGGCCCACGGTCCCAGCGAAAGGTCATCCTGGGCCAGCCGACGGCCATCCAGAAAAACCCCGACCAGCAGATGGTCGAAAGTCTCCCCGGATCGATTGATCATCCGCGCGGTGATCTCAAACGGAACGCCCACCTGGACCAGTTCGCCGGAAAATTCGACCCCTGTCACCGCAGCATTAATCACCCGTTCGTCGGAGACATCCACCAGGTAAATACGCCCGGCATTTTCCACACTCGGCCGCTCCAGACCGGCGGCCGCGGTAAAGCCATTCCGCGCCAAATCGGAAAATAAATAAATCTCCCGGTTCAGGTTTTTCGATTCCTGCAGCCGGGCTTCGGCCTCGGCGATGGAGGAAACGATATCGGTACTGCCTGCGCCGGGCGCCTGCTCCCGAATATCCTCAGCCAGGCCCGCGAAATCGGACGTCGGCTGGCTGAATGTGGCGATCCGTGAAAACTCGCCGCGCACCGCCTGGTCCCCCTCTTTTAACAACTCGATGAGTTCCAATTCACGGCGCGTAGCGCGTTCCAACGCCGAACCGTCGGCGGTACGGGCATTCATGCTGGCCGAAAGGTCGGACAAAAACACTGCTGAGGTCTTGGCGTGCGAACCAACGGCAGACAATGCGCCGGTTTTCATGGTCGGGCGGGCAAACGCCAGCACCAGAAAAACCAGCATTAGCGTGCGGATAATCAACAACAGCACCTGCCGCAATTTGAGCCGGCGCATCTTGGTCTTTTGCAGGTTGCGCAAAAATACCAGCGAGGAGAATTCGATCGTCCGCACTTTCTGCCGATTCAGCAAATGAATCAGCAGCGGCGCCAAAGTGGCGGCCAGCACAGCCAGGATCGCGGAATTCAGAAAGTTCATGATCTGTCAACCCGCCCGGCGGACGGGAAGATGTCTCCCCGGTGCGTCACCGCAGGTCGGTCCGGTTAACGATATCTCTGGTTTAAGTATTTCTTCGCCTGTTCGCGGTCCGGATAACCGGCCTTGACATCAAATACCTTGTCATAGTGTTCCACCGCTTGTTTCCGCCGGCCCGCCAGATCCTCCGCTTTGCCCGCACCCAAATAAATACGCGCCTGATAGGAAGGGCGGTTCTCGAAAAATTCGGCTGCTGTATAGTAGACCAGCGCAGAATCCGGCTGGTTCATTTCGGTCAGGATTTCGCCCATCCGCAGCAAATAGCGCGGGTGGTCGGGATACTGGTCCAGCAGCCGTTTCGTGGAATTGCGGGCCATCGTCAGCCGGGCCATTGCGGAATCCTCGGCATGGTATTGCCGATCGTAGCGGGCCAGATGAATGAGTAATTCGACAAAGACGGGGATCGACTGTCCGCGGTTCAGCCCGGTCCGCCACAACACCAGCGCCGAATCGATATACCCCCGCAATTCCATCACTTCACCCATGCTCAGGTACGGGGCGCTGAAGGCCGTATCAAGTTGCGCCGCACGTTCAAAATAGGGATACGCTTCTCCCAGCAGTCCCAGGACGACCGCTGCATTGCCGCAATACTGCTGAAACGGCGCGGAAGTGGAATCGGTGACGGCCAGCTTCTTGAACCACTCATACGATTCGGTATATCGGCCCATCCCGTAACACGCCGTGGCCATTTCCTGCATCAGGGCCGGCACGAGACTGTCACCCATGTCGGCCGCTCCCAATTCCAGCAGTTCCAGGTGTTCGGCGGGACGATTAATCGCCTCCGCGCGATGGGCAAAATAGACGTATTCCTGGTAACGAAGTTGACGCGCATCGAGATATTTTTTCCATTGCCGCTCCCATTGGTCGATGGTTTTGCCGGTAACCGCCAGGAACGCGGGTTTAATGGACAAGTCGGTCGAGCGTTCGTAGATATCATGGAATGCCGCGACGCCGATGGAATCGATCAGATAATGAACGAATGACGCCGATTCATAAAAAGCCACCAGCGGATCGGCGCGCCGGAAATCCCCCGAAATCAGCAATGAATCGAAGGGTACCAGCCGACCCTGCCGCAGATACTCTTTCGCGTAGTAATCAGCAAAATCGGTATCCCCCGAAACACCCCAGGCCAGAAAGCGCGGGGCGAATCCCCACCAGCGATAAAATTTCAACAAATTGGTAATCTGGGGATCGACACTGTTGACCTCCTGGTTGTACACCGCCAGTCCCGCCAGCCGGCCGGGATCAAGCGCAAAACCCAGTCCGTCCTCAAAATCAATATTTTCCGGCGCACAGGGGCAAAAATAGAAATGCACCTTGCCGGGATATTCCATATTGAATTTTTCATGGATCGTCTGGTATTCCCGTTCCATGAAATCGCGCAGCATGTTCCAATGCGCATCGGCCAGTGAATTGCGAACATAATAGAAATCAAAATAAGCGCTCGGATCGTTGGGCCAGGCCGCCGGATCGCCCACTTCCTCCAGGCAGGGTTGCTCAACATCGGCAGGATACGGTGTAATGAGTGCCCGATAATGCGATTTGCCCTTGCCGGGGATAGAATCGATGACCACCGGGACGCCCCACTCGACATCGACAACACCGGAGCGCTGGCTGACATTCGTTCCCAACGTGGCCAGACGATATTGCAGCGTAATCCCGCCGGTATCGACTGCCGTCACCAGCAGATTGATCCCAAAATTCCCCTGCAGCGAATACACCTCAAGGCCCGGGGGCAACATTGCCCGATTGGAATCCACCCAATCAGACACCGGCGGATTGGCCGCAACGAATTCTTTGACCCGAATATCGACTGCCGCACCGGGCGCCGCCTGGACCACCGACCCCGAAATCATTATTATTAATGCCGCTGCCGATACCCACCGCAGTAATGCTGCGCCTTTTCGCTGTTTTGGCCACTGCGCACTAGTACACAAAATCATGAGCTGTCCTTTTTCTGATAACCGACATCCTCACCATAAAATACACCCCCATACCCCGGGGAAGTTCGAATATTTCATTTTTTTGCCGGTCGTCGCGCCAGTCGTCGGAGGAAAGCCAGGTTTACCGGGTCCATCTGTTTTCCGCCTTCCTCCTTGGGCGTCTCCAGGATTTTGGGCACTTCGCGGAACCGGTCATCCTGCATTAAGAGGCCGAAGGCCTCCCGGCCGATTTGCCCCCGGCCGAGATGTTCGTGGCGGTCCCGGTGCGAGCCGAGTGCACCGACGGAATCATTGCAATGCCAGACTTTCAGCCGGGACAACCCCACGGCCCGGTCGAATGCGGTCATAGTCGCCTGATAAGCGGCCTTCGACCGAATATCATATCCTGCGGCAAAGATGTGACAGGTGTCCAGGCACACCCCGATGCGCGAATCATCCTCGACACGCGCAATAATCGCCTGCAATTCTTCGAACGTCCGGCCGATGGACGAACCGGCCCCGGAGACCGCCTCGAGGCAAATGACCGTCGAGCACTCCGGCGCCGAGCCGAGTACCCTGTTCAATGCCCCGGCAATACGCGCAATCCCCTGTTCCAGACCCGTGCCGACATGCGACCCCGGATGCAGCACCAGATACTCCAAAGCCAGCACGCCGCACCGCTCATACTCGACGCCCAGCGCCGCCGTTGATTTTTCGTACAGAGTATCATCCGGCGAACCGCAGTTGATCAGATAAGAGGTATGTGAGACACACGGCCGGATGCCGGTCCGCTCGAGTTCGGCATGGAACCGATCGATTTCCTCACGGGCCAGTGGTTTGGCCGCCCACTGGTTACTGGATTTATTGAACAATTGCACAGTCCGGCAATCGGCCTGCTCGGCATGCAGGATAGCGTTAAAAACGCCGCCGGCAATGGACATATGTGCGCCGATAAGCGGCGCGTGGGACTTTTTCCGCGGGAGGGGGCTCATAAAAATCCGCAGGGTCAAAACAGACGGCTGCGCTTGGCCAGGTAAGCGAACAACGCAGTATCGTACGTCTGCGCCGTATCGACAACGACGTAGTCAATCAATGATTGGCGGCATTCCCGCGCGTAACGCGCGATGAACCCCTCGATTGATTTCTGGTATTCCGCGCGGATTTGCCAGGGGACCGTGCTGATTTCCTCACCAGTCTCCAGGTCCTTGAAGATCGTTTCTTCGGGGAACGACAACCGCCGTTCGTACGGGTCGAGGATATGAAAAACAATGACTTCATGGCTGCGGTGACGAAAGTGTTTCAAGCCGGCCAGAATCCGCCCCGGATCGTCCAGCAGGTCGGAAAGGACCACAATCAACCCCCGGCGTTTGATCCGCTCGGCCATCTCATGCAAAGTCAGGGCCACATTTGTTTTTTCCGCCGGCTGCAGTTTTTCAAGTCCCAGTAACAATGAATGCAAATGCGCGCCGGTGGATTTGGGCGGGATATACTGCCGTATTTTTTCATCAAAAGCCACCAGCCCCACCGCGTCGCGCTGTTTGAGCATCAGAAACGACAACGCCGCCGCCAGATACGAAGCGTACTGCAATTTGGTGATCTTCCCGGAAGTATATTTCATCGACGCGGAGGAATCCAGCAGAAGATAGGCCTTGAGATTAGTCTCCTCCTCGAATTCCTTGACAAAATACCGGTCTGATTTGGCGAAGACTTTCCAGTCGATATTGCGGATTGGGTCGCCCGGCATGTACTGCCGGTGCTCGGCAAATTCAACCGAGAAACCATGATACGGGGATTTGTGCAGACCGGTGATGAAACCCTCCACGACCAGCCGCGCCCGCATCTCCATGGTTTTTAACCGGGAGATGACCTCCGGATCAAGGTATTTGCGATATGTTTCCAGATTCGACGGTGTCATGGTTTATTCCCGCTCCGGACTGATTTCCCGCACATTCCCTGCGAAACACGCAGGATCACGGCTGGTTTTTATACACCCCAAGGATCTCCCCGTAGTAAACATCGTGCAAATCACCGGAACCGTAATATGTCGAGCGGATTTTGCGTTTCAGCTTATCGGCGATGACGGTGTTTTTGTGGACCGTCCGGCATTCGTAATGAATCGGACACTGGACAATGTGCGGTACTTCCACTTTGTGACCCGGTGCGAGGGTAAAACCGCATTCGGCGAACTTATCCAGGTCCCGGCCTGATTTCGTCCCGCAAATCATCACCTCAGCGGCCATATCGCGGGTGGGGATGTTGATGGTAAACTCCTGATGCTCTTCGAGTAAATGGTGGGTGAATCTGCTGGGCCGAACAAAAATCATGAAAATGGGTAGCCCCCAGATGATGCCCGGCATGCCCCAGCCGATTGTCATCACATTGGGGTTGCTCACTCCGGCCACCAGCAAAGCCCCCGGATCGTTAAGTCGCGCTATCGTTTCCGGAAATTCCGCGAAAACGCCGATATCTTCAATTTCCATCTTTCACCTCAAAAATTGACCCATCTCGCCCGGCAGGACAGCATTTTCCCCCCGTGCCTCTGCCCGGGATTATTGCCTGTCACCCGTATACGCGATTGGCCCCGGTTTTGTCGCCCGGGCGACCCCGCAGAGTAGTCAAAACCTGCCCGACAGTCAAGGGCGGCACGGCAACAGCCGGAGGAAAACACTGCCGGGAATTATGGTAAAAAGAGACGGGCGGCTGATCGCCGCCCGTTTCCAGCCAGATCAGGAGTCGGACGTCAGCGGCCTTCCAATTCCTCCAGGGCCTCTTTCAATTCCTCGTGGACTTCCTCCAATTCCTCGCGCAATTCCTCCACGGCCTCTTCCAGCTCGTCGTTGATATCCCGGTAGGTGTCCTTGAGGTCGTTATGCCAGACGGCTGTCCGTGGACGGTACGACCGAGACCTGTATTTCGATTTGTTCAGGAAATGGTCGCCGGCGTAATCATCGTCGTCTTCTTCGATGGTTACTGGAAATATTTTCTTTTCGCGATCGCGCATCACAGCAACTTCAACTGTATCGCCCTCATCGTAGTCGCGAATCTCATCAATGACATCGTCAACATCCCCCATATCTTCGCCGTTCACGGACAAAATGACATCGCCTGCCTTGATTCCCGCCTTTTCGGCGGGACTGTCTTTCAGCACTTTCTCGACTAAAATGCCCTCGCCGTTCATCAGTCCGAAATATTTGGCAAGCTGGTCGTTAAGACCGCGCAACTGCAAGCCGAGATGGCCGCCTGCACCACCAAGGTATATGCAATCCAGATCATCATCGATGACTTCGATGCGGGGGATGTCGATTTTCGGGACCCTGACCGGCGGAATGATGACGTGCGGCGAGCCATGGCTGAAATAGTAGTCGTCGTCTTCGTCGCTGAAGTAATATCCATTGTTCCGCCGGCTTTCACCGATGGTCACGGTAATATCCTGGGGTTTGCCGTCGCGGAGAATCTGAAGTTTCACCTCGGTCTCAGGCGCCGTCCGCCGGATCATGCGCGTAAACCGGTTGGAGGATGTTACCGGATTCCCGTCATACATCAGGATTACATCATCCGGCTCCAGACCGGCCTTGTCGGCGGGAGAACCATCGATGACCTCTTCAATAATCACACCGTCAGCAGAGGCCAAATCCCGGGTTTCCTGAATATCTTCATCGACTTCCTGAATGTACACACCCAGCCAGCCCTCGTCCCTGCTCGCTTTTTTCTTGCCGGCCAAAGCCGTGCCGCCGAAAACCAACAACGCCGCCAGTAGTCCCACCACGGCAATCAGCCACTGTCTTTTCCCGTTTCGCCTGCTCATTGGTCCTCCTTCTCCCAAACTCACTTGTTTTATTCAATGGTATTTCTACGGGTTTTGGACAGGACAAGTTCCTCTTTTTCCGGGCGAAACCCGGGATTAACACCTTTTAACACGAATCGGCCGGGGGGACGTCCGGCCTGTCAGACACAAAGCAGCCCAATTCCGGCAACTTTATGGCAACCATAGCGATGGAACGATTTGCTTTTGCCTTGCCCGGCAGGGGGCGGTGACCGTTATTGCCGATGAGGGTAATGACAAAAGCAGGAGGCAAAGAGTGAAATATGAATTAAAACGTGTCGGTGTCTTTTCAGTCGTGAAGATTTCATTTGTCCTCGGGGGGGCGGCTGGCTTTCTGGGCGGTATGCTCGCCGGTATGATTATCGCGATGATCGGGTCCATGTTTTCCTCGATGGGTATGCCTTCGGAACTGGGTGATTTTGGCGGCATGGCCCAGGGCATGGGCTTGGCGATGGCATTCATTTTGCCGTTTGTCTATGGTTTCATCGGCGCGGTGTTCGGCGCGATCTACGGTTTTATCGCGGGTGGCATCTATAACGTGGCCGCGCGGCTGATCGGGGGGCTGGAATGGGAAATGACCGCTGTCGAGGGCATGGCCCCCGGGCCGCAATCGGCATATGTACCCCCGCCCCCACCGCCGCCCGATTCGTCAAAACCCATGCCGCCCTCGATGTTTGAGTAGCCATGGAACGATTTGGCGTAGGTCGGGTTCCGAATTCCGTTCTGCCGCAAGGCAGGACGGAACGAGAAACCCGGCGAAAAATTGTCGGCTTTCTCCGTCCCCGCCGCGGCGGGGACTCCGGAAGCCGACCTACACGCTACCGGTTATGGAATATATCAAGTCTTTTCTGAATAGGCCGGATACACAACTATGAACGATCACAAGCACAAATCCGACAAACCCGAGGCCGCAACCGAGGCCCCGGTCTCGCTCGATTTTATTCGTGCGATCATCACCGAGGATATTACCAACAATAAAAACGGTGGCCGGGTACACACACGGTTTCCCCCGGAGCCCAACGGCTATCTCCACATCGGCCACGCCAAGTCGATTTGCTTGAATTTCGGCCTGGCCCGGCAGTACGGCGGATTGTGCAATCTGCGTTTCGATGATACCAACCCGACCAAAGAGGAAAGCCACTACGTCGAATCGATTCAAAAAGACGTCCGCTGGCTGGGCTTCGACTGGGAGGACCGGCTGTTTTATGCCTCGGACTATTACGACCAGCTCCATGAGTTCGCCCTGAAATTGATCCGCGACGGCAAGGCGTATGTTGATGACCTGAGCGCCGATGAAATTCGCGAATACCGTGGAACACTGACCGAACCGGGCACACCCAGCCCGTACCGCGACCGCCCGGTCGAGGAAAACCTGGACTTGTTTGGCCGCATGCGCGCCGGGGAATTTCCGGATGGTTCCCGTGTGTTGCGCGCCAAAATAGATATGGCCTCGGGGAACGTGAACCTGCGCGACCCGGTGTTGTACCGGATTTTGCGCGCCACGCACCACCGCACCGGCGACAAGTGGTGTATTTATCCCATGTATGACTGGGCGCACGGCCAGTCGGACTCCATCGAGGGGATCACCCACTCGATTTGCACGCTGGAATTCGAGGACCATCGGCCGCTGTATGACTGGTTCATCGAACAACTTGGCATTCACCATCCGCAACAAATCGAATTTGCGCCCCTCAATCTCAGCTATACAGTGTTGAGCAAGCGCAAACTCCTGCAACTGGTAAAGGAAAAGCATATCGGCGGCTGGGATGACCCGCGCATGCCCACAATTTCCGGCCTGCGCCGGCGCGGCTACACCCCGTCGGCGATCCGGAACTTCTGCGACCGGATCGGCGTCGCCAAACGTGATAGTACGGTCGATGTCGCGCTGTTGGAGCACTGCCTGCGCGAGGATTTGAATAAATCCTCAGCCCGGGTTATGGGCGTGCTGCGGCCGCTGAAAGTGGTGATCGACAATTACCCCAAAGGCCAGGTCGAAGAACTGGAGGCGGTCAACAATCCCGAAGACCCGTCGGCCGGGATCAGGAAAGTGCCGTTCTCCCGCGAGTTGTTTATCGAGCGGGAGGACTTCATGGAAGACCCGCCGAAAAAATTCTATCGCCTCTCGCCCGGCCGCGAGGTGCGGCTGCGGTATGCGTATTTCATTACCTGCACCGATGTCATTAAAAATGCCGACGGCGAGATTGTCGAATTGCATTGCACCTACGACCCGGCCACGCGCGGCGGGGATTCGCCCGACGGCCGCAAGGTCAAGGCCACGATGCACTGGGTTTCGGCGGCGCATGCGCGGGAAGTCGAGGTCCGGCTCTACGATTATTTGTTTACCAAAGAAGACCCGCTGGCGGTGGCCGACGGCGAGAACTGGCTAGATAATCTGAACCCCGGCTCCCTGGAAGTTGTTGCCGGTTGCCGCGTGGAACCCGCCCTGGCCGTGGCCAAAGCGGGTGACCGGTTCCAGTTCGAGAGACTGGGTTATTTCTGTGTCGACCCCGATTCGACACCGGGCAAACTGGTGTTCAACCGGACCGTGACCTTGCGGGATACCTGGGCGAAGATACAGCAGAAACAGTAAATTCTATTGAGACTACCCAATCTCCGCGCCGGAGGGGATTTCGCCGTCGGTAGTCACCAGCCGCAGGGTCTTGCCGTGGCGCGCGGCCAATAACATGCCGTTGGATTCGATGCCCCGGATTTTCGCCGGCTGGAGATTGGATACCACAATAATCGTCCGGCCGACCAGCTCAGCGGGTTGATAAAACTCGGCGATCCCCGCAATGATTTGCCGTTTTTCCTCGCCGATTTGAATCTGCAGTTTAAGCAACTTATCGGCTTTTTCTACTTTCTCGGCGGCGAGGACCTCGGCGGTCTTTAATTTCGCGGCGAAAAATTCATCGATAGTGATCACGCCGTCTGTCTTGGCTTTTTCTTTTTTCTCCGGTTCGATCTTTGTACCGAGTTTGTCCACGCGTGGGAAAAACGGCGGGGCTTTGGTGATCTGCCGCCCCGCGGGCGCGGCAATACTCTGACCTTTGCGCAGACGGGCATCGATCTCGGCCTCGGTATACCCCAGGGTCCGCAAGACCTCCGGGATTTTGACCATCAACACCGGCGACAAATGCACGGCACATGCGTATATGGCTTCCATTGTCACACCCAGCACCCCCGCCAGCCGGTCCATTCGTCTTTCTTTGGCCAGCGTCCAGGGCGCGGCATGATCGAAATAGCGGTTGGCCTCCCGCGCAATTGACAAAGCCGCCTCGACAGCATGATTCGGATCGACGTCATCGACGGCCTCGGCGAACTTTCGCCCGGCATCGGCGACAATTGCTTTCAACGCCTGTTCTTCCGCGCCGGAGTAATCCGGCTCGGGGATATAACCGTCAAAATGCCCCAGCACCATTTTGGCTGCACGGGAAACGAGGTTGCCGAAATCATTGGCCAGATCGGCGTTGTATTTTTCGCGCAGGGTATCTTCCCGGATTTCGCCGTCCTGGCCGAAACGGAAAATCGTCGTCAATAAATACCGGGCGCCGTCCACCCCAAAATCCGCGACCCAGGCATCGGGCTTGATCACATTGCCCAGCGACTTGCTCATTTTCTGGTCGACCAGAGTCAGGTAGCCGTGGATGAACATGGCGTCGGGCGTTTTTTCGCCGACCGCCATCAGCATCGCCGGCCAGAAGATGCTATGGAATTTCAGGATGTCTTTGGCCATCAGGTGCAGGACAAAGCTGTCATTCCACCACCTGTTGTACGAGTTACTGTCACTGCCGAAGCCGATACCGGTGATGTAATTGGACAGGGCATCGACCCAGACATAGGCGGTCTGCGACAGGTCAAACGGCAGCGGAATGCCCCATTCGACTTTCTCGCGCGAAATGGAAAAATCATCCAAGCCCTGGGCAAAAAGCCCCAGCACTTCCCGTTTGCGATTTTCGGGCCGGATGTGGATTTCATCACTTTCGATCTTAATTTTCAATTGTTCCAAAAAAGCGGAAAGCCGGAAAAAATAATTCCGCTCGGTAATTTCCCGAGGTTCTTTTGTGGGATGGATCGGACAGCGGCCGTCCTCCATATCGCGCCCACTGAGAAATTTCTCACACCCGGTACAATACAGTCCCCGGTACTCGCCTTCATAGATAACCGGTTGTCCATCGGGGCCGGTCGCGCGATGCAACCGCTCCAAAAGTTGCGTTACCCCGCGAACGTGCGCCTCCTCCGTGGTCCGGATAAACCGGTCATACTCAATATGCAGTGCCTTCCAGGCGTCCCTGAATCCGGCCACGACCTCATCACAATGCTCGATCGGTGATTTTCCATTGGCGCGGGCGGTCTCGGCGACTTTCTCGCCATGCTCGTCGGTACCGGTCAGGAAGAAGACCTCCCGGCCTAGCAGACGGTGGGCGCGGGTCATAAAATCGGCCGCAACAGTGGTATAGGCATGGCCCAGGTGGGGCCGGTCGTTGACATAATAAATTGGTGTGGTCACCAGGACCCGCCTGGTGCCTGCCGGTTTAGTCGCCATCGGTCTGTCCTGTAACGTCTGCGGCGGGATCGGTGGCCGGCGATTTCATCCACGGCCGTTTGCGACGCGCGCGGCGGATCTCCGTCAAATTGATTTTCTTGTCCTCGCCGGATTCACTTCTGACCATCATCTCATCATGCAAAATCAATATCCGTTCAATTCGTCCTTCGATTTCACCGGCGGCGAAACTCGAGCCCACCTTGGGGAAGGCCCGGACGACCGAACGATAGAACTCACTTTCATAGCGCAGGCAGCAAAGCAGCCGGCCGCAATTGCCGGAAATCTTGGCCGGGTTCAGCGACAGACTTTGTTCCCGGGCCAGCTGGGTAGTGATCGGCTCGAACTCGTTCAAGAATGCATTACAGCATTGTTCCAGTCCGCACACACCCATCCCCCCGACCCGCCGCGCCTCGTCCCGGGCGCCGATCTGCCGCAATTCGATCCGGGTGCGGTAGACCGAGGCGAGGTCTTTGACCAACTCGCGAAAATCGACCCGCCGTTCCGCGGTAAAATAGAAGGTGACCTTATTGCCGTCGTACTGCCACTCCACATCCACGAGTTTCATCTTTAACCCGCGCTTGTTGATCAGCTTGACGCACTCGGCCTTTGCTTCCTTTTCGCGGACTGCATTCTGCTCGCGGATAGCAATTTCCGAGGCAACGGCCGACCGCAGGATAGGCAGCGGCTTGATTTCGTCTTTGCTAACGCGCACCTGGTCTACCTCGGCGAGAAAACGGCCCAAATCCTCACCCCGCTCAACCTGCACGATAACCCAGTCTCCCCGCCTCAATCTCAAATTATAGGGATTGCGGTAGAACTCCTTGCGGGAGCCCTTGAATTCGATCATCGAAAGGGCGCCGTCTTCCGCCGTCTTTTTCGGATCACTCGCCGTATTCTGCTGCTGGTCACTCATATCAATACTCCATCGGCTAACCTGTCGTAAGAAATACAGCCAACTGCTCAAGTCAAGTGGCGCGGGGCCGGGGCGGACGATTAATTAAACGCGCTCCATCATTTTGCCGCGCGACCGCTCCGAAACCACCCGTGGCAACCTGCCGTTGCCCCGATACAGGAAGTGCGTGATCCGCAGCGCCCCCCCGGAAACAGCCCAGCCGGTCCCGGCCGGCTGCGGCCCTCAGGATAATTACGGCATAGCCCGGATTTATGGGGGCCGCGCCGCCGGTCAAGCTGCCGTGCCGGTTTCCCAAGTGGTGTACCGACAGCCGCTTGCCGATTACCACGGGATATGATATAATGTAAACCTCGGTTGGGAGGTAGAAAATGGTGCAAAACAAAATGGGCCGTTTAAGATTAGTGTATGGCGTGGTAATCGCATGTACCCTGCTGGCCGCTTTTCCGGGCGGATGTTCGAACAACCCGGAAAACAAGAAAGCAGCCGGGCAGGATGAAAAGCCGGTGATGACCGAAGACGGATTGTTGATCCGCGAGGAGTACTATGATGATGGGGCCTTAAAGGCCCGCTGGACGGAATTTGCCGAATCGCCCGGCCATTTTGTGGCCCATGGCCGCCGGACAATGTGGTACCGCAACGGGCAAAAAATGTTTGAGGGTAAAGCCCGTTACGGTGAACCCGATAGTCTGATCACGTACTGGTACCCCAACGGTCATAAGAAACAGGAAATGCTGTTTGTTGAAGGCAAACAAACCGGCGCCGTCCGCTCGTGGTACGAAAACGGCGCACTCTTCCAGGAAGCGTATTTTATGGAAGACCTGGCCCACGGCACCGCGACGATCTGGGATTCCCTGGGCCAGAAAATCGAGGAATTGTCCTATCAAAACGGCAAGAAACACGGCGAATGCCGCCGCTGGTCCGCAGAGGGCACATTGATCTCCGAACAGTTTTTTGAGGAGGGAAACCTCGTCAGACAAACTGTCGGGGATGATGACGAGATCTGAAATATCGAGCACCCGGCGGCACCTCAAGGCGGCCGGGCTGCGGACAATACGGCCATAAAAACAGCCCGGCTGATCGGCCGGGCCATTTGTCTGTTAGCTCATTGCGCGTTGCGTGATCAGCGCACGGCAACTGCGTCGAGCATTTTCTGTGCTGCAGTCGTATCGCCCAGCACGGTAAAATTGGTGCCGTTGACGTATTTTTTCATTACGCGCTGGATCTCGGCGGAAGTGACTTTCTGGATCAACTCAATCCGCTGTTCGGCCATCTCGAATCCCCGGCCCACCAATTCCTGCATCGCCAGAGTCGAGGCCTGACTGCCGTTGGTCTGCTCACCCATCAGGGTCTCGGTCGTCAGGACCTTGATCTTGTCGTGCAGGTCTTTTTCGGGCACGGTTTCATTCTGCATTTTGGCCACTTCATCGAGCATCACGTTGACCGCCTGCGTGATATCACCTGAGGTCACATACAGCAGCCCATAGTTATTGCGGCGATTGGCCATCGAGGAGGAAACCGCATACGTCAGGTTTCGCTTGGTGCGCACTTCCTCAAAAAGCCGGTCCCGCAGGATGTCCAGCCCGACAAACATCGGAAGGGCGTCCTCGACATTGTCCGGTGACGGCGCGGAGAAATAGCCGCGCACATAATTGGTCGGCAATTCGCGCGCTTCGACTTTATGTTCAACCGCGGTCGCACCACCCGGCACAGGGAGTACCGGCGCCTGATAGGTTCCCGCAGGGAGTGACCCCAGCCCGTCCCGCACCAGGCGGGTTGCGGCGGCTTTGTCGACGTCCCCGACAAACACGACCAGCATCCGGGCCTTCGTTACCTCCTGCCGGAGATACTCCACCAGCAAAGCGGAATTCAGCGCGCCGATTGATTCCTCGGTCCCCGTCGGCGAAACGGCATAGGGATGACCGCGATAGTACAAGGCATCGCTCAGCAACCGCGCATACCCGTCGGGGTCGGCATAGGTCTGCCGAATATCGTTTTGCTGGCGTTCTTTGACCAGTTTGACATCGGCTTCCGCGCACAGCGGGCGGGCGATGACATCGGCGAAGATGTTCCACGATATATCGAGGTGGCGTTTCAGACACTGCATGGTCACGGAGGTATAATCATTAGAGGCATTGCTGCCGATGGCCGTGCCCATCCGCGCCAGCTCGGAGCGCAGCTTGTCTTTCGGATAATTCTCGGTGCCTTCCAGCGCGCTGCGGTAGAGAATAGTTTCGATACCGGCCCGCTCGGTCCCGCAATAGGCGATCCCGCCTTTTAAATACACATGTGCCGCGATGATCTCGTTGGCGGGGTTATACTTTACAATCACATCAATGCCGTCGACACTGAATTTTTCGACGGCCAATCCGGTAGACGCGGCAAAGATGACCATGCACAGCACCATTAAGGTTAACAGGGATGGACGTCGCATTAGTTCCCCTCCCCGATTTGCAGTTGTTGTTGATCTTGCGGGGAGACCAGCACGCCGGTCACCGCCGGTTTACCCTTGATGTAGGTCCGGATGTAGCGCGCAATATCTTCACGTGTGATCCGGCGCAGGTTATCGATGTAGTCCATGTAATACTGCAGGTTGCGCGCACACCACCAGTACGACACGGTATGGGCGAACTGGTCGGCGCTTTCCCGGCCGTAAATCTCGGAAATCTCCAACTGGTTTTTGGCGAACTCGAGCTGCTCGTCGGTGAAGTAATCCGGGGCGTCGAATTTTTCGACTTCTGCTTCGATGGCGGCCATCGCCTGACGATAGCGGTCAGCCGAGGTCCGCGCATTCAGCGTAATCGGCCCGGTGTAGGTCAGAGACTGATACCCCAGGCCGACCCCGTCCACCAGGCCGGCATCGACGAGGTTTTTCTGGAATTTCGAGTCGGGTTGTCCGATGATGAACGAGAATACGTCCGCGGCAAACGTGCTCGGCACGTCATCGCGCATGCTTGGGCCGTGCCAGGTCTGCTGGATGACAATAAAATTCACCGGCTGCGTCACGGCCAGGAGTTTGGACTGGGGCAGCGGCGGGTGTTCCGGGATGGGGTATTTTTCAAAGGGGTCATCCCCGCGTTCCCAATCACCGAACAACGCCTCCACTTTCGTGAACACATCCTCGGGCTGGACATCACCGGCAACGATCAATGCCGAATTGTTGGGAATATAGTACCGGGACTGGATCCGGCGCAGTTTTTCCTGGTCGGCGGCCAGGATGGTATCACGGTCACCGATCACGTTTTTCCGGCTGTAATATTTGTACCATAATTCCTTGCCGACCGCCCGGCCCAGATGAAAATAGGGACTGGCCTCTGCCCGGTCGAACTCGCCAATGACGACTTCCCGCTCCCGCAACAACTCCTCCTGCAAAAACAGCGGGTAACGGATGGCGTCGTTCATAAACTTCAGCCCGTCGGCCAGATCGTCCTTGTGCAGCGTAAAGAAATAATTGACCCGTTCGTCGGAAGTTGTGCCGTTCCAGTTCATCCCCAGTTCGCGGGTCCGTTCCATGTAGCGCTCCTGGTTGGGGAGTTCTTTGTTGGCTTTGAAAAACATGTGTTCGTACAAATGAGACAACCCATCCATGTCCGGCGTTTCGGTGTATGCGCCGTTTTTGGCGCAAATTTCAATCGTCACCAGCGGCACGCCGTGGTTCTCGATGACAATTACTTCCAGCCCGTTACCGAGGGCCTTGGAGGTAATGCCATAATTCTGCGCCAACGCCGGCCCGGAGATCATCGCCACCATCCCCGCCGCCAACAGCGCGTGTTTGAAATCCATCCGACCTCCTTTGCGCAAGCCGTTATCATAATCATATCACAACATCCTGTACGTCGCCTGAGGGATCTTCATGGGTACCGCGACAAAAATATATCTCCGCCCGACCGCACAAGCAGGGGATGACCACGATTTGACCAGTGCCGGTGGACCGGCTGCCGGCACGGCGGCGGGAATGGTGCATGGGCATCGACTCCGGGAACCAAAGGATCAGCGCCGCAGGGAATACGAGCTCAACACCTTAAGGTAATTGGCCCGCTCGAAGGCCGCGGGTTCGGCAACCGTGCGGTAGCTCATGCTTCCCTGCATTTGTTTAATAGACTCGTATTCCTTCTCCTCCATCCAGGAGACCAGTTCGTTGCGCACGGTAGTCAGATGGCCGATCCCGTTTTTCAACAGGGCCGAAGTCATCATCGCCACTCTGCCGCCGGCCATCATGGATTTGAGCACGCCGGCAGCGTCATGCACCCCGCCGGTGACCGCCAGATCGGCCGAAATGTTGCCGTAGAGAATGGCCACCCAATGCAGCCGCACCGGCAGCTCATGCGGGCTGCTCAACACGAGGTTGTGGACGACCTCGAGTTTTTCCAGATCAAAATCGGGCTGATAAAAACGATTGAACAACACCAGCCCGTCGGCGCCCGCGCGGTCTAGTTGCGTGCAGAAATTTGGTATGGCGCTGAAATCGCGGCCGATCTTGACCGCCACGGGGATGGAAAGTGTCGCCTTCAGTTCCCGCACCAGTTCGCAGTACATATTTTCAACCTGGACGCCGGTCAGCGCCGGGTCGGTGGGCACAAAGTAAATATTCAATTCCAGGGCGTCCGCACCGGCCTGCTCTATTTTCTTGCCGTACTCGATCCACCCGCCCGTCGAGACGCCGTTCAAACTCCCGATGATCGGGATCTTCACCGCGGCCTTGGCCCGGCGGACATGCTCGACGTACGGGTCGGGATTCAGTTTGGTTTGCCCGAGATCCGGAAAGTACGACAGGGCCTCGGCGTAATGTTCACCGTGCGACAGGTGCCGGTCCAGTTCATTGCTTTCCAGCGTGATCTGTTCTTCGAACAACGAATGCAGGACGATCGCGCCGGCGCCGGCGGCTTCCATCTGCTTGATTTTTTCCAAATCGGCACACCACGGCGAAGCGGAAACGACCAGGGGATTTTTGAGGGTCAATCCCAGGTATGAAGTCGACAGATCAACCATTGTTTTCCTCCTTCGCTTCACCGTCGAATTTCATGTCGGCCCAGTGTTTGTACAACCGCCAGCGCGCCTGCGCATCGTTTGCCGCTCCCTGCAGCAACCGCTTGGCGTCCTCGGGCCGGGTATGGGTGAGCATGGCAAACCGCGTCTCGTTATACATATATTTCTCGATCGGAATCGACGGCGCCTTGGAATCAAGCTGTAACGGGTTTTTGCCCTCGGCGGCCAGCCGGGGATCAAAACGCATCAACGGCCAGTGTCCCGATTGGACAGCGGCTTTTTGCTGGTCCATGCCGTACACCAGATTATAACCGTGGGCGATACAATGGCTGTAGGCAATGATCAGCGACGGGCCGTCGTACGCCTCGGCCTCAAGGAACGCTTTCAAACACTGGCGGTCGTTGGCGCCCATCGCCACCCGCGCGATATAGACATTGCCGTATGTCATGGCCATCATGGCCAGGTCTTTTTTGGCGCCGGGCTTCCCGCCGAAGGCGAATTTGGCCACCGCGCCGCGCGGCGTCGATTTGGACATCTGTCCACCCGTGTTGGAGTAGACTTCGGTGTCCAACACCAGCAGATTGACATTCCGGCCCATGCTCAGCACGTGGTCCAACCCACCGTACCCGATATCGTAGGCCCAGCCGTCGCCGCCCATAATCCAGACACTCTTTTTGACCAGGATGTCGGCCAGTGCCAACAAATCCCGCTCATCGAATGTCTGGGGCCGGTGGAGTGCGTCTTTTAATGCCTGTACCCGCTCACGCTGGGCGGCGATACCGGCATCATTGGACTGGTCGGCGTTCAGAAGTCCCTGCACCAGTTGATCGCCCAGTTTCGGCGCCAGCCGTTTCAACAACAACCGGGCATAACCGGCTTGCTGATCAACCGCCAGCCGCATCCCCACACCGAATTCCGCGTTGTCCTCGAACAGGGAGTTGGTCCAAGCCGGCCCCCGGCCCTCGGCATTGATGGTCCACGGCGTCGTCGGCAGGTTCCCGCCGTAAATAGAGGAACAGCCGGTCGCGTTGGTAATCAATGCCCGATCACCGAATAATTGACTGAGCAGCTTGACATACGGCGTTTCGCCGCAGCCCGCGCAAGCCCCCGAAAATTCAAACAACGGCTGAAACAATTGAATGTCGCGGACCTTGTCCGGAGACAACACGCGGCGGTCGGTCTCCGGCAGGGTCAGGAAGAATTTCCAGTTGGCGGCCTCGGTGTCCCGCAGCTCCGCCTGAGACATCATATTGATCGCCTTATGACTGGCGTCCGACTTACTCTTGATCGGGCATTCATGGACGCACATCTCACAGCCGGTGCAGTCTTCGGCGGCAACCTGCAGGATGAAATGTTGTCCCTTGAATTCCTTGAACCGCGATTCAACGGACTTGAACGTCGGCGGAGCGCCCGCAAGCAATTCCGGATCGCACACTTTGGCGCGAATGGTCGCGTGCGGGCAGACCAGCACGCATTTCCCGCACTGGCTGCATAACTCGGCATCCCAGACCGGGATTTCCAGGGCAATATTGCGCTTTTCCCAGCGGGTGGTCCCGCTGGGATACGTGCCGTCAACGGGCATCGCACCAACCGGGAGGTCATCACCCAGCCCGGCAATAATTTTTGCCGTGACATTCTGGACAAACGCCGGGGCCTCTGCCGGGACCGCCGGGCGGATATCGAAGGTGCTGGTGACGCGGCCGGGAATTTTCACCTCGTGCAGTTTGGCCAGCGTGGCATCGACCGCCGCATAGTTCTTCTCGACGACCGCTTCGCCGCGGGCGCCATAGGTCTTCTTGATCGCGCGCTTGATCGAGGCAATGGCCTCGTCGCGCGGCAATAACCCGCTGATCGCAAAGAAACAGGTCTGCATGATCGTGTTGATCCGCGCCCCCATGCCGGTGTCTTTAGCGACTGCATAACCGTCGATAAGATAGAATTTGAGTTTCTTATCGATCAGATGCTGCTGGGCGGTCCGGGGCAGGTGGTCCCACACCTCCTCCGGCCCATACTGGCTGTTGAGCAGAAACGTGCTCCCCGTGACAGCGGTTTTGAGAATGTCGAACCGCTCCAGAAAACTGAATTGATGACAGGCGATAAAATTGGCCTTGGTGATCAGATATGTCGAATGGATCGGCTTCGGGCCGAAGCGCAGGTGGGACACAGTCACCGAACCGGCCTTCTTGGAGTCATAGACAAAATATCCCTGCGCGTTGTTGTCCGTATCGTCACCGATGATCTTGATCGAATTTTTGTTCGCGCCGACCGTGCCGTCCGACCCCAGACCATAAAACATCGCCCGGACCGTACTCGGAGCTTCAGTCGAAAAATCAGGATTATACTCCAGTGACGTGTGGGTGACGTCATCGATGATCCCGATGGTAAAATGGTTTTTCGGCGCGTCTTGGGCCAGCTCATCGTAGATGCCCTTGACCATCGCCGGCGTGAATTCCTTGGAGGACAGGCCATAGCGGCCACCGACGATGACGGGCATCACCGCGAATGTGCCGCTGCCGGAAGTCAAGTGTTCGCTGAAGGCGGTAATCACGTCCTGGTACAGCGGTTCGCCCAGCGCCCCCGGTTCCTTGGTGCGGTCAAGCACGGCAATCTTCCGGGTGGTCGGCGGCAGGGCCTGGAAAAAATGTTCCACCGAGAACGGATGGAACAGCCGGACTTTCAGCACGCCGACTTTTTCACCGTGCTCATTGAGGTATTCCACCGCTTCGTGCACGGCCTCGGCGCCGGAGCCCATGATGACAATCACGCGGTCGGCATCCGGGGCGCCGACATAATCAAACAAATGGTACTGGCGCCCGGCAATTCCGGCGAACTTGTCCATCATGTTCTGGACGATCTGCGGGCATTGTGTATAGTATGGGTTGACGGTCTCGCGGCCCTGGAAATACACGTCGGGGTTCTGCGCGGTGCCGCGGATAAACGGGTTGTCGGGCGACAGGGCGCGGCGGCGATGGGCGCGGACTAGCTCCTCATCGATCATCGCCCGCGCATCGTCATGCGTCAATTCTTCGACTTTCAGCACTTCGTGCGAACTGCGGAAACCATCGAAGAAATGCAAAAACGGCACGCGGGATTCCAGCGAGGCAGCCTGCGCGATCAGGGCAAAATCCATTATCTCCTGAATATTATTCGAGGCCAAAAGCGCAAAACCCGTCGCGCGGGTGGCCATCACGTCCGAATGGTCGCCGAAAATCGACAACGCCTGGCAGGCCAGCGACCGGGCGGAGACATGGATCACCGCCGGGGTCAATTCGCCGGCAATTTTATACATATTGGGGATCATCAGCAGCAAGCCCTGCGAGGCGGTAAAGGTAGTGGTCAACGCTCCGGTCTGCAACGAGCCGTGCAATGCCCCCGACGCGCCGCCTTCACTTTGCAATTCGACCACGGTCGGGACTTCACCCCAGATATTGATCCGGCCTTCCGCCGACCATTGATCGGAAAATTCGCCCATCGGCGAGGAGGGAGTAATCGGGTAAATGGCGATGACTTCATTAACCATAAAAGCCGAATGGGCCGCCGCCTCGTTCCCGTCAATCATTACCATTCGTCGCTTCATCTTTTTCTCCGTTTCCCTGCGCGGCCTTTCGGGCATAAACCGGGCTTTTGTTTCGTCTGCCGGCATGATCGGTTCACATTCTCTGTCGGGCAAGCTCTACAATCATCGGCGATACTTCCGGTTTTCTGCCGGGCTAAGCGTTCACGACACCAACCGGGTGGCCCGCGCTACCATCATGTAAAACTACGGCAAATCGGCTGGATTAATCAAGGGGAGCAGGCATTGTATATACAGTATTTGCCAAAAGAACCGGATGTTTCCGCTTGTCTGACAATTTGTTATCCAAAACAGGTGTGAAAACTGTCACTTTTGACACCCCACGCGGTGACTTCAGAACCAAAATATGTATTGAACACCGTGGGTTTGAACGCCATGACGTCGAATTACGCCGCCACAGGATCAGCAAGGTTTCCAACTGCCGGGTCCGACTGCTCCATTTGAACACGATGAATCCTGTTCATCCGCTGGACATGATTGACCCGACTATTGTAGCCAATTGTGCCCTACATGCAACGGCGGCGCGGGTAATTCCACGCCGCCGTCGTCATACCTGCCAAATGTCGCTTGCCTTAAATCGTTGTATTAACCACCACCCCGGTGGCGACAATTGCACTGGTGACCACAGCAACAACAGCCCAGACAATCACGGAGACGATGATCACGACCACCAGGTAGGGTATAACCTTGTCCGGCGGGGTCTTTATCACCGGCGTAAAGCCCAGATAGACGATATACAGGCAATACAGGGCCACAAAAATGATGAGAATCCCCAAAAATGGGATGAGGTTCAGCACCCCGGCGACCCACACCGGCGCCTGCGAATACGCGACCAGTTTCAACGCCTGCTCCAGCCCACCGGATGATTGAAAGGTGGGGGCCAGCTTATCGACGATAAAGGCGGTAACCAGGACACCGGCCAGCACCAGGATATACCCCACGATCATCCCGACGAACGACATGCCGATGGGTGCGCGAAAACCAAAGGCCGGCGTGAACAGCAGCGACTGAATGAAACCGCACAGCGGCCCGATTGCCGCCAGCGGAATGATGAAACCGGTAAACATGGCCTGCACGCTGGTGCTTTCGCCGGCGATGATCGGCCATACATCCTTCGGTTTGATGGCAATGTTCACCACGCGACTGATCATGTTCATTGTTCCTCCCCAGGTCTACAGGTCTATTGTCCGTTTCGACCGTGAGTATGTTCGCTGGCCGGAGCGTTGGTGTCAATGTAAACTTTCGGGCCGGCCGGTGATTTGCCGTCGCTTACCCGCTGTCCGGCGGGCCGCCTGATGGAAAATGTTTACCTTTATCCTTTACAATTAAGAGTTTATTTATATATTTTATACCAGCAATAGTGACGAGGGTGACGTACAAATAAGAGGCAGAACGACAATAAGTTACTTGGGAGCAGGGCTTGGCCCACACAGATAACTCAAGATTACCCGCCGGCCACAATTAACAAACCGGATAG
This sequence comes from Candidatus Zixiibacteriota bacterium, assembly GCA_020051695.1. Classification (GTDB taxonomy): domain Bacteria; phylum Zixibacteria; class MSB-5A5; order WJJR01; family JAJRUJ01; genus JAGVQM01. Next base: position 70,644 of record JAGVQM010000031.1, on the reverse strand, counting down.
AGAACACAGGACACCGGGAGACATTGAACTATAGATTTACCAAAGAGTTAGTCCCGCCGATACCAACAATAACCGGCCGAAACCGGGCCACCGGTCAGATGCCCCTGACAGGGCTTGTTACACCTGAGAGGTTGACCACATGAATCGACGCACATGCACTCGTTTGCTCGGCACGGCAGTCCTCTGCCTGCTGCCGGTTTTCACCTCCGCCAGCCCCATGAAACCCGGGTTGCAGGACAAACTTGAACTGGAAGACCGGTTGCCTGCCATCGTTGCCCGGCAACTCGACGCCCGGACACGGGGATATTTCCATATCGAACGCCCGGAATTTGCCCGGCCGCTGATCTCGCCGCTGGACGGTGATGTCGATACGATGCGCGTCCCCGTCATCTTGGTCGATTTTTCCGATCACCAGTATACGTCATTTACCCCGGCCCCGGAGGCCGGGCAATTCGATAGTGTATTGTTTTCCTGGGACAAAATGCCGTACGGCAGCATGAGTGAGTTTTACTGGGAAAACTCCTACGGTACTTTTTTTCTGGAGGGGGATGTCGTCGGCTGGTACCGCATGCCACAGACATATGCCTATTATGTCAATGCCCAGAACGGTTTCGGGACCTGTCCGCGCTGTGCGCCGCAAATGGTCGCTGATGCGGTCAACGCCGCCGACCCCGACCTGGATTATTCGCAATACGACAGTAACAATGACGGCTGGGTTGACGGCATTTTTGTGGTTTTCGCCGGGTACGGCGCCGAGGAAACCGGGTCGGATAACGATATCTGGTCCCACCGCTCGAGCATCGGCGGTGTCCTGAAAGACGGCGTCTATGTCTCGGATTACTCCGTTGAACCGGAAGTCCGCTCGCCCGGCGTGATTACCGATATCGGCGTTTTTTGCCACGAATTCGGCCACGTGCTGGGCATGCCCGATTTATACGATACCGACTATTCCTCCTCCGGCGTGGGGAGTTGGTCGCTGATGTCCGGTGGAAGCTGGAACGGCGGCGGTCACCGTCCCGCCCACTTTGATGCCTGGTGCAAGCAGGAACTCGGCTTTGTCCAGCCCGTTAACATCCTGATCAATACCCCAGCCGTGGAGATCGCGCGCGCCGAGGATTCGCCGGTGGCCTATCGGCTGTGGACACTGGGCCAGACCGGGCCGGAATATTTTCTGGTCGAAAACCGCCAACGCTACCTTTCCGACGCCTCCCTCCCCGGTGACGGTCTGTTGATCTGGCATATCGACGAAACGCGCTCGGGGAACTGGGATGAAAACCATCCCCTGGTAGCGGTGGAGCAGGCCGACGGGTTATTCCAGCTCGAAGCAGGCGGCGGCAGTGACGGCGGGGACCCCTGGCCGGGGTCCAGCAACAATCGGGAATTCCATGATTTTACGACACCCAACAGCAATAACTATCTGGGTAACCCTACCGGGATCGGCATCTACGATATTTCCAATTCCGGTCCGCTCATGACCGCGGAACTGGACATTGTGTACGGCCGCCCGTACCTTATTCGGGACACTGTGACCTTTGCCGATGTTTTGGGCAACGGTGACGGCCGGCCCGACCCGGGAGAAAACGGCGTCGAACTGGTGATTACCGTCGACAATCTGGGCATGGATGCGCTCGGCTTGACGATGACGGTTTCCACGATCGACCCCGAGATCCTCTTTGCCGATGCGGTCGCCGACTTCGGCGATCTCCTGAACGGACAACAGGGGTCCAACGCTGCGGATCCGATCATCTTTTCCGTGGACGCCGGCTTTCCGCCGACCATTGTCAAATTCGAGTTGCTGTATTCGGCCAACGGCGGCGAGAATATCATTTATGATACACTCATTGCCGATGTCGGACCGCCGCAGGTGATCCTGGTCGATGACGACAACAACAATCCCCTGGATTACCAGGAATATCTGTCCGGTATACTCGATTCGCTTCGGACGCCGTACACGGTATGGACCAAGGCCGCGCAATCATCCCCCTCACCCGATACACTGCGTGATTATCCATATACGGTGTGGCTGACCGGCAACAGCCGCAGCGATGTGCTCAGCACCGCCGATGTCGCCGCGCTTCGCGAGTTGCTGGACAACGGCGGACGTCTGCTGCTGACCGGACAGGATATCGCCGAAGACCTGGCCAACGATGCCGATTCGACATTCCTCCGCGACTATTTGCATGTCCGCTTCGCCGCAGGCTCGCCTTTGATCCTCGCTCAGGGCGTGGCCGGTGATCCGATCAGCAATGGCCACTCACTGCCGCTGGGCGGTCCGGGCGGCGCCGCCAACCAGACCTCGCCGGACATCCTGGTCCCGGCCGATCCCCTGGCCCGGGTATGCTATACGTATTACAATTCGACCGATGCGGCGGGGATCCATGTGGCCGCGCAGGATTATAAAATCGTCTTTCTGGGATTCGGCATGGAGGCCATCGCCGATGGCCTGCCCGGATACACCAAGCGGGCGGTGGTCTTTGCCGCAATTATCGATTGGCTGAGCGCTGCCGGTCCCGCGTACACTCCGGGCGACCTTAACGGCGATGAATTTGTCACGCCGCTCGATGTGGCTTATGCCGTCAATTATATCTACCGTGGGACAGCCGCGCCCCCCAATGGGGTGAACTCCGTGGATGTCAACGGCGATTGCATGGCGACGCCGCTGGATGTCACATTTCTGGTCAATTTTGTGTATCTCAGCCGGGGGACCCTGATCCCCGGATGTGTGGAATGATTGGCTGACCGAGCTGTTCCGGCTCACACCATAAAAAAGCTGCCTGTTACAAACAGGGCGCCTTTTGCCGACGTTGTTAGTGTAATCAAAAACGGAGGCGCGCCGGCGCTTCCGCCAGGACGCGATATGTACCGAAACTGCAACAGTTGAATGAGAGAAAAGAGCATGAGAAAAATAATCGACAATATTCTGCACGGCATCGGTGAGACGCCGCTGGTCCGGCTCAACCGGATCGGCCGCGAATTCAAAACCGAAATCCTGGTCAAACCTGAGTTTTTAAATCCCGGCGGGTCGGTGAAAGACCGCATGGCGCTGTACATTATCGAACAGGCCGAAAAAGCGGGCAAGCTCAAACCCGGCGCGACGATTGTTGAAAACACCTCCGGCAATACCGGGGTCGGCGTGGCCATGGCCGCGGCGATCAAGGGGTATAAGGCCATTTTCACCATGCCGGACAAGATGTCGCAGGAGAAAGTGAACCTGCTGAAATCGTTCGGCGCGGAAGTCGTCGTGACCAAAACCAATGTTCCCGCCGATTCCCCCGAATCATATTACGAGACTGCCAAACGGATCGCCCGCGAGACACCCGGTTCATTTTATCTCAATCAATACCATTCACAGGACAATATCGCGGCCCACTATCACACTACCGGGCCGGAGATCTTCGAACAAGTGGACGGCAAACTGGATGCTTTTATCGCGGATGTCGGCACCGGCGGGACGCTATCGGGTTCCGCGCGGTTTTTGAAGGAAAAAATCCCGGGGATTAAAATTATCGGCGTAGACATCAAAGGGTCGGTGTTTTATGACTGGTACAAACGACAAGTCATGATTGAACCGTTTGTCTATCAGGTCGAAGGGATCGGGGACGACCAGTTGACCGGGGCGATGGATTTTTCGGTGCTCGATGACATGGTCCAGGTCGATGACCGGGAATCATTTCTGATGGCGCGGCGGTTGTGCACCGAGGAAGGCCTGTTTGCCGGTGGCTCATCGGGGTCGGCAGTCTGCGGGGTGCTGAAATATCTCACGGACAATCCCGGCGTGAAACGAGTGGTGACTATCCTGCCCGATTCCGGCTCGCGGTATCTGTCCAAGTTTTACCGCGACGAGTGGATGAGCGAACGGGGCTACGCGGGCGGCAACGGCAACCAGTAACCGGAAGACTGCGGACGATCATATGCGCGACGAAAACCAGCAACTCCATTTTGATACCCGCGCCATCCATGCCGGGCAGGCGCCCGAGCCACGGACCGGCGCAATCAGTGTCCCCATTTTTCAGACATCGACCTACGTCCAGCGGGGTCCGGGTGAACATACCGGGTATGAATATTCCCGCACCCAGAACCCGACCCGCGAAGCGCTGGAACAATGCCTGGCCTCACTGGAGGGGGGGACGCACGGGATCGTCTATTCCTCCGGGATGGCCGCCATTTCGACGGTCATGACGCTGTTGAAATCCGGCGATCACGTGATTTGTTCGGATGACGTGTACGGCGGGACGTACCGGGTTTTCGAAACAGTGTTCCGCCGGTACGGGCTGGAATACACCTATGTTAACACCTCGGACCTCGAAGAGATCGCCGCCGCGGCCGGACCGGCCACCAAAATGCTCTGGGTGGAATCACCGACCAATCCGCTGTTGAAAATCACCGATCTGGCAGCCGCCGCTGAACTCTGCCGCAGCCGTCAATGGGTGTTTGTAGTCGATAATACGTTTGCCTCACCATATTTTCAGCAGCCGCTGGCCCTGGGCGCGGATGTCGCCCTGCACTCGATGACCAAATACATTGGCGGGCATGCTGACGCCGTCGGCGGTTGCGTGGTAACCGCGAACGAACAAATCGCCGAACGGCTGCGTTTCACGCAGAATGCCGCCGGCGCCTGCCTCGGGCCGTTTGATTGCTGGGTGTTCCTGCGCGGGTTGAAGACCCTCGGGCTGCGTATGCGGCAACACGAGGCCAACGCGCAAAAAGTAGCGGTATTTCTCGAACAGCACCCGCGCGTAAGACGGGTGATCTATCCCGGATTACCGTCACATCCGCATCATCAACTGGCGAACCGGCAGATGACCGGCTTCGGCGGGATTGTCTCATTTTATCTTGCCGGTGACGTAGAAGCTGCGCGGCGGGTCTGCCAGGCGACACGACTATTCCAGTGCGCCGAGTCGCTGGGCGGGGTGGAATCGTTGATCGAACACCCCGGCATCATGACCCATGCCTCGATTCCCGAGATCATCCGCCGTGAAAAGGGCCTGACTGACGACCTGATCCGGCTGTCAGTGGGCATTGAAGATGCCGAAGATTTGATTGACGATCTGGATACGGCATTGCGTTCGGCGTAATCGGGCGGACTCCCTTATCTGCGATTACACTGCCTCCGCCGATTGTTGTTGTTTCTCATAAGCGGCATTGGCCTTGACCACGCTGTTTTTCGTGGTTTAATTGGGTTGTGCAAAAAGGCCGCCGGTCATGAAAAACGTCAAGCCCATCCACCCCCTGCTTTTGGCGTTGTTCCCCACGCTGTTTTTGTACAGCCACAATACAACAGAATATTCCACCACCGTGGTGATCGTGCCGCTGCTGGCATCCCTGATTCTGACAGCATGCTGCCGGTTGTTGTTTGGGCTGATATCGCATAATCCCCGAAAAAGCGCGCTGGCGGCATCGTGGTTTCTCCTGCTGTTTTTCTCCTATGGCCATCTGTACAATGTTTTGTGGTATGCCTTTGCCGTGCGACCATTCACGTTCGGGGCGGAATATGTCCTGCTCCCGTTGACGGGATTATTACTGTTAGTTGGGATCATTTTGCTGCGGCGGACGAAAAGCGACCTCGTGTTGGTTACCCGCTGGGCAAATTACGCCGCCGCCATTTTATTGATCATCCCTCTGGCGAGTATCATGGTATCCACGATGCATTCTGCAATGAAAACCCCCATGCGGCCGGATGGCACGGAAGCCGTTTCCCCCGATCGCGGAGACACGCCCGCAGAAGATACAGAATATCCTGATATTTATTATATCATCCTTGATGGTTTTGCCCGCGCGGATGTCCTGGCCGAATTGTACGATCTGCCGCACTCGCGACTTGTCGAGTTCCTGAAACAGCGGGGATTTTTTGTGGTCGCGCGCGCCGGCGCCAACTACTGCCAGACCACATTGTCTCTGGCTTCCTCCCTGAATTACAAATATCTCGACCCGGCCGAGGACGGTTATGACGCCAATTCCGATGACCGTGAACCGCTGACCCGGAAAATCGCCGACAACCGGGTTATGTCCTTCCTGCGCGCGCGCGGGTATACCACCGTGGCGTTCGCCTCCGGTTATGATCCCACGACGTTGCGTCATGCCGATATTTTTCTGGAGCCGGTCGGCAAGGTGTGGTTCCTGGACGAATTCCAAAACGGATTGGTGCAGTCCACTCCCCTGCCGCATCTCCTGCCGGAGATGTATCACCTGCCGTTGATCGGCGGCTTGAGCCATCCCCAGGCCAATTCCCGGCGGGAAATGATTCGCCGCATGTTTATCATGCTGGGAGAGATGCCGTCCCGGCCGTCCCCGAAATTCGTTTTTGCCCACCTTCCCACCCCGCACCCGCCATTTTTGTTCGGGCCCAATGGTGAGGAACGCAATCCCGAAGGTTTTTTCGATCTCAGTGACGGAAATGCCTTTTACAGCAGGTACGGCAAGAATCGACAGGATTATCTGACCGGCTACCGCAATCAACTGCAATACATTGAAACGCTGGTAAGCACCATGGTTGACGCCATCCTCGATAATTCTTCCCGGCCGCCGGTGATTGTCATTCAGGCCGACCACGGCCCCGGAGCATATCTGGACTGGAATGACAGCAAACGCACGAACATGCGTGAGCGGCTGGGGATTTTGAATGCGTATTATCTTCCCGGCGGCGGCGATTCGCTGGTATATGATTCGATTACGCCGGTCAACACCTTCCGCGTCATCTTCAATCACTATTTCGGCGAACACCTGGAACTGCTGCCCGATGAAAGCCACTTTTCGCTGTGGCACAAGCCGTACTGGTTCGTGCCGGTAGGCCGGGAAATACGGTGAGGCAGGCATCAATGAAAAAACCATTCATCGTTCATCCGCTGCTGTTCGCGCTGTTCCCCACAGTATTCCTCTATAGTCGGAATATGAGCGAATACCCGCCGGCGGTCATGGTAATCCCGGCGGCGGTCTGTCTGCTGCTGGCGCTAATGTTATGGCTGGTCTTCGGCCTCATCTTTCGCAGCATCGGAAAGGGAGCATTGATCACGTCGCTGTTTCTCCTGTTGTTTTTTTCCTATGGCCAATTGTACGACCTGTTGTGGTATTTTTTCTCTGTCCGCCCGTTTACGCTGCGCGAAGGGGCCAATTTCGTGCTCAAGCCGCTGTTTGCCCTGCTGTTTCTCGGCGGAGGATTCCTGCTGCTCCGGACCCGGCACGAACCTGCCGGACTGACCCGCTGGGCCAATGCCGTGACGGTCATCCTAATCGCGGTACCGTTGACCACGATGTTTTTTGCCTTCCTCGCCGGCGGGAGCCGGCCGACAGCCGCAGATGGAATACCCGTGGAGCAGCCAGCTGCAGAGAAGAGGGATACACAGGCGCAACTGCCGGATATTTACTATATCATCCTTGACGGTTTCGCCCGGGAAGATGTCCTGGCCGACCTGTACGAATATCCCGACAGCCGATTATATAATTATCTCAGGCAGCGCGGATTTTATATCGGCGGACGTAGCGGTTCGAATTATTGCCAAACCACACTCTCACTGTCGTCATCACTGAATTACAAATACCTCGACGCGGACGAGGACGGGTACTACGCGAATGCGAAAGATACGCAGGCATTGGACCGCATACTCTTGAACAGCCGGGTGGTACGTTTCCTGCGCGAGCGGGGATATACCACCATGGCGTTCGCCACCGGCTCACCGGCGACCGAGATGCGCGACGCGGATGTTTTTCTGGAACCGGCCAGCAAAGTCGGCTTCCTGGATGAATTCCAGAGCGGTTTGATTAATAGTACGGCATTGCCGTTCCTGATCCCGTCCACCAAGCCTGTCCCCTTTTGGGGGGAAAGACTCAGCCATCTGCAGGCCGAAGCCCGGCGGGAGTTGATTTTGCGGACTGCCGACCTGCTGGCCGAGATGCCGCAGCGGGTTTCACCGAAATTCGTCTTCGCGCACCTGGTTGCGCCGCACCCGCCATTTATTTTCGGACCGAACGGCGAACCGCGCGACCCGCCGATTGCCTGGAGTCTGGCCGACGGGAACTGGCTGATCGGCCGCCTGAATACTCGACAGGACGGCTACATCATGTTATATCGCGATCAGTTGCAGTTCATCGAGAAAATTATCGTCACGGCCATCGAGTCAATTCTGGCGGCTTCTTCCCAACCGCCGATTATCGTCCTGCAATCCGACCACGGCCCGGGGGCGTATCTGGATTGGAACAGCAGCGAACGGACCAATATGCGTGAACGGCTGAGCATCCTGAACGCCTATTATCTGCCCCACGGTGGCGACAGTCTGTTATATGACACGATCACGCCGGTCAACACCTTTCGCGTAATTCTCAACCGGTATTTCGACCAGAATCTGGAATTGCTGCCGGATGCAAGTTATTACTCGATGTGGGAAAAACCATTCTGGTTCATCCCCGTGAGTCAGGCAGTACAAGGCGATACGATTGTCCCGGGGAGTGTTCTCTCCGATTAAAAATGCAGCCGCAGCCCCAGCCGTATTTGCCGAGGTGTGTCGTAGTTGAGCGGATCGTTTTGTCGCAAATTGTATTTTTCTTCGCCGGTCAGGCCGGTCCAATCGGGCGTGGAATAATTTTCGACGAAGGCCCGACCCGCCTCGGTCTCCAGCCAGCCGATGTTGTCGGGTTGGCCGCTGGATTGCCAGACATCAATCACGTTTTCACGATCGAGGAGATTTATGATCTCCACAAAAACCTCAAACTCCGGTGTGATTGACCGGAGAGTCTTGCCGATTTTTAAATCCAAGCGGAAAACCGATGGCGTACGTTCCGAATAGATCGGTCCGGCTGGTATCCCCGGATAGGCAGTCAACGCCGCTTCATTATACGATGCCAAAGGTGAATAGGGAAAACCACTGCCAGCGAGCACGACCAACTGCACGTCTAAATTGCTGAGTGGTCTTATCCCCGCCACCCGGGGTCCATTTCCATCAAGCGCACGATAATCAAGTACTGCCATCAAAGTATGGCGACGATCCAGCGGCAGGGGCACGTACGAATGTGATTCCCCCGTGGTCGTCCAACTCGGCTTGTAATACGTTGTTAAATCGCCGTCGGCGTCCAGTAAGGTATAATTGATCTCGCCGGTTAAAAGGGAGCTGTCGCCGAAAACACCCCTCTTGCGGAAGGTAAACTGGGTTTCGATTCCCCGTGCCCTGGTTTCGCCATCGTTTCCGTAAGTAAACCATTCCGCACGACCGAATGCCGGAGAATTCCGTATGAATCGCACTCGGTCGGTGATTGTCTTGTAGAAGCCGGTTATTTCAAAGCCGACGCGTTCGATTACATCCGCGTAAAGCCATTGCGACCAGCTTAGTTCCCAGATGCGGGCCTTCTCCGGTTTGAGATCAGGATTCCCCAGCTGAAGGTCATACCTCCCCAGGTCCAGGTAACGACTCATGAAATCCCAACTAGAATACAGTTCCTGCAATCGCGGGCGTTGAACGAATGATCCATAACCGAAGCGAATGACGGTTCGACCGTAGGGTTGGAAGGCAATTTTCAGGCGGGGAGATATATAGTTTTTTGCGGAGGCATTGTCAAAATCGGTAGGATCAAGTAGCCGATCGTCGCCGATCATGTCGTCGGGATCACCCCAGGGTGTATCGGGGAAACGGAGGCATCGATGATTCGGATTATAAGAATCGAACCGCATGCCGAAACTGGCCGTCAAATCGTCGAGTGTGAGTTTATCCTGCAGATACAAGGATAGGCTTAACGGTCGACGCGCCTCCATACCCTCAGACAACGTATCCGACTCATTACCAAACGCATCATATCCATAATGATCGACATCGCTGAACCCGCCCTGTTGGAACCATTGGCCGTTAACGACCGAATCCCGATAAACAAATTGCGGGTAGTAATGATGGTAATACCGCAAGGTGTGCCGCTGAAGCTCCATGCCGGCAGATAATAAATGATTGCTGCACAACTGATGTGTCAAGTCGGCAGATAAAAATATCGAGGATGTTTTTTGATGCTGATAATCATCATAGACATGACTTTCATCCGCGTAGATAGCGCCAGATTCATTGCGAACAATTAAATCACTATCCCAGGGATTAGCGCCGGATGCATATGCGGTGTCAACGTCCTCCCGGTAGCGGCCGTCTCGAACATGCCCATATTCATCCCGCACCACAATTTCCCGGATACTCCCCAGCGTATCGATGATGGTAATATAACCGTAACCCCGAATGGGATCGATGTGGATTTCATGATTGCGTCCGGGGGGCGTTTCAGGATTGTTCGCGCTGTAGAACAGACCCGTTTCATCCACGGAAGGGTTGCCGTCCGGACGACCGTACGCCCAGATGTTATCGAAGTACTCTCCATCCCCGGTTTTACTCTCTGTCGTGAACCACTGACCCATAAGTTTAAAAAATGAATTGCACCAATAATCGCGTTTCCACGAAAACCAGTATGATTGACTCTTCTGAGTCACGCGCGGGGCATGATCTGGATTGAGGTACCATTCTTGGCTGAATGTCTTTGCATCCAAGTCTGATCCCATCAATCCCGCCTGCCACTCGCACGATGACGCCGGTCTCCACCGCAGCAGGCCCTGCCAGTTCCAGATGCCGCTTGAATTGTGGGGCAGCATCCCGCCCGCCGCCGCGCGCGGAGCAGCATCACCAAACCAACCACGGTCAACTGACGCCCTGAAGTTCAACTCTCGTGTTCCGAAAATCAGCGGTCCGGAAAGGGAGAGCGAATACCGATTAAAATCATAACTCTCGCCGTGAAAATTATCGGTAATGGCTTCCGCGCGACCCGAAAGGATACGCAGCGGACCGTAGGGCGTGGCTTTCATGATTCCGGATGTCGTATGCCCGAAAGACGCATCAAACAAATTGTAACTGGTCTCCGCCGGTTCAGCACCGATGTAAGTTGTCGGTAATCCGGTCGCCGGGTCTTGTCGGCGAACACCACCGATAAAATATCCATTATCCGTGGGCGATGCGTCGCGAATACTCATGAAGCCGGTATTCGTGATTACTCCGCCTGGAAGTTGGTTCCCCCCCGGAACCGACCCAACTCCGTCTATATATCCCCGCAGGGGCAGCCAATACGGGATCATTCGATGGGCACTGATTCCGGAGCTTAAACTAGGTGGATGTACTCGTCGAGGGAAATCAACAGCCACTTCGATATCTCTTTCAGCCAAGATTGCATTCTGTATAATTTCTTCGTTTCCGGCAATCTGAACATGCTCAATCCGATTAGAATCGTAGCCAATGCATTGGAAGACCACGATATATTCACCGGGAGGGATATTCCGTATTCGATAAAAACCACCATCATTGACAATTGTACCGAAATTAGTCCCTTCAAGTCGAATTTGCGTACAAACCACCGGTTTGCCGAACGCACTATCCGTCACCACCCCTGTCAGTGTGCCGAATTCCTCGGCGGATGCCGTCGAAGCAGATAACACAACCAGCGTTGCGAGAACACACGCAGGGAAAACATGTCGCCGCATGGACATCCTCCCAATTTTACCTGATAGTAAACCACTATCAGCAATACCACTCAATATCTGTTTAATTCCGAAAGCAAGAAAAAACCGCCGCTTGCGGGCGGCGGTTTCGAGAAAATGCTCACCGATTGTTGCGGGCCTTTACCAGACGCACGGATTGTCCGGCGGACTGCTGTTCCGATAGACATAGTTGACCAGATAAATGACATCAATGGGGAGAATCTGGTCGTCGGGGATCACATCAAACGAACTGTACGCGCACTTTGGCGGATACAGGGGCTCGCCCTGCTGGCGGTAGACATAATTGACCAGGATCACCACATCCAGCGGAGTAATATGTCCGTTCAGATCAGTATCACCCAATGGGCAGTAACACTGGGCCGTATCGTATACCGTCATCCGCGCGGTTACGTAATATGGGTTGGCCGACGGGTCCGGGTCGTTGGAGACAACACGCAGCATCGCGTCATACTGGCCGCAAGGCAACTCCCCGGCAGTAAATTCGAAGCCCACCGGCTGCGCGCCGCCGGGACTCACCGTGCCGGAAGCCGGCTCGACATCGATCCACGACGGCGGCGGGTAAAAATCGATCTGCAGGTTGTTGTGCAGATATTCCGGGTCGTCTTGCAGGGGATTGACGTAAAAAACAATACCAAAACCGTTTGCGCCGGTCTGGTCTTCCAGCCCCACGCCGCAGTTCTTGGTCGCGAAACTGCTGCCGAACTGCAGATAGCGATATGAAATCCGCCCATCCGCCGCCAGTTCCACCTGCGCTGTCGCCGACTGACTGGGGATTCCCGGACCGGCGCCGAAATTAGTGAACTGGATAATGGCCCGTTCTTCATTGGCATGCGCGTACACCGTGCCCAAAGTGCTGTGGTTGCCCCAGCACCAGAACAGGACATTATTCGGCGCAATGGAGTGCGGCATGGGCAGCGCAGACCACTGGTTGATCCCCGATTCAGGTCCGAATTGCAGCGCGCCGAACCTGCTGACCAAAAGTTCGGTGTACGTTGTGCCGTAGTAGGGGAAGTCAAAAGCCAGCTTGAGCGTATCATAGAGATAACTATTGATCGGTGACAATTGCTGCCCGTAGCCGGAGATGTCTTCCCAGGCAAATGCCGGGCCGTACGGTTCATCAGAATCAATCCAAAGATATCCGTACGCGTCCGGCCCGCCGAGATCACAACTGAAACTATACTCCGGCAATAACGAAGCGGCAGGCGCAGCCTTCGCCAACAAGTACTCCATGCCCTGACGGGCCAGCATGTTGGCCAGCAGCAGACTAGTCGGGATAATCTCCAGGTGGTACTCGAACTCGCCCAGGCCGATGTTGGAGATTGTCAGTCCCGACGATCCCGTTCCGCCGGGTTCGACGGTCAGCTGGATCGAACCGGGATTGATCTGGCAATCCGGCGGCAGCACGAGCTGGATATTGTCCAGATACCAGTAATTGAGTTCCGACTGCCCCCGGATGCGCAACTGCATCCCACGATAGAATGCCGTAGGCGGCAGCTCATCACAATACCGCTCGAATTCATTTATGTACCGTCCCCCGCCGGCAAATGAGCGCAGGACGGTCCATGTGCCGAGTTCCGTGCGCATTTCGATGAAGGCGCTGTCTTCCTCGCGCGGCAGCATAAAGCCGGACCCCGCGCGGCAGTATACATCCAGCATCGCCTCGCTGGTGGCCGACAAATCAAGCATCTGTGTAAACACAGTATCATGACCGCCGATGCGTAATGTGTACGGCGGTGACGGCGCCGGCCCCTGTGCGGAAACTCCTCCGCCGCTTTGAATCGGCCACTTTTCCAGTTGCAGGGTGCCGGTCGGGAAATCGTCCCCCCAGGGGAATGCAGCCACTGCGCCGACACAGACACTCCGGTATTTCGCATAACGCCATTCGGCCGCATTACCGGTTGAGGCAATGGTGATAAAAGCCGTGTCCGCTGCCTGCGCAAGTGTCCCCTCGGGGATGGCAACTTTTACCATAATGGTCTCCGTTGCGCCGGGGGCCACCATTCCGGTCTGGGTGATTGGACCGCTCTCATCCCAGAAACTCACCGGCCAATTGCTGGAGACGGCCGCCAGATCGTAGCTGTCGGAAAGCAGACCCAGGTTTTCAACGTACAGGTATTGCACGGCTTCCTCGCTGGAAGCACCATACCCCGGAGGCGGCGAACAGGTGTTCATGAAATGGAATTCCCGCCGCGGCCCAATGTAAACATCATCGAGATACCAGTGGCCGACATCGTTATTGTTCGTGCGCAGGCGCAGGCGGAAATCGGCATGGTATGCCGCCGTGGGCAGGGAATACTCGGCTTCGGCAAAATATTCTTCGTCCTCGTAATCGCCGTGCAAGACGGCCAGTTGCCGCCAAATACCGCTGGAGGCGTAATACTCCACGGTCAGATCACATGGCCCATACCAGGACTGACTCGACGATGCCCTGCTCGGTTTGTACCAGAACGCAACACGCAGGTTCGATTGGCCCGCAAGATCGATGCGTTGGGACAGCAGTGACGCACCGTAACGAAGATCGGCGATATAGGGCAGACTCGGGACAATCTCGAAGTCGCCACGCACGCTCACCCCGTCGGACAGCGGCCACATCTCCGTGCTCAGCCACGGGTCGGGGACCATGTCCAGCCACGGGGAAGATCCGGCCCCGCCTTCGCTGACGGCGATCGTCGTCGTGTAAGTGATGCGCGCGGGATCACCAGCGGAGACCGCGGTAACTATTGATGTATCTGCGGCGCCGGCAGCGGCCGAAGGCACCACAATCCGGAGCAACGCGACCGCCGTTCCACCCGGTGCCACTGGCCCGATGGTGGAAATTTCGGCCGTCCCCGCTTCATTCCACAGCGAGGCGGACCAGCCGCCGCCGGTGACATTCAGGGAATAGCTGTCGGCCCAGAAACCGGTATTGGTGACATAGACCCGGCGGTCCAGAGTATCACCCTCACCACCGCGCAACAGATGATGCGTGGGATCGAAAACAACATCATAATCGGGAACACTTTCGATGCGCAGATCGTCGATATAAAACCCCTCTTCAATGTCATGGTCATTATCAGAGGAAAAGTTGATCCGCACTTTTGCGCGGGTGCCGGCGGGATATGCCGATAAATCATAGGATTCGCGCACCCACTCGTTGCCGGTACGGTAGGCGGAATCAAGCGCACCACCGGTGCCGATAAAATCTAGCGTCTTTGTTTGACTTGCATCGAGATCGGTAATCCGAACGTGGATCCCGTCGACGCCGTAATTGGGCACCTCGAACCAATCCCAGAACGTTAAACGGGAGTCTGGTCCCAGGACGACTTCAGGTATATCAAGGAAGCAGTTCATATTATCCAGATACGTCCACACCCCGGGTGTCCCACAATACCAGGCGGCCGAGCCGCTGTGGGTTCGATGGTCTGTCAAAGCCCAGCGGTCATTCGTGCCGCCATGCGTCCAGCCGAAGGCACCGGTTTCCAGGTCATCGGAAAAGCCATTGGGTCCGATAGCCAGGACAAAAGTATCGTTAAATATCGTGCCGTCACTGGCCTGGGCCCGCAACTCTACATCGATGAAGTACGGTGACGGACACAGGGGATCGACGATGACTGAAAAATCGCCATAGGCATACTGGTCACCCGGAAGATCGCCGTAACCCACCGGGCTGCCGATGATCGTAATCAACGGATCGGCCGCCCACATCGTTACGGCAACACCTTCAGCGGTTACCGACCCGCTGTTATTCACCCATACGCGCAAACCGCATGTTTCACCCGGGTCGGGTCGGCCGTTGTCATTGCCGGAGGCATCATCGATCCGGTAACGGTAATAGGAGACGGATGCGCTTTTGACGTGCACGGACAATACACCGGTGAAGACCTGTGCCCCGGCATCCGTCAATGTCCAGTTGAACAGCGCCACATGGCCGTCGGGACAATCCGGATGGACGGACAATGCGCACGGCGACAGACTGGTCGCGGTCGCCCCGGCTGGGACATCGCCGAAATCAAGTGCCCCGCTCACCAGCGTTACGTAGGGATCACTATGCGCGGCAAGGTAACCAGTCAACGCGTTTGCCGCGCCGGGACCGTGGTTTTCCACCGTCAGCCACAGCACGGCGTCCTCCCCCGGATTCAGGACACCATCCCCATTACCGCCGGCCACATCATCATATGAATGGCTGTCATATTCCACAGTTGTGCCTCCCGTCCCGACAGTTATCTGATCGCGGTACGGTAGATGATTGAATGCGGTGACGGTCAACTCAATCTGCCCGTCGGCATCGGGCGAGACCGTAACATCCGCCCGGCCGTCCGCGCCGGTCAATGCGCGCACGTACAAATCGTTTTCTTTCCACAGGCAGATCAGGGCGTTGCCAACGGGGCTTGTAGTATCGGAGGATGTGACAGTAAGTGTATAATCACCGCCCGCGCTCGGCACGAGTTCGGGAAAATTAACTATCAGCGGGGACGGCGTATCGGTCCAGACCGGCATCTCGGGATCACCCAGAAGATTGGTTTCGTACATACACCAGCGATACACATTCTCCTGCCGCGCGTGCGGGGTCAGGACGATTTTGGCCTTGGCCAGCGCGGCGCCGATATTGGTCAGACTATCCACCAGCAGCGCCTTGAAGAATTGCTGGTCGTACCGGTCGGAGTAGCCGAATTCGGAGTTCCCCGGCGACCCCCAGCCGTACCGGGAATTGCCGACAAAGGCGATGCCGCCGCCGTTCGGACTAGTGATAAAATGCTCGGCCACACAATCGTAGTCAAAGGCGCCGGGCCAGCAACCGATCGAGAACATAAACCCGGAAAAACGCGGCCCGTTGTACAGATTATCCATGTCCACGCCGGTCAATCCGCCGGTACAGACACTCATATAATCGATCCAGCAGTGGCCGTTATGGTTGATCATGTTCCGCCCGGCGTTGATTGAAGCGATCACCGAAGCGATGCTTTCATTACCCAGTGTTTGATACAGTTTATCGATGGGATCAAAACGGTCCGGTACATACAGGTTATCAATTTCATTTTTCGCCGCTCCGCCGTCGGTAAAGGGATCGTCCCATAATACATCGGCATAAAACGACATGGCAAGTTGGTAATCGGTCGGCGGATTGGTTTCATAGGCAATTAGCTTGTTCACCCAGGCGGCCATCTCCGAATACTCATCACAGGAGGCCCGGCCGACAAACACCTCCGGATACAAATCGATGTCATCATCCACTTCGCCGTAAATTCCGTTCATGTTGGCGTCCCAGGCGCCGTCCAGATCGGAATAGTACAAATCCGTCGGGATTTCATTTTCATCGAACGAACCGCCGTAGGCGACATCCATGGCCCACGCCGTACGGTGCGGGACAACCCAGGTATCCCCGCCCAGGAGGACCCAGCGGACTCCCCATTGCTGGTAGGCGTCACGGATAAAATTGCGGATTTGTTCCTGCGGATCCGCACCGGAATAGTTGGTATAAATCCAAGTCGTAGTAACCATTTTCGCCGGGACACCCTTGGCAGTTTTCCATTCGATCAGCGGGGCAAGGGCCGGGCTGAAATAGCTCGATGTAATGACCAGATATTCATACTCACCCGGATCTAGGGCGGTTTTGGCCAGCACCGGCTGCGTCATGGAGACAGCCGCCTGCCCCGGATTGGTCACCACTTGGCGGAGAACGCGCATGTCTGCGTTTTCGATGGCAGGATCGCGCGGCGAATGCCCGAGGGGCGGATTGGCGCCAGGGACATAGGTGATTGCCACATCGATCCGGGTATAAAAAATGATGCGCCCTGCCTGCGGCTCATACTGTAGTGGATACACATCGACTCCGGCAAGCTGGTACCCGGCATATCCCCCCACCCCGGCCGGTTCGGCCAACGTGCCGGGATAAGCCGCGCCGGCGGCGTACACTGCGGTATCGGGTCCGACAAAGACGATTTCCCGCCTTGTGGATAAGATTTGCGGCGGCTGGGCGGGAAAAAGAGTGAACTGACCCGGCAGGTGATTGCCGGTTGATGAAATGATCTCGACAGTCTGGATTGCCGCGCCCGGCGGCAACGCCAGATGAAAAGTCCGAAACGGCACCTGGGGGCGGCCGACCTGATCAGTTACATTCCCCTCGCGCAAATAAATCTGGTCGTAATCATTCTGCCTGCGAAAAACCAATTCATCGGGAGAGAACTCAAAAGTCTGGCGCAGGACTTCGGCATGAACGGATAAAGCGGAAAAGAGTATAAGACATATCAGTGATACAACACCATTACGCATGCGCATGATCAATCCCTTTCATTTCATCTACTACCATATACATTTGCCGATATTCCGGGATTTGCCGGATTCGTGGCGATTTTTTTCGAAGTGTCGCCCATCCAAAACTCAACCCCTTCACCGCCGGCGACATACCCGCCTGAGGCGGGCCGAGGCGACGACAAAACGTGCCAGTACAATAATTAATATATATTAACAGCGAATAAAATCAAGGTTTCTCAGGAGAATGATTTCCCCCCGGACGAACCCTTAGGCCGATTTATTGTAGTATCTTGTTGTAGAATAATGAGTTTGTGACGAGCATGAAAAGCGGCGGA
This sequence comes from Candidatus Zixiibacteriota bacterium, assembly GCA_020051695.1. Taxonomy (GTDB): domain Bacteria; phylum Zixibacteria; class MSB-5A5; order WJJR01; family JAJRUJ01; genus JAGVQM01. The sequence goes on along the minus strand of JAGVQM010000031.1, from coordinate 52,575 downwards.
CCAATCGTCCGCCGCTTGGCAATTCACAGTCCAAGTGTGTGTTTACATCTTAGGCAACGTAAAACACACCACTTTCGGTTCGGTCATCTCCTGCAGGGAGAATTTCAGACCCTCGCGGCCGAGGCCCGAATATTTGATCCCGCCGAACGGCATCGAATCCAGCCGGTAATCGGTCGACTCGTTGATCATCACGCCGCCACAATCCAATTCATACGCCGCCTTGAACGCCACATCGATATTTTTGGTGAAAATCCCGGCCAGCAGCCCGAACGGCAGCGAATTGGCTTTTCGGATCGCGTCATCAAGGTCATCGACCGGGTATAAATTCACGGTCGGGCCGAAAACTTCTTCATAGTGAATCGTCGCGTCTTCCGGCACGTTTTCCAGCACGGTTGGTTCAAACGATGCGCCGTCACGCTTGCCGCCGGTAAGAATGGTCGCACCCTTTGTTTTGGCCTCGGCCACCCAGCGCTCGACCCGCTTGGCCTCGCCCTCGGTAATCATCGGCCCCATGTTCGTTTTTTCATCGAGCTTGTTGCCAATCTTGTATTTCTTCGTGTCGGCGACGAAGCGGGTCTTGAATGTGTCATAGATGTCCTTATGCACATACAACCGCTGCACGCCGATGCAATTTTGCCCCGCCGCCCAGAACGCGCCGGAGACGCACGATTCGACCGCATAATCCAGATCGGCGTCATGCCACACGATGACCGGGGAGTTGGAGCCCAGCTCCATACCGATTTTCTTGATCCCGGCGATAGAAGCGATATGTTTGCCGGCCTCCAGCCCGCCGGTAAACGAGATCATGCGCACGCGTTCGTCCTTAACTAGCGTGTCGCCGATCTGCGGGCCGTACCCGGTGATGGCCTGGATCGCCATCGGCGGCATCCCGGCCATCACCATTGCCTCGACCAGCCGCAAGGCCGACAGCGGCGTCACCGTGGCCGGTTTGAGGATCACCGAGTTACCCGCCGCAAAAGCCGGACCCAGTTTGTGCGCCACCAGGTTGAGCGGGTCGTTGAACGGCGTGATGCACAAAATCACGCCGATGGGAAACCGATAATAATACCCCTTGCGCTGTTCGCCGCCCGGAAAGGAATCGAAGGGAATCGTTTCGCCCAGAATGCGTTTGGCTTCCTCGGCCGAACAGGTCAGCGTATTGACCGTACGGCGGGCTTCTTTGCGCGCCTCGGTGATCGTCTTGGAACCCTCCCGCGCAATAGTCCGGGCAAATTGCTCCAAATCACCGGCAATGATCGACGCGGTCTTGAACAGGATCTGCGCGCGGTCGTACACGCTCATGCGTTTGGTGATGGCAAAGCCCTCGACTGCCGCCGCCAGCGCGGTCTCGGCGTCGTCCGTGCTCGCCTGCGGCACGGTGTCGATGAATGAATTATCGAACGGGTCGGTCACGTTGATTTTCTTATCCCGGTCGACCCATTCGCCGTCAAGCAGCATTTTCATCGCTTGCCTCCCAGATGCAACAGGTCGATCAGCATGCTGAAACCGGTTTCCCGGCGGCCCGCCCCCGGCCCGACGATGGTTACATCACCAAGGGTATCGCTGGTGATGGTCACGGCATTGGTCGCGCCGCTGACTCCGGCCAGCGGATGCGTCAAATCTACTTTCTGCGGCGCCACAGCCGCTTTGACCTTTCCCTCTTCACGCCAGATCCGCCCGATGAGTTTGTACCGCTGCCCGGCCTTTTTAGCTTCGGCAATGGCCTCCGGTGTGATCTTGGTAATTCCGTCACAGGGATAATCGAACGGTTTGGCTGTGGCATTGAAAAAGACATTGGCCAGAATCGTCACTTTGGCCAGCGCGTCCCAGCCCAGCACGTCGGCATCGGGCACCGCCTCGGCATACCCCAGTTCCTGAGCTTTGGCCAGCGCGGATTCGTACGTCATCCCCTCTTCCATTTTGGTGAGGATGTAATTCGTTGTGCCGTTGAGGATACCTTTGATTTCCCTGATCTCGCTCCCTGCCAGCGTGTCGCGGATCAGGTTGATCATCGGCGTGCCGCTGACCACCGTGCCCTCGAAGAGGAATTTGACCTTTTTGCTGTGGGCGAGCCGCTGCAACGGCCGATAGTTGAGCGCCACCGGCCCCTTGTTGGTGGTCACCACATGCATCTTTTTGTTCAACGCGGCGCGGCAGTGGGAGGTTGCCGGTTCACCGGTCTTGACGTCAGTATAAGTGGCCTCCAGCAGGACATCGGCCTTGGTTTGCTTGATAAACGCCAGTGCGTCACCCTCGATGGTCTTGCCCAGCAGTTTGCTCAGCGGTTTGTCTGCCTTAACTAATTCGAGCGCTTTTTTCAGATTGATGCCTTGGGGATTATAGACATTGCCTTTGAGCATGTCGGCAATCCCGACCACGATCGGCTTGAAGCCGTACTCTTTGGCCAGCATTGTCTTTTTGGCCAGCAACAGTTCCGCCAGCCCCTGGCCGACGGTCCCGAATCCCAGGAATATCAAACGCATTCGTGTCTCCTTGAAAGCAGTGATTATCTTCCCCTGATTTGAACAGGTATTTTCGTCATCGGTTCATTTCATCCGGTAGCGCTGTGGATCATCGAAAACGTCGAGCACCTCGACGCGGGTGAGAAATACCGCCGAATGCACGACATCTTTGGGGATATAATACCAATCGCCCTTCCGGTACAGGTTCTCCTTGCCGCCGATGGTCAGCTTCATCTCACCCTCGATGACCACACCCCATTGTGCGCAATGCGCATGAGGAGGTACTTTGGCGGAAGCCAGAATATCGAAAAATACGGCCTGCGTTGTCGCGCTGTTGATCAGCCAGCCCCGGATCCCCTCCACCGGGACATCGACCTCCGGCAGGCCCCGGATCATCATCGGGTACGCCGTGCCGTCCCATTGTTTCATCAATTCATTCATTGATCCGCCTCTTTCGCCCTGCGTTTTGTACACCGTCGCGGACCGCCGCTGCGGTTAAAACAACGCCTTGATATACCCCCCGTCGATCGGCAGGGCCACGCCGGTGATATACGAGGCGCCTTCCGAAGCCAGGAACGCGACCGCACTGGCGAACTCCGCCGGTGTGCCCATGCGTTTCATCGGGACGTCCGCTTCAATCTTGCGATAAAATTCCTCGACCGTACCCTGCCCTGTTTTGGCGAACATTGCCGCCAGCTCCTCGATCCGTTCGGTCTTGGTATAACCGGGGCAGACCGCATTGACCGTAATCCCCTCCGTGGCCACCTGTGCCGAGAGGGTTTTCAAAAAACCGAGCACGCCGGCCCGCGCGGTATTGGATAAAATCAAATGATCGATGGGCTGCCGGGCGGCCACGGAAGTTATCGCAATAATGCGGCCCCATTTGTTTTTTTTCATCAGCGGCAAAACCTGATAACACAATTCAATCGTGCTCATCAGGTTCAATTCCACCGCGGCACGATAATCATCCGGCGTAAAACTCGCCGCCACACCGGCGGGCGGGCCGCCGGCATTGGTGATAAGAATATTGATGCCGCCAAAGGCATCGATGACCCGGCCGACCATTGCCTGCAGTTGCTCTTTATCGGTGACATCGCAGACCAACGGCAGCACCTCGCCGCCGGTTTCATGCATAATATTCCGCGCGGCGGAGGTGATCGACGCCTCGGTGCGTGCACAAATCGCGATCCGGGCCCCTTCGCGCGAAAGCCGCAGCGCCGTAGCTTTGCCTAATCCTCTGCCTGCGGCGGCAACCAGCGCAACTTTGTTTTTAAGCCCTAAATCCATGGTTCCTCCGACAATATCCTGCGCATGCCTCAATAGGCGATTCTGGCAAAGGTCGCGGGATGGCCGCGCCGCATGACCTCCTTGGCGTCCAGATCGCAGCGCACACATTTATGATAGATCACATCGCCGATCAATTCGGCTTTTGCCGTCCGCTCTTCGTCAGGCAGAAAATATGCTTCCATGGTGTCATACGGCCGGGCCGTGCCGTCGCTTTCGTATTTGATCGTGATGTCCCGCCCGGCATCAAGGACCTTGAACGCATTGTCGGTCCAGTCAAAACCGGCGATTCCCAGATCGGGATTAATCCGCAGGTGCGCGGCCAGTGAAACCCCGGGAATACCCGAGGCCTCCAGCTCCTCGCTGCACTGGATGAAAGTCTCCGGTGAGGCGCCATTGCCGATGTTGATTTCGTAAATCGGCGTGGTGCCGTCATCCCGCAGGAATTCCTTGAAGATATTGAGCAGCATGCGGAACTGCATCGGGCTTTGCGTGGACAGCAGCATCGAAATTTTGAACTGCAAATTCGGGATTTCGCGGGCATAATAACAGGTGGCAGCGATCGTCGGCCAGCTGGGATTCAAAAAGAAATCGGCGCCGTTGGTCGTGGCCGCGCGGGTGACCCCGTCCAGATATACCAGGTAATTGCAATCGGCGACCTCGACCCCGCCGAGGTTGCCGAACGCCGTCCCCATATTTTTTAGGATAACCTGGCTGAATCCGTCGCCCAGGTCGCGGCGGTCGAATTTTTCACCGGTGACTTTTTCGAGTCGGGCAAACCGGTCTTCGGGCAAAGGCGTACCGATCAGGTTCGTTGTGCAAAACTTGGCGCCGATCAAATTTTCCGCCATGGCCAATGTTGCCAACAAATCACCTGAATACACATAGTTTTCAGTCAGCGCGACGACCGAGATCATCTCGCGCGGGAACAGCAATTCCCCGTTTTCCGCGACCCGCCGGATACAAGCGGCGGTGACATATGCCCCCTGAAAACCGGAGACCTGGGTGGTGGCAACCCCGGGCTTATCCGCCTTGATTTTGTTGGCATTGACAAAATCGGCCACGCGGGCGAAATCGGCAGTGTGTTTCTCGGCGTGTTCCAGCATTTCGCCAAAGCCCTTTTCCGCCAGAATTCGCCGGCGGGTGGCAAAATCCCGCCGGGCCTTAATCTGCCTGGCGATCTCTTTCGCTCCGCCGTATGATTCCAGTAAGGCATCCATCGCCTTACAATCTCTGTGGCTGAACAGTTTGAAATGCATCTCGGCGCTCCCTGTTTCAAAAAATCACGACCACGCTATTTTTTTCATAACCCACAAATATCGAAAAAAGCCCCCTCAATTTCTACTGGAATCACCCGCGGATTGTCTAAAAACGGCTGCGGACGGGGAAATCAACTGAAGCGGGACGGCCCACGGTGGGATTCCGCCAGGCGGACAGAATGTTCGGTCAGGACGGCGGTACCTTCTTGTTCCAATGTCCAAGCGGCCGCGCGGACATCGGCCAATGTGCGGCCCAAATCGCGGGCGATAATTCGAAAACTGACCCGCGATTGGGCGGTTAAACGCCGAATTATTTCCCCCCGGATCTGCCGCCGGGAACCGGCAAATCGCGTCTGCTTCGACACGGGAGGAATAGCGGAAATCCGCGAGGGCAACGCCAACCGGCCGTAATCCATGAGTGCATTATGCCATTCGCGTGACCGTTTGCGCGGCAGGAGTCGTTGGGCCAGCGTTTCGATCTGGGTCTGCGGGATGGAAGCGGGCAAGCCGAATTCATGGATCAACACCCGGCGGATATTGGTATCGATGGCAACCAGCGGCCGGTTGAAGGCAAAAATCAGGATCGCCCGTGCCGTGTAGGGACCAATGCCGGGGAGGGTCATTAATCCGGCTGGATCTTCGGGCAATGTTCCCCCATAGCCGGTGACGACGGCTCGCGCCAGCCGACCCAGAAACAACGCCCGCCGGTTATATCCCAGACCCGACCACATGGCCAGCAATTCGCGGTCGCTTGCGGCTGCCAGCTCTTCCCACGACGGCCATTTTTTAATCCACGACTGATATTTCAAGATTACCCGGTCGACCTGTGTTTGTTGTAACATGATTTCCGCCACCGCAATCCGGTACGGATCGGTAGTCCGGCGAAAGGGCAGGTCGCGGCCATGGCAGCGGTAAAACCGAAGGATTTTGCGGCGGAAAGCGGCGACCTTCTTCGAAGTGACAGTTAACGGATCAAAAGATATTGTTGCAGGTTGATTCCTCTTCACTTTCACGGGTCACCAACGCTCGACACCGAGTTTCACTATCCACACAACACTGCCCCGCCGTTGGCGTTGAGAATCTCTCCGGTCACGAACCCGGAGAGTTCGGAAGCCAGGAAAAGCACGCACCCGGCGATTTCCTCCGCCGTGCCGACCCGGCCCAGCGGGATTTTGGCCAGAATTTCAGCTTTCTCGGAGCTTTCCAGAGATGGGCGGCTCATATCGGTATCCACCCAACCGGGCGCCACACAATTGACCCGGATATTGTGCGGGGCCAACTCGACGGCCAACGATTTGGTCAGACTAATCAGCGCTCCTTTGGATGCCGCATAATGAGAATGAAACGGCTCACCCCGCTGTCCGGCGGTGGATGAAATATTGATGATATTGCCGGTGCGCCGTGCGATCATCTGCGGCACCACGGCAGTGATTGCATAGAATACACCGTTGATATTGGTCTCCAGAGTCCGCCGCAGCTTCTCTTCAGTCATTTTCTCGATTGGGGCTTCCTCCCAGATTCCGGCATTATTGACCAGGATGTCGATGACGGTGAATTTTTGCAGAGCAAAATCGACCATTTTTTCAACATCGCCGCGCACTGCTATATCCGCCGCGCAAATTTCGGCCGAAACCCCAAAGTCTCGGACCAGCCGTGCCGTTTCCTCTGCCGCCGCCTGATTTTGGTGGTAATGGACCAGAACATTGCAGCCCGCCTGCGCCAGATACAGCGCTGTCGCCCGCCCGATTCCCCGCGATGCGCCGGTGACCAGCGCCGCCTTGTCATGCAAGACCATAACCTTCTCCCTGCCGGCATGCCGGCGTTTTCACGTCCGAGGAAATGTACGCATCCGCCGGTGAGTTCACTTGCGAAAAGTGATGTCTGCCGACGGATTCGGGGAAGTTGACAGTGGCTGGAAAAGCAGCAAGCCCGTATATTGTTCAGCAGAAATCGAGACAAGCGGGAGGATTGTGATGAGCAAAATAGTATGGTTATGTGGTGTGCTCCTGGCGTTGAATGCTCAAAATGTCCGGGCGACGCCGGCTGTCCGGCCGACCCATCTGGCCAATACCTATTCAATTGTGGCGTTCGACAGTACGACCGGAGAATTCGGCGCGGCGGTGCAATCGCACTGGTTCAAAGTTGCCGACGTCATCTGGGCGGAGGCAGGAGTCGGTGTGGTCGCCACCCAATCGCTGGTTGATTTTGCGTATGGGCCGCTGGGGCTGGAGATGATGAAAAACGGCAAAACGGCCGAGCTGGCCCTGCTCGGGCTGCTGGCCTCCGATCCGCAACGGGAAGTGCGGCAGGTGGCGATGATTGATAAACAGGGAAACATTGCCACACATACCGGCGAAAACTGCATCGCGCACGCCGGGCATGCATCAGGACGCATCTACTCCGTGCAGGCCAACCTGATGCGCGATTCGACAGTGTGGGGCGCAATGGCCCGGGCGTTTGAAACGGCAACCGGTGATCTGGCCGGGCGCATGCTGGCCGCCCTCGACGCCGCTCAGGGCGAAGGCGGCGATATCCGGGGCAGGCAGTCGGCGGCAATGCTGATCGTGCGCGGCACACCGACCGGCCGGGTCTGGAATGACCGCATCGTTGACCTGCGCGTCGATGATTCTCCCGAACCGCTGGCCGAACTGCGGCGGCTGCTGGACATCTCCCGGGCTTATGATCTTATGAACCGGGGCGATGAGTTAATCGCCCTGGGAAAGCTGGACGATGCCGCGGCGGCCTATGCCCATGCCGCCGAATTGGCGCCGGGCAACCTGGAGATTCTGTTCTGGCATGCGGTGACACTGGTCACTGTGGGACAAACCGAGCGGGCGTTGCCGATCTTCAAGGACATTTTCGCGCAGGACGAGGCCTGGCGGATCCTGGTGCCCCGCCTGGTCGCAGCCGGCTTGCTTCCGGATGATGAAGCGGTGATTTCCCGAATCGTCGCCCAATAACATGATATTGTGCTCGGCTGTGGCGATGACATGAAAAGAATATTTGTCTTCCATCCGTTTGGTTTCGCCCTATTTCCGCTGCTTTTGATCTATGCTCACAATGCCGGGGAAGTCCCTCCGAGTGAACTTGTCGTTCCACTGTTGATCATCCTGGGTTTTGTGGCCGCCGCCTTGCTGCTGTTGCGCACGTTTATCGCCGATGTGGGCAAGCGCTCGCTGACCCTGTCGATTTTTCTGTTACTGTTGTTTTCGTACGGCCACGCCGTGCGCGCGCTGCGCGGCCTGGGCTATGCCGGCGAATCGCCCGCCGGGCCGGAGGAAATAATCTTTATCCTCTGGTGCATCTTATTGACGGTCCTGGTTTATGCCGGGTTACGCACGCGCCGGGACCTGCGCCCCCTGACCAAAATACTTAATATTGTCGCCGCAGTTTTAGTGGCCGTGCAAGTTGTGGCAGGCGGGAATACCCTGCTTTCCCGACCCGCCATAACTACCGGGCAAAACATCACATTCCCCGACGCGCCGGCGGCGGCCACGTTTCCCAACATTTATTATATCATTCTGGACGGTTATGCCCGCGAGGATGTCCTGCAGCGACTGTACGGATTCGACAACAGCAGGTTCTTATCCTTTCTGCGGAACAACGGATTTTACGTCGCAGACAAAAGCACGGCCAACTACTGCCAAACCCTGCTGTCGCTGAGTTCGTCACTCAATCTTGATTACCTGCAACAACTGACCGCCTTTGACCGCGACTCCCGAAACCGGGGGCCCCTGGTCTGGTTGCTGCAGAATAACGTCGTCTTCGAATTTTTACGGCATTATGGTTATACCATTATTGCCCCAGCATCGGGGTATACATACACCGAACTGGTCACGGCCGACCGCTATGTGCACCCCGGCATGACCCTGTCGGAACTGGACAATAGTCTCCTGTCGCTGACCCCCATTCCGTTTGTCATGCGGCTGGGAAAAACGCAATATGATTTCCATCGCGACCGCGTGCACTTCATCGTCAACAAACTCCCCTCTCTGCAACAGGGGCCGGCCCCCTGCCTAGTTATTGCGCATATTGTCTCCCCGCACCCGCCGTTTGTCTTCGGCCCGGATGGTGAAACCATAAGCCGCCCGCGGTTGTTCAATTTCAGTGATGGTTCACACTATTACCGGGAGGGTGGCACACCGGAAGAATACCTCGATGGATATCGCGGGCAGTTGGCATATCTTAACCGGCGGATTGAAACGATGATCAGGGAAATCCTGGACGAGGCCGGGGACAACCCGCCGCTGATTATTCTGCAGGCCGATCACGGCCCGGGGTCCCACCTTGACTGGGATTCATTGCCGGCAACGGACCTCACCGAACGGATGAGTATTCTGAATGCCTACTACCTCCCCGGGCCGGGGAAGAATCCGCTTTATCCTGAAATCACTCCCGTGAACACATTCCGCGTGGTATTCAACGAATATTTCGGCACGCAGTTTCCATTGCTTCCCGATCGTAATTATTTTTCAACAATCGACTCGCTCTATCATTTTCGTGACGTGACCTCTACAGACACCCCCACGCCGGTGCCCGGCAATCCCGAATGAAATCCGGGCAGGTTCAGCACCATAGCAATGATTGAAGTATGCCCGATCTTGAGTTGACTTTCACGGCGGTCTGATACAACACTAAAAAAAGGCGGCCCGCAACTGAGGGCCGCCTTTGTCTTCGGTCTTGTTCAGTCCCCAACTATCATGGGTACGATGGACAATTCGTCGGATAGGGCGTGCATAAACACGGATCGCACGGACCAACACCCGATGATTTGTACACATACTGAACGTACCACGTCACATCCAGCGGAGTGACCATTCCGTCACAGTTCCAGTCGCCGTTTTTGTTCGTGGGGAAGCACGCCGGGCAATTGGGCAACACCGGCCGGGCGTCCAGCCCTCTGTACACGTACGCCACGATATAAGCCACATCAACAGGCGTGAAGGAAGGAACCGGCGCAGAAAGGTCCATATCGCACCATGCCGTACAATCGCAGGCACAGCTTGCATCAGGCGCACAGGTCTGCGCGCCATAGCAGGTAACACCCGAGACACACGTCGGCGTGCCCACACAGGTAGAAACGCCGCCGCAAGTGATCGTCCCCGTACACGTGACAAATCCCGGACAGGTCTGGTAATTATCACAGGTGGGTGAACCCGGACAGGTTGTCGTCCCCTCGCAGGTTTCGAACCCATGACACGTCTGCATATCCGGACAAGTGAATTCGCCCGGACACGTGGTTGTTCCCGCACATGTCGCATAACCCGGTGATGTCGGGTTCTCCGGACAGGTCGGGCCGCCTTCACAGGTTGCCGTGCCGTAACAGGTTTCGAATCCCGGACAAGTCTGCATATCGGGGCAGGTGACCATGCCGGCGCAGGTGACCGAGTGGTCACAGGTAACCGTACCATCACAGGTCTGCCCGCCATCACAGGTCAATTCTCCGGCGCAGGTTGCCGTCCCCGCACAGGACGGATCGCCCGGACAAGTGCCGGTGCCGGGACAGGTTTGCGTTCCGGCGCACGTCTGGTCCCCTGGGCAGGTACCCGTCCCCGGGCAGGTTTGCGTGCCGGCGCAGGACGGATCGCCCGGGCAGGTGCCGGTACCAGCGCACGTGGCGGTGCCGGAACACGAGGCATCGCCGGGGCAGGTCCCGGTACCCGGACAGGTCAACATCCCCACGCAGGTCTGGTCGCCCGGACATGTTCCCGTTCCCGGACAGGTATTTGTTCCGGGACAGGAAGCGTCGCCGGGGCACGTACCGCTGCCGGGGCAGGTGGCAGTACCGGGGCAGGTATCCCAGCCGATACAGGTCGCCACTCCGCCGCAGGTCGCGGAACCGTCACACGTGGAAGTCATATCGCATGTGGGCGAAGTGCCGGTGCATGTCGGACAACCACAACAGGTATGTTCGCCCTGACAGGTCGCGCCTCCACCCAGGCAGGTCGCGAGTCCGGCGCAGGTAACTGTACCCTGACAACTCATACTGCCCAGACAAGTCTCACCGCCGTCACAACATGTCGGTTCGGACGGACAGGTCGACTGGCCGGGACAAGTCGGTTCACTGAAGCACGTCATGACACACGTCGCACCGCCCGGTTGGCAGGTGGTATGGCAGGTGGTGTAACCATAACACGTCGGACAGCTGAAACAGGTATTTGACGTATTGCATGTCATCGTCCCGTTACAGGTGGGATTACCGTCACAGGTATAGCCACCTACCGCACATGTCGGCGTATCAAGACAGGTCGGCATGCCATAGCAGGTCGTTTGACATGTCGGCAGACCTTCGCATGTACTGGTCCCCGGCATGGTCGGCCGATTATCGCATGTATTGGTGCCGGGGCAGGTGGTCGTCCCTGGACAGGTTTCCATGCCCGGACAGGTCTGATTACCCGGACAAGTCGGGGTGGCTCCACAGGTCGTGGCGCCGTCGCAGGTAGGTTCACCGTGCAAGGTTGCCATATTTTCGGTGAATTCGGGCACGCCCTTCGCCTCACAACCACCGGCGGCACATGTCGCTGCTCCGTCACACGTCACACCCGCACAGGAAGCGGTACCCGGGCAGGTTGAGACACCCGGGCAGGTTGATTGTCCACCGCACGTCACTGTTCCCGGACAAGTCGTCGTCCCCGCACACGTCGGGGCGCCGGCATACGTCGGAGATTCGACTGACTTTGCGTTTAATGGGCATTCGGCATCGCAGGTCAAGGACCCATGACACGTGGCAAAGCCGGGACATGTCTCCATATCGGCACAGGTCGGTGTGCCGACACAAGTCGTCGTGCCTTCGCATGTTTGGTGTCCATGGCACGTCGGCATATCCGGGCAGGTGAACATTCCCGGACAGGTCTGGGTGCCCTCACATGTGGCAAAACCGGGAGACGTCGGATTTTCCGGACAAGTCGGCCCATTCTGACAGGTCGCCGTACCGGCACAGGTGTTGAATCCCGGGCAGGTCGTGGTTTGCGGACATGTTGCCGTACCGTCGCATGTCGGATAACCGGGCATCGTCGGCGCCGGCTCATCTTCGCAATCGTTCGGCGGTAATTCTCCCTCGGGACGCAGCCAGGGGAAACCGGGGCGGCCCGGAGGATTGGCAGACCAGGTCGTATTCCAATCATACCACTGGGAATTGACATTATAGAAAAACCATGCTTCACATGGATCAATTTCCGGCAGCGGCGGAATTTGCGACACCGGCGGATAATCCATGACTATGCTGGGATAGGGAGCCGGAGTCTGGCCCGTGTATTCGATAACTACGAAAAACGGGGCATTGACACAACACACTTCCGGCAGGACCACATAGCCGACATTCGGGTAATCAAAGGCAGCCTGCGTCAGCAGATAATCAACCGCGCAGAGTTCGGTTGCCGGGACCGGACAAGCCGGATCATCCATATTCGCGTCATAGATCGACAAGCGAACGGCAACCGGCCACATCGATGAGCCGGTGGGATCGCTGTACATACTCAGCCAGATCTCAAAAATCTCCAGCGGATAGGGACCGGCAACCCCGCATCCGGCTTGTGCCGGGTCGGTCGGATCATAGAAACAGGCAATCCGATCACGGGCAGCAAAGCCGAAATAATAGGATAATGGATAATTATTATCCCGTTGCATCTGGCAGATCAAACCCGCCGGTTTGGCGCGTGAATCACCCGGTATCGGCGTTTCGACCGCCTGTTCACTACCCGCGACTAAACCAAGCGGGTCGGCCAGTTGCGCACGGGCCGCAAGTGTTTGCGGGGCCCCGCCGCCTCGATCGTCATCATGAAACTTAGCAATCGATTTTTCCAGCGATTGCTGGTACAACGGTGACGGGGAAGGGCTGGAGTCATCGGCGACAGCAACGCTTGCCAGGAAAATCAAGCAGAGTGCAACCGGCCCAAACAAGCGACAACATCGCCAGCTCCTCCGAGCGTAGCCCCCTCCACACAAAATCATATGACACCTCCGCCGTAAAAAATTGTTGGGATTCGCATCCTACACCGCCTACCCCCCGCGGTTTTATTCACCGCCGGGATAAACTTATTATTCGACCGCCGGCAAAGTTGACGATGGAAAACCGACGGCCCTGAAGTAACGCTCAGTACTACCAAAATATCGGGTTCAAGCACGTATTTGTCAAGCTTTTATGGATGATATTATCCGGTTTTCAACGGAAAGACACACATGCAGATAGCTAAATAAGTAAGTGGTTGTTGTTAAACAAAATAGAGAACGGCTCTGAAAATGGCCTATTACTGCATAATAATGGCATGCTCCAAAAAGCATTAATTGCTGTATTACAAGATTCCCATGCGCCTTTCCCTGATAAACTCAGCAAATGGCGCATTTCGGATCGCGATACTTGCGGAGACGACGCAAAAAAGGGCAGGTGTGCGACCTGCCCTGTGATTAACAGATGTTTTGGGGGACTTCAAATATCCGGCGCTTCCCACTTACGGGCTGAACGGCCATAGAAAAACATGCCGATCGCCGAAAGGATACCGATGGCGGCAAACTGGTACCACAGTGTATAGGGATGGTAAGTGTTCCAGAGAAGCTGGGTTACCTCGGTGCCGTTCAAGTTCATGGCTTCCTGCAGCTTGGCCACTGCCTCGGTACGGGCAACACCATCAGTGATATTCAAGTGTTCGGCAAAGTACCGGAGGGCCAAATTGGCCTTATCGCCCATTTCTTCGTAAACCTGCCCTCCGCGAAACGATCCATATGCCCAGCCGATAGCTAACGGGATGTTGGCGTACCCCAATATACAGGCCTTTCTGGCCCTCGGGGGCAATAACCCCAAGGTATTCATTCATCTTGGGGCTGGCCAGCATCTCGCCTACCGAGAAAATGAGGATGCCCATCAAACAAAAATACCCGGTCATGCTGAACCCGGCAAGGACCAGTCCGATGGAGGAGATGGTTATCCCGATCAGGATCGAATGCAGCCGCCGCATGCGGGAGACCACCCAGGAGAGGAAAACCACTGCCAGAATAATCAATCCCGCATTGGCGTTAATCAACCATTCCTGGGTGATTTGCACCCCGCGCGAGGTCTCATTGGTCATCCACGCGGGCAGGTTCAAATCACGGACCATCTGCGAGGAATCGACCCAGTCGACAATGAAGTTCGGCAGCATATCAAAAAGCTGCATAAACATCAGCCAGAACCCGGACATAATCAGAATGAAAATGAACAACCGCGGTTTGATGATATTCCTGAACGTGAGGCGCATCACCTCCAGCGGCCCGCCGCGCTGTTCGCCCCGGGATGGATCTCCTTGTAGGTCAGCATGGTCAGGAAATTCAGCGAAACAATTATCGCGCAGCCGTAAAAGACTGCCGGCCAGGAAACCCCATACAGGAAATGAGCCAGTGGCGGTCCCAGGAACCCGCCGATGTTCACCAGCATATAAAACATGCCCCAGCCCACGCCGGAATTTTTCTTGTTCAGCGTCTGGACCAGCGAACCCTGGATCCCCGGTTTGAAAATCGCGGTGCCGAAGGCCAGAACACAGCAGCCAAACAGGAACGGATAAAACTCCCGCTGTGTGGCCATCAGCAAATAGCCGATCATTTTCAGCACGATCGACACGGAGATGGTCTTTTTGTAGCCATAGCGGTCGGCGAATCCCCCGGAAAAAAGCGGCGTCAAGGACTGGACGATCGCCCACCACATGAAAATTATCCCCTTATCGATTTGCGAAAAATGCAGGCCGTTAATTTCGTCGGCCTGCGCGATGTAAATCGGGATCACCACCCGCACGCCGTAATAGGCCAGCCGTTCGAGCATCTCCATAATGTTCAGCATCCAGAACGCGCGCTGGAAGCTGGAGATCTGCGTGAAAAAACCGCGATCATCACTGCCGGTACGTTCCATACGTTCTCCCACGTCAACCCGAGGGGTCTGCGCTCCCGTGGAACCCGACCCCGGTTTTTTAACTCGGGACGCAATGTAATGCAAACCGGGGCACAAGTAAATCGAAGATTTGTGCGACCAGTGCCGTCGCGGATTTTTTGCCGACCCGGAATGCTCTTCGGTCCCGCATTCTGCCGCCTTTACCTGGCCGACACGCCGGCGCCGCCTGCCGCTGCCGCAAAATGCCCGGTTGACACATCCGTATGTAATTATATAATTCATTCGTTGTGGATTATAACCCTGGAGGCGGGTCAAGATGCAACAGGCATTGGAAAAAATAGCACAGGACGCGGAGGCGGTCGCCGAACAGATACGGGTCCTGATCCCGCAGTGCAACGATTATGATTTGCTGCGCCTTTTGAAAAAACTGGACGCCGAACTGATGGATGTGCTGCACAACATTCAACTGGCCCGGCGGCTTACGGATAAAGTTTGAATCAATGCGGTAATCATGTCTCCGGATGGTACAAACGATGACTGAAAAACCGGATATCAATGTCCACCTGTTCCAGCTGATCATGTCGCACGAGGCCGCGGCATTGCAATTCATGGGCAAAATTGCCGGCACCGACGGCAAGGTCGAAAAAAACCTCGACATGGCCCGCTATGCCATCGATACGCTGGAAGCCCTGCGCCTGAAAACCGTCGGCAATCTCACCAATGAGGAAAAGCGGCTGCTGGACCATACTCTGTACCAATTGCATTTGAATTTTGTTGATGAAAGCAATGCCGCGCGCGAAGAACCGGCTGCAGCCGGTGAAAAGCCGCCGGCCGCGGAACCGCCCCCGGATTCACCGCAAGTGTGAGCGTACCCATGTGTTCATGATCGGTATTCCGCTTTCTTTGTCAGCCAAAGGCCATACCATCACGTATAATGTGATGATTTGACGCCCGCGGGCGAAAGGTCCGTGCGCCCCCATAGCCGCATACTGAAAAACCGAAATGCCGACCGCCGAAGAAAAACTCACCGCCCTGCGGGACATCCTGCGCCGGATGGACAGTGTACTGGTCGCCTACTCCGGCGGTGTGGACAGCACGTTTTTGCTGCGGGTCGCGGCGGAAGTGCTGAAGGATAAAATCCTGGCAGTTACCGAACGTTCCGAGGTCGAGCCGCCCTGGGACCAGCAACAGGCCGCGGATGATGCGGCCTCGCTCGGTGTCCGGCATACCATCCTGCAAGTCGAGGCGCTGAACGATCCGGCCTTTGCCGAAAATTCCCCGGAACGTTGTTATTTTTGCAAGAAGCGGTTGTTCAATGAGTTACTCGCACTGGCCCGACGTGAGGGACTGGCTTGGGTGGCCGATGGGTCGATTGTCGATGATCTCGAAGATTATCGTCCGGGGCAAAAAGCGATCACCGAACTGGGCGTCCGTTCGCCGCTGCGAGAGGCAGGACTCACCAAGGCCGATATTCGCCAATTATCAAAGCGAATGAACCTGCCCACCTGGGACAAGCCCAGCTCCCCTTGTCTGGCCAGCCGCTTTCCGTACGGCACGCCGATTACCATTGAGGGTATTGACCGGGTCAGCCGCGGCGAACAATACCTGCGGCAGTTGGGAATCCGGCAATTGCGCGTGCGTGACCACGGCACAATTGCGCGCATCGAAGTCTCCGGCGCGGATAAGGCAAAATTGTGTGAGGATGATCTGGCGCAAAAAACCGCCGCTTTCTTCAAATCTCTCGGTTATACTTATGTCTGCGTGGATTTGCTGGGGTATCGAACCGGGAGCATGAATGAAACGTTGGACCTGAAGCGGCATGAATAAGGAAAAATTGAAACAAATTCTGGCCGAGGTGCAAAACGGCACACTGGCGATCAATGAGGCGCTGGACCGCCTGCGCTCGCTGCCCTACGATAATTTGGATTTCGCCCGGCCGGATACTCATCGCGAATTGCGGACGGGTTTTCCTGAAGTTATTTTCTGCCAGGGCAAAACCACGGCCCAAATAACAGAAATCGTCGACAAGCTGGCCGCAAAATCCGGGCCGATCCTGGCTACCCGCGCCAATGCGGAAGTCTATGCTGCCGTCCGCGCGCGGCGGGATGACGCGGTTTACCATGAACAGGCGCGGATCGTGGTCATCGGCTTACCCCGTGAGAAAAAACACGACCGGCCCATCGCGGTGATCGGCGCGGGGACCTCGGATTTGCCGGTGGTGGAAGAAGCGGCGGTGACCGCCGAGACGATGGGCAATGTTGTCGCGCGGGTCCACGATGTCGGCGTGGCGGGGATGCACCGTATTCTGGACCAGCAGCATATCCTGTATGCGGCCGGAGTGATCATCGTCGTCGCCGGCATGGAGGGCGCACTGGCCAGCGTGGTCGGCGGGTTGGTGGATGTTCCGGTTGTTGCGGTCCCGACCAGTGTCGGGTATGGCGCCAGCTTCAATGGCTTGGCCGCGCTGTTGGCAATGCTCAACTGCTGCGCGCCGGGGGTAGCCGTGGTGAATATCGACAACGGCTTCGGCGCGGGTTATTATGCGAGTATGATCAATCGGATGGCGGACACACGATGAAGATCCTGTATTTCGATTGTTTTGCCGGAATTTCCGGCGACATGGTCCTCGGCGCGCTGGTGGATGCCGGCGTGTCGTTGGTTGATCTGCGGGCCGAACTGGGTAAACTGCATGTCTCCGGCTGGGAAATTCGCGCCGAGAAGGTGATGAAAAAGGCGCTGTCGGCCACGCAAATACATGTGGAAACCACCGAAGGCCACGTGCACCGCGGATTATCGGATATTACCAAAATTATTCGGGACAGTGAACTCGATGAATCCATTAAAAAACAGAGCATTACGGCGTTCACCCGGTTGGCCGAAGTCGAGGCGGCAATTCATAATAAGACTGTCGAGCAAATCCATTTTCATGAAGTTGGCGCACTCGATGCGATCATCGATATCGTCGGCGCAATGATCGGTATCCACCTGCTGGGTATCGGCCGGATTATATCATCGCCGGTGCATCTCGGTACGGGTTTCGTGAAAGCCGCCCATGGCGAAATCCCGGTCCCCGCCCCGGCCACCATCACCCTGTTGCAGGGAGTACCCGTCTATTCTCAGGGCATTGAAGCAGAACTGACCACACCGACCGGGGCGGCGATCCTGACTACTTTGGCCGAAGAGTATGGGCCGCTGCCCCCCATGAAAGTAGAGGCCATCGGCTATGGCGCGGGCCGCTGCGATTTGCCAATTCCCAATCTGCTGCGGGCGTTTCTGGGAACTGCTGCTGCAGAGGGATATGATGAGGACACTGTCCAGTTTATTGAGACCAATATCGATAATATGAATCCCGAGTTTTTTGAGCACGTCATCGAACGACTGTTTGCCGCGGGCGCTTTGGATGTGTGGACCACACCGATTGTGATGAAAAAATCGCGGCCGGCGGTGATGCTCAGTGTGCTGGCCGGCCCGACGGAAGCCGCGCGGCTCACGGAGATTATCCTCACTGAGACCACGACCCTGGGTGTGCGTACACGCGAGGTCCGGCGGGCCAAATTGGCGCGTGAAGTGCTGGCCGTGCGCACCGAATATGGTGAGATCCACATCAAAATCGGCAAACTGGGCGGCAAGATCGTGAATTTCGCGCCGGAATATGATGACTGCAAGAAGGCCGCTGATTCATCAGGCAGACCGCTGAAAGAGATCCACGACGCGGCCCGGCACGCGGCCCGGCTGGCCCTGCGCCTGCCGCAGTAGGGGACAAACCCGTTTTCCCCCGGCTCACAATTTCGGATAATTATCGTAGTATTTTATCGCCCTGTTTGGCCGGGCGGTACCGCCCGTGTGGCGGGAATCGAAGAAAGAAAAAAGGAGCGTCGGATATGGCCAGGGTAATAATTGTCTACGCAACAGATTACGGCAGTACCAAAAAGATGGCCGAGGCGGTCGCCGAGGGGGTCAACTCGGTTGACGGGGCTGAGGCCGTCCTGAAAATGGCCGAGGAAACAAAAATCAACGACCTGCTGGCCGCCGATGCTTTGATCTTCGGCTCCCCGGTGCATATGGGGTCGATGGACTACCGGATGAAAATGCTGATCGACAAGGTCTGCAGCGGCCTGTGGATGAAAGACGCGCTCACCGGAAAAGTGGGTGCTGTATTTACCACCGGCAGCGGTTTCGGCAACTCCGGCGGCGGCGCGGAACTGACCCAGCTGAGCATGCTGAGCAATTTCGCGGAACTGGGGTTGCTCCTGATCCCCTTGCCCAAAAATACGCCCGGCTACGCCAAAGCCGGATCGCAATGGGGCCCGCATGGCCGTAGCGCGGACGAAAATCTGAAACCCAAAGGCCTTAACGACGACCAACTTGTTGCCGCCCGGCACCATGGGGCCAACGTCGCCACTGTAGCGCTGAAACTGGGCGGGCCGCTGGCATTTGCGAAATAGAAAACTACGTTGAAGTAATTCTGCCGGCTGGTTCATTGAGAATCAGCCGGTTTTGACCCTGGAGAGTTTTACGGCCGCTGCCACGGAAGAAAAGATTTTTCCAATGCTGGCGGATGATTTTCTTGCGGCGGATCCTTTTCACATCTTCCGGAATTTTGCCCGGCATTTTCGCTGCCGGGGTGTTCGGCCGGTCCTCGTATATATGTGCGCGGACAAAATCCAAATTTAATCGCCTGATCAACATCAGTGTGGCGGAAAAATCTTCTTCGGTTTCACCGGGAAAGCCGACCATCACTTCAGTCCGCAATGCGACTTTCGGGAATGAAGCTTTGATTTCGTCCAGGCACGCGGCATAATCCTCTGCCTGATACTTGCGATTCATGAGCGACAGGATACGATTACTGCCGCTTTGAACCGACGAACAAAAAATCGGGACTTTGCCACGGTTGAATATCTGCAAAATATCGGGAAAATGAGCAATCATAAAACCCGGCTCAAAAGATTCAAGAAACACCGACGATACCTGCGGCTCTTGGTTTAATAAATCAATTACATCCAGAATGGTGCCGCCGTTCTCCACGTCACGGCCGTAGGCGGTAATCTCATCGCCGACCAGGACAAAACGACGGTACCCTTGCGTCAAAGCCGCAGCGAATTCATTTTGAATATCCGGCAGGGGTTTGCTTTTTGCCCGACCTTTGGCAAAGCGTATCGCACAATAGGCACACGTACCGCAACAACCCGATACGACTTTGAGGCAATACACGTCCCGAGCATAGACAAAAAACGGGGCGAACAACCGACGGTACAAGTTAAGTCCCCCGACCAGAGGGAGCGCATCAGCCGTGCGTTTAACCTGATAAATGGTCTTTTTCAGCGGAGAATACTGATGATAAGACAATGGCCCGCCAAATTGTATCCGGCGGGAGGCATGCACGCGAAGGGCCGCCAGCAGTAAAGACGGATCGGACGGACCAAAAACAACTCCATCGTGTATCGCGCGCAGCCGCTGCTGATTAATACTCGGCAGACATCCGCAGACAATGAGCTGGGTGCCGCGCCGCTTGGTTTTTCCGGCCAGTGTGATTATCCGAACAGCTTCGTCTTCCTTGATCTGATTAAACGCGCACGTATTGACAAGAATCACATCCGCTTTCGACAAATTATCCGTCACGTCATATCCGGCCTCAGCCGCCAGTCGCTCAAAACCAGTTCCGTCCAGTAAATTGGAAATACATCCCAGGGATTTGATACATATTAAGGGCTGACGGTGATTCATTCTTTTGCCTTTGGCTTACGGCAAACAACATACCGCAGCGGTGTCAAAGTGCGGGACCGGCGTCGGGAAAACTCACCTTACCGACGAACCCGCATCCATCATCCGAATCAGCGCCGCCGTCAGTTGCGCAGCGGTGAAATCGGGATATAATAAGCCGGGGATCGGGGCCAGCTCGACGATGTCGGCGCCGACGATGTTCTTTTTTGTGGAAGCATACTGCAGGAAATCCAACGCGTCGTACCACCCCAGCCCGCCCGGTTCGGGCGTGCCCACCGCCGGCATCACCGCCGGGTCAAAACCATCCAGATCGAACGTCACATACACATCTTTGGTCAAATGCTCAAGACACCGGTCATACCAATCATTCCGTCCGATGACATCCCGGGCCCAGAATACCGGGACGCCCTCCCGTTCGATAAACTCTTTTTCTTCAGCCGAGCAGTTGCGCGCCCCCACACAGACATGAGAACATATCTCCCGCACCCGGCGCATCGCCGAGGCATGAGAGTACGGCGAACCCTGATATGCATCGCGCAAATCGAGGTGCGCGTCGAATTGCAAAACGGAAAGCCCGGGGAATTTCTTACGGTAGGCCCGCACCGCGCCGGTGGTCAACGAGTGTTCGCCGCCCAGCATAATTGGTGTCCGGCCCGCATCCAGTTCAGCGGCAATAACCTGCTCGACACGCGCGACCATCTGTTCCGGCCCCGTGGCGACCGCGGCCACCTCCGGCAGAGTGCAGATACCGATATCGGCCAGATCGATGCCGGTGACGGCGTCGTAGGTTTCTACCTCGCGCGAGGCGGCAATGATTGCGGCGGGACCAAATTTCGTCCCCGCGCCGTAGGTGACAGTCCCCTCATAGGCCACGGGGACAATAGAATACCTGGCCTCTTCCCGTGATGAATTCACCGGGGGCAAACCAAGAAAATTAAATTCGACAAATGAACCAGCCATCATGGCACACAGGTTCCCCAATTGCGGCGCCTGCTAATCGGCCGCGGTGTACCCTTCCAGCGCCAGATTGACGCCATGCTTGAATATCGGCGCCCGCCTTTTGGCAGTCATGGATTTGGCATAGCCGGCGATGGCGGTAGCTAAAAATGGCATCGCCAGCGTGGCGTCGGAGCGCACGCTGGTCATCGACGCCCGGGGGTGGATCTTGCCCCAGGATTTGGCCTCGGTAAACGTGCATCCCGACAATCCGCCCCAGTGCGCGGCATCGGCGGTAATCTGGATGGCGTAGCGGTGGCCTTTGAAATCTTTTTGTTCAACCACCACCGCAGCCTGCTGGATGAAGTTTTTGGGTGTGCCGCCGCCGATATAGATAACTCCGGTTTCCCGGGCAACCTCAAAGATCAACGCGGTTTCTTCCACGTCCCGCACCAGATTAAACTGAAACGGCGGCGTCCCTTTGTCCTTCCTGCCGGCCAGAGCGATACCAAACGATGAATCGGCGATGGCCGGGCAAAAGATGGGGACTCCGGCTTTATACGCCGAAGTCAAAATGCCGTCGTGCCGCGCGGTTTTCGAAAGCGTGCGGCCCAACTCGAAAAGAAATTCGCGGCTGGTGTACGGGCGGTTTTCCAATGTACCATACGCCCAATCCATCACCCAGCGGTCGATGACCCGGAAAACGTCCTCATCAAGGTATGTGTCGTACACCCGGTCCAGGTGTGCGGCACGCAACTTTAGGTCGTCCTCGTTCGGATCGCCGATGAAGTGGGGCGTTCCCATCGATTCATAGATATCGTGGAACAGATTGGCCCCGGTCGAAACCAGGATATCGACCAAACGATGCCGCAGCAGATACGAGACGATATTGCGCATCCCCCCGGCGGTCATCGCCCCGGACAAACCCAGCCAGATCGTGCACTCGTCGTTCAGCATCTGTTGCCAGATATCGTACGCCTGCCCCAGAGTTCGCCCCTGGAAAGAAATTTTCTGCATTTTGGCCAGGACATCGGCCACAGAATCTGCGGGATCGATGACCAGCGGTTCGGTCGGTGGATAGGGCCGTTGTTGAGTCATAGCTATTCCCTGAGACATGTTGGCGGTGCATTCCCGGCGTTTCCCTGAAACGCCGATAACCCGGTCCGGCAGAATCAATCAGTCGCCAGCATAGCCGCCGCGACCACAGTCGTCCACAACCCGTTGATATCACCCCGGGCCGACTGGGTCACATTGCTGGTGCGATAGATCTGTCCGGAAATTTTCCACTCTTCCTTTTTTTCGTTCCATGATTTGTCGAGATCGATTTCCAGTCCCAGCGAAGTGGCCAGCATGGTCGCCGCCAGGTCCTCGACATATTCACCGACGAATTTTTCGGTCTTGCCGAAATCGTGGTGCTCGGTCAGATACCCCACTTGCTCGGGGTCGACCGGGATCGCCAGCCCGACCGAAGAGGTGATCAGCCGGTTAGGTTCCCGGGTTTCATTGCGGCTCATCACGGTGAAGGCGACCTGGCCTTTCTGCAACTTTTTTAATCCCGCCGCACGGGAAATCATCTTACAGTGCGGCGGAAAAATCGAAGACACGGAGACAAGATTGAAATGTGCAATCCCGGCATTCCGCAGGGCCAGCTCAAAACTGGATAATTTCTCGCGATGCCGCCCCACTCCTTTGGTCAGAAAAATATTTTTGGCGATGATCATCGTCACAGCCCGCCTTTCAGTCTAAGCACCCACCCGGCGCGAAGTGGCATTATATCCCCGGAACACAGCAAAATCAACCGGATTTGTGCGGAGAATGCGGCAGCCGTCAAATCTGCGACAGGGCAATGTTCACTTGCGCACGCGCCCGGCATCCAGCCGCTGCCGTTGCGGCGCCCACACCAGCACACAAAACAACCCGCCCAGCACCAACAAGCCCCCGAACAGCGTTTCCACGCCCAGCCGTTCGCCCAGTACGAGCCACCCCACAACCACGGTAACAAGCGGGGTTACAAAAGCGACCAGCGACATCCGTGTGGCTTCCTGGGTCTTCAGCAGATGCAGGTAAATTACGAAGGCCAGAGCGGACGCGAAAATACCCAGAAAGGCCGCCGCCCCGACTGTAGCAAGAGTCCAGTGAAAATCCGCCGGGTCCTCCCACCCGAACGCCATCGGCAAAAGAAAAACCGCCCCGACCGTCATTTGCCAGAATGTGGCGGAGACGCTGTCCACCCCGGTCAAGTATTTTTTCAACCAGACCGAGGCCAGCGAGGCCGCCGCCGGCGATAACAGCACAATCAACATCGCGGGAATGACGCGGGGGTCGGGCACAGACAGACCGTCGATGAATATCACTACGATCCCCAGGAACCCGCCGGTCAGCCCCAGCAATTTAATGATATCCAGTCGTTCGTTGGGCAGAAAATAATGGGCAAGGATCGCCACAAAAAACGGAAACGTGGCGAATAACACGGCGCTCAACGCCGCCGGGATGAACGGCGCGGCGTAGTAGACCGAGGCGTAGGGGATGGTGTACATGAAAACACCGGGCGCCAGGACCCGCCACCATGTCGTCCGGCCCTGCGGCTGAGGTCTTCTCCCGAAAAAAACCAACGCTCCCAGGAACACCACGGCAATCACGAAGCGCAAAGTCGCCGCCATAAACGGCGGCGCGTCCGCCAAACCGATCTTGATCACCACCCAGCTGGCGCCCCAGACCAGGCATAAGACGGCGATGAGCAGGTGCGTGGTCATACAGTTATTTAAACCCTCCCCAACATCCTGCCGTCAATGTAACGGAGGATACGGCCTGCGGCAAACCAACTTCAGGAGTTGCAGGATTTATTGCCATTCAACGGGTTAGGGGGAAAATAAATCCGCTCGCCAAAAATATCTTACAAAATACGTTATAATACCGTATAATACTTGATAGTGATAATGAGGAGTGGAGAGATGGAAGATGAAAAACAGCCGAAAACCATGGAATTCCTCACCAGCGCGGAAGTCGCCCAATTGCTAAAAATGAATCCGCAGGTGATTGTGCGCAAACTGCAAATTGGGGAAATCCCCGGGTATAAGCTGGGCAAAGACTGGCGCGTGGAAGCCGGGCAGTTGCGCGAATGGCTCGACTCGAAATCCAACCGGCGCCGTTCCGACCGGGAAAAAGTGCTGGGCAATTTCTTCGTGGACGGGCGGTTGACCCACCTCCCCGCCGCGCGGAAGAAAAAACGGCTGATCCTGCAGGAATTCCTCACACGTTTCGACCAGGGACGGGTTTACACCGAAAAAGAAGTCAACGATGTCATTGCCGAATCGTACGAGGATTTCTGCACCGTGCGGCGCGAGTTCATCGCCGAAAAGATGATGACCCGCCTCAACGGCAAATACAAAGTATCCGGGAGTTACCGGTTTATCCAATGATGGCCGCGCCGCGCACGGCAGGGGAATTATTGGAGATAATATTGGATGACCCGCCCGGTCTCGTCGAAAATGAATACCAGCGCATGGCCGAACGAATAAATCTTGCCCGCGTTGCCGACGTCGTAGTGCGTGCGAAACAGTTCTCCATCCGGCGGGCCGAGGCGTTCCGCCAAATCGCCGGCTGGCCGGCCAACCCAGCGATAGTGGCTGACCAGGTTGCGGGCCATCTTCCCGCGTTCAGCCGCCGGGGCAATGTGCCAGACGTTTTCATCGAATGTCTCATTGCCCAATGAATCGGGCCGCCGGTCGAACAAGACCTCGACAATCTGGTTTTGAATGTCGGCGCGAAAAACAATGATGAACTGGCTGGAATCACCCACCGGGGTTTGCGGGGAGCGGACATGCGGCGCGGTGGTCGGCCCCAGATTATACCAGTACAGCCGCTCGTCATAATCCGGCGCCCCCAGCCAGGTAATGACCTCGCCACGGCTGTATCCGGTGAAGTCGTTGTTGGCCAGCAGGTTTTTCACCATACGGCCCCGCACCAGACGACCGCTTTCCTGCCATAATATATCATTGAACGGCAGCGGTTTGAACGTGTTGTACAGTAACAAGGTGGCAACCACCACAAACCCGGCCCCGATTACCAGCAACATCCGATAATAGCGCAATTCACTCATCGCGTTCACCCGTTCGTTGTGCCTTCCCCGACATTAACGATTCCGGGATTGAATGTGTTTACCCCATAAATAAACGCGGCCTGACCAGGCCGGCAAGAATTAACGCAGGTAATCCCGGGAGATCAGCGGCGGCGCAGTAGTTCGTTGCGCACGCCCCAGACCAGGCAGCACGAACCCCAGATGGCCACCATAACCCCGTTAATCCCATGCCCCGAATAGGTCATGAACGCCAGATCAATAAACCCCAGAACAACGAAGACGATTCCCAGGATGTAGAACGTTATCGGATTGTTCAATGGCGACCTCCCTGTCGTAATTTTGAAATGATGTACGAAAATCCATGCGAGGATGCCAACCTTATTTTGCGGGGCGGGGATGGTCGCGTTTGGCGGATCTCCCGGCTTTGACTTCAGGCGCCGCGGCGCAGGCGAACATCATCCGATATTGTGAGTCATGGCCTGTTTTGTCGGGGACGGCACATACGGTCCCCTCCGGGATACGGGATGATAACAAAATTATGGTGGATTCATCGTAAGTATCAAAGGACAACACTTCGTCGATTTCGGAAATAGTAATTTGTTTGCCCATCACCAAACTTTCCTATTGTTTCGGGGTGATTGTGCCGCCGGCGGGCGTGGCGTCCGATTTGCCGGAGATGACCAGTGACAACGCCGATTTTGCCGAGGACTGCCCCGGCTGCGCTTTATTAGGAATTGACCCGGCGGCGGCCGGTCTTGCGGCAGTACCGGAACGTGCGGCGGGCGATCGGGCCGGTATGGCCATGGTGCCTGAAGACGGTTTTTTGGCCGTTGCCGTGACTTTCGACAGAGAGGCCTTTGTCTGCTCATGCACCAGTAACGGTTTGATCACTTTGGCTCCGGGACCGGCGGAGGCCGCGACAGGCGCGGTTCCGGCATTCATGTTCCTGGTCCGCTGCTGTTCTCCGGAAATCACCAGTTGATTGGTTTTTGCCGCCGGGGTTGCCGTCTTTTCCGGCCGGGCGGTTGCTTGTCCGATGCTTGCGGTATGCCGTGGCTGTCTGGATTTTTCATTTCCCGCTGACTTTTTCGCGCCTCCGTCGGAGACCAATTTGTGCAGGCTCGCCACTCGCGCATTTGCCGAACTCCCCCGGTCGTGGGCACGCGTCTTTGCCAGCGTAGATACCTGAGATGCCGGACCTTTGGCGTCAGTGACTCCGGAAATCATGGTCTTGGTGTCCGCGATTTCCACGGGAGGTTTGAGTTTGCCGAATATCTCGCCGTTGCGGCCGATTCGCTCGGTGACAATATGCAATTTGAGGTAGGGGCTGGTCGGCTTCGGCCATTCCACGCGGGGGCGTCCGCCGGGGGACGACAGCACTTGCGCCCCGTTCGCTTCCCTGATCGCTCCGGTAGTAATATTCGACTCCTTCCTGCCACACGCCCCCCTCGGCATAATGTCCCAGAGGAAGACATCAAGACGTATGCCGGATAATCAGACGGCCATACGACTCAGTAAGCTGTAGGACAACAATAAGATAGGCGGGAGGTCCAGATCACGACCACCATGCATCCAAATTCCGGCCCGGTTTACAATGGGAATTCTCCCCTATAATTTCGGTACAAACCGGTATCCGACGTTCCCGCCGGAAACGGGTCGCCGGACTCCTGTTACTGGATATATGGAGAAAGAACTACTCGACAGTCAGGTGATATCACCGATGACTCCGCGCAGAATATCCTCGGCATTCACGATGCCGACCACTTGTCCGTCTTGCACCACCGGAACAACACTCAGGTTCAGGTTGATCATGACATAGATGGCCAGCAGCGGATGATCGTCATACCCGACAGTAGATTCGATCGGGGTTATAAACTCAACGATTGGACGCCCCATCTGGGTCCGCAAGCGCTTTAGCGCGGTCTCCTCCGAGAAACTCAAACGGTAGACGGTAATGTCGAACTGCAAAGGGATAGCGATATCGGAGGCTCGGCCGAGCTGTTTTGGCGAAAAACCCGGCTCCAAACCCTTAAGAATTTCACGTCGGCCCACAATCCCCAGCAGTTGGTTCTGGGCGCTGAAAACGAGGATAAGCCAGGGTAATGGCCCATGTTCAGACCGCTTGGCTTCAAAATCCTCCTGTTGTGCAAGAGCTTGATGCAAGCTGAACCAGTATGGTACAACAGGAAACAGCCCGAGGGGAATCATGATCTCCCCGACGCACTTAGCATTCATCGGTCAGCCCCCCCCCTTTTTCAGTTTCAATTTCTCCACAAATTCCTGAAGAAACCACTGTGCCCGGGCATCGGTACCCAGCGCCAGATCGAGCTGTTTTGTTAGAATTGTGATGCGGCCCAACAGGGTCAGCCGGTTGCATGTCTCCTGCTGATCCAGATAAACGATGGACGAATCGAGGAAATCGCCTTGACTGGAATTCTCAAAACCCACCAATCTGAGTAATTCGCTGATCAACCACACGCGCCTGATTCGTCGTTCAAGCGGAGCGCCCCCGAATTTGAACTGCATGCGAATGTAGTTTTTCTCCGGCTCTTTGGTCGTCATCGCCTCTATGGTGGAAAAATGATACCCCATACGCAAATTCAAGAGCATGTATTCTTTGCTGAGAAAAGCATAGCTGACTTCTGAAAACTCCGCGGGCCGGGAACCCTGCATGCTGGTCCCAATGACCGCCACGAAGCCTTTCAAATCGGTCGGAACCGGCTGCGACGGCCAACCTTCAATAAGGACCCCCTGCCAGAAAGCCTTCATGGGAATAGCATCGAGATCATCCTCGCTGATCTTGCGGCTGGATCGCGAAGTCATCAACGACCCGCGGTCTAAATAAATGATGTTGACCGGCAGGGGGATCTTCGTTTTCAAGCGCAGACTGATGGAATCCTTATGGGCGGTGCCCCGGAGAATTCGATAGATCTCCTCCATCGATTTCTGATGAACATAGCGGAGGATGTCGTGATACGTCACACAACCCTGCGGAGTGAAATTCGGATCAGTGGGTTGAATCAGTGTGAGACGCGAAATCCCGCCCAATATTTCAGTTGCATTGTCACCCGCTGCGGCTTGCGGTATACTAGCGGAGACGGGGACCTCCGCCACGGGCGACGCCGCATGGCTTCCTTCATAGACAATCCCGGCGGCGGCATCGACGGTCACGACCTGCCCCGGGCTGAGCCCGGATGCGGCAGACAACCCGCCGATAGTGGGCAGCGAGATTTCGCGGGCCAGCGTGGCCAGATGACTTGCATTCCCTCCGACGAGTGTGATCAGCGCGCTGATATTGTGCATAGCGGCGATCAGCATCGGCGAGGGATTCGGGGCAACGAGAACGACACCATGGGGCACCATTGCGGCCTGTTCGACGGATTGGATCACAAAAACCGGTCCGCTGCCGAGACCGGGACAAACCGGGACGCCCCCGGTCAGCAGCACTTTGGCGTCTTCCTTGTCTGCCGGAGCAAGCCGCGGTGCGTGTAGCGGGAACTTCAGAGACCGCGTTTGCAGCAAGAAGAGTCTGCCGAAGCTGCTGAGGGCCCATTCGATATCCTGCGGGCAGCCGAAATGCCCCTCCACGCGCGTGGCGTAGTCGGCAAGAATCGCCAGGATCCCCGGATCGAGGGACGACCGCAATCTGTCAGCTTCCGGGACAGCGGTCTCCACGACACCGCTCGAACGACTTGGATTCAGTTTTACGCGTTTGTCCGCAATGCGGGAAAAAAGCACTTTGCCGGTGTCCCGTGAGACATGGAATTCATCCGGTGTGATAATTCCCTCGACCAGATAGCTGCCGAGACCGTAAATCGAGTTGACGACAACATAGTCACCGGCCGGGGCCAACGGGTCACGGGTGTAAACCACCCCACTGGCCACGGCATCCACCATCTCCATGCAAACTGCGCCCATGGCCAGACCAGATTCCGACAGTCCATGCTGGAATAGATAGAATATGGCCGAGGGCGTGAAGCTGCCGGCCAGAATGTCGCGATAGCGAGCCAGCAGGTCATCGCGGCCGACGTTCAGAAAACTCTGATACTGGCCGGCGAATGTATATGTGGCGTCCTCGCCAAGGGCGCTTGATCGCAGCGCCACCCCGCAACCGGGATTTTCACTTGTCAACCGGTCGTAGCCGGTGAGGATCGCCTCGGCCAGTTCACCCGGAATCTCCCGCCGGCCGACCAGCTCCCGGATTTCTTCGCTCACAAGCTCCAGGTGCTGGTACTGGCGTGAGCGGACATCTTTCATGAGACGGGCAATGCGATCCTGCAGCTGATGGTGTTCCAGAAAAAAACGATAGGCCCACGCGCTAATGGCGAAACCATCGGGGACGGGCAACTTCAGCGCCGATTTCAGCTCCCCCAAATGCGCATTCTTGGTGCCGACCGAGTTCGCCCGGTCAGCGCGTAATTGTGCGAAAGGGATGACCAGATCGTCGTGGGGAACGGAGGGTGATGATGGAAAAGAAGTCTCAATCTGCCGGGTGCGTTCGACCAGTACATCTTTCAGCGGAAGATAAGCTTCACCACCCAGCGACACCATGCCGTCAACAACACCCGTCATACCCTCCTGAATCTTGACGAATTCCTCATAGAGCGCACTCAGGCCCAGGGTTTGTTGTTTCTGCCAGATCTCCTCGACACGGCTGATTGCTTTCAGTGTCTGGTTATGCCGTTCAAGAAGCCCTTTGAATATGGAATATTTCTCCTGGATGCGGTTCAGAGTCGCCAGCCGTTTTGCCTGGGAAACTCCGAAAAGCCCCTTGAACCATTCGAAGCTCCGAAATTCCTTCATCAAATAGCTGTTCGTTGCGCCTTTTCCTTCCGGAATCCCTGGACCATGAGAACCATGATAACCACACACATGCTCAGGGCCGCGCCCATGACACAATAGGCCGCCAACGTTGTCATTTCCGCCTGCTTGAGCGCAACCGAGACTGCGGCCAGGATCACCATGATGGCAAACAACAACCGAATCCCATACCCGTGGATGTACTTCACTGCCGAAACACCGATTTGGGCACCCACCGCAGCACCACATAACATGATCAACGCCGCGATAATTTCCACCCGCGCCTTTAAGGCATAGGTGAAACAACCGTAAGCGCCGGTGAAGACGACACTGAACAGGTCCGTGCCGATGGCGATGGCGGTCGGGCAGCCGATAAGATAAATCAACGCCGGCATGCG
The DNA here is from genome assembly GCA_020051695.1 of Candidatus Zixiibacteriota bacterium. Taxonomy (GTDB): domain Bacteria; phylum Zixibacteria; class MSB-5A5; order WJJR01; family JAJRUJ01; genus JAGVQM01. The sequence goes on along the minus strand of JAGVQM010000031.1, from coordinate 21,784 downwards.
AATGAACCCGCCGCCCACGCCGAGGAATCCGGAAAGCCAGCCGGTAACAAAGAACACAGCCAGGATCATCCACAGGGAGACTGTCACACCCGACACCGGGAAGTGGATCATCGGCGGTATCTGCCACTTCTTCTTGACCGGCGCCGACACCCCGGTATCGGCCGCGACTGTCGTCCGGGACTTTTTCCTGTTGGAAAAGTAATCGTAGAGCATGAAAACTCCCAGACCGAACAGCAAGGCAATGTAGGTGAAGCGGATGACCGATTCCGCGAGGCCCTTTCGCGTCAGCCATAGGACATTTTGTGCTCCGGCTTCGACCCCGATGACCGAACCGATGATCGACAACAAACCCATCTTCACGTCGACATTGCCCATGCGGCCGTGCTTTTTAGTGGCGACAATGGATTTGCCGAAAATATGAGCCAGATCGGTGCCGATGGCATAGGCCATATTGAAACCGAAAATGTTGAGAGCGGGCGTCACGACCCAGGCTCCGCCGACACCGAAAAACCCGCCCAGGACACCAACGGAAAAGCCGATGGCCAGGAGAATGAGAACGTTGAAATGAATCCCCGCGATCGGCAAATATATGTCAAAAATACCACCGTCCATCTTCTGCTATCCTCCCAGTTATTCCCTGTGCTCGATTTTGTGAGTTTCCAGGCCGACAGCCCGCAGGATGAAATCCGTGACATAGGCAATGGCCATCCCGATGACGGCCATCGACACTGTACACGAGACGGCATACAACCAGAGATTGTTGTTGTAAGCCCAGGCAAAGAAATAGCTGATACCGCTTAACCCCTCCAGTTCGACCTTGCGGTCCAGCGATTCCGGTACATCAAGTCCCTCCCCGCCGGCGAAAACGAGAAGAGGTGTTACCAGCCAGATAGTTATCAGAGAAGTAAAGACGAGCACAATGAGTTTTTTCATCATCGGGCATATCTCCTTTTCGCGAGCGAATATACATAACTATTATTCCCTGCGCAAGCAACCGCCCGCGGTGATAAAACGAGCCATTGCCTCGTGACCCGCGATCTTGTTTCCTCCGGCAATCCCTGTGGATTTTTATTGATTCATGGTACTACATGTGCAAGAAGGAGTTAACAATTTCGTCAAGACAACCGTGCCGCGCCGCCGGGCGAGGCAGTGACACAATATCATCAATGAATGACAACTGTCAATAAATGATTGACTGGGAACAAGGAATTGATATATCGTGTCAAAAACCGAAGGAAATTATGGGCTTCATTAATATCACTCGAAGCGATCGAATGGCCACCCTGACGATCACCCATGGCAAGGTTAACGCCCTGAATCTGCCGTTGGTCCGGGAGCTGCAGGCGGCGCTGGATGACCTGGAAAAAACGCGGGATGTTCGCGCAATTATTCTGACCGGCGCCGGGAAATTTTTCTCGTTCGGCTTCGATGTCCCGGAGCTGTTGAAACTCGACCGCGATGCGTTCCGCGTGTTTTTGACGGCCATGACCACATTGAAAATGCGGTTGTTTACCTGTCCCAAACCGCTGATCGCCGCGGTCAACGGCCACGCCACGGGCGGCGGGTGCATGCTGGTGATCCCCTGCGATTACCGGATCATGGTCACAGGCAACGCCAAAATTTCCCTTAATGAAATCAACCTCGGAGTGCCGGTGTTTGCCGGCAGCGTGGCGATTTTGACCGCATGTATCGGACATCAGCAGGCCGAGAAATTCCTGTATGACGGCCGGATCCTCGCTGCCGCGGAGGTCTATCCGCTGGGTCTGATCAATCAATTATCCACGCCGGAAACATTGACGGCCGACGCCCAAGCCAAAGCCCGCGAGTTTGCGGCCAAAGACCCGGTCGCGTTTGCGGGCATGAAAAAACTGCTGCGGCAGCCATTTGTCGAACAGGCGGCCGCCACCGAAGCCATGTCAATCCAGGATTTCATGGATGCCTGGTTCGGGCCGGCTGCACAGGGGATTTTGCAGGGATTGAAGATACATTGATCGCGGATGTCGCGCAGCAATACCGGGGACGAATTTCATGTGGAAAATGCGATTGATCACCATCGGCATCGGCGGATTGATCCTGGCCTATGGGGTGTATGCGCTGTATTCCGGCAAGGTCATCAGTACGTGGGCCCGGTTTGCCTACCGCCCCAGTCCGATTTACTGGATCACGGTCGCGGCGCTGGTGCTGCTGGGAGGATTAAATGTCTTTTTCGGGATCCGTTCGTTTTTCCGCTGAGGTATTCGTCACAATACCGAAGTGTGACGGCGGGTAATTCCGTATTGCGAGCGCCACTCCAGTCAATCCAGCGTGATGACCACGCCGATGTCCGCGGCCTCTTCTTCGACATTCTTTTCGATCGTGCCCTGATTCTGCACAAAGAAAAGCACGTGAGCAAGCACCCCGTCTTCCCAGAGCCACAGATCTACCGCGTACTTTCCCGCCTGCAAACGGGCGACCGGAGCAGTGATTTTGGCCGACCAGACGGCGCGTTCTTCGTCATCGACTCCCGGGATATCATCAATACCATGGAGAACCGTCACCATCGGCCGGGTGATCTGCAGATAGAACATGATATAACCCAGCGCGTCCTGGGCGCTGTGCAATGAAACCGGTTCATCGCTGATCAGTTCCCCGAAGCCCGATTCATATGCCGGACAGACGGCTTTTCTTCCGCGCGTGGCCACGATCACGGACCGTGGCGGCAGCAGCTGTTCGGCCACTCTCCAAAAATGCCAGGTGCGGAAATATTTCCGTTCCAGAGGTTCCGCTTCGAGCAGCTGTTCATCACATTCAAGAAACTCACTGGCGGTGTGTATGGCGAGTATTTTTTCCATGTCCGTGGCCTCATCGACTGTACAGGAACAAATTATTGCGCAACAACATGAAAACAATAATAGTGTGCATCCCCTCAACTCATTATTTGATCCCATAATGTTTTTTGTACTTTTCGCGTACGGCCTCATCGTACTTGGCCTGATCTTTGGCCCGCATCTTTGATTCGGAGGTGTAATCGTACGGGGTATCCGGCTTGCCCATCTCGTCGTATACATCGAGGCCTTTGTTCTTGGCCTCGACCTCCATCTCGATGATTTCACTTTTTTTCTTGCCCAGTTTGCGGTTGACGACCTGATCGGCGTGGGTGGCTTCATGGGCCGCAGTCGGGGCCGCCTGTTTGCTCGTATAATGCTCCGGGATTAAGATCGCATCTTCCTTCGGCGAATACTTGGCATTGGCCTTTTCACCGCCTTTGGGTTTGTAGGATTTGAACTTGGTCGAGGGAGGAAGTTTATCCAGGACTTCCTTGCCCGATTTTGTCTTCGCCCATTCCGCTTTGATCTCGGCCTCGGACCATTTCTGGCCCCCGCCGTCAGGGGCGTCGGCGGCCTTGCCCCCCTTGCCCGCCGGTTCATCCGCCAGTGTTTTCGCCCGGGAGAATTTGCTGCTTTTCAGGGAGCGGATGCTTTTCACCGCTTTACTCAATCCCTTGATCATCCCCTTGATCGCCAAGCCCATCGCGAAACTCAGTAACGAGGGCATGGGCACGCCGCCGATCAACACATTCGGGCTGCCCATGATCGTAAACCCGATCATCGGCCCTACTGGCGGGTCCGAGGGCTTGGGCGAGGTGAAAATGCAATGCTTGGTAATATCGACCGCCAACCGGCTGGCGCGCGCGCCCTCGATCCACACACTCGAGGAGCCGAGAAACACTTCGTACATTGGAAAATACCCGCCGCACCAGATTCCCAGACCCATGTCGCCGCAGCGTGCGGCCGGCATCATGTTGATCAGTGTTTTCGACGCCCCGGAAAGTATCGGGATCGGGATCACTGGGCCGGTGCTGGGCAGCGGGACCGGCGGCGCCGGCGGAATAAAGTTGGGGGGATGCATATGTGCGTGGGGCAGACCCACGTCCATATCAAGAATACGCAGTGCCGGAAAAGCCGGAAACGGAATAACCGAAACGAAAGTCGAAAGCAATTGTTCGATGCTCGTGAGAAAGGCAAAGGTCGCCCCGACCGTAGCCAATGGCCCTTTCGCGCTGCCGATCGCCTGCAGGCCCTTCCCCAGCTCACCGGCCTGGGCCGAGGCGGAATTCCAGGCCTGGTCCATGGATGCACTCTGCCAAGTACCAGTCAGGCCGGCTGCCGCGTTTTTGGCTGCATCAAGGGGTGCGGTGACCGCCCCCAGCGGATCTTTGGCCGCATTGCCGACCCGCTGGGCCATGCCGTTGTAGGTCTGACGCCAAACATCGAGCAACCCCGGTTGCGGCTGGCCGGGAGATTTTTGCTTTTCATTCTCCCGTTCGGCAACACCCTTGGTGACCCCGGCCACCAGACCGGCGACTTTTTCGGCCCGATCCAGATCAACCACGATCCTTGTCCTCGGCTATTTTCTTCAAGGTCGGGATTTTGTGCCGCTGGCCGGTGGAGCGATACAACCGCTCCAGTTTGGCGATAATATCCTCCCGCCCGGCCTTGCGCACATCCGCAAACGCATCGGAGGTTATCCCCTCGTAGACTTTCAACGCCTCCAGCCACGCCTCTTCCGCCTGCGGGTAGCCATTTTCCTGGTAACACATCGACGCCAAGCAGTCCAGCGCATGCGCTTCACCCGGCGGCTGATTCTGGGCGCGAAAGGCGGCGCGGGCGGCGCGGAAACACTTGATGGCTTCAGGCATTCGCTTTTGACGGTGGAGGGCAATGCCCAGGTTGGTCATCACCAGCGGCGTCAGAGAGTCGATCTTATGCTCAAGACACAGATCGAGTGATTTGCAGTAACAATCTTCGGCGGCCGGTGGGTTCTTTTGCTCCAGTCGGGTATTGCCGAGATTGTAATACCCATTGGCGGCTTCCGGTGGTTCGCCTTCTTTTTCGGCCAGCGCGATCTGTTCTTCCTGCAACCGCGCGGCGTCATCGTATTTTTTCTTGCTGAAGGCAAAACCGGCAACCAGGCCCAAATAGGCCCGGCGTTCAGGAGGCGTCAGTTTTGCCGGTTGAGCAAGATCACTTTTGGCCTGCTGCTCGATAGCATCGGGGGGAACATAAAACGTCTGCGCTCCCGTCCGCTCCACTCGATCTTCGATCCCCCCCAGGTCCGGGTCAACGCGGCGGTCCAGCACCAGGTACTTGGCCCATGGCGATGCCGTCTTTGTCGCCAGATAGCGTATCGCCAGTTCGTAGGTGCCTTTGTCGGACACCTCTTCCGGATCGAGCAGCAGAACCAGCGAGCCGATCGAATCGGGAAAACTATCGGCTAGCCCTGACACATAGCTCACAAATCTCTGCGCCTGGTTAAGGGCATTGTTATTCTTTGCGGGTGGATTGAATTCGACACCGGCTTCACGCAGGTCCTGCGCTGTGTTCTCGTATTCCCGGGTGATACAATCCAGCAGCCCGTCGAAAAACTGCTCGGCGTTCGCATAGGGAACAGCACACGACACCAGCAGGTGCGGATTGTCCGGGTCTTCCTCCATTTTGACCAGCGCTTTCAGAAACATGTCTTTCATTTCCGGGTCAACCCGCACACAGCGAACAGTCTCGCCCGGATCGGCCATGAACTTCTCGATCAGATCAAACTGTTCCTGATAGGCATCGCCTAACGACATGTATCATCTCTCCGCGCGGCAACTCAATTGATCTTGACCAGCGCACCCTGGATCGTCACGCCCGACGGGTCAAGGATGATCATCCCGCTGCCGCTGGACAGCGTGATTTTCGCCGGCTCCAGCGTAATCTGGCTCCCGCCCACCTGCAGTTCCAGCTTGGCGCCGCCCTTGGCCTGCAGGCTTGTGCTGGCGTCCAGTACAATATTCCCGCCTTCGGTCTTCACGCTGTAATTCCCGGAGTTGACCGTCACCGTGCGCCCCGATTTTGCCTCGAGCACGGCGTTGGCCTTTGTCCCGATTTTTATGTCCTGCTTGGCGGTGATGGTTATTTTGCCCGTGGCCGCCGTGATGGTAATGTCTTTTTTGACCGTCGTATTCTGGCTGGCGTCGTACGTCTCCGTCACATCGGCTTTGACATAACTTGACGCCGTGCCGGTATTGACCTCGTGGACATAATTGCCCTCGGCAACCGTGACCATCGTGTCTTTCTTGATCCATTCCGTATGCGTGCCGTTGACCGTTTGGGTTCGGTTGTTCTCGATCGTGGTGTTCTCATCATGCTTGACGGTCTTGGTGCGGTCATGGCCCACAGTCAGCGACTGGTCATTACCCACTGAAGTCGACATATTGTTTACGACGACTTCATTCTGGTCCTTTTGCGCATGTGTGTAAATTTCCTCGGAACCCTTGAGGTCCTCGAAGCGGATTTCATTCGAACCCCCGCCGCCTTTGGAGCTGTCCGATTTGATCGTGCTTTTCGTTTTGTTGTCGGGCAGGGCATACGGGGGCTGGTTATCGCCGTGGTATACCCGGCCGATGATGATCGGCTTGTCGGGATCGCCTTCGAGGAAATCGACAATGACCTCGTGGCCGATGCGCGGGATCCACATCGCCCCCCAGTTTTTCCCGGCCCACAACTGGCTGACCCGGATCCAGCAGGATGAATTTTCATCGTTGTGCCCCTCACGGTCCCAGTGGAACTGCACTTTCACCCGGCCGTGTTTATCGGGATAAATTTCCTCGCCGGACGGCCCGGTGACAATGGCTGTCTGGGTGCCCTCGACGACCGGCCGCGGCGAACGGCGCGCCGGGCGATAGAGGACATCCGAGGGGATACAGCGGAACTCGTTGGTATACTCAAAGCGGCCCTCCACCGCTGCCCCGCCATGCGGCTGAGTGCCTTTGTGCGAAATCCAGGTCAGCAGGTATTCGCGATTAAAATCGGTGCGGGGATGTTCATCCATGGTAAATTTATAACCGGGAATTATCCGGCGCACCAGACTCTCGCCGAGGCCGATAATCCGCCGCGCCTGCATCGCCTCCAACCGCCGCTGGGCCAGCGTGTCGCCGATGTCCGGTTCGAGGTAGCCGCCGGGATAATCATAAACTTCCAGCGCGTCATCCCGCGAGGCGGTCTTGTCTTTTTCCAGACTCACCGTCGGTTTTTCAAAATTGAAATCACGGTACCTGATTTTGCCCGGCCGGATTTCCTGCGAATAACGATAAGTAAAAATGGCCTCTTCCTGCGATACCGTGCCGGAAAGGTCGCGAAAGGGGATGGTCGCGGGGGTTTCGATCGGTGTGGGTACGGTATCGGTGTCGCCCATGACCAGGACCGCCGCATCGTCGGTATGTTCAAAAAAATAAAAGATCCCCTCGTCTTCCAGCAGGCGGGAGATGAAATTCCACACACTTTCCCGGTACCGCACGCAGTATTCCCGTTGCTCGTGCGTGCCGCTCAACGAAAACCGAAACCGGTCTTTGGCAATCCCGCCATCGGTGAGTTCCTTGCTGATAATGTCTTCGACGCTCATTTCCTGATGGATTCGGCAGCCAAACTGCTGGGTGGTCAGCCACACTTCGGGCACCAGTTCGGCATAATAGGGAGTAAAATCGGTGCCTTCGCTGCCCTGCTCGAAACGGGAAACGATGCCGTGGATTTTTCGTTCGCCGTTGTCGTGGAGGATGCGCAGCACGGCGGGTTGCCCGACGATCGAATCGATATCGATCTCGGCGTCATCCGACGCCAGCCGGAGACCGAACTGAAACAGCTCCGAAATTCCCTCGCTGCCGGAGAAACCCAGGACGCGGAGTTCGCCGGAGAATCCGTTGACTTCAAAAACGAAGTCTGCCTCCTGTGCCGTTCGAAGTTCTGGCATACAAACCTCACCGTTTTTCTCCGGACCCTGCGGGCCGGGACTAGATCACGTACTCATTCGGCCATTACCGGCGGGACCCGGGCGGGCCGGCGCGGCGGCAGCGGGGCAATTTCCCGCGTATGCCCGGCCGCGGCATCGCGCTGCATGTTTTCGATGGCCTGCCCCGGGGTATCACCAATCTGCGCGCTCCGCGCGTCATGGGAACGGCTGGGAAAAACCCGATGCATCTCATCAAACGCGCGCCGGGAAACCTCCGGACCCCCGACAAACAGCCGCCCGCTGCCGCGCGGGACCTGCAATACGGCCACGATATGCCAGTCAGTCGGTCGGCCCGGTGTGGGCAAATAGAACACCTGATAGCCCAGTTGCTGAAATCCGGCGGCACCCAGAAGTTGATGAGCGATGAACGCAAATCCCTCACAGTCAATGATCCGCCGCGATCCGGAGCGGCGGCGGCGGGTCACTTCCACCCAGCGGTCGCACGATCCTCCGGGATATACGACATCGGCATTGGAACTAGCCGAGACATTGACGATGTGCACATAAAACGACGAGGCATAATCCTCGTAGGCCCGAATTGCCTCCTCGCCATTCAATGTGGCGAAATAGCGCCGGACCGCCGCCGGATCGGGAAACCCGCTGATACTCGTCCCCAATGCCGCGTTCAATCCCTGAAGGAATGTCTGTCTGCTCATCTGCGCGACGCTCGCTGTCTATTTTGCCTTGCCTTTTTGTTTAGTCTTCGCCGCGAGTTGTTTTTTCTTTTTGTCGCCCGCCGCCGGCCCGTTTCCGAAAAACCGATAAACGAATTCCCCCTTGTCGTCCAGATCCAAAGACAGCTCGTCCGGCAACGGCCCCCGGGTCATCTGTTCCAGTATCTCGGAGGAAATCCGCGGCAGGAGTGTACCTTGCATGATATTATCGATGTTGCGCGCCCCGGTTTCCACCTCGGTGCAGCGCGCAGCGATCTGGTCAACGACTTTATCGGAATAGACGAATGTCATCTTGTGACTTTCCGCCAGCCGCTTGACCAAACGATTGATTTTCAACCGGACGATCTCTTTCATCGCCTCGGACAGCAGCGGATAAAACGGCACGAGGGTCATCCGTCCCACCAGCGCGGGCTTGAAATACTTGTTCAGCTCCGGCCGCATGGCCTTGATCAACTCTTCCGGGGACGGCGGCTCGGGCATCCGACCCGCTTCGGTGATCAGGTCGGTGCATAAATTCGAGGTCATGAACACGACCGTGTTTTTAAAATCAATCACCCGGCCTTCGCCGTCGGAGAGCATGCCCTTGTCGAACACCTGATAAAACAAATTCATCACTTCGGCGTCGGCTTTCTCCACTTCATCAAGCAGCACCACCGAATACGGGTGCTGGCGCACCGCTTCAGTGAGCACGCCCCCCTCACCGTAACCAACATATCCCGGCGGCGAACCGATCAGCCGCGAGACCGTGTGTTTCTCCTGAAACTCCGACATGTTGATCGTCGTGATAAAACGTTCGCCGCCGAATAACAAATCAGCAACCCCCAATGCACACTCGGTCTTGCCGACGCCTGATGGCCCGACAAAGAGAAAAACACCAATCGGTTTGCCGGGATCCTGCACCCCGGCCTTGGCCGCGCGAATACCCCGGGCCACGGTTTCGACCGCAAAATCCTGGCCTTTGATGCGTTCCTTGAGTTTTTCATCAAATCCGAGGATGGCCTTGGCTTCATCCGAGACCATTTTATTCACCGGAATCCCGGTCCAATCGGAGATCACCCGGCCGATGATCTCCGGTTCAACATCCAGGGGAATCAACGGGTCGCTGCCCTGGATCTTTCTCAATTTTTTGATGGCTTGATCCAGTTCGGATCGCACCTGCTCGGGAGTCTTCTTTTCTGTGATCTTATCAGGTTCTTCACCACTGTCTACAACGTCAGGGGCTTCACCAAATAGCCGTTTGCGTAATTGCAGGGCAACGCCGGCTGCTTCTTTTTCTTCCTGCCAGCGGGCAGTAAGCTGCACCAGTTCGTCCTGTTTTTTTGCAATGCGGGTCTCGAGTTCATCAAGCCGGGACTGCTCCATCGCCGCGCCGGTCTCCTTGTCCTTGCGGCAGGCGTCCAGTTCACGATTCAATGCGGCAATCGTACGTTCGGCGTCCTCGACAATCCCCGGTTTGGCAGTGATGGCGATTTTAACCCGCGCGGCGCAGGTGTCGATCAAATCGACGGCTTTGTCCGGCAGTAGTCTCCCGGAAATATATCGTTTGGAAAGCTGGGCCGCGGCCACCAGCGCGTCATCGAGGATTGTCACGCCATGCGCCTCTTCGTATTTGCTGCGCAGCCCGCGCAACATAATGACCGCGTCCTCTACTGTCGGTTCGTCAAGTTTGACCACCTGGAACCGCCGGGCCAGCGCGGCATCTTTTTCGAAATACTTCTTGTATTCCGACCAGGTCGTCGCGGCAACGGTGCGCAATTCCCCCCGGGCCAGCGCCGGCTTCAATAAATTGGCGGCATCGCTGCCCCCGGCGGCGCCCCCGGCGCCGATGAGCACGTGCGCCTCGTCGATAAACAGGATGATCGGCTTGGGAGAGGCCTTGACCTCGCTGATCACACCCTTCAGCCGGTTTTCGAATTCACCTTTCATGCCCGCCCCGGCCTGCAGCAGGCCCATGTCCAGACTCAGCAGCGTGACATTGCGGAGGATGTCCGGCACATCGTCCTCGGCAATCCGCAGGGCCAGACCCTCGACGACCGCAGTCTTGCCCACCCCGGCCTCCCCGACCACAATGGGATTGTTCTTGCGCCGCCGGCCGAGGATATCAATCATCTGGCGAATTTCGCGGTCGCGGCCGAACACGGGGTCGATGTGACCTTCCCTGGCGCGCGCGGTGAAGTCAATGCAAAACCGTCCCAGGGCAGTGTCCGCGCCCAGCGACGGCGCACCCGGCGCCGCAGCCGGGACATTGTCCTGACCCGCCGCCGACTGCACCTCACTGGACCCGGCGGTGACTGTGTAAAACGATTGAGTCAGTTCTTCGAGAGGAATGGCGTCCAATTCGTCGATATACGCATCGGTGATATACCGCATCGGGTTTTTCAGCAGGGCGATAAACAACGCGCCGGAACGAATCTGCCCCTCGCTGATTTCCACTGAGGAGACCATCCACGCCTCGCTGAACCAGTCGACCAACAGCGGCGAAAAGACGGGCTTGCCTGCATTGCCGGTTTTCAATTTTTCGAGGGTGCGGTTCAAGGCAACGGCAAACCGGGAATGTTCGATTTCGTAGTGCCGCAGGATAGTGCGCATATCCGCGCTCGGGTCATCCAGCATCTTGTGCAGCAGGTGCTCGACCGTCACTTCATACTGCGTCCGCGAAACGCACTGCCCGGCAGCAGACTCCAGCACACCGGCACAATAACTGTTCAATTTGCGCAACAGCGATTTAAGATCGACTTTCGCCATGAATCTATCCTCTCGATTGGTACGCACCATCCCCGATGAATTTGCTTTTGTTGTCTGGCGTCCCGGCCCGGCCCCGGTCCACTTGCCGGGTCATCAGGCAAACACGACGGCAACATCCCGCTGCGCGCGCTTCGTCGCAAAAAAACCGGTGGTCCACCCCAGTTGCGCCGAACCGCTGAGGTCCAAACTCAGCGATGGTGTTTCCTCCGCCTGCAAAATAAGTTCAATATCAAAATCCAGCCGATCGACACAAAACAGCCGTACGAGATTTTTCAAAGCGGTATTCCATTCCCCGCCGGGCAGGAATTTGGCATAGGCCGCAAAATCCAGCGGGCCGATCACCACACGGAACTTGGACAACCGGTCGTGAATACAATCACCGATCACAAACGTTTCGCCAAGGCAGCATGTCGGCGTGCCCAGCCGCGCCCGCTGATCCGGTTCTACCCGCATCCGGCGGCCGATGGCCTGCCGGACCTGCACCGGGATGCCGTCGAAAAATTCCGCAAGTAGGCCTCGCAGCGAAGCCGCCCCGTGCGGTTTTTGCGTGATCAACCCCGCAAACCGCAGGTAACGTGCCGCGGGAAAACCGGCGGCGGCAACCAACCGCCGATCACCCAGCCCGGTCAGCGCAAACATCGCCTGCGAAAACTCATCCGCGCCGCCGGGCTTAAACAGAAAATGGTGGCGAAACCGGAGCCAGCAGCGATAAAACAGCGACAGCAGTCGATGATGAAACATATCCAAAAACGCGGCCAGTGTCCCCTCGGCATCCTGATCGTACAACACATCTTCGGCATAAAACGAGGGCAGCGGCGATGTCGAACCATGCAACCCGAGAAAATTGGCCGTCAACCGATACGGCGGGCCGGAACTATCGTCAATGGATTCCACCCGCTCGACATCACCGGCGGGGAACGCCAGGCTGGTGTTCACCGCCAGGCGCACTGCTTCGGCCGATGGCGGTCCGGCGCCGCCCTGGTCCACGGCGTCGGGACAGGCCTGCTGCAACAGGCGCACGGCCTGGAAAAATGAAAACCGGTGCGGTTCAGCCAGCAGCCGGTCGATTACAGCAGACTTTGTGCCCCCATTTGTGGCGGCCATGAAAATACCTCGCCGGATCGCGTGCCCTTTACTGTCAGGCGGGAATAAGAATTCATCGTCACATACAAATTAAAAAACTGATTCAACACCGAAGCAAACATATACATGTCGCCCGCGCCGGCAAAACTGTCTTCGTCGATTTCCATGGCGATGGCCAGTCCGCGCAACAGGGAACCCCGCCGCAAATACGAATCGGGCGCCGCTGCGACCTTTTTGATGCCGTTCAGACGAAGTTCATTGGTCCGCGCGGCCTGCCGGTCGTACAACGCCTGGAAGTTGTATAATTCCAGGATGCCGCGCAAATTGTCGGGATTCAGCAACGACAGATAGTTCAATGATAAATGGGAGATCAACCGCCAGTACACCCCGCCGGTCAATGGCGGCGATATTGTGGGGGTCACGCGCACAATATTGGCAAAATCGGCGAACGCCGGGGAGTCCGCGGTATGCGCCGTGAGGTCACCGACCCGCAATTTCTCCGCCAGGTCGCGGTTGGAGGCCGTGATCCCGACACTGATCGTCTGTGTCGACGGCGTGACGCCCGACTGCTCGCCGGTGACAAATGAAATGTACGTATCGGTGCCCCGGCCGACAATCGCCGGACGGATTTCCGTCTGGTAATATTCTGTCGTCTGGTTCGCCGGTCCCAGACTGTGTTTAAATGAGAAAAACGGCTGGTACTCCCGCTTTTCCGAGGTCCCCTGTTCCCAGCCGACGACATTGTCGACGGAGAAAATCTCATAATGGGTGCGGTCGCTGCCCTGCGGCCGGAGCAGGTATTCGGTTTTCTCCTGCTCTACGCGCAGCGGATCGGTGCGGCTGTTGAAAAGGTTGACTGCGGGAGTGCAAAACAACCGGAGGTTCTCCCGCTTGACCCGGAGCGCGTCCCCGGGCCGCCGGGAAAATTCGAAAACAATCTCGAATTGTTCCTCGATTTCCAGCCGGGCCAGGGCCTCCAGGTGTCCGAGATCCACGAACAGGAATTTTTCCGGCAGGGCGAAATACTCCTGCAACAAGCGATACCCCGGGAACGAACTGGCCGGATACGGCAGGAGGGCTTCATCATCGGCAAATCCGACAGGATTGACCGCTTCCGGGCCGAAACCGATCTGCCGGCCCACCCGCGCGGCGTGTTTGGCACGGAAGGTCACTCCGGTCACATACTGGGACAGCAATAAGAACAAAGGATAGGTAATCTTCGGTTCACCGTTCAGAAACAACCGCAGGTTGTTTAACAATAACTGATTGATGTCCGCTCCGCCGGTTATCGCAAATCCCAGCCGCAAGTGGGCCGGCTGCGACAGCGGTACCGCCAGTTCGACTTCCTGGAGGGTGAACGGATAGACAGTCGTATCATAGCAGGTGCGGAACCGGCAGCGGGTCCCATCGACCGGTGTGGATTCGATCTCTGTCCCGCGCGCGATGATTTTTGTTTCCGCGAGGGCGCGGCGGGCCGCATCAAACTGCAGGATAGTCATCGACGGCACCGGCCGCAGATAGTGCGGCCACAGCAAACCGATCAACGAGCCGGTGAGTTCGGAAAGTTCGCCGTCCAGTTTTTGGCGAATCCGTCCGGTCAAAAAGGCGAATCCTTCCAGCAGGCGTTCGACGTCCGGATCGGCGCTGGTTTCCGAGAGCATATGGGCGATCTTGGGGTACGCCCGGGCGAACTCGGTCCCCTGTTCGCGCAGGAAGGTCAATTCGTCCTGATAAAATTTATTATACATGAGGGTATGCTTTACTTGACGACCTCCAACCCCGCCACTGAACCCATGTGGGTCGAAAACGAAATCGGGATCGGTTTGTCGTCCGTCAACAGTTGGGCGGTAATTTCAAGATGCAGGTCCAGCGGGTTATCGGGGTTTTCCAGATATTTCACGCGCACCGATCTCAGGCGCGGTTCGTATTTTTCAATGGCCTGCTGGACCGCTTTGCGCATAAAATTCAGCGAATCGGGAAACGCGAAGACAAATTCGTTTAAATCGGGGATACCGTAATCGGGCTGGACCAGGGTACACCCGTGGCGGCAATTCAGCAGCTTGCGCATATGAATGATGACCGATTCGGTAAGCTGATGAACGTCCACATCCCGGTGGCGTTGTTCCGCCGGGTCGGGATCGACCAACCGCTCAAACAGGCGGCGTTCGTTGACCATTGGTCCTCCATCTCGGCACCGCGAAAGGGCAACCCCGGCCGGTCAATCCGCCGGGGCCGCCTCCCTCACGATGATCATGCGACCGGACGGGCCGTTACGCCCGTGGGACCAGCCAGCTATCCTCGGTTTCGATACCGTCGGCTACCCAGGTCCAGATAATCTTGGTGTACGTGAACGATACATCTTCCATGTGCGAATAACTTTCCTTGACCGGGTCCAGACAGTTGGGCGTCCAGCCCCGCATCGCCACGCAGATGGCTTCCTCGAGCTTGATGGTAAAATAATGTTCTTCAACACCGGTCGGGTCGATACGGTACCATTTCAGTTCGACCGTCATCCGCTCGCCGGAGGTCAGCGCCTGCGCCAGCTTCGGCGAGGCCTTGTCGAACACCTTGGTTACCACCAACGGACCGTGCACCCGCTTGCCCACCGGCAATCCACTCTGCGGATCGCGCGGGATCTGGATCTGGTGGTCAAACGCCTGGCACAGAATGGTCCCCTCGCGGCCCTGCTGTTCGCACGAGCCCTCAATCGCGCCCTGATTCTGCCCCTCGACCGTCATATGAAACGGCATTGGCATGGCAAAACTCCTTTCTTAAACCACACGAATGTAACGCGTCTTTTCCCCGGTAATTTTGCGTTCAGACGCCCAGGAAGCGGCCCGCCTCGGCGGGCCGCCCGGACAATTACTTTTGATCCAGCTTGCCGACCAGAGACAAGGTGAAATCCGCGCCCATGAACTTGAAGTGCGGCCGGACTTTCATGTCGACTTTATACCAGCCGGGGTTGCCGGGAACGTCCTCCACGGTGATCTGCGCCTGCCGCAGCGGCCGCCGCGCGCGGACACCCGGCTTGGGATTATCCTGATCGGAAACATACTGGCGAATCCAGTCGTTCAGCTCGCGCTCGATATCGCCGCGTTCTTTCCAGCTGCCGATGTTTTCCCGCTGCAGCACTTTCAGGTAATGGGCCAGCCGCGAGACAATAAACATGTAAGGCAGCTGGGTCCCCAGTTTGTAGTTGGTCTCCGCCTCGCGGCCTTCGGGGCTGGTACCGAAATATTTCGGCTTTTGCACCGAGTTCGCTGAGAAAAAGCAGGCGTTGTCCGAGTCCTTGCGCATGGTCAGCCCGATAAACCCCTCCTCGGCCAGCTCAAATTCCCGCCGTTCCGAAAGGAGCACTTCCGTCGGGATTTTCGCCTGCACCTCGCCGTCCGCTTCGAACGTGTGAATCGGCAGGTTTTCGACTGCACCGCCGCCGCGCGGGCCGATGATGTTCGGACACCAGCGGTATTTGGCGAAACTCTCGGTCAGGCGGGTCGCGAACGCAAATGCCGCATTGCCCCAGGAATAATGTTTATGGCTGGCGGTGACGTCCTCGTTGTAATTGAACGCCTTGACCGGGTTGTCCTCTTCGTCGTACGGTACCCGCAGCAAAAACCGGGGGAGGGTCAGCCCGAAGTAGCGGGCATCCTCGGATTCACGAAACCCCCGCCACTTGGTGTACGCCGGGCCCTCGAAAATGGACTTGAGGTCTTTCAGGTTCGGCAGCTTCAGATAATCGGTCTCGCCGAAAAATTGCGGTCCCGCCGAAGCAATAAACGGCGCGTGGGCCATGGCTCCCACTGCCGCGGCATACTGCATCAGCGCCACGTCCTGCGAACTGGGACCGAACTCATAATTGGCAATCAACCCGCCGACCGGGCTGCCGCCGAACTGCCCGTACTCACGGGTGTAAATCAGTTTATACAGACCTGATTTGGGAATTTCCGGCGAATCAGTGAAATCATCGAGCAGGTCCTGCTTGGACACATTGATGACTTCCATCTTGATGTTTTCCCGGAAATCCGTGCGATCGACGACAAACTTCAACCCCCGCCACGCCGATTCCATTTTCTGGAACGTTTCGTGGTGCAGAATCTGGTCCAGTTGCTTGGACATCTTGCGGTCGATCTCGGCGATCATTTCATCGACCATTTTCTGCTGTATCCGCTCACCTTTCCGCTGGGGAGTCATCAGCTCGGCGATAAACGCCGCCATTCCCTGCCGGGCGATGGCGTACTCCTCGTCGGTTTCTTTCATCTTCAGGGTTTCCTGAAGGATCGAACCGACCAACGATTCGTCCGCCGCTGTCTCGGCCGCTGCCCGCTGTTGTTCTTTTTCGGCTTCAGCCATTGCGTCTCCTCCTAATCATACCCTAAAGAATGTTATGCGCCCTGTTCGGTATCGGCCTGCAGTTCCCTGATCAGTTTTTCGCGCGCGTTGTCGTCCTTAAGCACGTCGGCCAGTTTCTTGCGGAACGCCGGCACGTTGCCCAGCGGCCCTTTCAACGCGGTCAGCGCCGTGCGCAAATCCAACAGTTTTTTCAATTCGGGGACCTGCTGTACGACTGCTTCCGGTTCGAAATCTTTCATGCCCCGGAATTTCAGGTTCACCGCCAGCTGGGCGCCTTTCTCTTCAGCCAGGACGTTGCCCACGCTCACCGACGTTTCGAGGTTCATCCCTTTCATGACGTCATTAAAATTGTCCTTGTCGATATTAATCGCCTTGCGGTCCTCCAGCGGCGTGTCGTCCGGCCGCTGGGTGTAATCACCCACCATCACCAGCTTTAACGGCAGTTCCTTTTCTTCGTCCATCCCGGTGGCGGGTTTGTACACGATGTTCACCCGCTCCTTGGGGGCAACCGATCCTTCCATGCCCATAACTGACCACCTTTCCTGATAAAATTTATCTTCATTTCACTATCTGCTGATACGTGTCGAACCCGCGACTCCTTGATCATGCATTTCCATCTATTTTCAGCGCCGCCGCCGGGTCCAGCCGGCACAGCCGCGCGTGCAACAGTCTCATTTTTTCGGTCAATTCCGGCGCGAGGTTGCGCGCCACTTTGGCCAGCCGCTGCTGCGCCAGATACAACGTGCTGAACACCTCCCGCGACAACTGCGGTTCCCATTGTTCAAGATGATACTCTTCAATCTGATCGCACAAAAATTCCAACTGCGGCACCGCCAAATTCATTTTCCCGGCGCCGAGGCAAATCCGGGCCAGTTCGAGACGCCAGAGAAATTGCCCGCGTCTGTCGCCGGTTTGCGCAATGCCGTCCTGCAGCATTTCGACGGCTTCAGCCAGTTTGCCCCGGCCCGCCAGTTTTTGCGCCGCGCCGGCGGTTTCGGCCAGACGATCGTCGCCGTCCTCACCGGTACCCGAGGCCCGCGTCTCCTGCCCGGCGGCCGCCGCCAGTTCCTGCAATAACTGGACTGTCTCCGGAGAGGCAAAAGGCGTTCCGTTGGCAAACGCGCAGGAGCTGATCTCCGGCAAACGCCTGATAAACAGGGCCAGCTCTTCGGCAATCGCGGTGCGAGCGGCGCTGTACTGCTCACCTGCGGCTTCCATCGCGGTCAGTACATGGCGATGGGCATCCAGCCAGAACGGCGACGCTGCAAACGCGGTTTCCCCGGCCTCGATAACCGACGAATAGTCTTTTTTGCCGAGGGCCTCCTCGATACGGGCCATCAGTTCGGTGGCAGGCGCCGGAATTTGCGTTTGTCCGCCTTTGTTGGGCGGCGCCATGACAATCGAGGAAAAATTCACGGCCCGCGCCAGACGATACGAAAACGGGTCTTCACTTTT
This sequence comes from Candidatus Zixiibacteriota bacterium, assembly GCA_020051695.1. Taxonomy (GTDB): domain Bacteria; phylum Zixibacteria; class MSB-5A5; order WJJR01; family JAJRUJ01; genus JAGVQM01. The sequence goes on along the minus strand of JAGVQM010000031.1, from coordinate 3,674 downwards.
GGTTTTGCGAAAATATTCGGCGATATTTCTGGCGTTTTGACGAAGCATCCCCAGCGCTTTATTGGCTTCGTCCAGTGAGGCGATCTCCGGCGCTCCGGCAGCGGCGGCCGCGGCTTTGGCGGCCTTTTTGGCCTCTGCCTCCCGGAGGCGGTGTTCGATATCCCGGGCTTTGGTCTCCAGGTCCCGGCGCAGATCGCCCAGCCCCGGTGCTTCGTCGCCCAGCTTTTCGGAGAGAAACGCTTCGATCCCGGTCATCGCCGCACAACACGATTTGACGGTTTCCAGATCGCCGTTGCCGGCCGTCAGTCTGGCCGCGGTTTTTCCGCCCCGCTCGGCCAGCCAGGAGATGGCTTCGATGCGGCCGCGCTTGCGTTTGAGCGGCGGGTACATCGTCTCCCAGAAAGTATTCAGCAGGTCGCGGCAGACCTGCAACCCGTCAGCCAGGCCGCTATATCCGTTTTTTTCAAACAGGGCAAGGGTAAGGTAGGCCGCCACCTGGAGATGTTTGGATTTTTGGCCCAGCAGGCCGGCGCCCTTGTCGATTACCTCCGACCAGTTCACCTGCTCACCGGTCACCGAGTCCAGCTTGCCGATCTCCAGGCGAATCGCCTCAAAATCACCGTCAAACTGGATATCCTCTCCGGCGGGATTGTCTCCCGAGACCGGTCCCAGCCCCAGCGCCTTGTAATCCGCATTGCTCACGCAATAATCTCCTAACTGCCCAGTCTGGCCAAAAACGTCTCAATCGATAAATCGGCATTATCCAGCAGGGCAACGATCTCCGCCGGCAACTTTCCCCTGATCTCCGCGGCCTGGTCCGCGCCGATTGTGGCCATGTCCCAGATGACATCACCGGCCGATGCGGGATCGATCAGTGAATATAAATAGCGCGGCCCCGGCGGGCGGAAAAATAGGTATAACCTGGTCCGCCCCGCGGTCAGTGCAGTATCCCAGAACCCGACGATGGAATTGACCGGTTGACCCAGCATCCGGCGGCACATGGCCAGGTATACCGCGATCTGAAACCCCCGCGCGGCAAACGCGGCGGACACCGGCAGCGCCAGACATAATTCAAACTTGCGCACGTCCTTGCCCCGCAACGGCGCCAATGTTGAAAGTAGGTTGCGCATTAACAGGTATTTGGTCGGTTCGACGGGGCCGCCGATTGTCTCCGACCAGAAATCACCCATCTTCTTCAATTCGATATATTGTTTATACCGGCGGTCGAAATCATACAAATTTTGCGGCAATACTGTCGCTAGTCCGGCGGCTTTGCCGCTGCTCAATTCACCGACGGCCCGGGCCGGATCGGCCAGCAAGCGGGTCGCCGCCTGTAAAAATACGGTGTATGCCTCGGGCAGCAAATGGACGTGCTGGCCGTTTTTCCCGGAACCGGCATTGGCAAACAGTGAAAACGGGTAGCGGCGGCCGCCCTGATCCCGACTGGGCATCAAAACCCCGACGAGGATCCGCGATGGGTCATCGGTGTGATACAGGAAATTTTTCCCGCTCCCGGCGTCAAACCGCTCTTTCCAACCCTCATCCCCCTGGACGTTCATTTGCGCCACACCTTCCTGGACCCAGTTGTCCAGCGCGCGGGCCAGGGGGCCCCCGGCGTTTTTCCGCACGAAGTCCGGATACGCCGGAAGTTTGCCGAAAAAGCCGACCGGTGAGGAAAACAATTTCATCCGCGCACCATCCAGCTACCCGCCCCCGCAAATCCGACCGGGACAGGAGAAAATAAACCCGCCGCTTACAATGAAATCAGCATTGGGACCGCTGAGCTTGTACTGCACGTCGTGACGGTTGCGCAGACTCCAGGCAATCGTCGAGCCGTCGATCTCGCCACGGTCGACCAGCCGGAACAACGACCAGGGTCCTGCCTCCCGTAACGGCGCCGGCTGACTCCCCGAACTGGGGTCAATCGAGATCGAACATTCCTGTTCGGCGCCGGTCCAGGTGAAGCGTTGTTCCCGCGTGCCACCCATGCGATATTCGAATGGACGGTCAGCGCCGAATTTGAACGTGGCGCTCTCCAGCCCGCTGCCGAACCGCGGCGATTCGGCAATCAACACGAACGATACGCTGAAGCCGTTGCCGGAAATAATATCGCGGATCCGGCCGCCCTGACGGACGGCCTGGGTATAGGAACCGGGGAGCTGCATGCCCGCCCGATTGGCGGGATCGGCTTCATCCTCATGGAATTTGTCCAATGCCCCACCGCGACCGAAAAAGGCGACAAGATCGGCGGGGTCGGCCTCGGAACCATGCTTGTTGAACGGATACTTATCGCCGAGGTCTTCCTGGAACCGCTCATATACTGCCTTTTGCCAGGCCGCATCCAGACAGGCACAGGCATTGGCAAACGCCGCCGACTGCGCAGCCGCGAAGGGCCGGCCCAGCAGGTCACCGGCCGCACGGCTGAGCGCCGAGCTGCCCGAACGCATCAACGCCTCGGCATCACGCTTGCCGTCAGCCAGATCATTGGCGATCTGCCGCAATGACCGTCCGCAGTCCTGCTCACCCTCCAGCTCACTGCCGCCTTTATCCAGCACGCCCTGGGCATCGCTGAGCAGTTTGGCATAACTTTCCCGTCTGGTGGAGGGCTTCTCCGGCAGTTCGGCAGTGATCTCATCCCGGCCGAAAAACCGGTTAATGCCTTCGAATTCGCGCCACAGGTCATCGCAGGGCTGACCGTCGCGTACAATGATCGAATTTTCCGCGGCTTTGACCAATACCGCAACGATCGCGGAATGTTCGGGGTCGCTTAATTCGCCCAGTCCATCGACCGCACGGGAGATATCGGTAAACCGCGAAACCTCCATGCCGTCAAGGAATTCCTGCCAGGCACGTTTGTACTGCGAAACGTATTTTCTAAACAGATACTCTTCGATCCCATCGAGTTCGCCGGCCAGCGCCTCGAGCTTGAACGCGTCTTTTTCGATATGGGCACGGCTGTCCCTGATCCGCTGCTGGACTTCGGCCTCCCAGCCGGCAACGGTGTACGCCCCCGGAACAACGGTCGCGCCGGTCAACACCGAGCCGGTGACCAGATCGGCCAGTTCGATATCCCGCAGACTGCGGTTGGCCTCACTGATCAAATCGGCGTACACTCGGTCCATGTCGTAATTGTCTCTGATCATGCGTTTGACGCGCTCAAAGACTGCCGTATTCTTGGCCAGGGCATAGTTGCCCAGCAAGCCGTGATGTTTCCACCAGTACCGAATCAGTTCACTCGCCGGGTCGCGGAAATCGTCCGTCCAGGTCTCATCCCGTCCCATCCCCCAGACATAGTTGGCCTGCTTGATCAGCTCCCGCACATCAAGCCCGGCCGAATCCAGCCGCTGCGTGAGCGTCAGGTAGATCGGCCCCATTTCCCAGAACCGGTCATCGAGCGTGCCCTGGTCGAGGTACCCCTCGATCTTCTTCACCGTCGGCTGCATCAGCATCGGGGTCAGCCGGGAGAGCATGACATTGCGCGCGGCGCGGTTGATCCGGTCGCCTTTGTATAAGCCCCAGCGCAAATTCCACGGCGGACCTTGCTCCTCGTACTCATCCAGATCGGAAAGCTGCTTCCGGATGCGGTCCAGCCGCCGCAGGTCCTCGAGGTTTTCGGCATCATGGCCGATAGCGGAGATCCCCGCCACGGCGGCCGCGGTTTCATGCAGCAAACT
>JAGVQM010000012.1 GCA_020051695.1 Candidatus Zixiibacteriota bacterium | reverse complement strand
TTCCGATCTGATGGCTTTACCCTTAATGATCTGGTCAGCTATAACCACAAGCACAACGAGGCCAACGGCGAGAACAACCTCGACGGCGAGAATTACAACGTCAGTTGCAACCACGGCGTCGAAGGCCCGACCGACGACCGGAAAGTCATGGCCCTGCGGCTGCGGCAGCAAAAAAATCTGCTGGCCACGCTGATGCTGTCGCAGGGCGTGCCGATGGTTTTGGGCGGCGACGAACTCGGCCGCACCCAGCGGGGCAACAACAACGCCTATTGCCAGGATAATGAGATCTCCTGGTATGATTGGACACTGCAGCAGCAAAACGCGGAACTGTTCCGTTTTTTCCGCGAGCTGATCGCGTTTCGCTCGCGCCATGCGGCGCTGCGCCGAGAACATTTTTTTGACGGCGAAAAATCTCCGCACAACCAGTTCCCCGATATTCGCTGGTACGACAGCCGGGGGAAGGAACCTGATTGGCAGGGAGCGCAACGGGCGTTGGGGTGTTTCATCAACGGCCACAAAATGGAAATCGCCGCCGACGAGGACGACAACGATTTTTACATGATGTTCAATTCCGGCCCGTATTCACGGCTGTTTGCGCTTCCGGTCCCGCCGAGTTTGAAGTCCTGGTCGCTGGCGATTGACACCGGCCGCCGGCCGCCTGAGGATATCGCTGCTCCCGGCAGCGAGACGATTTTGGCCGACCAACTATTGTACCGCGTGACCGGAAGGTCAATGGTTGTGCTGCTGTCGTTTTGATCACGGAATTGTCCCAGCACCTGTGCACCGTCACGAGTACAAAAAAACCCCGGTCCGTTGAGGGCCGGGGTATCTTATTTGCAACCGATGGGGTAGGTTACTTCATCAAGACCATTTTTCGAGTCTGGACAAACTCATTGGCGGAAACGCGGTAGAAATAAATGCCGCTGGGCACCGCCTGACCATAACTGTCGGTGCCGTTCCAGGAAACCGTATGTCTGCCGGCCACCCGGTATTCATCGAGCACCTGCGAGACCCGGTGTCCCAGCAGGTTGTACACCGTAACCGTGGTGTGCCCGCCCACTTCCAGCCCGAAAGAAATCTCTGTGGATGGATTGAACGGGTTGGGATAATTCTGGGCCAGGAAGTACGTGCCCGGCACCCCGGCATTGTCTTCGAGAATGCCGCTGGGACCGGCTTCAATATTGCTGTAGTCCACACCCTTGATAATGCTGTTGGCCTGGGATGTTGCCAGGAGGTACACGTCATCATCGATCACGGCCGACAGCGGCGATGGGACAACCACGCGGACAGTAACCGTTATCGATGCACCCGGATTCAATGACCCCGAGGCTGCGCCCCCCGGAAGTGAAACTGTCCAACCGTTATCCGACAGGGCGCTCAGGGTAAAGCCGTCGGCATGATTGCCCTGGTTGGTAACGGTGAAATCCAGATTGACTGTGGCCCCCTCCAAAGCAGAAACATCCGCCGGGCCGGTCACCTTGACCGCCTCAAAATCATTGGTGGTGCTGGATACGGGAAATTCGAAAAAGCCCGGGCTTTCCCAGGTACCAGGGCCACCGGTGAGCGTGGCGGGTTTGCCGTTGATGAAGAAAGTCAGGATGTCGCCTGATTCAGCCCCTTCATCCGGCAGATCGGGCAACACATCGCCGTAGACGTGAACCAGATAACTGCCGTCGCTGGCGTCCGATTCATACCGGGTCAGCAACCCGCACAGGACACCGTCCGGGTCTTGCACGCCGATCACGTCCCCCCGACGGATCGGATAGCCCAGGAAAGTGGACATAGCGGTGGGATCGGAATAGTCGCACGACCATGGCGCGGTCAGAATCGTCGGCGCGGCAACCAGCACCAGCAGCAGTTCACCGGCCAGCGGATAAGGCACGTCCATGGCATAGGCCGGGTAGTAAATATCAGTGGCCTTGCCTTTCCAGACGCGGACGTCATACGTTCCGGCCGGCAGACCGCCGACAGTGAATTCGCCGTTCATGTTGCCGAATACCGCCGTCAGCTTGGAGCCGTCGGGATACGAACTCCACACCTCCACATGGGCGCTATCGATCGGCGATAAATCAGGGCCGACGACACGTCCCGAAATCTGAGCGTTGGCCATCCCTGCCAGCGCCACGATGCACACCCCGACCGCCGCGATCCTCGCCAAGAGTACCCGGGTAACGGTCATAGAAGGAATCCCCCAATCGGCGGCGGGCCGTTCGCCAGAGAACGGCCCGCCTGTGTTTATTCCTCGTACTATTTCAGCAGCGTCATCTTGCGCACGTTGGTGAATGTATCGGTCGATATGCGGTAGAAATACACACCGCTTTCCGCTGTGTTGTCGTCGTCGAACCGGCCGTTCCATTCAACCTCATGCTCACCGGCCGGGTAGTATTCATCGACCAGGGTGCGCACTTTCCGGCCCAGCACGTTGTAGATCGCCAATTCGACCTGCGCGCCTTCGGGCATCCGGAAGCGGATGGTGGTTTTCGGGTTGAACGGGTTCGGGTAGTTCTGCATCAGTTCGAACGCCGCGGGGATCTGGCCTGCGCTGCCCGACCTGCTGAGCGTGATCTCAGCCGAGCGGCGCTCAACCCAGGAGTTATCGCCGATGACATCGTACTCAACATCGTCTACTGTGAAGGTCAGTATCGACTGCAGGTCGGCGCCTTCGTCACGGTTGGTGTTGGGATCATCACCGTAGACGTGGATCAGGAACATACCGCCGTCAAGGACCACCGTCTGACCGCAAACGACACCGTCTTCGTCGTGCACCGTCAGGACCGCGCCCTCAGCCGGACCATGGGCATTCCCGTTCGACCAGAAATCGGAGACCCACGGAGTCGGTTCGACCACGGAGGTCAGGTTGACCGGTTTGGGCAGGGGCGACAAGTCCTCGCACCCATATTCCGCTGCCGGGTAGGTCAGTGTGGCTGCGCTGTACAGCTTCACCCAGTACCCGCTGCCCGGACGCAGGCAGGTCAGGTCGTTCAAATGCACCGGCCGCTGCGGATCGAAGGTCTGAGCGCCGAACTCGCAATCGTAGCCGATCGCGTATTCGAGCTCACTGTCGATCGTGCTCCAGGCATGGAAGATATCGTCTTCCATGTTCGGCAGATACGAGATCACGTTCCAGCCCATGCACAGCTCCAGCGGGGTGTTGGGCGGGACCGGTGTGCCGGTGATTACCAGCGTCTCGGCGCCCGGAGCATACACCCAATAACCGTGGTCGTTATCCATCACTTCAAGGTCGTTCAACTGCGGCGGACGAGTAATGTCGAAGGTGACCGCCCCGTCCTCGCACGTTGAGCTGATGACCAGGTCGTACATCCCGTCGATGGAGGACAGCACGTTCTCTACCGATTGATCGCCGACGGACACATTGTACGAGATCAATGACCAGTCGCCGCACAGCGGGATTTCCTGCCGGCGTTCGCAGATAAAGGCCGGATTTTCTTCGAAGGACCCGTGGTTGACCCAGAGGTTCGCCGCGGTCAGCTCACATTCACAGTTTAACAGGAAGGTGATGGCATCGCCGCTCTCCGCGCCTTCATCAATAGCCGGCGTGACTAGTTTATCGTCACCGTAGACGTGGATCAGGTAATCGCCGTTGGCGTCGACATACGCCGCACCGCAGGTGACCCCGTCCGGGTCGACCGCGGTGATCACGTCGCCTTCATACAGCGGCAGCCCATACAGTGTCGGCGCGGTGCCCCAATAGTCGGCCACGTACGGCGTGACGATCGGTGCGTCGAAGGCGGTCAGCACGATGGTGCCCATTTCTGTCGGGTTGCACACTTCCTCGAATACTTCCGTGCAATATCCCACTTTACGTACGCGGACATCGAAACAGCCGTCCGGGAGGTCGTCCACGCAGAAGTACCCGTCAGGACCGGCGCATGCAGAACCGACCAACAGGCCGGCAGCGTAGACATCGGCACAACCCTCGAGGGGCGCGCCGGCTTCGTTCAGAATCCGGCCGCAAATACCGCCGACCGGCGGGCAGGTAACATCGATCTGGCCCGCGAAAAAGACCGGGTACACCGGTTCGGTGAACTCGTCGGTGAACATCAGCTGGCAGCCCGGGGCGATAAAGGTCGAATCAATGCCCACGGCAAACGGACAGCCGTCGGCCGATTCCACCGTGAAGTGCAGATTGACGAACAAGCCGGTACCGGCGGGAATCATGCCCTCGCTAAACGGTATGGCCGCGATGCAGATAGTTCCCTCCGTATCGTCAATCATGACGATGCGGTGCGACGGATCAAGATAGTCGACCCGCGACCCGGTGAAGTCGGCGGAGACCGCCGTTACCTGTGCCGTGTTATAGATCAGCGGCACCGAAATCCCGGACAGCGGCCCGGAGTTGCTGAATAAAACCGGGACGACGATATCATCACCGGTCGTCCCCGTGCCGGTGCCGACCCAGACAGTGTCGCCGCGTTCGCAGCCGACGACCTCCATATGGACAATCACGTATTGCGGGGTGTTGATCGCGTTGGCGTCAATCCTGATGGTGTCGATATAGGTATCAGGGGCCAAACCCGTGCCGTCGACTGTCACGACTACTTCCGACGGCGCCGTGCCGGAGACCGGCGATACGTCGAGCCACGACTCTTTCCACAAAGCCGTCCAATCAAGCGAGCCGCCGCCCATATTGGTAATATGGAATACATCGGCATCGGTCGGGCCGGGATCGCAATCGTTATTGGACACGGCAAACCGGAAGAGCCCGGCATCCAGACGGATGATCGGCGTTTCTTCCACGACCACAAAGGTCACGGGGATCATCGCTGCGCAGGGTGGAGTAGAGGCGCTTTTGCCAAGTGTGCCCTGTTCCAGCATGATGCAAATCACATCGGTATACGTCCCGCCGGGCAAACCGGTGGCGTCCACGCAAACCTCGACGGTATACGGGAGATTACCCGTTTGCGGCGAAACCGACAGCCACGTGGCATTCCAGCCGGCGTTCCAGCCAAGGTCGCCACAGAACGCCGTGCTCAATTGCAGTGACTGACATGGGATAACTTCTCCGACCGATCCTTCGAAGCTCAGCGTCTCAGGATCGACTGTGATATCCGGAGTTCCCGATTCTACCGTGATCGAGCCGGCCACAAAATCAGTTTCGACCAGCTGGCCGGTTGGATCGGCGAATGCGAAATAGCCGGTGGGCGAGATGAATGCCGTGTCGATGACAACCGGTTCAGCGGAACAAGCGTCGATATGGAAATTCAACGTCGCGAACAATCCCTCTCCCGGAGCAATGTTCGGCTCAGACTGAACCAAAGCCCAGAGGTACACTGTGTTGGCGGCGTTATTGATGTTGGCGGCATCGGCCTTCAGCGTAATGTAATCGACGCGGGAGCCGCTGTAATCAATGGATTCGAGCGTAACGACATCCGGGTTCCACCGTAACGGGATCGTCATGCCGGCGAGGTCAACGCAATTTTTAAAGTTAACCTGCACGCCGACAGTCTCGCCGACGGCGCCGGATTCATGGCTGACCCAGCAGGTGTCGCCACAGACGATCTCAGGCGTGACGTTTAAGACGATCGGAACGGTCGCACCGATGATTCCCCGGGCACCGGCAATAAACGGAGCAAGGAGGAACTCGATTGACCCGGTATGGGTGCCGGGTGTCAGACCCGCAACGTCAATGCCGACATCGAATGACGCCGGAGTCATGGCTTCCAGCGGGTCGGCGGTGATCCAGGGTTGAGTGCCGTTCCAATAGACCATGAATTCGCCGCCGCAGCCCACGCTGGCGACATTTACCGCCTGCGCGGCCGGAGCCGGGTCGCCGACTTGCCAGTCAAAGACCAGGGTATCGATATCGGCCTGGAATTCAGGAATACAATCGGTGATATTCAGAATGACCGTTACCCACACTCCCGGAATCGGAGGCGGTTCTGGTCCGGCGGCTTTGCTAAGCGCCTGACCAAAGAAAATCTGCGTTACATTGAGGCCCGGTGGCAATGAACTGGGATCGACCGTAACGTCAAACGCCGCCGGAGTTATGGCCTGAATGGGATTGACCATGGCCCACGGGAGGGCCGGCAACGCGGCGACCAGCAGGTCGCAATTAGCGCTCGAGACATTCACCTGCTGCGCGGCCGGAGCCGGGTCACCGATCTGGTAATCGAAAATCAGCGTATCCACATCCGTCAGGATTTCGATAGCTGCCGCGAGTACATCAATGGTGAAATCACAGGTATCGGCCAGTTCGCCGTCCGAGGCGATGACCTTGACGGAATACTGCAATCCGGCATCCCCGCAGGGCGCCGTCCAGGTAAACACGTTTCCAATAAACGTCGCGCCCGCCGGCATGTTTTCGGCGGTGAAGGTGAGAGGATCACCGTTCGGGTCGGTCGCACCGGGCGCATAAATCAACGTCTGACCCTCGACGACCTGGGTTGAAATCGGGCAATTCGTGATTTCCGGCGGCATATTGCCTGCGGAAACAACGAGAACGATCTCAACCAGCGCGCCTTCGACGATTTTAGCCAGACCGTTCGGAGGTTGTATATAGAAGATTGAACCGGTATACGTACCGGCGGCAAAGCCCGAGGGATCAACCGTGACGTCAAACGTCACCGGGGTCATGGCTTCAGTCGGATCATCGCTGATCCAGGCGTCGGATTCGTTGCCAAACACCATCAGTTCGCCACAACCGTCGTTGGTAATATGAACCTGCTGCGCGGCGGGCAGCGGGTCACCAATCGTGTAGTTGAAGTACAATGTCCCGACATCGGCGACAATCACGGCCGGATCATCAAGAACAATGATCCCGTATTCACAGGTGTTGGCAAGTTCGCCGTCGGAAGCAATGAACCGAACGGTGTATGAACCGGCGTCGTCGCAGCCGGTCGTCCAGGAAAATGTGCCGCCGGTAAATGTCGCTGACGGAGGCAGATTCTCAGCGGTGATCGTGACCGGGTCGCTGTTCGGGTCGGACGCCAGTGGGGTGTAGCTGACCGCGCCGCCCTCGGTCACCTCAACCGCGATATCCGGACAATTGGTGAATTGCGGGGCGAGGTTGGCTTCGGTAATGGTAATGATCTGCAAACAGGTCACGATGTTACCATTGCCGTCATCGGCCTGCCACGTGCGTTGAATCTCATTCGCGCCCAACTGGTCACTATACGTGATCGTCACCGGATCGGCGCAATTATCTGTAGCAGTGGCATAACCCGTATGATCGGGATCAGTCGGGTCTGACGCACCCACCGCGAGATTCGCCGGGCAGGTGATGACCGGGTCTTCGGTGTCCTGCACAATCACGTTGAACGTGCAGCTTACCGCCTTGCCCGCGGCATCGGTCGCCGTCGCCGTCACCAGCGTCGTGCCCACCGGGAAGGTGGAGCCGGAAGCCGGATTGTAACTGACCACCACACCAGGACAATTATCGGTAGCCGTGGAATGGCCGGTCAGATTGACAACCGCCTCACACAAACCCGGCGTATTGCCGACCGTAACGTCACTGCCGCAGGTCAGCACCGGGTCTTCGGTGTCCTGCACAATCACGTTGAACGTGCAGGTCGCTGTATTGCCCGCAGCATCAGTCGCCGTCGCTGTCACCAGCGTCGTGCCCTTCGGGAAAGTAGAACCCGAAACCGGAGCATAACTGACAACCACGCCGGGACAATTATCGGTGGCCGTGGAATGGCCGCTCAGGTTAACAACCGCCTCACACAGACCCGCGGCATTGCCCACGGTCACGTCACCGCCGCAGGTCAGCACCGGATCTTCGGTGTCAGCGTTAACCGTCACGATCAGGAAGCAGGTATCCGCCAACTCACTGTCATTGGCAATCAGCCGGATTGTATACTGACCCGGATCGCCACACCCCGGCGTCCCGGTCAGGGTTCCACTGCCGCCGCCGTTATCAGTAAACCCGAGGAATCCAGGGACATCTTCGGCAGACAGCGTTATCGCGTCCGGGGGATCCGGCTGGTGATCATCGGTCGCGGTGACCGTTGCATTGACCAATTGCCCGATATTCACCGTCGGGTTAGCCGGGCAGGTAATCACCGGCGGCTCGTTCAGCGTGGGGCCGATGACGGTAATGGTGCCTACATTGAAAACGGCCTGATTGGTTCCCAATGGCCCGTGTTCTACCGGCGGGAAGGCGTTGTCGATTATCGACAGGGTGGTCAGCGTCGGTGTGAAACAGGCCGTATCGAATTCAAAAGTCCCTCCGGCCGCTCCTGCCGTGAAGCTAAATGTACAAAATGTCCGCCCGGCGGGTTCCGCCGGCGGAGCCGCTCCGGAACCAACTGAGGCGATCAGAAAATGATCCGGTGAAATCGCATCGTAAGCCACATCACCTTCCGTGGCACACGGAGCAACCGGTTTTTTCGGATTGAATTCTTCCAGCAACGCCGCCCAGGGGAACAACCAGCTCCAGGTCACGCCCTGCGCGTACGGGTGCCAGTACCCGTTGCCGCCCGTATCGTAGGGCAGCGGGCCCGCCCAGAATGCTCCGCCGGAGACATTGCGGGCCACCATCGGGATACTAATCGAGGAAATCGCCAGGTCCCAGTGTCCCGTGACGCCCACGGTCACACCGACATCGCCGGCGTTGACCGTCTTTGATTGGATGTCCACGCCCCAACTGGCGAAGGCGGTCGTGGTACATAACACGAGGGGTACGAGCATCAGAAGTACAATGATGCGTTGGCGCATACCTGCACCTCCCAGATTTGAATGGTTATTTGTTTGTCTCTTCACTTTCCCAAACATGAGCCACCATGAATTTTCATGAGGATGATATGGCCTCACCGTGCATTTTGGCAACACTTAACCCGCGCAAACAGGTAATTGGCATGAATATTTTCCGGGTTTCGCGCACCCGGGTTACTGCAATCTGGCCAACCGAGGTAATGTCAGGTTTTTCTACTCGGCAACAGCCGTCCCTCATTCCCCCCAACCGTCGAGCAACACTCCAAATAAACCCGCTCAACTCCTTAATAATAAACCAATTTTCGAATTTGTCAACCGATATTGGCATGCTGATTTCTCGCATAATTTCAGGTTTTCTGCATATTTCGCCATCATGCATATTATTTCACCGGAGGCGATCAATGCACCGCGTGTGCCAATAATCATTTCCGAAGTGTTTTGTGAGCGGTGTGGAGCATTTATTTTTGTATGTGATTGTCAATCAGCGAGATAAATGCCAAGTGCCGGTGGGGATGGTCGAAAAACGCCGGATGCCGCCTGTTTTATTTCGCTTGGACTGGATCGGGGTGTTTCGCAAACAGTGCAAAAAGCTGCACACAGATGATCATGGCGGAATATACGACTGAAGAAAAGAGTCCGGGCATCGCGGCAGGCAAAAAAAAGCCCCCGCAGAGGGGGCGAAATACCGAATTGCCGAGGAGATGGCTTAGCAGCCACTGCAACCGCCTGACTTACAGTCGCCGTTACCGATGGTGATTTTGAAGCCGCTCTGGCCGATCTGATTAGTTACATAATCGACGCTGATATCGCCGATTTTTTCCAATTGATCGTAAAGTCCCGAATCGATGTAGGCCTTTACCCCGCCCGATTCACATTCTTTCAGGCCGTCCGTTGACTCATACAGAGTCATCCCCAAAGAGGGGCCGCTTCAGCCGGCGCCCTGAAAATATAGCACGAGTTTCTTGCCCTTGTAGTCGTCGTGGTCGAGGACTTTTTTGATTTCCTCGCCCGCTTTGTCGCTGATGTTGACCATCCCGCCTCCGTCTTGACATTCGTTATTGTACGTTGTACGCGGCCGCAGGCGGCCCAGTTTGGCAAAACTGCGGCCGATTATTATGTTGCTTGGCAGGGACGCTGTGGCAAGGGAACAGTCTAAATAGCAACTTGTTCACTGGATTCCCCGCCACGGCGGGGCGGAACGACATGGTTACGATTCTACGTTCCCGCCAATTCGTCGATAATGCGCGGGGTGATGAAAATCAGCAGGTCGGTTTTCTTGGTCTCGACTTGTTTATGCTTAAATAACGAACCCAGAAGCGGAATTTCACTCAATAAAAAGACACCGTTTTCGTTGACGACCTTAATTTCCCGGACTAGCCCGCCGAGGACGATGGTCTCGTTGTCGTCGACCCGTACCATGGTTTTCACCGTGCGGCGGGCCGTGATCGGCCGCTGGTTGTCCGCCGGGCCGGTGTAGCCGGTGATTTCCTCGACGATCGGCTCGACATCGAGGGTGATCGTCGCCGAGTCATTCAACCGTGGCGTTACTTTCAGCGTAATCCCGACCTCGAGGTCCTGGAAATCGACGATGTCCTGGATCACCGCGCCTTCGGTGAAACGGCTTAAGGTCTGGATAGGGAAGGTGGTGGTAACTTTCATATTCGCGGTTTCGTTTTCCAGCACGGTCACGCGCGGATCGGAAAGTAATTTCGATTCGCCGTTTTGCTGCAGGAATTCGAGGAACCCGCTAAGCTGGGAAATGGACAGTTTGCCCACCCGCCATTCGTTGTGGTCCGGCAGCTCGCGTTCCACTGACGATACACTAGTCTGCGTTGTGGTAGAACCTTCGGTTTCGTCGACAATGCCGACGGAGGCCGATAGTTTAGTCGGCCAGTTGAAGCCATAGCCGAGGTCGTCGTCAATGTCGGTTTCGACAAATTTCACTGCGATTTCGAATTGCGGCCGGGGAACATCAAGCGATTTGATTAACTCTTCAATGCCCGGCATGCGGAATGCCAGTTCGCTGACAATCAGGACCGATGCGTTTCCCGTTGAACTCCCCGTCCCGCCACCCAGAATTTCAATGCGGCCGACTGTCGAAAGGACATTGGCCAGCGCGGTCTTGACCGACGCCGGATCAGCGTATTTTAGGGGGATTACCCGATGCAACAGTTCGCCGCCGCCGGACATTCCGGCGGCCAGGATGACCAGCACATTATCCGTCCAATGATAGGTCAGTCCATTGGCGCCCACGATGACATTCAGCGCAGTCTTCCAGTCGACCTCGTTGAGGTTGATATTGATCGGACCTTCGATCCCCGGCCCCAGGACCAGGTCGATCCCCACCTGGGCGGCAAGCGTGGCCAGCACTGCGGAAATTTCCGTGTCGACAAAATGCATGCTGATTGTATGCGGCCCGGGCTCGGCCGGCGCGGCATGTGGCAGCATCACGGCCGCAAGAACAACCAGCGGCCCCAGACAGCGAATCAGATGTCGTTTGGCTATCATAGTTTACTCGTTTTAACGGTCCGGTTCAGGGTAAGGCCACACTTTGTGTCTGTGCGCCGCGGCGCAGTCGCACGCCGTCGTCGGCGATATGAGCAAGCTCCCAGCCGTCGATGAATGATCCGATTTTTAATGTCTGCCCATTCAACAGGCAGACAGGTTGTCCGTCCACAGTCATTATTCCCTGCAAGTTCCAGGAGAACAATTCAGTGGAAGTCCCGCCCGCCGACGCAATTGCCATCCGTGCCGGTTCGGGTGTTTCTCCGAACGGGTCCCGAGGCCAGGCAGTCGCAAACGTCGGCAGGGCCGAGTCCGTCGCCTGCGTCGAATTAGTTTCGTTTGCCGTTATCTGTGAGGGTTGGGTCATGGTTTCGGCTCCGGCGGTTAATGTCAGGGTCTCGGGTGGTTTGCGCTTTCGCCCCTCCCATGGCCGCATGATCAAGGCAAAAATGATTGCCCCAACCAATGAAGCATACACCAGCCATTTCCGTTTTTTTTCATCCATGGTTACTCGCCCTGGGACAACAGACTTTTGCCCCCTGCGGCAATGACGCGGAACTGCGCCGTCCCGGAAAACCGGGTCAGACCATCGGTCGGCGCCGGTTCCCACCGACAAGAGGTCCATAGTAAGAAATCGGCACGTTCTTCCACTTCATCCAGCCAGCGGCCAAGGGCGCCGAATTCGCCCTGTGCGGCAAGCTGGACCTGCACTGTATCGAGCATACGGGTCTCGGGCGCCGGGGAGGGGGCCAGGGTCAGCACACTGGCTAAATTGAGCGTGACTTCCGTCTGGGGGACACCGCTCCGCCGGCCGCTGTCGGTCAGTTCCTCCGGCAAAAGTTGTAGATTATCGGCCGAGACAAAATCGGCCACTGCCCGACGATACTCGTTGGAAAGCGAATCGATTTGGGCCATAATCACCGGCGCATTCGCCAGTAATTGCAGGGTGTGGGTGTCCCGGGTTCTGGACTCCATTGATTCGGCCCGGAGTTTGGTGATCCCGTCCTGGATCTGCCCGAACACGCCCCAAATCCAGACGATCCACAAGATAATGGTCGCCGCAACCCAGGCCGTCCAGGGAATCGTCCGTTTCATTTGCCCGGCCCCGTAATAGTTGTGGTTTCCGGCTGTAGTTCGATGGCAAAGGCCGACCGCTGGCGGCCCTTCCAGACTGTCGTCTGCTCCCGGGTCAGTTTGACCCGCCCGGGACCGGACAACAGTTCCAGTTGTTTCAGCCAGTCTTTGTACTGGATGGCGTGGGGCGGATTGTCGGTCGACAAGGTACCGCCCAGGAGGACCTGCAGTGCTGCACCACCGGCATCCTGATGATCAAGTTGAGCATCCAACTCGGTCAGCCGAGCGTTCGCGGGCAAGGTACCAAGAATGGTCTTCGTCCACGGCATCCATTTGGTCGGGGACCTGCGAATTTCGGCTAACCGGGCGTGCAGGCGGGCCAATTCGCCGAGATTTGCGGTGATCTGGACGACCGGCTTGGATGTTGCCAGAATTTGAGAATCCCGGCGTGCCGTCTCGACCTCTTGGTTTGTAGTCCGTCGTTTTTCAAACAACAGGCCGGTGGCCATGATTGCCCCCATGATCGACAGGATGAATGCCGTCCGGGCGCAGGTGATCAGCCGGCGGTTTCTTTGGTGTTTCCTGACCGGTGCCGGGGTCAGGTCTATGGGCGCCACTATGGATGCAGTCATCGCCGCATATGTCAACAGGCCCATGTTGGCATCGATCCATTTGGACACATGGTCAGGGATGCCCTCGGTCAGGTCATGAAGTGGGTCCATGACATCAATCCCGTCAGTAAACCGTTCCTCCCACTCGCCGATATGATCGGAAGCTCCTCCGACCGACTGCCGTACTCCGGCCAGCGTCAGGCGGGAAGGCGGCGTTCCCTGTTGGGCACTAATATAAAAATCGAAGGCATCATTTATGGCCGGGCCGAGGCCTGCAATCCATGACCCCGTTGACCGCTCCTTATCGGAGAAAATCCAATCGGTGGGGTCGGCGGAATACCCCGGCAGCGGACCCAGATCGTAATGAAAGACCAGACGGCCATTATCAAAGACGGCGAAGGAATTCCGTCGTGGTGAGTAAAACACAACAGCTTCGGGTGCAGGGTTTTTGGCCCTCGGTCTGTGCCCGGTATTTCGGCAGGGCAACGTCCCGGCCAGGGACAGCCCGCTCAGGTACCACCCGAGCTTTCTGACGGCCTCCACGACGACCTCGGCATCCTGCCGAGGCAGGGCAACAAGCGTGACGCGCCAGCCGCGTTCGCCGGCCGAAACAAATTCCATCCCCACGTAGGCGCTTTGTTCGTTTAACGGGAAGGGGACCAGTTGCTTGCCTTCCCACAACGCAGCCGCTTGCCGTTTTCGGGCAGGTACGCGTGGAATATAAAACCGCCGGACAATTCCGTGCGAGGAATTAATGGTGAGCCGCACACTGGGCTTTCCACGGGGAACGGCCGCTTGCAGGTATTCAACGAGGACCTCCGCCGAAGGCGGCTCAGCCCATTCGACAATCGACATCCGGGTCAGCCGCCGGTGCGTTCCTGCGGCCCACAGGCCCACGATACTCAGGCGGCGGCCGTCGAATTCCATGCCGAGTGTTTGCCGGCCAAGATTCCTTTTACCGGGGCGGACCCACTGCAAAATGGTCGTCGGACCTCGCTCAGGTGTTTCTGTATTGGGATGGCCGGCTGAAGACCGGGCATAGTCCTCCCCGGCGGTCAGCCCCGGCTGAATGACCTCCTGTCGGGGCACGGTCCAGAGTTCTGTTGGCCTGCTATCCATCACTCACATACGTTCGTCGATAAGCGAGATCAGGTAGGTCATGATCCGCTGTTGAAGTTGACCGACGTCCCTTCGGAAAATGTGATTGTAAAATCAGTGTTGGACATGTCCGCGGGTGGGCCGCCAAAGTCCCACCAGGTGAAATTTTCCAGTTCAATGGTAACTGTCGCGCCGGCGGCCAATGTCTGAGCCGCCGTGAACGGACAGGTATCACCGCTTCCTGCCCGCGGACTGTTTTCATCGAAGACCGTCGAGCCATTCCATTTAATCCTGCGAAAAAATCCCCCGGTGCTGTAGTTGGCAAGCAACGAAGTGACCGTCACTCCCGTCGTCCCGGGGTTGGTGATATCAAATTCCACGTCATCGGCCAGCGGCCAGCCGACTCCTGCCGAGCCGGGAACATATTCAATTGATCCGGGTGTGCCGCCGCCACCACCGCCCCCGCCCCCGGCAAAGGGACTGCCCGGCAATCTGAGACTTACCGTGGCCCCGGTCCGGGGTAGAACCGCCGCGAAAGCGGCGACCGTATCATCGGTGGCCCGATAGACCGCCGCGATCGACCGAATGCCGACCGGAATCCCGGCAAAGGAAAACAGGCCGCCTGAAGAAGGGTTTGTGCTGGAGGTTGTCGTGCTCCCCGAGCCGTCCGGGTAGGTAATGACTACCGAAACCGCCACCGAGGAGTCACCAGGGGGGTTGCCCACCGCGTCGGTGATCGTCCCGGCTACGGGTGTACTGGTTAAGTCCGTGGCTGCGGCCGCGACCGAAGTGGTCAGCGGTGTACTGCCGCCCCCGGTCGAAGCGATCGTGATCCCGCCGGAAAAGGCGTAGATATTGCCCCAGGCATCTTTTTTGAAACCGTCCGCATCTTCGGCAAACCGCCCGCCGACGTAAGGGCCGTTCCACGTGGTGAAGCTGCCGGGATTGGTGATCAGGTTATCGAGACTGCCCGGCAACGCGCCGACATCACCGATGTACCCGAAATCGGAACGCAACCCGCCGGCGTAGAGGTCGGGGTTCCCGGCGATGGCCTGCGCCAGGTTGAGCATCTCGTTTTGCGTTTCCTTGATCCGCGAACTTTCAACGCCGTTTTGGACGGCGCGGAGCGCGACAGAGGAGAGAATGCCGAGGATCACCACCACGACCAGGACTTCCATCAGGGTGAAACCGTGCTCCTGATTACTCTTGCGCTTGCAGCAGGCCATCAACGACCGTCCTTAGAAACTAATGGTAATAGTATCGCCCGCCCCAACGCTGGAGATGGTCCGCGCGGAGGGATCATACACATAGGCCTGCCCCCAGGCATCGGTGCTGTATTCTCCTCCGGACCCGTCGATGTATGGGCCGTTCCAGCCGATGTGCTGATAGGGGTTGTACGCCGCCAGCGTATCGGGTTTGGCTACCAGATCGGCCAGCGCGGAGGGCGGAAAGCCGACATCCCCTTCAAATCCCCGGTCGGTCGCAGCGTCGGCCCCGGCGATGGCAACCGCGAGGCGGCGCATTTCGTCTTTGGTGGCCGTTTCCTTCGAGGAGGTCAAAAAGGACCCGATTACCGGAATGGCCACCGCCGAAAGAATCCCGAGGACCAGAATGACGATGACCAACTCGATCAGCGTGAAACCGCCTGCGGCGAGCGCCTCCAGTGGTCTTTTCCCTGCAGTCATGTGGGTCACCCTCGGTCAGACCTGTATGAAGCACCGGCTAAAAGTTGTTTTCGCCGGCGACCGAAGTATTAGCCCAGATTTCCCCTGTGGAGGGTTTATAAGCCCATCCGCCACGGCTGCCCACGATGACGCCTCTGGTGACTCCGGTAACGATCGAATCCGGTGCATTACCGGACGCTTGATATGGATTCTTGGGAATAATCTGTTCCATGACCACACCGATGGTTCGCAGTGAATCCCTCGCCGGCCAGGTTGCCGTGCCGGTCTTCAATGCCCGATTAGCATAATAAATAGAAATTCCGGAGCGCAACCCGCCGAGCGCGCCTTTGCACGCCGATACTTTTGCATCATCAATCATGTTAAAATACTTGGGGATCGCCACCGCGGCGAGAATACCCAGAACAACGATGATGATGACGAGTTCGATCAGAGTAAACCCTGATTGGTTACGCAAGGTATGACGCATGACTTTCATGTTGCCACTCCCTTTTGATTATAAACCCCGTTTTCAGTTTAACAGCACCGCTCAATCTTACTAATCTTATCGGCTAATCCTCGCGCAACTTTTGCGGTCCACGTGCGACGAAAGGACGAGTTTTTTTGTTTACTGAATGTGGCCCTACGGCTTGAACAGCGTGGTCAGGTTCCACAGCGGCAGGAGCACCGCCATGGCCAGACCCAGGACCCCGGCGGCCAGAAACAACAGGAGGAACGGTTGCAGCCGGTCGGTAATCTTCCGCACATCGTAGTCGATTTCCTGTTCATAATGCCGGGCGACCTCCAGCAGCATGCGGTCGACTTCACCGGACTCGAAACCGATGTCGATCATCTGGTACACCAGGTTGGGGATGACCGCTGCAGACGAGGTGGTGATGATTGCCCCCCCCGCAGCCATTCGCCGGCCCATTTCGGCCACTTCATCGGCCACGACTCGGTTGCCGACGCCCTCGGCCGCCGTTTCCAGCGCCATGGTTGCGGGAACGCCGGCAGAGAATAAAACGCTGAATAATCGGGCAAACCGACTGACCGCGATTTTTACAATCAACATTCCCGCCAGGGGTAATTTCAAAAGCCGGGTGTCGCGCCATAATTGGCCCCGGGGCGTATGGTTTATCCACCGCCAGCCGGCCCAAGCCAGCCCGCCGAGGGGAAAGATCAGCCACCACAACGTGCCGGCCAGTTCCGAGGCAAACATCAGGGCCCGCGTCGGGGCCGGGAGGGTCCCCCCGTAATTTTGATAGAAGGCCGTAAACTGCGGCACGACGAATTTCAGCACGACGACAGCGGCGGCAATGATAGCCGCGACCACCATTATTGGGTAGCGCAGGGCTTCCTTGATTTTGCGGCGGGTATCCATTTCGCGCTCGAGGAATTCGGCCAGGTGATCCAGGACGCCGTCCAGTTGTCCCGTGGCCTCGCCGGCCCGGACCGTTCCCAGGTAAATGGCGTCGAACAGACTGGGGAAAGCCGTCAGCGAACCGTGCAGGGTATTGCCGTTGGCAATGGAGTCCCCCACCCGGGACAACGCCCCGGCAATCTGCGGCGAGGGAGACTGCCGGCTGATCATCTCGATTACCGTCAGCAGAGGGATACCCGCTTTGATGAGTGAGGAAAATTTGCGGGTAAAAAGGATTTTTTCTTCGATTGACCAGTGTGGACCCCGCCGTCCGCGAGACCATGCAGCGGCCGACGATTTGACCGGCTTTAACTCCAGCGGGATTAACCCCAGTTCTTTCAATTGTTCACCGGCCTGGTCCACCGACACGGCGGTGACCCGCCCTTTGGACATCGCGCCCTGGTGATTGGCCGCCTGATAGTTAAATGTGGGCATGTTTGGCATCCCAGTGAGACAGTTCCGCGAAATCCTGACTCATCAGGCAATTGTCTCCCAGACTTCCGCGCGCCGCGGGATAACGCGGATGACCTCTTCGGCGGTGGTCACTCCATCGGCGACCAGGGACCGCGCCTGAGCGCGCAGGTCGGAAAAGCCCGGCCTGGTGCGCAAGTGTTCGCGCAATTGTGTGGTGCCTGAACCCTCGGTGATCATGCTGCGGATAGTATCGTCCACCGCGAATAACTCGTAGATGCCGATCTGGCCGGAATACCCGGTCCCCCGGCAGGCCTGGCAGCCGACCGCGCGGCGCCAGCTTCCCGCGCCGGCCAGCGCATCGAACCCCAATTGTTCACGGAGTATTTCCGACGGTGTAGTCGGTTCGGCACATTTGGCGCACAGACGGCGGACCAGCCGCTGGGCGAGGACCGCTCGGATGGCCGTGGCGACCAGATAGCGTTCGGCCCCCATATCGACCAACCGGTAGGGCGCGGAGGCGGCGTCTATGGTATGGATCGTGGAAAGGACCAGATGCCCGGTCATGGCCGCACGAATGGCGATCTGGGCCGTGGGGCCGTCGCGGATCTCGCCGACCATAATCACATCAGGATTCTGACGCAAAAAGGCCCGAAGGCAGGCGGGAAAAGTCAACCCCGCCTTCTCATTAATCTGGACCTGGTTGATCAATGGTAAGGCATATTCCACCGGGTCTTCAACGGTGACGATATTTTTTTCCGGCGTGGTGATTTCCCGTAATGCGGCATAAAGTGACGTGGTTTTTCCGCTGGACGTCGGCCCGCTGATCAGGATCATCCCCTCGGTCGCCCGGATTTCGTTTTTCAGCAGGTGCAGTTGAGTTCGGGATAACCCCAGATGCTCCAGTTGTAAATCATGCCCCTGGCGGCCCAGGATACGGATGACCACTTTTTCTCCATGGATGGTGGGGATCGTGGAGACTCTCATGTCCACCGCTGTCGGCCCGGCGCCCACAGCAAAGCGGCCGTCCTGCGGAAGCCGTTTCTCCGAAACGTCCATCGAGGACAGGACCTTGATGCGCGAGACAATGGCGGTATGCAGCCGGGCGGGCGGTTCGGCCTCTTCATGCAGGACGCCGTCGACGCGAAAACGTACGCGGAGCCCCCCGTCGAGGGGTTCGACATGCATATCCGAGGCCTTTTGTTTTATCGCCTCGGAGAGCAACACATCGACTAGCCGGACCACCGGCGTCTCTTCCGCATCGCCGGCGCCGCCGGTTGCAGCAATAGCGTTTGCCGAATCGTGAATGACGCGTTCAACGTAGTCGGCCACCGAATAAAAGCGGGTGATGGCTTCATCAATATCGGCGGGGGCGGCGATGACGCGGTTGACGGTCAAACCTGTCTGGTACCGGATTTCATCGATGGCTACCATGTCCAGTGGGTCGGCCATGGCCACGGTGAGCCGCCCATTGATCTTGAACAAGGCCACGACCTGGTATTTCTTGGCGATGCGCAGGGGGATAACATTGACCACTTCCGGATCGGCGATCATCCCCTCGATCCCGATTTTGGGAATTCCCAGCCGTTCGGAGAGAATTTCCACCAGTTCATGGGGTGAAATGCGCCCGGAACTGGTCAGGATTTCGCCCAACCGACGGCCGGTCGCTTGCTGCTGGGCGAGCGCTTCTCGCAACTCGTCTTCGGTGATGAGCTTGTGTGTTAAAAGCAGGTCGCCCAGCCGCGGAAACGGATTCCCCGTGCCCCCCGGTTTTTTCCCCTGTGTTGTCGTTTGATCAGCCATAGTTGCAAATTCTCTCCCTAATCTTTCGTTATCGGCACGTTTGCAGGTTTCTTTGCTGGAATGGAATGAATACCGTGCGGTCCACGCTCCGGGGTTGGGAGAAAAAGTCGATGGGAAAAATCGCCGTAAACTAATCTTTGCTGCCGGAAATTGGAGAACGTGGAGCGGTATCGCTTTTCATCGACAGTGAAATGCGATTGCGGGCCAGATCGACGTCCAGTACGGTCACCATGACTTGTTGATTGACTTTGATCACCTCGGCTGGGTTTTTGACGTAGCGGTCGGCCAGCCGGCTTTTATGGACCAGGCCGTCCTGGTGTACGCCGATATCGACGAAGGCGCCGAAATCGGTGACATTGGTCACAATGCCGGGGAGACGCATGCCGGCGCGCACATCCTCAATTTTCTCGATACCCTCGGCAAAACTGAAGGGTTCAAATTTTTTGCGCGGATCGCGGCCGGGTTTGGCCAGCTCCGCCATGATATCCTGCAGGGTAGGCAGACCGACTGTCTGGGTGATGTAGGATTCCAGCTCGACACATTCGCGCAATTCCGCGTCGCGCATCAGGTCGGCAACCGTACAAGCCAGATCTTTGGTTATTATATCGAGTATGTGATAACTTTCCGGATGGACCGCACTGGCATCTAATGGATTGTCACCGTCGGGGATGCGCAGGAAACCGGCCGCCTGCTCAAAGGCCTTGGGCCCCAGCCGGGGGACTTTTTTCAACCCATCCCGCGAGGTGAACGGCCCGTGTTCGTCACGATAGGCAACAATATTCCCGGCCAGTTGCGGCCCCAGACCGGAAACATAGGTCAGCAACTGCCTGCTGGCGGTGTTCACCTCTACGCCGACGGCATTGACGCAGCTCATGACGACATCATCCAGACTGCGTTTCAAGGCGGCCTGATCGACATCATGTTGGTATTGCCCGACCCCGATTGATTTGGGGTCGATTTTGACCAATTCAGCCAGCGGGTCCAGCAAGCGCCGCCCGATGGAGACGGCACCTCGGACAGTGACATCATAGTCCGGAAATTCCTCTCGCGCCGTTTTTGAGGCCGAATACACCGAGGCGCCCGATTCGTTGACCATAATCACCGGGATTTTGCCGGGTAACTGCAGGGCGCGGATGAAGCGCTCGGTCTCACGGCCTGCGGTGCCGTTGCCGACGGCAATCGCTTCGATGGAAAATTGCCGGCACAGGTTGCCGACGATTTCTCCGGCTTCCTGCGCCTTGCGTTCGCCGGTATGGGGATAGATCGTGTCGTGGTGCACCAGTTTGCCCTGGCCGTCCAGGCACACCAGCTTGCACCCGGTGCGGAAGCCGGGGTCGAGCGCCAGCACTTTTTTACGCCCCAGCGGGGGCGCGAGCAGCAGCTCACGCAGGTTGGCGGCAAAGACCCGGATGGCTTCCACGTCTGATTGTTCCTTGATGCCGTTGCGGAATTCGGTTTCCAGGGATGGGTGCAGCAGCCGTTTGTAGCCGTCTTCGACCGCCTGTGCTGTCTGCTCGGCAGCGGGTGTGGAGGTGGTCACGAACAACCCCAAAAGCCGGTCCAGCGCCTCCTCTTCCGGCGGCTCGATCCGCAATTTTAGAAAACCCTCATTTTCGCCGCGAAACATGGCCAGCACTCGATGGGACGGCGCTGCATGGAGTGGTTCATCCCACTCGAAATAGTCTTTGTATTTGGCGCCGTCCTCGTCCATGTCCTTGACCACCCGCGAGCTGATCAACGCTTTTTTGGCGAACAACTCCCGGATACGGGCGCGGGCCTGCTGGTCCTCGCTGATCTGTTCGGCAATGATATCGCGTGCTCCGGCCAATGCATCTTCGACCGTGGCCACACCTTTCTCTTCATCAACAAAGGCCGCGGCTTCGGCCCACGGGTCAATCGACGGGTCGGTTTTTTGGGCCAGGATCATCACCGCCAGCGGCTCCAGCCCCCGTTCGCGGGCAATGGTGGCCCGCGTGCGCCGCTTGGGGCGATAAGGCAGGTAGATGTCTTCAAGTACTGCCATAGTCTCGGCAGCGTTGATCTGATCGGCAAGCGCGTCGGTTAATAATTCACGTTCGCTCAGCGATTCGAGAATTGCTGCCCGCCGCGCATCCAGCGCGGCGAGTTGTTCCAGCCGGTCACGGACCGCGGTAATGGCCACCTCGTCCAGCGAGCCGGTGGTCTCTTTGCGATAGCGGGCAATGAAGGGGACGGTCGCACCGTCGCCGAGCAGTTCCGCCGTGGCCCGCACCCGCTCGGTCGGCAGGTTCAATTCGGCGGCGATTTTACGGAGATGTGAGTCGTTCATTAGCGCCTCATGGACTCTATCGGTAAAATAAAGTCATATTCAGACGGCTTGGCATGTAAAAAACATTGGCATCCAAATTTGTCGAAAAAAATGATATCCATCGTTTCATTGGCGTATTATGGTGTATTTGCTGGGAGATGAATACGTTCGATATCATCCCCCGGAATCCCCGAAGGGGATAAATGCGAATAGCCACGGGTGAAACCCGTGGAATAGTAGAATTATATCAAGTCCAACCCCGAAGGGGTTGAACAAAAGGCGGTCCGCTTGTCCACCTATACCCAAATTATATACCATATCGTCTTTTCCACAAAACACAGGATTCCGTGCCTCCTGCCCGAAAAACGGAAAAACCTGTTCCGCTATATCTGGGGAATCTGTAAAAACAAACAATGTCATCTATATCGAGTAAACGGTGTGGAGGATCATATCCATCTCCTGGTATGTCTTCATCCAACGATCGCCCTGTCCGATTTTGTCAAGGATATCAAGGTCAGCGCGTCCAAATGGATTAAGACGAATGAGAGTATGCCGGATTTCGCGAATTGGCAGGATGGTTATGCCGCTTTTACGCATTCGATTAAAGAAAAGAACGTCTTAATAGAGTATGTCGGCAATCAAGAGAACACCATCGGAAATTACCGTTTAGGGAAGAATTGAAGCGATTGTTGAAAGAAGCGGGGATTGCATATGATGAAAAATATCTGCCTGAGTAAAGGTTCGACCCCTTCGGGGTCGGCGATGGATTAGTTCCTCTTCCCGTGGGTTTTACCCACGGCTATTCTTGTTGATCCCCTATCGGGGATAGCAATTTATATTCCCTCATTACCGGAAAGTACGTCGGCGGCAATTTGTGATTTGAGGCGTGATCGAAATCGATCGGGACAATTCGCAAACAGGTGTTGATCCTATCCCAGACCCATCAATGTACTGACCTGATACACCAGCACCGCCAGAATCCAGCCGAGGATCATTGTGTAACCGATGGAAAACGCCGACCATTTCCAACTGCCGAGTTCTTTTTTAATCACCGCCTGGACAGCCATACACGGCGCATAAATCAATACAAAAACCATCAGGGCCAGCGCGGTGGCCGGAGTATACGCCGGGTCCTCGAGCAGGCGTTCTTTCAGCCCGGTGAAACGATGATTACCGGCATCACCAATGCCGTGGACGATGGCAATGGTCGAAACAATGACTTCTTTGGCGGCAAAACCGGCAAACAAGGCGACATTCATTTTCCAGTCGAAGCCGGCGGGGCGGAACACGGGTTCGAGCGCCGCGCCGATCCGTCCGGCGATACTGTAGTTGAGTTCCTCGGCAGTCCGTTGTGCGGACAACGCCGCCAGTTCCTGGTCACGTTCATTTTCCAGAATGACGCGCTGCTCCGGGGGAAGAACTGCCAGTTGCGGGGCATACACCGCGGTGATGTTCGCCTGCTTCGCCGCATAATCCTGCGTGTACTCCGCCGGTTTCGGGAAATACAGGAGGAACCAGACGATGACCGAAATCGCCAGAATGATTGTTCCGGCTTTGCGGATGTACATCCAACTCCGGTCCCACATATGCGTCAGGATGCCGCGCAAAGTCGGCATGCGATAGGGGGGAAGTTCCATGACAAACGGGGATGATTCCCCACGGAATAAAGTTTTACGCATCGCCCAGCCCGTCACAAACGCCAACAGCCAGCCGAAAAACCACACCGACCAGAAGACCGTGCCCGCATAGTCGGGGAAAAAGGCGGCGGCCAGCATGGCGATTATCGGTGTTTTGGCCCCGCACACCATAATCGGCGCGACGAGCACGGTGATGATCCGATCTTTGGGATTGACCAGCGTGCGCGCGCTCATTACGCCAGGTACCGCGCAGCCGGTGGAAATCATAAAGGGAATAAAACTGCGCCCGTGCATGCCGAAGATATGGAAAAACTTGTCCATCACAAACGCCGCGCGGGCCATATAACCGACGTCTTCCAAAAACGACAACCCCACAAACAACAGAATTACGATCGGGAAAAACGTCAGCACGCCGCCGACACCGCCGACGATGCCGTCGATCAACAGGTCTGCCGGCATTCCCGGCGGCATCATGGTCCCCAGGAGCTGCCCGGTATGGGCAAACGTGTTTTCCAGAAAATCCGAGATCGGATTGCCCAGCGAGAACGTCAGGCGATAAATTAGAAACATCACCCCGAAAAAGACCAGGACGCCGAGGTACCGGTTCAAGACGACCGCGTCGATTTTTTCCGTCATGTCGATCCGCTTTTTTGCGCGGTCGACAACCACCGTTTCCCGAATTGCGCCCCGGATATAGGCGTAGCGC
The DNA here is from genome assembly GCA_020051695.1 of Candidatus Zixiibacteriota bacterium. Classification (GTDB taxonomy): domain Bacteria; phylum Zixibacteria; class MSB-5A5; order WJJR01; family JAJRUJ01; genus JAGVQM01. Next base: position 180,662 of record JAGVQM010000012.1, on the reverse strand, counting down.
TGTTCGCCGACGACAGTCGGGCTGTCCTCGCCGAAATGGCCGGCGATCCACGCCTGGGCCGCCGTCGCCGCATGCAGGACATCGTCCGGTCGATGATGTTCGCCGCGAATTTTTATGGCGGCGTCCGTGTCATCTTCCAGAAGTTTGATGGCCATCCAGTGCGGGGGATACTTAGCTATAAATGCCGGATCGGTCTGTAAAACGGCAATGATTTTGTTGTGTTCCTGCTCCAGTTCCGGGCCGTAATTCAGGTGCCGGATATTCGAGGAAATCGACCCTTCGGCCAGCTGCACGATGATTTTCAGCAGGTCGAGCTTGCCCCGGCCGGTACGGCCGATGGTTTTCACAAACGGAATCCCGAGGATTTTGCCCAGTTGGCGGTCATCGATGGCGATGCCCTTGGTCTCGGCTTCATCGGTCATGTTCAGCGCGCCAATGACCGGCACGCCCATTTCCTGAAACTGCAGCAGCAAATATAGATTGCGTTCAAGATTAGTCGAATCGATTACATCAATTATGATGTCCGGAGTCTCGCTCAGGAGGTAATCGCGGGTGACGACTTCCTCCAGCGAGTAGGCGCTCAGGGAATACGTGCCCGGTAAATCGACCAGTTCGACGCGGTAGCCGTCATAGTCCACCCGGCCGTATTTTTTTTCGACCGTCACGCCGGGATAATTGCCGATATGCTGGTGTCCGCCGGTCAAGGCATTGAACAAGCTCGTCTTGCCCGAATTGGGGTTACCGGCCAGGGCTACCCGGACGGTCCGACGCCCCTCCGGCGGTTGTTCTCCGGCCGTGGACCGGTTGCTTTGCTTCCGGTGGGGCAGGTTCAATCGATTTCCTCGATGATGATTTCACGGGCCTCTGCCCGCCGCAGGGAGACTTTGTACCCCATCATTTCCAGTTCAATGGGGTCTTTAAGCAGGGCTTCACGCAGCATAGTGCCGGTTGCCCCACGGATAAAACCCATGTCCAACAGCCGGCGGCCGATTTCCCCGGCCGCTTCCACCGCCAGGATGCGAAACCGGCCCCCGTGGTCTAAATCGGCCAGGGTCAGCTGGCGATCGCGCCCACCCCGGTACCGTTTGCGGTGTTGCTGACCGCGGCCATCTTTGTCGGTTGTGCCTTTTCTCGGCCCGAAGAATCCCATCCAGATTTCCCTGTTTTAGGCGCGCCTAATAAAGTTTGGCCGGCCAAACTTGTCAAGTACTCCACACATATACCGACCGGCATGTCCATTTATTTGTCAGGTTTGCGTTTATTCGCATAACATATTGATTTTCAAGCGTTTTGAGGGTTGTCTCTCGAAACGGAATCAGGTCTGAGAATGCCGGAAGGGGTGGTGTCATCCGCCGTGGCGCCGAAACTTTCGCCACGTACTGCCGTATGTTAAACCATAATGAACGAAAGTGACTTGTGGAGGAATTGACGATGAAAACCAGGGCTTTGGTTTGGTATATCGTCTGTTTGTTTTCAGTAAGCATCGCCCAGGCGGCCGAACCACGGCACTGGGCTGAAGAAACTAAAGATGCCGAGGGACGAACACCCCTGCATTCGGCGGCGCTTAACGGGCACGACCGCATTGTGGAAGTCCTGCTCGAACAAGGCGCTGCAGTGAATGCCGAGGATAATGAGGGCCGGACACCGCTCCATTGGGCCGCATTGAACGGCCATAACAACACACTGAAAATACTGCTGACGCACCATGCCGTGGTGCAAGCGCGAGACCGTGAAGGCCGAACGCCGTTGCATTGGGCCGCGCTGAATGGGCATGAAAAATCGGTCGAATTGTTGCTGGCCGGGGGCGCCGATTCGGGCGCGCGCGACCAGGAAGGCCGGTTACCCCTGCATTGGGCGGCATTGAACGGGCATCATAAAGTCATGCGGATTTTCCTTGAAGGCGGTGTCAACCCCGGTGCCCGCGACCGCGAAGGCCGGACGCCCTTGCACTGGGCCGCGTTAAACGGCCATGAGCAGGCCGTGACCATGCTGCTGGCCGCCGGGGCCGATGTTGACGCCAGAGACCGCGAGGGACGGACAGCAATGCATTGGGCCGCCCTTAATGGTCATGACGAGGTACTCGGTATCCTTGGTGAATACAATCGAGCGGCGAAATAAGCGCCGCTGACAATGATGATGTACCCGGCCCGGTCGGCAAGACCGGGCCGGGTTTCTTTATGGCCGGATTCCGGACGCCGGGCCGGTTATTCCAGTCCGCCCAGGATCAGCGGCATGCCGTCTTTCGAGTTGCCGATGACAATCACCTTGGTATTCGGTGAGGCGCTGAGTTTTTCGGTGGCTTCGATGCCTTTCCAGCGCAGGAGCATGGGATTGAGGCCCGAGGACACGATTTTCTGGAAATCGGCGATACCCTGCGCCTCGATGCGTTTGCGTTCGGCCTCCTGGGTTTCTTTCTGGAGGGTGAACTCCATGCGTTGCGCTTCCTGCTGGGCCGCCAGTTTTTCATTGATCGCGTCCGAAATTTTGTTGGGCAGGATCACATTGCGGAAGATCACGCCGTTGATGTCGATATATTTGTCGGCCATCAGGTACTTGAGCGCATCGAATAATTCGACCGCGATCGTATCGCGTTTAGTCGAATAAATTTCCTCGGGTTTATAATGCCCGCAAATGCGCCGCGCTTCTCCGCGCAGGCCGGGGCCGACCATCACATCATAATAATCCGGGCCGACTTTGACCTGCAGACTGTCCAGCTTTTCGGCCAGTGGACGGTACCAGATTGAAATTTCCAGCTGGATTGATGCGCCGTCGGAGGACAATACGGTGATATCCTCTTTGCGTTCGGAATACTGGGTCTTGTAAACAAAAATCGAATTCCACGGCATGTGCCAGTTGAAACCCTCCGCGTAGATCTGGCCCATTTCCGTCCCGCCGCTGAAACGTTTGTACTTGATCCCGTGATGGCCGGAGGGGATGTTCGTCCCGCAGCCGACCGCCAGCAATAACAACGGCAGCATCACCAGCAGTTTGGCACGTTTGCTCATTGGTCCTCCTTCAGGTTATTGTCTTCTCGATTGATTGTTTCCGCATGGTCGTAAACCGGTCTCAACTTGATGCCCGGCACGGACCAGCTGGGATATCATCTTGTATCTCATTACCCTTCTGATAGTCGCGTTATTCAGCCACCCCCTCTTTGCCCCGAAAGTACGGCGATCCTGCCGAGATGCCAGTCATTTTATCCCTCCGACGAAGATGCCGCGCCTCGGCCATGATGGCCGGCACGGCCTGCATCGCGGCTGCCGGCTAATATATTCCGTGCTTGCAGGTTACGGTGTTCGAAGACTTTTTTCGAAAATCATGTTGACCCGTCGATACCGGAGTCGTACACTACCGCCGACCTTTTAATCCGATCCTGTGAGGTCGGGAAGGGCGTGAAAGAATCGATGTTCGAGTTGTGCACTCAAACCGTGGGGACAAACCGACGGTTTTTTTATTGTCCGTTACGCAGGAGCTGTTCGTCATGAGTGTTTCACGCCAGAAGGTAATGGACGCGGCCACCGTTCGCCGGGCGATTACCCGGATCGGGCACGAAATTCTGGAGCGCAACGGCGGCGCGCGGGACCTCATCCTGATCGGGATCAAATCGCGCGGGGCACCGCTGGCCGACCGTATTGCCGCGGCGATTGAGCAGGTGGAAAAAGTCAAACTCCCGGTGGGTTACCTGGATATTACCTTCTACCGCGATGATTTCCAAACCGCTTTCGATCAACCGGTGGTCCAGCGGACAGAAATCCTGTTTGACATCACCGGCAAGACGGTGGTCCTGGTCGACGATGTCCTGTATACCGGACGGACGATTCGCTCGGCGTTGGATGCCCTGACCGATCTGGGCCGGCCGCGGGCCATCCAATTGGCCGTACTCATCGACCGCGGCCACCGGGAGCTGCCGATACGGGCCGACTTTGTCGGGAAGAACATCCCCACCACCGCCAATGAACAAGTAGATGTTCGTTTGAAGGAAATCGACAAGACCGATTCGGTGGTCATTGAACGGGGATCGACGCGTAAAAAACTCCGCGAGGGCGATAGTGCGGTTATTGATATGGACTTATAACGGCACAAGCCAAGCCAAGACAAGAAAAACTATGGGCACAACGGTGAAAGCAAAAGATGGCGCACCGCGCAAAGCACGACGCGCGGCGCAATTATCCTCCCGCCACCTGCTGGGACTGGAGGGAATGCCCGCCGAGGATATCCAGTTGATTCTGGAGACAGCCGTCCCGTTCAAGGAAATCCTCGAGCGGCCGATTAAAAAAGTCCCCCCGCTGCGCGGCATGACGGTCGTGAACCTCTTTTACGAACCGTCCACACGGACCCGGATCTCTTTCGAACTCGCTGAAAAACGATTGTCGGCCGATGTGGTAAGTTTTACCACTTCCTCCTCCTCGGTACAAAAAGGCGAGACGCTCAAGGATACGATTAAGAATATTGAGGCGATGAAAACCGATGTCGTGGTTATCCGGCACAGTTTCCCCGGCGCCGCACATTACCTGACGACCTGTTGTTCGTCCATTGTGATCAACGCCGGTGATGGGGCGCACGAGCACCCCACGCAGGGCCTGCTCGACATTTACACGCTTTGGGAGAAATTCGGCTCATTGAAGGGCCGGACAATCCTGATCGTCGGTGATATCGCGCACAGCCGCGTCGCCCGCTCCAATATCTTCGGCCTGGTAACCCTGGGTGCCACAGTCCGGGTTTGCGGTCCGCCGACATTGATCCCCGTTGATGTCGACAAACTGGGCGTCGAGGTGTTTTATGACCTCGATCAGGCACTGGCCGGCGTGGATGCGATCAATGTCCTGCGGATTCAAAAAGAACGCCAGTCGGGTGCACTGTTGCCGTCGCTGCGGGAGTACACATTGTTGTTTGGTCTGAATCGTGAACGTCTGCGGCGGGCGGGACCTGATGTTGTGGTGATGCACCCGGGACCGATGAACCGCGGTGTGGAAATCACACCGGAAGTGGCCGACGGGCCGCAATCGGTGATTTTATCGCAGGTGACCAACGGCCTCGCGGTCCGGATGGCTGTCCTGTATCTGTTGTGCGGCGGCGGCAAGAAAGTCAACCGGAGGTAATGATCAGGTGAGCGTGAAATTTCCCAAAACTGTCTCTATCATTGCCGGTGGACGAATCATCGATCCGGCCTCGGGAATCGATGCGGTCGGCGACGTCTATCTCAAGGGCGGCGTGATCGACAAAATAGAGTTGAAGAAAAAAGCGCTCAAGACCACTGCGGAGATGGATGCCGAACGCAGCATCGCCGATGCCCGGGGATTAATCGTCGCCCCCGGATTTATCGATGTGCACGTGCACCTGCGTGAGCCGGGGCGGGAAGACGAAGAGACCATAGAATCCGGCGCGCGGGCGGCGGCGGCCGGCGGGTTCACTTCCGTATGCTGCATGCCGAACACCGACCCGCCGATCGATGACCAGGAGACCGTGCAGTTTGTCATCGACCAGGCCCGGGATGCCGCCTGCCGGGTTTATCCGATTGGCGCCATTACCCAGGGACAGCGGGGTGAATTCCTGACCGAGATCGGCGATATGGTCGCGGCCGGAGCCGTCGGTATTTCCGAAGACGGGAAATCGGTGGCCTCAGCCGAGGTGCAACGCCGGGCCATGGAATATGTGCGGATGTTTGACATCCCGGTCATTTCTCACTGTGAGGACGCCGCCCTGGCCAATAACGGGGTGATGAACGAGGGTACGGTTTCCACCCTGCTGGGGATGTCCGGTCAGCCGGGCGCCGCCGAGGAAATCATGGTCGCCCGGGATATTCAACTGGCCGCGTTCACCGGCGCACGGCTGCATATTGCCCACGTTTCGACCGCCGGTTCGGTAAAACTCATCAAGCGCGGCAAACGGGATGGCGTGCGGGTCACCGGCGAAGCCGCGCCGCACCATTTCTCACTGATTGACAGGATGATCGCCGAATCGTTCAACAGTAATCTACGGGTCAATCCGCCGTTGCGTACGGAAAAAGACCGCAAGGCCGTCATTGCCGCGCTGGCCGACGGCACGCTCGACTGCATTGCCACCGACCACGCCCCGCATTCGGTAGAGGAAAAAGACAATGAATTCGATAAAGCCCCTCCGGGCATGGTCGGATTGGAGACTGCCCTGGGGCTGGTCGGCAAAGTGCTGGTCGTCGGCGGGTTCCTTGGCTGGCCGAGGGCCATCGAATTGCTGAGCACCAATCCCGCGAAAATTGTGAAAGTACCGGGGGGAACTCTGGCCGAAGGCGCTCCCGCCGACATCACTGTGTTTAATCCGGATGAGGAATGGACTGTCGCCCCGGAGAAGTTTTTCTCGTTGTCTCATAATTCGCCGTTTGCCGGCTGGAGCCTGACCGGACGCGTGAAGATGACTATCTGCCGGGGAAAAGTGACCCATATTGACGAGTAACACAGGTAATTCCGGGGTAGTATCCCCGCCTTAAATCCCTGAGTGACCGGACCGAACATTATGCCGCGTGAAACACTGGCTGCACGACAAAAACGGGCCGGACGGATTAACGACATTCTGCGGTCCTGCTATCCTGAGGCACATACTGCGTTGCACCATGAAAATCCCCTGCAGCTATTGGTCTCGACGATCCTCTCGGCACAATGTACTGATGAGCGTGTCAATCAGGTGACCCGTACTCTGTTTGCGACATATAAAACAGCCACGGACTTCGCCACTGCCGACCCGCGGCAATTGGAAGAGGATATCCGCCCGACTGGATTTTTCCGCAATAAAGCCCGGAATATTCAGGGGTGTTGCCGGGGGCTGTTGATGTCACATGGCGGAAAAGTCCCCCGTTCACTGGAGGAATTGGTCCGTCTGCCGGGTGTCGGCCGAAAAACTGCCAATGTTGTACTGGGCTCGGCGTTCGGCATCGCCACGGGCGTGGTGGTGGACACTCATGTCGCCCGGCTTTCCCGCCGGCTAAACCTCTCCGCGCAGAAAACTCCCGAAAAAATCGAGGCGGATTTGATGAAACTCCTGCCGCAGAAGGAATGGATCGATTTTTCACATCGCCTGATTTTCCACGGCCGGCAGGTGTGTGCGGCGCGAAAACCTCGGTGCGCCGAGTGCCGGGTCGGCACGCTGTGTCCCAGCTATGCCCCGTAACCCGCTGAACACGCGCGGGGCTGCATGTGGCACCGAAATGGTTTCAATCGCTGCGCCAATTGTGTATAATACCCGGCGGCAGACAGACGTGGGAAAAGGAGGAATTGTACTGTGCGTATCCCGACAAGTTCATGGTTGAAACTGACGGTATTAGGTATTGCCCTGGTCGGCATCGGCTGCGGGGTTTTCGGCGGCCTTTCCCGGGACAGCAAATTCATCGAGATTGCCGTCGCCGAGGACGAAGCGGTACTGAGCGAGAACCTGCTGGCCTATCTTCGGGATGCTGATGTCGAGGTCCGGCGGCGCGCAGTGCTGGCTGTCGGCCGCGTGGGGGACACGATGGCGGCCACAGCGCTTGCCCCGCTGTTGGCCGACAAGGATACCCTCGTTCGCGCATCTGCCGCAATCGCTTTGGGGAATATCCGGCATAAGACTATTCAATCCGACGTTTTTCAGGCGTTACAAAGAGAAAAGAACGCCTTTGTCATCGAACACCTGCTGTGGTCGCTTGGCCGGTTGTATGTCCAGGAAATCGCTGACAGTCTGGTGCCGTTCCTGGACTATGCCGATGCCCGTGTGCGGGGCCAGGCCGCCCTGAGTTTGAATTTGATGGCGCATCAGAAAGCGGCGGGTGCAGTGGCCGAGTTGCTGGACGATCCTGAGCCGGTCGCGCGCCTGCGCGCGGCGACTGCGCTGTCCCGGCTGTCCCCCTCGGGGTTAGGAGAAAAAATTGTCCCCTGCCTTGCCGACCCGGATGTCGATATCGCCGGCGCCGCCCTTATCGCGCTGGGCAATACAAAAGACCCGGCGTACTATCCGTATCTGCTGCAGGCGCTCGCCGATCCGCGGCGGGACATTCGTCTGGCGGCGGTAACCGGCATCGGGGCGATGCGCGATACGCTGCTGGTACGGGATGTGTATCCGTTCCTTGAGACCGAACAGGACCCCGGCGTCCTGGCCCAGCTTGTTTTCGCGCTGGGTTGGCATTGGCAGGGGTCGGTTGCGCCTTATTTTCAGCGGCTGCAAACCCACCCCGATATCGGCGTGCGGATCAAATTGCCGAGTGCGCTGCTGCGGTGCCTGAGGCAGGATAGTTTTGAAGCCATCGCCGGGATGGCCGACGATCCATCATGGGCGGTTCGTGCCGCAGTCCCCAAAGAGCTGGAGTCGTTCAATCAGCCGGCCTGGGGCCACAGTGGCCCGGCGGCGGAGATCCTGCGGAAACTCGCGGCCGATTCGGTGGCGGCGGTGCGCGCGGTGGCGGTCAAGTCTTCGATGGCATTCAGCGGCACATTGACTGATGTGACCCTAGGCGCCCTGGAAGACCCCGATGAGCTGGTCCGCTATTATGCACTCAACGTGCTGCCGTTTGCCGGGGGACGCGTGACGTTCGATTCCCTGCTGGCGTGGTACCGTGCCCAGCAGGACAGCCCGCGGCCGGAGGTACGGATGGCCATCCTGGCCCTGACCGGGAACCTATCGCCCTCGGTGCAAATCGGTCCGGTGCAGCGCGAAATCTTTCAACTGGGTATAGCCGACCCGGACCGGCATGTGCGCCAGTATGCCGCGGCGGTCTGGCTGAAGTTTCGGGAAGATCACCGGGCGGAGGTCGGACCGTTTGCCACGCAGATTAATGCGGAGACCTATGACGAGATTTACCGCGAATACCCCGCGCCTCCGCGCGCGCGCTTTACCACCTCGCGGGGTGAATTCACCGTGGAGTTATACCCGGCCGATGCGCCGCGTTCGGTGCACCATTTCATCACGCTGGCGGAGTCCGGGTTTTATAACGGCACCCCGGTCGGGGCAAAAGACGACGGGCGCACGGTGTATCTTGGCGATCAGCGGGCCGACGGCTGGGGTGTGTGCCCGGAATCGATTCGGGATGAAATCAACCTGCGCCGCATCGAGCGCGGGTCATTGGTATGGTGGGTCGATCACCGGCATGATGCCCGCAGTGTCTTCGGTATCTGCCTGGTGCCGCAGCCGCTGTCCGATTTTGCCCGGACAATTTTCGGCAAAGTAGTCGAAGGAATGGATGTGGCCGAACAGTTGCGGCCGTTGGATCTTATAGAACATGTGGAGATTATCCTGTCCGGGCCGGCCTGAGCCGGAATCGACAATTGCCCCAGGCGCAGGGAGGTGCACGTGAATATATTGACGGTCCCGTTGAATGTCCCCGATGGATGGAACATTATCTTCGGCCAGTCCCACTTCATCAAGACGATCGAAGACTTGTACGAGATCCTCGCTGCAGCAGGCGAGCTTAAATTCGGCGTGGCATTTTCCGAGGCCTCCCAGCACCGCCTGGTGCGCCATGCCGGCAACGACGATGATGCCAAACGGACGGCAATTGACAATCTGCAGGCCATCGGGGCAGGACACACATTCCTGATCGTCCTAAAAAAGGGCTTTCCGATTCAGGTCTTGAACTCAGTCAAAAATTGTCCTGAAGTCTGTCGGGTCTTTTGCGCGACCGCCAACCCGGTGGAAGTGGTCCTTGGCGAGACCGGACTGGGCCGGGCGGTCCTCGGAGTGGTGGACGGCAACTCCCCGATGGGCGTGGAAGGCAGCGAGGATATCGCCGACCGAAAAAAATTCCTGCGAACAATCGGTTATAAATGCTGAGGTTTGCGGAACAGGACGAGCGGACCTGTTACGGTTGGTTTGCGGCAGCGCAAGCGGACAGTTTCCCGGCGCTGCAGCGGATTGCCGAGAATGCCCGTCCGTCCGGTTGCCGGTCTGTTGCGTGCCCGTCACCCGAAGTGTTGAAAAGGTCCAAAAATCGTCATTGCGAGTCCCGCTTTTGAGCGGGACGAAGCAATCTCACACGTCGATGATATCTATGGGCGACATCGAGATCGCCGTGTCGTCCCGCCTGATGGCGGGACTCCTCGCGATGACATCAAATGTCATATGGTGAGGTTTTTCAACACTCCCCTCCGGCAATGATACTCTCTCTGCAAAATGGTCTGCGCATCAGCGGTGTGCCGTTCGTTCTCGATGCGGTCCGCCCCGAACGATTCGCTTTCGCCTCTCACGCTCACGCCGATCATTGCGGGCGCCACCACCGCATACTGTGTACAACCGCAACCGCCGAGCTGGCCTGCGCGCGCTTCGGCCGGACCGAGACAATAACGCCGGAGATCGGCCAAACAATCGAGATCGAGGGGATTCAGGTGACGTTATTCGATGCGGGCCATGTCCTCGGTTCGGCGCAGATTCTGCTGGTCATCGACGGGCACCGGGTCCTCTATACCGGAGATGTGAAACCTGCAGGAGGCAAAACGACACCGCCGGCGGCGGCCCCGGCTTGTGATACGCTGATTATCGAGGCGACCTACGGCCGGCCGGGGTATGTGTTTCCGCCCGTTGAACAGACCGTTGATCTGCTGGTGACGACAATCAAACGAGTCTTTGTCCGGGGATTGACGCCGGTGCTCTTGGCCTATGGCCTAGGCAAGGCGCAGGAGGCCATGGCGCTGCTGGCGCAGCAGGGGTTTGCTTTCGCCTGTCACCGTTTGATTTATGACGCAGTCCTGATTTATCGCGCGCATGGGATCCCGCTGGCGGGCGCCGAATTGTTTTCGCCGCAAAAACTGCGGGACAAAGTCGTCGTTATGCCGCCGGGTGTGCCGCAATCTCGGGAATGGCGGCAAATCAGTAACCCGTACACCATTTTTCTTACCGGGTGGGCGCTGGACCGAGTTCCCCGCCGTTCGGGGGCGGACCTGGTGCTGCCGCTTTCGGACCATGCCGATTATCCTCAACTTGTCCAGTACATTCAAAAAACCGGCGCACGGACGGTCTTCACCTTTCACGGCTTCCCCGAGCTGGCAGCGCGATTGCGAGAAACCGGCTTATGCGCGCGCCATCTGAGCCGAAAAGATGCAGTCGATATGGCCGGCGGCCGTGATGCCGGGCCCGGCACGGCGTATGATTTGTTCCCTTGACCGGGTGGCAGGGTCCTTCGTCAGTCCTGCGAGATAAATCCGGCAGCCATAAATCAGAAAAACCCATCGGTGGATCACGAAACTCGCCGGGTTCGCCCCATTAATCGCACCCGGCAATCTTCCGATACTGATGAATATGGATGTAATACAGCAGGCCGAGTTCCGTTGTTGTTCCATGGAGGATGATCGCGATGCAGCCGGAGTTCTGGGGTAATGAAAAACGCGGTGAACGCCGAATTAAAACCGAATATTCGTTGAGTTTTCGGTTGGCCGGCCAGGATCAGGTAATTTCCGGTCGGACAAATGATGTTTCCTTCAGCGGTTTGCGCTTTTTCACCGCGGATAAACTGCCGGTGGGGGCTGCCCTGCAGTTTTCTCTGCCCCTGAGTGAACCGCCGTTGACCCTGCAATTTTCCGGGCGCGCGGTGCATATCTCAGAAGCCGGTGAAGAGGGCTATTTTGTCGGCGTGGAATTCGGCGAGATGGACCCGGTGACCAAAGAGACGATCCGCCGCCATATTTCCTCGATCGACATTGTCCAGCTGTTCTCGGCCATGGTGGAAAAAGATGCATCGGATTTGCACCTGGCGGTGAACCGGCCGCCGATTTTGCGCATCCAGAAAGAGTTGTTCCCCATGAAGGCCGATCCCCTTTCGGAAGCCAATGTCCGGCTGTTGATTTATTCGGTGATGGACAACGACCAGATCCGGCGTTTCGAAGCCGAGCGGGAGGCGAATTATGCCCTGACCATTCCGGGCATCGGCCGCTGGCGGGTCAATGTCCATTATCAGCAGGGGGCTGTGGAGGCCACCTATCGCGCGATCGATCTGGAAATCAAACCCATCGAACGCCTCGGCCTGCCCTCGGTGGTCGCCGATCTGGCCCGGCTGCCCGACGGGTTGGTCATCGTCGCGGGTCCCACCAATGTCGGGAAAAGCACGACCCTGGCCTCGATGATCGACCTGATCAACAGTGAATTCCGTAAAGTAATTATTACGCTGGAAGACCCGATCGAGTTTTTGCACCAGGGCAAACGGTCAATCATCAAGCAGCGTGAAGTAGGCGCCGATACCCACTCGTTCGATGCGGGTTTGAAAAACCTGTTGCGGCAGGACCCCGATGTCATCTTCATCGGCGAGATCCGCGATCGTCAGACGCTGTCGGTGGCGCTCACCGCCGCGGAGACCGGGCACCTGGTCCTGACCAGTCTGCATACCTCGAACGCCATGCAGACTATCCATCGCATTCTGGGCTTGTTTCCCCCGGCGCAACGGCAGGAGGCCGCGGTGCAGTTGGCGGCAGGGCTGCGCGGGATTATCTGCCAGCGATTGGTTGCCCGTGCGGATAAAAGCGGGCTGGTCGTGGCTACTGAGGTCCTGGTCGGGACCTCCGGGGTCCGCGCGGTCATCCGCGATATGAAGATCAACCAGATTCCCACGATGATCCAGACGGGGGGCGCGGTCGGCATGCATAGTCTCGATGCGTCCCTGGGCCAGCTTGCCAAACGGCGGATTATTACGGCCGAGGTCGCGCGGGCCCTGGCGGAAAGCCCTGAGTCTGCAGAGCTTGGCCGGAATGAGACCGGAAAATTCTCGATTACCGGGCGCATTCCGACTGTGTCGTGATCGTGCAAAAGCCCGGGCGTTTGCAGTCAATCGGCCATTATCTCATTTGTTTGCTCTCCCCTGTGTGCGCCCCACATATAATACATAAGCCAATACAATATAAAGACTTCCCGTAATTGACGGCGCTCCGTGCCGGGTAAAAGATTTTGCGAATTCGGTTCGAGCCTGTATAATACGTACTTGGCTTGGGAGCCGGGATCAATGATGGATGCAAACGCGGACAAGACGGGGCGAGTCAGGACAATCCGATGGTGGGTGGTCTGGGATATGCTGGCCCTGCAGCTGTCCCTCGCTCTGGTATACTGGGCGCGATATAAATCGGCATGGCTGAGTCCGCCGGCCGGGGAAAACCTTACGTTAATCGAGCATGCTGTCCCCGCGCTATATCTGACCATCGGCTGGATGCTGTTGTTCGGTCTGTTCGGTCTGTATCGCCACCGTACAGTGACTACTCCGTTTCGGGAAATCACCCGTGTATTCAACGCGGTGACCTTCGGCACGCTGGTCATTGCCGTCCTGACATTTGATCCGGTGGACCCGGTTTCCTCCACGCGGGGGATTCTTTTGGGGTACTGGGCGGTCATGATCTTGTTTCTCGGAGCGCCGCGCTGGTGGGTGTTTCGCCGGTATGACCCGGCGCCGGGCCCCGAAACCGGCGCGTGGGAGGGGACCTATCGCCGGCGGCTGCTGATCCTGGTCAGCGACCTGGTGTTGATTATCCTGGCCTATTACCTGGCGTTCTGGCTGCGTTTCGATGGCGGGATCCCGGCCGATCATTTCTCGCTTTTCTATAACACGCTGCCGCTGGTGATTATCATTCGGACTGCTGCCCTGCTGTATTTTCGGTTATATGGGGGGCTGTGGCGGTACGCTTCGATCAATGATTTGTTATCCATCGTTAAAGCCGTGAGTGTGGGCACCGGTTTTCTGGTATTGCCGGTATTTTTTGCGCAGGCGGCAGGGTACCCGCGCTCGGTATTTATCATTGAATGGTTTTTGTTGATCGTTTTTCTCGGCGGTTCACGTTTTCTCATCCGGGGGCTGCGTGAGTTCACCCCGCGCTTTTTCCGCACGGGGCAGCGTGTGCTGGTTATAGGCGCCGGTGATGCCGGGGAAATGATTATCCGGGAATTGAAAAAAAACCCCGACCTCAACCAGTGGCCGGTGGGGCTGATCGATGACGACCCGGCCAAGCGGGGCACCCGCCTGCACGGCGTCCCGGTGCTGGGGACCACCGATGAAATTTCTCCCGTGGTCAGCCGTTACGGCATCGACCAAGTGCTCATCGCCATTCCCTCGGCGACCGGGGCGCAGATGCGGCGGATTGTCACCAACTGCCGCAAGATCGATGTCGAGTTCAAGACCGTGCCGGTGCTGAAAGAGCTCATCGGCGGACGGGTCAGCGTTCATCAATTGCGTGATGTGCGCGTCGAGGATTTGCTGCGCCGTGAGGCAGTAGTGTTGGATACGCCGCGCATCGCCGAATTTATGCAAAATCGTGCGGTGATGATCACCGGTGCGGCGGGTTCGATCGGTTCGGAACTGGTGCGGCAGATGCACCGGTTTTCACCGTCGCGGGTCGATCTGGTCGACCGCTCGGAAAATGGCCTGCATGATCTGGCCGACGAGCTGCGCCGCCTGTATCCGCACCTGCCGTTCCGGGTATTTGTCGCTGATATCTGCGACGGCACGCGGTTTGAGCGATTGTTATCCAAAACGCCGCCGGAGATCATTTTTCATGCGGCGGCATACAAGCAGGTTCCCTTGATGGAAGCACATCCCGATGCGGCGGTGCTCAATAATATCGGCGGCTCATCGTTTTTATTGGATTGGGCCGGACGGGTCGGCGTGCGCGCATTTGTGCTGATCTCGACCGACAAGGCGGTCCATCCGCGCAGCGTCATGGGCGCGACCAAACGTGCCGCGGAGATGATCGGCGGCATGTACGCCCACGGCTCGCCGATGAAAGTGGTGGCCGTGCGGTTCGGCAATGTATTAGGCAGCGAGGGCTCGGTGGTACCGTTATTCCGCCGCCAGATCGCGGCGGGCGGCCCGGTGACCGTCACCCATCCGGAGGTCACGCGGTATTTCATGACCTGTACCGAAGCGGCGCTGCTGGTGGTCCAGGCGGCGGCCCTGGGCCGGACGGGGGACATTATGGTCCTGGATATGGGTGAGCCGGTACGGATCATCGAGCTGGCCCGCGACCTGGTGACCCTGTCGGGGCTGACGCCGGATGTCGATATTGAAATTAAAATCACCGGCTTGCGTGCCGGGGAAAAACTCGACGAGGTATTGTTCGAAAACGGCGCCGCCGGGCGGCCGTCCGCACATCCGAAAATCATGATTGCCCCGGATGACCCGCCGCCGCCTGAAGATTTGACCGAGCGCGTCGAAAAATTGCTCGAGATTGCCCGGACCGGTGACCGGGTCGCGACCCGGCGCGGGCTGGTCGAGCTGGTGCCGACTTATCGCATGGCCGATCCACCGATGTACGAACCATCGAAATCGGGATCGGAATCCTGATCAATCGCAAATGATGCGGACCCGCATGGAATTGGGGACCACTGGTTGTTCATTGTTTGTGTCTGTGAAATCGACGCACACCGCGGCGAGGAGGATCACTGAAAGGTCACACTATGCTGGATATAAAATTCATCAGGGAAAATCCCGAACTGGTCAGGACCGCCGCCGCGCGGAAAAACACCGATCTCGATCTCGATGGTCTTCTCCGGCTGGATAAGGAACGCCGCGAGAATATCCTCGAGGTTGAAAAACTCAAACAACAATTAAACACCGCTTCGGCCGAAATCGCCAAAAGGAAAAAGGCCGGAGAGAATGCCGCTGCAGCCATCGCCGCCATGAAAGCCGTCTCGGAACAAATTGGTGGGATGGATGCCCGACTGCGGGAAATTGAAAGCGCCTTGCAAGCCAAATTGCTCTGGGTGCCCAATGTCCCGGATGAATCAGTGCCGGTCGGCGACGAATCCAACAACGTGACCATCCGTACGTGGGGTGAGAAACCGGCGTTTTCTTTTACCCCCGCCCCGCATTGGGAATTGGGGGAGAAACTCGGCATGCTGGACTTGGCGCGCGGCGCAAAAATTTCCGGCTCCGGGTATTTTGTGCTGACCGGCCGCGGCGCGCGGTTGCAGCGGGCGTTGATCAATTTCATGATCGACCGCCATGTCCGCGAGGGCTACACCGAAATCCGTCCGCCATATCTGGTGACCACACAAACCATGACCGGTACCGGGCAGTTGCCCAAGCTCGCCGACGATATGTACAAACTCGGCGAGGAAGACATGTATCTGATCCCCACCGGTGAGGTGCCGGTGACCAACCTGCATGCCGGCGAGACGCTGAAAGCCGAGGCCCTACCGCTCAAGTATGTTTCGTATACACCCTGTTTCCGCCGCGAGGCGGGAGCGCACGGCAAAGACACGCGCGGGATGATGCGGGTCCACCAATTCGATAAGGTGGAACTCGTTAAAATCGTCCAGCCGGAATCTTCATTCGCCGAGCTGGAATTACTGACTGCCGATGCCGAGGATATTTTGCAGGCCCTGGAGCTGCCCTATCGGGTGCGCATGCTGGCCACCGGGGATTTGTCGTTTGCCGCGACCAAATGTTACGATCTGGAGGTCTGGTCGGCCGGAGTGGACAATCATCTGGAGGTGTCCTCCTGTTCCAATTTTCTTGATTTTCAGGCGCGGCGGATGAATACCCGCTATCGCCCCGCGCCCAAGGAAAAATTGCGTTTTGTGCACACCCTGAACGGTTCGGGGCTGGCGCTCCCGCGCACCATGATCGCCCTGTTGGAAAACCATCAAACCGCGCGCGGGACAATCCGTATTCCCGAAAAGCTGCGGCCGTATTTCGGCGGTGAGGATGAAATCGGCTGAACGGCTGTGCCGGATTCTCGCCGATGTCTCTGAATGGCAATGTCGCGAAAAAGTCTGCTCAACCACGGCTGGCTGGTGTTTCACGACCCCACGGGATATACCGGGTTGCCCTTATGGTTCAAGGGCTTTTTGATTTTCGGTATTGCGGTCATCGCCGGGGTACTGGCCTATTACACTCAGGAAGTCGTCGGGCAGCTCAAGACCGCCGAACGGCGCATGGCCAACAACTATGCCGAGCAATGGCGCGAGGCGGTCGAGTCGCAATCCGAGGCGGTCACCGGCTTCCTCTTTGAGCAGATCATTCAGAAACGGTCGTTCCCGCTGGTGGTCACCGACCCGGGCAATAATCCCATGCACTGGCGCGAGCTGGACGGGGTCGTCGATTCCGATTCCAGCCGCAGCCCGCGGGACATCGAACGGGTCCGTGGAATCGTGGCGGCGATGGATGAATACTATCCGCCCGTGCCCATCGAATATCAGGGGCAGTTGCTGCATTACATCCATTACGGCAATTACCGTCTGATCCGCAATTTGCGGTTGTTACCGTTTCTCGAAGTCGGGCTGGTCGTCCTGTTTTTGTTGATTGCCTATATCGGTTTTCGCAATCTGAAACGGGCCGAACAGCGGTACATCTGGGTCGGCATGGCCAAGGAAACAGCACATCAACTGGGGACGCCGCTGTCCTCGCTGCTGGGGTGGCTGGAGATTTTCCGCGAGCGCAGCCGTCAGGGGAAAATTACCATGCAGGCCGAGCAGGGGAACAGCTTTGATGATATCATCGCGCGGATGCTGGCCGATACACATCGTCTGGAGCAGGTCGCCAACCGTTTCGGTTTGATTGGTTCCGAACCGACCAAGACCACGGTCGATTTGCGGGAGATTGTCTGCGGCACCGTGGAATATTTCCAGGCGCGGATGCCGTTTCGGGGCAAAGGGGCCACGATATCCGCCTCGTGCGATCACCCGGTGGAAACCAGGGTCAATGCCGAATTGCTGGGCTGGGTCCTGGAAAACCTGATCAAAAATGCGCTCGAGGCGGTGGACCCACGGACCGGCCGGATTGCCGTGTCCCTGGAAAAAAACGACCTGCGTGATGTCGCGGTCATCAAAGTATCGGATAACGGTCGCGGGGTCCCGACGGCTGAGCAGAAAAAAATATTTTCGCCCGGACATACCAGCAAAAAGCGGGGGTGGGGGCTGGGGCTGACCCTGTCCCGCCGCATCGTGGCCGAATACCATGCCGGGCGGATTTATCTGGCCCGCAGCGTGCCGCACGAACAAACGGAATTTGTTGTGGAATTGCCGATCATCGACACGACTGCCGGGAACAAGCCCGGTAAAATTCCGGCCAAACAAACCGGCGGGGCCGGTGTACCATAATCGGGGCGGAGACGCACAGTCAAAGGCGGAAAAAATATGCCGGAAACAAACAGTATCCTCTGGGTCGACGATGAAATCGATCACCTCGAATCGCATATGATGTTCCTGCGGGAGCGCGGTTATCTGGTCAGCGGGGCGACCAGCGGTGATGAGGCGCTCGAATTGATCGCCAACAACCGGTATGACCTGGTGCTGCTGGACGAAATGATGACCGGCCGCGACGGGCTTTCGACGCTGGAGGAGATTAAACACATCGCCCCGAACCTGCCCGTGGTCATGGTGACCAAGTCCGAGGAAGAACATTTAATGGAGCAGGCGATCGGCAAAAAAATCGACGATTATCTGACCAAACCGGTCAACCCCTCACAGATCCTTTCGGTCATCAAACGGCACCTCCATTCCGGCAAAATTCAAACCGAACACCTCTCGCGCCAGTACGCCGCCGACCTGGCCCAATTGCAACAAAGACTCTACGGCCCAATGGCCTGGGGGGACTGGATCGATGTCCATCTCAAGCTGTCGCAGTGGGACCTCGATATTGCGCGGTTTCCCAATCTGGGATTGGATGATATCCGGCTGGAGCACCATCGCCAGTGGTCCGCGGAATTTGGCAAGTACGTCGAAAGAAATTATCTCGACTGGGTGAATGACGCTGCCGCCCGCCCGCCGTTGTCGGTCGATGTCGTCCCGCGCTGGGTTGCGCCGCACCTGAAAGCGGGCCGGCAGGTGTTTTTCTTTGTCATCGATTGTATGAGTCTGGATCAATGGCTGCATATCGAACCGGAAGTGGCCGAATATTTCAATGTCCGCCGCGAACATTACTTTTCGATTTTGCCCTCGGCTACGCCGTTTTCCCGTAACGCCATTTTTTCCGGGTTATACCCGGCCGATGTCAAACGCCTGCACCCGGAATTGTGGCAGATCGGCAGCAAGGACGAATATTCCCGCAACCGCCTTGAACGTCAATTGCTCGACGAACAGCTCGCCCGGCTGGGGATTCGGCTGAAACCCGAGGCAAAATATGTCAAAGTCCTCGACCAGGAAGAAGGTGACCGGCTGGCCAAAAAAGTGGGCACGTATGCCAATGCGCCGCTGTTGTCGGTCGTCTACAACTTCGTGGACAACCTGACCCATGGCCGCTCGGAATCGGAGTTGTTGCGCGAGCTGGCCCCCGATCAGGGCGCGTTTCGCGATCTAATGAAAACCTGGTTCACCAATTCCTCCTGGTTCAAAGTCCTCAGGCAGTTGGCGCGGCAGGATTGTGTGGTCGTGGTCACCTCCGATCACGGCAGTATTCTGGGGACGCGCGGCACCGTTGCCCGCGCCCGCAAGGATTCCTCGACCAACCTGCGGTACAAATACGGCGACAACTTAAACGGCGAACCCAAGGAATCGATGCTGATCCGCAATCCGGAAGAATACCGCCTGCCGACGTTTACGATCTCGACATCGTATCTGATCGCCAAGGAAGATTTCTTTTTTGTCTATCCCACGCAATTCAACGAATACCAGCGCCGGTTTGCCGGGACATTCCAGCACGGGGGGATCAGTCTGCCCGAAATGGTATTGCCCGTGGCGACCCTCGAACCAAGATGAGCACGACAGAACGTCTGGTCAGCACTTCGCCGGAACAGACCGCAGACTTCGCTGCTGCATTTGCCGCGTCGCTGGTTCCCGGCGACTGGGTCGGCCTTACCGGGCCACTGGGCGCGGGCAAGACAGTATGGGTCCGGGGCGTTGGCCGGGCGTTGGGCATTCAGGAACACATTGTCTCACCCACGTATAGTCTGTTAAATCTCTATCAGGGACGCCTGCGCGTATGCCACCTTGATTTGTATCGTGTGCGTTCGAGCGGGGAGATCGTCGATTTTGGGCTGGATGCTTGTGATGATGGGCAGACCGTGGTGCTGGTCGAATGGGCCGGAAACCTGCCCGAGCTGGAGTTCCCCTTCCGCTGGCACATTGAGTTCGAGCGGACCGGCGATCGCGAGCGGGTGATCGTCATACGCGAGGACGTGCTGCCGCAAAACGACAGGATGCCGTCATGATTGTCGCCGGCCTGGATTGTTCGGGTGAGGATTTACTGCTGGGTTTGGCGGTGGACCAGCGGGTCATCGGGACGCGCCGGGTGAGTGCGCAACGGCGTCATGCCGAATTGCTGCCGGGCGAATTCATCACGTTTATCCAATTGTACGGGTATTCCCCGGCCGAGATCGACGGCTATGCCGTCATTTCCGGTCCCGGGTCTTACACCGGTTTGCGGGTCGGCGCGGCCTGCGTGATGGGTTTGGCCACACCGGCGAACTTGCCGGTCGCCACCCTGACCAGTTTTGAATTTTTGTCGCGGGAATATGCCGATCCCGACAAACCGCTGGGCATCCTGATCCCCTGTCGTGGAAACTTGTATTACTGGAGGATGTTTGCGGCGCAGCAGAGCGCAGCTCCCCCTGTTGAAATCCGTACCGCAGAGGAAATCGCCGCCATGATCTCGGGTGCGATGCGAATCGTCGGCCCGCATCTGCAGGAACTGGAAAAGGCGTCGGTGCAGCGGGGTAGCGATATCGAATTCCACCAATCTCCGGCGTCCAGTGCCGGGGGGCGTTTGGCCCTCTGGGGTGAAGAGAAAATTGCCGCCGGCGACATCATTGACCGCCGCGATTGGCGGTTGGATTACGGCCCGACGCCGGGTTTTCGCAAATGGTCCAAACCGACCCACTAAACGTCCGCATTCGCCCGATGGTCCCCGGCGATGTCGATGCGGTGGTGGCCATCGAGTTGGAGACCTTCACCGATGCGTGGCCACGAGATGCCTTCACGCAATGGTTGGCTGAAGACTGGGCGGCCAATTTCGTGGCGGTTGACGACAGCACCGTCACCGGATATATCTGCGCAGTCGAACAAGATGACGAGCTGCAAATTCATAATATTGCGGTGCGGCAATCACACCGGGGCCGGGGCATCGGCGGATCGCTTTTGCAGCAGGCGGAATTATGGGGGCGCGACCGGCTTAAACTCTGTGCCATCCTGGACGTTCGCGTTTCAAATATCTCCGCGATAAGTTTTTACAAAACAGTGGGATATGAGATGATCGGCCGCCGCAGGCGTTATTATGATACACCGGTAGAGGATGCGTTGGTGTTCATGAAAGTGCTGCAGGGGGACGTGGCAAAATTCATGTAATATCCGGTTTTCCCGGTCACGGAATTTGGCTGGCCAACGGCAGACAATCTGAGTATGTTGCCGCGGTACCGAGCTGGGAAGGGTGTGCCCGCTCGGAGGTGAATTATGGAATGGTTTCGTAAAAACAAGGAACGGCTGGTCCGCCAGGAGAAGAAGACAATTCCCGACGGCATTTGGACCAAGTGTACCAGTTGCGGTGAAATTGTTTACGGGCGGGAATTGGAACGGCTGCTGTGGGTTTGCCCGGCCTGTCATTATCATTTCCAGATCCGTTATAATCAGTATATCGCACTGTTGCTGGATGACGGCAAACTCGATGAATTCGACGCCTCGCTGAGCAGTGTCGATCCGCTGCATTTCGAAGACCGAATTTCCTACCCGGAGCGGATCAGCAAGACGCAGCAGAAAACCGGGATCAATGATGCCATCATCTGCGGGATCGGGCGGATTGACGGGCGCACTATCAGTTTCGGGGTGATGGATTTTTCATTTATCGGCGGCAGTATGGGTTCTGTTGTCGGCGAAAAAGTCGCGCGGGCCATCGAGCGCTCGCTGGATCGCCGGATTCCGCTGGTCTTGATCAGTTGTTCCGGCGGTGCGCGGATGCAGGAGGGGATTTATTCGTTGATGCAGATGGCGAAGACCTGTGTGCTGCTGGCCGAGCTCCGCGAAGCAAAAATTCCCTATATTTCTGTATTGACCAATCCCACCACCGGCGGAGTGACTGCCTCGTTTGCCTCGCTGGGGGATGTCATTGTGGCCGAACCGCAGGCCCTGGTCGGGTTTGCCGGACCACGGGTGATCCGGCAGACGATCCGGCAAGAATTGCCCGAGGGTTTCCAGTCTTCGGAATTCATCCGCGATCACGGTTTTCTTGATATCATCGCCCCGCGCGCAGAATTGCGCAAAACGCTCTCGCTCTTGCTGGAATATATGTGCGGCCCGCAGGCCGGCATTCATCAATCATTGAAAGAGGGTCCGGCGACGTAGCAGGCGGCTGCGATCGGTAGTTGAATTCCTGAACGGCTGCCGCCGGCAAGGCAAGGAACGGACCTTCATTCGGTGCGGTCTGTAACCGGGTAAACTGTAGATGCGTTACGATCAGGCAATTCGCATCCTTTTCGGACTGGAGAGCTTCGGCATCAAACTGGGGCTGGATAACATTCGCCTATTTGTCGAGCGGCTGGGACATCCCGAAGCGCGTTTCCGTTGTATCCATGTGGCGGGCACCAACGGCAAAGGTACGGTGTGTTCGACGTTGGCCGCAGTCCTGACCTCTGCCGGTTATAAAACCGGCCTGTTCACCTCACCCCATTTGGCTGATTACCGCGAGCGCATTCGCGTGGACGGCCGGCGGATCCCCCGGGCTGAGGTTTCGCGCTTTGTGGAGCGCCATCATCAATTCATTCGCAGCAACCGCATCACGTTTTTTGAAACGACGACAGCAATGGCTTTAGAGTGGTTTGCCCGGACGGGGTGTGATTTCGCCGTGGTGGAAGTAGGGTTGGGTGGACGGCTGGATGCAACCAATATCCTCCAGCCGGTGCTTTCGGTCATCACGGCCATCGACCTTGACCATACCCGGACGCTGGGCGCGACACGGCGCAAAATTGCCGGGGAAAAGGCAGGAATTATTAAGCCGGGGGTCCCGGTCGTGTGTGCCCCGATGGCTGCGCCGGCCTTCGACGCTATTCAAGCCATTGCCGCGCGGCGGAATGCGCAGGTAATCGATGCCGCTGGTTCACTCACTTTGGATCGTGCTCCGGGAGGTCGCGGCTACCTGGTTTGCAGCAACGGGCGATTCCCATCCCCGGTGCGCTGGCGTTACCCCGGCGCGGCACAACGTGATAATTTGCGTACGATTATTGCGGCCATAGCCCAGTTGCGGGAGAACGGCTGTCGCCTGGGCGACCGGCAAATTAGCCGCGGACTGGCCGCCGCACGCTGGCCCGGACGATTTCAGATCAAGCCCGGCCATCCATTAATTATTTATGACGTGGCGCACAATGCCGCAGCTGCCCGCGGGCTGGCCGAGGCCTTGCCGGAGGTTGTTGGCCGGCGCAAGGTTACTGCAGTTTGTGCCGTGGCCGACGACAAGGACTGGCGCAAGATGCTCCGCTTTCTCGCCCCGCTGGTCAATACCTGGTATTTTACGCGATTTCCCAATCCACGGTCGTGGCGATTGAGTGACGTACGCCGATTTGCCGGCGAACGGCGGTTGCCTTTCGTGGCCGGACGCGATCCGCGAGAGATGGTGCGGCTGGCGGTCCGCAAGACCCCACGCGACGGTGTTGTCCTGGTGTTCGGTTCTCATTTCCTCGTCGGACAGGTCATACCGCAAGCACTTATTGATCCGGCGCCGCTGGCCCCGCTTGCCGGGCACAGTCATTGCCGGTCATCGATTTGACAATTTCCACGCGCCGGGTGACGCCGGCCGCCGTGGTTATTGACGACAATAGTCGGAATCTGACAAAATCCTCCTCAAACTGCCCAACGACCGGCGTATACAATAAAGTTTTTATACTGACACCCTGTGCTTGGGAAAGAAATGTTGACACGACTGCCGGCATCTATTTACATGGAAAAGGCCGGCCGCAAAGGGAGGCGAACATGGCGAAATCAATAGAAGTCACCGATTCCACCTTCGAGCAGGAAGTCTTGAAGTCTGAAATCCCGGTTTTAGTGGATTTTTGGGCGGTGTGGTGTGGGCCATGCAAGATGATTCATCCGATTATCGATGAGCTGGCTGAGGAATACGACGGCAAACTGAAAGTGGCCCGGTTGGATGTGGATAAGAACAACCAGACGGCGTCGCAGTATCGCATCATGTCGATACCCAGTCTGCTGTTCTTCAAGGGCGGGGACAAGGTCGATCAAATCATCGGTGCCGTACCCAAGCAGCAACTGATCGATAAAGTCGACGGTCTCATCAGTTAGTCACGCCCGCCGTTCCTGAAAGCGACAACGCCGGCGGTAGTTGTTTCATAGATCACTTGTTGGAATTACTGCGGGTTTTGGTCGGGATTGTCCTGGTTTCGCCGGCAGCAGGGGCATAATCTGCGTCAGACGCGGCTTTTTTCGTGATGGATCAAAAAGATCCTGACGATAGTACATCTAAGGGGGAACGGAAATTCTGTCTCCCGCGTATCTTATAGTAAGCATGGGCCAATGTCGGAGCCGGGGTAGGGATACAATACGCCAATGAAATACGGATACCGCACATTTGGAGGACTGGATCACGACTCGGGAGGAATGCTACCGCCGGGGATCAAAGCCCTGTTGTTGATCAACGGGGTGGTTTTTCTGTTCCAAATGTTTTGGGGGGCGCAAATCGCCTCGGTTTTCGGCCTGCGTCCGGTGGACGTCTGGACGCGCGGATTTATTTGGCAAATAGTGACTTACATGTTCCTTCACGGCGGGTTATTCCATATTCTATTTAATTTGTTCGCCTTGTGGATGTTCGGCAGGTCGCTGGAAAATGTCTGGGGTACTCGTGCTTTCCTTAAATATTTTCTGGTCACCGGGATCGGCGCGGGGATCATCACTACCGTAACGCCGTTTAATTTTAATAACGTCATCATTGGCGCTTCCGGTGCGGTTTTGGCGGTCTTATTCGCTTATGCGCGCGCCTGGCCGAACAATCCGATTTATGTCTATTTTCTGTTCCCAGTGCCGGCCAAGTATTTCGTGGCCTTCATGATCCTGATCGATCTGCTGGCCGTGGCCGGCATGCCGCAAGCGGGAAATGTGGCCCATGTTACACACCTTGGCGGGGTACTGGTCGGCTGGCTGTACCTGTTGCAAATCGAGGGGCGGCTTTTTTCGTTTTCCGGTTGGTGGGGCAAGCGGCGGCGGCAACGGAAAAAAGTGAAGCTCACGCGGAAACGTGAGCGGGACATGGACTTCATGGCCGAAGTGGACCGGGTGCTGGATCGAATCAATGAAGTCGGTTATGAAGGTTTGACCGAAAGGGAAAAAGAAATCCTCAACCGCGCTTCCGCCAAACTCTCCGAGCCGGATTGAGGCCGCATTCTTTTCTACATCAGCCCTGCCTCATTGCCGATACTGGATATATGATCACGGTGGCCATAGCCGCGCGGACCCTGGACCGCCAGCGGCGATACCGTTCTTTGTTGCCCATGGAGCAATTTACTATTGTCTCCGCGCTGGATTGTCCGACACTGAGCCGGCTGGTGAAATCCCGGCCGGTGGATGTGATTGTATTTGATATCCAGCGGCCGGCGATGCCTGTCGAGGAGTGGCTGAATTTTCAGGTGAACGACCCGGACCTCGGCATAGTGCCGGTTGCCTGGGTCGGCCGCGATGTTTCGGCTGCCCTTTTGAATACACTGGCCTCGACACCCCAGAGCCGACTGGTCCCCCCCCGCCCTGATTCACAGGTACTGGTCCAGGCCATCACTACCCTCGCTGCCGGTGCCCGCCGTAGTGAGGGAGCACTGCGCCGGGCAAAGCAAAATGGTTGGGAACCCGGGGAGGACATTATCGAGAATGCCCTCAGTATTTTCGATGGGATGGATAATGGGCCGTTACAAAATTCTCTGCCGGTGGAGCGGGAAGAATGGCTGGTATCAGAGATGGCCGGCGGGGCGGTGAAAAACGGCAACGGAAAGCCGGGTCCTGTTGAAAACAACAATACCGACAAACCCTCCGCGACTGCTGATGAATTCACTGAGGAATCCTCCATCACCCTGGATTCCGAAGAAATCGACACCGGGTCCTATGGAGTCGTCCCGCGCAAAAGGACCACGACATCACATCCTAAGCTGGTCAATGAGAAGATCATGGATACGACTACTCACTCCGGTGGTTTGCCGACGAGTCCCGATCAAATCGAACGTATGACCCGGGAAATTCTCGACAAGCTGGCGGTGCGGCTGGCCGATGAGCTGGTTTCCCGGATTGACCCGCAAACCGTACGCCGGATGATCGAGCAGGTCCTCGCCGCACCGGCGGCCGATGCCCCCCTCGGTCCCCCGAACGTTTCATCATAGTGTGATTTCCGCGTTCGTCGTTGCCACTTTCAATATGCCCGTATGTTTCGTATCTGGATTTTGTGCCGTGGCGATGGTATAATTGATACCTGTAAAACGGCCGGGGGTGACAATGACAGGACCGTACAACAAATTCCATTCGATAATTTTCCTGATCGGATTTGCCACAATTATTGCGGCTGTTGCAGGCAGTTTGACGCTGATGGCCTCCGTGCCTCCGGGACTTGGTCAGGATCCATCGGGAGAACTGGTTGAGGTCTCTACAGCGTTTTCGATCTCTGCCGCTGCGCCGGGGCACACCTATCCTGCCGCGGTAATCGTCACCATCGTCCCCGGCTGGCATATCAATTCAGCGCAGCCACGGGAAGACTGGCTGATTGCCGCAAAACTGGCCTTTGACTCAATCAATTATCTGACTCCGCATTCCATCGCCTACCCCCCGGCGAAAAAGGCCTTATTGGCCGGTGACACAATGTCGGTCTATGACGGGCAGATTATCGTCCGTTTTGCGCTCACCGTTGCCGAGCAGACACCGGCCGGGGAGTACCCCATTCCCGTGAGATTCACGTATCAACCCTGTGATAATCGGGAATGCCGCGCGCCGCAGACAGTAACCCGGAATTTGAAAGTCACTGTCGGTGCAAACGGGAAACCAACTTCCTCCCATATTTTCGGCGATGCGCAGACTACTGCCCAGCGTGATACGACCACTTCCCAGACCGCCTCGGCGGCACCGGAGTCTGATTTACAGCGTCTTATCCAAACGCATGGTTTCTGGGGATATTTCCTCGCTCTGGGATTGGCCTTCGGCACCGGCTTATTGCTGTCGTTTTCGCCGTGCACGTATCCGATGATCCCGATTACCGTCAGTATTTTTGCAGGCCGGGAACGTTCGGTGGGCCGTGGCTTCATAATTTCGTTATTTTATGTGGGGACCATGGCGGTGGTCTACGGCATCATGGGGCTAGTCGTTTCACTGGTGGGTGGTGTGTTCGGGGCCTGGCTGGCCAGTCCGGCAGTGGTCATCGGCATCGGAGTGGTTTTTGTCGTTTTCGCCTTGTCAATGTTCGGCTTGTACGAATTGCAGGTGCCGTCCTCCCTGCGGCAGCGTTTGGGTTCCGCGCAGGCCGGGGGCGGGATCGGGGGGGCGATGGTGCTGGGCGTCGTGGCGGCCCTGGTCGTCTCGCCGTGCGTCGGCCCCTTTGTGGCGGGGATCCTGTTGTATGTGGCTACGCACGGCTCGCCGGTCATCGGTTTTTTGGTGTTGTTCGTGTTTGCCCTGGGATTGGGGACATTGTTCGTGATTATCGGCACGTTTTCCTCGGCCATCTCCCGGCTGCCCGGCGCAGGGGAATGGATGGAGACAGTCAAGAAATTCTTTGGTTTTGTCCTGTTGCTGATGGCGTTGTATTTCCTGCGCACGATTATCTCGCCGCCAGTGATTGCTGTCCTGACCGGACTGCTACTTGTGGCATTTGGTGTATTCGGCGGCGGGCTGGATCGGCTGACTGCCGAGACGCGGTTCTTTGGCCGTCTGAAGAAATTCGTGGGCATCCTGGCGTTCCTTGTCGGGGTGTATCTGCTCCTAGGGTCCATGATTACGCAGGGTTTGGTTTTGCCGCCGGCGTCGGAGTGGCTGCCGCAGGGAGCAAATTCCAAGCACGAGTCGTCCGCGCCGAAAATCAGGTGGGAAACCGACCTCGAGGCCGGGCTGGCCCGCGCCGCAACCGAAGGCAAGCCGGTGTTAATCGACACCTGGGCGACCTGGTGCGTTAATTGCCGTGTGCTGGACAAAAAGACCTTCGGAGACTCGGAGGTCATCGCCGCGGCCGAGCGTTTCGTCCCCATAAAAATTCAACTGGAAACCGCAGATTCGCCCATGGCCCGGGACTTTATGACCCGTTTCGGTATTGCGCATTACTCGTTGCCTACGACGCTCTTACTGGATTCTTCGGGTAAGGTTGAACGGGTATTACAGGGGATCATCAGTCCGGATGACATGGTTTCCGAGATGTCTGGAATCCGTTGATTTTTTTGGCAGGATCGCCAAGTCGGTCGCTTTTAATGCAATTACTTGCATTTTAATAGCTTGCTGACTGTTGTCACTAAGCCCCATTCTTATTTCCAATAATTCAATCACTCATTAATAGATATCGTATCAATAATAGTAATTATTATTAATATGGAGAAGAATTTGCATAGACGAACGAAACAACGCCGCGTGATCCTGGAGGAACTGGCGAAAGTTACCACCCACCCCACGGCCAGTGATTTGTACGAGATGGTTCGCCGGCGGGTGCCCCTGATCAGTCTGGGGACTGTCTACCGCAATTTGGATTTGTTATCCCGGGAAGGGGCCGTTCAGAAGTTTGAGTTCGCCGGTTCAAAAACCCGGTTTGATGCCACTGTCGCCCGGCATAATCACGTGCGCTGCATGGAATGCGGCCGGCTGGATGATTTGACCGAATTGGCGGATGATGGTGTGGATGATCGTGCAATTGAGTTGAACGGGTACCGTATTCTGGGCCGGCGGATTGAATTTTTCGGATTGTGTCCGCAATGCCGGGAGCGGTGCGAGGAAATCGAAAATACATGAGTAGTGATGTCGGCTATATCAATTGTCGCTGGTGAATTCGTATCTATTCAATACACATTTGAGGAGGAAGTAATGTCGTATCTGGTAACCAAAGAAGCCCCGGACTTTACTGCCAAGGCGGTGATGCCGGACAATTCATTTGCCGATTTGCGGCTTTCGTCATATCGGGGGAAGCCGGTCGTGCTGTTCTTTTACCCGCTGGATTTCACCTTTGTCTGTCCATCGGAAATTATCGCTTTCGATAAAGCGCTCGGCGAATTCAGAAAGCGGGGTGTAGAAGTCATCGGCGTATCCGTTGATTCTGAATTTACGCATCTGGCCTGGAAGAACACGCCGCCGGACCATGGCGGTATCGGGCAGATCAAATATCCGCTTGTCGCGGATCTAAGCAAAAATATTTCGCGCGATTATGGGGTATTGTTTAACGGCGCCGTGGCCTTGCGCGGTTTGTTTTTAATCGACAAGGACGGGATCATCCGCCATGCCGTAATCAACGACCTGCCGCTTGGCCGCAATGTGGATGAGGCATTGCGCATGGTCGACGCGTTGCAGTTCACCGAAAAGTACGGCGAGGTGTGTCCAGCCAACTGGAAAGAAGGCGACGAGGGCATGGAACCGACTGCCCGCGGGGTCGCCGAATATCTGGCAGCACACGCCTGAAATCCAAAACCGGCGCGCAGCCCGGCCGGCGCACATCTTATATAACCCACCGTATCGGGGAGGTACCATGTCAGTCAAGGCGAAGCAAGAAGAGCTTGTCAGAACGATGAAGCAGTGGCAGAAGCTGGAAAATAACGCGGTGGCCCAGACCGCCAAAATCATGACCGAAATCGATCACCCGTTGATCCGTCTGGTCATGGAAATTATCCAGCGCGATTCGAATATGCACCACCGGGTGCAGCAGTTGATTATCGATGCCACCGAAGGCGGGTTTATCGGGATTAATCCGGATGACCTGGTCAGCGTGTGGGATTCCATTGAAAACCACATCAAAATCGAAAAGAAGACCATCGAACTGGCCCAGGCCAGTCTGGCGGCCCTCGAAGGGACCAGCAAGACAGTATTGCAGCAGTACCTCGTCGATTATCTGTTGACCGACGAACAAAAGCACGACAAAATGCTGTCCGACCTGGATACGATCAAGCGCGGGATGTATAAATCCTCGTAATGATTTTTCTCTGCGCTATTGGGCCAAATGAACTGGACGGCAACCGGTGAACCAGAGATCTTCCGCTGCCCCTGACGACATAAAATCCCGTTGTTTGGGCGATGACTGTGAGCGGGCGCGGTTCGAACAGCAGCCCGCTTACGCCGCGGGGCAAGAGCAGGACGCGGAGCCGGCTGAACGGCAGCGCCTGAAGTCACATGGGCCGAACCGGGTTTGCCGGGAGTGCCGGCAAAAAAACGGAACGACCGGCCCCGAGTAGCAGGGCGAGGCAACATATAAGGAGTAGAAGAATGACCGAACGACCGGGTTTAATCACCATAAAAGGCAACCCCCTGACATTATTGGGTGACGAGGTCCGCGTGGGCCAGGCCGCGCCGGATTTTACTGTCCTGGACAATAGTCTTGAGCCCGTTGATTTTTCGTCGTTTCGCGGCAAAGTATGTGTCATCTCATCGGTACCCTCGCTGGATACGCCGGTCTGTGACGCACAGACCCGCCGCTTCAATGTCGAGGCGGGGAAACTGGGGAACGATGTGGTCGTGCTCACGATCAGCATGGACCTACCGTTCGCCCAGAAACGCTGGTGCGGCGCGGCCGGGGTCGATAAGGTACACACTCTGTCGGATCACCGCGACGCCTCGTTCGGCCGGGCTTTCGGCATGCTGATCATGGAATTGCGGCTGCTGGCCCGGGGGGTTTTTGTCATCGACCGCAAGGGTATCGTGAGGTATATTCAACTGGTCAAAGAGGTCGGCACTGAGCCGGAGTACGGGCCGGTCCTGGAGGCAGTCAAGGCGGTGCTTTAATACCGTCCAGGCCCGGAGGGTCAGGCCGAACGCGTTGAAGAACATGTGAAACAGGAGTCAGGCAATGACCATTGAAGAGGCAATCAAGACCGCAATTGAACTGGAAAACAACGTCCGCGATGTTTACCATGATGCAGTGGCCAAAGTAACGGACCCGGCGGGGAAGAAGATCTTTTCCGTTCTGGCCCGCGAGGAGCAGCGTCATATCGACTATCTGGAAAACTGTATGACCGAATGGCGCAAATCGGGTTCGATCGACGCTGATGAATTGGAGACCGCGATACCGTCGCAACGGGAACTTGATCACGCCGCGCACAATTTATCGGTCGTGATGTCCCGGCAGGACCGCGGCACCGAAATGGAACTGTTGCGCCGGGCACTCGAGGCCGAGCGCCGCACGAGTGGTTTCTACAAAAAAATGGTCGCGGAGCTGCCGCTGGAAGGCCAAAAATTGTTCGAACGGTTCGTCGATATCGAGGAAGGGCATTTGGATATCGTGCAGGCCGAGATCGATTCGCTCAACGGCACCGGCGCCTGGTTTCACGCGCTGGAGGTCAACCTTGAAGGTTGAGCGGAAAACAGGCCGGGCAGTACACGATAGGCAATGCACATCGGGGCCGGATAAACGGCCCGGGAAGCTGTGAGGTGAACAGATGATTTCGGGGAAGATGGAACAGGCACTCAACGAGCAGGTCAAATACGAATTGTATTCGTCATACCTGTACATGTCGATGGCCATGTATTTCCACGGGTTGAGTCTGAAGGGCTTCGCCAATTGGATGGAAGTACAGGCCAAAGAGGAGCAGGCCCACGCCGAGAAGTTCATGCATTATATCAACGACGCCGGCGGCCGGGTGGTGCTGCAGGCGATCGATCAGCCGCCCGCTGATTTCAAATCGCCGCAGCAGGTGTTTGAGGAAACGCTCAAGCACGAACGCTTTGTTACCGGCCGGATCAACGGTTTAATAGCGCTGGCCCGTGAAGAAAACGACAACGCCGCCTACGCCATGCTGCAGTGGTTTATCACCGAGCAAGTCGAGGAGGAAGCAACTGCCGACGAGTTTGTCAATCAGCTCAAGATTATCGGCGACAATGGCCACGGTCTGCTGATGCTGGACCGCGAAATGATTTCACGGGTATTCGTCCCGCCGACTGCGGCAGCCAACTAATCAGGTCTGCCGTCGGTTCCGGAAGCCCGGCGGACCGCCGTGTGCGAGATCCCCGGGTCCGGTACCGGTCGTATTACGCGGACGTTCTGTAACTGCAGGCCTGCGGGAAACCTGAGCGAGCGCACATGTGGGCCCGGCATGACATGCTTTCGAATCGGGGAGATGATACATGGATCTGGACCCTCTGCTGCTTTCACGCGTGCAGTTTGCCTTGACCATTGGGTTCCATTTTCTTTTTCCGCCCATTTCCATCGGGCTGGCCTGGCTGCTGGTCATCCTCGAATGGCTGGGCTGGAAACGGGGCGATGGGGCTTATGTTGCGGCCGGCAGATTTTTCGGAAAGATTCTCGGCGTGACCTTTGCGGTCGGCGTCGCCACCGGCATTGTGATGGAGTTCCAATTCGGCACCAACTGGGCGGAATACTCCAAGTTCGTCGGTGATATCTTCGGCGCGCCCCTGGCCGCCGAGGGGTTGTTTGCCTTTTTCATGGAATCGACTTTTCTGGGTCTGTACCTGTTTGGCCGCAACAAAGTCAGCAAGGGCGTGCACTGGTTTTCGATCCTGATGGTTGCTGTCGGGGCGACCATTTCCGCATTCTGGATTATCGTAGCCAATTCCTGGCAGCAGACTCCGGCCGGATATATTGTCCAGAACGGCCGCGCAGAATTGCTTAGCTTTTGGGATGCGGTGTTTAATCCCTCGACGTTTCATCGGTTTTTCCACACGATTATCGCCAGTTTGATTGCCGGCGCCTTTATAATGGGCGGCCTGGCGGCATATCTCGTTCTAAAAAACAAGGGCGGAGATGCCGCCCGGAAAGCGCTATTCATCGCGGTGGTTTTCGGTCTGATCGTATCCATGGCCGAGTTGTTTCCCTCCGGACATTTTCACGCCGAGCAGGTTGCGCGGACCCAGCCGGAGAAATTCGCCGCTTTGGAGGGCTTGACGCACGGTACGACCCATGCGCCGATTATCCTGTTCGGCATCCCCATCGAGGAATCCTCGGCATTGCGCGCGGTGATCGATGTTCCGGGGATGTTAAGCTATCTGGCCTACGGCTCCGCCGAGGCGTTCGTTCCCGGCATGGCCGACCTGCAGGCCGCCGGATATCCCACCCCGCCGTTTGTTGCCACTTTCGTTTCCTTCCACACCATGGTCGGGCTGGGAATGTATTTTATTGGTTTCATGGCGTTGGGAACGTTATTGCTGATGAAAAAGAGGTTGTATGAAACACGCTGGTATTTGAAACTTCTTTTGTGGTCGATCCCGCTGCCGCTGCTGGCTTGTCAGTTCGGCTGGATTGTCGCGGAGGTCGGCCGCCAGCCGTGGGTCGTTTACCGGGTGCTGAAAACGGCGGACGCCTTCTCGACCAATGTCAGCGGCGGAGAAATCCTCTTTTCAATAATCATGTTCAGTTTGATCTATCTCGTTCTGGGTATATTGTATATTTTTATCCTGGCCCGAATCGTCAAGCGCGGCCCGGCCGGAGAGGGGGGGGCGTGATGGACCTGAATACGACCTGGTTTATCCTGATCGCCGTGTTACTGACCGGTTATGCTATCCTCGACGGCTTCGATCTCGGCGTGGGAGTGTTGCACCTGTTCACCCGCGAAGCCCATGATCGGCAAATGAATATGAAAGCCATCGGGCCGGTGTGGGATGGCAACGAAGTCTGGCTGTTGACCGGCGGCGGCGCATTATTCGCGGCATTCCCGGTAGTGTACGCCACGGCGTTCAGTGGTTTTTACCTGGCGTTTATGCTCTTGTTGTTCGCCCTGATTTTTCGCGCGGTGTCACTCGAATTCAGTGAACAAATCGATCACCGGCTCTGGCACAGAATCTGGGATTGGGCGTTCGGTCTGGGGAGTCTGCTGCCTGCTGTCTTGTATGGCGCGGCGGTGGGCAATGTCCTGCGCGGCATGCCCGTTGCGGCGGATGGTTCGCTGCAGGCCTCGTTTTTATCGTTGTTGAATCCATACGCGATTTTGATCGGGCTGCTCAGTCTGGTTTTATTCGTCATGCACGGCGCCGCATATATGGCCTTCAAGACCGAAGGGGAATTCCAAAAACGGATGGTGCGGTGGGTCACCGGGACCTGGGTGCTGGTCGTGGTCCTCTATTTTATCGCGACCCTGGCCACGTATTTTGTTTCACCGTTCCTTTTCGAGGGCGTCCTGTCTTTGCCGCTGTTTTGGGTGTTTTTCATCCTGCTTCTGGCCGGCATTATCGCCGTTCCTGTTTTTGCCCGTTGCGGGCAGCCGTTGCGGGCGTTTCTCGCCTCATCGATGATGATCGCCTCAATGATCGGGCTGGCCGGGGTCAGTTTGTTTCCGCGGATGCTGCCGTCGAGCATCGACCTGGCCTACAGTCTGACCATTTATAACGCATCATCGACGCCACGGACGCTCACGGTGATGTTGGTAATCGCCCTGATCGGTGTACCGATAGTCCTGGCATACACGATTTATATTTACCGGATTTTTAAAGGGAAAACGGTCCTCACCGACGAAGGTTACTAACCAAATCACTGGTCGTCGGTCCTTTGATCGAGCAAGGATGATATAATATGGCTGACTTGCATCCGATCATTCAGGTCTTATTGGCCACGGGCTTCACCTGGGGCATGACCGCCATCGGGGCGGCGGCGGTTTTTCTGGCCCGGGACCTCAGCCGGCGCATGCTTGATTTTATGCTGGGGTTTGCCGCCGGGGTGATGATCGCGGCCAGTTACTGGTCGCTGTTGGCCCCGGCGATCGAGATGTCCGAAGGCCAGTCGTTGCCGGCCTGGGTTCCGGCGGTCGTCGGCTTTCTACTCGGTGGCATTTTTCTGCGCGGCGTGGATCTGGTCCTGCCCCATTTGCATCTGGGTTACCCGACCTCGGAAGCCGAGGGTATCAAGACCTCCTGGCATCGCAGTGTGCTCTTGGTAATGGCGATAACTCTGCACAATATCCCGGAGGGGCTGGCGGTCGGCGTGGCTTTCGGCGCGGTTGCCACGGGCGACCCCTCGGCTTCACTGGGTGCGGCTATCGCCCTGGCGCTGGGCATCGGCATCCAGAATTTGCCGGAAGGTACTGCCGTATCGGTTCCCTTGAGGCGCGAGGGTCTTTCTCAGTGGAAAAGTTTCTGGTATGGGCAGCTTTCCGGAGTTGTCGAGCCGATTGCCGGGGTCCTGGGGGTCCTGGTTTTATTGATTGCCCGGCCGATTCTGCCCTATGCGCTGGCTTTCGCCGCCGGTGCCATGATTTTTGTCGTGGTCGAGGAGGTTATCCCCGAGGCCCAGCGCAGCGGGAACACTCATCCGGCGACTACCGGCGCCATGCTGGGTTTCACGGTGATGATGCTTCTGGATGTCGCGTTGGGTTAACCGTATCTGGTTCATGGTATGCCTTCCGCATCCCGTAAAGCCGAGCTTCGACGTCTGCTGGAACGGCGCGATCCGGCCAGTCTTCGGGCGTGGGCCGAAGCCAACCGTGGCGCGCTCCGTCTGGCGTTTTCGCTGACTTTTGCACAGGATGAACTCCTGCGTCAACGGGCTATCGAAGCAGTCGGTATTATTGCCGGGCACCTGGCGCAAACCGATAGGGGAGTCGTCCGCGATTATCTCCGCCGGTTGTTATGGCTGATGAATGACGAATCCGGAGGACTGGGCTGGCACGCGCCCGAGGCGATCGGCGAGATCCTGGTCAACGTTCCGGAGTTGATCGGTGAATTCGCCCCTCTCCTGCCGCACTACCTGGCCGAGGAGCCGTTCGAGGCAGGCACGCACCGCGCCATCCACCGGATCGCCGAAATCAGACCACAGGTTTTTACCCCGTACCTTGCTGATCTTCGTCGATCATTGGGCGACCCCGATCCGGCAATTCGTGCTCTGGGAGCAAGCGTCGTACTAGTAGTGGATCCCGGCGGCGGACGCGCCGCTGTGGAGAAATTGCGGCACGATGGACGCCGGTTTACGATGTACGATTATCAGACAGGACAACTTCAGCAAAGCACCGTGGGAGAGATAATTGAAGCGGCAATCGACAAGACCTCACCTACCGGCCATATTGTCTGACCCCCGTGCTCCGCAGCACAATCCGACTCCTGCCGGTATCATCTCAATGACGAGGACGATCGTGCAGTCCGGCGCACCCGAGGGCCGGGTCAATACGGCCCGTAAATATACTCATGCAGATATTGAATGGTCTCTTTATGGGTTTCCAGGTTATGCGCCAGGATGTCCCCGCTCGTAATGATTCCCAGCAATTTATTGTCTTCTACGACCGGCAGGTGACGGATGCGTTTCGTGGTCATGACTGCCCGGCATTCTTCAATCGTTGTCTCACGGCGGCAACAGGCCACGGGGGAGGTCATGACATCTCCGACCCGCGTGGTCTCCGGGTTGCGGCCGGCGGCGACGACCCGGGTCAGGATATCGCGCTCGGTGAAGATACCCACCACGCTGTCGCCGTCCACGACGACCAGCGAGCCGATCCGCTCGGTGTTCATTTTTTTGGCCGCTTCAAGTACCGCATGGGTCTTCTCCATGGAAGCGACCTTGTTTCCCTTTTTATTGAGGATTTCCCTGACCGTCGGCACATTTCCTCCTTATCGCTGCCGGGCTTTGGATATTAATCCAATACTTATTTAATCTCATATATATAGACGTATCCAGCGGTCTTGCAGTTTGCCGAATTATTTTCGGACGATACATGTGTTAATGAAAACTCTCATCTTCGCCGGGATATGTCCGGTTTTTCACATCCTCCATCCAGCGCGCACAAGCCTCGCGGGCCTCGCGGGCCAGGTGAGCGTAGCGCCGGACGAACTTCGGCTGAAAATCCTCAAATAACCCCAGCAGATCGTTGGTGACCAGAATCTGTCCGTCGCACTGGGGACCGGCGCCGATGCCGATGGTGGGTATCGTCAATTGCCGCGAGATGTCCCCGGCCAGCTCGGCGGGCAGCATTTCCAGGACCATCGAAAAACACCCGGCCTCCTGCAGTGCGAGCGCCGAACGTTTGAGGTACTCGGCCGATGGATCATCGCGTCCCTGCACTTTAAATGCGCCCAACTGATGGATCGACTGCGGGACCAAACCGATATGGCCCATGACCGGGATGCCGATTTCCACCAGCCGCGCGACGGTCGGGGCGATGTGCTCGCCGCCTTCTAGCTTGACCGCGCCGGCGCGGCCTTCCTTGATCATCCGTCCGGCATTGCGCAACGCCTCTTCGGCCGAGGCCTGATAGGACATAAACGGCATGTCCGCGATGACCAATGCGTGGCGGACCGCGCGCGCGACCGCCAGCGTATGGTAAATCATCTGGTCGAGCGTAATCGACAGCGTCGATTTCTCGCCGTAAAAAACCATATTGGCCGAATCGCCGACCAGCACCCCGTCGATACTGATCTCGTCCAACAGCCGCGCGGTGAAATAATCATACGCGGTCAGCATAGTGATGACCCGGCCTTTTTTCTTCAGCCGGGTTAGGTCCGGCGCGGATATCGGTTTGATTCCGGCGGGTTTGTCGTTGACGCTCATGATCGGCTGGATCCGTTTCCCCGGTCGATTGCTTTGTCCAATTCCTGTACGTTCTTCGCCCGGAATGTTAATCCCTCAGCAGTTCGGCATCTCGGGACATAATATACTGCTTCCCGGATTTATGCGCCGCAATGCGCCCCAGGAGCTCGTCGACCTGCGGCTCGGAATCCCACAGGGTATTGGGATCGATCCGGACAATCAGCGCCGGGGATTTTTCGTACTCGAAGAAAAACCGGTTGTAACCGTCGGTCAGGGCCGTCAGACGTTCGTGGTCGATCGACCGATGCTCATGCCGCAATGCACGCAGCAGCGTCGTTGATTCGCACTGCAGATACACCACCAGTCCGGGGGCCACTTTCGGCGGGGCGACAATCTCGGCGATATGTTTGTACAAAACGCGCGCGGAATTTTCCAGAATGGCTTCGCCCCATAACCGGTGGGTATCAAAAATATAGTCGGTGACGATGCGTTGACGGAACATGTCGGTTTTGATCAACGACTTCTGGTGTTCGAACCGCCACACCAGCCGCCGCAGGTGTTCGGACAGCGGACTTTCTGTCCGGACATCGGAGCTCAGCGGGTCAAACCAGTTTGATTCCAGTTCCGGGTGATATTCATATCGTTCGGCAAGCAGCATGACCAGCCGGTTATGCCCGGAGCCGGGAAGCCCCTCGACGGCAATATGTCCGAATTCAGGATTACTCATTATCGACCTTCAATGCGTGTTTTAGCTGTTCGCTTTCCGTTTCATTCCGGCCGTCAACAGCGCGCAGGTTGTCTTTGCCGGGCAATTGCTCCCACAACTCGGCGACGGTGATACCGGTCGGGGGGACCAGGGCTTGCGGCGCCAGATCACAGAGCGGCCGAAGCACAAAGCTGCGTTCGGCCAGCGCCGCATGCGGAATACATAACTGCGGTGTTTTGACGACGCACTCTCCATAAAGCAGGAGGTCCAGATCAATTGTCCGCGGCCGTCTGCAGCCCTTGTCCGTCCGACCCAACGATACTTCGATTCGTTCAGTTTCCTGCCAAAGCTCGATCGGCGGAAGTGTTGTCCGAAGGCGGGCCACCCCGTTCAGGAACTCTCCCCCGTCCATTCCGACCGGATCGCTGAAATACAATGGCGAGAGGACCAGCTCTTCGGTCCCCGGGACCCGCTGCAACCTGTTCATTGCCTCACGGAACATGAAGAACCGGTCTCCGAGGTTCGACCCCAGCCCGATAAAGGCCGTGACCGGCCCGGACGCGGACGATTGCGGTTTAAGTGACATCAGTCCCGGAATCGAATTCGACTTCAATGTGGTCCAGATTTCCCGGGATCGGCGGAATTTTTTTTCTGACCCGCACGACGACCCGGTCGGCCTGATAATTATCCTTTATTGCGTTGGTAATCATGGCCGCAATTGTTTCCAGCAAGTTGTATTTTTTGCCCTGAATAATTTCCGCGACCGTATCATATACTCGAGTGTAGTTGATTGTATCAGTCAGGTTGTCGGTCCGCGCCGCCCCGGTGAGGTCGGCGTGCAGCTCGACATCAACTTCATAACGGCGGCCGGTTTCCCGCTCGGCGCGCGAAGCCCCGTGGTAGCTGTAAAACATCATGTTGTGCAGGCGTATAATACTCATCGTCCGTATCCGGCCTCTTCCGGTTTGTACAAGGTAGCCATCGCCGGCGGGCAAGGCAAGCTGCCAGATGGGTCACCCGCAAGCCAACAGTAAAATAGACTGTTTTGGGCAATCATTCGTCGGTTTTCGTCCGTTGCCGCCGTTTTTTCCACAGTGTCCCGAACTCGACCAGTCGGGAGGCCGCCTGTTTCATGCCTGCCGGGTCGGTCAACAGCGAAACACGGGCGTATCCCTCTCCTTGTTCGCCGAAAATTGTGCCGGGCGCGATCTTTAACCCGGTGCGCCGCAACAGCCGCCGGGCGAATCCCAGTGAGGAAAACCGTCGAGGCAGCGTCAACCAGCAAAAGGGCAGACCGTTATTCCATCGCGCCACCCAGTCGAGTTGTTTAAGTCCGTCGGCCAGGTAAGCGTAACTTTCTGCCAGCCGCGCCCGCCGTTGTCGGAGCAGATTTTCGGCGTTGTCCAGTGCCCACCGGCCGATTTTGAGTTTCCCCCGGTTCGGCATCAATCCCGCACCGGCGGCCAAAAAGGCAATGCCCGCGATCGCTTCACGGTTGCCGATCATCACCGCCAGGTTTAACCGACCCAGCCCGAAATTGTGATCAAATGAGATAATTTCAATCCCGGTCGACCGCGCGCGGGGATCGGCCAAGTACTCTGCATCACTGCGGCCGTTGTCGCTCAGCAGTGAAAATGTCCCGTCGTATACAATCAAGATATCACGTTTTCGGCTCAGTCGAATGATTTCGGTGATCAAATCACGGTCGGCCAGCGCGGTGGACGGGTTGTGGGGGTAACCGATAATCCACAATTTGGTGCGGCCGGCCAGCCCCGCGGCCATTGTCCGACAGTCCGGGAGGTAATCATAGCGATCATGTAAATTATATGTCTGTACACCTCCTCCGCAGAGCGCCGCGGCGTTGCGATACACCGGAGGGCCGGGATCCGGAACAAGCACCATTTCCCCCGGATCAACATATGCCAGCCCCAGAAGAAACAGCCCTGCGGCGGTACCGGCCACCGGCAAGATTTCCTGCTCCGAATTCAGCGCCAGCCCGTAACGACCATTGAAGTACGCCGCTACCGCTCCGCAAAAATCCCGGTACGTTCCCGCGTCGGCAGGTGAGACGAGATCCTCGACCGTGGGAACAGGGACATCAACATTGGCATCGAGAGTAGTGTCCAGTACCGACAAATCAGTAGTTTGGACCAGCCGTTTGTCCAGCCGCGCGGCCAGCCGGTCCAGACTGGTGAATTCCGGCGGCATACGTTGCAGCCGGTCGGCGCGGTCAATAATGATTTTTCTCACGGCTTCTCCTTGGACGTGATCGTTACTTAACGTCCCGCGATCCGGCGTATGTTGCCGATTTGTTCGTCAGTCAGATAATCGAGATGCCCGAGCTGCGAGGCCAAAAAGACAACCTGCGCCAGGTGCTCAACTAGTTCCATCCGGGCAAGGGCCGTATCGAGGTCGGGCCCTCCGGTCAGAACACC
This sequence comes from Candidatus Zixiibacteriota bacterium, assembly GCA_020051695.1. GTDB lineage: Bacteria > Zixibacteria > MSB-5A5 > WJJR01 > JAJRUJ01 > JAGVQM01. The sequence goes on along the minus strand of JAGVQM010000012.1, from coordinate 140,080 downwards.
GTGGTTTTTCAACACGATTGCGTCATGATCGCCGATCAGCGGCATGATGGATTCGGCCATTTCCGGCGTGGACGGTGTGGCATACCCGGCGGTGCCGATGCCGCCCACGGCAGCGATGATCTCCGGCAACACCGGCCGGTTCAGTGAAAGCCCCGCCACCGAACAGGCCACGGCGTACGGCGGGTGGGCGTGGACACAGGCAGCTAGATCAGGACGGTTCTGATACACACACAGGTGCAAGCCCAGTTCGCTTGACGGTGTACGCGACGACGGCCCGACCACGCGCCCGGTCAAATCGACGGTGACGATTTCATCAACCGACAATTTGCCCTTGCGCGCCCCGCTGGGGGTGATCAGGACCCGTTCGGTACCTGCGCGGACCGAAATATTTCCCTCGCCGGCGGCAATCAGCCGTAATTCGGTCAGCGCAACGCCGGCGGCGATTATGCCTCGCCGGAGTCGGGTCTCCAATGAATTATCATCCAGCTTTTTACCCATTTCGCCGGCAGTAAGATAATTGGTCAAGGTGTTCCGGACAATTCTTTCGTGAGGCCGCTTTTGGCGGGGCCGGGCCGATATTTGTCGTTTTATGCGACAAAGAGATTGCGCCAAAGCGGCTAGGGAACGATCTTAGGAAAGAGGGAATTGAATTATGGCGTATGCGACATATATGTACTGCTGGTCGTGCAAGCATAAGTTTATGCGCGACGAGAAGATCACGCGCCAGTCGGAATGCCCGAAGTGTATGGCGCCCTTGAGGTGTTGCCGGCAGTGCCGTCATTTCAGCCCGGGGAGCTACAACGACTGCGACGAATCCGAAGCCGACTATTCCGGGGAAAACGAGGCCGTGAATTTCTGCAGCTACTGGCAGCCGGCAAATGCACCGATCCCGGCAAATGCCAAGCTGGGCCGGAACAGCAAAGATAGTGCCAAAAAGAGGTGGGATGATCTTTTCAAAAATTAATTTTCTTCGGTGGTAAAGAATGTGACTGCTGACGGTCGATAATTGGAGTAAAGACAGCATTGAGTGTCGTATCAGGTATGGGAAAAGAAAATACGGGGAGAGCCGATTTGAAAAACCTTGAACATTAATACCAATGAAGGTCGTCTCCGGCGCCTGCGTTCGTCGCCACGACCCCGCCAGGGAGAGCGAGGGACAAAATGGCAACGGTGGCCGTAAAAAACCTTTACCGTGACTAACGGTAAGTGTTTTTCAAATCCAAATTACTCTCCCCATTCATTTCCGTCCCGCCCCGCTGGGGCGGGACGGTTTCTTTTCGAGGAAAAGGATTATTTGATCAGTGACAATTTGCGGGTGTACATGTTTCAGCTTCGGCGGCCCAGGCGGAAAATAGAAGAATAATTGAGGTAGCATAAATCAGCCGTACCCATTTATTGCACAGCATGTTATTCTCCTTTCCCCTCTCCCATATCCAATGTGATCAAGTATAGTCGGTTGCTTGCGGTGCATACGGCTTTGGTGCCGTCAGGACTGAAACGGGGATTCTCGTAGTCAATCTCATTGCCGTCGGTCACTCGAATCTCCTGAGCAGTGGAGATGTCATAAATTAAAAGGTTGGCAACTGTCGAAGATTGCTTAACCACGTTGTCGTATCCGCGTGTATAGATAAGCAGTCTGCCGTCAGGAGAAAGATCCGGGTCTGCAACCCAGGAGGCAAGACTGTCGCGAATGTCGGGAAATTCCGGGGTAATATTCATTTTGATATTGCCGTTAAAATCGATAACAAGGATATTATTATTCATAGTCTTTCCCACAATTGCATCTCCTGAGCTGGTGAGTTTTGCATAATGGAAGTTTGTGTCGGGCAGGGGCCGCATAATAAGTGTGCCGTTCGGTGCGGCCAGCCACAAGTCCGTGTCTTCATACAACGGTATGCCATTCGTTTCTTGTCTCGGGAAGTGATTTATGAGCTTGAATTCATCTTCAACCGCCGCAGCAATATGACCGTTTTCTGTTCTTGAAGATACGAGTGAACCGGCCGAGTCGTACCAGACAACGCCGGATGAAGTGCGAAATGGATCCTGCATGGTTGTGCTGCGGGTCAGGAGCTTGACATCTCCTCCCAGTGTGAACCGATAAGTCTCCCAAATTCTTTTCGCCGGACGATAGTTGCGGTCCAGTTCAAGGCGTGTTCCGATGAACATGGTATCCGACAAACAATGCAAATTCCCGAGGGGGATGTCGACTATTCGTTGCGGCACAGCCCCTTCGACGGCATCGATGAAATATGTGCCGTCAGTTGAACAGAAGAATATTTTCTTACTATCCATTGACCAGACACCGCCCCCTATAGGAACCGACCCATCCGTCAGCTCAACGACGCGCGGCGGTTCCAGTGCGGCGGCAGCAACGGACCAGCCAAGGATCGCCAAAATCATCATAGCATTGATTTTCCTCATTATTCCTCCCCGGGCCTCCAAGGGCCAAAGCCGAATTTTGTAATCCAACGGCCATTGCTATCCGTCAATTGCGCCACAGCCGCACAAGTTCAATTCATTTTAATGATACCGCATACGCATCCGTCAACCAATAATAAAATCCGCATATTTTTCGCAAAATTCCCGTTTATCCAGTCGTTGAACATGACAACGGCTGGCGGACTTTCAATTTGTCCAGGTTTTTCAATTGCTCTGATAAGCTGTCAACCGGTCCGTGCGATCCAACGCTATCTCCATTAGAATCATATTTAGAGGCGCCGGGGCCGCCGTGCCCGGGGTCGATACAGACTTTATCAGTGCCCACGGAAAGTGCCGTCATCGCGAAATATAATAAAACGACCGCAGCCAATCCTTTAATTGTGCTTTGCATCACTCACCATCCTCCACCGGCATGACAAAGATTTGGCGTGTGTTGGTCGCGACATAAGCAATAAATATTCCGGCAGGGCTCCAGGCAGGTTGCTCTTCTATTAAATCGGGTGTAGCGGTCAACTGACGCAGTTCGTTCGATTCAACATAATAGATGAATAAATCTGATGCGTATATGTTGAGGTCATCCTCTTCCGTGACGAAAACTAAAAGTAAATTGCTGTTTGGATTCCAGCTGCCAAGGTCGGCGCGCCCGGCGTTCCCTCTAATCACACCAGTGGAGTCAAGGATGATCACTTCACCGCTTGAGTTTTTGGATGCGATAAGTGCTTGGTTTGGCGACAACAATGCCCACATCCACTTGTCCGGACCGTGGGTCACCTGTCGTTGTTCGCTTCCATCCAAATTGGCAAGCCAGATGTCACCAGATGATCCGACCTCGAACCGGGAAAAAGCCATTCGCCGTGGAGCAGCAGCCGGTGATGCCGGTTTTGACAAGGCGGTTTGTCTGAGGATTTTTGGCCTTGTATTATGTCGGTCGCCATTTAGGATTTCGTGGTAAGCGATTGTTCCGCCGACAGCCGGCATCAGTTTGCCGATGCGTCCAAAACTGCGGGAATCCCCCCGCGTACTGTCACTATCCAGCAGCTCGACATTCCCCGCCAAATCTGATGAAAAGATATATGTGCAATACCACTGCACATCTTCATGCTGCCGACGCATATCTTTTTTCCACACAAAGCCAACATTTCCCACCCATTGAAATGGGGCGATATCAGCGGCAATCAATCTAGGGTTTTTAAATTCCGGCGGCGTGATCACGTATAGCGAACCGGTCGTCACGTAAGCCAACATTGAGCCATCAGGTGACCATTGGAGTGACGCGCCATAGCCGATACACATCGGTTCACCGAATTTCACTGAATCCTGGGTATTGCCGGTGGCGGTAACCAGTGCAAACAAGATGACTGCCGTCATCAATCTACTCTTTCGCATTTTTCCTCCCCGGCCTGTAAGAGCCAAAGCCAGATTTTGTAATCCAACGGGCTTTGCTGCCCGTCAATCTGAATTCATGTAAATTATACCCCGTACGCACAATCGCGCACCGGCCTGGACATTACCCCACCAAAAAAAACGGGGAAGCTGCCCTGCCTGCTCCCCGGAAAGCCGCGAACCGGCTCGCGGCAAGGTCGATACACACCTCCCCGTTCAATCTTGCCGGCCATCGGCAGACAACGCGGGCAAGCTGAACCCCCCATAGAGAAGATTAAGTTGCGCGAGCTGTTTGCCGTGAAAACCGCAGCAACTCTTCGTACGTCGGTCCGACCGATGACCGGATTATTTTCAGTGTGTTAGCCCATACCCGTGTTCCCCTGGTTTTGTGTACTCCAAACAAAATCCGGCCAGCCCGCAACCATGCGCCGCCACGGCCACGCGCCATACGCACGCCGGCGCCGGGCGGATGTATTCCGCGATAAGTAACTCATTCCGGCATAGCAAGATGCAAAGTCACGTGATGGCCGGTGACGAGCGATTACTGCTGCAAAATTGGAAAATTTGACGTGATTTGTCAGGTGAGGGAAGGTACGTTTGTTTCTTGTCGTGTGTTCGTCGTAGTGCCGGCCCCGTTGCGGCCTAATCGGCCATCACCTCCTCCGGCAATTCATCCTCCTTGAAGACACGATATTTTGCTGTCCCCCTGTCTTTCTCGGTGTCACCCGTACAGCCGGGGAACGATACACCATCCCCCTCTAAGGCATAAGATCGGCCATGAAGGCCATTTACGCAAATGATTTCTACCGATTTTTTGAAAAATAACGGCGGATTGCGGAATCTCCGGCCCGATTTTACGTATATGACATAGGCGAATGATCAGGCGTGAGGTTACGATGAGCGGTACGCAGACCATAACCTGGGATCGGCTGCCGAGACAATGGCGGTGGATTGCTGGCTGGTTGTTGAGTCTTGCGTACCTGGGCGGCTGCGCCGGTTCATATACCGGCCTTGATGCCGACGGCCACCCGCCCCTTTCCGAGCGGGAGACCCGCGCGGGTATCGCGGCGTTATTAGGCCCGGAAGACTTTGCGACCTATGACGCATTGCCCGACAGTCTGAAATCCGAGTGGATGAGATATTTCTGGCGGGAGCATGACCCGACGCCGACCACGTCGGAAAACGAATTTCAACGGGAACACTGGCGCCGCGTGCGCTATTCCCTGTACTACTTCTCCAATCCCTTAGGGCCTCTGCCCTGGGATGATCGCGGCGAAGTGTATATTCGCTACGGTGAACCCAGCGAGCGGACCTATCGTCTCGATGAATACTGGGACCGCCGGGGGACCCTGAGCGCCCGCGGCAGCCGCCTGCAGGGTTTATCTGCCGGCGCCGCACAGGAGCGTGATTTTTCCCCGGATGCCACCGGTTCCGGGCCGTCCGAAACGGACAACGCCTATCAACTCAAATCAAATGATTCTGAGGTGATGTTCAACCCGCGGGAATTCGACGGCGAAATCTGGGATTATTATCAGCACGGTTTGACTTTTCAATTTCAGGATGAAGACGAGTTGGGGATTTTTATTCTGGTGCCCTACTCCGACGGTCTCGGGCCGAGCCGGGAATTCGGCGATTTTGTGCAGGCCAAAATTACAGCAGTGGACCTTCAGCCGGCCATTTATATGCACGATTACGGCGCCGAGCATCTGGAGTATGCGCTGGATTTTGCGCGGTTCCGTTCCGAGGGGAGATTGTTCACGCTGGATGTAAATTTGGGGTATCCTCTGGCCGAATTGGCGCGCGGTGGACCGGATTCAACACAGATTTCCCTGCGCCGCGCTGTGGTCATTCGCGATGATTCGCTGCGGGAAGTCGCGGCAGACCTCGGCGTGGTGACCCGGCGGGTCGGCGCGGCCGGGTTGCAGCAGCAATTAATGGTCGAGCAGAAAAATTTCGAGCTGCCGCCCGGCGCATATCAGTTGTCAGTTTGTATCGAGGACCTCTATTCGGGGAAAAAGGGCATTTACCGGAAAAACCTGCGCCTGCCCGAGTTCGCCTCCCGGGAGGTCCAGGAAATTTCCGACATCGAGCTGGCTTCGTTTGTCTGGTCGATCTACGAGCCGGGCAGCCCGTATGTCAAATCCAACCGGCTGGTCATGCCGCTGCCCAGCCACGTGTATATGCAAAACCAGCCGATTGCCTTCTATTACGAGGTATACAATCTGGCCCGCAATGCGGGAGATTCGGCGATATATAATGTCGAATATGAAATCCTCGACCCCGAGGCGAAGAATGTCTTTTACAGCGAAACCCGGGGCGTATTCACCTCGCTGGAACGCGATGTCTATCAATTCGGGTCAATCGATAAAGCCGGGCTGCAACCCGGTGAATACCTGCTGTCGATTAATGTCGCCGACCAGCTCACCAATAAAGAAAAGCGGACATTGACCCGGTTTAAAGTCATCCGCTCCACCGAAACCGCTGTTCCGTAATTTACCTACCCGACATTTCCGCGCCTGAAATCTTGTTGTCGAGTGTCCCGGGTGATTTCGACGGGTGACGGAGAAATCGCGATCGCCGGTGAAACACACCGGTGGTAGCGCCGTATGCAGTTATAAAGGGTATATGGCGGTTTGCAGACCGCGCAAACCTCATGGGGGAGTCGTCGATGCACATTCGTTGGCATATGTTATTCGGTTTGATCCTGCTGTGTCTGGGCGTGTTTTTTTTGCTGAACGGTATTTTCGATTGGCGGTTCGATTTTGGTGATTTCCTGAGATTCGGCTGGCCGGTAGGATTAATCCTCATTGGGATTTACCTGCTCCGCCGCCGGGCCAGGTCGCGATATTTTCCGGAGGGCGCCGCCTTCAACACCCGGATGTTCGGTGATGTGCACCTGAATTCGTCCGACCTCGGTCCGAACGGCCTGGATACCGAGATCGGCATCGGCGATATTCGCCTCGACCTGGCCGGGAGCGGGCTGCCGGAAAAGGAACACCGCATCCGCATCGGCACGGGCATCGGTGATGTCACGGTTATCATTCCGCCGGATATTCCGGTTTCGGCGCGCGGCAGTGCGGGGATCGGGTCGGTTAACCTGTTGGGCAAAACAGACGGCAGCCTCGGCCCGCATGTGTCTTTCCAGTCCGAGCACTACCAGAGCGCCGGCCGCAAATTATCCATTGATCTCAAAGCGGGGATCGGGGACATTGCAGTCGCCCGTGCAGAAAAGTAGTCGAAGGGGTACGGATAGCCCGGTCATTGCTGTTTACTTGAGCAGGCGATAGTAGAGGTTGATGAAGAAAAAGAAAAAATCAGTATTGTCGGCGCTCTCGGTATGCAACTCCCGCTCGTAATTGGCGCCCGCGGCCAGGGTCAGGCGGCGGCCGAGTTCGATATCGGCTGAGGCATCGCATCTTATTACCGTAAAGTCGGTGTAGCCCGTTGTTGTTTCGGCATAATTCCGCCGCCCCAGTTCGATCCTCAGATCGGCCCACCACCGCGTTTGCATACATTCCACCCCCACAATTGCGGCGGGCTGCTGATAATCGCCTTGCGCATAGAGAGCATCGACGGCTGCGCTTTGTCCGTACTCCGATCCCAGACGCATACTCCAGGTTTCGTCAAGGGGGAAACGGTATTCGATGCCGGGACGCAGTTCGTAAAAGTCATACGTGACAACATCCTGTGCACCGAAATTCCAGTAATCCCAGCGCAGCGTCACGCTGAGGCGTCCGGCGCCGTACCGCCCCCGTTCGCCGCGTCCGTCGAATGACAATAGCGTGTAATCGTCAGCAGGATCATCCGAGTAATAGTCTTTGGTTTGGACCGTGGCGGCAAGCAGCAGGCGGTACTCTCCGGCGAAACTCACATCACTATAACCCTCCGCGAACCATTCGGCGTATTCACGATCGGTCGAATCCGGCACGAAGCGTTTGCCGCCCCCGGCGGTGATTTCGACAAAATCGAAATCAGCGGTTTGCCATTGCCAGCCGACGCGCGAGCGCAATCGGTCGAAATTGTAACCGAAAGACGGCCGGGTCCCGGGATAGGTGAGCCGGTCCCAGTCGAGGCGTAGCGACGCGGTACTCGCCGGTGAAATTACATGCTGCAATCGCACATCGCCGGCAAGTGTCCAATAATCAACCAGGAGTGTGTCCTCCTGTTCCCCGGTCCAATGATAGTCGAATCGTCCATCAGCGTGGAGCAGCCAGGCCGGTGCCACCGTGAAATCCGCCTGCCCGGCGCATTGTTCGCGCCAGCCGGATGCCGCGTAATGAAGGCGGTTATCCAGGTGTAATGTCCGGCTGCTGAACTCTCCGGCCAATCCGATCAACGGTTCACTGCGGGTGTCGGCGGATTTGTAAAGCCGGTCCAATGAATCCGGAGAGATGGCGGCCGTATCGGCCAGCAGCAGGTTGTAATTCAAATTCGTGCGTTCATACCCGGCAACAAGACGCGCTTCAAAGTGCAGCGTGCTGTCTGTCCGGGCCTTGCTCGTTCCACAGCTTAACAGGACGATTAGCGCAGTCAACGCCGGCCATGGCATTACCGTGCAGCCGTACCCCGTTCGCGCGATTTTTGTCGGCTTTTCAACCATCAGCAGTCGATACTGCGCCGTCTTTCGCTATGCAAGCAGACTTTTCCGGTTTTTCCCGTCCAGCATAAAGATCCATGACTCGGGATGATGGGTTGTCGAATGGCAGATGATTGTTTTTTTGACGGTCCGGCGCGGGTCCGGCGGCCGGACCCGCGCATTTTATTATGGCAGACGTTCTTCAATATCATTCAGCAGCTTCGTTGCTGTGCGGGCATGGGCCAGCGCTTTGGCCATGTCACCGGCGGCCGACACGGCCTCGGCACGGCGCAACTCAGCCCCGGCACGCTGATGCAATTCCCGGAGGTCTTTGTCTCCGGCATCGATGACTGCTCCTTCCAGCCGATTCCATTCCGCTTGCGCGCGGGCGATCAATTCGGCGACCTCCGGTGCGTCGAGGGTTTGATCAATGCCGGCCATGGCCCGGTCCAGCAGTTCACGGCAGATTTGGGCATGCTCGCTGGCGACACTCATCTGGCCTTTGCTGAACGCCTCATCGGCCTGGGCCAGGCGGCGTTCCGCGCGATCGAGCATCTCCGTGCTCCTGGCCGATCCCGAAGCGGTCAGCGGTTCCCGTACCCGGTCAATGTACTCCCGCAGGCGGTCGAGGTCCTGTCCGGTGTTGGCGGGGCCGTGACGGTAACGCCGCGCCTGTTCAGCCGCACGGGATATTTGTTCGCGCACTTGCAGGGTGATTTTGAGGGCGGGGCGTAACCGGCGCTCATGGAATTGCTGCCAGGCCGTCTGCTGTCGGTCCAGCAAAAAATCAAGCCGGGCCGCCGGGCCTGTTCCCCGGCCGCGCGTCACCTCGGCCAGTCGTTCTTGCGCGGCCTGCAACAGTTGATCAGTTCGTTCCAATTGGCGCCGGACCGCGTTTTCATTTTCTTCGGTAGTCCGAGTCGCGGCAATGGCCTCAAGTGCCTTATCCCGGGCTTTGAGGGTCGTTTCGGTGGCCTGACCGTACTGGTGTTGATGATACCGATCGCGGGCGTACTGTTGCAGCCGCCGGGCATTATCCAGCAGGGATTCGCCTTTTTGCGAACCCGATTCGCCCACGGCCTGCTGGGCGCGCTCGAGGACCAGGTCGGTTTTTTCCAGTTCGGCCATTGTCCGGTCATTATTTGGGCCGCCTTGTCCCGAGGCGGACGTCGCGGCAATACCCCAAATGATGCCCGTGATCACCAGCAACCAGGGCAGGATCGGGCAGGGTCGATGTTTTCTGCTTATGGGAATTCTCATTTTGTGCTCCTCTATTTCGTTCTTCCAGCTAATACTAATTCAAAGTGCGTGCCGGATAAACAGCCGAAAAACAAAAACGTTAACCTCTTGATTGGCAATGGGAAAGTGAAGCCGGCCGCCGCTGTCCGGAATAACCCTGGGACAGCCGTGATGGATTTGGCCCGTTTGGTTCAATCGAGTGTGCAGTGACGTCCATCACCCTCGGCCTGCAAGGACGCATCTCCCTTGGCCTAAGCGGGAAATTGCGCAGGGATTTTATCTCGTTTTGGTTGCGCTGACCGTGCGCAGGGTCGTATTATGCCAACCGCTATGGAGGAAGACAAAGCGAAAGAAACGGGCGGCAGGGGACGGTGTGATGCACGAATTTTATGATCGAGATGATGGATGATTTTTCACCACGCATGGTATGAACCGCCGACATAATATCGGCTGAAGACCGGCCAAACCTGGGAGGGTTAATGGTCAAAAAATGCCTGCTTGCACTTGTCGGAGTCGTGTCGTTGTCTGCCAGCGCCGCGGCGATGACGTGCGTTGAATGCCACCAGACGGCGACGCCGCAGATTGTCACCGATTGGCAACTGAGCGAGCACAGCACCAACGACGTGGATTGTTCCACCTGTCACGGCGATGGGCATCAAATGGCCGACGACATTGCGAAGGTCCAGATCCCCACGCCGGAAACATGCGCACCTTGTCATGAAGAGCGTGTCACCCAGTTCAAATCAGGCAAGCATGCTTTCGCCTGGGCGGCATTGAAGGCCATGCCGACCACGCACTGGCTGCCGATGGAGATGGTCGATGGGATGAAGGGCTGCGGCGGCTGTCACAAGCTGGGCCTGAAATCTCCGGAGGAGATCGCCGGGTTGAAAGCCCAGGGCGCAGGTTTTGGCGTGGCCTCCTGCGATGCCTGCCATACCCGGCACACATTTTCCATCAAGGAAGCCCGGCAACCGCAGGCCTGCCAGACCTGCCACATGGGCTTCGATCATCCGCAATGGGAAATGTATTCCGGCTCCAAACACGGCGTCCGCTATCTGCTCAAACAAAATGGAATTCTGCCGGAAGGGACCGCCGCTCCCACCTGCCAGACCTGTCATATGCAGGACGGCGACCATGCGGTTCGTGCCGGCTGGGGTTTTCTGGCCGTCCGTCTGCCGCTGCCCGAGGATGAACAGTGGGCCGCCGACCGGGCAACAATCTTGCAGGGGCTGGGTGTGCTGGATCCCGCCGGTCAGCCGACCGCCCGGCTGGAGGTAGTGAAAGCCGCCGATGTGGCCCGCCTGACCCAGGACGAATGGCAAAAGGACCGCGATAAAATGCTGGCGGCTTGTGCGCAATGCCATTCGGAAAACTTCGCCAAGGCAGAATTGGCCAAGGGCGACGGCATGATCAAACAGGTCGATCACCTGATGGCTGAAGCCATCCGGACCGTGGCCGGGTTGTATGCCGACGGCTTGTTGACCAAACCCGACAATTATGCCTATGCCTTTCCCGACCTGTTGACCTTTCATGATGCGCCGACCACGATCGAACAGAAGCTGTTTGTGATGTTTCTCGAGCACCGGATGCGGGCGTTCCAGGGCACGTTCCATGCCAACCCTGATTATGCCTTGTGGTATGGCTGGAGCGAGATGCAGATGGACCTCACCGAGATTAAAACGCTGGCGGCTGAACTGCGCCACCGCGCCGAAAAATAATCGGCCGGGGCACACGCGGAGCATAATGGGCGGGCTTGTTCCGATCATGAAAGGCCCTGCGGTTTGATGTTGCATATCCGGGGACAATTGCTACCTTTTGGGGGACGCAAAAAAAGGGCAGAGGGGTAGAGATGGATCCATCGCAACTGGCGGAATATTCCTTGTACGAAAACCCATTGTGGAAATGGGCTGTCGCCATCGGGATTGCTGTTGCGGCCTATTTCCTCCTGGTGTTGGTCCGCCTTGTCGTTGTCCGGCGGCTGGTCAAACTCGCCGCACACACGGAGAATAAAATCGATGATTTTGTCACTGACCTGCTTCGCCGTCAGACAAAAACGGCCTTCCTCCTGTTGTTTTCGTTATTGATCGGCGCGCAGTTTTTGGAGCTCTCGGAGACCGTCGATCACGTACTCAGTAAAATTATCCTGATCGTGGTTATCCTGCAGGGCGCGATGTGGACCATCGGCGTGATCTCATTTTGGATCACGAGCACGCTGGAGCGAAAGAAAAATGAGGGCGATGCCAGCGGCGTGGCGGCATTCACCGCGCTGCGCGTCGTGGCGAAGATTATTGTCTGGGTCGGCGTGGTCCTGGTCGTTTTGGACAACCTGGGTATCAATGTCACGACGTTCGTCGCCGGGCTGGGCATTGGCGGCATCGCGGTGGCCCTCGCGCTGCAGAATGTTCTCGGCGACCTGTTCGCGTCGATTTCCATCGCCCTGGATAAGCCGTTTGTCGTCGGGGATTATGTCGTCGTCGGGGAGGTCAACGGCAATGTCGAGCATATCGGCCTGAAGACCACCCGCATCCGCAGTTTGTCCGGCGAGCAAATCGTCGTATCCAATAACGACCTATTGAACAGCCGCATTCGCAATTTCAAGCGCATGGAAAAACGGCGCGTCAATTTCCGCATCGGGGTGATCTATCAAACCCCCCATGAAAAACTGGTTGTTATCCCAACGATCGTCGAGGAGGTATTCATCGCGATAGAAAACGCCGACCTCGACCGGGTCCACTTTGCCAGTTTCGGCGATTTTGCGCTGCATTATGAGATTGTCTATTTCGTCGCGGTGCCGGATTACCGGACGTACATGGACATCCAGCAGCAGGTCAACCTGGAATTGTACCGGCGGTTCGCCGAGGCCGGGATTGAATTTGCCTATCCCACCCAGACGTTGTATATCGAGAAAACGGCGGGAACGCCTGCCTCGTAGTCCGATGGCCTAGTGCAGCAATCGCCGGATCACGGGCAGGTGATGTTCGTCGTGTTCGACGATGAAGTAGAGCAAATCCACCGGAGTGATGAGCTGTTGCAGCCGGGGATGCAGGGCCTTGCGGGAAAAATATTCCAGTTTGAATCCGCGCAGATATTCCAACATCTTTTCCCGCGACCGCTGGAAGTCCTCGAGGATTTTGCCGGGTTCCATTTCATTGAAATGTTTTTCGGAGGTTTTGCGACCGGACATCTCCGCCGGGTATAACTCGCTTTTGCCTTCGGCGAATTCCCTGAATCGGATATACCACAATTGTTCGGTGGTCAATAAATGTCCGGCATGCTCCAGCGCCGACCATTTTTCCGATGCCGGCCGGACCGTCAGTTTCGCCCCGCCGGCGGAAATTAGACCGGCCAGCCGGCCGGGTGTTTCCGCCAGATGCGAAATAAAATCCGCGGCCTTGTCCGGTGAGAACCCGAAGGCAAACGTATGTTCCAGCCACGGTTTCCATGCAGACTGCATGATGAGTTTCCCTGCCGGAGGGCACAAACGCAGTTACATCACCCGGTAGTTGGGCGCTTCTTTGGTCACTGCCACATCGTGGGGGTGCGATTCGCGCATTCCTGCGGCGCTGATCTGCAGGAAACGCGCCTTTTCGTGTAATTCGGCAATGTTCCGCGCACCGCAAATGCCCATGCCCGCCCGGACCCCGCCGACAAGCTGGTAGACCGCGTCGGCCAGATCTCCCCGGTAGGGCACGCGGCCCTCGATACCTTCGGGGACCAGTTTCGAAATTTCATTGTCTTCCTGATAGTAGCGGTCGGCTGCCCCGGCTTTCATGGCCGAAACCGAACCCATGCCCCGGTAGACTTTAAACGACCGTCCCTCATACAGGAGTGTTTCGCCCGGCGCCTCGGTCATCCCTGCAAACAGCGAACCAATCATCACCGCGGCCGCCCCGGCGGCGAGGGCCTTGGCGATATCTCCGGAAAACCGAATGCCGCCGTCCGCCACAACGGCCACACCCTTTTTGCCGGCTTCCTCGGCCGCGGCCATAATTGCGGTAATCTGCGGCACTCCCGCGCCGGTAATCACGCGGGTCGTGCAGATCGACCCCGGCCCCAGCCCGACTTTGATGACATCGGCGCCGGCGTTGATCAAATCACGCGCGCCCTCGGCGGTGGCGACATTACCGGCCATCAGCACGATGTCCGGGAACCGCTTTTTTAACTTCTCAATGGCGGCCATCACGCTTTCGGTATGCCCGTGTGAGGCGTCGATACACAGGCAATCGGCCCCCGCCTGGACCAGCTTCGCCGCGCGCTCGGCGTTTTCCCCGCCGATACCTACGGCCGCACCGACCCGCAGCCGCCCGCGTTCGTCTTTACAGGCGTTCGGGAATTTGCGGTTTTTTTCGATGTCCTTGACCGTGATCATCCCGCGCAAGTTGCCCTCGTCATCGACGATCAGCAGTTTTTCAATCCGGTTTTTATGCAGCAGGTCCTGGGCTTCGTCCAGCGTGGTCCCCTCGCGCACGGTAATCAGCGGCTGCCCGGTCATGACCTCGCTGATTTTAAGCGAAAGATCGCGGTGAAACCGCAGGTCACGGTTGGTGAGGATGCCGACCAGCTTCTTGCCCTCGGTAATCGGGATACCGGAGATGGAGAAACGCTGCATGACATCGAGCGCGTCGGCGATGGGCCGGTCGGGGGGCAGGGTAATCGGGTCGACAATCATCCCGGATTCGGACCGCTTGACCTTGTCGACCTCCATGGCCTGCTGCTCGGGGGAGAGATTGCGGTGAATAATGCCGAGGCCGCCCTGGCGGGCCAGGGCAATGGCCAGCTTGGCCTCGGTGACCGTGTCCATGGCTGCCGAGATGATGGGGATATTCAGTTTCAGCGTGTCGGTCAATTGACTCCGGATATCGACTTCTTTGGGTAACACCGCCGAGCGGCGGGGCACCAGCAGGACATCATCGAAGGTCAATGCCAGATCGCCGACTTTTTTATCCGGGGAATTCAATCTTCATCCTCCCAGATGAGGATGCGCCCGCAGGAATCGCAGGTAATCAGTTGTTCGCCGCGCCGGATTTCCTGCACGAGTTGGGGCGGCAGCGCCTTAAAACACCCGCTGCAGGCCCGCTTGCGCACGGCGACGACCGCCGAGCCCTTGCCGCGCTTGATCCGTTCGTAGGCGGCCACGACCGGGGCCTCCAGGCGCACCAGAATATTTTTCCGCTCGTTTTCCTTGATTTTTATTTTGGTGCCGACCGAATCCATTTCCGATTGGATCGCCTGCAGTTGTTCGTCATTGGATTTTTGAATATCGCCGCGATCGCGCTCGGAGGAGACCAGCTTTTGCTCGAGTTCCTCGAGTTCACCCATGACCGCCAGCAACTCGTCTTCCGCGCGGCTGAGTTCTTCTTTTTTGTGATCGATTTCCCGGCTCAGCGCGTCGTACTCGCGGTTGGTCTTGATCGTGGTCATCTGGTCTTTCAGCTTGGCCAGGGCCACGGTGGCGTCCTCGATGGTGAGTTCCAGCTGTTTTTTATCGAGATGGCGTTCTTCCCGGGTCTTTTTGGTATTGGTTAATTCGTCCTCGGCCGTTCGAATCTCGGCCTTCAGATTTTCGATCATATCGGGGAGATACCCCTTGGACCGTTCCAACTCCCCCAATTGGTAATCAATTCCCTGAAGTTGCAGCAAAAGCTCGGCGGTGGACGTTGTAGACATAACTTGCCAGCTCCCCTATATGTTTCACGTTTCGGGCATGGTCACATGGTCATACAGACTGACAAAAAAAACGCGCACGTTCCGTGCGCACCTTCCCGCTGGTGATTCCGGGCCGGAAACCCAACACACGTTTCCAACCCGGTAAATGCCGGTTTCCGAATCACGCAAACCGCCTGGATCAAGCGAAAACATAAATGGTGGGCAATACAGGATTTGAACCTGTGACCTTTCGGATGTGAACCGAACGCTCTAACCAACTGAGCTAATCGCCCATGCCTCCTGTTCCCCGTTTATCGCTTCGTCGGCCGGCCGGTCAAGCTGTCCCGGGCCTGATTCCTCTGGTGGTGGGCCCACCAGGACTTGAACCTGGGACCAACTGATTATGAGTCAGCTGCTCTAACCAACTGAGCTATGGGCCCGGGATTCCTGCCGGCCACAGCCGCCGGGGGCGCTCCGCCCGCATTGCCATGATACTATGCGGATGCGCCTCCAATGTAAACTTAAATGTTACCATTTCCTCATTATTCTGTCAAGCGTTTTTCGGTCAACTTTCGGGTCAACCGGTCGGCTTCCTGCTGGTCCCCGCGTTGTTCGGCTTCTTTGATTCGCCGTTTTAAATCACTTCTTTGCTGAATAGGTTTAATCGCAGAGAGTTTTTTGACATAATCGTCAAAGACAGCTTCACCTAAATCTGGTGGCATATACATTTTCGTGGCTATCTTAACCCATTCCAGTTTTTCTTCCTGTGTTTGTCCCAAATCATTCAATTCAACTCTCCCCTTAATCTTATACATATCAATAAGTTGATTGTACATCCCGGCGAGACTATGCGAACGAAAATGGTAGTCGTAGATTTGGTTCTTTGCCTTTTCCACAAATTCAGGTTTTTCAAGCAATATCCTTAAAAATTCCTCTTCGACCGAAATAGAGGTCCTTTCAGTGATATCTGCAACATATCTCAGATTCTCTATTCTCTCATGCTCTGTACCCAAGTATTCTTTCTGTAGAATGCCTTCCCCAATCCCCGTCTCATCGGATATTTGCTTCATAAGAAGTTTTCGGCGTTCGATATTGACCATTGATGTTGCCATTGTTACAAGTTCCCTGATAACCGCTTCCTGCTCCAATAAACCGCCGCTGCGCATGATCTCGCCGGCACGACCCACACGGTATGAAACATATTCTTTGGCTGCTCGCAGAATTTGGGTAATAAATTCCTTCCCCTGTTCCCGGGCCGCAGAATCAGGGTCCGACCCCGGCGGCAAAGCGGCGATTTTGACATCCAATCCCTCGCGGAACAGGATCTCCACCCCGCGCAGGGCGGCTTTTTCACCGGCGGCATCGGCATCAAACAGTAACACAACATTCGGGGAAAAACGTGCCAGTAACCTCGCTTGCTCGGCGGTGAACGCCGTCCCCGAGGAGGCCACTACATTGCATATCCCATTGAGATAAAGCGATGTCCAATCGGTATACCCCTCGACCACCACTGCATACCCGGCTTGCCGGATTGCCTCCCGCGATTTGTCCAATCCATACAGGAGATGGCTTTTGCGGTACACCGGGGTTTCGGGAGAATTGATATATTTGGCCTGTTCGGTCTGTTTCAAAGCCCGGGCGCCGAAACCGACGACTCGGCCGGAAAGGTTGGCGATGGCAAAGGTCAAACGGTCGCGAAACCGGTCGTAATACCGCCCGCCGCCTTCTTTTTCCACGACCAGCCCGGCCTCCAGCAGCGCTTGTTCGGGGAGTTTTCGGCGTGCGGCAAATTTGAGCAGACCATCCCAGCCGTCCGGCGCGTATCCGATGCCCAATTCGGCCAGCCGGGATTGCGGCACGCCGCGCTGGGCAATGTATTTCAGCGCCTGCCGTCCCTCGGGTTGCCCGATCATCCGCCCAAAAAACTCGGCGGCGGCGGCATTGGCGGCCAGCAGCCGGCCATAGCGGTCGGTCTCCTCCGGCGAGCGCCGCTGCGGCAGCGGAATACCCGCTTTTTCCGCAAGGTATTTCAGTGTTTCCGGAAACGACCACCCCTCATGGTCCATCAAAAATGTGAATACATCACCGCCTTTGCCGCAGCCGAAGCAGTGAAAAAACTGCCGGTCGGGATGGATCGTAAACGAAGGTGTTTTTTCAGTATGAAATGGACACAGTCCCAGGAGGTTTTTGCCCCGCTTTTTAAGCGTGACATACTGCCCGATCACGGCGGCGATATCGGTCGCCTCGCGGACACGGTCTTTGAAATCATCACCGATAACCATGGTCACTTGCCTGTCCGGACTGCAGCTTTTGCCTCGGCGCGGAATATTTTATTTCAAGTGGCGCCCGATGCGCTCCAGCCGCGCGATCAATCCCTTTCGGGAACAATATATCATTTTTGCCCGGCCCAGGATCATTTCCCGAGGCACCGGCCCCCAGAATCGTGAATCACGCGCTTCGTCGCGGTTGTCCCCCAACAAAAAATAGTGGTCCGCCGGCACTACCAGCGGCCCGTAATTGTCCCGGGGGGAGAGCTGTTCCGGAAAAATGCGCTCCGGATCGTTAAATGTGGCGGTGGCCGGCGCGCCGATCATTTTGCCGTTGATATACAATAACTTGAATGTAATACGCAACGTATCGCCGGGCAAGCCGACGACTCGCATAACCAGTGATCGCTGTGGGGGCCGTGGGGCCTGGAATACGACCAGGTCGCCGGGCTGCGGTTCGACACGGCCATAAGCATGGGTGTCGATCAGGATATAGTCGCCCGGCAGCAGAGTATTGGCCATGAACGTCGTGCGCACAGTGTGGCTGTCGAGGCCGATGATTTTTTTCTGTGTCAGGTGGACGAACACCACCGCCACCAGAGACAGTGCCAGGGAGAACAGATACCAGCGGCGATTGTTCCACCGATTTTTCCGGTACAATCGCCGTCGCGCCAGAGCCGCCAATACCGGGATAGTTGAATAGACCAGCAGGACTCCGACTGCGACCACCAACCCGTACAGCCGCGCATTAAATTCGGCAAACAGGCAAAAGACCATCCAGACGACACCCAGGGAGTAGCCGGCGACGGCACCGCCGGCCAGCCCTACATATAAAAATGCAGTCGGCGGACTGACCAGAGTCCATAACCCGGCGATCCACCAGCGGCGGCCGGTATGCGGGATAACGTCGTGACCGGCCGCTGTTACACCGCCCGATGCCGACTCCGGTATTGCCGTCATACCGCGAAATCGGATGGGGGTTGAGAATTCACGTGGACTGGGACCTGTTTTTTCATTGCCCGGTGAAGATAATCATTTTGCCGCCTGTCGCAAAACCCATTCTGCGGGGGCTGTTGCGGTGTACAAGCATCCTGAAACATTATCAAAAAATCACACGTAGGGGCGATAGAAAATATTATGGTATATGTAAATGATGAGCAGACGAATAAGGAGGGGACAGGGATGATGAGGTCGAATTTGTATTTGCGGTCCATGGCCATGATGCTGGCGGTCGTTGCAATCGCCGGATGTTCGAGCGATCCGGTATCATCGGGCGGGGATGACCATCGCTCATACACCTACACTTATCTGCGTGACTATCAATATTTGCCACGGACCTACTATGATGTCGGGAAATTCGGCGCCGATTCGCTGGGCATCGGTTTCACCACAGGCCAGGACAGTATAATCGGTTTCAAATTATTCGTCGAGGGATCGGCGGAGACGCCGGGGGATATCTTTGCGGTGATCGCGATCGACCCGCGCGACCTGGGGGCTTACCCCAAAAATATTTTTGCGTCATATATGCATGAATTGGACGAAGGCATTGATTATTTCCTCGACCCTCGGCTGTTCCGCCTGCGGTTTCACGAGCCGCTGCCGTCGGATGAGGTCCTGGCCTGCTGGATGTGGGTGGCCACGCCACAGGGCGAATTCCAAATCGGGGCCGTGGACCCCCGGCCCGGGGAATCCCGGGTACTCAAGATGTTGAAAGCGGCGATACCGTATCCCGGATCGCCCACCTGGGAATACCAGTGGCTCAACGTGTATGACCTTGGTGTGACCGGCTTCACGGCGGGTGAAATAAAGGTGGATGTATTTTATGGTCCGCCGGGGACAGAGGAAGACAGTGTTAATCTGGACGATCAGGCCGGTGTGCCGTTAATTCAGCTCCTCGGACTGGATATCTACGATGAAGACGGTGTGCGCAGCCCGGACGGCAAGCTTGATGTTATCGACGGTATCGTCGATCCGGCAAACGGGCATTTACTATTCCCCAACCGCAGGCCGTTTGCGCCCCGGCCGGATACGGCATATTGTGTCTCCCATCCCGAGATGCGGCTGGCCGCGACTTTTCCTGCGCTTTATACGACCGCCAATACAATATTTATTCGGGACGAATCGATATATTACCTCCGTATCGGCGTGGCGGATGATGGGCCGGGCACGGCGCCGTAGTCTACAGACCTCGGATTCATCCTCAGCCGGACGGGCGGAACAAACCGCGCTCAACATCCGCAACATAAATTTGTTTTCCCAACGTGCCGCGTGAAGCCGTATAGATTTTCGGAGTGTTTTCTATGTCAGATGTTGCTGTTTTGCCGGACGTCCTGCGTGCCGGACGTGTAATTACCAAGCAATCGTTTCCCCGGTGGTACGAACTGCATCTGAAAATCCTGTATTGGGGGATAAGAAAATACCAGAAGAAAAAGTACGGGAAAAACTGGCGGCCGGTACATGTGTATGTCGTCCTGCCCGCTCCAGAACGGCTGCGGCTGGAGTATGCGGTCCACGAGGCAAACAATCATTTCGAAGCGGGCGAGGTCGGTCCGGGGACGCTCGTCCTGTTCGAGCAAACCTGGCCCACGGCGCAATGGACGCATCCCCACTATCTTTGGGACAAGACTTACGCAATCAACGAATGGCGGGAACCGCTGCACAGCGGCCCGATGGTCGAGGAGGCCGTCGCGTGGATCGGCAGGAAATACGACCTGGGCGATCTGGCGGATTTTGCCATCAGCGGATTCATTCTCGGGGCATACAAACGGGTCATCCGTTTTGTCGGCGACAAGGCCCGACGGCTGGGTGTGTGTTCCACCGTCGCGGCGTACGTGCTCAACCGGGGTGGTTGTGATGTCGCTGATCCCATGGCCATAACGCCGGCGTACTACGAAGGCAACGGTCCGGGGTGGAGTGTAGTCCAACGCTTTGAGTGGGGGAAACCGGTCGGTGTTTAGATTCTGTGGTGGATGATTATTTTTTCAACCGCGCAATCGTGACCCCCAAATCGCCTTCGTTCCATTCACCGATGCGGTGGGAGACGATGCGCTTGTCGGTTTTGACCATGTCGGTCACTACCTGCCGCAGGACGCCGGTGCCCTTGCCGTGCACGATGCGAATTTCCTCCCACCCGGCCAGCAACGCCTCATCGAGATACCGGTCGAGCGCTTCGCGGGCCTCTTCGCCGGTGAGGCCGCGCAGGGAGATTTCCGGGCCGACATTGCTGGTTACCTCATAACTGATCGGGGCGGGCCGCACTTCGCGCCTGGGGGGCGTGGCGGATTGCAGCTTACGGCAATGGGCTTCATCGATGGTGTAAAACATGTTGCCCAACCGCAATTTTACTTTTTGCTGGTCGGAGAAAATATCGGCGACTTCACCTTCTTTATTGAACGGCTCCACCCACACGCGGTCACCTTTATGGAGGGGGCCTTCAACAGTCTGTGGTTTCGGCGCCGGCGGGTCTTGCAACGCCGCGATTTTCACTTTGGTCTCCTGCGCCTTCTGTGCCAGATACTGGTGGGTTTTTTTCACCACGTCCTTGTGGGCTTGTGTTTCCCGGATTTCCTTGACCAGCCGTTCGATCTCGCCTTTGGTCTCGGCGATAATTTTTTCTGATTCGGCCAGCGCCTTTTTCTGAAAATCCCGCTCGGCGTCCTGCAGGCGGGTTTTCCGTTCCTGCAACTCCCGGTCCAGTTCGCCGGTTGCCGACAAGCGCTGCGACAGCTCCTCTTCCTGCTTGCGCACACGGGCCAGCGTGTCTTCCAGTTCGGCCAGCAGGCGCGTGAGGTTCAGTTCCTGGTCGCCCAGCAATGAGGCCGCCTTTTCAGTAATGGTTTGCGGCATCCCCAGCCGCCGGGCGATATCAATGGCGTACGAGGCGCCGGGCACGCCGAGATGCAGGCGGTATGTCGGCTGGAGGGTCTCTTTGTTGAATTCCACCGCCGCGTTTTCGATCAGGGGGTTGTTTTGCGAGAGCGCTTTGAGCGCGGTATAGTGTGTGGTGCACATTACGCGCGCGCCTTTTTCGGTCAGACTAGTGATAATGGCTTCGCCGAGCGCCGCGCCCTCACGGGGGTCGGTCCCGGCGCCCAGTTCATCGAGCAGGACCAACGACCGTTCGTCGGCCCCCTCGACCGCGTTGCGGATCCGCCGGACATGCGAGGAAAAGGTCGACAGCGACGATTCAATCGACTGTTCATCGCCGATGTCGGCGAATACGGCGCCGAAGATACCCATTTTCGTGCCCGCAGCGGCGGGAACAGGCAGGCCGGACTGTGCCATGAGGGTCAACAGACCGACGGTTTTTAGCGAGACAGTCTTGCCGCCGGTGTTGGGCCCGGTGACCACCAGCGCGGTAAACGACTCGCCCAGCTCGACACTGATCGGCACGACCTCTTCGCGCAGGTCCGGGGCCGCCTCCAGCGCTTTGATCACCAGCAGCGGATGCCGCCCCTTGATGATGTGGAACTGCGGCCGATCGACCAGCTCGGGAATACACGATTCGGTTCGTTTGGCCCAGCGGGCACGGGCATACAGCGAGTCAAGGATGCCCACCGCCCGGATGTTTTCCCCCAGATGGTCCGCTTCGCCGGCAACCATGCGGGTAATCGAGCGCAGGATCCGTTCCACTTCCTGCCGCTCATCGATCAACACCTGCCGCAGGCGGTTGTTCAACTCGATGACTTTGAACGGTTCGACAAACAACGTCTGACCGGTAGATGACCGGTCCTGAATGACCCCGTCGCGCGGCGACAGGTCACCGGCCCGCACCGGGATGACAAAACGGTCGTTGCGCAGAGTGATGACATCTTCCTGCCACGCCGGGTCGGGGTCTTTTTTGGCCAGGATCTGCTGCAGCCGGGCGATGATCGAGTCGCGGACTGCCCGTTTTTCTCCGCGCAACTGATGCAGTTCGCGGGAAGCGTTGTCCCGCACCTCGCCGTCTTCATCGATGGCCGTCCGAATCCGTTTGACCAGTTCAAACCCCGAGACCAGCCGGGACAAATGTTCTTCCAACAGGGGGTATTTTTCCTGAGAGATTTTGGAAAATTTCATCAACCCCTGGCACATCTCCAGAAACTCGGCGATGGCCAGCAGTTCTTTGGGGTCCAGAAATGTGCCCTCCAGCAGCGAGCGCAGCAGCGGTTCGCGAATATCGGCGACGCGGCCCAGCGGAAAATCACCCTCGGTTTCGAGGACGGTGACCATCTCCCGCATTTCGTCCAGCTGGCGGACGATGCGGTCATGCTCAGTCTGCGGCTGAAGCCGGGTGACGACTTCATGGCCCAGCACGGTCAGGCAGGTCCCGGCGACCGATTCAATGACCTTGCCGAATTCCAGTATGTTCAGCGTGTGACGGTCCATCAGGCAAACATACGAAAAATGAGGCCGGGATTCCACAATCCGGGAATAAAAAAACGCCCGCCGGGCGGGCGTTGCTTGTCTGGGGAATATTCCATGGATTTGTCAGGTCTGATCGTAAAATAGCCGTTCCACCCGGTCCAGGAAATCATCGATGCGCGCACGGTCCAGGGACGTCAGCGGGCGGCGTTTGAGCTTGGCGCCGGGGGGCGGTGCAACCGACGAAGGCTGACCGGTCAGCGAATCCTCCAATTTCACCACGAAGGACCCTTCAGAAGGATGCAGTTTTGTGGTGGCTTCGTAGACAAAGGGAACTGCCGAAGCCATGCGCACCGCCAGCAGCGATTCCTCCACCTTCTGTTCGAGGGCATAGGGCAGAGGGATGTACAACAGCATGAACATGGTGAAACCGGCCAGAAACCAGCCGTGGAGGACACCGACAATGGCCCCGCCGAACTTATCGGTTTTCCCCAGTTTGTGGATCTCCGCCACCCGGTAAAACATCTTGGCCAGGAACTTGAATGCGGCATAGACCAGTCCGGCGGTGAGCATAAAAGCCACCAGTGACGCCCACAGGGGAGAGGCCTTCAGCCATCCCTCCATTTCGGCGGTGAGGTAATCATTATAATGTACGGCAATAACAATCGCCCCGATCAGTGCGACCACACCGCTCAACTCGCGGATGAATCCCACCTTGCTGCCGTAGACCGCACCCACGGCCAGCACCGCCAGCAACACCAGATCAAGGATATTCATGGCCCCTCCTCGGTTTTTTCGGACATCCCGCTGAGGGCGGAGAAATACGGTAGAAAGACAACACGCTCGACCGTATCCGGCGAAAATCCCGCCGGTCCCTGCCCCCGTACGATCGAAACCTGCTCGTATGTAATATTCAGACTCGGTTGCCGGGTGGTTTGTTCCTCCAGCCCCTTGTCCGGTGCCGCCGGGCAGGTCACATGACGTGCCCGGGGTTCACACCGCAAACATTTATTTTTTTAACTGCGCGGTAACCACCGCGGAGACGCGCTTGCCCTCTGCGCGCCCCGCCGCTTTGGCCATGGTTGCTTTCATAACCGTGCCGAAATCCTTCGCGCCAGTGGCTCCGGTTTCGGTGATGGCCTCCGCGACCAGGTTTATCAACTCCTCTTCAGACAGCTCTGCCGGCAGATATTTCTTTATCTCTGCCAGCTCGGCTTCTTCGACGGCAGCCCGGTCAACCCGCCCGCCTTTGGTGAAGGCATCAATGGCATCTCTTCGCCGTTTGGCCGCCGCGAGAAACACAGCAATACATTCATCCTCGGTCAGCTCGTGCCCGAGTTCGATTTCTTTGTATTTCAGATCGGATTTTAACCCCCGGATGACGCTGGTACGCAATTCATTCCGGGTCTTCATCGCGACCTTGAGGTCCTCAAGGATCCGATCCCACAACGGCGCGCTCATTTCCGACGCTGCTGTTTTTTACGATTGCGACGAATGGCCTGATTCATTTTCCGTTTGCGTCGATCGGACGGCTTTTCAAAATGCTGGTTCTTTTTGATGTCCGACATGATTCCCGATTTTTCACAAGCTTTATTGAATCGTCTCAAGGCCCGTTCAAAAGATTCCTCTTCGCGAACGCGGATACCCGCCATGCGGTGTTCAACCCCCTTCCGTTCAGTGCGCCCTTGTCATTTCCCGACCGGCACACAAACCAAAATATTAACTCACAACACGTTACACAAAGACAGGGTGTCCAAAACAAACTGCCCACCCTACCAGTAGCGAATATATGGGTAGAGTATGTAATGTCAATCAAAACTTTTCTCTCTTGCCGGTTATAATACGCAGCCCGTTCTGGTTCATTGGCATACGTGCAAACCACTGGTCTGAATAGCTGCCACGTCGGGAGGAATTAGCGGTTGTCCTTTCTGTTATGCGCCACCCGCAGTCTCGGCTTTGCCGAATTTTGTCGTTTTGTGTATTCTAAAGACCGCTGACTCTTGCGGAATAAACAGTTAATGACTATGTTATCAGATTGGGGAGATTGGCGGACGAGGAATGTGCCCGTCCGATGGGGATGAGCTTTTCACACCTGATCAGAGGATTCCATGAATAAGCGCGCGATGGTAAGGTTATGTGGCGGTTTACTGGCCGGAGTTTTTTTATTATCACTGGTTTTCGGATGCGGCGATGACGACCCGCCAACCAGGCCTTCGGCCAGCCTCATTTCGAAAGATACCGGAGGCACTGCGTCTTTGGGTAATCTTGTGACCGTGACGGTCCCGCCGGAAGCCATCTCCGAGGATGCGGAAATCCAGATCAGCCAGACTGACGCCGTTCCCGCACTGCCGGAGGGGTACGGATTCGTCTCTCCCGCTTATGAGGTCAAGCTGTCCACCGGGCAGATTATCGACACGATCTGGGTGGTGGTCACCTACGCTGACGCGATGCTGCCGGCCGGGCAATTGGAGGCCTCCCTGCTTACCGGCAGGACGGACGGCCAGTCCTGGGTGTTTGAGAACCCGTCACTGGAGACCGGGCAAAATCGGGCGACAATCGGGGCGCTGACGCAGAGCCGCTGGGCCGTTGTTTGGAAAACCCAGACTGCCCGGGAGGCGATCGGCGCAATCATCAATCAGGTTGTCGGCGATTTAGGCGGCGACCTCGGTCAGGACATTGAACTATCGCTGGGGGCCGCCGATCGGGCGGACGTCCTCGACGTTTTTCAGACTTTCAAAACACATTATGAGAATGCCTCGGCCGGTGATGCGGTCGTGGAAAGTGCGGTGGCGAACTTAATTAATGCCGTCCGCGCTATCGAGGATGACGATCGTGTCGTCCTGTCCGCCACTGGTGAACAATTCACCTCCGCGTTTTTGGCCCTCGGTCGGGCGGTTGGCTATGATATTGAGGCAGGGCAGGAGATCCCGCCGCGGGTCCGGATCGGTTCACGCCGCTGGCTGCCGCCCGCATTTCTCAGGTTGTTCACCTACGGCGCGGGGCTGTCCAGCGATGCTCCGTCCAGTGGCGCGGGGCGCGTGCAAGACCGCGAAGAAGTCATGCAGAATTTCTACGTACAATTAAATTATGCTCCCGCGTTTGGCGGACTGACGTACCTTGATTTCCCCGAGGGGTACTCTAAGGATTCCCTGACTCTGGCCAGGGAGGTCACCGGAGTGTACCGGATGGCACTGACTCGGGTCAGCACACAAGCGAATCTGGCTGTGCGTTTTGATTACCTGCGGGACCGTGGCATAGCACTGAACTGGCCGGCGGAAGCGGAGGTGTTGTTGTTTAATTTTCCGGACGCGAACGAATCGATTACATCAATCGCCTTCGCTGTTGATTTTCGTGATGTCCTTGTTGATTTCCGGACCATCCATGAAAACCCGTTTTCCGCGAGCGCTCAAGCCGATTCTCTCGGTTCGTGGTTATATTTCGGCTTGCCAGCTTCAGCACTGCTCAATTTACGCAAGCAGGACGGGCAATTGCATATTCACGTTGTAAGCGGAAGCGCCGTTGAACAAAACTCCTTTCCACTGCCTGTAAGCCGCAGACCGTTACTCAGTTACGGTGACTGGATCGAGCCGACGGCTGTGACCGATTTAACCATCAACGAATACTGGGGCAATTCCATTCGGCTGAGTTGGACTGCCACCGGCAACGATTACAATGAGGGATTCGCTACCTGGTATGATCTTCGTTACGCTGCCGTCCCCATTACCGATGAGAATTGGGACGAGGCCGGCCAGTTCATCGGGGAGCCGACGCCTGCGGCAAACGGCTCGGCCGAGGAATTCGTCGCCCTGCCCTATGATTTGGCGGAAACGACATACCTGGGTCTGAGAGTATTTGACCAGGATTATAATTATTCGACAATCTCGAATGTCATCCAGGTCAATAACCTCTCCGAGTTGGAAGTCTCGGTCCCGGATAACAATCTGCAGGCAGCGCTCCGGACCCTGGCCGGCAAGCCGACCGGGGCATTGACCGGGGCCGACCTGGCCGGCCACACTGAATTGCTGGCCATTGGCCGTGGGATTATCGCGCTGAATGGACTGGAATATCTTTTTGACGTACAAGCCCTGGACCTGCAATCAAACGGCCTGATCAAGAATCTTGTACCACTGAGTCACCTGATCGACCTGCGAATATTGCGGCTGAACGGCAATTCCATCAGCGATATCTCGCCGCTGGCGCAGTTAAAGCAACTCCAGGTCCTGGACCTGTCGAGCAATTCGCAACTGTCCAATATTGCCGGGCTGGCCGGTTTGATGTCCCTGGATTCACTGAACGTGCAGTATTGCAATATCTCTAACGCCAGAACGCTGTCGGATCTGAGAAACCTGTCCTACCTGAATCTGGGCAACAATCAGATTCGTGATATGAATGGTTTGGAGAAACTCCGGGGCATCAAGACACTTCTGCTAAATAATAACCGGCTCCAGAATCTGACGATATTATTGGAGAACCCGGGCTGGGGCGCCGGCGATACACTGGATATTCGCGGCAATACCTACGTGTTATATGAATGGGCGACGCGCAACGTGGAAATCCCGGAATTGGAACGTCGCGGCGTAACGGTGCTGCGTGACGGGAATTAGTTGGCATTCGGCACCGAGTTCATCTAATTCTCGAAGCGTGACTCATCCATCGCGCTATTTGCTTGTGGTGGCGGGATTTATATCAGAGCAGCGGATGTTGGGGCCGATTTGTTTGAATCGCATGTCGGCTCCACAGTGGTTCCGATTGTACGAGCGTCTCGATGTACACGGTCGGCACAGATTCGATGGGGTATGATTGTCCTTCCGCTGACTGCCGCAATGGCCGGCATTGTCGCCGGGATTCTGGGGATTGTCTCTGTCTGCGCCATCCGTTTGTGATGTTTTTCTGAGTTCTCCGAACTTTCCGTGTTTCTAGGCAATAACTCCACGTGAGACAAGAAGATCGGTGCGAGAACCCCAATCGGGTTCGACGGTTTAGCTGAAATCGCGTTTGATTTTCGAACGGAATTTGAATAGTTTATAGAGTTTCGGGTAAGCTCGACAGGTGATCAGCGGATGTCACAAGCAATGGGAAAAATGAAACATTTTGCCAGGGTATCCGTCTTTTGGGACGAGTGCCTGTAAGGGAGAACACGGGATGGATGATCAGATCGTCACGCCGGAAGCCGAAGTGCAAGCAACACCGCAAGTCGGGATGCTCGCCCGGTTTATCGCAGTATTTTTTGATCCCCGCAAGGCGTTTTCATCCGTACGCAAAAACTGGGAATGGCTGGTTGTCGTTTTAATCGTTTCTCTCTTTGGGCTGGGGAGTTACCAATTCACCAAACCGATCGTCGTTAAAGACCAGATGGCCCAGTTGGAGAAACAGCTTGACAGTTATGATCTCCCGGAGGACCGCAAACAGGAGATTACGGACAGCGCCCGCGAGCGAATGAAAAACCCGATCTGGCAATTGCTGACTCCGGTCTTTGTAACCGTCGTGCTGGTTATCGGGGCCGCTATTCTTTTGTTTCTGGGCAACATCATTCTGGGGGGCCAGACCAGTTTCAAGTTAGTGTTGAACATGTTTGCGCTTTCATTTTTGATTGCCATCCCGGAGACAATCATCAAACTTCCCTTGATCCTGTCGAAAGGCTCGACAAAGGTACACACCTCGCTGGCGCTGCTGGTTTCTCCGGAGCAGGCGGACACATTTATCGGGGCGTTACTGGGGAAATTCGATCTGTTTGGCCTGTGGCAATTGGGTCTGGTGATCCTGGGCATGTCCATCTTGACCAAATCATCCGTTGCCAAATCGGCGTGGACCGTCGGCGCGGCCTGGTTTGTCTGGGCGTTGATTCAAGCCGGCCTGATCTCCATGGGTCTCAATTTCGGCGGAATGTAATGTGTATCACAGCTTAAAGGGGATTCGTATGAACGTCGTGCGTGCACATCGATGGGGTGTATGTTGTCTGGCAGTGTGTGTGTTGTTGTTTTCCGGGAACGTCCAAGCGGAGAAACTGAGTCTGGATGAATGTATCAACATCGCGCTGGACCGCAATGTCTCGCTGGCCTCCTCGCGTTACTCACTAGACATGGCGCGGCAGAACGTCTGGAGCGCCTACGGCTCCTGGCTGCCGCAGTTTTCGCTGTCGGCGGGTTATTCGTATTACGAACAGGGCGGCGTCTCGCAATATCAGGTGTATTCGCCGATCAACCGGACATATTCCAAATCGATCAACGTGCGGCAGGATCTCTTTCAGTGGGGCGGCAAATATTTCAATCTCAAGTATTATCTGAACCTGCGCAAAGCCGGGGAACACAACCTGACGCAGTCGGAACTGGAAACAATCGACCTGGTTAAGAACTACTATTTCAGCGCGCTGAAATACCGGGGACTTCTGGAAGTGGCTGGGCAGGCGGTCGGCGCGGCCGAACACAACCTCGAACTGGTTCAGGCGCGGTTCGACCTGGGCTCAGCCAATCAGTCCGAGCTGCTGAAAGCCAAGGTGCAGTTGCTGTCGAACAAAGCGTCACTGGAAGCGGCCAAGAAAAACAGTGCGGTATCTTTGGCGCAGTTGAACAATGTGATGAACCGCCGGGCCACTGCGGACCTGGATTTGGACGATCGTGTCGATACCCTGGTGGTCGCCGATGATTTTACCGGCGCCATGGGCTATGCTGAGACGAACCATCCCCGTATCCTTTCGGCGCAGGCCGAACTGGAAGCAACCCGCTATCAGCGGTTATATGCGCGTTCGGCGTATCTGCCGTCGGTTTCCTGGAATGCCTCGCGTTCCTGGTCGGTCGATTCAGTCTCCAACTGGGGGAGTTTCGACGGGGACAATGCGAACTGGTATTTTGGCTTGTCCTTCTCCTGGAGTATCCCCTTCCTCGATGGATTTTCGCTGAAAACCAACCATGCCCGGGCCACGGGCGCACATAAACTGGCTGTCGTCTCGCTGGAATCGACCGTCAACAGCGTCGGACTGGAGATCCAGACCGCCCTGCTGGGCATCAATAATGCGCGGGCCAATTTGTATTTATACGAGGAATCGCTGCGTTCGGCGGAGGAGGACCTGCAAATCGCGCAGGAACGCTATAACCTCGGCGCGGCGACCGTCCTGGACCTGCTGGACGCGGAAAAAAACCTGGCCGATGCCCGTAACAGCTTTGTCAGTGCCAAATTTGATTTTAACCTTGCCGTCTCGGCTTTGGACCGGGCGATGGGCCGGCGGCGATAAACGGAACGGAGAAACGATTAGGTTGCCCGTCGTATACTGATGAACGCGGTAATCACCGGTCGCGCGGAACGAGGGTCCGCGGCACAGTGCCCGTCGACCAGCGAGATACCTGCCGGTAAGTTGAGGTGCCCATGAATATCAACAACAAGAAGAAATCCAAAAAGAAATGGTTTATTATCGGCGCGGCGGCGGCGGTGTTGATCGTCATTGTTGTAGTCAACCTGACCAAATCCGATGAGTCGATCCGGCAAGTCACTGCCGGGGAGGTCAAGCTGGGTGATATCACGTCCATTGTCACCGCCTCCGGAAAAATCCAGGCCAGGACCGAGGTGAAAATTTCCGCCAACGTTTCGGCGAAGATCGTCGATTTGCCGGTGAAAGAAGGCCAGCCGGTGAGCGCCGGGCAGCTGCTGGTCCAGCTCGACCCCGACCGGTATCAGGCGGCAGCCGACCAATACCGCGCCTCCCTGGCTTCACAGGAAGCCCAGGCCGAGTTATCGCGGGCCCAGATGGAAGAGGCCCGACTGACGTTTGAACGCGCCGAAAAACTCCATAAAGGCAAATTGATTTCGGATGAGGCCTATGATGCAGTCCGCACGCAATTTGATGTGCAGAAGGCCACTCATAATGCGGCGCTGCATGCGGTCGACCGCGCCAAGGCCTCCCTGCGCGAGGCGCGGAATCAGCTCGATTATACGACCATCGTTTCGCCCATCGACGGGATCATCACCGCATTAAATGCCGAGATCGGCGAAATCGTGATGATTGGGACGATGAATAACGCGGGGACGGTGATCATGACGGTTTCCGACCTCGCCGAAATTGAGGCCGAAGTCGAGGTCGACGAAACCGATATCGCCAGTGTCGCGGTCGGTCAGGAGGTAAAAGTCGAATTGGATGCCCTACCGGATACCACTTTCCGCGGCGTGGTCACTGAAGTCGGCAACAGCGCGCAGTTTTCGGGGTACGGGACTTCGGACCAGGTGATCAATTTTATTGTCACGATCCTGTTGCAGGAGACGGTCCCGGACATCCGGCCCGGGATGTCGGCCACCTGTGATATCACGACCGCCAGGGCGGAGCATGTGGCCAAGGTGCCGATCGGCGCGGTCGTCCTGCGGGATGAAAAAGATATCCGGGAACAACAACAAGCCGCGGAAGGCGGCGGAAAAACCGACGGCGCGGTGGCGTCGGAGACCGATTCGACAAACGAGGCGGACGCCGATACGGTCGATGAGGATGAGAAGGACAAGCGCGAACTCCAGGGCGTGTTCATCATCCGGGACGGCAAGGCGTTTTTCGCGGAGGTCGTGACCGGTATCGCCGATCAGCAGAACATTCATATCGTCTCCGGTGTCGACAAGGGGGACCAGATTGTCACCGGCAGTTTCAAAACCCTCAGAGAGTTGAACCATGGCGACCGCGTCGAAGTCAAAAAATCCCCGACGTCCGAGGAAAAGTAGCATGTGCTGCGGCATGGACAGGATGGTACAATCGTGTTAATCAAAACCAGGGATTTGTGGAAATCATATGAAATGGGGGCCGAGACCATCCATGCGCTGCGGGGTGTGGATGTCAACGTCGAAGCGGGCGAGTACGTGGCCATCATGGGGCCGTCGGGGTCCGGCAAATCGACCCTGATGAACCTGATCGGTTGTCTGGACACGCCTTCGCGCGGTTATTATGAGCTGAACGGGCGTCTGGTCTCGGAGATGAACGATAATGAGCTGGCGCGGATCCGGAACAAGGAAATCGGGTTTGTGTTCCAGACGTTCAACCTGCTGCCGCGGGCGACGGCGCTGCACAATGTGGAACTGCCGCTGATTTATAACGGCAGCGACTCGACGACCCGCATCGAAAAAGCCCGGCGCGCGCTGGAAATGGTCGATCTGGGTGACCGGATGACCCACCGGCCGAACGAACTGTCCGGCGGCCAGCGGCAGCGCGTGGCCGTGGCCCGGGCGCTGGTCAACAACCCGTCGCTGATCCTGGCCGATGAACCGACCGGTAACCTGGACACCAAAACCGGCGAGGAAATTATGGGCTTGTTCGGCCGGCTGCACGATGCCGGCAATACGATTATTATCGTGACCCATGAGCTGGACGTGGCCTCCTATGCCGATCGCATCCTCCATATCCGGGACGGCGCGATCGAGAAGGAAGAGCAGGTCCGGCACTAGGTGGCGTGTCCTGCCGTCTGCGGGAAGGGCCGGTCCCGCAGCGACTGAAAATCGCGGAGAAAACAAATGCGAGCGTTCCTGGAAAGTGTCCGGATTGCCCTGGGCGCCTTATGGGTCAATAAGCTGCGTTCGGTGCTGACCCTGATCGGCGTGATTATCGGGGTGACGACGATCATCGCCATCGTCTCGATGATCAACGGCATGAACGCCTATGTTGCCAACCAGATCTCCGGCCTGGGCGCGACAACATTCATTATCGACCAGTACGGAATGGTGACCTCCGAGGAACAGTGGTGGAACGTCTTCAAGCGCAAAAAAATCACCATCGATGATATGAAAGCGGTGGCCGACAACTGCCCGGATTGCGCCGAAGTCGGCGGGCGGATGTTCACAACCCGCACGATCAAACGGGGCAGCCAGTATCTGGACGATGTGTACATCGTCGGGGCCACGGCCAATTTTGTTGATATTGTCAAGCAGGAAATCGAACGGGGGCACTTTCTCACCGACGACGATTATCTACATCGCCGCAACGTGGCCTTCATCGGCTACGATGTCGTCGATAACCTGTTCCCGGGCCTGGACCCGGTCGGCAAAGAAATCAAAATCGACGGGCGCCAGTATACCATCATCGGCCACGGCACTCGGGAGGGTTCGACCCTCGGCCAGAGCAATGATAATTATGTTTTTATTCCATTAACAACGTTCGAAAAGCAGTTCGGCAGCCGCCGGTCACTCGATTTATTTGTCAAGGCCGCTTCATTTGAAATCATGGATGAGACCCAGGACCAGGTGCGCCTGGTGCTGCGGGCGCGCCGCGGGGTGAAGTATCACGAAGAAGACAACTTTGGGATCATGACGGCCGCGGACTTTATGTCGATGTGGGAGACTTTTTCCAGCGGCGCGGCCATGGTGATGGTCGGCATCTCCTCGATTTCGCTGGTGGTCGGCGGGATTGTGATCATGAACATTATGCTGGTGTCGGTCACCGAGCGCACGCGCGAAGTCGGGATCCGTAAGGCGGTGGGCGCCCGGCGGAAGAATATCATGTTTCAGTTTCTTGCCGAAGCGGTCACCCTGTCTTTGGTCGGCGGCGGGATCGGTGTCGCGCTGGGTTTCATAATCGGGATCATCCTCACGGCCCAGATCGGGGTCCCGGCCGGGGTGGCCCTGTGGTCGGTTTTTCTGGGGCTGGGGGTTTCCACGGTGGTCGGCACGTTTTTCGGTGTTTACCCGGCGGTGAAAGCGGCGCGGTTGGACCCGATCGAGGCCCTGCGCCGCGAATAGGTCCGATGGCCTGAACGGAAGTATCCTTGCGATGGCACTGAATTTATTCGAAATCAGAGAAGCGTTGATTATGGCCTTCGATGCCATCCGCGCCAATAAACTGCGGTCGTTCCTGACCGTTTTGGGTGTGATGATCGGCGTCAGTTCGGTGATCGGTATGGTGTCCCTGATTACCGGACTGAATAATTCGATGGCCCACCAGATCGAGTCGCTGGGTTCAAACGCCGTGTATGTCTCGCGGTTTAAGCCGGGAATCCAGCTCGGTCGCCGCTCGTCGGCCGAGCGCAACCGCAAGCCGATCACGTATGAGCACGCCATGGCGATCAAGGAAAACTGTTCTGCCGTGAGAGCCGTATCCCCCGAAAACCATTACCATTTGCCCGGCGGCAATACGGCCAAATATAAGGGGAACGAGGCCCGGCGCCCCGATTTGGCGGGAGTATTGCCTGATTACCAGGCAGTCAACAATATCAGTTGCCGACACGGGCGTTTTATCAGCGAGCTGGATCATCACTTTCGCCGGATGGTGTGTGTGCTCGGCCCGGATATCGCCGAGACGCTTTTCCCCAGTCTCGACCCGCTGGGCAAGTCCATTCTGGTCAACAACCACCGTTTCACAGTCATCGGCGTGACCGAAAAACGCGAGGCGATCCTGGGAACGTCCCAGGATAATTATATCCTGCTGCCCTACGGCACATTTGCCAAGCTGCACCCCTGGGAAAAGGAACTCTGGCTGGCCTGCGCGGCCGCATCAGCGGACAAAATCGAGCTGGCTGTCGACCAGATCACTGAAGTCATGCGCCGGGAACGGGGTTTGAAGTATGACGACGAAAATGACTTTGCCGTGTTTACCCAGGATTCCCTGATGGAGATCTACCGGCAGATCACCGGGATGATCTATGTTGCCATGACGGTGATTTCCTCGATCGGCTTGATGGTCGGCGGGGTGGGCGTGATGAACATCATGCTGGTCTCGGTGACCGAACGAACCCGCGAAATCGGCGTCCGCAAAGCCATCGGCGCCCGCCGCGCCAATATTGTCTGGCAATTTTTAATTGAGGCGATGGCCCTTTCGGGTGTCGGCGGAATAGTGGGGATTGTTTTCGGTCTGGCGCTGGCCTTTTTCATCAAGGCCATGGACTGGCTCCCCGCCGGAGTTTCAATTCCATGGGTCATTATCGGCTTCACTGTCGCGGTCTCCGTGGGGCTGATTTTCGGCATCTACCCGGCATATCGGGCGGCCAAAGTCGACCCGATTGTCTCCCTTCGCTACGAATAACCGGCGGCAAAGGAATAACTCGGCCCCTCCGACGTATAAATTATGGTGGTCGGGAGGATACGGCCGCTGTACATTTATGGGGGCGATCAGATCTGTTTTTGAAATTTGCTGAGAAGCGTGTGGTAAAGCCAAGGGGTGCAGGATGAAAGAAAGGTGTATGGGGCCACGTCACCGATATTCCGGGTTCCTGACCATCGCCGCATTCGGGTTTGCGCTGGCGGCCGGCGCGAGGGCGCAGACTGAGTTTTCGGAAATGCCCCGGCCCGGCGACCCGGTTTTCTGGGCGGATGCGGCCGTGTTTCGCGGGGGATCACCGGGTGAGGGTGTCATCGAGGTGTCCTACAAGATCCTCAACATCAATCTCACATATGTCCAGCGCGATGACAAATTTGTTGCCAGCTATGAAATCGACATGATCCTGCGCCATAAAGACGACCCGCAGGTGGCCTCGGCGTCGCACGCCGAATCCTATACCGTTCCTTCCTATCAGGAAACCCGCAGCAAGGAGAGTTATTTGCTCAACCAGTTGCGGATGACTGCGCCGCCTGGTGAATACAAGCTGGAATTGATCCTGAGTGACCGTATCTCCAACCGTTCTTTCGCGCGGCTCCTTGACGTTATTGTCCCGGAGTTCCCCGAGGGCGGGTATGCGATGTCGACACCGCTTTTCAGCCGGGCCTCCGCCACCCCCCCCATCCCGGAAAAATTCGTTAAGTTCGGGCTGGCAGTGCTCCCGCAAGTGACACGGGCATATGGAGGTAAGGAAGAATCGGCTTCGATCTTTCTGGAAGTGTATACCCCGGGGGATACGACCACGGAACTGGTCCTCGAGGCCGTCTCTTTCAATCGGTATCAGAACCACACCCGGATCGATTCCGTGCGGTTCGCGCCGCAGGCGAGCGGCATTAATCCGGTGGTTTTGAACATCCCCATCGCCGAATTCGAGCCGGGGGAGATCACGCTCACCTTGAAGCTCAGTGACGGCTCACGGGCGTTGGTCGATGATCTGGTCACCATGTACCGCGTGGAATGGTCATTGCGTTCCATGATGGGGCATGACTGGCAGCTGGTCGTCGATCAGTTGGTGCATATTGCCGCGCCCAAGGAGCTTAAGGCGCTGCGCGACGCCGAGCAGGAAGACCGGGAAGAGATGCTGGAGGCCTTCTGGAAGTCTAAGGACCCGACCCCCGAGACGCCGGACAATGAATGGAAAAATGAGTATTATCGGCGAATTCGTTTTGCCGATGCCCACTATACCAATCCCTACCGCCGGGGCTGGCGGACCGACTTTGGGATGGTATATATCAAATATGGCGAGCCCGACCAGGTCGAACGCTATCCGTTTGAATTGGGGCAGAAACCCTATGAGATCTGGTATTATTATACCCAGGGCCGGAAATTTGTGTTTGTCGACGCCAAAGGAAATGATGATTATCAATTGCAGCCCCCGTATGACGGCGGGCGGCACTGAGCAGAGAACGGCCGGATGGTGGTCATGAGGAGGTTGCTTGGATGACAGGTAAGGGATATCGGGTGTTATCCCCGGTTGCGCTCATTTGTGTGGTGTTGGTTTCCTGCGTCGCGGCCGCGTGGGCGGCTGAGACGGAAACGGGGAACCTGACCGTTTATGCGGACTACGCCAGCTTCCGCGTGCCTGATGATCCGTCGATTACGGAAGTAGAGTTCCTGTTTGCCCTGCAGCGGCATCAATTCACTTTTTCGCCGAACGGCAGCGAGGGTCTGCTCGCAGAAATCGGGCTGTGGGTCCAGCTGCTTAATGTCCGTGATGAACCCGTGACCGATACCATCCCGGCGTACTTCGGTTGTGCTGTTCGCGACACTGCCGAGGCCGCCCTGCCGGATTTTAAGGTTTTTTATGCGCTGCCGATAGAATTGCCTCCCGGCATCTACCACGCCAAAATTATCGTGTTGGACATGTATTCCCCGACGGACCAGCGGAATTTCGGCGAGTTGGTTATGCCAATTACCGTCCGTGATTTTTCCTCGGCCGGTCTGGCAATCTCCGATCTGAAGCTGGCGTACGATATCGATATCATCGAAGACCGGACAGATTTCGAACAGGGTGATGTCCTGGTGCGCAACATGCGCAAGGTCTACCCCGACCCACGGGCCGCCCTGTCGCGGAACCGCCCGCGGCTGTACTTTTACGGTGAGATCTACAATCTGGCCTATGAACCCGGCGGAGAAAACGTCTATGAACTCGGCTTCCGGTTCCTCAATCCGGAAAACATGACTGTCCAGGATTTCGGCAAGCGGGCCTATAAAAAGCCGGGCACTTCTTCAGTGCTGGCCTCCAGTCTCGAAACGCGGGATTTGCCGGAGGGTGAATACCGGTTGGAAGTGACTGTATTTGATTCGGTGTCGGCCTCGCGGGTTGTGATCACCAAACCCTTCACCGTTATCCTGCAGGGGGAGGAGTGTGATTCGCTGACGCTTGAGGAAGCCGAAATGCAGCGCAACGTTATCCTCTACCTGGCCAAGCGCGAGGAATTAAAAACCTATGACGGGTTGAACATGTGCGGCAAGCGCAATTTCCTGATCTGGTTTTGGAAACGGTTCGACACGACACCGGAGACACCGTTTAACGAATTCAAGGAGGAATACTATCACCGCTTTAACCATGCCAACAGCGAATACTCGACAAAAGTCGATGATCGCACGGATGGCTGGAAAACCGACATGGGCCGGATCCATATTAAATATGGTGAACCCAACGAAATAGAACGTTATCCCTCGTCTCTTGAACGCAAGCCGCTGCAACAATGGTTTTATTATCAGCTTGGCGATCAGGGCGACGTATATTTTCTTTTTGAGGATGAGGACGGGTTCGGCAATTTCAGTCTGGTGCACTCGACCGCCCGGGGTGAAAAGTACGACCCGCAATGGGACCAGGATATGCGCGAAAACCGGCTCATCCGCTGAACGCAGGCCGGCAACCCGAACGCAGCGCCCGGCCGGTCGTAATCGAGCCCGTAGCGGAAAACGCCGATAGATAATGCAGTTGATATATTTTGCGTGCGCTCCAGCGGAATGCCACCCGGCAACGTAGCGGATAACAAAGGTGTAAACCGATGGCAGATACAAAAATCGAAAAACTGGTGAAAGAGATCGAAGAACTGGAACGGCAGATCAATTCCAATCCGTTCGGCGGGCTGTTCGACCGGGGCCGGATGGATAAGCTGTACCGGAAGCTGACCAAAAAGAAAAAGGAGCTGGCCTCACTGCAGAAAAGCGAAGCCCCGCCGGAAAAACCGACCACCGCGGCCCCCAAAGCCCCGGAAAAAAAGGCCGCTCCGGCCAAAAAAACGCCTGCCCGGAAAAGCCCGGCCGGACAAAAGACGGCTGCCGCCACAAAGCCGAAAAAGAATACCGCCCGGCGTTAGTTGTTTGTCAATCTCCGCCGCCCGGGGCTTGATTTATGCCGCACAATTTATATCTTCCGGAGCGGGCCGACGCGAACATTTGCTGGGGGATCGTCCAACGGCAGGACATACGGCTCTGGACCGTAGTATCGGGGTTCGAATCCCTGTCCCCCAGCCATACAGGTTCCCCTCACCGAGGCGGTTGAGGGGTTTTTTGCAGCGGCTGGAAAATACCAGCCAAAAGAAAACCGGAGAGCAGGTTGATCGACAATCCCCTGGTCCATGCGTTTGTATTATCGCTGCTGCCGGTCTCGGAATTGTGCGGGGGGATCCCTTATGCTGGGGCCAACGGCGTCCATCCCCTGAGTGCGTATGTCGTATGTGTCGTCGGTAACGTCCTGGTCATCCGATAACTTTCATTTTTCTCGAAACACTTCACAAAGTATTCTACCGCGTGACGCTGTATCAGAAACTCTTTGATGCATTCATGGCCCACACGAAAAAAAAAGCGCAGAAAAATGTCGAGCGCTGGGGGTACTGGGGCGTGATGATATTTGTCGCCATTCCTCTGCCGGTCACCGGCGCCTACACCGGCACAGTCGCCGCGTGGCTGCTGCGGCTCGACAGGAAACGTTCGTACGGTTATCTTGCCCTTGGTGTGGCCCTCGCCGGGGTGCTTGTCGTGATTGCCACGTTGACCGGCTCGGGATCGGTATCTTGAAATTGTTCACGAAGTAAGCGTTTGACCGTAGTAACCTGCGTTTTTCCCCTGTTTGCAGAAATAGAATATACAAGTACGCCGCCTGCCTGCCATTACGATTAGCCGCGGGTATGACACGTCACTTATATGATGCGATCAGGAGGGGATTTCCAGCCGCGAGGGGAGCTTGCGCGGTGATACATTTTCCGGCAGGGTAGTGCCGATCAGCGAAATAATGCCTTGATTTTGCCCCACGTGCTGCGCCTGACATCAAGGGCCATCGAGGAGACCACAATATCAATCGGCCTGCTGCCTTCAAACGCCAGGAACTTCTGCTGGGCCTCATGCGTGCCGACCCACAAGGTGATGACATCGTCGGTGGCCCAGCCGTCCTTAATCGTGGTCTGCTCGTTATCGGGAGGAATCGAGATGGCGTACTGTCCGGCGGTCGTGACTACCGTGTCGGCGACAATCTGTCCGCCGATTTTGGCCTCCAGCCGTGTGCCCACCGGCGCCGGCGCGTCAAAATATGTGAATTGGCCATGGGGGCGACAGTCGCCTATCATTGGCCGCCCCCTCAGGCCGGTCACCAGCCCCACAACCAGGACAGCGGTTATCCCGCAAATAAGCGATTTTTTATATAACAAAGCTGACCGTTGCGATCCCATTAAATACACTCCCCCGTCGCTTGACTATACGATGATGCGGCCTGCGACGGTTGTCAAGCGACTTTTGGCCTTTTGCGGAGGAATTACCCTTTGCCGGGGACGTCGATTTTATGCCGGTTGCACAGGTAAAACGACAGGTATTCCATTTCCATCGACATATTCATCGACCGTAACACCACATCCGGCGGGACCTTAAGATTTATCGGGGCAAAATTCAGGATGGCTTTCACCCCCGCATTTACTGCAATATCGGCGATTTTTTGGGCCTGTGAGGCGGGTACGGCGACGACAATAATCTCGATATGGTGCTTTTTTAATGCCTGGGGCAGGGTCTCGATATCCTCGATGGTAATCCCGCGGTGGTTCGAGCCGATTTTCCGCTGGTCGTTATCAAAGATGGAGTTGATCTCAAAACCCTGTTTGGCGAATTCCTTATAGGACGCCAGCGCCGAACCGATATTGCCCGCGCCCACCAGTGCCACATGCCAGACCATGTCGATACCAAGGATGCCGGCGATTTTCGCTTTGAGCTCAGTCGTCGGGTAGCCCAGACCGCGAGTGCCGAAACTGCCGAAAAAAGAGAGGTCTTTGCGTACTTGTGCCGGGGTCAATTTTTCCCGCCGGGCCAATTCTTTGGATGAAACTGTATGATACCCCTCGCTCTCCAGGATGGCCAATTGCCGGTAGTATACCGAAAGACGCCTGATTGTCGATTCGGAGATGCGGCGCATCGGTGTGTTGTTGCCGGATTCTGCGCCCATTTTATCCATGGATTTCCCCCGCGAACTCATTCACTGCAAAATAGAAGTCAGGGCCAAATGGTCAAGATCAAAGTAAACAGATTCACATACTCCCCGGCGGGGACTGGCGGCAAAATATTCATAACCTTATGAATTATATAATATTACATTTTTTTGTTAGGGAGTCGGTATTGTCAATAAATGGGTGTATCTTGTTCGGATATTCTCGTAATCTTTGAACGACTCGGTGTTCCGGGGATTGTCTATCGATGCAGTATGTGTTAATCCAGCGCTGGGGGCCGAACCAGGTCGCCGGTCTTTTGTAGGCCGAGGGCGGCGATTTGGGCAAATCCTGCAAAACCGGGGGCAAGGATATCCCGTAGTTTATGATATGCAGCCGGTCGTATCGGCGACAGTGAGAAGGCGAGTCAGGCACTGAAGTAGTACCAGCCACTAAACGACTTTGTGGTTGTTCCGGCGTTGCAACGGGCGTATATTGGGCGTCCGAAAACGGAAAGTGGCTGTTTTCCGCGGAGGACTGCCACGTGGATTGTTGTATATCTTGGGAGAATGGGAATGAAATTATCGTACCGCGAAGAAGCCGGGGTGGCAATTCTGGAGCCCAAGGGCAAAATCATGGGTGGCCCGGACGCCACGCTGTTGCACGATCAGCTGCATGAATTTATCAAGCAAAATAAGTTGAAAGTCGTGATTGACCTGTCGGGGGTCGACTGGATGAATTCCACCGGTTTGGGTATCCTAATCTCGGGCCTGACCACCCTGCGCAACAACAAAGGCGAACTCAAGCTGGCCAACGTTACGGACAAAATCCAGTCGCTGTTGACCATCACCAAGCTGATCACGGTGTTTGACGCTCACGATACGGTTGAGGAGGCCCTGCGGAGCTTTGAGTAACCGGCTCACTGCGAACGGCATCCCGATCACGCAATGATCGGCTTGCCACCGCTGCTTTTGGCATATCCCGATGAGTGCTGCCAATTCCCCCAGGACGTACCTGCTGGCGGTTCCCAGCATCCCGGACCGTATTACCGAAGTCGATGATTTTCTGGAATCGACGTTGCGCGAAGCCGGTGTGGTCGAGGAAACAATAGCCGACGTCGCCATTGCGGTAACCGAAATCGTCAATAACGCCATTGATCATGGCAATGCGGGTGATCCCGAAAAGATGGTCAACTTATCGGTGGTCCTGACCGCCGGCGAGTTGAAGATTGAGGTGGCGGACGAGGGTGGAGGGTTTGATCCGGGAGCCGTAGCCAATCCCCTGGCCCAGGAAAATTTGTTACGGGAAGTCGGCCGGGGGATTTTTATTGTCCGGCATTTAATGGATACGGTTGAGATTGAGGCGAGGCCGGGGCGGGGCACAACGGTGCGGATCACCAAGAAGCTTGATCCTCCTCTATCCTCGTGAGGTGGGGCTG
This sequence comes from Candidatus Zixiibacteriota bacterium, assembly GCA_020051695.1. Classification (GTDB taxonomy): domain Bacteria; phylum Zixibacteria; class MSB-5A5; order WJJR01; family JAJRUJ01; genus JAGVQM01. The sequence goes on along the minus strand of JAGVQM010000012.1, from coordinate 98,283 downwards.
CCTGGCGGCAGTCCGGGGAATATGTGGTGAGCTTCTCTATTTTCATAGCGGTCCTCTACGTCATTCTGGGCGCGGTCCTGTTTCTTCTTGGGACGGTCATTCTCCGCGAAAATCCCCGTAACCGAGTCAACCGCATTACCGGCCTGATGTTGTTTTTTGCCGGTTTGGGCCCGGTGTTCGGCGCGGTCGGCACGGCGCTGGGTCCCGAACCGACCTCGCGCTACTTGTCCAGCGCGCCGTTGTATTACAATTTGTTCTATTTCTGGGAATTATTTTTTCCGCAGCTGGTGTTTTTTGCCTCGGTTTTCCCCGTGCTGCATGGCTGGTTTGCCCGCCGCCGCCGGCTGAAATACGTCATTTTTATTCCGCACCTGTTTCACATTGTCTGGGTTTCCTTTCTGGCCCGCCCCGAGCTGGATTTCCTCGATCCGGACAAAATGACCGGCATCGCCAAGATCGTGCTTTCGCCGCTGGGTTATCTGTTGCGGCTGGCGTCGCTGTTTTTCTCGGTGTTGCTGGAGTTCCATATCAAATTTTTCTCCATCGTCAACCTGGCCTATATCCTCATTGCTTTCTGGCTGTTGCTGACCGGCTATCGGCAGGTGAATAATCCCCGTTTACGCCGCCAGGTACGGGTGCTGCTGTGGGGTATCCCCGGCGCGGTGGGAACATATGCCCTCGCGTTCATTTTTCCCTCATTGGGCGTCTGGGAACCGCCGGAAGCGGTACGATACGGGCTGACGGTTGCGGCCCTGGTTTTCGGAGCGGGTTCAATCGCCTGGTCGATTATTCGCCATCAATTTCTGGATGTCCGGTTGATAATCCGTCAATCGCTGGTCTTTTCCATTACCTCAGCCCTGCTGGTCGCAGTGTATTTGCTGGTTATCATCCAGGTCTCCGGTTTAATCAAAAATGCGCTGGAGCTGGACACGCCGTTGGTGGATATTATTTTCATTGTGTTGATCCTGATTTTCTTTCAGCCGGTCAAAGAACAGATCGATGATGTGGTCACCCGGTTTTTCCTGCGCGACCAGGCGGATTACCGCACCATCATCCAGCAGTATTCAGCCGATATCGGCTCGATTTTTGATACCGGTGTCCTCAAACGCCGGATGATGGAAGTGGTGACCGGTCCGGTATATGTCGAGCGGGCCTTTTTTGCTTTCCGCAGCGACGAGCAGAACTTTCTGCTCGAGTGGGACGGCCGCGCCGAGCGCGGTTCGACGATACCCGCGGACGACCCGCTTTTTCAAACCATGGCCCGGCATAACAAGCCGGTGTTTTTTGATGAATTTGCCGAGGAGGAAACCCCCGGCGAATTGTGGCCCCGGCTGAAGGAGTGGGGCTGCCGGATGGTGGTGCCCATCCGCGAGCAGGACATGCTGGCCGGGGTCTTGTTCCTGAGTGAAAAGGTATCGGGGTTCCGCTATAGCTATGAAGATGTGAATTTGCTGAGTGTGTTATCCAACCAATTGGCCGCCGGTCTGGCCAATGCGCGGCTGTACGCCGAGGCGTTGGAAAAGCAGAAGATGGAGGAGGAATTAAACGTCGCCCGCCAGATCCAGATGCAATTGTTGCCGCAATCCAACCCGGCGGGCCCGGGATATACCTTCACTTCGTTCGCCCAGCCGTCCCGTCAGGTCGGCGGCGATTATTTTGATTATTTTAAACGGCCCAACGGCAAAGTGGGGATGGTTATCGCCGATGTGTCCGGCAAAGGCGTGCCGGCGGCGCTTTTGGTCTCCCAGTTGCAGGCGATCCTGCGTGCCGAAGTGCGCACCGACAAATCGTTGACGGAAATTATTTCTGCAGTAAACCAGATCATTACCGAGAGTACTTCCCCGGAGAAATTCGCCACGTTGTTTTATGCCGACCTCGACCCGGCCACGAGGGAACTGACCTATGTCAATGCCGGACATAACTACCCGATCGTTGTCCGCTCGGACGGAACATGTGAGTGCCTGAAGACCGGGGGGCTGGTGCTGGGGGTTGTGCGGATCACGCCGTTTGAACTGGGGCGAGTGCAGTTGGCGCCGGGAGACGTGCTCACGATCTATACTGACGGCCTTTCGGAGTTGAACAATCCGCTTGGTGAGGAATACGGCGAGGAACGCCTGCAGCGCCTGCTCACCGAAAACCGCCATTTGTCCGCCGAGGCGATCAAAAACAAGCTTTTGCGTGATGCCACACGTTTTGCCCTCGGAGAACTGGGTTTTGATGATTTGACGTTAATGATTCTGAAAATGGAAAAAAACGGCGGTTGGGTGCACCATGAATCAGGCACCTGAATATGCCCCATTTTTTTTAATATCCCGCCCCAGGCCATCTTTGTATACTTTGTGGACGTGCGGTTGCCGGAGATCGCACTGGAGTTGTGGCGCATGGGATCAGGCAACGACCACATACAACATGTCGCACATCACACGCTGGGGGGATATCGGTTTTGTCCGCACTGCCGGACGGCCCTGATTATCTCCGAACAGGAGGGTGTCCCCCGGCCTGCCTGCCCTGCCTGCGGCTTCATCCATTACAACAACCCGGTTCCGGCCGCCGGCGCCATCATTGTCCGGACAGGTCAAATCCTGTTCGTTAAGCGCAAATACGAGCCGCGCATCGGGCTGTGGAGTCTGCCTGCGGGGTTTATGGAACACACTGAATCCCCCGAGGAATGCGTTATTCGGGAATTGCAGGAAGAGACCGGCCTGTTCGGCGCCGTCAAAAACCTGGTCGGCGTCTACGCGGCGGGGGATGATCCACGCTCACGGGTGGTCCTGATTATCTACCATATGGAAGTCTTCGGCGGGGAGGAACGGCCGGGTGATGACGCCGCTGAACTCGGGTATTTCCCTCCCGGGAATTTTCCGCCGTTTGCCTGGAATTCACATCATCGCGCCCTCGGTGATTTTTTTGCCCGCCATGCGGGAGGTGTAACGTGATAGCAATATTGCCGACTCGGATCATTGGTCGTTTGATCAGGATGGATGTCCCTGTTATTGTCTGCCTGCTGATCCTGGGAGTTGCCGGTTTTTTCAGTACGGGAGCAGCCCGGGCCGCGGTCATCACCTTTGAACAAATCGACGACTCGCTGATCGTCTCCGTTTACCATGAGGACCGGGTTGCCGCACGGCAGGCCGGCGCCGGTGGCCGTCCGGAGTTGCTCGCGGCTTTGGCGGGCGAGGCCGGCATCGCCTTTGACTCGATCGGTGTCACGATTGCGGGGCGGCAGCTCCCGTGGGCAGCCATAACAGTTGCCGGCCGGATCAGGCAGGCCGAGCGGGGCTGGTTTGTGGCGTTGGATACTTTGCCTGCCGGCCAACCGGTGAATGATGATTTTTGTGCCGGACAGCAGGCAGTCGTGCTGCAAAGTGGTGATTTCATTTTTGGCTCGGTTTTTCTCTGGCAGGGAACGATTGATGCAGCGGGTGAAATCGGGGGAAATGTCATTAACCTTGGTGGGCCGGTGCATCTGCATCCCGGAGCAGTGGTGCGGGGCAGCGTGCTGGCTTTGGGCGGCATCGTTGACCAGCAGGCGCCCGCCAAAGTCTACGGTGGAATATATTCGGATGTCAAAGATGTGTATCACCCGGTAGCCGTATCCCGCCAATGGGAATTCGAGGGTGAACGATACGGGTTCAAACCATCGTTTACCTACGACAAAGTGGACGGCGCCTGCCCGGGACTGGAGGTGTATTTCCAGGATACCTGGATGACACCAAAAATCGGTTTGTGGACCGGCTATGCATTCACCTCGCACTACCAGCAATACCGGCTGTATTTTGTGCAGCGGTTATCCACCTCGCGCGATATTCGTGTCGGCGGGGAATATTTTCATCTGACCGATTCGGAAGACAAGCGGTTCGTGTATGCTCTGGAGAACACGCTGGTCGCGTTGCTGGCCAATGAGGATTATCGTGATTACTACGGCCGCCAGGGCGGGCTGGTGTGGGCGGCATTTCAGCCGAAGGAACGGCACACTGCAATGCTGACCTATGAAAATTACGATTACCGCTGGCGCGAGGCACATCCCGATTTATGGAGTCTGTTATGGAGCGGACGAGATTTTCGCGACAATTACGGCGCTCTGGAAGGTGCCGCCGCATATTTGCTCGATCAGCATGTTTTCGAGCGCAAAATCTCGCTGGTGCGCCTCGATTATCGAATCGACGCACCCGAGCGCGACCGCTATAAAACAGGGGCCGGTTATCGGCTGGATGGTTTTTGGGAAATTGGCGGCGGTGTGTTTAAAGGTGACTGGAGTTTCTCACGCGTTTTTGCCGAAGGCGCCGGCTGGTATGATTTCGGCAAACGGCATCGGGTCCTCCTGCAGGTGCAGGGCGGCATGGCGCAAAACGATGTGTCTGCGCCCAAGTTATTTTACCTGGGTGGTCCGGCGTCGTTGCGCGGCTATCCGGTCAAACGCTATTTCGGCGATGAGATGTTTCTGGCCACCATGGAGTACGCCGTGCGTTTCTGGGAAAATGCAATTACCGACGCCTCGCTGGTGCTTTTTGGTGATGTTGGCCGGATCGGGTTTAATCAGACATCAGCTCAATTCTGGTCGTTTGATGAATTCAAATCCGACATCGGCGTGGCGCTGGATTTCGGCGGCGGGTTCCGTCTTGCCGTCGCCAAAGCCCTCAAGGACAGCGACCTCGAACCGGTGATCACGGTGCGCGTGAAGGCCGGGCTGTAACTGTCATTTTCTTGCCGGTCTCCAATTATCCAAGGGGATCGCAACATCGGAAATTCTCAAGCCCCGGCCCATTTTTGTGCGGGGTGGGGCACAATAATTGGGCAAATGGAATCCCCTGCGCGGCGCTGACCGGCGAGTGGTATGTAACTTATTGTAAGACAGGCAATTACAATATCGCACGAGAGTGAGATTCGGTATCGTTTTTGCATATACAACGATAGTGCCGGGATTGACTGTGCCGAGCGTATGACAGACGGCACACCGGCTGAGCGATGGTGAAATGATGTATCAGTCAGCCGGTGACAGGACAATCGACAATCGGCGCGGGCAGTGGCAAATCCGGGCGACAGAATTCATCTTTGGCTCTTTTTTATTGACAGTGGGCGGTTTTGGATAAACCATGTAGCAGAATATTTACACGCCCAGGGGCAGGGAGGTCAAAGATGCGTCGGATACTGATTAGTGGAATCGTATTGAGTTGCTTGTTATTGCAGGCCATGGCGGCTGAGGCGCAGACACGCCGGCGCCGCACTACTCAGCCGGAGCAAATCGAACCGGTGCGGCAGCTGATTGACCTGCCGACCGCAGGTACCTTGCCCCGCGCCACGTTTGACGGGGAAATGAGGGTGTATTCGCGGGGCGGGATGATGATCGGGACAAATATCGGGCTGACCAATCAATTGCAGATCGGGCTGACGTATGGCGCGGACGGGATCATCTCCGAACAGGACCCGGTCTGGAACCCGCGAGTGGAATTTCAGGTAAAACTACAGGTGATTACGGAATCGTATTCCCTGCCGGCGGTTGCCGTGGGGTTTATGTCGCAGGGCTACGGGAGCTGGGTGGATTCGCTGGACCGCTATGAAATTAAATCGCGCGGATTTTACGCGGTGGCCTCAAAAGGATATGTGGGCACCGGCGGCGGTTTTTATACCGGGGTCCATGGCGGGGTCAATTATAGTCTGGAGAATGATATCGACGGCGATGAAAACATTAATTTCTTTTTCGGTTTTGACGCCAAGTTCCCCAATGACTTTGGGTTGCTGGCCGAATACGACATGGCGCTCGATGACGACCGCGACACTCTGGCTTTGGGCAAGGGCTGGGGGTATTTCAATGTCGGTGCGCGCTGGTTGTTTATGGAGCGGCTGAAAATTGAGGCCGATTTGAAAAACCTGCTGAATAACCGTCGCGGGGTAAATTCATTCGGGCGGGAGCTCCGTATACTATATTTGGAGTATTTTTAAAGACGGGCCAAAGAGAGGACAATCATGAAAAATCCCCGTATTGTGTTACCTGCCCTGTTGTTGGTGTTCCTGTTCGGCTTCGGCGGGTGTTACACGATTTTGAAGCACCCGGCCGGCGGCGACTCGGCCCACCAATACTCCCAGGATTATTACCGGGAAAATTGTCTGGATTGCCATCCGGATTATCACGAGTACCCCTACGGGTATTTCTATGGGAGTTATCCGGATTATTATTTCAATTATCCGCGGTATGGCCGGTACTACGCTTATCCGTGGTGGTGGGAACATTACTGGTATGACGGTGACGGCGGACACTATGACGCCGATGCCGGCCAGGCCGACGGCGACGCGCACGACAAAGCCGACCGCTCACGCTCGCGCGGCTCGTCGATGATTCCGCCATACAGCACCGGTTCCTATCTGAGCAGTCCCACGTTCAATCGCGGCGGGGGAGATACGACACCGGCGGCCAAACCCGACGGCGCCACAACTCCCGCCGGGGAACAGCAGACAAATCCCGACGGTAAAACCAAGGTAAGCGCGGTCAAGAAAACCGAAGATAATTCCACGACCAACACCTCGGGGACGGAAACGAAAAAAGAAGAGGACCAAGGCAAGCAGGGTTCGCTTGAGAAAAAGCGCAAACGATAAATGGCGAGAGTGTGGTGCACTCGGCGGCGCGCGGTTGTTGCCGCTGAAACAGGATGGTGGGTGACAATGAGCAGGCAATATAGTGCAGTCATTGCGGCGGTGGTTTTCTTTCTTGCGGGCTTCGGCCTTGAGGCAACCGCCGGCGAAATAGACGATCTGATTTTGAACCACGAGGTCTCGGTCGCCAATTTCTTTGGGATCAACGCCCGGTCAATGGCCCTGGGACAAACGGGCATCGCCTCGTCGGTTGACGGCTCTGCCATGATTTATAATCCCGCCTGTCTGGCGCGGATTCGCCGCCTCGAAGTTGCCGGTGGCTTCTCACACCTGCGGCTGGAAAATACGACGGATTACGACCGCGGCCGTTACACCGGCTACACGTCGCAGACCAGCGTTGGCCAGCGTGATATGACCCGGACACATCTGGATGCGCTGTCGGTGGCGGTGCCGGTGCCGACCTATCGGGGGAGTCTGGTCTGGGCCCTGGGACTGTACCGCGTTAAGAATTTCGACCGCACACTTCAACTTGAATTGCGGGATGCCGCCGATGCGGCCAATTATATCGAGGAATCGCAGACCGAAACTGAAACCGGCGGTATTTACGCCTGGACCGCCGCCGGAGCGATGGAGATTTCCCCCAAGCTTTCGGCCGGGGCGGCGCTTCATATCTACACCGGCAAGGATAAATATGGGGCGGTGTATTATAGTAAGGACGCAAGCGATCAGGAATATTCCACCATTGATGAGACGTCCAGCATCGTCGCCGATCATCTCGGGATCTCCGGAACAATCGGATTCACTTATCAAACCTCGCCGTACCTGACGATCGGCGCGGTGATCGAAACTCCGTCATTCTGGAACGTGGAGGAAGACTCCCGCGTGGATGGCGTGGAGATTTATGATACCCTGGCCTCGGAGTATTATTGGGAGGTCGCCTACGGCAATGACGGTTATACCGAATATGACATGCGCCATCCATTCTCGTTCGGGCTGGGCGCGGCGGTATCGCATAACCAGCTTAATCTGGCATTGGATCTCAAGTACACCGACTATTCGCAGTTCGAGTACACCGATGATTTTTCCCAGGACCTGAATGCGGTGATCCAGGAAAATTACAAGGAAGTCGTGGCGGTCGGGTTTGGCGCGGAATATGTGTTCCCCGAGCCGGGGATAAGTTTGCGCGCCGGGGCATATCTTGACCCGCTGCCGTTCCCCTCAGAGTACATCGAAAAAGACCGGCAGTATTTCACGCTCGGCGTCGGTTTTCTCATCGACCGAGTGATGACCATCGATATCGGTGCAGTCCTTGGCGGGTACACGATCAACTACCTCGACCCGTTGCCGAGTACCGAGGAATACAAAACCCGGCGGATTTATCTGACGATGGGGTATCGGATGTAGGTCGAATGAACCTGCAGACGCGGAATTTCAGGGTGCGTGGGAACCACACACCCTTTTTTTATTGTTAGAAATTGGCTGTGGCCATCAGATAGGTCCACCATCCGGGATCGGGATTGGCCCTTGCGGCAAAGGTTTCGGTCGGGAAAAACATGGAGGCCCCGGCCTCGAGTTCAACACCGGGGACGCTGACCGTTGCAACACTTAAATCAAACTCGCCGCCAAGTCTGCTTGTTTCCTGACCGTCAGCGCGATAAGATTTCCAAAAATGATGAACGTCACAATACAGCGACCATTGCTGACATGGTTCAGCCCGCCCACGAATGGCGAAATCAACGAGTCCTTGAACGTTGGAATCAAAAAAGTAATCCATATGACCACGGAATTCATGTCCCGAATAGTAAAGGTTGTTGTAGGAGTACCAGGTAAGACTCTCGAATCCGATGCCGCCGTGGGCATAGTCGACGGCGAGGGCCACGCGACCTGGCACGCGGCTGGTTGGTGAATAGCCAATCTCGAGAGTATATAATCTCGAATTGATATCGTAGTAATTTCTCTGTCGGTTATATGAACCAACGAATGAACCCAATTGAACGACTGCATTTGCTTCAATGTCGAAGGCCCCGTGCCAGCGTTTTAGATAGATGCCGGTACTTACCCGGTCCATCCTCCTCTTCGGTTCAGGCAATATGTATTTCCGTCCGTCACTTTCGTAAATGGTGAATACTTCAAGGCCCGAATTCTTGATATTACCGCTCAGTCCAAAGATATTATAATCGCTATAATTATCGTAATTTTCATACTCCTCCACGGTGAGGCAGAAAGCCGAAAATTTGAGGTCCGTCATGTCGTACCACGTTTGTAAACCATCCCATACCCGCCCTTGATTATCCCAATCATTCGTACCGAATACGCGTTCGTTTCCCAGATTCAGTTCGAACCTGCCCGCTTTCAAACCCCAACCGTCTGCCCAGAGTCGGTCGATTTGAATATAAGCCTGATGAATATAGAAGCAATTGGGGGCATGATAAAGATCTTCGCCGAATTTTAGGCTGATTTGAGGTTGCACGACGATATGCGTATTGCTGTCGATAACGGCCGCCACCTTGACGTTGGCGCGCAGCAGGGAAAAATCGTTGAACTTTTCCTTCCAGGTGAATTGTTTGTGGTCGGTCTCATGTCGCACGCGTACTCGCCCGGAAATATTGAGTTCTGTTTCACTCCACGCGGTATTTCCCGCCGCTAAAATGATCAAACCGAACGCCAGTACTTTCGGAAGTCTCCTCATGGCCGGTTCTCCCCGAATCGTTTTTGAATTTCCACAAATTCCCGATTTTCTATGGGAACCGTGGAGCAAAATACGGCTATTCCGTTATCAAATCAACTTGTTTCAGACAGGGGGACTGGGCGCAGTAGGGGCGGGTTTCAAACCCGCCCCTACGGGCGTATTGAAAAAGTGGGTAGGTCGGCTTCCGGAGTCTGCCGCAGGCGGACGAAGAAAGCCGACATCTCCTTGTCGGGTTTCTCGTTGCGCTCCGCTTCACTCGTAACCCGACCTACCCGGAATCGTTCCATCCGGGGTTTATCAACACTCCCCGACGGTTTGGTTTCGGGCCTCAAAACTATTGCCTTTGCTCCGGCGTTCTATTTTCGTATACAATAACATGGTTTCTTGAATAAAACGGAAACCTCTGGTGTAGATAAGTTTATGATATAAAAGGACATATTATGGCGCTCATCCCCGGTCAGAAATTCGCGCACTTCACAATCACCCGCAAACTGGGTGAGGGCGGCATGGGTGAGGTTTATCTCGCCGAAGACCAGAAATTGAACCGCAATGTGGCGATCAAAATCCTGCGCCCCGAGTATTTCGATAACCCCGAGCGGCTGGAGCGGTTCAACCGGGAGGCGAAGACGGCGGCTAAGATCTCCCACCGCAATGTCATGGCCATTTATGATATCGGCGCCGCCCGCGACGAACAATCGGGCCAGGAAATCAACTACATTGTGATGGAATATATCGAAGGCGAATCACTGACCGAATATTTGCAGAACAGAAAACCGGAAATCAAAGATAAACTGCGGTTGGCCTCGCATATCGCCGCCGGGCTGGCCGCGGCGCATAAGCTGGGCATCGTCCACCGTGATATTAAAACCGACAATGTCCTGCTTGACACCAGCGGCGACCCGAAAATCCTCGATTTCGGGCTGGCCAAACCAATCGGCGCGGCAATCTCCGGGGTGGATGAGGACAGCACGCAAACAGTCACCCAGGCGGCGCTGACGCGCGAGGGAAAAATCCTGGGCACCGTGACCTACATGTCGCCCGAACAGGCGCGCGGCGAGCAAGTCGATGCGCGATCGGACGTTTTCTCATTCGGGATCATGCTTTACAAAATGGTTACCGACGCTTTTCCTTTTGCCGGTTCCGACCCGGTTTCCACAATCGCCAAAATCCTCGAGGCGCGCCAGCCGTCCATCCGGCTGACCGATGAAACGCTTCCTCCCGAGTTGGATCGCATCATCGATAAGTGTCTGCAAAAGTCCCCGGATGACCGGTATCAGGACACGCGGGACCTGGTCGTCGACCTGCGCAACCTGCGCCGGCAGTATGAAAGCGGTATTTCCGACACCAGCGATTTGCCGACCGCCGCTATTCCGCGGCCGAAAAAGAAAGACAAACACTGGCTGACCTGGCCCAAGCTGGTTTTTCTGGGTTTGTTGGCCCTGCCGATCCTGGGTATCATCGCCGATATGGTTAAAGATGTCGTGCGCGGACCCGACGGCTCCGAACCTGTTGCTGTGGAGATCAAAACAACGCATGAGCATGGCGCCGCTTCTCCGGCCGACGGGTCCCTGGCGATCCTGGGTTTTGAGAACAAAACCGGCGATGTCGAATATGACTGGTTGACCGCCGGGCTGCCGGAAATATTACTGACCGATCTGGCGCAGGGGGGCGGGCTGAAGCTGATCGGCCGCACTCGGGTGTTGGATTGTCTGTCCGAGGAATCGGAAACAGCAACGGATGTCCCTTCGCATCAGGAGTGCGTGAATGCCGCCAAATCCCTGGGCGCCGGGACGGTACTTTCCGGGTCGTTTTACAAGCTGGGGGATAAGCTGCGCATCGACGCCCGCCTGGAGGACGTGTCCAGCGGGCAGATCCTGCTCGGTGAGAAAGTGGTCGGGTCCGATCCGTTTATCCTGGTCGATTCGTTGACCGAGAAGATCGCCGCTTCGTTGAGCGTGCGCCGGGAGAAACTCGCCGGCGGCGAGGCGGATTGGACGCAACTGGCCCTAAGTGATCCGCAGGCGTTCGCCGACAGCATCAACGCGCAGGTCGGCCGCTCGCTCCGCGAGGGCCATCTGCCGTTTGCCGGACGGGATGTAACAGAGATTACCTCGTCTTCAGTCGAGGCCTACAAAGAGTATATTATCGGCCTGCAAAAGTTCAATCTGGGCCTGACTGAGCAGTCCATTGAACGCTTTGAGAAAGCCATCGCCATCGATTCGACGTTTGCCCTGCCGTACATGCGCATCGGCATGGCGCATTCATTCCAAAACCGCAGCCAGCAGGCCGCGGAATATTTCAACAAAGCGCTGCGGTTCGAGGACAAGCTGCCGGTGCGCGAGCGCAGTCTGCTGGATATTTACGCCGATACCTGGCTGCGGCAGAATTTCGATGATGCCTTTGCCAAACTGCAGACCTTTGTCGGCAACTACCCGGACGACAAAGAGGCGCGCACGATCTATGCCTTATACCTCGGGCAGATCATCGGCAACAATGATGCGGCCTTTGCGCAGCTTGATACCGCGCTGGCCCAGGACACCCGGTATCCTTTTGCGCTGGAGGCCTACGCCTCAATGTATCAGCGGCTCAACGAACTCGATAAGGCCATCGAATATTACCAGTTGTTGAAAAAATACCATCCCGATTCACGGAATTCTTATGAAGCATTGTCGGCCTTATACCGTCGCCAGGGTGAATTCGACAAAGCAGTCGTTGAATCGCAAAAGTTGCTGGAACTTGCTCCGGACAGCCGGGAAGCATTGGATCAATTGCTGACGATTTCGCTGTTACGCCGGGACTTCGACGGCGCCGGCGGATATCTGGAGCAGATCCGCAAGGTCAGTGCTGATGACCCGTATAAAATGACCGATTACTATTCATCCATGGCGGTCCTTGCCGGTTGGCAGGGCGAATTCAAAACGATGCGGAAACATTTGTTCAATGCCCTGTCATGGTCGAAAAAGACCGGCGATACCGCCAATATCGTGGCCAATCTGCAGTCAATCAGTTCGTATTATCATCGTCTCGACCAGCGGGACAGCGCGATGTATTACCTCGAAAAAGCCCACGGTATGAGCAATATGTTTCAGTCCCTGAGTTATTCACTGCTCGCGGTGGAGATCGATACGGCATTCATCCCGCTGGCCCGCGAGCGGTACAGGCAGGCCTTCGAGCGGATCAAACAGCGAGTCCCCGCTGAATTCTGGGAGCTCATTGAAATCTTGGGTGATATCTTTGAGGGGTACTGCCGTGCCGATACGGCCGCGATCATTGACGCCCGCAAAAAATTACTCGGCAAGCCCGGACAGGAGAATAGCGGTGATATTCTCCAATTGGGCAGACTCCAGGTCCTGACCGGGCAGCACCCGGAAGGCATCGCGACGTTGCAGCGGCTGCTCAGCGGTTCGTGGATGACGACCAACGCCATGACGTATTTGCGCACACGTTATTATCTCGGCCTCGCTCATGAGGCATTGGGTGACACCGAGAAAACGCTGGCGGATTATCGGGAAGTGCTTAAATACTGGGGCAAATCGGACATCGAGCTTAAAGAGATTGCCGATACGCGCAAGCGGTTGGCGCGGCTGACGAGTTAATGTATTCGATAAGTATTTATCTCGGACATAAGATGCGTCAAGCGCCGGGGCACTTGATCGACTCACTATGAGCAAGAAATCAAAAGGGTCCGCAGCATCACAGCCGGTTAACCTTTTGTCAATGGCGCAAAGTCCCTGATTTGTTGTGCATTTTCTTGCGATAATGAAAAAACAGGAATAGTATTACCGCAAGGAGTAAGACCAGGACCACCAGGTCGACATATTCGCTGTAATTTTTAACTCTATGCCAGTTATCCCTTAAATGATAACCGATATAGGTCAGAAAGGCATTCCATAACCCCGCGCCGATGATGGTGTACACCGAGAATTTTATGAGGTTCATCCGCCCAATGCCCGCCGGGATGGATATCAAATGGCGAATCACCGGTATGAAGCGGCTGATGAATATCGTGCTGCTGCCGTATTTGCCGAAAAACCGCTCAGTCAACTCAAGGTGATGTTGATCCAAAAGAAGATATTTCCCGAGCTTGTTGACCAGCGGCCGCCCGCCGTAAGCGCCCATATAGTATGAAAGCAGCGATCCGATTATACTTCCCAGGGTGCTGAAGAAAATAACTCCCGTGAAGGTGAACTTTTCTTCGGCGATCAAAAAGCCGGCAAAGGGCATGACTGCCTCGCTGGGGATTGGGGCAATCATGCTCTCCAACGCCATCAAAATGGCCACCCCAATGTAGCCAATCGACGAAATGAGATTCGTTATATGCTCGACTAAAAACTCCGTCAATCCCATAAGACATTATATACTAGGACTGCAGATTGCGCGCAAAAAAAAAATCAATCGTCCGGCGCCGTCCCGCGAGAGGTTTTGACGGGCCCGATTCCGGCTCGTCCGGTTTTCTCTGTCTGGCGGAGAAGCCGTCCGGGATTCGGCAGGCTCCCCCTGAATTACAACACATGCAAATACTTAAACCCCGTCCAGGCGCAGATGGCACGCAGCCGCTGGGGGAGTGTGCCGGCCAAAGTCGCTAATCCCGGCCGGTGACACTGAGCGTACGCATAGCGGTCTCCGTTATGAAAGGAATCGGCGATTTCTCCGCCGACATCACCGGGCGGTGGCAATGAACGTGAACTCATTATCCTTTGCATTGAAGTCACCATCGGTAATATAGACGTTGAACGTGTTACCATCGATCTGATCAACATAGATCAAACGCGCACTGGCCGCACTGGTGGGGATCGCATCGACCTCCGCCGAAGCGGTCATCACCAGATAATCGGGGTCGGCATTGGTGGCCCAAAAGGTGACAGTGATCCTGTAGACACCCGAGCCGGGCGTGTGGCCGATGCTTGAGACACCAAACGAAGCCTGACTTGTGCCATTGCCTGCCACATTTCCCCAAGCGACAATGGCGTTGTCTCGATAGTAATCACCTATGGCGATTTGCGCCGCGGTTCCCGCCATGCTGGCCAGATGCACGCCGTGCTGCGCCCGGATTACAAACTGGTTCGTCGTATCTGTGCGGATAATAGCTCCCTGAGCATCCGCCCAGATAAACGATCCGGCATGCGCTGCTTCTGCATAGAACCCCATGGCGCAGGAGTAGTCGCCGGATGCGACATTATGGGATCCGCCGGGCACCGTCGAATTTTCGCCGATGGCATAGTTGTCGAGGCCGCCGCCGACAGTCGAGTTCTCGCCGGAGGTATAGTTATGGTCGCCGCCACCGATTGTCGAGTTCACGCCAGAGGCGTTGTTGCCGAAACCGCCACCAACAGTGGCACGAAAAACGGTCGCGTCATTGTAGTCGCCTCCACCAATGGTGGAAAAAATGCCCGCGGCGGTATTGCCGACTCCTCCACAGACGACGGACTCTAATCCGGTGGCTTCGTTTAGATTCCCGCCACCAACGGTCGATTTGTCGCCTTCGGCTTTGTTGTAACAGCCGCCCCCGATTGTGGCTTCTGATCTTGTTGCCCGGTTGCCGCGCCCGCCGGAAACAGTCGAATAATCCCCCGAGGCGAGATTGGAGTCCGCGCCTGTCCCCCCGCCACCACCAATAGACGAATGCAACCCGATGGCGAGGTTATTGACCCCTCCGGCAATAGTCGCGCCGTTTCCGGTGACTTCATTTTGTGCACCGCCACCAATGAAAGAAGAATCGCCGTCCGCCCGGTTGCTTGTTCCGCCGGCAATGGCCGCCCAAAGGCCGGTGACAACATTATTGCCCGTGTCGGCACTCTCGCCCTCCGGCGTGTTCAGCGCATATGGCACGCTGGTCAGCCGCTGACGGGGGGTCATTTCGGTGTCGCCGGAAACCGTGATGCCCAGCCATAACTCAGAATTAGTGAATACAGATTCGGTAAGCGGGTCCGTTTCGCCGAGGATTATTGTAAACAATCCGTCTTCGGTGCTCACAGAGCGGGTCTCTGTCCAGAGTGCGCTCCCCCCGTTTTCGACGTCGTAAATGGCAAAAGTGACTTCATAGGTGCCGTCGGCGATGGGTTCATCGCTGCTGTCGGTTAGTAACCCCTGGACATTCACCAGTTGAGGAGCGCTCCCGGCAAAAGACAACGCGACACAAGCAGCGCATAATATCAGGATTTGCGCCGTCACTAAGCCCGTGGTTCTCATGGTCGGACCTCCTGATTCCAATGTGGATAACAATTCAATTTATGCGGTAATTAACGCAGCAGGCCGGCATTTGCAAAGTTGTTTTTGCAGTTGACCGGGTTCGGTCGCGTCACGTGAATTACGCAGATTGGACTCGGGGCCTATCCGGCCGCCGATGCAGATAAGAGGTCAAGCGCCGGGGCGCTTGACCGACTAATTACAACACATGCTGATACTTGAATCCCGTACCGGTATTGAATAATACGATACCGTCGGCGGGTTCGACTTTTTCATCGATCAAGAGACGGATCAAGGCGGCAAGCACCGCGCCTCCCTCAGGGCAGGCGTAAATGCCGGTGAAGTGGCCGAGGAGTTTCACGCCTTCGCGCCAGGATTGTTCCGAGACCGCAACGGCCTCGCCCCCGGTCTCGCGAATAGCGCGCAGGATTAGAAAATCACCGACCGCCGAGGGAACACGCAAGCCCAGCGCGGCGGTTTGGGGATTGGGCCAAGGTTCGGCGAATTCCCGGCCTTCAGCAAAGGCCTTGGGGATCGGGGCGCAGCCCTCGGCCTGGACGGAGACCAGGCGGGGACGCGTGGAGTCGATCAGCCCCAGTTCCTCGAGTTCATTGAATGCTTTCCACATGCCGATCAGCCCGGTGCCGCCGCCGGTGGGGTAAATAATCACATCGGGCAGGTCACCGTTGAATTGTTCGTATAGTTCCAACCCCATCGTCTTTTTGCCTTCGAGGCGATAGGGTTCCTTCAGTGTGGATAAATCGAACCATTCCTCAGGATCACATTCTTTGCGCATTTTGGCTCCGGCATCGACGATGGTCCCGTCGACGGTTGCGACCTCGGCGCCGTACGCTTTGCATTCATCGATAAATGCGTCGCCCGAATCAGCGGGCATATAGACGCGGATTGTGCAGCCGGCCGCTGCGGCGTAGGCCGCCGCCGCGCCTCCGGCGTTTCCGGCAGTGGGCACACAGAATTTATCGATACCGTATTCGATGGCTTTGGAGATCGCGGCACTCATCCCGCGGACTTTGAACGATCCCGAGGGGTTCACCGCCTCATCTTTGATAAACACATTGCGCAGTCCGAGATGATCGCCGAGACGAGTCGCGGGCAACAGGGGCGTTTGGCCTTCGCCCAGGCAGATGATATTTCTAATATCTTTGACTGGTAAGAGCGGTCGGTAACGCCAGATCGAATCGGATAATGGAGCGGATAACGATTTGTCGATAATCGAGTGTGATCCGGTCAGACGGTATTTTGCCAGGAGCGGCCGACCGCATTCGCACAGCCGCTGGATGACGGCGGAGTCGTATTCTTTGTCGCACAAACCGCAACGCAGGGTATAATCGAAGCTCATGACGTGTTCCGGTTTAACCTCATCTCGACCTACATGCCCATGATCAGGCCTTTGCGGTGAGAGATGCCCAGGCACGCCCGACATTGCGGGCAAAAATACACACAACGTTTCCCCAAATCCGGCTTGAGCTGCCGAAACCACACTGTCGTGATTTCTTTTTTACAGTGTGGACAGAGGGGGAATAAATCATCTCGTTCGATCGTGGTGATCATGAGCAATCTCCCGATACTAAGGATTTTCCACAACCACTGCCGTACCATAAGCCAATAATTCCGCTGAACCCCTCATCATTTCCGCCGTTTGAAACCGGACCGTAACGACGGCATTAGCACCCAGTCGTTGGGCCTCAGCCGCCATTCGGTCGAGTGACTGTTCACGCGATTCGGCAAGCAATTTGGTATATTCGACTACTTCCCCACCGACTATGTTCCGCAAAACCGCCATGATATCCCGCCCGATGTGGACGCAACGGACGGTATTCCCTCGCACCAGTCCGATGGTACGCACGATATTTTTGCCGGGGATTTCATCACAAGTGGTGATAATCATCGTTCGACCTCTCTCTCGTAACGGTCATGACAGCGGGCAAAATATCTTTCGCGCCCGATGGAAACCAGCAAAATGATCGTGCCCAGAACGGCTACGGCAACGCCGAGGCGAACAAAAATCGGTTCCACAGGATTCAGTAAAAAATCGGCAAAAAGATGATAGGCGCCGAAGGCCAGCAGGACGATCAATCCTGCCGAAAGAAAAAACCACCCGGAGCCGCGTTCGATTTGGTGATACACACCTTTCCAGTACTCATCCCAGATCTGGTCAGGCAATCTGGTTAGACTCATCCCGTCGGCCACCTCCTTTATTTTCTTTTGAGCGGCTAGTTCTGCTTTCAGGCCGGGATTTTCATCGATCAGCCGCTCGAACTCCCGCGCCTCCCCCGAACTCATCAACCCGTCCAGATAACGGGTGACATCGCGCGCCAGTTTTTCCTCATCAGACATCACTTGTGCCCCTCTTTTCGGGGTGTTCCAGGATTTCCCGCAATTTCTTGCGTGCATAGTATAGCCGGGACATGACGCTGCCCTCGGGAATGCCAAGCTGCCGGGCAATGGCATCATACGGCATCTCCTGAAAATGTCTCAGGACGATTATTTCCCGGAACTTGAAGGGCAGTTTTTCGATAGCCGCCCAGACCTCCTGCTGGGTTTCCGTCTCTTGTAGGATGGCCTCCGGATTGCCCGATGGATCGCAGCGGCCTTCTTCCATGCGGCGGATGCCATCGGCGTGGCGGACCCGCACGTCCCGGTCGCGCAGGCAGTTTTTACATAAATTAGCCAGAATAGCATAAAACCAGGGCCAAAAGGGGCGGGCCGGATCAAAACCCTTGCGGCCCTTCCAAATACGAATAAACGCCTCCTGGGAAAGGTCCCAGGCATCATCGGAAGAACCAACCAAGCCCAACGCCACGTAGTACGCCCGACGTTTATATTTTTCCACCAACTGGTGGAAAGCGAGCGTCCGCCCTCTGGTGCAGGCGGCCAAAAGCTCGGCATCCTCGTCGACAAACTGCGCAACAGCCGGTGCTTCTGTCAATTCTGCCACCAGGGTGTCCATGTTCTCCGCCTCCGTCTTTAGTACACCGTTAAGGAGGCGCTATTCAAAACAGACCTTGCAAACGATTCATGTTAGTGGAAATTTCGGAATGGGGTAAGCACTTTTTACATGCCTGGGAAGCCGGCTTGCAGTACTCGGCGGGTTCGCCCTATTATCCGCCGACGGGATACAAAAAACCGGCCTGATGGCCGGTCGGTGAGACTTCTTTTTGCTCGAATTCTGCCGGAAGTTCAACAGGGTAAGCTACTTGACCAGTTGCTTCCGATCCAGTGTCTTAAGCGCGCGCGCGGTGATGCGCATTTTGACATAGCGTTTCAATTTCGGATCCCATACGCGCTTGGAAATCAGGTTGGGTTTGAACCGCCGCTTGGTTTTGTTATTGGCATGGGAAACACTGTTTCCCGAACTGGGCCGCGATCCGGTAAGTGCACATACTTTTGCCATTGTCCTGTCCTCTCAACTGCCGCCTGCGACCGCTTTTTGCCGCGGCGAAAAACCACTCATATTAACCAATTATTCGGCAAAAGCAAGCAAAATGTTTGTGTCCTGGTTCGGTTTGACGTCCAAACTTGCTGAAAGCATCCAGGGATCGCCTGACCGGGGAAGACGCGAGGGGTAATTTCGAGCAAACCCCACGCCACGCCGGCCAGGATGATTGCCGTCCCGCACGGTTATAACCCTTGACACCACAATTCGTTGTCAGATATACTTACCCACGGAATTGAACGTACCGCTGGGGGAAAACATGCGCTGGATAAAATATCTGATTTTGCCGTTATGTGGTTATCTGTTATTTGGTTGTTCCGGAGGACGCAAACCTGGAGAGAAAATCGTCGAATTCTGGCAATTTTGGACCGACCCGGAAGCCCGGGCAGTTATTCAGCAAGTTGCGGATGAGTATGAAAAAAAACATCCGGGGACAAAAGTGCGGATTACCGATTTGACCTGGAGTGATGGTCATCAGAAAATTGTCTCGGCCTTCGCCGCGGGCCGGCCGCCGGATTTGCTGGAATTGGGTTCCGATTGGATTGCCGAATTTGCCGCCGAGGGCGTGCTGCTGGATATGACGCCCGAGAAAATGAAAACTGAATATCTGCTGATCGGCTGGTCCCCGGCGATGTGGAACGATACCTGCTACGCGCTGCCCTGGTATCTGGGGACACGTGTGTTGTTCATCAATTGTGAACTCAGCCGCATGGTCGGGCTTGATTGCCGCAAACCGCCGATTACCTGGGACAATCTCATCCAGTGGGCCGAGGCGTTGAATAACCTGCGACCGCAGGCGTACGGCTTTGGCGCGAACGCGCCGGAAAAACACCGGTTGTACAAAAAATTTCTGCCGTTTTTATGGTCGAACGGCGGTCGGATCCTTTCCGCGGACGGGAACTTCAGCATTATCGATTCCGAAGTCGCGGTCACCGCCCTCGATTATTATATCCGTCTGGTCAAGCAGGGATTGGTCGAAAAACAAACCGTACTCGATGAAATGTTTGCGGGCGGGCGGCTGGGCATGGTCATTTCCGGCGACTGGTTGTTGAAAAAACTGCGGAGTGCCGAGGACGCGCCGGAGTTTGCCCTAGCGATGCTCCCCTATCCGGCTCCGGGCCGGGGCGGGCGAATTTCTTTCGCCGGGGGGGAGTACCTGGCAATTCCCGCCAAAGCCAAGAATCCGATCGGCGCGCTGGAACTGGCCCGAGAACTGGTCAATGAAAAGAACTCGCTTAATTTGTGCATTGCTACCGGTGGAGCGACCCCGGCCAATGTCCCGGCGCTGCAGAATCCTTATTTTGTCGAGGATGAACACCGCCGCGTTTTTATTGAGCAATTGCAGTCATCGCGCGCAACGCCGCCGCATCCCCAGTGGGTGTACATCGAGCAGGCCGTTGAAGAGGCCGTGGAAAAGGCCATGTACGAGCGCCTGACCCCCAGGGAAGCACTCGATGAGGCCGCGCGCACAATTACCGAATTGCTGCGCGAAGATTAAATCGGCGCGGCAGCTCTTTCCACCAGAGACAATAAGCTGATGCGCGTACCGCACGGAAAACAGTGGGCCGGGACATTTGGATTACTGCTGCCGTGGCTGATTACCTTCGCGATGTTTTGGTTATACCCGCTGGCGCACTCGGCTTTTTTGAGTTTTCATGATTATAATCCGTTGTCCGGCGCCATGGATTTTGTCGGTGGGCTGCATTTTCTGCGCCTATTTAGCGATGCGGATTTTTTGCAGGCTCTGAAAAACACCTTTGTCTTTGTCGTCGGTACGGTGCCGGTGACCACGATACTGGCCTTGGCTCTGGCGCTGGGGGTGAACCGCAAACTTCCGTTGCGGGGACTATTTCGCGCGGGTTTTTTTGTCCCGACGCTGACAGCGACGGTTGTCGTTGCGCTTTTGTTTGTCCACTTGTACACGCAGGGCGGCTATTTGCATACCCTCGCGCGCATGCTCGGTCTGGCGGAGGCCGACCGGGGGTTATTGCTGGACGAACGCGCGGCGTTGTTGTCGGTGATGGCGATGGACATCTGGGTCTCGGCGGGGTATTACATGCTGTTGTTCCTGGCCGGGTTGCAGCAGATCCCGCGCGATTTATACGACCAGGCCGACCTATGCGGTGCCTCGGCCTGGCAGAAACTCCGGTTGGTCACACTGCCGCTGCTGAAGCCGATGACACTTTATGTTGTGCTGATCAATACAATTAAGTCATTTCAGATATTCACCGAAATTTTCGTGATGACTCAGGGGGGGCCGGTGGGCGCAACCTCGACTGTGGTGTATTTTGTCTATCGCGAGGGCTTTGAGAAATTCCGGATGGGGTATGCCTCAGCGGCAGCGTATGTCCTGTTCTTCGTCATTCTGGCAGTTTCAATTATTCAGGCGCGGCTGTTCGGCTTTTTCCAGCGGGCGGAACGATGAGCACGGGTATGCGCGGCTTCACGGCAAAATCATCAGCACCGCGGCAGGCGGCCGACTATTTGATCTGGGCCGGGTTATTTGTCGTGCTGGTGTTGATGGTTGCACCGTTTGTGTGGATGTTTGTCGTTGCGCTGGCCGGTGATGCAGCATGGACGCCCTCGGCCGACGACTGGCTGCCCGGGGGCTGGTCGTTCGCCAATTTCAGCGAATTGTTTACCGCCCAGCCGTTCGGGATGTACTTCATCAATTCCGCTTTGGTTGCAGCAGTGGTTACCGGAGCAAATATTGTTTTATGTTTTCTGGTGGGGTATGCTTTCGCGCGGCGGGAATTCCCGCTGAAAAAAACCGCCTATTTTTCGGTGCTGGCGGTGCTGATGGTCCCGGCGTATGTGCTGATTATCCCGCTGTTCATTTTGATTAATGCGCTGGGCTGGTATGATACATATCTGGCGCTGATTGTGCCTTTTGCCGTCAATCCGCTGGGGATCGTGCTGGTGCGGCAATATGTCAGCTCGCTGCCGATCGACCTGGAACACGCTGCTGTGCTGGACGGTGCCGGCGCCCTGCGCATTGTTTTCGGCATCATTATGCCGCTGTGCCGTCCCGTGCTGGCGGTGCTGGCGATTCAGATATTCTGGCTGAACTGGAATTCATTTTTATTTCCGTTTATCCTCACCGATCAGAATGTGCGCACGCTGCCGGTAGCGCTGGCAATGTTCCGTGGCTATCAGACAGTTGACTGGCCGCATCTGTTCGCTGCGGCCTCGCTGGCCACGATTCCGGTGGTCGTCCTGTTCTTGTTTTTCCAACGGCAAATCATTTCCGGCCTGACTGCCGGGGCGGTCAAGGGGTAAGTGGGTCAATCATCGAGCAGGTGCCGCCGTTTGGTCACGGTGAGGATGTCGGGGTCTTTCATTAATTCGTGCATAATCCGCTGCACGTTTTTTTCACCGTAACACCGCAGTTGAAAATCGATTTCCTGCCTGCCGGTCTCTTTTTCGATGCGGTACGTGCGGGTTTTGATTTCGTAGCCGCAGGATTTAAACAACTCGGCATAATGCGGTTCTTTATCGAGCAAGTTGGCGCCGGTGATGGCAAATACCCGGTATTGCGCCTCCGGGACACGCTTTTCGAGCAAATCCATTAAAAACAGGGAAAATAAGGCCAGCACCACGCCGGTGAACGCCAGCGTATACATCCCCGCGCCGAACGCCAGTCCGATGGCCGAGACCAGCCAGACCGTGGCAGCGGTAGTCAAACCGACCACCGAGGCCCGGTTTTTGATAATCACCCCGGCGCCCAGAAAACCGACGCCGGTGATTGCGCCTGCGGCGATGCGGGACGGGTCGACGCGGATCACCGCCGGATCAAGCCCCGGCATCAGCAGATAATATTTTTCCGACAGGAGCATGATCAGTGCCGAGGCGGTTGCCACCAGCATGTTCGTACGCATCCCTGCCGCGCGGCCGTGGATATGCCGTTCCAGACCGACTACCGCCCCGGCCAGTGCGGCCAGTAGCAGTCTTAAGCCATCGTTTAATTCGAGGAATTCCGGCACGATTTTGTTCCAGTCAATGGCATATGGTACGCCCGTTCCCATCCATGATATCTGTATTATCGGTATTTTTCAAGGTTGGAAAAGGGGCAGATGTGGCCCCGCCGCGGCGAGTAGTTCGCAAAATCGGCCCAATTGCTTATCCGCTCTGATTTACCCATATTCCCGAGTGGAGGGAATGATGCCCATAAAAACCAGAAAATATACCTTCGATGATTTTGTCCGGGTGATTGCCCGGCTGCGCGGGCCGGGCGGCTGCCCCTGGGACCGCAAACAAAACCATAAATCGCTGACCCCCTATATCCTCGAGGAGACCTACGAGGTGCTCGACGCCATCGACCGGCGCAATTCGGCCGAATTGCAAAAAGAACTGGGTGACCTGCTGCTGCAAATCGTCCTGCACGCGCAAATCGCTTCCGAGCGGCGGCGGTTTGATATCAAAGATGTTATTCACGGTATCTGCGAAAAAATCATCGGGCGGCATCCGCATGTTTTTAAAAAGCAGCAACGCATTTCGGCGGGGAAGGTCCTGGATAATTGGGAACGAATCAAAATCAACGAAAAGGGCCGGAAGAAAAAAGAATCGGTGCTGGACGGCATTCCCCGTGCTTTGCCTGCGCTGATGAAAGCGTATCGATTGCAGGAAAAAACTGCGCGTTTTGGTTTTGACTGGGCGGACCCGCTGCCGGTGCTGGATAAAATCGACGAGGAAACCAACGAGCTGCGCCGGTCGTTGAAGCGCGGCCGCAAGCCGGAACTGGAGGATGAACTGGGCGATGTTTTTTTCGCGCTGGTCAACCTGGCCCACCATTTAAAAATCGATCCCGAACGCGCCTTAGAGCGCACCAACCGCAAATTCACGCGGCGGTTCAATTATATCGAAAAAAACCTGCCCAAACACGGCAAGACGCTCGCCGAGGCCACTCTCGCCGACATGGACCCATTATGGGATGAGGCGAAGGAGAAGATTGGGTGACAGAACCGACAGCTTCAGTTGCTGCATCTGTCTCGCCGATTACCACTGTGCCGGTTGGCCCTTGGGCCGACGGATTTAAATATACGGTCAGCCCGAGGGCTGACCCGTACATCCGGCGGCCTATTTCAACAACACCATCTTGCGCGACTGGCTTGTGCCGGCCGCCGAAACGCGATAGAAATATATCCCGCCCGGAATTTCTTTTCCGGCCTGGTCGATGCCGTTCCAACGAAACGTGTGTATGCCGGGCGCCTGCGTTTCCATCTCCTGCTCGAAAACCCGCTGGCCGAGGATATTGTAAATCTGCAAAGTCACCGGCCCGGCCGCAGATGTCTCATATTCGATCATCGTCGCGGTGTTGAACGGGTTGGGATAATTCTGGTGCAGCGCAAAATCGGCGGGGAGTGTCTGCCCGGCGCCGTCATCAAGAATATCAACCGAAAAATCGCTGGCAAACCAGAACGGCCGCTGGGCTTCGAACATGTAATATTCGGCGTCGCCCGTCGCCGCCAGTGTGCTGATGTCGACCGGTTTTTGCCACAGGGTGGACATGCCGTCGTGGTCAATCCACTGCATGACCACCCGGTTGTCATCGGGTGAAAAGCGCGGAAACCCCAGGTTCGGATAATCATCAGGATCACAGTAATTATGTTCAAGCAGCCCCAGCTCATAGGTGTACAGGTTCGCCGCCATGATATCGTCCACGCATTCGTTCTCGTCGAAATAATCCAGCGTGAACACGACCGTGTTTGTCTGGGCAAACGACGGGTCGCCGTAGTTTATCCCCTCCGGCTGGGGTGGAAACAGCCGCATGATAACCTCGCTTTCGACATCCAGGATATTGGTTTCCCAGAACCTTCTGAATTCGCCGCTGTCCTGGGGTATCCGGTTTGATGCGTCATACAACAGGTATTGCCCGGCGTCGTCCCAATCCATGACATCGGCATACTCGGTGCTGTAGGAATTCACGCCCTGCTGGGTGGTGGGGCTGTACAGGCGGATGGACTTGCTGTTGCCGGGAGTGACCATATCGATGATGTGAATCATGCTGTCGTTGGCGAGGGTGGAAAGGGCAACTTTGCTGAAATTGTGGTCAACCGCAATTGACCACCACTCGGTGGTACTGTCGATGACGGCCTCGCCGGTGCCGTCGGGCTGGATGTAGCGCAGGTGGTAGTCTTCATCGACAAACAAAATGACCGGCTTGGCGTTGAAATAGGTCACGTCGATGGCCTTGCCGCTTCCGGCATTAACCTGAGTCGAGGTAAGCAGGACGATATCCGCACCCGATTCGATTACCGGCCGCGCCAAGTACATACTGTGGTCACCGGCGTCGTCATTAATCAGGGCGATCCATTCATCACCGGTGGGGACACCGGTCGGGTCGTCCGGCGGCTCCTGGCCGCCGCAATTCTCGGAGATCCCGACAGCATCGAAAGCCGAGGTCACTGCATCAAGCTCGGTAGACGGATCACCGTACAAATCGGTCACCGACAGGATGGCCGCCGAGCGCATATCACAGAAATTGGCCTGCCGGTTCAGGTACTTGCTGCTGAGAATGCGATACCAGATTTGTTCCATTTTATCTTTGCCGATGGCCTCGCCGACCAGGTACGCCACGTAGTTCGGAATCCCGCTGTTGACATGGACCCCGCCGTTGTCGCCGGCGCTGGTGTTGGGCAGGTTCTGGTATTCGCTCATCTGCGCGGGCTGCCAGCCACGGGTGGAGGGGCCGGAACCGCCGTTGTGCGGATCACTCATATCGCGCATTGCTCCGGAAAGATAGATCGAAGGGTTGACAATGTCCTCTCCGATTTGCCAGTCGTCCCGGTCGGCCATCGCGCCCCAGACATCGGAATACGATTCATTCAGGGCGCCGGACTGGGCCATATATTCCAGGTTTACGGTATACTCGGTGACGCCATGCCCCATTTCATGGGCGACCACATCCAGCGCCTCGGCGAGGGGGGAGAATTTCGAATATCCGTCGCCATACCAGATGCCCCAGCCGTTCCAGAAGGCGTTATCATATCCCAACCCGTCATCAGTCATGTGGATTACAGATTTAATCGTCCCGCCGTTGCCGTCGATGGACTGACGGCCGTGCGTTTGCCGATAATATTCAAACGCCAACCCGGTGTTATAGTGGGCGGAAACTGCCACCGGGTCGGTCCAGATCGTGGTGCCGGAGACCACATGGTACAGCACATATCCCTGGTCATGGTCGCGCAGGTCGAGGGTGAGGATCGCACCTCGGGGGTCGTAATACACGTCGGGCTGATAGCTCTGCCAGATCGAGCGGGACGCATCGATCAGGTAAAAGGTCGTCTCAATTATATAGCACGGCACGGACCTGACTATTCCCTGCAGGTCGGGCCCCGTGCCGACCGTCGGTCCGTCGAATTTAGTATTGTTGTATGCCTCCAGGACTTCGCCGGTATGGGCATCGATGAAGTAATACCACCAGTCGCGAAGGTTTGGGCGGATCTCCACGTGCCAGGCCAAATGTGGCTGGCCCGTGGTACGCTCCGCCCAAATATATAACTTGGCAGTCGGTTGATCATAATGCAGTAAAGCCCCGGCCAGACTATCCAAATCCCGGATTTCCGTAATTTGCGCAAGGTCGGTCAGCGCCTGCTGCACTGCATCTTCGGCGGAGATACGTGCCGCGGATAAATTTATGTCCTGCGGTGTGGGCGAGTAACGGGCATTGAGCGCATAAAGCCGCCCGTCACTTTCGAGGTGGGCCACCAGGTTATGCGCCCAGAAAGGAATACCGTGGAATTGCTGCGTAAACTCGACATGAGTCCTGCCGAAATTATCATGAATAATGGCGCCGGGAAGCAATTCGTCCTGCGGATTATCGAGCAGGAACAGATCGCGGTGGCAAAAGATAAATTCCAGTGCAATCTCGGAGGCCGTGCCGGATTTCGCCGGTTTGCGCAGGCCCATCGCCGAATCGGGGACGGTCAGGAACACCGGCGTGCCGTTGGTTTCATTCCGGCGGAGGTCCCAGCCAGGGGGGATGCGCGAAAATGCCGTTGACCGGCCAATCTGCCGGGGGTCGAACAAGCGGCGCGCGGGATCGGCCAACGCGGCTTTCAACGCCGAGACCCCGGACGCGGCAGTAGTCCCGGCCGGGTGGGCGCCCACGAGGTTTCGCAGACGGTGCGCCACATCGGTTAATTGGGCGTTCGTCGGCGATGTCCGCTGGTTGTTTTTGCTGAACGCCGTTCCGGTCACGCTGGAATCGGCTCCCGGATTATTCGGTTTGGGCGAAAATCGCATGGCATGTGCCGGATATACAAATCCCAGCAGGGCGGCCCCCAGCATCAGCACAGTAACGAGACGGCGCATCGTTTACCTCCGTGACATTTTCCAATTTAACCATCCCCGAAAACGTGCGGGGAACATGATGGATGATAATATGTGCCGGGACCGGCCGTCAACGGATTTCGCCGGCGGCGGGCACCGGACGAGGCGGAAGAAAAAATTGGGAGGAGAATGTTCTCGTAGGGCAGGATCCGAGCGCAGCGCAGCGATCCTGCCGATGCTGAGAGATGGCGGGACCGCTAAAGGGTCCTGCCCTGCTGTTCTGCGTCGGGATTACTGATTAGTGATGCAATGAAATCCTCACCGTGCGGACAGCCGCCCCTTGCCGACCATCACCAGCAGGTAGGTAATTCCGGCGATGATGATAATCGTTGCGCCGGCGGGGAGGTTGGGGGAATAGCTGATCATCAACCCGAAAGTCGTAAACACCACGCTGAAAATCACCGCGAGGATCATATTCTGGCGCAGGGTGCGGGAGAACAGGCCGGCGACTGCTGCCGGGAGCGTCAACAAGGCGATGACCATGACCACGCCGACTACGGTCACCAACAGCACGACAGTCAGGGCAACCAGACACAACAGCAGCAGATAAAAGAACTCGACATTGACCCCGCGGATGCGGGAGAACTCCTCATCAAAGCAGACCGCCTGCAGTTGGTTATAGAAAAATAACGCGATGAACACGACGATAATATCCAGCGCGCCGATTAGCCATAAATCGGCGGCGGAAACCATCAATATATTGCCGAACAAATAACTCATCAGGTTTTCATTATATCCGGGGGTCCGGGCGATAAACAAAATGCCCACGGCCATGCCGACCGCCCAGATCGCGCCAATGACCGTGTCTTCCCGTTCCCGCGCCCGCAGACTAACCAGCCCGATCGTGACCGCGGCGGCCAGGGCGGCGATGATCGCGCCGTACAGCGGATGCAACTTCTCCAGGTCGTAGACCACGGAAATATAAAAGGCAATCCCCATGCCGCCCAGGACGGCGTGGGCGATGCCCCCGGCGATATAGGTGATCCGCCGCGCGACGACATAGGTCCCGACAATGCCGCAGGCAATGCCCGCCAGGATCCCCGTGAGCAGGGCATACTGCATGAAGGTGTATTCGGTGACGGCCTGAAAAAATTCGGTAAACATCACTTACTCACCGGCGTGCTTATCGTGCCGCACCATCCGCAAATCGGTGCCGAACACCTCGCTCAAGGTGCCGTCCCGGATCTCGCTGGTCGGATGAATATGCACGCCGCGTTTGACACAAATGACCCGTTTGACAAACTGCGAGACAAAGGCCATGTCGTGCGAGACAACCACGACGGCCATCCGCTGGTTCAACTCGCTTAAAACCTGGTAGAGTTCCTGTTCGACTTTCGGGTCGAGGTTGGCGGTCGGTTCGTCAAGCAGGAGCAACTCCGGTTCGCAGGCGACGGCGCGGGCGATAAATAAGCGGCGTTGCTGCCCGCCGGAAAGATCGGCGAACGGCCGGTTGCGCGAATCGAACAACCCCACCTCTCGCAGCGCGGTCCAGGCGGCAAGTTTGTCTTGTTGCCGATAGGGGCCGAAAGAATGTCCATTGCCCAGCCGGCCCATCAATACTACGTCCATCACGCTCACCGGGAACTTGGGGTCGAGATGGACATGCTGCGGCATGTACCCCACGCGGGAGCGCACCTCCGCCGGAGGTTTACCGAACAGCCGGATGGAACCGGCTATCGGTTTCAGCAGACCCAGTGCAAGTTTGACCAGGGTTGTCTTGCCGCCGCCATTGGGGCCGACAACACAGGCGAATTCCCGCTCCCCGATGGTCAGGTTGACGTCCTCCAGCACCGGGGGGCCGCCATACGAGAAGGAGAGGTTCTCAAAAACAATAATGGAGTTTTTTTCAGCCATCACTCATGTGCCTGGTGTGCCGGTTGTTTACTCGCCGGCGCCCGCCGTCCGTCCGGCCAGGGCACGTTCGATCGTGCGGGCCAGACGACGAAGATTCTCCAGATAATCGCGGGCCAGCGGGTCCAGCGGCACCACTGTGCCGCCAATTGCCTCCGCAATTGTCCGCGCGCTTTTTTGTGAAAACTGCGGTTGCACAAAAACGACCCGCACACTGTCCTGTTGCGCCCGGCTGATCAGTTCCGCCAGTTGTTGTCCGCCGGGTTCCTTGCCGCCGATTTCCACAGCAACCTGTGTCAATTTGTAGGCGTCAGTGAAATAGCCAAATGCCGGATGGAAGACATATATTTTTCGCTCCTTGAGCGGAGCGAGGATTTCGGCGATGGTCGAATCGATTTGCCGCAGGTCTTGTGTGAACCCCCGCAAATTCTGTTCATAGACCGCCTTGTTAAGCGAGTCGAGCGCGGTCAGGCCGGCGGCAATATGGCGTGCCTGGATTTCGACGAGACGGGGATTGAGCCAGATGTGTGGGTCGGGTTGGCCGTGGTGGTCGTGGCCTTCGTCTTGGCTGCCATCAGTGTACTCTTCGATTTGCCGCAGGGTAATGCCTTCGCGGGTGTTGATGACCCGCACGTTGTCGTTTGCTGCGGATAATTTATCAAGCAGCCGGTCTTCAAACGGCAACCCGATGCGGAAATAAAGATCCGCGCCGGAAAGCGCAGCCATTTGTTTGGGAGCAGGCTCAAACGTCTCGTGTGACTGCCCCGGCGCCACCAGGACCTCCACATCCACCCGCTCGCCCCCGATGCGTTCGACAAAATAGGCCTGCGGGGCAATACTGACAAAAATGTGCAATTTCCCTGCAGGGTCTTCCTGCGCCTGAAGCTGAGGCAGGCACAGGAGGACGATGACGGACGCCACTATGCCGGGATGAAGCCGCCAAGTCATCTTCGAGGACCTCCCCATTTCATATCCAACAGGGGTGTTTTTATGACACCTTGTTGGGTTTATGCACTTTCCTGACCGGTTTGTTCGGACAAACGAGATATTGTTCATGACATTCTTCACATTCGGCGATGGCATGGGTTATTGAAAACTCCTGCCAATGTTTTTTCTGGCCGGGGGAGAGGATGCCCGTCCCGTCACACAACGGGCAGACGCTCTCTAAGGCCGTGGAGACCGCATCCCGAATGAATTCCGAGCGGTTGGGGATGCCCTGCATCGCCTCCAGGAGCGTCTTATCGGCTTTGAATGTGACGATTTTTGATTTTTGTCGTTGTTTGGTCACGTGGCCTCCGTTCCCCGGACAACAGATTCCCAAAATTATTACATTGTAATACCGCATGAGGGAAACAAATGTTTGTGTTTCTTTGGTTGAAGCAGATGATTTAAGACCGCAGCGTTCGGCGGCCGGCATTATCGGGGTGTAATTTGAGGACGAGGATAAATTCGGAACTTTTTTCGAACCGAGCAGTATACAAAAGTAGGGAAAACAATTGGCCGAAGTCATAGCCCCTCTCGTTTGGACGAGAGGGGTTTCTTTTTTTGCTGATTTCACGTGCATCTTCGCAGGCTGCATTCCTACATATAGTTTGTATAACTCGCACCACTACCACATGTAGATTTTCGAAAGGGCAGATTCCCCATCCTGTTTCGCAAAATGCTTTAAACCGCTTGACTTATTCGCAAAAACCGCTACCTTTTGGTTGTACCGAGGCCATGAAATGCTGATGGCCTTTACCTCTCATATCCCCGATTCACCCCCATCTGTCATGGGGCGGGGAGTATGCAGAGGAGCAAGCCGCGTAACGGCGCGGCGGTGGTGAGAAAATAAAAGGCCGGTCGGCTCCGGCCTCCATCAACCACCTGTTCGGAGAAGGGGGTGAGTTGACAATGTATAATCTGGAGGTACTAGAGCTCGAGGACGTAATTGCCCCGCTGATGAGTCAGGGCGGACAGTAAACACCTCCAAAAGCCGCATGAGGCCGTCGGAATCTGTGGTTCCGGCGGCTCATTTTTTTGCCGCAAACCGCGCCGAGAACGCTTTCATCTGCGAACTCAACCGGGTGATGTCTTCACCTGCGAGGTATGATTTTTTATCTTTGTCCGATGTGATCGTGGCGGCGATTTTTTGCAGTTCGCCGAAAGCCGTGACAAAGGAATTGGTGGCCAATTCATAATCATTTGCCGCATGATACAGGATCCCCAGCTCGGCATGGGCCCGCCAGGTTAATTCGGCGGTTTCATGTTTCGTGCTCCATTGTACCAGCGAGGTGAGGAGTCTTTCCGCGGCCCCGGTCTGTCCCTCGTCGCGGGCTTTCTGGGCAAGCCGCCATAACCACAGCCCGCGCTGGCCGGCCGGTCCGGTGTAGCGGTCAGCCGATAGCTCACCGATGCTGCCCGGCAGCGGGAACTCGGCTAGGAACTCCGCTAATGCGGCATTACTGGTGATGAGTAGCAACTCGAAAAGCCGGTGCCGGCCGGCATTGTGCTCAAACAAACGATGGGCTTCAGCCGCCGGGGCAAAAAACTCGGGAGAGATTTCGCCGAGCACCTGTTCGGCATGGGCGGCTGCCAGGAAGACCTCGGCCCGCTCGCGCGGGTCTGCGGTTTTGTCGGCGTGGGCAAGCGCCGCACTCAGCGACCGCCGGCAACGTTCAATGTCCCTGAATACCAAATGTATTTCCGCCTGAAGGGTGAAATACCTGGCCATCAGGGATGAATCGGTGATCTGTTCCATCCGCGTACCGGCCTGCTCCAGATGGTATTGGGACGCCCGATAGTCGCCGGTCCTGAACAGACACCGCGCCAAATGGACATGGATGAATGTGCGATACGTGACATCATCCAACTCATCACACCGGCGAAAGATCTGCGGCGCTTTGTCGATAGCCCGGCGGTATTCGGCCTGCAGATACCAGGCCTCAAAAATATTGATCCAATTAATCAGCCATTCATCACCGGCGCCGATTGATTCGTTAATCGCCGCGGCCCGATGCAGATAGTCTTCCGCGGCCGCATACTCGCCGATAATGGTGTTCACGGAACCGAGGTTGTTCATCGTCCGGGCGACCTCGCCGGGCTGGTCCAGAGTTTCTTTCAGCCGCAGGGATTCTTGCATATACCGCTGTCCCTGTTCGAAATCACATTTTTGGACGTATACCGAACCGATATTGCTGAGTGTAGAAGCCATGACGGCTGTCAAGTCATGACGGCGCTGGATGGCGAGGGCCTTTAAATAATATTCAAGTGCCGGGTCCAGGTCCTGACGATAATAAGCGATATTCCCCAGGTTGTTCAAGGTATGGGAGATTTCTATTTCGTCCCCCAGCTGCGTAAAATTTTTCAAGGCAATCTTCAAGATCCGCGCGCCTTTGAGGTGCTGGCGGGTGGCTTTGTACGAATCACCAAGATGTTTGGCCGCCTCGGCGTGCAGGCGAATGTTTCCGGTTTTCCGCGCGACGGCGAACACCCGCCGAAAGCAACTCTGGGCGTTTTCATGGAGGCCCGAGGCCTTGCATGAGCGGCCCCGCAGCAGGGCAATCCGCGCGGCCGAGTCGCTGCGCGTCGGGTCGGGTTCGAAGTCGCTGACTGCGGTTTCGGCGAGGTCCAGATAGCGCCGCGCTTCCTCGGCCCCTTCGGCGGTCATGTTTTTTTCTGCCCAAGCGATGGCCGCCGCATAGGCCTCGCGTGGTTGACCTGCGGCCAGGTGGTGGTGTGTCAGCCGCCGGTGGACCCGCGGGCCCCACTCCCTGCCGGCATGGTGCAGCGCCGCGGCGAGGGGCCTGTGTAATGATTGGCAGTGGCCCGGCGGCAAATCGGCCGCCCAAATCTCGGCCAGTCCGCACAGGCGGAAACGGCAGTCGACGAGCGGTTCTGCCGGATCGGAGGCCGGGATAAACACACCGCGCGCCGCGAGATCGTCGATCGTCTCAGGCGGGATACCGGCCTCAGTGAGTACCCCACGCAGCAGGGTTGTGCTGAAGTGTGTCCCAAAAATCGCGGCGAAACCCAGGCAGCGAAGTTGTGCGGCAGTCAGCTCACCCAGGCCCCGGCCATATAGTTCCCGCAACGGGCGGTTTATCACTGGTTCGTCCAACCGGCCGACATCGATGATCCAGCGGCCATGTTGATGCCTGACCGTGCCTGATTCCAGCCAGGCGGTCAGCAGCAGGTCTAGTGCGCCGGGCAGGCCGGACGAAAGCCGCAATGCCGCCGGCAATATTGTCTCCACACATTCCTGATCGAAGATGACCCGCTGCAGGTATTTCGCGACGGTATGGTTATCCAGCGGGCGCAGGGCAAGGTGACATGATCGCTGATTTGCCTCGTCGGCTGATGCAATCTCACCCGGACCAACCGAGGATGTGACCGATATTGTCGGTTGGATTTCCTCTGGTACCTTTGCGGTGAACGACGTTGTTGTCGTTTCAATGGACCAGCCGTGCACCTTTAATTCTCGCTGCCAGCGGGTCAACACAGCGGAAATCCCGGCGCCGGGATCGCCGGACAGCAGGATGGAAACCGGCGGGCGCGGATGCGGGACGGTTTCCTTCGGATACGCGATATCGGGGAATTCCGCTGCGGTGCTGCGCTGGTGCCACGGCAAATTGGCCGTCACCAAGACTGATCCGTCCACCGGCATCCCGGCCTCGACGAAACCTGAAATGGCGGTCTCAATGTCCGCGGGCCGCTTATCAGGGTCCTTGGCCAAAAGGGCCTCAATCTGCAGCAGGATTTTTCGCTCGATGCCGTCGGCAACTGCCTGGGGCCAGTGAATCGTCCCGGTCAAATGACCGTCGATGATCTCCGCGGGCCCCGGGCCGGGGAACGGCGGCGTTCCGCACAACCATTGATACAGGATGATGCCTAATGAATATAAATCAGATCGAGCGTCGAGTTTGCCTTCTTTCAATACCTCCGGCGCCATATAAAACAACGTCCCGGCCTTGCCCTCGCCTGCGGGATCGTGGGGACGGGAAGCCAGTCCCAGGTCCAACAAATACAGCCGTGCGGTGTCTGTCTCAGCCCTCGGATCGACCCCGGCGGTCCCCCAGCGGAAATTATCCGGTTTTAAATCTCGATGGATTACGCCACGGCGGTGCAAAAACGACAACACGGGGCTTACTGCTTGCAGCAGAGTCCAAAGTGACGCCACGCCCGGCCCGGGCAAGCCATCAAACAGGGTCGGGCCGGCCACGCGGTCGATGACCATATACGCCCGCCCCTCGGCATAGCCGAAATCACGGGGCTGGACCAGTTGCGGGTGTGTCAACGAGCACAGTGTGCGGTATTCCTCAACCAGAGGGTCCGACCAGGCCGGCGTAAACCGTTCGTGCGACCACTTCAATGCCAGCGGGCGGCCCGGTTCATGATCGACAAGTGAAAATACCCGGGATTGTCCCCCGGTCCCGATCGTACCCGCAAGCTGATATCCGTTAATTGTCGCCGGCATCCCTGATGCAGTCTGGGTCATAACGCCCCCGTCCGATGGCGCCGTGGTAATCCGCTTAACTGTCAAAAGAGGAGTATTTATCGGTCACCGGCAGGCTGATTATAAACGAGGTGCCGATGCCCGGTGTGCTCTCGACGAAAATCCGTCCCCCGTGGTTTTCGATAATTTTTTTGCAGTTGTATAAGCCCAGCCCGTGGCCGCCGGTTTTGGTCGTAAAATGCGGTTCGAAGATTTTTTTGGCGACCTCCGGGGGCATCCCCATCCCGCCATCGGTTATAATGATGTCCACGGCGCCGCGCTGTCTATTCCGCCGCACAGCGACGCTGATTTCCGGCCGTTTTTCCGCATCTGGACCGGACGCTTCGATGGCGTTGTTAAACAGGTTCAACAGTATTTGCTGAATCTGGCCCACGTCAAGTTTGATCAGCGGCAGGTCCGGCTCAAAGGATGTTTCGAATTTCACCCGGGCGAACTTGCGGTGCGGCCGCAGGGAGAATAGTTGTTCCTCGATGAGCAGCCGCAAATCATATTCGACCAGCTCGGTTTCCATCCGCGAAAAGTCCATTAGCCCGTCGGTGAAGCGTTTCATCTTGTCGATATGGTCCAAAATGCCCTTACAGGCCCCGGTGAGCCGGTCGAGCTGTCCGCGCTCAATGTATACAGGAAGCAGTTCGGCATGATGCGAAATCAGGGCCAGATAGTTGTTCAGTTCATGGCCGATCGCCCCGGCCGACTCTGCTTTGGCCACCAGTTTCTCGGAGTGGATGACATATTTTTGCAGGATCGATTTTTCGGTAATGTCCTCGACCAGGATGATCAGGTCCTGCTTTTCCTCCTCGGCGCTGTCCAGGATGCTGATTTTGACGGAGAGGACTTTTTCCTTTGAGGACGTGTTATGGAAATATGGGTCTTTCAAGCGGGCTTGGTGCGTATCGCGCACCCGGCGCAGGGTCTCCGCCCACCAGTGGCGGTCGGCGGGCGGAAGGATTTCGAGAAACGATTTGTTGCGGCCGGCAATTTCCCTGCCGGTCCATTCCGAATCCGGTTCACGGAAGATGGTTTCGGCCATGCTGTTGAAGGTCAAAATACGGAAGTCCCGGTCGAGCACAATAATACCGGCCGGGGTCTGCCGCACGATGCTCTCGTTGTACACTTTCAGCGCCCGCAAATCATCGTAAAGCTTGGCCTTCTCGATAGCGATTGCCGCCTGTTCGGCAAGCAGATTAAACAAATACAGGTCATCACGGACAAACGGCCGGGTGGCCACCTGGTTATCCAGGTAACACACGCCGATCAGCCGGTTTTTGGTTTTAAGCGGAACGCACAGAATGGAACGCAGGTTCAATTCCACAATGCTCTCGTTGTTGGCGAAGCGTTCGTCGTTTTGGGCGTTGGACGTATACACCGCCTCGCCGGTCTCCGCCACACGGCGGGCCACCGACCGGCTGATCCGGAAATCCTCGGCATTGGTCAACGATTCCTTGTGAATATTGTGCGCGCTGCGCGGCGAGAGTACGCCGTTGTCATCCAGTAGCATCAAAAAACCGCGCTCGGCCCGTAATAACCCGATGGCCCGATGCATCACGATTTTCAGAATATCATCGAGGACCATTGTGGAATTAATGGCTTTGGAGACTTCCAGCAGAGTCACATAATCGGCGTTGTCGGAATCCGATTTGGAACTGCGCGAGCCGGTTGATGCTTCAATGGGGATTTTGGCCAGCGCCTGATGCATTTGAGCCAGCACGTCATCGGCGTCACCGCCGGGACCCGGAGGGGGCATACCGTCGTGGGCCGCACTGTCAAATTTGTTCAACGCGATTCGATCAGTTTGTACATTAATCTGGTCTGACATTTTACGGGCCGGCATTGCAGGTTCCTCCGAAGACCGTATCCAGGCATGGCCTCTCGGTCTGTTTCTATCCTCTTTAGTTATCGGAGGTTCAGTCGGGGGCTTTATCCCACCCGGGAAAATACTCCTCAGCTTTTGGCGCAGATTGTCGGGCATTCCCCGGGCCGGATCCGGACCGTATACGTGGCCAAAATCCGAAAATGGATGATTGGCTGCCCTTTTCGGCGCAGTGCTTACCCGGCCCCGTTGCGGTTTTTGGCCCTGCGGCCTCCGAGTGCGGTGTTTACCCTGACGGGCCGATATAGGATGTAACGGGCGTTCCATTATGGCCCGGACTGGAGAGGGTGGATCCGCATGGGAAAAACACCACATCCGACCAGGGAACCGGTTGCGGTGGACATTTCGGTGGTGGTGCCGATGTTCAACGAGGCCGACAACCTGCCGGGCATTCTGCTGCAAATCGCCGGGGCGCTGGAACCGCTGGGACGGTCATTTGAAGTCATTGCGGTGAATGACGGTTCTACCGATAACACCGAGGAAATCCTGCGCGAAGCCCGGTTGCTTCACCCCTGGGTCAAGCCGGTATTTTACCGGCCGAATCGGGGCCGGGGTTTCGCCCAACGGCGGGGTTTTGCGGAAGCTTCTGGAAAATTCATTCTGACCACCGACGCTGATTTAAGTTACCATCCGAGCCACCTGGCCGGGATCGTGCAGATGCTTGATGCCATGCCGGATGTTGATTTTGTCGTCGGCTCGCCGTACATGCCGGGTGGGTCGACGAAAAATGTACCCGCCGGACGCCTCATGTTGTCCCGTCTGGGCAATTGGGTGTTGGGCGTGGCCATGCCGGGGGGAATTAAGACCGTGACCGGGATTCTGCGCGGTTATCGCCGCGAAGTGCTGGATTCACTGGATTTGGAATCCGACGGCAAGGAAATCAATCTCGAGATTGTCTCCAAGGCGGTCGCGGCGGGCTTTCGGGCGTGCGAGATGCCTGCGGTTTTGACCGGCCGCAAGAAGGGTAAATCGAAGTTTTTACTAAAGGCGACGGTCATTTCACACCTGCTCTTTTCGTTTTTTGAACGTCCCGCCATGTTATTTGGCGCTATCGGCGCGTTGCTGTTTGCGTTGGGGTTGATCGGGGGCGGGCACCTGATTTACCTCTGGCAGATGGGGAACTTGAATCCCGACCGCCCCTTGATGACATTGGTCGTGATCCTGCTGGTCGCCGGGTTGCAAATATCGTTATTCGGTTTCCTGGGCACCCAACTGGTCCGAATTCATCGCGAATTATTCCGTATCCAGCGGGAGAACAAACAACTTGCCCGGCGGTTGTCGCAGGTGACAGGGCCAGTGGAACGTCAGTCCGGCAGATTATATGCGCACATATGGCCGGAGGCCGGTCAACAGCCGTGAATATACTGCTTGTCACCAACCGTTATCCCCGTGACAGCGACGATCCTGCCGCGCCGTTTGTGCCGGATTTTGCCGAGGCGTTGACTGCATTAGGGGTCAGAGTCATCATTTCGACACCCCAGTACGGTACTCCCTCCGGTGGCGAGGCAGATCACGTACATCGGTTTACATTTGAATCAACTACCGATGAGACACCGATCGGCTCCTGGAACCTCCTGGCACCCCGGACCTGGTCGCGGGTCCATCGTTTTGTCTCGGCCGGTGAGCGGGCGGCAGATGATTTGGTCGTGCGTTATTCCATCGACCATATCCTGGCATTGTGGGCCTTGCCCTCCGGCTGGTTTGCGCGGTGTGCCGCCCGGAGACATCAGGTGCCCTATTCGGTATGGTGCCTCGGCTCCGATATTAATTGCTGGGCGCGGCGTCCGGTATTCGGGCAGATCACCCGGCATATTCTCCGGAAAGCCGAATGGGTCTTTGCCGATGGTTTCGCCCTGGCCCGGGCCGCCCGGCGGCTGGCCAATCGACCATGCCGTTTCCTGCCGAGTTGCCGGAGATTGAGCAGGTCGCTTACGGCAGAACACGGTTTGAATGGTGACCGGCCCTATTTCCTCTATGCCGGGCGCTTGCATCGCGACAAGGGAATATATGACCTGGTGGCGGCTTATCGGCAGGCAAAGCTGGCGGCCGCGGGGTACGACCTGGTGTTTATCGGTGAGGGTCCTGAGCTGGAACGGTTGAGACTCGTTGCCGGGGACACTATTGTCGGGGCTAATATCAAAATCCTGGGCCGGATACCCACTCCGCTGCTGGCCGAGTATTACCGGGGGGCGAGGGCGGCAATAATCCCCTCGCGTTCAGACAGTCTGCCGTTGGTGTTTGCCGAGGCCGTCCAAAACGGTTGCCCGGTCGTGGCGTACGACACCGGTGATCTGGGGCTATTCATCCGCCGTTTTAATGTCGGACAGGTGATTGCTCCGGGGGATGTCGCGGCCCTGGCCCGCAGTATGGCTCAATATGCGGCCGGGGATACAACGAGTATGCCCGGGTCCGAGGCGATGCTTGAGGTACTGAGTCCCGCACGGGCGGCGCGGAAATTTCTTGCCACAATCGGAACACCTGTTCGTGTACCCCCGGCGCGGGAGAAAGCCCCCGGAAGAGAAATCTCGGCCGGCACGGAGTTACGATGATAACCGAACACGCCTCGGACGCGCGACAAAAGCTTTTTGACCGGTATTGGCAGACCCGGGAGTATGTTTCCGCCGATGCCCGGACCAGTCAGCGCACCGCGTATTGTGCCCGATTGATGCACCATACTCATGGCGGGCTGTTGGATGTCGGCTGTGGCCGGGGCTATACCGCACGACATTTCGCCGATCGTGGTTTTACGGTCCTGGGTCTTGATGTCTCTCCGTTATCTGTTAAGTGGACTCAGGAACAGGGTATTGACGCCCGGGTCATCGATCTGGAAAATGATGACTTTGCCGGGAGTTTTACGGTTATTGTCTGTTTGGAAACGCTGCAATACATGAAAGACCCGGCCGCGGCGTTGAACAAGCTGAAAAAGACGATGAGTGCTGATGGGGAGATGATTATCTCGCTGCCATGCGAGGACCACGTCGCCCGGCGATTTACCCGTCGGCAAACCGCACAGGAAAGTGCGTATGCACGGACAACATTTACTCCCGCGATCCACCGGCGGGTAATTGCCGAGGCCGGGCTGATTATCACCGACACACTGCCGATTTCGCTGGTCCCGCCGCGCCGGCGGTTGATGGGCGCGCTCGGGCAGCTTGCCGTACGTTTGTGGCCCGGGGGATTGGCGTTGTCGGTGATGTACCGGCTGGTACAGGAGCATAAATTGTGAGTGCGTTCGTTTCTTCACCGGCCCCCGGCCGCACCCGGTGCAACGATTCTTTGGGGACTTTTGCCGAGCGGTTTCCCGTCCTATTTGAGCCGGCCGGCCGTTTGCAGAAAGCCGCCAAAATTATCGCTGTCCTGCGGCGTCATCCCGGCGTGGCCGTCGAGGAGGCGACACTGTTGGAAGTCGGGTCCTCGACTTGTATCATGGCCGCGGCTTTGGCCCGTGTCTGCCGCCGGGTCGTGGCGTTCGACACCGATCAGGTGGCGTTGCGCGCCGGTGTGGAGTATGTCGCTTCCGATCAGGACCTGGCGCAAAAAATGGAATTTCTGGTTGGTGACGGCACCCGCATGCCGGTCGCCGATAGCGCAGTCGACATCGTGATTTGCAACCAGGTCTATGAGCATGTGGATGACCAGCCGGGTCTGCTGGCCGAGATCCATCGAGTGCTCAGACCCGGCGGGATATGTTATTTCGGCATCGGGACCCGGCATGTGGTCATTGAAGGACATTACAAATTGCCATTTTTGTCATGGCTTCCGCCACGGCTGGCTGATGCGTACGTTAAACTGCGCGGCCGGGGTTTGCGTTATGATGTGGCGTTATTGTCGTATCGCCGATTGAAAAAACTCGTCCGCGAATTCACGATATTTGATTACACCGTGGATATCATTCGCCGCCCGGCGGACTATGCCGCTGTCGATGTCCTGCGCGGGTTCGGCTGGCTGTCGCATCTCAGTTGTTCGCTACTGAGATGGCTGCGGCCGATTATTCCCGTTCATGTCTGGGTCCTGCACAAGCCGTCAGCGGGCAGGCCCGGGCCGACTGTTGTGGTGCAAAGCTGAGATGGACCGGATCATGGACATACCGGGCGCCGGAACCATCATCACGGCACTGGTCGCGGCACTGGGGCTGGCCGTGGGCAGTTTCCTGAATGTAGTGATCTACCGGCTGCCCCGGAACAAGTCGCTGGTCACTCCGCGGTCATCCTGTCCCGGGTGTGGGACACTGATCCGCTGGTACCAAAATGTGCCGTTGTTGTCGTATGTTATTCTGCGCGGCCGCTGCCGGGGTTGTGGGACGCGCATTTCGCCCCGGTATCCGCTGGTCGAACTGTTGACCGCCGTATTGTTTTTGGTGTTTTTTTGGCGCTATGGTATTTCGGTGGCGACTGCCGGTTTTTGGTTTTTCAGCGCATGTCTGGTGGCGGTATTTTTTATCGATCTTGAGCTTACAATTATTCCCGACAAAATAACCTTGCCGGGTATCGCCATGGGGCTGGGGCTGGCGGCCGTCGGCGATCATCTCGATTTTGTATCTTCAGTTCTCGGTGTTTTTGCCGGCGGGGGGAGTTTCCTGCTTGTCGGCTGGCTGGGGAGTAAGCTGTTCAAAAAGGAGGCCCTTGGCGGGGGAGATATCAAACTGGCGGCGATGATGGGCGCGTTTATCGGGCCGGTGCGGATTTTCCTGGTCTTTGTTTTTTCGGCGGTGCTGGGCTTGCTGGTTTCAGTAGTCGTGCTGGCGATTTCGGCACGATTTCGCCGTGAACGGATGCTGCCCTTCGGTCCATTTTTGGTGCTTGCCGCTTTGCTGGTAGTTTTTTACGGACAGGAGCTCATTGACTGGTACTGGCGACATTTTTCAATACATTAGATATTCGATACTCTGTGCCGCAAACAACCGGCAATTGAGAAGATCCTGTGAGTGATTTGACCGTGTCGGACGGGTCGGCAACCCCTCCGAGTTACCGTCGAGTGGTTGTCGTGGCCGACAATAATGAGAGGATTCTACTTGCTTCCCGACACGCAGCCGGCTTAAGCGCGGACCGGTTTTTTCTCACGTTTGTACTTGCCGTGACAGAACTTACATCGTTTTGGACTTTGGAGATACCCTTTCTCCAGGAAGTATTGCTGCGCGGCGACGGTGAAGGCAAACTCCTCGCCGCATTCCTCGCAGACTAGGATGCGGTTTTCAAGTGCGGTTTTGTTCAATTTACTCCTCCTTGAGCAATGTTGTACAATAACCCGCGCTTTAACATTCAGTCGCCCAACCGGAATTCCCCGCAGTTGGGATTTTTTTCACTTGCTGATGGATGATCTCCTGCCGAGATCATCCCGTTAAATCCGGTGACCAACTCCTCATTTAAAACCATGAGGTAACGGGTCTGTAATCGATGTCGCCTCGCCCCCCAGCGCGCTTACAAAAGTACCGTTCACACACTTCAGTCATCGGCACTTCCTGTAATTTCTTTATTCAATTGTCTCCCACAGGGATGTCAAGACAAAAATTGTGCACTGCTCCCGTAGACCAAGAGATGGCTTTCCCGGTGTCTCTACCATTCCCTCAGGTAATTTATCCAAATCCTAATATTCCATTCAGTAACGAATCGCGGCTCAAACCGCCTAGCGATGGTAGTCAATACCGAATTTTTTCATTTTTTCGAATAATGTAGTGTAGTCGATTTTTAAGATTTCCGCGGCTTTGCGTTTGTTGCCACGGGTTTGCTCCAGCACGCGAAGGATCATGGCTTTTTCCGCCATGGATTGAGCGTGTTGTCCGACTTCCTTGAGTCCCGCACCTTCCCGCAAGCGGATTTCTTCATTGGAAGGGATCCGGATTGCCAGGTGATCGGGAGTGATATATTTCCCTTCACAGAGGATAATCGCCCGTTCGATGGTATTTTCCAGTTCGCGGACATTTCCCGGCCAGTTGTAACGGTCCATCAGCTTGATGGCGTCCTGGGTGATTTTTTTGGTGGGCTTTTTCAGTTCAGTACAGTACTTATCGATGAAATAATCGGCGAGTTTGGCGATATCCTCCCGCCGTTCCCTCAATGGCGGAATCCGAATAGGGAAGACCGAAAGGCGATAGTACAGGTCTTCGCGGAATTCCTTATTGTCGCAGGCGGCCTTGAGATCAACGTTGGTCGCGGCGATCACGCGGACATTCACGGTGATTGTCTTGGTGCCGCCGAGGCGTTCAAATGTACGCTGTTGCAGAAAGCGCAGCAATTTTGCCTGCAACGCCATGTCCATATCGCCGACTTCATCTAAAAACACCGTACCGCCATTGGCGATTTCGAATTTGCCCATTTTGCGGGCGTTGGAAGAGGTGAACGCGCCGGCTTCCGAACCGAACAATTCGTTTTCCAGCAATTCCCGGGGGATTGCCGCGCAGTTAATCGTCACATAGGATTTGTCCTGGCGCGGGGACAAGTGATGAATCGCCGCGGCAAACAGCTCTTTCCCGGTTCCGCTTTCACCTTCAAACAGAACAGTGGTATCCGAGCCGGCAACCTTTTTGACCAGGGCCTCGGTCGCCTTCATACTGGGCGCCGAACCAATAATCTGGTTGTAGCCGAGTTTATTGGCTAATTCCTCGCGGAGCAGTTCGTTTTCGGCCAGCAGTCGCCGGTTTTCCAGGGCGCGGTTGATGAGCATGGAGAGTCGGTCGGGGTCGAAGGGTTTGGTCAGGAAATCGTAAGCCCCGGATTTCATCGCTTTGACCGCATCCTCGATGGTACCGTAGGCGGTCATCACGATGACGGCGGTCTCCGGATTGGTTTCCCGGATGGAGGCCAGGACTTCCAGGCCGTCCATCTCCGGCATTTTCAGGTCGGTCAGCACCAGATCGAAGCGCCCGTTCCGCACCTTTTCCACCGCCGTATGGCCGTTTTTCGCCACCTCGACTTCGTGTCCTTCCGCAACCAGCGTTTCCGAAAGCATTTTGCGGATGGAGTCCTTATCATCCACAACAAGAATCGAAGGCATATCTTCCCCTTTAACTGCAGGTCCGTATTCAGATTATCGGCAGCAGGGCGAAACTCCTGACCCCGTAAGGGGCGCAAAACCGCGAAAGGCAAAAAATATATTCTTTGATTGACAAATCGGCCGTTAAACCGGTATAAGATACGTATATAGACGCCGGGCGGGTCGATCCCCGGGACGGGCCATTCGTGCAGGAGACGGAGGTTGAGCATGAAGGTTAATGCATACGAAAAGGGCGATATCTCCATTATCGAACCTTCGGGAAAACTGATGGGCGGCATCGACACAGGCGAACTGGATGAAAAACTGTACGCCCTGTTGGGCCGGAATAAACTGAAAGTCGTGCTCGATCTGGGGAAGACCGACTGGATGAACTCCTCGGGGATCGCGATTTTAATCCACCACTGGAAAAAGTTCAACGATGCCGGCGGTCACCTGCGGTTGGCCAACCTCACCGATCGAATCGAAAAAATTATGGTTATTGCCAAGCTGACCTCGGTGTTTGAAGTCTTCGACACCCTTGATGATGCCATAAAAAGCTTCAAATAGAATTCCGCCGGGCACGGCAGTTGTCCGGCGCCCGGCGGGCCTCTGGTCATGGATTTTTCCCTGCGTACGTATGACCGGCTGCTGGGCACGGTGGTCGGTGCGGGGTATCGGGTCCTGACGCTGCGCCGGGCCATCCGGGAAGCTGCGGTGGAATTCCCGTTCATCCTGCGCCACGACGTCGAGTGGAACCTCAAACGCACTCTAGCGGTCACGGATATCGAAAAACGGCACAATATTCGGTCCTCGTTGTATTTTCGCGTTGATACCCGGGTTTATGACCTGCCGACAATGGCACGATTGCAGGAGGAGGGCTTTGAAATTGGGTACCATTTCAATACTCTCGACCGCTGCCGGGGGGATTTTGCGGCGGCCATCGCCCTGTTTGAACGCGAGGTGCAACAGCTGCGGGATGCCGGGTTAACCATTGATACGGTCATCCAGCACGGCGATCCCCGAGTGAAGAAAACGGGATATCTCACCAACGGTGATATCCTCATTCATGATCCCGGGCTGCTGGCTCGGAATGGCATATTGGATGTGGCCACAGGGTTGGATGAGCGCTACCCGAATCACATATATGTGCGGGATCTGGGGGTCCGCTGGGACAAGGCCGAGTCCGGGCGGCAATTAGTGGAATATATCCGAAACAAACGGTGGCCGGCCATTTACATGCTGACCCACCCGGATTACTGGTCGGAATCATTTATTCGTGCCTGTGGCCTGCAGGTTGCCGCTCGCATCTTGCGGGGATTAAGTCTCAACCGGAAGATCGCAGCGATTAAATCCTGGTGCGCCCCGCGACCTTCCGGCCAGCATCCGCACTCATAATCTAAAACGGAACCCGACATGGAAGCCTGAGGCCCTAAACTCCGGGTTGTCCGCCAGGTTGTAGTC
This sequence comes from Candidatus Zixiibacteriota bacterium, assembly GCA_020051695.1. Classification (GTDB taxonomy): domain Bacteria; phylum Zixibacteria; class MSB-5A5; order WJJR01; family JAJRUJ01; genus JAGVQM01. The sequence goes on along the minus strand of JAGVQM010000012.1, from coordinate 53,387 downwards.
TTTCCCATAATGCCGCACGCGATCGAAAGCCCCGCCCCGACGGCTCACCTCAACAAACATCAGCACATTGCGCGACAGGAAATAATCAATCCCGGCGGCTATGCGCGCCGAGCCGCCAATATACTCGTGGTCCGATTCATTATCAAACGCCCCTTCCGAATACATCATGGCCGGTCCGAATGATCCGGAAATATACGGTCTGGTCCGCTGGTCCGGTGTCGAGGCGAAGGAATAACGCAAGCCGAAATCAACGTACCCCATCGACCAGTCTTCCTGGGTATCCGACTCATAGGTCGCGCCGGAGAACGCGCCGAAAAAAAAGAGTTTGCGGCAACAACCATACTCCAGCGAAAATTGCGCCCCACCGGCATGGCGCCGGTTGTTCAAGCCGCAGAGTTCCGCGTCATACCCCATCCGACCCGGCGCGACCGACAACGCGAAGCCCCGCTGGGTGTACAATCGTTTTGCGGACGAGTATTTTTTGCGATGTCCCCCGGCGTCCGCCGGCGCGGCCAAAATCGCAAGCAACACTGTCACGAGCATCATGCCCGTCAGGTGCCTTGGCGTCAAAAAACGTCTCATACTTTTCATCACTCTCCTCCACCAAGCATCGTAATTATCATTCATTCATTGGAAATGCAAACAACATACCCGACTTGGTAAGTGCTTGCGGCGTCAATAGTAAAGTTCAGGGACAGGAGGCTGGGAGTCCCCGAATGCACAATAATCCAGCGAAAACCCGTCAATTTCGGTGCTGGGGGCGTGCCAATTAATGCTTGCGCGTTAGGGCGGGTCGAATTACCTACCACTAAGCAGGATGGGGCAATTTTGGGGCACCGACGATGACAAGCGAGCAGGGACATCCGCTGCAACCCGGCGGCAACGGCAACGGGAATGGAAACGGGAACGGCCATGGCGGTGGTCTGCATTCAATTAAACTCGATGTCTTTGAGGGGCCGCTGGATTTGTTGCTCTATTTGATCAAAAAAGACGAAATCGATATTTACGACATCCCCATCGCCCGGATCACCGGCCAATACCTGGAGTACCTGCGTTTAATGGAGACCCTCGATCTGGAAATCGCCGGTGAATATCTCGTCGTCGCCGCGACATTGATTCGAATCAAGTCGAGCATGCTCCTGCCCCGGGACCCGTTGGCCGAGGACGAGGAAGACCCGCGCGACGAACTGGTGCGCGCCCTGCTGGAGTATCGGAAATACAAGGAAGTCTCGCTGGAATTGCGGGAGCGGGAAGCGCAAAACCGTGGCGTCTACGGGCGCTCGGACCTCGTCGATCCGGTCTCCCTGACCAAAGACGAATTCGTGAACAATTACTCGCTGTATGACCTGCTCAGCGCGTTCAAGGATGTCCTGGACCGCGTCGAGGAGGAAATTTACTGTGAAGTCGCCGTCGACCGGGTCACCGTCGAACAGCGGATAGCGTACGTCGAAGCGGTCCTGCAACATTCCACGGGTATCCGTTTTGCCGATTTGCTTGATGACAATCCGACGCGCAACATTCTGGTGATGACTTTTATTGCCCTGTTGGAATTATTGCGCACGGGGAAAATCGGCCTCCGCCAGAACGGACCGTTCACAGATATCTGGCTGTATCCGGTGGCCGCGTAATCCTTTGGGGATGACCATGAATAACGGGCAATTGACCAATATTGTTGAGGCGTTGCTTTTTGCAGCCGCCGAGCCGCTGCCGCTCCGCGCAATCAGCCGGGTTCTGGCAGATACCAAAAACGAAGAGATCGAACGGGCGCTTGCGGCCCTGAACCAGAGGTATGTTGAGGCCGGCGCTTCATTCCGGGTCCGTGAAATTGCCGGCGGGTACCAGATGTGTACGATGCCGGAATACGCCGAATATATCGAAAGTCTGCTGGCCAAAACGAAAAAACAACGGCTGTCCAGCCCGGCGCTGGAGACTTTGGCGGTTATTGCCTATCGGCAGCCGGTCAGCGGCCCGGAAATCGAAAAAATCCGCGGTGTCGATTCGGGGGGGGTTCTGCGCACTCTGCTCGAACGGAAAATTGTGGCCATTGTCGGGCGCTCGGACAAGCCGGGCCGGCCGCTGATGTACGGCACAACCAAAGAATTCCTCTATTATTTCGGTTTGAACCATCTACGGGAGTTGCCGCGAATCGAGGAACTCGAAAAATTGCTGAAACAGCACGAGGCGGGAGAGCAGGTCCCGATCAAACTGACCACCGGAATGGCGGCGCATTTTGCTTCGGCGGAAGAGACAGAAGAGTCCGGCGCCGTCAGTTCGACAGATGAAACATCTGCTACGGTCTGCGAACCGGAACCCGTCCCGACCGCAGGGGTGGCCGATCGGGAAACCGCCGAAGAACCGCAGGCCGCGAGCGAGACGGCAGGCGATGACGATCATACCCCAATGTCGGAAGCAGTTGTGCCGCCCGAGGATGATCACCGGCCGGTTTCGGCCGAGGCCGATCAACAGGTTAAGCCCGAACCTGCTGAACAAACGAGTGCATCACCGGCCCAGCGGCTGATCCTCAAAAGAACAGCCGCCGCGGAGGGGGATACTCCAGCGTCCGCCGCGGATGAATGGGAAACGGCGGAAACAATCGGCTCCGAGGACCGCGAAACCAGCGAAAGTGACATGGACGTCCCGCTGCCCGACGACCAGGCCGAACATGAACACGAACGATTGCTCCGCACTGCCGAAGAGGTGGTAACCTCACCGGTCGAATAAGCCGGCCGGAGGATTGCTGCCGGTTTCCTGATCTTCCCCAGTTGGTCTTTTGCGGTTATACATGGCATGGGGTATGTGGTGCAGGTGATGGACGAGTCGATGCGTTTGAACCGGTACCTGGCATGGACCGGAACGGCCTCACGGCGTAAGGCGGATGACCTGATCCGCACGGGACGAGTGGAAGTCAACGGGAATACGGTCACCACCGTCGGTACCTCGGTTAATCCGCAATCCGACATTGTGAAAGTCGACGGCCGCAGACTCGCGCCGCCTGCCTACCAGGTGTTCTTGTTCCATAAACCGGCGGGATATCTGGTTTCGCGCCGGGGGCAGGGCGGCAAACCGACAATATTTTCCCTGTTACCGCCGGAATTACAGGTTGTCCAGCCGGTCGGCCGGCTGGATTTTGATACTGACGGCGCCCTGCTTTTGACCAATGACGGAGAATTATCGCGCCGTTTGCAGCATCCCCGGTATGGCATCGAGCGCGTCTACCTTGCCGCTGTCCGGAGTGCACCCCAGGCGGACAAGGTGCGACAGGCGAAATCCGGTGTTGATCTGGGGGACAAGACCCCTGCCTGCGGGACAATCCGGGTAGTCAAACCGCGTGGGCGGAATATTATTGTTGAAGTCCACATCCGCGAAGGTCGCAAACACGAAGTCAAACGGCTGTTGGGTTGGGCCGGTGCGCCGGTAATTCAACTATCCCGGCGTTCTTTCGCCGGTTTTCATGTCGGCCGGCTGGCCCCCGGTACCTTCCGCAAACTGGGCAAGCCCGAGACCGCCCGCCTGCGCCGCCTGGTCGGTTTGGCCGATTGACCCATCCGGCCGGCGGTGTTACATTCCGCGCATGGGACTCAAGGGATTCGAGCACGGACTCAAGCGCCTGGGTTTTCGGCTGATTACATATTTTGCTCCCGGCCCCGGACGGCCGCCCACCGCCGCGGATTTACGGAATATCCGCAAGGTCCTCATCGTGCGGCTTGATGACCGAATCGGCAACACGATTCTGCTGACGCCGCTGCTAATTTCCCTGAAAACGGCATTCCCCGGAATGAAGATTTCGTGTTTGTTGTCCAAGCGGTTCCGGGAGTTAGCGGCTTTCCTGCCCGCAGTCGACAGGTGCATTCCCTATGATAAGAAGGCCTACGCGCGAAATCCGCTCAAATTGTGGGGTATTGTACGTTCGCTGCAAAAAGAAAAATTCGAACTGGTGTTCGATGCCTCGGATGAACTCGAGCTATCGTTCAACCATGCCATTGTCACCGCGTTTTCCGGGGGACGGTTTCGTATCGGCTACAACCGGCGTGGGTCGGCGCGATGGCTGGAGACGGCCATCAATCCGGGTGATCCCGGGCGTCATGCCACGCAGATGCACCTCGATTTGCTGCGGGCGCTGGCGGAAGTCTCCGATGCGCCACGGCCGGCGTTGAATGTCTCCCGGGTCAATTCCTATGGCGCACATTTCCGGCATTCGCACAACATTCCGGCCAATGTTCCCCTGGTTGTCATCCACCCCGGCGGGCGTGGTCCCAAGCGTTGGCCGCTTGGCCGGTTTGTGGAATTGGCAGGGCGGATTGGGACAGAATTGGGTGCCCGGCCGGTTTTTATCTGGGGACCTGCCGAGGATGAGATGATGCAGGCCACCCGCGCGGACCTGCCGCAGACGGCCGTGGTGGCGGGCAAATTGCGATTTGAGGATTTAGTTTCACTTTTTCAAGTGGCGGCGGCTTATGTGTCCAACGACAACGGTATCATGCACCTGGCGGCGGCTTGCGGCGTGCCGACCGTCGGCATCTTTGTCGTATCCAATCTCGCCAAATACCGTCCTTTGGGGCCGCTGGACCGGGCCTTTGACGAGGCCGCGCAGCCCGTGGAGCTGACTGAGATTGTCGATACCCTGCGCGGGATGATCGAGGAAACGGCCGTTGACCGCACGGCCACCGAACCGGTCGTCGCGGACCCGCGGCGCAGGTGAACGCCTATCGGAAAGTGGAATTATGCTGATTAGATTTTTGCGATACATCCGGCCCTACGCGGCCCTGCTGGCTGTTTCAGTGACGGCGACGGTGATTTTTGTGCTGCTCTCGGCCGTTCTGGTCTGGATGATCGGGCCGCTGGTCAATACCCTGTTCGGCGCCAACGGCGCTTCCTGGGATGCGGTCACCTCGGCCGACCAGGGGGCAACCGGCGGGGGCCTGGAGGAGATCAAGGAGTTTGTTAAATCCCGGCTTGACGCGCTGGTGCACCGCGAGGACCAATACTCCACACTGGTCCAATTATGCTGGGTGATCATTGTGCTGTCCCTGATCAAGAACATTTTTCTCTACATCCACAATTATATCGTTGCCCTGGTCCAGCAGAAAGTGATCTTCCAACTGCGGAACGATTTATTTTCCCACTATCATGACTTATCGTTGTCGTATTTCAGCAGGACAAATACGGGAAAAATTATCAGCAGGGTGACCAACGATGTCAGTCTGCTGACCGATATGCTCGACTTGGGTTTTACGCGGCTGGTCAAAGATCCGCTGACCATATTGATTCTGTTTTTCTCACTGTTTGTGATCAGCTGGCAGCTTACCTTGTTGGCGCTGCTGGTCCTGCCGGCGACGTGGCTGGTGTTGTTGCTGGTCGGCCGGGCGATCCGGCACTATTCCGGACGGTCACAGGAAAAAATGGCGGAAGTGGCCACGGTGCTGGAGGAAAGTATCTCCGGCATCCGTGTGGTCAAGGCCTTTGCGATGAAAGACTTCGAAGTCGCGCGCTTTCGCCGGGGGACCGAGGCATTTTTCCGTGAGATGTTGAAAATGACGCGCATGCGCATCCTCAACTCCCCGATCAATGAATTTCTGGGGACGGCCGCCGGTGTGGCCATCCTTTATGTCGGCGGGCGGCAGGTGCTTGGCGGCGAGTCGCTGACCGCCGATGAGTTCATGACGTATTTTTTCCTGATGTTTTCCATGCTCACACCAGTCAAGGCGCTGGCCGGATTGCACGTCAAAATCCAGGAGGGAGCCGCCGCGATCGAGCGCATCTTCCGCATCCTCGATACCAAACCGGACATTGCCGACCGCCCGGGCGCGCGGCCGATTGCCCGGTTCGCTGACTGCATCGTCTTCGAGCATGTTTCCTTTGCCTATCGTGAGGGATATCCCGTATTGCAGGGGATCGACCTCGAACTGCCCCGGGGGAAGATGATCGCCCTGGTTGGGCCCTCCGGCGGAGGCAAATCGACCCTGTGCGATATCCTGGCCCGGTTTTACGATCCCCTGAGCGGGCGGGTGCTGGTCGATGGTGTGGACCTGCAGGAATTCCAGATCGACTCCTGGCGGCGCCTGCTGGGGATCGTGACCCAGGAGACAATCCTGTTCAACGATACGGTGACCCACAATATTGCGTACGGCATGCGCGATTGCAGCTGCGAAAAACTGATAGCCGCGGCCCGGGCGGCCTATGCGCTGGAATTTGTGGAAAAGATGTCCGATGGTTTCGACACGGTCATCGGCCCGCGGGGCGTGCAGCTTTCCGGCGGGCAGCGGCAGCGGCTGGCGATTGCCCGAGCGATTATGAAGGACCCTGAAATCCTGATTTTTGATGAAGCCACCAGCGCGCTGGACACCGAGTCCGAAGCAACAGTGCAAAAAGCGATCAACAACCTGGTGCACAACCGGACGACCCTGGTGGTGGCGCACCGGTTATCGACGATCCGCCGCGCTGATGAGATCGTGGTGATCGATAACGGCCGGATTGTCCAGCGCGGTTCGCACGGGGAACTCCTGCACAGCGGTGGGTTGTACAGGAAATTACATGATTTGCAATTCAAATTGGATGCACAACGCACTGATTTAATCGCTGAATAAGCGGACAATTCAACGAACCTGCCCTCAGGATGGTCGACAAGCTGTGCCGGTTTTCCCACCCACGCCTTTTTCTCTTGAATTATCTCCTAAATTCCCATATCATCTTATGGGATTAGAGTACAGGAGGTATTTTATGACCGAGCCAGGAAAATCATGCGTTGAACCGGCCGCTGGGCCAATCGACCCGGCGGAAGAAACCACCGACGATCAGGAAACGAAAGTTTTGCGAAAGGAGGCGCCGAAAATGACCGCTCGAGTAGGTGAACCGGCCCCTGATTTTGCAGCGAATGCCTTTTACGAGGGGAAATTTCGAACATTCAAACTCTCTGATTACAAGGGTAAATGGATAGTCCTTTGTTTTTATCCCGGTGATTTTACCTTCGTTTGACCGACGGAATTGTCGGCAGTTGCCGCCAAGCAGGATGAATTCAAGGCCCTGGACGTACAAGTATTCGCCGCAAGCACTGATTCTCACTTTACCCACAAGATCTGGCAGGCCGAGGAGCTCTCCAAAATGGTCAAAGGCGGGTTCCCGTTCCCGATGTTATCGGACGCGGGGGGCAAAATTGGCCGGGTGTACGGCATTTACGACGAAGCGGGTGGTGTCGATATCCGTGGCCGGTTTTTGATCGACCCCGATGGTATCGTGCAGGCGATGGAAGTAATGACCCCGCCGGTGGGACGCAATGTCGCCGAATTGCTCCGCCAGATCAAAGCGTTCCAGCATGTCCGCAAGACCGGTGAGGCGACACCAGCCGGCTGGCAGCCGGGTAAGTTGACGCTCAAACCCGGGCCGGACCTGGTCGGCAAGGTCTGGGAGGTCTGGAAACCGGATATGGCGTCGTAGTCGGCAGATTGTGGGGCGGGGGGCAACCCCGCCCCCGATGTTCGTCATTTCATTGCGTTGCTGGAACATGCGCCGCGACTCTGCCCGGTTTTTTATCGACAGCACCCGAGAGATTCTCTTGCTTATGGAATAGCCGATGGTCTGCGTTGTATAATACTCAGGAATTAAAACGTGAGCAGTATTCGGGGGTGGGTGATGACCGTGAAAAATATATTCCACATCGCGTGTGTAGTCCTCTGTCCGGCCCTGGTGTTGAGTTGTGGCGATTCAACGTCAAGCCCGGGACAACCTGTCCTGACCTCCCGGCAAAGCGGCTGTCTCGACGGCAGCGAAATTACTTATCGTCCGGCCCACTCCCCACAGAATCCTTACATCGTCGATGTCCAAAGCAGCGGGTGTTTGGGTGGCTTGCCGAAAACAACGGGCGTAACCGCCGGCCCCGGCGGGACGGTGCGGTTTGCTGTAGGCCAGGATACGGTATATGTATATCACGATTCGGCGTTTTACCAATGTTGCGCGCTGTTCGACTTCTCATTGTGGCAGGACGGCGAATTTTTGGATTTCATCGAGGCTGATACCGGGTTGGAGTGCGATTGCCTGTGCTATTTCAATGTGCAGACCTCAGCGGCAAATATTGGACCGGGGACGTACACCGCCCGGCTGTGGACCGCAAACCGCGAGTTTCTGCTGGGCGAGGCAGAACTCACGGTCCCGGGGGGCGGGCATATCCGGTTTGAAACGAACTGCGATACGCTCACGGTCTATCACGATGCCCTGTTCGCCAACTGTGGTGCGGTGCTTGCCTTTGCTTTCGAGCAGGACGGTACCATTCTGACGTTTACCGAAACTGATACGTCATCGGCCTGGCTGCGCTGCATGTGTTATTTCAATGTCTCCGCACAGGTTGCCGGTCTGGCGCCCGGTGGATATACTGTCCGCTTGTGGGATGACGGGAATATTCAAGATTTAGGCGGGGAAGTCGACAGTCTGATCGCCGAGGCGACGGTGATTATTTCGTGCCCATAAGCATCGGGGCATAAATGATGATTGGATCGAGTATTAATAATCATAGTAAATTACTGCGATATTCGTAATCGACGGTTGATTATCCGTTTTTTCTTCGTGTTTGCGACTTGACACCGCCCCGGCGCATGGTATCTTATTAGCAAAGATTGCGTTAGTCAATAGTCCGAATGCGTGGGTGATCTCCGCATTCGTGGTGATGATAAGGGTGTGACGGCCCTTGCAGCGTATGATGGTGAGTCGATTGAGTTTTCAGGCGGACAACGGAAACGCGTAACGCCGATATGTTTTTGGGAGGAGGAGGTTAGGAGTATGAGGGAGATGAAATTACGTATGGTGGGTACTGTTTTCGTGTTCTTGTTAAGCTCCACCAGTGCCTTTGCCTGGTGGGGAGTTGAATTCACCAGTGATAGTGTATTTTACGGTAAGCAGGACGTGTCGGTGTGGGTTAAGGTTGCCAATACAACCGAGTTGTCCGCTTTGACGATTCCAATTGTCGTGCGCAGCGAATTGGGCGGTGCATTTTGGGCCGGGGATAAGCCGGTTTACTGCCAGGGAACCGAAAACGGCGTGACATGGATCTACAATACGGGAGAAGCTACGCAAAAGGAATTATGCACAGTGTACGACGGTTCTTCCCCCGAGTATTTTCAGATCATCATGCAACCCTTGAACGCCGTTTCCTTCGCGTATCAACGGCTCCGGTTGGATTTTGATATCGCCATGTCCGTTGGGCGATTCGTGTTTGATACCGCAGCGTTCCCCAGCGGCGCCGGCGCGATCATGATGATCGATGATGAATTCCCGCCGGTGGACCATGGGCCGCTCGGCACCGGTGAGGCCGTTTTCACCAAGGGCATCATAGAAGTTTGTGCGTGTGATTGCTTCGTCAAGGGAGACATCAATCATGACGGCGTGGCCAATCCGGTGGATGTGAGCTGGGCTGTCTGGGGGATGATCAGAGCAGTATTACAATACCTCCCCGATCGGCCGTTATGCCCATATCTTAAAGGTGATGTCAACTGCGATGGCTCGTTCAATCCCCTCGATGTGCAATTTCTGGTCCAATACATCTATAAGGGGCAGGATGCGCTGTGCGAGGGATGTATCGATTGATGCCGAATACGCTGTACCGCAGGGGTGGGTGCTTCGCACCCACCTTTTCATTTTTGTGATCGTTGTCAACCCTTGTCGGGTTTCTCCGTCCCCCGCCGAGGCGGGTGACTCCGGAACCCGACCTACTTTTTCGATGTTTGTTCTTTGACCCACCTCAGGTAATCATCCGAACCGTCAACGATCGGTACGGCGATGATCTCCGCGACGTCGTAGGAGTGCAGTTTCAATATTGTGTCGCGGACTTTGGGGAATGACGCGGTCGTTGTTTTTGTCAACAGTAATACTTCCCGGTCATCTTCCAGTTTCCCCTGCCAGATAAACAGCGAGCGCACATCCTTAATAATATTACAGCAGGCGGCGGCGTTGGTTGTAACCAGTGCCTCGGCAATTTGGGCCGCCTGGTCCTCCGAGGCGCAGGTAGTCAGGACCAGCACATGATCGTATTGCATAATTGGATGCCCGCCTCCGGGATTGTCGAAAAAGTTAAAAAATCGTCATTGCGAGTCCTGCTTTTGAGCGGGACGAAGCAATCTCACAAGCTGATGATGCCATTGCGCGATATCGGTACCCCACTCCGTCACGGCGGATCCACATGTGCCCATGCCACAAGTATCAGTTGCAGGGGTTGCACGGGCCGTCGCCCTTTTGCCGGTAGACGTAATTCACATACCAGGCGACGTCGGTCGGATTAATCCCGCCGAAACAATCCCAATCGCCGTTGTCCCGTGGGCAGGTTGTCGGAATTGGTGATCGAGAATCAAGTTGCCGGTAGACGTGGTTGACTATGATGGTAACATCCAATGGCGTGATCATGCCATTTAAGTCGAGATCGCCGAAGTACGTGCAGTCGCAGGGATCGCAGGCATTGCCGATACCGTCGGCGTCGTTGTCGGCCTGATCGGGATTCGGGGACAGAGGACAATTATCTGATAAATCATCAAGTCCGTCATCGTCATCATCATCGTCGCATAAATCACCAGAACCGTCCCCGTCAGTATCGATCTGGTCAGGATTGCTGATAAAGGGGCAATTATCTATTTCGCAAGTATTGGCTGGATAAACGGGATCACCATATTCATCGCCGTCGGTATCAGTGCAGGCATCACAACTGTCGCCGATGCCGTCATCGTCGGAGTCCTCTTGATCCCGATTCCACACATAAGGACAATTGTCCCCCGGGCAATCGTTTTCAGGATGTCCGGGATCACCCAGATAATCGCCGTCGGAATCAACACAAACGAAATACTGCAAAAGGACAGAAACCAAATTTGACTGGCTATCTTCAGGCCAATTCGTTGCAACCAAGTCTAATGCACCATCGCCGTTTAAGTCGGCGGCTACCACGGCATTAGGGCCATCGTTGGTAGGATAACCGACCGCCGCATCAAAAGTACCATCTCCTGAGTTTAGAAGAACTGATAAGTTATTGCCATTGCGGTTTGCCGACACCAAATCTATATAACCATCGGCATCAACGTCAGCCGAATATACACCTGTTGGCCATCCTCCAACCTCATACTTCACGCAGGGAGCAAACGTGGCATCGCCATCATTCAACAATACTGAAATGTGATGGTCAAAACCGGGATTCGGAACCGCTAAATCAATGTCACCGTCATTGTCATAATCGGCACCATGTATATACTCGGGATAATCACCCACGATATAATTCCCTGTTATATCATATGTGCCATTCCCATTATTCAAAAGTATGCATACGCAGTCATTGTGGATAAGCGCGACCGCAAGATCGAGATCGGCATCCAAATCATAGTCACCTGCAAAGACAGCATCGGCACGGCTTCCCACGTTGTATGATGTCTCATCGCCAAATGTTCCCGCGCCATTATTTAATCGCACAGTAACATAATTTCCATTTGTCGATACGATTAGATCGGGGTAGCCGTCTCCAGAGCAATCGACAAGATTTACGGATAACGGCCCCCCGAGGGAAGAAGGATAGGCAGCCCCGGAAGCAAATGACCCATCTCCATTATTTGATAATACCGAGCTGTTGCTCGATCGAAGGTTACCGGCAACCAAATCAATAAACCCATCAAGGTCAATATCTCCACTGGCAATAGATAATGGTTCATCTCCAACTGAATAATTAATTGCATTACCTAAGTTGCCGCTACCATTATTCGAGAATACCGAAACATGATCAGCATAAGAATCGGCAGTAGCAATATCGACGTCACCGTCGTTATCAAAGTCGGCTGCGACTAGAGATGTTGGTCGCATTCCAGCATAATATGTGGCAGGCGATCCGAAAGTCGCTGTGCCACCATATACTTCTGTAGTAAACGACCATGTGTAACCTTCTTCCATAGAAAGCCCTAAGGACGATTTAATCCCTTTCGTGAGAGTGACGGTGACTAGATCGCCTACGGCAAAATCACTGACTGGATTGTAAATCACGGTCTTGGAAAGAATATCATAACTAAAGATACCGTAGCGAATTCCGGTTACCATGGTCGATACCATAAATGTCGCATTATTGATCGTTGCTTCATCCATGTCGATATCGAATGTCACCGATATATGGGCACTTGCCGCCACATTCAATGCATTCTGCGCTGGTAAGGTGGAAACGATCTGTGGAGCCGGTTGAGCCAATGCCAAAGAAGTTACAACAAAAACGAAGATTGCATTCATTCCTGCCACTCGCCCCCCGGCCAGTAAGCGAATCGTGCCTTTCATATCCCCTCCCCCGAGTTGAGGGTGAGTTGGATAGTAAACCTGTTTGCAAAAACAATATACCCAAAGCGGCGGATTTATCAATAAAAATCGGGGCTCGTGGGCGGTCCGCCACGGCGGATCCACATGTGCCCCAGCATCGACGATAGTGTTTGCTCGACTTTGCGGCAACGTGGACATCTGCCGCCCACAAAACGACTGGACCCCGGCTCGGAGGCCGGGGTGACAGACTTTTCGGTCCCGCCGGGAAGGAATTCTCGGTGGCGCAGTTTACGTGGCCCCGGCCTTCCCGCCTCAGGCGGACAAGTGCCGGGGCCCGTGCACGGGCGCTTGTCCGCCTTTGGCGGAAGATGCCCGTGCCACGGGTAACTTGTCGCGTAATCCGTGTTTTTTGCCGTCTTGTCGGGCTTTGTCGTTGACTTGCGCCCCGCCGGAATATACTATGCGGCGGGTTTGAGTTGGGGGCCGGGCAGCAAAGCGCGGGAAACATGCGGTCCCTGTTGTTGGAATGTGTTGAACCTGTTTGAGTTAGTAAGGCAAATAAACAGACCGACAACAGCGTAGCACAAACATAATTGTGCGCCATTAGCTCAGTTTGGTAGAGCAGTTGACTCTTAATCAATTGGTCCGGGGTTCGAGTCCCTGATGGCGCACTTTTCTTCCTGTTTTTCTCACATTTCTTTCGCATCCACCCCCGCCGGCCATCGTGTGCCCGGAGTAGCCCCACGCCGGGCTTGAATCTCCGTAGCTGCTACCGACATAAATAGGGAAGGGATGGCTTCTCGGAATGGATGCCGGAGAGAAAAAATCGTTTGGGCGGCTGTTTCTGGCCACCGTGCGGCGGCATTTCCTGAGCGGAGTGCTGATCACTGTCCCGGTGGTGGTCACGCTGTACGTCCTGTATTTCCTATTCCAAAAAGTCGACGGCCTGCTTTCTCCGCTTCTGGCGCGCGTTTTGGGGTATTCCGTTCCCGGCATGGGTTTGGTGGGCACAGTGTCATTGATCATTCTGGCCGGGATCCTGACCCAATACAGTACGTTCGGCACCCGGTTGTATGCCCTGGGCGAAGTGCTGTTTATCCGCACCCCGCTGGTCCGTGCCATTTACTCGGCGGTCAAACAACTGGTGGGGGCCTTCACCCTGCCGCAGAAAAAGATGTTTGACCAGGTGGTATTCATCGAATACCCGCGCAAAGGGATCCTGTCCGTGGCTTTTGCCTCGTCGAGGGTCATCCTGGCGAGCAGCGGGACCCGGGCCGAATATCTGACCGTGTTTGTGCCGTCCACCCCGACCCCGGTGACCGGCTGGATGGTCGTAGTCCCCCGTGAAGATGTTATCCCGACTGAGTTGACAATTGAGGAAGCAGTCAAGATATTGATGTCCGGAGGGATCGCCACGCCGCAAGAAATCCGGTGCCGGTCGGCGGGGCGGGAGCTGGAACCCGTGAAGGAGTTTGCCCGGTGAGACTCGCCGCACTTTTGGACCCGCAACTGGTGGTGACCGACATGCGGGCCAAGACGAAATTTGAGGCCATCGAGGAAATACTTGATCGAGTAATTCAACACCATCCGCACCTGGACCGCCACGCCTTGACCCGCGCCATCAATGAACGGGAAGACTTGGAAAACACATCCTACGGCCACGGCATTGCTTTCCCGCATGCGCGCACCGACGCCGTCTCGCGCATGTACGTGGCCCTGGGGGTGACCCGCCGGGGGATTGATTCGGCCACCCCGGATCATATGCGGTTGCATGCCGTTTGTCTGTTGCTGACCCCGCGTAATATTGCACAGTTATATTTGCAGACCCTTTCGGCCTTTGCCGCGTTCGCCCGTGAACCGGGGAATATCGAAAATCTGGTCGCCCAGCCCGACGCCGAGGCGATTATCCGGGTTATCTGGGAGTCCGGCCTGACGGTCAAAAAGCAGTTGACAGTCCGCGATATCATGCATCGAAATGTCTTTTACACAATGCCCGAATCCACCCTGAAGGATGCCGCCAATATTTTTTACCGCCATAAGGTCTCCGGTGTCCCGGTCGTGGACAATGATAAAATCCTCATTGGCATCATCTCCGAAAAACACCTGATCAAGGCCGCGCTGCCCGACTATGAGACCCTGATCGAGAATATGTCGTTCAATCCCGAGGTCGAGCCGTTCGATGAACTGCTTAAGCGCGAAGACGAAATCAAAGTTTCCGAGATCATGACCCGCAAGGTATTCACTACCACCGAGGACACGCCGATCGTCGAGGTCGCGGCGATGATGATGTTCCGCAATATCCGCCGCGTGCCGGTCGTTGACGACCGGGGACGGCTGATCGGGATGGTCCTGCGTTCGGACATTGTCAGCAAAGTCATCCGGGGCTGATGGCCTCCGCCTTCGCGGCGGGGGTCGGTTGGCTGTTGACCTTTAATGAAAGAATCCGTTCTTTGGACCGGGAGATAAAACCGGTGGCAAAGAAACTGTATTTAATCGACGGCTCGGCCATGGCCTACCGGGCCTATTTTGCCTTCATCCGCAATCCGCTCCGCAACTCCAAAGGTGAAAACACCTCCGCGGCGTTCGGCGTGGCCAACACCATGCTCAAATTGTTTCGCGAGGAACGCCCCGATTATTGGGTGTGCGTTTTCGATACCCCGCACCCGACATTCCGGCATAAGATGTTTCCGGCATACAAGGCCACGCGCGACAAGATGCCCGAGGAGATGGTTGCACAACTGCCCCGCGTCCGCGAACTCATCACCACACTGGGTTGCCCGCTGGTCGAAATGCCAGGGTACGAGGCGGATGATGTCATCGCCACCCTGGCGGTTCAGGCCGAGGCCGGGGGCATCGATGCGGTCATGGTTACCGGCGACAAAGATTTCATGCAACTGGTCACCGAACGGGTTACGATATTGAATTGGCGCCGCACGAGTGGTGTGGAAAACATCGAGCGGCTTGATCCGGCAGGCGTCGAGGAAAAATTCGGGGTGCCGCCGCAGCAGGTCATCGATGTCCTCGGACTGGCGGGGGATACCTCGGACAATGTCCCCGGTATCCCCGGCGTCGGGCCCAAGACCGCGGTATCACTGGTGCGGAAATTCGGTGATCTTGAATCTGTCCTGGCTCATGCCGCGGCCGCGCCCGGCAAAAAACTCCGGGAACGGCTGACCGAACATGCCGACATGGCGCGTCTGTCCCGCGAACTGGTGACAATCAAGCGGGATGTGCCCCTTGCCCTTGACGTCACGGCGTATGCGGTCCAACCATTGAATTCCACCGCCACGCGAAAGTTGTTTCTGGAATTGGAATTCACTTCCCTGTGGCGGCAGATCGACACGGCTCCGGCCAAACCGCCGGCCGGCCAGGAACCTCCGGCAGCCACGGCGGGGAAATATCACACTGTTGCTACTCTGGATGAATTGGCGCGATTGGCCGCTGTTTGGCAAAAAGCCCCGCTGCTGGCGGTGGACACCGAAACGACATCATTAAATCCCATCGAAGCCGAACTGGTCGGCATTTCAATTTGCGCAGCCCCCGGCGAGGCCTGGTATATTCCGGTAGGGCACAGCGACAGTGCAGGCAACCTCGATCGTGAGCGGGCGCTGGCCATTCTTAGGCCGTTATTGGAAAATGAGCGCCCGCAACTGGTCGGGCAAAATGGCAAATATGACTGGCAGATTTTTTTCACCTATGGCATTGTCCTGTGTGGCTTGGTCTTTGATCCCATGCTGGCCTCGTATGTGTTGAATCCCTCCGCCCGGGGGCACTCGCTGGATGCGCTGGCTAAAAAATACTTGGACTATGACATGCAGCCGATCAGCGAGTTGATCGGCAGCGGCCCCCAACAGCGCAGTTTCGCCGAAGTCGACATCAAGGCCGCGACCCATTATGCCGCGGAAGACGCCGATTTCACCCTGCGCCTGGCCGGGGCGTTACGTCCGAAGCTGAAACCGGCCGGTTTGGAAACACTGTTCGATACAGTGGAAATGCCGCTGGTCCCGGTCCTGGCCCGCATGGAATATGACGGCGTGTCCGTCGATGTGCCCTATTTGAAAAAACTCTCGGCCGCCTGGCAGCGGAAACTTACCGCGCTGACACGGAAAATATATGAGACCGCGGGGGAGGAGTTTAATATCAATTCCACGCAGCAGTTGGCGAAAATTCTCTTTGACAAGCTGAATCTCCACTCTGCACGCAAGACCGCCCGCACGGCCCAGCGCGCCACTGATGTCTCGACGCTGGAAAAACTGGCCGCGCATCACCCGCTGCCGGGATTAATCCTCGAATATCGCGGCGTGAGCAAGTTGAAATCCACATACGTCGATGCGCTGGTCAAATTAGTCAGTGCGCGCACCGGACGAGTGCATACGTCGTTTAATCAGGCCGTGGCGGCGACCGGGCGGTTGTCCTCGTCTGATCCGAACCTGCAGAATATTCCGATCCGCACGCCCGACGGGCAAAAAGTCCGGCGCGCGTTTATCCCCAAACCGGGGCATACCCTGCTGGTGGCCGATTATTCGCAGATCGAGCTGCGGTTGATGGCTCATTTCTCCGGTGACCCGACTTTGTGCACGGCATTCATTAACGGCGAGGATATCCACGCCAAGACCGCCTCCGATATTTTCGGCGTTCCGGTGGAGGCGGTCGACGCCGAACGGCGCCGCTGGGCCAAATCGGCGAATTTTGGGATCATTTACGGGCTGTCGGCTTTCGGGCTGTCGCAGCAGACGGACATGACTGTGCGCGAGGCGAAGGATTTTATCGACACTTATTTCCGGCGGTATCCCCGGGTGCGCGATTTCATTGATTCGGCCATTGCGCAAGCCCGCGAAGACGGGTACGTGACGACGTTGTTTGGTCGACGGCGTTCATTGCCGGAGATCCGCTCGGACAACCGCCAGCGCCGGGAGTTTGCCGAACGCATCGCGGTTAATACGCCCCTGCAGGGGACCGCTGCCGACATCATCAAGAAGGCCATGGTCGAAATCGCCATGGAACTGACCGGCAGGCAATCAATGATGGTCCTGCAGGTCCACGACGAACTAGTGTTTGATGTTCATCCGGCTGAACTCGAGTGGCTGTCGGCAATGGTACGGGACCGGATGGAGCGTACGGTGCAGTTGGCAGTGCCGCTGACCGTCGATATTGGTGTCGGTGAAAACTGGCTGGAGGCGAAATAGCTTGGTTTATATGGCACATCGGGCAAAAGCCCGTCCTCTTGTCGTCGGACTGACCGGAGGTGTAGGTTGCGGTAAAACCGTGGTCGCTGAGGAATTTGCCCGGCGCGGCGCGGTCATTATCTCCGGAGATGAGACTGGCCATGATGTCGTCGATCATGATCGTGCGCTGCAAAAGCAGCTGGCCGGGGAGTTTGGCCGGGATATTTTGCATCCCCGGGGTATTAAGCGCCGATTGCTGGCGCGTCGAGCATTTGCCGATCCTGCAGCCCGGCAGCGACTTAATGAGTTAGTTCATCCGGCCTTAATTGCGGAATTAATAACCAGAATTCACACGGTTCAAAAAAGAAAAAGTACTCCTCTCATTGTCGTCGACGCAGCGTTGATTGTTGAATGGAAGATGAAGGCGCCCATCGACTTATTAATTGCGGTCTGGGCTGCGCGGGCCAACCGGCGCCGCTGGCTGCGCCGTCGCGGTTGGAGTGCCGCAGAAATCGAAAACCGGATGCGGGCGCAATTGCCGTTTGCCGCGCGAAAGCGGGCAGCCGATATCGTCCTCCGCAACGACGGGGATTTGTCCGCCCTGCGCCGCAAAGCGGGTCGGCTGTGGCAAAAACTGACGGATGCTCGTTGACGGCGTCCCTCGCGCATACGATACTGTACGGCGGATGGAGCGGACGATGTCGGTGCCCCCATAATCGGGGTCAGCATCATTCCGGCGCGAAACCGGAGGACAGGTGAGAAATGGGAAACAAACCGGATAGAGCTGAATACCACATCCCTTTTGCCGATCGCATGGCGCGGCTGGGGACTGAAACGGCATTTGTTGTCCTGGCTAAAGCCAAGGCGTTGGAAGCCGAGGGACGCGAGATCGTGCATCTGGAAATCGGCGAACCCGATTTTGATACGCCGGAGAACATCATTGAAGCCGCTGTACGTGCGCTGCGCGGCGGCTATACCCATTATACCCCGGCGGCCGGTATGACCGATATGCGTGAGGCCATCGCCACCTACACCGGGCAAACCCGCGGGATCGCCTGCGGTCCGGAAAACGTGGTGATTACACCGGGCGCCAAGCCGGTCATGTTTTATGCAATCCTGGCCCTGGTCAACCGGGATGAAGAAGTGATCTACCCCAATCCCGGATTTCCCATCTATGAATCTGTGATCAATTTCATCGGCGCCCGCCCGGTCCCCATTCAATTGCGGATGGAAAACGATTTTCGCATGGACATCGATGAGCTGCTGGGCAAGATCACACCGCGCACGCGGATGATCATCATCAATTCACCGCAGAATCCGACCGGCGGTGTCCTGACCGGGGCCGACCTTGAAGCGATCGCCGACGCTGCGATTAGACATAATATCATGGTTTTTTCCGACGAGATCTATTCCCGCATTGTCTATGACGGCGCGCATGAGAGCATCCTGTCGATTCCGGGGATGGCTGAGCGGACGATCTTGCTGGACGGCATGTCCAAGACGTATGCGATGACCGGTTGGCGACTGGGGTACGGGGTGATGCCCGCCAAACTGGCCGACGCGGTCACGCGGTTGCAGACAAACTGCGCCTCATGTACGGCGGCATTTACCCAGCGCATCATTCCCGAAGCGCTGTTTGGCCCGCAGGACAAACCGCAGCAAATGGTGGCGGAATTCAAAAAACGCCGCGATGTCATCGTGGATGGGCTAAACGAAATTCCCGGGATTTCCTGCCTGCGCCCCGCCGGGGCTTTCTACGTGTTCCCCAATGTGAAAAAATTGGGTTTGACCTCGAACGAATTGGAAAATAGGATCCTGCAGGAAGCCGGGGTGGCCATATTGTCCGGGACGTCGTTCGGCGCCTTCGGTGAGGGGTTCCTGCGGCTGTCGTACGCGAATTCTGTAAAAAATATTCAACTCGCTCTTTCTCGCTTAAGAGATTTTGTCTCAACAATTTAATAGACAACCCTCTTCTCCTGCTTCAATTCCGGTAATTTTCATACTGTATTTGGGGAATAAAACTCCCCGGGGCGTGGTATGCCCAATGGGTTAAGGGGGGTGAGAGCAGACGGACTTAACCCGACTGGCGGGGCTCAAGGCGAGCCGCAGCAGATGGAACGAATCCAGTCGTTTTTTTCTTGACATCGCGTGACAAGCGACGGAATTTCCTGCCGAGGGGAAAGACTGCAATTGGGGGGAGATGTCGTTGCAGGCCGCAGTCCCGGCGGAAAATATTTTTGTTAATCTATTCAGGGACAGTGGGATTGTCCGATAGGAAGTAATGGGTCGCGGTATGGGTGGGCGCCCATACCCGGAAATCGGCGGAGAATGGGCTCGCCGATGCCTGTCAGCTATGGATGGAATGACATGGTAGTTAACGTGAACGAGCAAGGAGGCGAGATGGGGGAACCGTCATAGTGTTCCACAGTTGTGAACAATGCCGGCGTGCAGCTCAAACGCCGGGAACAGCAAGGAAATCTCCCAACAGGAGGGATGTGTGTTGAACTCAAACATCAATGGGAAATTTGTCTTGGCCGTCGTCGCGCTGTGTCTGCTCCTGACCGCGTCGCTGGCTATGGCCGGGACGACAGGAAAAATCACGGGGATAGTGACCGACCGGGATACGGGCGCGCCGATTCCCGGCGCGGCGGTCACCGCCATGGGCACCGTGCTCGGCGCCTTAACCGACCAGGACGGGCGGTATTTTATCCTGTCCGTGCCGGTCGGGAGCTATGTGGTGAAAGCACAATTGGTCGGGTACGGCCCGGTGGAAACGGCCAACGTCCGCGTATCCGTCGATTTGACGACCACAGTCGATATGCAGCTGGCTTCTCAGGCAGTCGAGGTGGGGACGATCCGTGTGCAAGCCGAACGGCCGATTGTCATCCCGGACCAGACCTCGTCCCTGCGTATTGTCGACCGTGAGCAAATCTCCTCGCTGCCCACCCGCTCCTATCAGGATATTGTGGGCTATCAGGCCGGTGTCGTCCAGTTCTTGGACAACGCTGAAGTCCGGGCGCGGGGCGGGCGTGAAAGCACGGCCGGCCCGTCCACCATGAGCGTCCGCGGCGGCCGCCGTTCCGAAGTGGCGTATTTTGTCGACGGCTTCTCACAGCAGGACCCGCTGAGCGGACTGTCGACGACGCAGATCAACCAGAACGCCGTCGAGGAAGTCTCGATCACCACCGGCGGATTCCCCGCGGAATACGGCTGGGTTTCTTCCGGGACGATCAATGTTTCGACCAAGGACGGCGGACCTGATTACACCGGTTCGATCGATGTTGTCACCGACAATATCACGTCGCAGAACTATGATTACAACTTGTACGCCGGTGATTTGTCGGGACCCGTGCCCGGCGCCGGAGACAAGATGACATTCTTCATTTCCGGTGAGCGGCGCTATCAGGGTGACCGTGGGCCACGGGCCACGACCGAGAAGTGGTTCACCGATGCCAACGGCGACAAGTCCTATGAACTGCCCTCCAACCGGTTGTCCGGCTACTCCTGGCAGGGCAAAGTGAACTGGGACCTGACCAATTCGATGAAGCTCAAGGCGGGCTCGCTCGGGTCGTTCGATGACTGGAGTGAATACCAGCACGCGTTTTATTTCAACACCCCGCACGTGCCGCGGTATGTCGACTATAACAACTCCATCTACACCAAGCTGGTGCACAACGTCAATCCCAAGATGTTCTATACCGCTGCGCTCAACTACTACGTGACTGAACGTGAGCGCGGCGACGGCACCCTCTTCGATGACTTGTGGGGTTATGGTCGTCCGGACGCCAACTTCACTTTCGACGATACTCAATTGTATTATAGCGGGGACAACCCCAACACACCCTCGGGCCGCGACCACGAAATATTCTTCGATGAGACCTACGGTTATGGATATATCCTGGTCGAGAATTTCGATGACGACGGTGTGCTGATCGATACGACCGAGTACGTTGTCCGCGATGAACGCGGTTTTGTGCGCAACGGCCGGTGGCGCGACAGCGTCCATACGGCGTTTGCCAACGATACCGATCCCTGGGTCAGCGACTATATCGCGCTCGATGAAGACGGCGTGATGGCTGCCGATGAGGGCTGGGTCTGGGAAGATTACACCAAGCGCAAATCTTCCTATTACGGTTTCAAGGCCGACATTACCAGCCAGGTCCATGCCCACCACGAGATCAAAGCCGGTATCGATCTCCAACGGCACACCCTGCGCTACTACCGTCATTTGTTTCCGAATACGATCTTCAAAGACTCGGTGGTGGACGGTACGTGGTACGACAATGGCGGACTCAAAGATGTCGACCATTATGGGTACGACATTTTCGGCAACGAATCCGACACCCTGTCCGAAGGGAACGAAGCCCGGACGCCGATGAATTTCGCGATGTATCTCCAGGATAAGTTCGAATGGGAAGGCCTGGTGGTCAACGGCGGGTTGCGGTTCGATTACCTGAACACCAATACCAAGCGCCTGAAATCGGTGCGGATGCCGCTCGGCGATCCGGATGACGGTATCGGCGACGACAACGTGCTCGACCCGACCGACCTGGAGGATGCCAAGGCGGAAATGAAAGTATCTCCCCGGCTTGGTTTCGGTTTCCCGGTTTCTGATAAGACCACGTTCCACCTGTCGTACGGTAAATTTTTCCAGCGCCCCGACCTGCAGAACCTGTTTGTCGGCTGGGACTATATGGAATACCGTCTGACGTCAGCCGGCTATTACTACCCGTTCGGCAATCCCAATCTGGCGCCGGAGAAAACGACCGCCTACGAAATCGGGATGACCAAACAGGTCGGCGATTATACCCGGTTGGATGTTACGGCCTACTATAAGGACATCGACGATCTCACTCAATTGGAGCATTACTCGGTGTCTCCGGGTGCGGCCGGCCGTGATTATGATATCTACGGTAACGCCGATTTCGGGACGGTGAAGGGGCTTGAATTTACCGTCAATATGCGGCGGAACCATAGCGTGGCCCTGGATGTCAGTTACAGTCTCTCCTGGGCCAATGGAACAGGTTCCTGGCCGAACACCCAGAACAATATTGTCTGGACCGTCTCAGAAACGCCGAAGCTGGCTTCACCGCTCGATTTTGACCAGCGCCACAAACTCTCGGCGACCGTGGATGTCCGCGCAGGACAGGGCGAGGGGCCGAAACTGGGTGAATGGTATCCGCTGGAGAACGCCGGGGTCAATTTCCACTTCGGCGCCGCCTCCGGGACTCCGTATTCCCCGATGGAAATCTTCAACGAAGTGACGCTGGCTTCGATTTCGCCGGTGCCCGCCGGCCGCATCAATTCGCAGTACGGCCCGTGGACCTATCGCCTGGACCTGAAGGCCAATAAGATCGTCTCGTTCGGACGATACAGCATGGATTTCTACCTCTGGGTGATCAATGTCCTTGACCGGGAAAACGCGGTCGACGTGTACGAATCGACCGGCCAGGTGGGCAACACCGGCTGGCTGGCCACGGACGCCGGGCAGGACTGGCTGGCCAACGACCCCGGCGCCGACTGGTCGGGCATGGACCGGTTGGAAAAGTATGAACTCAAACAGAATAACCCCAACAGCTATGACGTTCCGCGTCAAATCCGCTTTGGGGTCAAAGTGAGTCTTTGATTTTTCAGGCCAAGGAGGCAGAGCGCATGAAGCGTGTAAACCTGTTACTCTGTTGTATGCTGGTCCTGCTGTGGTCAGCGGCGGTGCAGGGAGCGCCGCCGATGCGGGCCGAATTCGGCCTGTATAAATCGACGGCTCAGGCAGGGCTTGACTACCAAACTTACATCGACGCGAACCAGTTGTTGATGTTCGTGACCAACCAGGGATCGTTTGCCTACGACAACGGCGCGTTGTTCGGCAAGGCCGACGGCTTGTATTTCCCGCGCGGGACCAACCTTTCGGTTATCTACGCCGGCGGCTTGTGGCTGGGCGGCAAGGTCGGTGGCGACCTGCGCGTCAGTCTGGCAGAATACTCCCACACGTATTCGCCCGGGCCGATGCTGAACGGCACATTCCAGGCCGACCGTGACGAATTCCAGGTCTACAAAATTTCCAAAAACCTGCGCGACCAGGGCTTTTACGATGCTGCCCGGCCCAGTGACGTGGACGAGGCCGAGCTGTGGGACGACTACCACAACTGGCCGTCGGACATGGGCGCCCCCCTGGATGACCAGGGACGGCCCAAAATCATCGGAGACCAGACCCTGTGGTGTGTCTACAACGACGCTGATCCGGCAGTGCACGTGAATTCTGCGGGTTCCGCCACAGGTTTGGGTGTGGAAATCCAGCAGACGACTTTTGCGTTCAACCGCACGGGTTCACTGGGCCAGTGCCTGTTCATGGATTTCCGCTTCATCAATAAAAGCGAAGCGACCATTGAGAACATGTATGCCTCGGTCTGGGCCGACCCCGATCTGGGCGACGCTGGCGACGACCTCGTTGGCAGTGATGTCGATCTGAGTCTGGGGTATTGCTACAATGCCACCAACAACGATGCCAATTACGGCAGCACTCCCCCGGCGACAGGATATGACTTCTTCCAGGGGCCGATCGCTGCCGGCGAAGAAACCGATTCGGTTTACTTCCTGGATGAATGGCGTTATGGCTACACCTCGCTGCCGATGACCTCATTTTTCCAGTACATCAACGGCACCGACCCGGACAACGCCCAGGAAACCTACTGGTATATGCAGGGGCTGGACGCCAAGGCCTCCGGCGCGCCGGTTACCGACCCGGTCACCGGCGAAGTAACCACCTATATGTTTCCCGGTGATCCGACTACCGGGACCGGCTGGTTGGATTCCAACCCTGCCGACCGGCGGTATATGCAGTCGACTGGCCCGTTCACGATGGCGCCGAACGATACCCAGCAGGTTGTCGTCGCGGGGTTGGTCGGCCAGGGCTCCGACCGGCTGACTTCGATTACCGCATTGAAGTTCAACGACTTGTTTGCGCAGTCGGCGTTTGACGCGCAATTCATTCTGCCCGACCCGCCGGCCCGCCCGGTGGCGACCGCCACGCCGGGAGACGGCAGCATCATCCTGCACTGGGATGACCGGTCCGAACTCGATCATGGCGATTATGCGTTCCAGGGCTACAACGTCTACCAGGGCAAGTCGGTTGCCGGTCCGTGGAAACGGGTCGCGACGTACGATATCAACGACGGCAATGGGATCATCTTCGACCTGGAATTTGTCGTCAGTGACGGCGCGGTTGTCGACCACCCGGTGCAATTCGGTTCAGACAGCGGCATCCGTCGCTTCATCGAGCTGACCCAGGACGCCTGGAAGGGCGGACCACTGCACAATGTGTATGATTACTATTGGGCAGTGACCGCGTATTCCTACGATCCGGAGAAAACGCCCAAAACGCTGGAAAATGCGCCGGAAGCCATCACCGCTGCGCCGCAAAAACCGGCCGGTGGGTATGTCTATCCGCTGGATTACGCTGAGGTCATTGAAGTCACCCATCCCGTAGGTTCTTCGGATGGTATCATCCGACCGACAGTTATCGATCCTGGGTTGCTGACCGGTCACGATTACAAGATCACCTTCGAGGATGACGGTGAGGGCGGGACGTTCTGGAATTTGTCTGATGAAACGACCGGAGCGTACCTCCTTGAAGACATGACCAACCAGACCGGCGATAATGATTACCCGATCGTCGATGGTTTCCAGATGAAAGTTGCCGGACCGGACGAGGGTGTGAATACGGTCTATGAAGTCGCCGGGGCCGGTGGAGCCGTCGTTGATCCTCCGGACAATGTCTTCTATTCGTGGAACTCAACCCACGATTTCTACACCTCGTCGGATGACGGCTCCAATATCGCACGACTCAACTGGCGTGGTCATATCGGCACCGACGACTGGGAATTCCGCTTCACCGCTGCGGGCAGTGAATATTACGATTGGAACACCGACGGTTTGATGCCGAATCGCTGTCCGTTTGAAGTCTGGAATATCGGTTCAGCGACCCCGGATGATCCTTCCGACGATGTGCGGATTCAAATCGCCTTCCTCGATGATGATGAATCCGGGGACTGGTCGCCCGGCGACCGCACGTATCCTTCCGAAGTCCCCTATGCGGAGCCTCATCCCGAGGTCATGGAGTACGAATTCGATGCCGACTTCAAGATCGGGCGGATTCAGATTAATGGAGGCGTCCCGGCGGAAGGCACAGTCATCCGGTATACGACCTATAAGGTGAACAAACCAGAGGATATCTTCACCTTCAGCACACCGGCGGTCACCGAGCAGGACATGGCGGCGGACGCGGCCTACGACATGAGCAAGATCAAAGTCGTGCCGAATCCGTATTTCAACAGCTCGTTGTATGAACCCGACCAGTTTACCCGGATGGTCAAGTTCACGAACCTGCCGTACGAGTGCTCAATCAAAGTGTTCAACCTTGCCGGCGACCATGTGGTCACTCTCGAAAAAACCGCCGGGGACCAGTCGTTCTACGTCTGGAACATGCTGACCAAGCACGGTCTGCCGCTGGCCTCGGGGTTGTATATCTACATCGTCACCGCCCCGGACGGCGGTGAATATGTCGGCAAGATGGCGGTGTTCACGGAAGTCGAGCAGTTGGACACATTTTAAGAGAACCAAAACGGGAGAAAACAATGAAAAAGACGTTGCAGATAATCGGCTGCACGATTGTGGTGTTGGCCATGGCGGCGTCGGCGTTTGCCGGTAACGAGGGACGCATCGGGACCGCCGGAGCGCAGGAGCTGCGCATCCCCGTCGGTTCTCGTGGTATCGCCATGGGCGGCGCCGCAATCGCCGGCATTACGGGGACCGAAGCTATTTTCTGGAACCCCGCCGGTGTGGCCGAAATTGAAGGCACCGAGGCGGCGTTCTCGCACCAGTCCTATATCGCTGACATCAATGTCAACTTTGCCGCGGTTGCCACTCGTCTGGGCGATTTCGGTACCGTCGGTCTTTCGGCCAAAGTGCTGACTATGGACGACATCGCCGTAACCAGTGAGCTGTTCCCGGAAGGCACGGGTGAGGTATTTGCCCCGGCGTTTTCCGTGTTTGCCCTCACGTATTCACGGCGGCTGACCGACCGCGTCGCCTTCGGCGCCAATGTCAT
This sequence comes from Candidatus Zixiibacteriota bacterium, assembly GCA_020051695.1. Classification (GTDB taxonomy): domain Bacteria; phylum Zixibacteria; class MSB-5A5; order WJJR01; family JAJRUJ01; genus JAGVQM01. The sequence continues at coordinate 26,867 of JAGVQM010000012.1, read as the reverse complement.
GTATCTTAACGAGAGCATCTTTCGCGAGAATGCTTCGGGCATGGCCTTTGATTTCGGGTTTACGTACAACCCGAATTTCGCCGGCCTGACCTTTGGTGCCGTAATCAAAAACTGGGGCCCGGAAATGAGATTCGACGGGCCGGATTTCGAAGTCGACATCCAGATGCCGGGCGGCGATCCCAACTCGCCCAGCAAGACCGTACGGACGCAATCGACGACTTTCGAATTGCCGTCCTCGGTCCAACTGGGCATGGCCTATGAACTGGTCAACCAGAACCGTAACGCCGTCGTGTTGAACAGCACCTACCAAAGCAACAACTTCAACAACGACGAGCTTCGGGTCGGCGGTGAATATGGCTACAACGAATCCATTTTTCTGCGTGGCGGGTATTCATATTCCAGCCAGGACGAGTATATCGAGGGATTGACCCTCGGCCTCGGGTTGGCCTTCCATATCGGCGAAACCCGGATGGTCTTCGATTATTCGTGGGCCCAGACTGAGTATTTCGACGACAAACAATTCTACACGGTTAAACTTCAGTTCTAATCCCGTGTAGGACGCAAGGAAGCGGACCGGCCCCGGAACGGATTCCGGGGCCGGTTTTTTTGTTGTCCTTCCCGCGTTGGTAGTTACATTCACGGGTATGGCGGATTTCCCGGCACAGTATACCGGGCAGACCATCGCGGGGATGCCCGCGACGGTTTTCCTGAAAGGCGGCATCTCAGCGGGCTGTCGGGAATACCGCTATCCCGTCATCCGCGTGTCCGCCCCCTTTGACCGGGTAATCCTTTCCCCAAACGGGACTGCCGGAGCAAAGGGCCGGATCGAGTTTCGGGTGGGCGAGAGGGAGACAACGTGTGTGCCGCTGATCGAATGGGCGGCGCCTTCAGCAGCCGTCCCTGAGGGACAAAAATTTCCCCCGCCGGTGCATGTCGATGTTTTGCGCCTCGGCACGGCAATCCGCGAATTGACGATCATCTCGCAGCAGCATTCGGGTGATGAAACGGCCAACATAATCCGGCTTGGCGTCACTTTGGATAATTCGGAAGCGGTAACAAACGAGATCGAGTTTTCGGCAGACGGCCCAGCGGATTTTTCGCCCGTCGCACTTCCGGTGGAGTTTATCTCGCAGTTTGCCGAGGGCACCGCCGCCGATGATTCCTTGTGCTGTCCCACTTCGGCGACAATGGTGCTGCGCTTCTGGGGGATTGAGGCCGGTGTTCAGCAAGTAGCGCGCCTGGCCTATGATCGCCGACACCAATTGTACGGCAACTGGTCGCTGACTGTCGCGGCCATGTCCAGCTATGGACTGCGCGCTTGGGTGCAGCGGCACCGTTCGGTGGGAGAGCTTTATCGCAGTGTCAAGGCAGGACGCCCCGTGATTACTTCGCTGGCCTTTGGATCGGGCGGACTGCCCGGAGCGCCGATAGCAAAGACCGGCGGACATCTGCTGGTCGTGCGCGGCTTTACCGAGAGCGGCGATGTGCTGGTCAACGATCCGGCAGGACGCACCGTCAATACGGGTATGATTGCCTATGACCGGCGGGCGTTCAGCCGCGCCTGGCTGGGGCACGGCGGCATCGCCCTGCATGCCGTGCCTAAGGAGTTGTGACATGAGTTTACTCACCTGGAAAACTGTCGATCTCACGCTGGCCGAACCGTTCGAAATCGCCTATGCGCGCACGGAGAAGAAAACCAATATTATCGTGTCTGCCGGCGCCGGCACCGGCGCGGCGGCGCCATCGACAACCTGCGACGAGACCACCGCAACCGTGCTGGCGGCCCTGCCCCGGCTGGCCGAGTGTGTCAGCGAAGATCCTTTTGATCTGGTCGGTTTTCATGAGTGTGCCGATGCCCTGCTGCCCGGGAACCCTGCGGCCCGGGCAGCAGTCGATCTGGCTTTGCATGACCGCGCGGCGCGGGAAGTCGGATTGCCGTTGTATAAATTCCTAGGTCTGCCGAATCCGGAGGGCCAGGAATCGACAATCTCCATAGGTATCGACCGCGTAGAGGGCACCTTGCGGCGGATGGCGCGGTTCCCCGGCACGCGCGTGTTTAAAATTAAAGTCGGCTATCCGGGGGACGTGGACCGGGTCGCGCAGATCGCGGCGCAAAGCGGCAAACGCCTGCGGGTGGACGCCAACGGCGGATGGGATTTTCCCACGGCGCTGGCTAATGTCCGGAAATTGGCCGAGGTCGGCGTGGAACTGATCGAACAACCGCTGCCGCCCGAGTTGCGGGAGCGGTTGGGGGAGCTCCGGCACAATTCGCCGGTCCCGATTTTTGCCGATGAGGGCTGCCGCACCCCCGCTGATGTGCTCCGCTATGCCGATCTGGTGGATGGCATTAATGTCAAACTGATGAAATGCGGCGGGATTATTCCGGCGTTGAATATTATCGCCACGGCGCGGGCGTGCGGCTTGAAACTCATGCTGGGGTGTATGATCGAATGTGCGGTCAGCATCACCGCCGCCGCGCATCTGGCGGGGATGTTTGACTATCTCGATCTGGACAGCCATCTATTGCTGAGCGCCGATCCGTATCAGGGAATGGTCCATCGGGACGGCGCAATCCATCTGCCCGGAGGGGCAGGGACCGGAGTCACCGGGGGGGAGAGCTGATGCAAAAATTGTCCGGAACGCGATATGGTTGCGCAAAACAGGCGGCGGACATGGTTATGTTCTGCTTTTGGTGCATTCTGGTCGGTATATTTCTGTCGCCGCAGTTTGCATGGTCAACCTCACTGCCGGAAATACACGTCGTCTACCCCCCAGAAAACCGGCAAATCAGTGATCTTGATTCGACATTCATCCTCGGTTCGGTAACTCCGGGCGCGGAATTGATTATTAACGGCACGCCCGTCTCTGTTTATCGCACCGGCGGATTCCTCGCCTGGCTGCCCCTGGACACGGGGAATTTTGTCTATCATCTGCAGGCAGCCAATGCCGCCGGGGAAACAACACTGGATTGGCCGGTGCTGGTCGGTTCGCCCGGGTTATCGCTTCCCGATTCGGGTGTGACCATCCTGCAGTCAACACTGAGGCCTTCGCGCCATCAAGTCCTGACTGCGGGTGATTATCTGGCCGTTGAATTCCGGGGAACACCCGGATGCGTCGGACGTTTTCGCATTGACGGAGTCAAGCAGATATTCCCCATGATCGAACGCGGCGCCGAGTATCTTCCCGCGCCGGAGGGCGGTGTTTTCGGGGAGGACGGGGTGAGCATACCCCGGCCATCGCCCGGCCGGTATACCGGGGTCTGGGAGGTTCCTGAGGGGTTGGCGCTGGATTCTGCCGTGGTCTGGGTTTGCCTTGCGCGTGATACACTCATCGTCGATACGCTGTTCAGCCGGGACAGTATCATGGTCTGTTGCGGTTATGCGAAGTGTGTTCAGGAGGAGTTGCCGGGGTCCGTGACCATCAATGCCGGCGGCATTCCGCGTGTCGTTGAACTGACCGACAGTGTCCAGATTTTGCGTTTCGGGCCGCGACTGGGTTACCTGAGCGCTTTCCAGCCGCGCGGTGTGCGGGCCGTGTATGCCGGCGGGGATGGCGAATGGAGCCGTCTCCGGCTGGCGCCGGGCCATACCGGCTGGGTCGAGACCGCCAAAACGCAACTACTGCCGGCCGGTACGCCGGTGCCGAGCGGGCTGATCTCCTACGTGCGCACCCGGTCGCGTGAAAAATGGACCGATATCACGCTGGATTTGGCTTCCCGGCTGCCGTTCAAAGTCACCGCCGATCCCGGCCGGCCGGCGTTGCATTTGATTGTATTTGGCGCCACAACAAACACCGATTGGATTCGGTATGATCCCGATGATGAGCTGATCGAGCGGATCGAATGGAATCAGGACGAACCGGGAGTGTACCATCTGACTGTTTTTCTCGCGCACGGCCCCTTGTGGGGTTATGAAGCCGATTATCGCGAGGGTAAGTTGTGCTTGTCGGTCCGCAGGCCGCCGGACCTGTCACACGGCTTGCGGGGCTTGACCGTTTGTCTTGATCCGGGGCATGCCCTGGCCCCCGGGTCCATTGGGCCGACCGGGTTTATGGAAAAAGACGCCAATCTGGCCATCGCTTTGAAACTGCGGCGGGAAATGGAGAAAGAAGGCGCCAGAGTGGTCATGACCCGCACTGCCGATGTCGAAGTCGGATTGTATGATCGCCCGCAAATCGCCCGCGCCGCCGAAGCCGATCTTTTCATCTCCGTGCATAACAATGCGCTGCCCGACGGCATCAATCCCTACCGGCACCACGGCACAAGCAGTTATTATTATCATCCGTTCTGCATGGCGCTGGCCCGGAATGTGCATCGACGGCTCCTGCGAGCGACCCGGTTGCCGGATTATGGCTTGTACCACGCCAATTTTGCGGTCTTGCGCCCGAGCCAATACCCGTCGATTTTGGTTGAATGTGCCTTCATGCTGTTGCCGGAGCAGGAAGAATCGCTTCAAGATGAAAAATTCCAACAGCGGATTGCGCAAGAGATCACACGGGGTGTGCAGGATTATCTTGCGACCGCGCGCCAGGCAGCACACGGGCGGTAGCACGCACCTTGCTATTTATTGTAATTCAATGGATTACGGTAGTTCTTACCTCCAGAAGATATGTGGGAAATGGCACTGTGTGCCGATACTAGGTCAATCGGGGTGGGCGCCGGTGCTGTGCCGTTGACCGACCGTCCCGCTGGGGGGCCCGTGCCCCTTGACTTTAGGTGCCAATGCGTATATACATCGTGCTGATATTCGGCAAGGAGAACATCCATGGGGAAGGCAGAACTCGCAAAAAACTACGATCCACATGCCGCGCAGGCGCGATGGGCCCCGATCTGGGAGGAAAGGGGGTATTTCCATGCGGACCCCACCTCCAAAAAACCGCGGTATTCCATCGTAATCCCTCCGCCGAATGTAACTAATATTTTGCACCTCGGCCATGCGTTGAACAACACGCTGCAGGATATCCTCATCCGCCAAAAACGAATGGCGGGATACGAGACCGAATGGTTGCCGGGGACCGATCATGCCGGGATTGCCACCCAGGTCGTTGTGGAAAAGCAGCTTAAAAGCGAAGGCTTGGATCGGCGGGACATTGGGCGAGAGAAATTCGTCGAGCGGGTCTGGCAATGGAAAGAAAAGCATGGGGGCGAGATTCTGCGGCAATTGCAGGATATGGGTTGCTCATGCGACTGGCGCCGGACCCGGTTTACCTTGGACGAGGGGCTGTCGAAGGCGGTCGTGGAGGTTTTTGCCCGGTTGTATGAAAAGGGTCTCATCTACCGGGGAAAGTATATTGTCAATTGGTGCCCCAGTTGTCGAACAACGCTTTCCGACGATGAGCTTGAGCGGCAGGAAGAAGACAGCTCGCTGTGGTATATTAAATACCCGCTGGAAGAAGGCGGGTCCCTTACGGTGGCGACGACCCGGCCGGAGACCATGCTGGGCGATACCGCGATTGCCGTCTCGCCCAGGGACAAACGTTATAAAGCGTACATCGGCAAGACAGCTATCCTGCCGCTGCTCGGACGCCGTCTGCCGATTATTGCGGACCAGTATATCGATCCAGAATTCGGCACCGGCGTGTTGAAAGTGACTCCCGCTCATGACCCGAACGACTTCATACTTGCCGAAAAACACAACCTCGAGAAAATCAACATCATGACCCTCGAGGCGACGATTAACCGGCAGGGTGGACCATATAAGCGACTGGACCGGTACGAAGCCCGCAAGCAGATCGTCGCCGATTTGGAGAAGGCGGGTTTGCTGGAAAAGGTTGAGCCATATAAGCTGACCGCCGGGCGTTGCTATCGCTGCAGCACGGTTATTGAGCCGCTTCTGTCTGAGCAGTGGTTCGTCAAGATGAAAGAGCTGGCCGGGCCGGCCATTGAAGCGGTAAAATCCGGCCGGATCACCTTTCATCCCGATCACTGGAGCAAAGTCTACCTGCACTGGATGGAAAACATCCGCGACTGGTGCATTTCCCGCCAACTGTGGTGGGGCCACCGCATTCCGGTGTATACCAACAAAAAGACCGGCGAGATGCTGGTTTCGGCCACTCCACCAGATAATGGCGAATACACGCAGGATGAAGATGTGCTGGATACCTGGTTTTCCTCCTGGCTGTGGCCGTTTTCGACGTTCGGCTGGCCGGAGCAAACACCGGAATTGAAGGCCTTTTATCCAACGGCGTCGCTGTTCACCGCTTCAGAAATTATTTATTTGTGGGTGGCCCGGATGGTGATGTCCGGCTGCGAGTTTATGGGGGAGATTCCGTTTTCTGACGTGTATATCCACGGTACGGTGCGGGACGGCCAGGGCCGCCGGATGTCTAAATCGCTGGGCAACGGCATCGACCCGCGCGATATCATCAGGGATTACGGGACTGACGCGTTGCGGATCAGTCTGGTACTGGCCGCTCCCGAAGGCCAGGACCCGCTGATCGAATACAATACGTTCGAGCATGGCCGCAATTTCGCGAATAAACTGTGGAATGCGGCCCGCCTGGTGTTGGCTAATCAACCCGATGAACCTGTAGCCATCGATCTGGCGGCCCGCAAGAAAGACCTGCATTTGTCCGACCGCTGGATTCTCAGCCGGCTGGCCCAGGCGGTGGCGAATGTAAATGAAAACCTGAATTCATTCAAATTTAACGCCGCCGCCCGTGGCTTGTACGAGTTTATCTGGGGTGATTACTGTGATTGGTATCTGGAGATGGCCAAGCCCCGCTTTTACATCGCGGAAGATACCCCGGAACGGGCGATTGCGCGGGAAGTGGCCCGCGTGGTCCTGCGCCGTATCGTGCAGTTGTTGCATCCGTTTATGCCTTTTGTGACCGAGGAATTGTGGTCGTTCATGAATGACGGGTTAAGCGAGCATATCGTTGTCGGCGGCTGGCCGGAAGCGGACAAGCAGTGGATCGATGCCAAGCTGGAAGCGGACATGGAGCAGGTTCAGGCGGTCATCTCCGCTATTCGCACGACCCGCGCAGAAATGAAAATTCCGCCGGGGAAAAAGGTGGAGGCCATCGTCCGCACCGAGCGCAAGAAACTCGCGCAAAACCTGAAGACGTACGAAGAAAACATCTGCATCCTCGGCCGGCTGGAGAAACTCGTGGTCGGCGCGGAGGTCAGCAAACCCTCACTTGCCGCTTCGGCTGTCATCCGCGACGCCGAGATTTTCATTCCGCTGGACGGCGTGATCGATATTGACGCCGAGCGTCAGCGGCTGGAAAAAGAACTCCAGCGTGTTACCGACCAGCAGGAGAAAATCAACAAGAAGCTGGCCAACAAGGATTTCCTCGCCCGTGCGCCCCACGATGTCGTGGCCAAAGAACGAGCAAAATGCAAGGATTTCGAGACAATGATCAAGCAGTTGAGTGAGCATCTCGAAAAACTGGTCGGCTGGTAATTTCATCGAAAAATCGGTTTTATCCGCCCGGAGCGTGTAAACAAATCACGCGCCGGGCGTTTCATATGCGGGCGGAGGCGGGGGAGACCGCACATCGGCCGCTGTTTGCCCAGGGTGCCCCGCCGGGTGATAGAAAAAACTGCGGCAGTGGGAGAATTTGCCCTTGCCGCGCGGCTTGCGGTCCCTACATTGGATTTCTGAGGATGTGTAATTTTCATTTGCCAAAGGAGTGTATATCATGAACATGTTCCGGCTTGTTGCAGGTTGTTTGTTACTGGTCGGCAGTTGGGCCGCCGCGGGTAGGGGGGAAGTCGGTTTAACTGTGTACAACAACGACCTGGCGCTGGTCAAGGATGTTCGGCAATTGGATTTCACCACCGGGGTGAATACGCTGAAATTCACCGACGTGGCCGCCGCAATTGACCCGACTTCGGTCAGTTTTACGGTGGTTGACGCGCCCGAACGCGTGCAAATCCTCGAACAAAATTTCCAATACGACCTGGTCGGTGCCGACAAGATTCTGGAAAAATACATTGACCGCCCGATCCAGGTGGTGACCAAAGAGGACAAGCTCTTTGAGGGTACGCTGCTGTCGGTGCAGGGGGGATTGACGTTGCAGGAACCCGAGGGCGGGATTCGCATTATCAACCGGGAAAACGTGCGCGACATGTCGTTCCCTGTGCTGCCCGACGGGTTGATTACCCGGCCGACACTCGTGTGGCTGCTGGATTCCGAGATCTCCGGCAAACATCCGGGCGAGGTGCGGTATTTGACCAGGCAAATCAACTGGCATGCCGAGTATGTCGCCACGGTTACCTCTGACGACAAGGGATTAAACCTCGCCGGCTGGGTGTCGATCGACAACCGTTCCGGCGCCACATATGAAAACGCCAGGTTAAAACTGATTGCCGGGGACGTCCACACCATACAAGAACCAAAACAACAGCGCTGGCCGGAAGCCGACATGATGACCATGCGCGCCGCTGCCGCACCGGCTTTTGAAGAGAAAGCGTTTTTTGAATATCACCTGTATACCCTGACCCGCCCGGCCACGGTGCGCGATAACGAAACCAAGCAGCTTTCTCTGTTTGCCCCGGCCGATGTCCGCGCCGCCAAAGTTTTCACCTATGACGGTGCGCGTGACGGCCAAAAAATCAAAGTCAATGTCGAATTCAAAAATTCCGCCGAGGCGGGCCTGGGCCTCCCGCTGCCCAAGGGTAAAATCCGGGTGATGAAGGCCGATGACGACGGTTCGCTGGAATTTGTCGGCGAGGATGAAATCGACCATACGCCCAAGGACGAAAAAGTCCGCGTGTATCTGGGCAATGCCTTTGATATCGTCGGCGAACGCACGGTCAAAGACCGCCGAAATGTGACCAAATATATCACCGAAGAAGATATTGAAGTTTCTCTGCGCAATCGCAAGGAAGAAGCGGTCACCATCACAGTGATCGAACACCTGTGGGGGGACTGGCAGATTCTCCGCCCGTCGCACCAGCACCGCCAGAAAGATGCCAATACCGCCGAGTTTGATCTTGCGGTGCCGGCGGGGCAGGAAGTGCTGCTGACCTATACGGCGCGGCGGCAGTAGGATCGATCGGGCAGATGTGGACATCTGCCGCGCACAGGAGATGCGGGATATTACTCGCCGTCATCGACGACGATCCGGTCGGCGTGGCGTTGCGGGGCGGGCGGTGATTGCAAATCACGCGCACGGCGTTCGGCGAAACCGGCCAGACCGGCCGCGATTTTAGCGTTGCATTCCCAGAATTTCCGCCTGGCGCGAAGGCACTCCGCCTCGGAGGGATTGATCGTATCGATTAATTCATCCACGACCAGCGCGCCGGTCTCCAGCAGGTCGCGAACTGTCTCCATCAGCCATTCAGCGTTGTCTTTGGCTTTCTCACCCATCAGCATTCCCGTCATTCAACGTCAAACGTAATATACAATGTTCCCCCGATAATTTTTGCTTTTTTGTGGGCCAGCCGCCGCACCGCCCGGGGGAGTTGGACCTGTCGCTTGAAATTTCCTATGCGGACAATCAGTTCGTCCTTTTCCCTGTGCAATTGCAATTCGGGGGCGCTGACAAACGGCAGGTGCATTTCCAGCAAATACTCGCCGTGTTCGCCACGGGTAAACCGATCAGGGGGAGTATCATACCAAATGGCCGCCGGATCGAGTTCGGCGAACAATTCCCGCCCCAGCGCATTCAGCCGGTCAACACCCAGGATTTCATCTTCGAATAACCGCACCTTACGGATCGGCACCGGCGCGAATATCTCCTCGATTTCCTGCAGGTGTTTTTTCTGAGTTTGCAGCCACTGCCGGTAGTACCCGTCGGTGATCTGTTCGGGAAACAGCCGGTTGACAATGATGGCATCGGTGGTCATGCGGTACAGGGAAAAGTACATATAGGCCCGCTGGGTTTCCTTGATCACCATCCGCTCCGGGTTGGTCACCAGCCGCACGGTGGTGATCGAATTGTCCAGCAGCAACCGGTCTACCCCTTCCAGCCGGAGGAACAGCGATTCCAGGTCGTGATAGACAACATCCTCGGGGACCGGGACCGACATCGTCCGTTTGACCACCGGCCGTGCCAGCCGCATCAGGTTGCGCTCGAGTTTGAAAAATTTCCGGTAATACCAGTCCAGCGTCTGGGGCATGGAGATAAAACGCAGCGCCTCCCCGGTCGGCGCGCAATCCAGCACAATCACCTCGTAGGTTTTTTCTTTGGCATATTTATTGAGATAGAGCAATCCGACGACATCGTCCATGCCGGGGAACACCGCCAGCTCTTCGGCGACGACATCCTCCAGCCCTGTCGAGGCCAGCAGGGTCGTGACATACTGGTAGACTTCACCCCAATAGCGGATAATCTCTTCCTGAATGTCCAACTCCTGGATGTCGAGCCGCTCGGCAACGGCCAGGGGAGCGCCCTGATGTTTATCGTGCAAGCCGGCGGGTATATCAAACGAATCGGCAAGGGAGTGGGCGGCATCCAGGGAGATGATCAATGTCTTTTTCCCGGCGCGCGCGCAAGCCAGGCCGGTCGCCGCGGCAATTGTCGTTTTGCCGACACCGCCTTTGCCGGCCAGCAGAATTACTCGCGGGGAGGCGGCATTCAATGTTGGCTGTATCTCATTCACATCGTGGTTCCGAATTCGTGGCCGTGAGGTCGGTTGTCTGTTCAGGGTCCCGTTGATTCTGCCATCCAGCGAGGACTGAAAACCAGTTACCCTCGGTTTTTCTGATGGCGACCACGACAATGTCCAATTCCGAGCGGAGCAGTGAATCTCTCAGCGACTGACCTGTCAACTTCGAGCGTTCACCCACCAGGATTTCCTCCATGCGCGGACCCTCGGCGCCGTCACCCGAGGTAATTCCCATAAAATCGGAGGCCGAATCTCCCGTTACATAGAGGATATCCGCATGTTCCATGATTTCGACCAAATTAGAGTCGCTTTCAATAACCACCAACGGCGTTTTTCGTTTTGACAGTGCCTGAACCACTTGCTGACCGACGATGCGCCGCAATGTGTTGCCGACCACTAATTCTTATCGCTCCCGTTTAGTATATAATTGGAGATGATTGTCGCTATGATATTGTGACCGTTGACGTTGTAGTGGGTGGGGTCCATTCCGGGGTTCTCAAAAAGCCCTTCGGCTTTGGCGAACTCGGCAGCAGCGTCAAGAACTGTTACTCCCCGTTGTCCCAGGAATGAACGCATGATGTCATTGTATTTTTCATGGAAGGCGTGGACCATCGGCGGTGGGAAATCCCGTTTGGGGGGAATCGGTGAAGTCAGCAGGATGACCGGGATTCCGCGGCTGCGGGCCAGTTCAATCATGGCTTCAAGGTTACCGCGGTAATCTGCCAGTCCCACGCGGTAAACCGGCTGCGTGTGGGAAAACTCCGCCACGGGTTTGCGGATGGAAAAAACCATGAATTTTAACCAGCGGTAGGTCAGTGTCCTGCCGAGTGCATTCTGCAGATCCAAAATCAACTGCGAAGGCAATTCCTGGTCTTTATCGGCGATGTCCTGACCACCGGCCCAATGATCGTTCCAACAGTAGCTGATGACGAGCACATCCGGTCCCCAGTCCAGCACTTCATCCCGCAAAAATCGCAGGCCTTGAAATGTGGTATATCCGGTTACGCCGGCGTTAATGACCTGAAAAGACCGCCCGGTCGCGTTCCTGTTCAGCATGGTTTCCAGTTGCCGGGGGTACGGGTCAGCCTCACCGACTTGCCACCCGAAGGTACAGGAGTTGCCCAGGCAAATAATCCGGAACGTATCGGGTGTTTTTTTCGCGGAGAAGTCCGGCCCGCGCAACCCGTGAGTATTGATGTGGTATTCGCCCTCAATGAAAAAACCGGAAGTGATGACCTGGTTCGGCCGAAAACGCCAGAACAATTCGCGGTCTTTGAGGAAATATTCCGGGTAGTCCCATTCAGGGTTGAGCACAAACCGGGTGTCATCGGCCCGACCAGAAAAGCCGAAAAGGCGGAGCCCGCCTTCCAGAAGCCCGAAGAAGATCAGGACGATCAACAGAGCATAAATCGTCATCCTCCAGCCGGACAGGTGTGCCTTCCGCAAGTTGCTCGTCATGAGTCGGTCCCGGATAAGATGCCCATGGTCCAGCCGATCAAAATATGGAATAAATAAATGGGGCAATCGCCGAGGTTTCGGCCAGGACAATAAAAGCCCCGAGCAGCAACAGGATCACCAGGATGGGGCCCAACCACCATTTCTTGCGGTGACGCATGAAATACCATAGCTCGCCGAAGATCGAAAGTTTTCCGGGCAGGCCCATCGCGATACCCCCTGATTATCCTTATGGTACTATAGATAATTGCATGTGGGAAAGCAATTGTTGGGCAGCGCCGGCGGACCGCCGGGGTCTCGGGACATAAAAAAAACCCCGCGCACGGGGCTGGCCAAACCCGGAGGTCTGCCGGTTATTGTTTGGCCCGTTCCAGTTTATACTGCCTCATTTTCAACCGCAACGTCGATTCCGGAATATCCAGTTGTTTGGCCGCATGTTTTTTGATCCACTTATTCTCGGCCAATGCCCGCAACAGGTGTTTTTTCTCGATGGTTGCCAGGTGCTCGTAGAGGGAGAACGTGCCGGCAGCCGCCGGTTGTTTCTCGTCCTCATCCGGGGTCGTTTCGAAAAATTTGCGCGAGAGTAGTCCCGCGTCGATTTCTTCAGTAATCCCGCGCAACAACATGAGTTTTTTAATTTCGTTTTCCAGTTCGCGGATATTTCCCGGCCAATGGTATTCCACCAGCCGCCGCAGGGTCTCCGGCATCGGCCGGGGCGGTTTGCCGCCGTCGGTCATGGACTTTTCCAGGAAATGATCGATCAGCAGCGGAATATCCTCGCGGCGCTCCCGCAAGGGAATCAATCTGAACGACAGCGCCGACAGGCGATAATAGAGGTCCTGGCGGAACACACCGGCCTCGGCGTCGGCTTTCAAATCACGGTTGGTCGCCGAAATGACCCGGACGTCGATTTTGCGCGGTTTGGTTTCCCCGAGCCGGATAATTTCCTTTTCTTCCAAAAGCCGCAGCAGTTTGGTCTGCAACAGTAACGGCATATCGCCGATTTCATCAAGTAGAAATGTCCCGCCGTCGGCCTCTTCAAACAATCCCTTCTTGTCGTGGTCGGCCCCGGTGAATGCCCCTTTCTTATAGCCGAACAATTCACTTTCCAAAAGCGATTCCGGCAGCGCGGCGCAGTTGACCGAGACATACGGCATATCCCGCCGCACGGAATTATAATGGATGGCCTTGGCCAGCAGGTCCTTGCCGGTCCCGGTTTCTCCCTGGACCAAAATCGTCACGTTCGAATCCATGACCAGCCGTACCCGGGAAAGCATCTCGATCATCTGCTCGTTGGCGGTGATGATACTGGGGAAGCCGACTTTTTCATTTAGCTGCTGTTTCAACCGCATGTTGTCCTGCAACAGCCCCGAGCGCTGCCGTTCGGCGAATTTTAGTCCCAGGATTTCGGCAAAGGCCACGGCAAAATCAATATCCGCCGAGGTAAACACCGGGGGCCGCGAGCCATTGACCCGCCGATCGAGATATAACAGGGCAGTGCCCTCCGGTCCCAGCACGACCGGCACCGTCAGGATCGATTCGGTGGAATACTTTTCGTTGCGATTCAGGAACTGGTAAATGTTCGGTTGATCGGCCAGATAGGAGATCACCGCCGGACGGTCCAGCGGGAACCCGCCAAAAGGCCCTTCACCGATCAGGCGCAGAATCCGCCGCTGTCGAGATTCCGAAAGATTATGGACGTAGACACACTCTGCTTCGTCCGTTTCCGGATGAGGCAGGATCAACGCGCTGCCGTCCGCACTCAACCGATCGACCAGCAGGCGCACCGTGTCTTCAAAATCACCGCCGCGCAGCCCGCGCGCTTCACCCTCACTGAGCACGGTGCGAAAGATTCGGTATTCGTTTTGTTCCCCGGCGGCATGTTCGGCCAATTTCGTTTCCCATTCCGCACGGAGTGGAATCAGGCGATCGGCAAAAAGCCAGGCCGGCCGGGTACTATTGCGCGTACTGTCGGTCACCTCACTGATCAGGCGCCCGGCAATACCGAGATTATTTTCCGACAATTCCAGGGCCGCGCGCAGCACGACGGGGACATCAACCCAGAATTCGCCGCCCAGCGCAGAGAATTTGGTTTCACATTCGGCAAGCGCCGCCCGGCCAAGCATATGGTCGGCGGGCGCAGTGGAACGGATCAGGAATTCCGCGTGATAATAGGCGGTCCAGGCCAGTTCGAAAACATCGCCCACACCGCGCAATACCGCCAGTGACTGCTCGAAATTTTTTCGCGCCTCGGCAGAGTTCTGTCGTGCGGCATAGAAACGCCCCAGGACCCGGAACGACGCGCCTATTTCAGTTTTTTCACCCAGTTCCTGAGATACTTGCAGGGCTTCATTGGCGGTTTTTTCCGCCGCGGTGATTTCACCCTTTTCAAAATACGCTTCGGCGAGGCCCCGCAACGATTGGGCGACAAGATCGCCTTTCTCGGCGACTTTGCGGCCCAAAGACAGCGCCCGTTCGAATTCCGCGATTGCCGCGTCAAAATCCCCGGCAATGCCGGCCAGCATCCCACGGTATTCGTGGAGAATGGCCTCCTCGCGCAGGTATCCCCTCAAGGTGATGGACGCGGCGGCCTCATCAAGAATTGCCGTAGCCGCGGCCAGTTTTCCCTGGCGGATATGCAATAAGCCGCGGGACAATTGATTGCGCACGACCGAGAGGTGATTACCCAGCCGCGCCTGAGTCCGTTCAGCCAGTTCCAGACTCTCCCGCGCCCCATCCCAGTTGGCCCGCAATAAATGTATGCGACCAAGGTTTCCGACCAACTTGGCGCGAAAATCGACATTCCCCTCCTGCTCACAATGGGAAATCGCTTCGGTGAGATGATCGACGGCCAGGTCGAATTCACCCCGGATGAATTCGATTCGCGCGAGTTCGTTGTAGGAACGAATGATACCGTCGGTATGGCCAATCCGGAAAAATGAGGCGAGAGCGTTGCGGATCTGGATTCGGGCGTTTTTCAAATCCCCCCGCCCGGCATACGACTTGCCCATGATGGTGAGGATTTCGGCCAGCCGGAGATGATCGACGGAATTATTGTAGTAGGAGAAAGCGACTCGTGCCGCCGCCAGCGCGTCCGCATATCGCGACATACTCGATAAGGCCAGGGCCCGGTAATATGATACCTCTGCCTGCTGGGCAGGCAAACGGCATTCATCAGCGGACAGGCAGTCAAGTTCCTTCAGCGCGGCGCTGTATTCGCCCTCTTTTAACAGCTTCAGGATCTCGTCATGCCCTGCTCCGGCGCCTGTTTTTGTATGGCGAGAGGTGGGTCTCATTTGCCGGCGACTTTCGCGACTCCGTTTAATGGTCGGCGAACGCTACGGGTTCTACCAGATCAATATCAGATACCATTTCCAGACAAACACGACGTTGACCGAGCTTCTCAGCGGTTTGCCGGTGATGTCAGGACCAGCCGTTGCATTAACGACTTCCACCACCGTATCGCTCGGATTTTCAGGATCTTCCGGACCAGTCGAGTTGTCTCCGTCATCCCACGGATGACCGTCGGCACTGTTATTGACAGGAAGAGGATTACCCGCCATGCCAGCAAGCGGGAACATCATCAACGCCACACACAGGCCGATGGCAATAAGGAGTTTCAATTTCTCCATCGGACCACCTCCCTCAGTCTTCCTCATGCATTTCCCAAAACAGTCTAAATTCCATTCACACATTTACCCAAGATTAACAAAATATGGATAATCCGATTTTGTCAAGCGTTTTTGCCGAAAAAATGCAGAATATGCGTCGCAGAATCTGCGAATAATCGCGTAATATGTTATATAATAATGCGTTACGCGAAATCATACAAAAATACTTCCTCAATGGCCGGTTTTTACTGTTGACCCTGTTCCACCGGGCACAACCAAGAGCTTGAATTTGGCGTACTTACCGTTTGAGTGTGGGATGCAACCCACATTTCCCCCTCGATTATCGCAGCACTCATGGTCGGTTTATCCGGAATCGAAATCCGTCGCCCTTATCCAAGCTGTTGTGGTATTGGTTGTTATATTTATTTCCTGCTCGGTTGTTGGGCAAGTCGGTTCACCCGGCATGGCAATTGCCAAATGATCCTGCGAAACATCGCTTGCATTTGCGACAGCTTTTAAGGTGGGGAATTATGGGTGATCGATCCAGCAGACAGGCATGTGGCAGTCGTTTGGCCGGCCGGCGGACTCAGCGAAGTCGCCGGAACTTGGCCGTGGCGCTGGCCCTCCTGATGCCGGTATTACCGATCAGCGGTTGTTCTCTTGAATCACCGGAATCGCCGCGATGGACTGTCGATTTGACCGTGCCGCTGGTCAACCGCCATTATGATGTCCCATACATTATCAGCCACGCTGCTCAGGAAGAACTTATCTGGGATTCGGTTTCCGGGGCCCGGTTCGAGGTGCGCCGCACACTGGATACCATCTTCATCGGGGACAATATCACCTTTGCCAACATCAGTCAGTCGTATGCCGACACACTGGGCGCGGTTTCTCTGCACCCCGCGCAGGAACTGACGGCCGGCATTTCGCTGGTTGAACTCTACGGCGGACCGGCCGGGGATATTCCCGGTTTCGCGGCACAGATCCATCGCGATTTTCCCCCATTCCAGGACATCCAGAGTGCGAATATCGCCCAGGGAGTCCTGCGCGTGACTGCCGCCAATAATTGTGCCCTGGCGTTTGATTCTGTCGAAGTCGTCATCGACGATGCCGGGACTGCGGCCGAAGTCGGACGGGTTGTCTTCGCCGGTGTCATCAGCCCTGCGGAAAGCCGCGCCGCGGACGTGGATCTTTCCGGAGCGGTAATCAGCGGGCAATTGGCGTTTTCGGTGTATGTCCGTACTCCCGGCGGTTATGTGGAGTCGGTGGCAGGCAACACCATCGAAATTTCCGCCCACTTCCCGGAAGCCATCGCTGTTACCGAGGCGCTCGCCGTTGTTCCGGAGTTTGAAAAAACACTGGCTGATACTATTGAGTTTACCGACGACATTCAGGCGTCCGCTGCTGAGTTTTCCGGTGGACAGGTGTTGGTGCATTTGGGCAACGGCAGCAACCTTGTTTTTTCTGTAAATCTGATTTTGCCCGATTTGACACGGGACGGCGTGCCGGTAGCGATGACCAGGACCGTTGCGGCACACTCGACCGTGCAACTTCCCCTGGACTTGACCGGGACCTCTTACAGTAATGATGTAACGAGTTTCACCCCGTTGCGCATTAATGCGGTCCTGTTTTCATCCGGCTCCGTGGCCCCGATTGCGATTTCCTCGGCCGACCGCATTGCTGTCACGGTAGACATCGCGGCACCAGTCATCGAATCGGTGACCGGAACTTTGCCGGCGACTGTCCAGCCCGTCGAGCATTTGCAGGCCGAGATTGATTTGCCTGAGGGATTCGCCGACGTCGGCCTGGCCGCCGGGGAATTGCAGGTGGAAGTCGTCAGTTCACTCCCCTACCCCGGGGAATTTGATTTGCTGTTAACCGGAGACCGGCAGCAGTCGTTACAGATCGCCGGCGAGTTTGTGCCGGCTGCCGCGGGTGTTCCCCTTGCCAGCCAGACCACCATTGCCAACGCCGCAACATTGCTTTCCCCGATCCCGGCGCTGATCACGGCGGCGGGTACGGTCACCTATGGCGATGGGATCACCTCCGGCACGGCGCGATCTAACGATTTCATCCTCCCGTCATTCAGACTGACAGCGCCATTGTCGTTGTATCTGGACGACGTTGAGTATTCCGGTGAAATCGAGGGAGTCGCGCTACCCGGTGAAAGTGATGATTTCGCCGAGCGGTTCGGCGCGGCGTCGATCTCGGCCGAATTTGATAACCATTTGCCCTTTGGCGTGGTCATTGAGGTTCGGCTGGCCGATTCTCGCGCCAACCTGCCGAATAACCCCGATCTTATTCTCGGGCCGACGGAGATTGCTCCGGCATCGGTCGATGCGGCCGGCCGGACTAACGGTCCGGTGACTTCTCGCGACGTGTTCTCCATAACAGCCGAACAGTCGGGGATATTTGAGGGCGACTCACTGTTCATTACTGAAGAGATCCGGTTTTTCAGCAGTGACGGTTCAGTGGTGACTGTGCGCGATTCGGACTACGTCGATTGGCGCGCGCTGCTGCGCATTGAAGCCATGGTCGGCGATCGGGCCGAGGGAACAGGCAGGTAATGATGCATAATCCATATTCATTCGGACGTATTTTGCTGACGATAGTCGCCATCGTGATCCTGTTGATCGGGGCGACTAGGGCCGGCCTGACCGCTCCGGTCTCTCCGCGCGCAGTCGCCATGGCCGACAATGCCTTCCCGCTTTCCCGCGGTCTGGATGCCCTGTCGGATAACCCGGCCGCACTGGCCCTGCGGCAGTCACCGGGCTGGGACTTGCGCCTTGTTGATGTTTCCAGCGGACTAGGCTCCAACGCCCTGGGGTTGAGTGATTATCGCCTGTACAACGGCGCGACATTGACTGCGGCGGACAAGGCCGCAATTCTGGCGAAAATTCCCGCTGAGGGCTGGCGCCTTGAGGCCCATGCCGAGGCCTCTGCCCTGGCCGTCTGCGTTGGTTCCTTTGGACTGCGTTTCTCCGGGTTTGGCCAGGCGCGCGGGACTATCGACCGCGAAATGCTGGAACTGCTGTTTTACGGCAACGAGGCCGACCGCACCTATGTTTCGGAGTTCAATGCGGGCGAGGGGATGGTCGGCGCGCAGCTTTCTTTGTCTTATGCCGCCGGACTGGCCCGCTGGGGCCGGACATCGATTTATAGCGGGCTGACCGTCCGTCTGCTTCGCGGCTTGTATTACGTGCAATTGGAAAACGCCCAGGGGTCATTGGTTGCCGGTTATACCGGGGTCAGTGGTTCGGGATACGCCACCGCGACGGTCGCCGAAGGCGGCAGTGGTTTGGCGGTTGATTGGAGCATGCTGCTGAGTTTTAGCCCGCGATATGCCGCCTCGCTGGTCCTGGAGAACGCTGTGGGATTTATCCGGTGGTCGCATGATCCGGAAATGCGTGAATACAGTGTCTATTTCGAGGACATTACCGCCGACAATTTTGAAGACTCGCTGTGGGTGGAAGAACAATCTGCCACACCCATTTCAGCGTTCAGCCGGACCCTTCCCGCGCGGTTGCGTCTGGGCCTGGGGCGGACCGGTGAAAAGCTGAACACTTCGATTGTCGCGTCGATTGGGCTGTCTGATCGTCTGGCAGTCTCGACCACCCCCGAGCTGGGTCTCGGCGCAGAGTATTTTCTCTTTCCATTTTTGCCGCTGCGCGCGGGCGTGAGCGTCGGTGGACTTAATTCGTTCACCGCCGGTCTGGGCGGCGGGTTGCACATGGGGTTGATACAACTGGAGCTTGCTGCGCGCACTGCCGGCGGATTATGGCCGACCAAGGGCCGTGGCGCCACTTTGTCATTCGCCGGTGGACTGCACTTTTAGCAAGGAGTGGAGGAACATGCGTAATCTGACGGTTCTACGGATTCTGAGCATGGCGTTGGTGCCGGGTCTGTGTCTGGGTTTGTGGTCGGCGGCGCCGGCCATGCCGCCGCACCCCGACCTGCTGACGTCCGACAACCCGCAGGTCCAGCGTAACCTGGCTTTATACGATTCGTTGCGGACACTGCCCCGTCCCGTCATGGTCGATCAACCGGCCCGGATCGGCACCGGCACCCTGGTTGCCGGCTCCAAACGGCTGCTGACAATCCTGGTGCGTTTTGCCGACAATGATTCCTCGGTTGCCGGGTCGTATTTTGACTCATTGCTCTTTGGCCATACTCCGCAGACTGTATGGGATTATTACGATGAAATCTCTTACGGCACACTATCCATAGACGCGCCCGACCTGCCCTCGGAGATCGGGTGGCGCACCGCGCCGCAAGATTACAGTTATTATGTCAACGGCAGTTATGGTACCGGTTCATATCCCCACAACTCACAGAAACTGGTCGAGGACCTGATTGCCCTAATTGATGCCGACGTTGATTTTAGCCAGTTCGACGGCGACAACAACGGTTCGGTCGATGGTATTGTGGTCATCCATGCCGGTACCGGCGCCGAACGTTCCGGATCGGCCGATGATATGTGGTCGCACATGTGGTCGATCTGGCCTCCGCAGACCCGTGACGGCAAGACGATTCGGACTTACTCAGTCCAGCCGGAATTTTGGGCGGCCCCGGGCGATATGACCATCGGTGTGTTCTGTCATGAGTTGGGCCATCTGCTGTTTGGCTTGCCGGACTTGTACGATTATGATGATGATTCTCACGGTCTGGGATTATGGTCATTGATGGCTTCCGGTTCCTGGGGCGGCCCGATGTATGAAGGCAACTATCCGACCCATCCCGATGCCTGGAGCCGCATCCAGATGGGGCTGGTCACGCCGACTACCGTGGCCACCGCCGTGGATAACCAGGTGATCCCCGCAATCGAGAATACGGCGACGGCTTTCAAGTTATGGACCGACGGCGGTCCGATGGGGGATGAGTATTTCCTGGCAGAAAACCGGCAAAAGACCGGCTATGACGCCTACCTTCCCGGTTCAGGGTTGTGCATTTATCACATCGATGAGAACGTGGTTACCGACAACGACCGTCAGTGGTATCCTTCATATACCGCGAATGGTCATTACCTGGTGGCGCTGGAACAAGCCGACGGCACCTGGGACTTGGAACGCAATGTCTTGTATAATTACGGGGACGCGGGCGATCCGTATCCCGGTTCCAGCGTCAACCGACTGTTCACTGCGGCCTCGGTCCCGTCGTCGTCCGCATATGACGGCGCCGCAACCTATGTCGTGATCGCCGATATCGCCAATTCCGGCCCGGCCATGACTGCGGATTTCAACGTCACCCTCGGTTCCGGCATCGTCAGCGAAGAGGGTAATGGAGTTCCGGGGACGTTTACCCTCGGGCAGAATTACCCCAACCCGTTTAACGCCTCGACCCGGTTCGATTTCACCGTGTCCCGTGCCGGGAATGTGGATATCGAGTTGTTTAATATTCTGGGAAAGAAAGTGCGCACTATCTGCACCGGACACCGCGAAAGCGGCACGTACACCGTGGTGTGGGACGGTGCGGATGATAACGGTCGGCTTGCACCGGGCGGCGTGTATTTCTACCGGGTCAGTTCGGCCGGTGAGGCCAAAACCAATAAAATGGTTCTGTTGAAATAAGTGAGCAAACCTAAGGATAAACGTCCGGACAAAGGAGGAAAACTCATGCGGACGAAAGTTGCAGTAGCAATTGCGCTGCTCATCGCAGCGGGCGGGCTGACCGGATGCTGGACCAGTTCCCCGGTCGTGTACACCCCCAGCGCGGAGAATTATGCGACAGTGAAGCTGGTCGTGGACAGCGGCACGAACACCACCATCGTCGATCCCCTGGCCCGAACCAACCCGTGGAACGCCGGGGCCCCGGATTCACTGACGATCAGTTCGGGCAAGTTCCTGGTGCGGTCGGTACAGTTTGTGCAGGCCTCGGATTACACCGTCGATACCGATATCTCCGCGGCAGACGAGGCACAAGATGAGGGCGACTCCTGGATTCCCTACCAGGGACCATATGTTCTGCCTACGGCCGGCAGCACGGTAAAAAACCTGGGTGTTCAGGATGTCGAAGTCGGCACGTTCAACGCGATATCCCTGGTCCTGCACCAGGGCAAGACGACGGATAACCTGGGCCTCGATTCGGACATGATCGGTCGCAGTGTCCTGGTGACCGGATACGCATGGTACGGCGACCGGGCCAACCCCTTTGTTTTCGATATCGACCTGCGTACTGAGATTCTGGTCCTCGGTGATTTTACCGTGCCGTCGACCGGTGCAGCAGAGTATGTCGTGGTCTTCAATGTCGGCAAGTGGTTCCGTTACGGTGATCAGTGGCTTGACCCGAACAAGGTTGAAAATTTGTCGCTGATCTACCGGAATATTCAACGCCTGGTCAGCGGCGGCCGCGATTACAATATGGATGGAGCTGCCGGGTGATTGTGGCGGCGGGTCGGCGTTTGACGCACCCCGCATCATCTGAGGCCCCCGTCTTCGGCGAGTATGCCCCCGAGTCCGCAACGGACCGGGGGCCTCTTTTTTGGGCGGTCGCCGGCTCAAAGCCGTTTACAAGTGTGTTTGCAGCCAGTTGACGATCAATGAATCGGATCCGGGGGCGGCCTGGAATAGCTCGGTTCCGTGCTTGGAGGTATCGTATATTTTCAGAATTTTTTCACCGAGGGCCGCGTCATACAGTGTGTTCGCTGAGCGATAGGAATACATATCATACTTGCCCGTCATCAACAACAGCGGGCGCCGGCTGTATTTCACGATCTGGGCTTCGGTGTTGAGGTGCCGGTAGTCCAGTCCGGGGGAGATCATAACCAAAGCCCTGACCTCCGTGTGGTCTGCCGCGTAAAAAGCCCCGGCCGTGGACCCGATCGATGCGCCGACAATACCCAGCCGCGTCAGATCGAGCCGCGGCCATTTCTCGCCGAATACCGCCAGCAACTGGAGCAGATCACCGGGCATCATGCGGAAATCGATCGTTTCCAACTGCGCCGCTGTGCGTACTTGTCGGCGGACAAACGCACTTTTGCCGTGCCCGCGCAAATCGATATTCAACACCGCCATGTTTTGCGCTAGAAGCAGGGGGACGAAATGTTCGTATGACGTGCGGTCCTTGCCCAGCGCATGCAACAGGACTATCAGGGGGAATTTCGCCACGGCCGTATCCGTTGGAAGATATAAATCCGAATGAATGATGGTCGAATCACGGGTCATCACGGTAATTGGGGACGGCATCAGCCGCACTTGAGCGGAGCAATTCTGTGCCGCCGCCGATAGGATTGTCGAAGCGATTACAATAAGACTGCAAGACCGCATCCTCATTTTCACCTCCAGATTTCCTACACCCATCCAGCGCGGAATATCCAATAAATCCGAGGCGTGTACAACAGGGAAGTTGCGGTATTGCGGGCAAGCCGTCGGCCCGTGAAAAACGAGAAAGGGTAAAACCCGTCAGTTTCCCGTCTGATAATGCGCAATCACCGGGGAGATAATGGATTGAGGCGGTTCAGCCGCGCGGACTGATCCAGCCAGCAGAATGCCCGCGATCACTGCCACGAAAAAAACAAGTCGCTTGTGCATTATTATTTCCCTGTCTCCAAAATTCCGCCATTTGGCGCTCCAGGCATTTCCCGTAATGCCCCTATTGCTTTCGTCGGCCGAATGCAGGAAAAGTAAAGCGCCGGGGCACCCGCTATTTTTCCGTCCTTTCCGCCTTGTTTTTCCGTACTTTGCCGCGGTTATGGCGCTGGGGATCAAAAACGTCTCGATTGTCACGGTAATTGTCTCGTCGGTGGTCACCTGGATTGGTTTTTACACCTGGCAGATCATTTTCAATAATTTCGCCGTCGAGGCTTTCGGCGCCTCGCCGACCGAGGTGGGGCTGATTCAAACAACCCGGGAAATTCCCGGACTGCTGGCCTTCGGTGTCGGCGCGCTGGCGGTGCATTTCACTGAATCCAGGATCGCCGGGTTGTCGATTGTCGTTGTCGGTCTGGGGCTGTTATGGTGCGGGTTGGCGCCATCGCTGTTGATGCTGGGTCTGGCGACCGTGGTGATGTCGTTCGGGTTCCATTATTTCGAACCGACCAACAGCGCGCAATTGTTGGTCCTGGCCAAATCCGAAGACCTCGGCAAAGTCCAGGGGCGGCTGCTGTCGTATGAATCGATGGCCGGTCTGGTGGGGGCGGGGCTGGTTTTGGGGCTGACGTTTTTTCTGGATTATCGGGCCACGTTCTATTTGATCGGCGGGCTGGTGAGTGCGGCCGGATTGTATCTGGTGTTCGCGTTGCCGTCCAACCGCGGCGCGGTAGAACAACGCCGGGTGAGGATCGGAAAAAAATACCGGGAGTATTACACTCTTTCATTTTTGCGCGGCTGCCGGCGGCATATCTTTACCACGTTTGCAATATTTCTGCTGGTCAAAAATCACGGGCTGGGGATTACCTTTGTTTCGGCAATGATGCTGACCAATAACTTCGTCACGATTTTCACCAACCGGCTGCTGGGCCGGCTGAGCGACCGGCTGGGGGAGAGGACGGTACTGGCCGGCAGTTCGTTTTTCCTGGTGTTCATTTTTGCCGGGTATGCCGTGGTTGAGTATTTGCCGTTGTTAATAGTGTTGTATATCCTTGACAATATACTTTATGGCTCATCGGTGGCGTTAAATTCATATCTGCGGAAAATCTCCACTCCTGAAGACCTGACCGGGTGTTTATCGTTCGGGATGACCGCGAATCATATCACGGCGGTGCTTGTCCCGGTCGTCGGCGGTGTGGCTTGGGATCTGTTCGGTTTTCAGGCAACATTTATCGGCGGGGCGGCGATTGTCTTTGTCGATATGCTGTTTGCGCTGCGGGTTCCCCGAAAGGGGCTGGATATCCATTGACTTCCGGCCAAATTCTGGTATTTTATAATAGCAAGTAAATACAAGGTTGACCCCTTTTTTACGAGGGAGGGGACATGAACGGCAAGGTTCGCTTTCTAACGGGAGGGCTTGCCAATCTGATGGTATTGGCTCTTTCTCCGGTGTTTCTTCAAGGCATAAATCAAACACCTGAACCGCAATCCCTGACGGGCTGGCGCGATAAATCCCAGACACAAAGTGGGTTAGCTGGGCGACAAATGGCGCAAAGGCCCCTAGCCTTCACTAAGAATGAAGGCCAGTGGGACGAACAGGTATTATATCGTGCGGACGCCGGTGGGGCAGTGATGTGGTTTACCGCCGACGGCGCATATTATCATTTCACGCGCAGCATCCCCAAGACTCTGACGCCTGATGATCCGCTTTATGATCTGCCTGATCAGCATCGGTTGCACGGCGAGACGGACAGTCTGGAGGTCCTGCTGATCAAGGCGACATTTGTCGGCGCGAATCCGAATCCTGAAGTAACTCCGGCTAATCCGCTGGATTATACCTATAACTACTTTTTGGGTAATGACCGTACCCGCTGGCAAACCCAGGTTCCGAATTACACCTCTATCCGTTTTGCGGAACTCTACCCGGGGATTGATTTGCAGTACTATGGCAACGGCAGCGAGATGGAGTATGATTTCCTGGTCTCGCCCGGTGCTGATCCGTCGAAAATCCAAATTCGTTACGATGGCGCGAAATCACTCTCGGTCAATGAACGGGGTGAATTGGTGGTCGGGACGCAGTGGGGTAAGGTGATTGAGCGGCGGCCGGTGGTATACCAGATACGGAACGACGAACGTGTCCCGCTTACGGGAGTATATGCCATTCGCAGCAACCACTCTTTTAGTTTCAAATTGGGCAAGGAATACAATCCGGCCCTGCCGGTGGTAATCGACCCGGTGTTGTCGTATAGTACGTATCTTGGTGGGGCAGCTAGAGACGAGGGCTGGGGGATTGCCGTTGATTCCGGTGGATGTGCATACGTCGCAGGCCTTACTGCGTCAGCTGATTTCCCAATAGTAAATGCTTACGATGATAGTCTCAATGCGACTATTGGCCAGCGAGACGCGTTTATTGCAAAATTTTCCGCCGACGGGTCAAGCCTTGTATACAGCACGTTCATAGGTGGCTTTATTGATGACCTGGCAAGGGATATTGTGCTAAATCAGCAGGGAGAGGCTTTCGTGACGGGGACGACAAATTCATCCGATTTTCCTATTGTTAACGGTTTCGCCCATTTTGGCCGCAATGATGCATTTATCATAAAATTATCTGCATCTGGTGATGGTCTCATTTATAGTACGTTCGTAGGAGGTTCTGACACCGACGGAGGTTGGGCAATCGACATTGATACTGAAGAATGTGCGTATATTACAGGCGTTACTAGCTCAAGTGATTTCATCACGATGAATGCATATTGCGATCATAAGAATGGTCTGGATGACATATTTGTAGTAAAAGTTTCGCCGAACGGCAGCGATTTGATCTATAGTACATATCTTGGTGGCAATGATGGAGACGTTGGCCACGGAATTGAAGTAGATCATGATGGTTGTGCGTATGTAACCGGCACTACATTTTCGCCCGACTTTCCTTATCACAATGCATATGATAGCATTTTTTCAGATGGTATCACGATAACTGAATCTGATGTATTCCTGTCAAAGTTATCACCGACAGGGGACAAGCTTGTATTTAGTACATTCCTTGGCGGTATTTTCGAAGATCGATGCCGGGCGATCGATGTCGATCCATCTGGATCGGCGTATCTGGCTGGTTCCACGGACGGAGGATTTCCAACCGTCAATGCCTATGACAGCGTCTACGGACTTGGTGGTGACGTTTTTGTTGCGAAGTTTTCGCCAGCAGGAGGTAACCTTATTTTCAGTACATATTTTGGCGGGTTGGAGCGGGACGACTGTAATTGCATTACAGTTGACGATGCTGGCAACATATATATCGCCGGACTTACAAATTCGAAGGATTTGCCGGTTGTCGATGCCGACAATTTTGTTCACCATATTGAGGACATATATCTCCACAATTTTGTCACTAAATTCGCGCCGTCTGGTGATTTTCTGAAATTCAGCGCGTACCAAGGCAATTTTGGATCACCCAATGTAATCAACGGCATTGCCATTGACCATAATCAAGCGGTCTATTTTGGCGGTCATGGGTGGATAACACCGACAGAGAATGCGTTTGATGTTACTCCCAATGGTCAAGCCGACGTCTTTGTAACCAAGATAGACACCTGGATCTGCGACTGCCCCCACCAGGGTGATGCCAATGGTGATGGCGAATTTGGTGTCATAGATTTAGTATACTTGATAAACTATGCTCTTCGCAATGGGCCGGCACCAGTCTCAGATCCAGACTGCCCGGCA
>JAGVQM010000042.1 GCA_020051695.1 Candidatus Zixiibacteriota bacterium | reverse complement strand
CAGGGCCTTGGCGATGTCGCTGCCGCGCCGCACGCCGCCATCCACGATGATCGAAGCGCGGCCGCCGATTTCACGGACAACATCGGGCAGGACATCCATCCCGCTGATCGCATAATCAAGCTGTCTGCCGCCGTGGTTGGAGAGCACGACGCCGTCGGCGCCGTATTCGACCGCGCGCGCCGCGTCATCGGCCCGCAGCACCCCCTTGAGCAGGAGCTTGCCTTTCCACAGATCGCGGAAACGGCGGAAATCGTCCCAGTCGAGCGCCGCATCGAACATATTCAGGGGGATAAACTCGGCGGCCTCGCGGCTTGCACCAAGTTCGCGTTCGACATTGACGAAACGCGGCCGCTGGGTGGCGACACTCATTAGCCAGCGCGGATGCAACATCACGTCGAGCTTGGCGCGCAACTTGAGTTTCGTCGAGGGCAAAAGCCCCGTGCGCAAGTCGCGTTCGCGCTTGCCGGAAACCGAGAAGTCGCTGGTGATGATGAGCGTTTCGTAACCGGCCGCTGCCGCGCGACGGATCAGGGCATCGGAGACAGCGCGTTCACGAAACACATAGCATTGGAACCACAGGCGCCCACCGGCCTCGCTGGCGATATCCTCCAGGGAGTGCATGGAAACGGTGGACAGCCCGTAGGGAACGCCTGCGGCTGCCGCGGCACGCGCCATCTCGAGGTCGCCGTGCCGCCACGACAAGCCGAGCAGTCCCACGGGGCCGGCAATCACCGGCAGCGCTGCCGGGCCCCCGAGGATCGTGGTACTGAGGTCTCGCTGTGAAACATCCACGAGCGTTCGCGGCCGGAAGCGCAGGCGTTCGAACGATTTGCAGTTCGCCTGCAGTGTGACTTCGTCCTCCGCACCGCCGTCCACGTAATCAAACACGAAACGCGGCGCACGCTTGCGCGCAAGCCGGCGCAGATCCGCGATACTAAGCGCTTGATCAAGATTCATATTCAGGTCACTTTTCCGGCAAGGGGTTTATCAGTCGGCTGTCCGGCGACTTGTTCGACCGAAAGTAAATATCCTCAAGCGGCGGTTCATCTCCAACCGCCGGATTCAGCCGCGAGCCAGCCGTTTGGCGCGGCGTTCGCCCGCGGCGGCATACCGACGTTTTTCATCATCGGATTCGGGCTTGATCGGCGGGACAGGTTTCGGGCGGCCATCATCCCCGATCGCCACGAACGTCAGATACGCGCTGGCCGTATGGAACAACTCGCCCGTGGCCGTGTCCTCGGAGAACACCTTGACGCCGACTTCCATCGAAGTCCCGAACGCCCGGTTGACCGACGCCTTGAGCACTACCTGCTCGCCCCGGTGCACCGGGTGCAGGAAACCGAGTGAGTCCATCGCGGCGGTCACCGCGATGCGGCGCGCATGCCGGCGCGCAGCAGCGGCAGCCGCCATGTCAATCCAATGCATCAGCCGCCCGCCGAGCAGGTTGTCCAGGTTATTCGTATCGTTAGGCAGCACCAATTCCAGCATTTCGGTGGCCGATTCCGCCGGCGTGCGCGGGACCAGGCCGCTTTTTTGTTCAGCCATCTTCCCTACCTCGACATGGTCGATGTTGTCTTCGACTGTATACCATACATCATCGGACTTGCTTTGTCTATATCCAGTCTGCGCCCGCCAAAGGGCTTGACTGCCGGGAACCGCCCCCGCAGTTTCCGGCTATGCCTGAACTGCCGGAAGTTGAAACTGTCGTCCGGGGGCTGGCCCCGCTTTTGGTCGGGCGCAAAGTGCGCAAACTGGAGGTTTTGGATCCGAAGCTCGACTTGCACCCCTCCCGCTTGCCGCGCAACCGGATGATCCGGCGCGTCCACCGCCACGGCAAGGAAATCATAATTGACCTCTCCCAGAGGGGAAAGCCGCAGAAACCGTTATGGCTGTGTGTACATCTGCGCATGACCGGTAAATTAATCTGGACGCCTCCCCCCTCTGCGCCACCCGAACGGCATCTGCGGGCCAGGATCGCCCTGGACCGGGGCGATCTGCTGTTTGTTGATGCCCGCCGTTTCGGGACGATGCGGCTTATGAGTGATCTTGCCGGGGCCTTTCCTCCGGGGCTTGATCCGCTGGCGCCGGAATTCACGCCCGCCGCGCTGGCCGATCTTCTGGAACAAAGTATACAGGCGATCAAACCCTGGCTCCTGCGCCAGGACCGGCTTATTGGATTGGGAAATATCTACGCCTCGGAAATTCTTTTTGCCGCCAAAATCCCGCCGACCCGGCCCGCCGGTTCACTGACACCGGACGAAATACGCCGCCTGCATCGGCATACGCGCCACCTGCTGGAGCGGGCGATCAAATACTGCGGGACCACGTTCTCCGATTTTCGGGATGAACGGGGCCGAAGCGGGCGGTTTCGGCGCTTTCTAAAGGTCTATGGCCGGGAGGATGACCCCTGCCGCCGTTGCGGCCGGCCGGTGCAACGCCTTGTCCAGCAGGGCCGCAGCACATTTTGCTGCCCGGCCTGCCAGAAATAACCCGCCCGACTTTCCCGCCTCCGGTCATATTTTTTGTGCCAATGAAATTCCGCTGTAATCGTATATTACCACAATAATTGTCTTATTTTGGGGACGGCCGGACGGCCGATAAAGAGGAATTCGCTATGTCCGCTTCAGAATCATTGTCGCTGACCATCGCCAAAGGCGCCGAACAGCATACGGTGCGGAGCGTGCGGCCCGCCGAAAAACCGCAGCGCCAGCAGCGGGAATTGTCCGGTAAAATCGCCCTGGTCACCGGCGGGACCAAGGGCATCGGCAAAGCCACGGCGTTGAAACTGGCCGACCGGGGCTGCCATGTCATCGTCAATTATTTCCGCAGCCGCGATGCCGCCGGGCGCGCGGTGGACGAAATCAAGGAACGCGGCGTGGAAGCGCTGGCTATCCGGGGCAACATCGGCAATTCCGATTTCCACAAAAAACTCTTCGCCCAAATCCGAGCGGAGTATGATCATCTCGATATCTTTGTCTCTAATGCCGCGCTCGGTGCCTTTGCCGGGGTGTTCGACGTCACCGAAAAAATCTGGGACCTGGCGATGCGCACCAATGCCCAGGCCTTTTTGTTTTGCGCACAGGAAGCAATCAAAATCATGCCGTCCGGCGGCAAGATCGTGGCCTTAAGTTCGCTGGGTTCGCACCGCTGCATTCCCGGTTATTCGGCCATCGGAGTCTCCAAGGCGGCACTTGAGGCACTAGTCAAATACATTGCCGCAGCGTCGTCCTGTCAGGGAGTTAATGTCAATGCAGTCTGCGGCGGCTTCATCGACACCGCTGCGTTAAAATCATTCCCGAATTACGAGGAACTGATGGAAGAAGTTATCCGCCGCTCCCCACTGGACCGGGTGGGCACCGCCGAGGAAGTCGCCGATGTTGTCGTCTTCATGTGCAGTGAAGGGGCCAACTGGATTACCGGCCAGACGATCATTGTCGACGGCGGCTATTCGCTGACGTGACTGGCTTTCGTAAAAGCAATAACAAAAGCCCGGCGCAATGCGCCGGGCTTTTTTCGGGAAACCGTGCTTCCCAATCTGCCCCACCTCCAAAGACCGCTAGCAGCACGGTGCCGATGATTTTCGTGAGAACACGAGCTTACGCAGGACATCCTCCATCAGACACCACTTGGTGATCGATGACTGCACCAGATTCAACCCGACAAACGCAGTAAATATCAGCCAGTACGGACTGACCAACCAGCCCAGCGCCAAACTGGTCAGGATAAACATCCCGGCAATCAGACGAATCGTATGTTCCAGACTCATTGTCGACCTCCTCACTATCTTCCGACCACTCGCTGATCGTTGTACTAAAAACTGTACCGCACGCGGGCGAAAATATTGGAATTGTCCTGAAATTGCCCGAACATGGTATAGGGCTGGTCGCCGCCAAGCAGACTGCCGCCGACAGTTACTTTGATCTCATCGCTGATTTTGTAGCTCGCCGCCGGGCGCACATGCCAGTCCTGGTCCGAGACTCCCCAGTATGCAAAAGCGGTCAACTGCAGGTTTTGCTCGAGCAGGAACTTATTGATCCGGGTGGTAAGCGTCGAACGCAATTCGTCGAATTCCGGACCGCCCGGCATCAAACCCGCCCGATACTCGTCGTAGTCCATCATCAACTCGCCGTAATACTGCACACCGACAGTCCATTCGCGGCCCAGATTTTTTTCGGCGCCGACAAAACCGCGCAGTTGCGAATTGGCGATCAATGGATCATGGCCGTCGGCATCGTCCTGAGAAATGTACGCCGCACCTTCAGCATTGACCAGGAACGCGCCAACCGGCATCCTGACGCTAGCCCCACCCGACCACATCCGGGGGTAGAACAGGGTACCACTCATGGCTGCACCCTGGGGCGTCGGCCAGAACCCTTTATAACCATACAACGCCCATTCCATGCTGCCCTGGCTGCCGAAAATCCGCCCGAACAACTCGCCATTGCGGAATGTCTTTGCCCGTTGTTCGATGGCCGGCGCCAGGTCGTACCCCACGGGCTGCTGCAGAAAGGGATTGTAGACCGACAATCGGGTACCGTCCGGCAGATTGTCCGGCGTGAAATACGGCGAGATCGCCGCTTCGGCGGTAAGACCGCCGCGGTACACGCTTACCCGCAATAAATCCTGCGGCGGTTTGAGATAGGCATCATCAAGGCCGGTGAAAAACGCTTCCCAGTCTTTAGCGAACAAGTCATTGGCGAAAATCAGGTCCCCCGTGCCCCAGGTTGCTACCTGTCGGCCGACTTTGAGATCAAGCCAGGGCGCGGCGGGGAGTTTCAGGTAGGCCTCGCGCAGGTCGATGCTGCTGCGTGAATGTTTTGTGGCATCGCTGATCACATCGATCCGCAGAAAAAACGACCCCCGGTCACCGGCATCTCGCGCCGTAAGCTGGGCACGGAATTCACTCCGTGGGTAACTCCGCTCGCCGAAATCACCGTCACCCAGGGCGTCGTTTTGTTCCAGCCGGGCGGCCTGGTTGGCTTCCACAAACCCCTCGATTACCGGTTGGGCGTTCGCCGAACCCCACAGCACGGCCCAGGCCAGCAGTGTGATGGCAATCCTGTTCATGACGTTACCTCGTGTATGCACTCGGCGGGTTTTTCAACAACCGCTCGTTGAAATCGTCCGGCTTCATCTCGGTTTTGTACGTGATATTGGTGAAGCTGATCGTCGTGCTCGAACCCTTGTCCAGATCATGGATGGTCCGCCGGGACGCGGTCGGAATGCCCTCGATCGTCTCGATCTTATCGATGGTAAACCGGCGCACGACTGCGTTGTTCTTGTCGAAATAATCCTCCCGCAACGGCAGCCGGGTCTCATTGTCGATCCAGGTGATGCGGTATTGATACTCCGCGGTGCCCGCGTCTTTCGGTGTGCTTTTCACTTTCGTTGCCTGCCGTCCCAGCGCCGTGTCTGCTCCCAGGATTTCATGATTGTCCAAAAACGGCAGCCGGCCGGATACATCTTCATACGTGAAATCCGAGCCGACAAACGACGAACGCCGGTCATCGGCCGCAATGCGCTTGACCAGATCGAGTGACGGGACATACAGCCAGCGGTCGTCATTACCTTGCGCGTTTTTATGCACCAGAAACGCGGTGCGGCTAACATCGGCCGGCTTGATAAAGTACGTATAGTAGCGCTGGTCACCCATGTCGGCGAGGTCCCGGCGTAACATCCAGAACTCGCGTTCTCTGGTCCGGGCTTTCTTGTTGGTCAGGACCATCGAAACCTGGGCCTGGCCGCCGTCACCGGCATAGTAATATGCGTTGTGTGATTCATTCATCAACTGCACGGCCGGCTGGTCCTGCGCCAAAGCGATGCCTGCGCCGATGGTCACGGACGCCGCGATAAACACTGCCAGAGCCTGTTTCACGATACTATCTCCTTTTGTGGATTGATTCGGAGTTTCCTCGTCGAGGACCGGTCGTTCCTCCCAGGTCTCGGCGCGGGCGCCCCAGGGCCAGAATACTCGTTTGCCGCGAAAACTAACAAGTCCGGGCAGGATCATGAACGTCGCCAGCCCGGAGAGCGCCATGATCGCCAGGAAAAATATCCCTACGGTCACGTACGGCACCAGATCGGAGAACAATAGCGGGACAAAACCCAGAGCGATGATCACGATATTGCGCGCAATCGCCCGTGCCGGTTCCTCAAACAACTCGTCCATCGTCAATTTCAGGTTCTTGACCTTTTTATAGATGGCCTGGCCGCGTTTGAGGAAATGAATGGCAAAATCGATTGACAATCCCAGTGTGAGCGAGGACAACACAGCGATCGGCATGTCGTAGGCTTTGCCGGTCAAACCGACCATGCCGTACACCAGCGAGATAGTAACGGTCAGGGGGATCATCGAGATCAGACCGAGGACCACCGAACGCAACAGGAAAACCATCATCAGGGCTACGACGATGAATGAACCGAGCAGCGAGTTGCGCATGCCCACGACCATCTTTTCCTGCCAGATGACGTTAATATATGTCAGGCCCCCCCAATCGAATTTCATTCCCGCCGGAGCAGCGTACTGCGCAAAATATTGCTGTGCGGCGGCCACGACTTCCTCGACTGCCGTGTTGTCGCCGTCACGAAGCTGAATCCACATTACGGCCTTGTCGCCGTCCGGAGTGATAAATTTATACAGGTCTTCCGGATCACCGCCGGCCACCTCATACAGGAACAATTCCTGCGCAATCTCATTGGCATCGTTCGGCACAGCATAGGTAGTAGAATCACCGTTGTTCAACTCAAAACGGACTTTTTTCACGATATCGGTAATCCCGGTGGTCGAACCGACCTGCGGCAACAACGCCAGCCGCTTTTGCAGACCCTCCATGTAGTGGAGCGTCTCCGGATTCTTGACCGATTCATCTTCGGTATTGGAGGCATCGAATTCAAGATATGCCATGTACGTACCGGCCAGGTGCCGGCCCAGTTCCTGTTCGGCGACCCGGATCGGGTGCGACTTTTTAAACCACTTAGTCGGATTGTCGTTGACCACAATCTGGCTGATGCCATATACCGAAACGACCAGGGCTAGTATCGTCACCAACAAAATCGGCCATCGACTCCTGATCGCGTAGCGGCCGAGAGCGGGCATGATTTTACCCATCAACGACCGCTTTTCATCCATCCGGCCGAAGGTGGATAGTGTCCGTTTGGACAATAAGACCGCATAGGCGGGATTGAAAGTGACCGACAACAGCCAGGCCACGCCGACACCGAATGCGACAAATGCGCCAAAGACTTTCACCGGTGGAATCGAAGCTGACATCAGTGAGGCAAAACCTACCACCGTGGTCAGGGATGTAAAAATCATCGGACCAAACAGGGTGTCCATTGTTGAAATGATCGCCTGCCGACGCGATTTCGATTTCTGGTACCGTTCATGGAACTCGGAGAGGATGTGAATTGAGTTCAATACGGCAATCGGCATGAGAAAGATCGGAATCATCGAACTCATGATATGGACGGTGTAGCCCATCAGAATCAACAAGCCCATCGTCCAGATAATGGTAACGACCGCCAGAATCATCGGCGCGAGAACGACTTTGAGTTTGTGGAAGAAAAATAACATCAGCACAAAGATCAGAATCCCCGCCAGCGGCGCCGAGAGGCCCATTTGTTTGAACATCTCCTTGCCGAATGTTTCCTGGGCAATCGGGAGGCCCGTGATATGGTAGCTGGTGAAGCCGCCGATCTCCGCCATCGCCGTTTTGATTTTTTCGCCGACCTCATGAGCATATTTTTTACTTTCGAGCGGGATATATAATGCCACCACGCGGCCGTCCACCGAGGCCAGTTTGCCCCGCAGGATCGGGTTTTCCGCGATCTTCTCGGCCACCGACGGCTGCCTGTCCCAACCGGTGCGTTGATCGCTCAACCGGCCGACAACCAGCGAACCGTCGGGAGTGCGGTAAATATCATCGACAGTCGAGGGGGCCATGACATCCTCGGCCACGACACCGTCCATCTCCTCGATTTTTTCCACCAAAAGTTCCAGGCGCCGGCTGAAATCATCAGTCAGGACATTCGTCTCACTGGTGAATCCCACGACCAGATAATCCGACAAACTGAATTCTTCTTTGATCCGGCTGTGAGTTATCCGGACCAATTCGTCCTGGCTCAGCATGTTTTCCGGATCGGTGTCGATCTTCGCAAAAGGAATGGGAATCGCCAGCGCAATCGTAATGATTGCGACGATGGCCATCACAGTTTTGGGGTAGTTGATGGCAAAACCTACCAGTCTGTTTTTTGGGTCGTTCATAACTCCCTCGGGTTTGTGACCGTTTGCGGGTCAATGATGCACAATTGAGATCTATGGAGCTTGGTTCATGCCGTCGAATCAGATTCGCCGCCGTGGCCTCTGTCTACCGGGAGCCCGCGTGCCTGCCATTCGGGGATCCCATCCTCGAAACGCCGGGCGCGGATGCCATTTCGGCGCAGGATCTCGACGGCCTGCACGGCCATGACACAAAACGGCCCGCGGCAGTACGCGGCAACTTCCGTACCGGCAGGGATTTCATCCAGCCGATCCTGCAGATCAGCCAGCGGAATAGACAAAGCACCCGGGATGCGGCCAGCCTGGAACTCCGACACGGGTCGGACATCCAACAGTATCAAATCCTGCTTGCTGATGCGTTCACGCAACTCATCAAGTCCGATCGGTTCGAGTTCATCTCGATCGTCCAAATGCAACCGGACAACTTCGCGGATTTCAGCCAGCCGGTTTAAGGCCAGGGCACAGAACGATGACCAGAATTCGGCGACAGAAGGATCGGCTATATAATAGTAGACAAATAATCCGTCCTTGCGCGATTCCACCAGTTTGGCAGTTTTCAGCACTTTAAGATGTTGCGAGACATTGGACACCGACAAACCGCATTCCTGTGCAAGATTCTCGACCGAACGTTCTCCCTGACATAATAAGTCTATCAATTCCAAACGTTTAGACGAAGAGAAGGCATGCCCGAGAAGTCCGAACTGTTCGTACAATTGCTCTTTGTAGGCCAGCATTTCGTCTGTATTGGTCATTGTCGCCATCCCCGACTCATTCTTCTCATATTTCATTGTTTAATTGATTACGATAATAATGAAATAGTGTTGGTGAAAATGAAAAAACTAAAATCTTTGCTCGAAATCACCCTATAATTATGTCATTAAACAAGATACATAAAAATAATTGAATCGGGAACGGAGTAATTCTCACGAAAAAAACAAATGACCGTGGGAATCGAGGTGAAAACCGATTAGATATCGCAAACCGGAATCAACAACGGTCAAACGAGAGGCACAACTTCTTTGATGGACAATGGAAAGAATTGATCGGGATTATCAGGAAGCGGCAATCTCCGATGGTATAGATGTCCCGAGAGTTTCCGAGCAAAGTCGGCCACATCTTCTGCCGGCGCACCGGGTGTCAAGCCGGATAGAAAATCGGCATGTGCTCGACCTCGGCGGTACGCCGGTTCGCGGGGCGGGTGCTGCAAATATCGCTCGATATTATCGATATTCGGCGCCACTAGCAATGTCGCGGAGTAATACAGCAGCCCTTTTGCCTGGTAAACACACGAACCGCCGATTTTCCTGTCGTCCAGGACAATATCCGATTTTCCGTCATGATAGAGCGAGTTATACCCCAGCGACCGCAGACGTGCCACCAACCAGAAGGTAAGCGAGTCGAATATCCGGTGGGTGTTGTTTATTCCGGTTGTCTGCACTGCAACGGAGACAATGACGTTTCCCGGATCGATAACCACCGCACAACCGCCGCCCCGACGCCGCAATATTGGCACTCGGTCAGCCAGACATCGATCGAGGCGGAGTTCGCACCCGGGGTCGCTGCCTTTGCCCAGGACGACGGCAAGATTGGTCGGTTGGTAGATACTGAGGCGAGGTCCACCGTCCTGCTTCACCGCCGCAAGCAACGGTTCATCGTATTGATAAGATGTAATTGGCAGCTCGAACGCATTCATGAGCTTATTTTCGCGCGGGGTTGATATGTACCGGTTGCCCGGCGGCAACCTCGGCGGCTTCCATAATTGCCTCGGAAAGGGTCGGGTGCGGATGGATTGTCACCATCAGGTCCTCGAGCGTTGCACCCATCTCAATGGCGAGAGTGCCCTCGGCGATCAATTCCGATACATGCGGGCCGACCATGCCGACCCCCAGCACCAACTTCGTCTCGGGATCGGAGATAATCTTGACCATGCCGTCGGTGCGGCCCATCGTGCGGGCCCGGCCGAGCGCAGTCAGGGGAAACCGACCGATCTGTACTTTGCGGCCCGTTTTTTCGGCCTCGACTTCAGTCAGCCCGGCCCAAGCCAGCTCAGGATCGGTGAACACGACTGCCGGGATTGCGCGGTTGTCAAAGCCCGATTTCTGTTCGGCGATGACTTCCGCGACGACTTTGGCCTCCCGGCTGGCTTTATGCGCCAGCATCGGGCCGGGAGTAATATCACCGATGGCATAAATATGTGGAATGGATGTCCGGCCTTCCTCGGTGACTTCGAGCTTGCCGTGGTTGTCGGGTGAAAGGCCCAGTATGTCCAGCCCGATTGTATCGGTATTGGGTTTTCGACCGACGGCGACCAGCACCCGGTCGAATTCATGGCGTGTCGTCTCACCCAAATGTTCAATTTGGGCCACAAATCCCGAAGAGGATTTTTCCAGCCCGGTTACTTTGGATTCAACCTTGATGGCCTCGAATCGTTTCTCACAATTTTTTACGACAACGGCCACCAGGTCCTGATCGGCGCCCATCAGCAAATGGGGAAAAAATTGAACCATGGTTACCCGCGAGCCGAGCCCGGCATAGACCAGCCCCAGCTCCAGCCCGATATAGCCCCCACCAACCACCAGCAATCGCTGGGGGATTTCCGGCAGCGTCAGCGCATCGGCCGAGGTCCACACCGGCAGGTCATAGGCCTCCGGGAGTTCATTAATGCGCGATCCGGTAGCAATTACCGCATGGCGGAATTTTATCGAGCCGACATCAGATTGCTCCAGGGCCAGTTCATTTGGTCCGGTAAACCGCGCCCGGCCTTTAATCACCTCCACCCCCCGATTTTTCAATAACCCCGCAACACCCTTGGTCAGCACGCTGACCACCGAGCTTGTCCATTGGCGCAGTTTGTCTAATTCTATCTGTGCTTCACCGAAGTTGAGTCCGAAGCGTTTGGCCTGCCGGGCGGTGTAGATTAAATCGACGGCATTGATCAGGGTTTTGGAAGGAATGCAACCCTCAGTCAGGCACACCCCGCCGAGTTGTTCCCGCTGTTCGATCAGCGTGACCTCCCGGCCCAGATCAGCCGCGCGGATTGCCGCGACATACCCGCCCGGCCCGCCGCCGATAATGGCGATTTCGGTTTCCTGGGCCAGACTTCCCATGACCATCGGTAGACCTCCAGGGCCTTTATGTTTCCAACAGCAGCAGGTTCGGGTCGGATAACTGCCGGACCATTTCGCCGACAAACCGGGCGGCATCAGCCCCGTCGGCAATCCGATGATCGAACGCCAGGGTCAAGGGCAGCATTTTGCGGATGACAATCTGGCCGTCGCGCACCACCGGTTTCTCCTGCACCCCGCCCATCCCCAAAATAGCGACTTCGGGGTAGTTGATCGTGGGCATCATCCCGGTGCCCCCGAGCACGCCGACATTAGTGATGGTGAATGTCCCGCCGCGCATATCGGCGACTTCGAGTTTGCCTTCCCGGCCGCGTGTGGCCAGGTCTTCGATGTTCGCTGCAATATCAATGATGCTCTTGCGGTCGGTCTCCTTGATGACCGGAACGACCAGGCCTTTGCCGGAATCGACGGCAATGCCGATGTTGTAATATTTTTTATAGATGATTTCTTCTTTAAACGGGTCCAGACTGGCGTTGAACCGCGGGGCAGCGCGCAGACCCGCGGTAACCGCCTTGACGACAAAGGCCAGCAACGTGAGATGGCCGCCGGGGCGGCCCTCCCGCCGTTGTTTTTCCCTTTTGCGAAACTCCTCCAATTCGGTCACGTCGGCCTCGTCCATGTGCGCCACATGCGGGATCAGAATCATCGAAGTGACCATCTTGCGCGCCACTTTGCGGCGGATAGAACGGAGTTGTTCCTTGTCGACCGGACCAAATTCGGAAAAATCAGGCAGCGGCTCTATATCCAAAAGCGGGATTGCCGAGGCAGCGTGTGCGGCAAATTCCGCCTCGGCTTGACGGTCGATCTTTTCGGTTTTTTCTGCCCTCGGCGCTGCCGCAGCTCCGGCGGATTTGCCGGTGGCGAAATTTTTCACATCATCGGCGGTTACCCGCCGCGCCGGGCCGCTCGGTGGGACGTGTTTAAGATCGATACCCATTTCCCGCGCCAGACGACGGGTAGCCGGCGCGGCCGGGACCGGACCGGCAGTTTTCGGCCGCACTTTCATTCCGGCGGCTTCAGCCACCGGGCAGGAGGCCGGCGTTTCGACCCTGGTGTGAGCTTTGGCTTCTCTGGGTGGTGGCGCGACTGCTGCCGCACCGGATCCGTCATCGATAGTCGCAATAACATCCCCAACATTTATCGTGTCGCCGACTTTCCCCTGTACCGAGACGACCTTGCCGCCCCGTGGCGAGGGAATGGTCACCGCGGCTTTGTCGGTTTCCACCTCAACTAACGGATCATCCTCGCCGATAGTATCGCCCGGCCGGACAAACCACTTGAGGACTTCGCCCTCATGGATGCCCTCACCAAGATCGGGCAGAATAAACTCGTACACGGCGGCCTCCTAAAACTCCAGGGTCTCCTCGATCCCCCGTTCGATCCGCTGCTGGTCGGGAATGTACTTCAATTCCCGGCCGAAATAGGGGGTCACGACATCATAGTTGGTAATGCGCTTCACCGGGGCTTCCAGATACAACAGGACATTATCGTTGATCCGCGCTGTGATTTCCGAGGAAACACCGAACGAACGCGGGGCCTCCTGGACGATAACGCAGCGGCCGGTTTTCCGTATCGAATTGCTGATCGTATCAGTATCCATCGGGGCAATGCTCAGCAGGTCAATGTGTTCTATTTTTGCCCCACGGCGTTTCTGTACTTCGTCGATTGCCTGTCGGGTGATATGCGACATGGCGCCCCAAGAGATGACTGTCAGGTCGCCGCCCTCCTGCACCACCTGCGCCTTGCCGATTTCCATCGTTTCTTCTTCCTCGGGGACATCCTCGCGAAAGGCACGATACACGCGTTTTGGTTCCATAAACACTACCGGATCGGGGTCGCGAATGGCGGCCACCAGCAACGCCCGCGCATTGCGCGGCCCGGAGGGGATGACTACTTTCACGCCGGGGAATGTGGCATAAGTCGCCTCGCGGCTTTCCGAGTGATGTTCCAACGCACGGACCGCGCCGCCATACGGCATGCGCACGACCAGCGGAACTGTCCATAATCCCTGACTGCGCGAGCGATAACGTGAGGCATTCCCCTCTAATTGGGGAATCATCAAATAGGAAAAACCGTCAAACTGCATTTCGGCCACCGGTTTCAATCCCGATAAGGCCATGCCGATGGAGACACCCATAATCCCCGATTCGGCCAGCGGCGTATCAATGACCCGCCGTTCACCAAACTGTTCGTGCAACCCTTCGGTGACCCGGAATACGCCGCCATCGACACCGACGTCCTCACCCAGCACGATCACATTCGGATCTTTGGCCATTTCCTGCCGGAGCGCCAGGTTGATCGCCTGCACCATGTTGATTTTAGGCATCGGCGCCCCCCTGGTTCAGCGTGGCCAGAAATTCAGCGCGTTGTTTTTCAATTTCGGCGTGCGTTGTGCCAAAGACGTAATCAAATGACGCGTCGGGCTTGAATGTGGTTCGCGTCTCGAATTTTTTGATTTCCTCGTCGATATACTGCCGGGTCTCGGCCTCGATTGTGGCTTTGGCCTTATCGTCAAGGACACCTTTATCCCTCAGGTATTTTTCGAAACGCACCAGCGGCTCTTTGCTCCACCAGTCTTTCTCTTCTTTTTCGGTCCGGTATTTTTTCGGATCGTCGGCGGTAGTGTGCATCATCAGCCGATAGGTCACCGCTTCAATGAGCGTGGGGCCGCCGCCGGAATGCGCCCGGGCCAGCGCTTCTTTGGTCGCCTGATACATCGCCAGCGCGTCATTGCCGTCCACCTGGATCCCCGGCATGTCGTAGGCGATGGCCTTCTGTGCGATGGTCCGGGAATGAGTTTGTTTGCTGCGCGGGACAGAAATGGCCCACTGGTTGTTCTGGACGACAAACACCACCGGCGCCTGCCAGACCGCGGCGAAGTTCAACGCCTCGTGAAAGTCCCCCTGCGAGCTGGCCCCGTCGCCGAGAAACACCAGCGCGGCCGAATCTTTCTGTCCCTGATATTGCATAGAATACGCGATGCCGACCGCGTGTAAAGTCTGCGAGGCAACAATCACGGCAATCGGCAGCGTACGCTTATCCGGAGACAGCGCGTTGCCTTCCTCATACCCGTTGTAATACAGTAGGGCGGTTGACAGCGGCTCGCCGCGCATAAACCGCGCGCCCGGCTCACGAAACGAACCGAGGAGCCAGTCTTTGTCGGTCAGGGCAAACGTCGGCCCGCAAAACGCGGCTTCCTGCCCGGTACCGGGACCGAAAGTGCCGATCCTCCCCTGCCGCTGCATTTTAAGCATGCGCTGGTCGGCTTCTCGGGACAGATACATGGCCCGATAGAACCGGAGCAATTCCGCATCGGAAAGTTTCGGCTCCAGCTCCCGGTCGACCTCGCCGCTTTCATCAAGAATCTGCAAATACGAGGTGCTGAATTCACCTGCCATCGTGAGGGGCATCGCCGCTCCCTTCGGCCGCCGGCTCCCGGCCGCCCGGCCTTACTTCTTGACTGCTTCGAGTGCAATATCCACAGACACTTCGTTGCCGACCACTAGTCCACCGGTATCGAGTGCCTTGCTGAAGGTAATCCCGTAATCCTGACGGTCAAGTTTTGTTTCCACTTCGACGGCCAGCCGTTCCTCACCCATCATGCCTTTAATCGGGCCGGTGAGCACAAACGGCAGGACGATTTTCTTGGTGACGCCGTGCATGGTAAAATTGCCGTGGGCCAGATAACCTTCAGCGGTTTTCTCGATCTTTTCGCTGACAAACGTAATCTCGGGGTATTTCTCCGTTTCAAAAAAATCGGCGCTGCGCAGGTGCTCATCCCGGCCTTCGTTGTCGGTGTCAATGCTTGCGGCATTGATTTTCACGCTGACCGATGATTTCGCATAATCAGCAGTGTCAAACATGATCGTCCCGGAGAACTCGTTGAACGTGCCCTTCACTTTGCTCAACCCCAGGTGTTTTACCGCAAAACCGACCGATGAATGGGCAACATCGATCGTGTACGAATCCGCGGCCCAGACTGTTCCAGCCAAGCCCGCAAATACCACAACTGCCAACAAAACCATTACCCGCCGCATAATTTCCTCCTTTTGGCGAGGGTTTTCAATCTCTTTTTCACCTGCTCTCATTGTCATGAGTTTGTCAATCAGCAAAGACCATGCCGTCACTCAGCGATAGCAACACATGTCTTTGAAATATAAAGAATTACGAATATTTTCAGCCTTTTGATTGAAAGGTTATCCGCGAGAGTGTCTCACACCTGAGACATCGGGGAACATGATAAAAGGTTCATTTGAGGTAATCTGGTTTACGGAAAAATAATGTAGAGCGCGGGATAATAATATTAATCGCGCGTCGGATTATGTTTTCGACATTCTTCTTCGGCGAGTTTTCGCAGCCGATAAGCCATGTCGCGCAGAATGCCGTACAGGATGCCGCATGACTGATCAGTGCGGTCGCGATCGCCCTCATCGGCCAGCGCGAGCATTTCCCGGCTCAGCCGAATAACCCGCCGCAAATTTTCGTCCGAGTGTGCCATCTCCTCGTTTGTGCCCAATTGAACAATTGAGACACGTGTTTACTTAAAGCAACTGCCATGCCGCGCAGTTCAAGCCATCAGCGGATTTCGGGGAAACGGTGCAAGAAGCGATAGAGTGTGGCCCGCCCGACGCCCAGCATTTTGGCCGCACGAACCTTGTTTCCTCCTGCGCGGGCCAGGGCGATGCCGACCGTCTCGGGTTCTAGTTTATTGCGGTGTTGCTGCGTCGGGGAGATGACATCCAGACTAACCCCCTGCGAAACCGGAGCCGGGAATTCGGCATCGGATGCCTGCCGGACTTCCGGGGGCAGGTGCCGGACCTGGATACGCGCGCCCCCGCATCGTACCGACGAAAAACGCAGGGCATTGATCAACTCCCGGACATTTCCCGGCCAGTTATGCCGCAGGAGTTGGTCGACGGCCTCATCGGAAATCTGCAGGTTATTGTTCCCCGTTTCACGGCGGATATCCACCAGGATTTGCTCGATCAACGGCAGGATGTCGTCCCGGCGTCCGCGCAAAGGAGGTAGACTGATCGGGACCACTGCCAGACGATAAAACAAATCTTCGCGAAACCCTCCTCTTTTCACCAACTCGCGCAGGTCACGGTTGGTCGCCGAGATGACCCGTACATTCACGGTTATTTGCTGCTCACCGCCCACCCGCTCGAATTGCTGTTCCTGCAGGACCCGCAACAATTTGACCTGAAAAGCCGGAGTAAGTTCGGCAACTTCATCCAAAAACAACGTGCCGCCGTCAGCCAGCTCAAAACGTCCCTTCTTATCGCGGATCGCGCCGGTAAACGCGCCACGGACATGACCGAACAGCTCGCTTTCCAGAATATTCTCCGGCAACGCCCCGCAATTGACCGGAACAAATGGCCCGCCATGGCGGCGGCTTTCATGATGTACCGCGCGGGCAACCAACTCCTTGCCCGTGCCGCTTTCGCCGGTAATGAGCACAGGGTAATCCGAGGCCACTACCTGCCTGATGGTTTTGAAAATTTCCCGCATGGCCGACGAGACGCCGACCATGCCGTGAAAACTGTATTTTTCTTTTAACTGGTGGCGCAACTCGCTGACTTCGGTGATATCACGCAGGGCGACAATAACCCCTGCCGAGTTGTTGTCCTGTCCCTCGAGGGGAGTGACCGACATGCGCAGGAGTTTATCTTCACCGTCCCTGGCCGGGAACGGCATTTGATACTCGCGGTCACTTCGTAGTTGCGGGGTGTCGCCGTTAAAAGCGCACTGTCCGCCACAGATCCCCTCGCCTCCGAAAACTGCGTGACAATCGCGGCCCAGCACATCCTCGCGGCGATACCCGGTAATTTGTTCGGCCGCCCGATTGAACACGGAAATCCGGCGGGCGTTATCATGGATGACGATGCCGTCGCGCAATGAATCAATCAACTGCCTGGTCTTATCGCGCTGGGCGCTGATGGCCCCCAGGTAACCGTCATTAATGAAGCTCGCAACGCGCTGCTGCAATCGCTCGTGCGCGACCCGATACTCCGCCAACGTCATCGCTGAACCGGGACGGGGCAGATCGTCATCAATCGCCCAGTGCACATGTATAGGAAGGCCCACCCGAAGATGGGGTTGAGTGCTTTTGCCGGCGTGAGGCCCTCCGTTATTGAGATAAAATTCCCGGCCGGCCCGATCCAGCGTAACAATCAAATCACAGTCAGGATCGGCTGCTGCCTCAGGGGACAGGCAGCCCTCCGACGATACAGCCAATCCCACTTCGCGCAACACCTTAACTGCTTCCGGCGCAAGTGTTGCGCTTGTCAGGCCGGCGCAATGGCATTCGACCATCGCGGGTTGCTTCTGATTTAATAACTCCCGGGCCATCCAGCCAAGGGAGCCGTCAGAACCACCAACGAAGAGGATTTTCAGCCGATCCTGCATTAATACACTTCCCCAGATTCGTTCTCTATCAGGCAAAAGTGTCTCACATGTGTCTTATCATACGTTGCGAGACATGTCTCATTTGCAGACAAACCGTAAAACTTCGCGATTATCTTACCAGCTTCATAATTTAACCACCCACTTTCGGGCTGGTTTGAGAGGGTGCAGGGTTAACTTATGGACACAGACTGGGCGGCGGCAGCCACGGGTTTCGTGATCGATAACAACGTGCTGATCATC
The DNA here is from genome assembly GCA_020051695.1 of Candidatus Zixiibacteriota bacterium. GTDB lineage: Bacteria > Zixibacteria > MSB-5A5 > WJJR01 > JAJRUJ01 > JAGVQM01. Next base: position 167,087 of record JAGVQM010000042.1, on the reverse strand, counting down.
GCCGGTTCATTGGTCGGCGCTTCCGGCATCATCCTGACCAAGATCATGTGCAAGGCGATGAACCGCTCGCTGACCAACGTGCTGTTCGGCACGATGGAGCCGACCTCCGCGACCCCGGACGCCGACGAGGTATACAAAACCGTCAAGGCGGTCTCGGCCGAAGAAATCGCCCTGCTGCTGGAAAACGCGCGGCGCGTGGTGATTGTGCCCGGCTATGGTATGGCGGTCTCCCGATCGCAGCATGCCGTGCGCGACCTGGCGAACCTGCTGGAAGCACGAGGCGCTGCAGTTGAATACGCCATTCATCCGGTGGCCGGACGGATGCCGGGACATATGAACGTCCTGCTTGCCGAAGCCAACGTCCCCTATGACAAGCTGGTGGAAATGGATCATATCAATCCGACGATGGAGACAGTTTACGTGGCTATCGTGATCGGGGCCAACGACGTGGTTAATCCGGTGGCCCGTACCGACCCGGGCAGCCCGATTGCCGGGATGCCGATTATCGATGTGAACCGGGCGCGGACAGTGGTGGTTATCAAACGGAGTCTCTCGCCGGGATTTGCCGGCATTCCCAATCCCCTGTTTGCCGCCGCAAACACCCTGATGTTTTTCAATGATGGAAAAAAGGCCATGTTGGAATTGACCTCGGCGGTCAAAGAGTTATAATTACTACAGTTCTGATTTTGAGACAGCGGGGGACCTCGAGGAAACAGATGGCAATAACGCGAGTGGAAAAAGACACGCTGGGCGAAGTCGAAGTCCCGGCCGAGGCATACTGGGGAGCACAGACCCAGCGGGCCGTCGGGAATTTCCCAATCAGCGGCCACAAGCCGGCATTCGGATATATCTGGGCGGGCGCCGCCATTAAACGCGCGGCGGCAGCAGTCCATCGGGACCTGGGCCGGCTCCCCGCCGAACACGCCGCGGCTATCATCCGGGCCGCCGGTGAGGTCATGGAAGGCACGCTGACCGAACAGTTTGTTGTCGATGTGTATCAGGCCGGGGCGGGTACCAGCCACAACATGAACCTCAATGAGGTCATTGCCAACCGGGCTTTGGAAATATTAGGTCGCAATCGCGGAGCATATCAGATCATCCATCCCAATGACCATGTCAATATGGCCCAGTCGACAAACGACGTGATTCCGACGTCGCTGCGGCTGTATTTCCTGCGCGACAGTCTGCCGCTGTTGTCGGCGTTGGCGCAATTGGCACAGGGATTCCGCAATAAGGCAACCGAATTTGCGCAGATCCTCAAATCCGGGCGGACACATTTGCAGGACGCCACGCCGGTCCGGCTGGGACAGGAATTCGGGGCGTATGCCGAAGCCCTGACCCGCGCCCGGGCGAATATCGTCATGGCGCGCGAAGCGCTGCTGGAAATCGGCCTCGGCGGCAGCGCCACCGGAACAGGACTGAATACTCATCCGGAGTACCGGTCACGGGTCACGGCCGCGCTGACGGAAATCACGGGCTTTCCGTTAAAGCAGACTAACGACTATTTCTGGGCCATGCAATCACTCGGTCCTTTGCTGGATTTTTCTGCGGCGCTGCGCAATTTGGCGCTGGAGCTGTCCCGGATCATGAACGATTTGCGGCTGCTGGCCTCCGGGCCGACTACTGGGCTTAACGAAATCACTCTGCCCCCGGTCCAGCCCGGATCGTCGATTATGCCGGGCAAAGTTAATCCGGTGATGGCCGAGATGCTGAACATGGTATGTTTTTCGGTGATCGGCTTCCATGAATCGGTCGCCTGGGCCGCGGCTGCAGGACAACTGGAATTGAATGTAATGATGCCGCTGGTGGCCTATGCTGTCGGCGAACAGTTGAAAGTGCTCACCGGGGGCGTGGCGGCCTTTGCTGCGCGTAGTCTGGCCGGGATCACCGCCAATACAGCAAGCACACAGTACTTTCTCGAAAAAACACTGGGGCTGGCCACGGCCTTAAACCCGATTATCGGGTACGAAAAAGCCGCCGAGGTGGCCAGGGAATCCCACCGTACCGGCCGCTCGATCACCGCTGTCGTTTTGGAAAAAGGTTACCTGACTGCCGACCAACTGAAAAATATCCTCGATCCGGCCCGGCTGACTGAACCGGGGATCCCCGGTCTCTGATCCGGGCTTTCGCGATTCCCGGCGCCGATCTCGTTACATCCCCCGTTTGCTGCACCTACTTCTCCTTCATTTATGTTCGGTCTAGCCGGCGACGCCCACTGGCAAAGCGAAAGCGGCCTGCCAAAAATCGAGATTCGGAAATATAGCATTGATTCCGGGAATGACCAGTTTCCGCCCAACAACTCTTTAACATATTAAAGGTTACTTGGTTGATCAAAACCACTGCAGTAACCCTGACAGTCGAAGATAAAACCAAGTAAGAAGATTGCTTTATCAATATTCAACAAAATACCTGTAGCAACCGCCACTAAGAATTTGTTCCAATATGCTCCAGGAGTTATATTTATTGTGAAAAATATGAATAACCCGATTGGGTCACAAACTTGATATGCGATAACCCATGATGAGTTCGGCCGCCGGGAATTCTGCAACGTGTCCCTTTCGGCAGGGTATTCGTCAATCGTTGTCAATAAAGCGGAATCTTTTTCGCCTTGTGCTGACGGCACTACACGCATTTTTGTCTGGGACATTCATCCGCGTTCTGAGTCTTGGGATCGTCGTTTTGGTGCCGCTGTCGGTGGCAGCCCAGCCGGCAACTCCGGCATCGGCCGACTGTCTGGAATGCCATGAGACTGTCTTTGATGATGACCAGCGGACATACAACGGTGAACTCGCCAACTCGGTCCATAACGAATTCGAATGTCTGGATTGCCATGCGGCAATCAAAGAGCTACCCCACGAAGAGGAAGTCGCAGCGGTAGCATGCGGCGCATGTCATGTGGGGGCCGCTGAAGAATACGAATGTCACGGGCGGCTTAGTGTTGGAACAGGCGACGATACACCGGCCTGTGTTGACTGCCACGGGGCGCACGACATCCTGCCGATCGACAATCCGCTGTCGCAGGTCCACCCACTGAATCTGCCGCAGACCTGCGGCCGGTGCCATGAAGATATCGACCTGACGGCCAAACATGAAATCCTGTACGACAACGCTGTCGCCGTGTTCCGCAGCAGTGTCCACGGGCAGGCCTCCCGTGACGGCAAATATTCAGCGGCGGCCTGCAACGATTGCCATGCCACCGGCGGCAACTCCCACCGGATTTGCCCGCCGGGGATGCCGGATTCGCCGATCAACCATTTTAATATCCCGCGGACGTGCGGCAAATGCCATGCTCAGATCGAAGAGGACTACTACGAGGGCATTCACGGGAAGCTGGCCTTGCGGGGCGAAACCGATTCGCCGGTCTGCACCGACTGCCACGGAGAACACGGGATTTTGCGCGCGGACGATCCGCGGTCACCGGTCTCGCCCACGCGGGTCGCCGAGGCAACGTGTTCCCCCTGCCACGAATCGGCGCGCTTGAATGAAAAATACGGCATTCCCACCGGACGCTTACAGACTTTTATTGATACCTATCATGGACTCAAAAGCCGGGCCGGAGATGTCACCGTGGCCAATTGTGCGTCCTGCCACGGTGCGCACCGCATCTTGCCGCATACCGACTCCACCTCGTCCATTCATCATGACAACCTGCAGGGAACCTGCGGCAGCTGTCACCCGGGAATTTCCCTGGCCCTGGCCACGGCGCCGATCCACAGCACCCCCGGAGTCACCCAGACCCCGGTGGCCAACATTGTACGCCAGATCTACCTGGCCGCGATTTTCATCATCATCGGCACGATGATTATCCACTGGCTGTTTGATTTGCGCAAACAGATCAGACTGGTAATGCTGGAAGTGCAAATTACCCGCATGAAACGCAATGAATTGTGGCAGCATACCGCATTAATGATAACCTTCATCTCCCTGGTCATCAGCGGCTTCGCCCTGCGCTTCAGCGATGCTTGGTGGGTCAGACTGCTGTTCGGCTGGGAAGGCGGGTTTCCGGTACGCGGGACCATTCATCGCGTCTCGGCAGTACTGTTCAGTTTGACTACGATCTGGCACCTGGTCTTTCTCCTTACGGCAAACGGCCGGCGGTTCTTGCGGGACATCTGGCCGGTCAAAGAGGATTTTCGCCAATTCCTACAGATGATCGCGTACAACGTCGGCAGGCAGGCGCAACGGCCGGAATTTCGCCGGTTCAGTTATGTGGAAAAAGCCGAATACTGGGCCCTGGTCTGGGGTTCGGTGATTATGATCCTTACCGGGTTGTTCCTGTGGTTCGATAATCTTGCGGCGCAATGGTTCCCCAAGGGGTTCCTGGATGTGATGCTGGTGGCCCACTATTATGAGGCCTGGCTGGCAACGCTGGCCATTATCATCTGGCACTTATATTCGACAGTCTTTAACCCCGCAGTCTACCCGATGAACCCGTCCTGGCTGACCGGCAGGATGCCCGAGTGGATGTATCGTCACGAACATCCGCAAGACCCGATGCTCCGGGAAAAACACTTGCCTAACCCACCGCTGCCCCCTCATCATACAGCCGATGATGAGATGCAATAACGCGATGCGAACGGTCCTGTTTTGTTTGTGGTGCACGGCACTGGTGTGCCTTGCGGCGGCGCCGAAATTTGCCGCGGCTCAGGATAATAGTGATTGCCTGACGTGCCATGAAGACCCCGACCTGACGGGAGAGCGCGACGGCGGGGTAATTTCGGTGTTCGTCGGCCCGGAAGTATTCGCCCGTTCGGTCCATGGCGAGCTGACCTGTGTTACCTGCCATGCCGACCTTGAGGGCGTTGAATTGCCTCATGATGTGCCGCTGGAACGCGTCGAGTGCGGTACCTGCCACGACGATATCGCCGAGGTCTATGATAACAGTCTTCACGGGCTGCTGGCACATGCCGGCGAAAAACTGGCCCCGCGCTGCCGGGACTGCCACGGGGTGCACGATATTCTGCCGGCCACCGATGACTCCTCCCGGGTCACCAAGTTCAACATCCCCTTCATGTGCGGCCGGTGCCACAAAGAGGGCACGGCGGTCACGCAGACGTATGACATCCCCCAGGATTCGATCCTGACCCATTACTCGTTCAGCATCCACGGCGAAGGGCTCTATAAACAAGGGCTGACCGTGACTGCCGTGTGTTCCGATTGCCATACGGCGCATAATGTGCTGCCCCACACCGATCCCCGCTCGACAATCTATCGGGCGAATGTGCCCCAAACCTGCGCGAAATGCCACGGGCGGATCGAGACGGTGCACAAGAAAGTAATTCGCGGGGAACTATGGGAAACAGAACCCAACAAAATCCCGGTCTGTATCGACTGCCATGAACCGCACAAAGTGCGAAAACTGTATTACGAGGAGGGAATCGCCGACCGGGAGTGCCTGGAATGCCATGGCCGCCAGGATTTGACGGCCGTCCGCGGCGCCGATACGGTCTCGTTGTACGTTGATTCGCTACTGGTAAAAAACGGCGTCCATCGCCGCGAGGGTGTCTCATGCGCCCAATGCCATACCGGCGCCACGCCCTCCCCTCACGAACGGCCGTGTAGCACCATTCGCCGCGACGTTGATTGCTCGATCTGCCATGCCGCCGTCGTGGCGACCCATGCGGAGAGCGTTCATGGCAGACTGGCCGAACGGGGCGATCCCGACGCGCCGGCCTGCAATGATTGCCACGGTGTCCATTACACCACTGATCACCGCGACCCCCAATCACCGACCTACCCGATCAATGTGCCTCAACTGTGCGGCAACTGTCACCGTGAGGGTAAGCCGGCGGCCGCGCGTTATACGGGAAATCAGCATAATATCCTTGATGTATACTCGATGAGTGTCCACGGCAAAGGGCTGCTGGAAAGCGGTCTGGTGGTCACGGCGATGTGCACTGATTGTCATACCCCGCACCATGTGCTGCCCGCGGATGACCCGGCGTCGAGTATTTACCGCAAGAACATTCCCCAGACGTGCGCCGAATGCCATAAAGGCATTTACGAACAATATTCCCGGAGCATCCACTCTCCGGGCGTTTCGCATTCAACCGATCCGTTGCCTGTCTGCAACGACTGTCATTCGGATCATGCCATTTCCAGCACCGGTGATGCCGGGTTCACCGCGCAGATCACCGGCCAATGCGGCCGCTGTCACGAAGAAGTGACCGCATCGTATTTCGAGACATTCCACGGCAAAGTCTCCAAGCTGGGGTTTGCTGCGGCCGCCAAATGTCACGACTGCCACGGGGCGCACGATATTCTGCCCACCTATGACCCGGACTCGCACTTGTCCCGCGATAATATTGTCGCAACATGCGGGAAATGTCATGAGGGTTCCAACCGCCGCTTCGCCGGTTATTTAACGCACGCTACGCATCACGACAAAGATAAGTACCCCATTCTGTTCTATACGTTCTGGTTTATGAGCGGGCTGCTGATGGTCACGCTGGCAGTGGCCGGGACACATACAATCATGTGGCTGCCCCGTTCATTCCAGATGATGAAAAAACACAAGAAAATGCGGCAGCGGCCGCAGCGCCTGGTCTACCGGCGGTTTACCCGACGGCAGCGGCAACTGCATGTGCTGGTCGTCATCAGTTTCCTGGGGCTGGCGATCACCGGCATGACCTTGAAGTTTTCCTATCTCGGGTGGGCACAATGGCTTTCGGCCCTGCTGGGCGGTTTTGAATCTGCCGGGTTTGTTCACCGAATCTGCGCGGTGATCACCTTTTTCTATTTCGCCACTCACCTGCTTGACCTGCGGGCCACCAGGCGTCGCTCGGGAATTTCGTGGAAAGAGTTTCTCCTCCATAAAAATTCAATGCTGCCCAATAGTAAGGATTGGCAGGACCTGAAAGGCAGCATTAAATGGTTTCTCGGGCTGGGTCCGCGCCCCGCATACGGGCGCTGGACCTATTGGGAAAAGTTCGACTACTTCGCGGTCTTCTGGGGTGTGGTCATCATCGGTTCCACCGGCTTGATGCTCTGGTTCCCGGAATTTTTTACGCGGTTTCTGCCCGGCTGGATTATTAATGTAGCCACCATTGTGCATTCGGATGAGGCGCTGCTGGCCGCGGGGTTCATCTTTACCGTGCACTTTTTCAACACTCACTTCCGCCCGGACAAATTTCCGATGGACACGGTCATCTTCACCGGCCGCATGCCGGTGGAAGAGTTCATGCACGACCGGCCGGAGGAATACCGCGAGCTGATGAAAACGCGGCAGTTGAAAAAATATCTGATCGAGCCCATGCCCGAACCGATGGTGACCGGGGCCAAAATCTTCGGCTCCCTCGCCCTGTTTTTGGGCCTGTCGCTGGTTCTGCTGATTATCTGGGCGGAAGTGTTCGGCTATCGCTAAACGGCCAAGCCCCGGCGCATCATCCGCACTTGTTTCATTTCCCCTGCCGCCCCATCTTCACGTACGGTCGGTTCTCTGCTTAGAGGATAATTTTTATTGACTTTTCAAAACAATAGTGCTTGATAGAAGCCGGCGGGACAAAAGCGCGCATTCGAAAGGGATTGAGTGAAAGTAAAGAAAATCCCCCAGCAGTTGATCCCCCTGGCATTCCTGCTGGCCCTGGCGGTCGCCGCACTGGTGATTATGCGACTGGTGCTGCTGCCGGAAACCTTTGGCGAATATGGGCATTACCGTGCACTGGCGGTCGATGATGTCGCCGCGCTGGACATCGCCTACGCCGGTCATCAGGCGTGTGCTGAGTGCCATGACGATGTGTACGAACTTAAACAACAGTCTAATCATCGCGGGGTTGCCTGCGAGGCCTGCCATGGACCGGCGGCCGCACACATTGAGGCACCCGACGAATATGCCCCCGAGGTGCCGCGCAACAGGGAGCATTGCACGCTGTGCCATGGGTACAACCCGACGCGCCCGACCGGCTTCCCGCAGATTATTCCCGAGCTGCACAATCCCCGGCAACCATGCATGACCTGTCATCAACCGCATCATCCGGAACTTCCCCACGCGCCGGAGGAATGCGCTGCCTGCCACCGGCAGATCGTCAACGAAAAAGCCGTCTCACACCACGCGAGTCTATCCTGCACGACATGTCATGACCTTCCGGCGGAGCATCTTGTGGACCCGGTCATGGTCCGCGCGCTGAAACCTTCCACTCGCGAAAAATGCGGCCAATGTCATGCCTCCAATGCAGATAGCGCACCGGAGATCCCGCGAATCGAATTGGCGACCCATGGCGAGGGTTACCTGTGCTGGGAATGCCATTACCCCCACCAACCCGAGGCCAACCGATGAACGATAAAAAGCCGACAACCCCGCGGCGTGATTTTTTGAAAACCTGCGCGACCAAAATTCCACAATGGCTGCTGGTCTTCTCGGCATTTGGTCCGGAGCAGGCACGTGCCGTGGACGGTGAAAGCGATTACAACCCCGTGGAACACAATTATGCCATGGGCGTGGACATTCACAAGTGCATCGGCTGCGGCCGCTGTGTGGATGCCTGCAAAAAGGAAAACAAAGTCCCCGAAGAACCGGTGTATTTCCGGACGTGGGTTGAGCGTTATGTCGTGCCGCCCGAGGGCGAAGCACATGTCGACAGCCCCAACGGCGGCCGGGACGGCTTTCCGGAACTCCCCGCTGATCGTGAGATTTTTCGGACGTTTTTTGTGCCCAAATTATGTAACCAGTGTGCCAATCCACCCTGTGTTCAGGTCTGCCCGGTCGGGGCGACGTTCGTCAGCCGGGATGGTGTCGTGCTGGTGGACGATACGTATTGTGTGGGTTGCCGTTATTGTATTCAGGCCTGCCCGTACGGCGCGAGGTATCTCCATCCCACGAAAAAAGTGGCCGATAAATGCACCTTTTGTTACCACCGCATCCGTCGCGGCCTGCTGCCGGCCTGTGTGGAGGCGTGCCCGACTCAGGCCAGGATATTCGGCGAAGTCGGCCAACAGAGCAGCCCCCTGCGGCGCTTTTTGCGCTTTAATGATATCAATGTGCTCAAACCCGCGCTCAACACCGAACCAAAAGTCTATTATGCCGGAGCAAGCCGGGAAGTGAGATAAATCATGGAGTTGATCCTGGGGAACATCGTCAACGATTTGAGCAAAATCACGGGATACATTTACCCCAACGAGTTCGAACTTCACTGGGGTATCCTGGTCGTGGTCTATCCGTATCTCACCGGGTTGGTGGCCGGCGCATTCATCCTGGCCTCGCTGGAGCGGGTGTTTGACGTCTCCTCGCTGCAGCCGGTGTACCGGTTGTCGCTGCTGACCGCCCTGGCGTTTTTACTCGTCGCCCCGCTGCCGCTTTTGGCTCATCTGGGCCATCCGTTACGGTCGTACCAGATGTTTTTGACGCCCCACACCAAATCGGCAATGGCCATGTTCGGTTTTGTGTACGCCTGGTACCTGATGGTCGTGCTGTTGCTGGAAATCTGGTTTGATTACCGCAAGAGCATTGTTGTCTGGTCCAACGAAAAACGGGGCGTGACCAGGTATTTCTATAAATTCCTGACATTGGGCACGACTGATATCTCGGACCGGGCGCTGCGTTTCGACGACAAGATCGGCCGCATCATCACCATCATTGGTATCCCCTCGGCTTTCCTGCTGCATGGTTACGTGGGCTTCATTTTCGGTTCGGTAAAGGCCAATCCGTGGTGGAGCAGTGTGTTGATGCCGATTGTATTTCTATTTTCGGCGATCGTGTCGGGGATTGCTCTGGTGATCATGATTTATATGGTGACCACGATGTTCCGCTGGAAACGATTATCAATGCCCTGCCTGAATAAACTGGCCGAGTTATTGTTCTACGCCATCATTGTCGATTTTTCCCTGGAACTGCTCGATTTTGTTCAGCGACTGTACGAAGCAGAAGAATCAATTACCATCCTGTCCCAGATGATCTCCAGCCGCTTGTTTATCAGTCTGATTATCAGCCAGATTATTCTGGGGACCCTCGTACCCACTATTTCGCTGGCTTGGGCGCGTTTTGGCAGGGTCCCCGATGAGATGCGGCGGCTGATGTATTTCATTGCGGCGTTGTTAATCCAGGTGGGGATCTTCAGCACCCGCTGGAACGTGGTCATCGGCGGGCAGTTGTTTTCCAAGAGTTTGCGCGGGCTGACTGTCTATAAGCTGGAATTGTTCGGACTGGAGGGCGCACTGACTGCCGGGTTGCTGCTCATTTTGCCGTTTCTTGTCCTTTTTGTGCTGACCAGGGTCCTCCCGCCGTGGTCGGCCGTCGAATCTCACGTTTCCGAATCCCCGGTGTAAGCACAAAACCGGCGGAGGTTTATCCTGTTTTAGTCGTTCCTTAAATACTCGAAAGCAGAAAGTCGAATTGTCAGCTCCCACTTTTTCATTGATCGGGAAACCGGAAGCTTGTATTCTGGCTATAAGGTAGTATGGGAAATGGAGAAGAATCACTGGTCCGGGATTTGAATGGATCTGGTATACGGAACAAGGGAGGATTAATCATGACACGTCGGTTATTGGTGGTCCTGACGCTCGGGGTTTTCCTGGCGATCTGGGGTCTGAGCAGCTTTGCCCAGGAGACCAAAAAGGAAGTGAAGAAACCCGAATATGTCGGCGACAAAAAATGCAAGATGTGCCATAAGGACGAACACGCCTCGTGGCTGACGACCAAGCATGCAGCGGCCTACAATGTATTGAAGCCGGAAGACAAGAAAAAGGATTCCTGCGTGGTGTGCCATGTCACCGGGTTCTGCGTGGCCGACACGCTCTTTGAGGGCGTGCAATGTGAGGCGTGTCACGGCCCGGGTTCGCTGTACATAGACATGAAAATCATGAGCAAGGACAAATATAAAGAAAACCGTGAAGCCCAGCACAAGCTTGCGGTGGAAGCCGGCTTACTAATCCCCAACGAGAAGACCTGCACCGGCTGCCACAACGAGAAGAGCCCGACGTTTAAAGGATTCGATTACGCCAAGATGAAAGCGAAAGGCATCCATGCGCTAAAGGGCGCCGGACCCCAGCCGGAAGCAAAGGACAGCACCGGCGGTTGATCGGCGATGATGACCAGACCAACATAGGCAATAGACCGGCATTGAACGCGCCCTGCCTATTGTAGATAAATATTATCCACAAACAAAGACCCCGAGGGACAGACTCGGGGTTTTTTGTTTTTTTATTCCTTGACAACGGCACGTGAATGTTGCTATACTCACAGCGAATTAGTAAGGGATTTTCGGGGAAATAGGGATTTCGGGAAAGTCATCTGGTCTTGAACGCAAGGTGAACGGAGGAACGTGCATGTTCCCCATATACAGGACAATCGGACTCGCAATTTCGGGTATTGTGCTCATCATGGCCGCGGCCGCTGTCGGACAAACCGTCGATAGTGAAACCTGCCTGAATTGCCACGAGGGTTATGACGCCGAACTGGCGGCCACCGCGCACGCGCTTTTGCCTCCCCCTCACCGCATCGCGCTCCAGTGCGCCTCGTGCCACTCGGGCGGGGAACAGCACATCGAGGACCCCCTGCCGACGAACATCGGCAATCCGGCGGCGCTGCCGGCCGGCGAAGTCGCAACACTGTGCCGGGACTGTCATGTGCCGCATGCCGAGATGAACACGACAGGGTTTGACCCGCACGCGGCGCAGGGCTTTTCCTGTCTATCATGTCACAGCGTGCACCAGGGGCAGGAGGGGCTGCTCCTTGACGATAAAACTGAATTTTGCGGCCGATGCCATGTCGCGGTCAAGACGGCGTTTGCCGGGCGATCCCGGCATCCGGTGGCCGACGGCGTGGTGGATTGTCTGAGCTGCCACTCTTTTACCGGGACTACCGAACCGCAATTCGGACATGGGGCCTCGGCCAATTGCTACTCGTGCCACCCGGAACAAAGCGGCCCGTTCATTCATACACACCCGGCAGCGATTTCTTTTGCAGTCAAAGGCGGCGGGTGCATCGAGTGCCATCAGCCCCACGGCGGCCCCAACGATCGCTTGTTAAATCAGCCGGGCAGTACCTTATGTCTGCAATGCCATGGTGTCCCGCCGGGGCACCGCACCACACACAGCGGCCTGGGGCTGAAATGGGCCTGCCTGGATTGTCATAGCGATATTCACGGTTCGAACGATAACAACAAATTCCTCGACCCCGACCTGGGGACGATCCTGTTCCCCGACTGCTATCAGTCAGGGTGCCATATCTTTGACGATTAAAAAGGAACGTGGCCGTGAGATTACATGCACGATATCTGATGCTTGTCCTGTGCGGGGTACTGGCGGCGCAATCCGCATCGGCCTCACCGGAGACCGCCGGCGAGGTCCGTCTGGGGTATGTGTACACCGACGAGGTGGGCAACCGCAGCGTGTATCAACCCACATATAATTTGTATGAGGGAGCAGCGCTCTCCCTGCGGGATTTCCGCCGGCAGTTCACCAGTGGGGTACGCCTGCACGCTGACCTGGAAAATATCACTCTGAAAAATCGCCGGATGAACGCGGGAATATCCCGCAGTGGGTTGTTCGGGCTGGACCTGACGGGGTCGCAGTATCGGCGGACATATAATTTTGCCGGAGACCATTCAACGCGCCGCGACCAGGCGGCCGGGCAGGTCTGGATCAAGCCCGTGAATGAGATCAAAATATTCGGCGGTTACGGTCTCACCAATAAAGAAGGCAACATTGTCGAATGGTTCGATCCCGGCGACCTGTCAATTGCGCGGGCCACTGATTATCAGCAGCAGCAGTACCATGCCGGCCTGCAGGTCAACCACCGCGGCAGTATGGTCCGCACGGAATACCGCGTGTCCGATTTTGCCGACCGATTGGCGGTAGCGAACGACCGGCAGACTACCCGGTTTCGCGTGGTGGCGGTCACACCTTTGCCGAGGTTCAGGAACATTCAGCTTAACGGCGGCTATCAGCATTTCCGCCACGCGATTGATGCCCTGGCCACACGGACCTCGGTCAACACTGTCTGGGGCGGCGGGACATGGTATCTCCCTCAGGGATACAGTCTGAAATATGATTTCATCTTCGATCGCGCAAACAACACCGGCGACCTGGTGGCCACCGACAATATCACTCAGGCGGCATATGCCGGCAAAGTATGGCCGGGGGTCGGCGGCGTAACCCTGGGCTATCAGCTTAAAATCAATGATGATTACGATGACGAAGCGCAGACCGATGGATTCATTTCAACCGGCTGGGTCAAACCCCACCGGAAGTTGACTTTCAAAGGACAGTTCGGCGTCCAGCGGGAAGAAATCAAGGACGGCGCAACGCTGACCGGTAATGAAGACCTAACCCGCTATGCCTTCACCGCCGCGTATCAATTCGATCCGCTGACCCTGCGCCTGAAACACGAAAACAAAAAGCGGGAGAATGACGATATCGGCAGCACCGCCGATTTCAAACGGCTGAGCGCCGATCTGGTCCTGGTCCACCGGACGCTCGGCGAACTGGCCGGTTCGTACGCTTTAGCCCGGGGTGACTACGACAACAGCAGTAGTGACCGCTTTGAATTCACCGATCACATGTTGAGCGGCTCGTGGCTTTCTCCGGCTTACCACGGCCTGCGCGGCGGGGTTGAGGGTACATATTATCGCAGCAAACGGGACCTCAATGTCGAAAGTTTCTCACTCCGCCTGACCGGCAGCTATGAGTTTATCGCCGGTTACCGGCTTGGCGCAGGTTATGCCGCGCATAACTTCGATGATTTGCTGGTCAATGACGGCTATTACACGGCCAATATTGTTGAGATGTATATAAGTAAAAGTCTTTCATTTTGAGGAGTGATCCATGCCGAAGTTCAAAACACTGTTTTTCCTGTTACTAGCCGCCGGCGTACTGGCCCTGACCGGCTGTGAACGGAAGATCGTTAACGAAACCGCGCCGCCTCAGGATGGCCTGGCGGCCAGCGCCTGCTTCACCTGTCACGGCGACCAGGACCTTTCTCTCGTTGCCGCGCAGCAGCAGTGGCAAAACTCCAAACACGGTTCCGGCGAGAATATCAACCGCAACCGCAACAACTCGTCGCGCTATCAGGCCTGCGAGCGGTGCCATACCAGTGAAGGGTTCATCGCTCAGGTATCGGGCATTCCCGCCGACGGTGAGCATTTCACATCGATTTCCTGTTTCACCTGTCATCAACCACATACCAACGGCAACATGGAATTGCGGGCCGCGGACCCCGTCACCCTGGCCAATGGCGTGATTTTTGATTACGGCGACGGCAACCTCTGTGCCAATTGCCATCAGAGCCGGGCCAATGTCGACACGTATGTCGTTGATGATGTCGAATTGTCCGAACGGTGGGGCCCGCATCACAGCGATCAAAGCGATATTCTGGCCGGTACGGGCGGCTATGAATACGCCGGATATCAATATTTCAGCTCGGCGCATACCGGCGTCCTGGAAGACGGCTGTATCGACTGCCATATGGGCGGCTCACAGGCCAACCTGGTCGGCGGGCATACCTGGAATATGCGGAGTGAAAGTGAAGAGGATGAACTGCAGTTGCTGTCCGGCTGCAATGTGGACGGCTGCCACGGGTCGCGCGGCCCGGTCACGGACCTCAACCGGACCGCCAACAGCGACTACGATGGTGACGGCACGGTTGAAGGCGTCCAGGATGAAATTGCCGGACTGAAACACGAACTAGTCACTCTCCTGTTCGCAGCCGAACTGATGGAAGGCGATGAAGAAGACGGCTACTACCCTGCCGAAGACCGGATGGTCTCCGATGCGGATTCCGCAGGCGCCGTGTACAATTATATGATGATTGCCGAGGAGCGTTCCGGCGGTATCCACAACACTCAATACGCCGTGGGGTTGCTGCAATCGGCCATCAACTATATCAGCACCGGCGATCCCAACGGCGTTGCTCCCCGGGAACGCACGCCGTTGCTGTCGATGCACTGAGCAGAGAGGGCAGGCGGACAATTAAAATTTCCTGTTTCCTTGCTGAAGACAAACAAAAACCCCGGCACCGCAAGGTGGCCGGGGTTTTCGCTTTCCGCTTTCGCCTATTCTACAAACCGAGGATCTCGATCCCTGCGCGGACGATCCAGAGCGATCCGCTTTCAACGCCGTAGACGTATCCGGCGTTGTCGGTCAGGTCAAGATACGTGATCCCGGCGTCGAGACGCAAACGCGGGCTGAACTGGTACGACCCGTTCAAACTCAAATCAAGCTGTTCGTAATCGAGGTTGGAATACTCATTGATCATGCTGTAATCATAATCGGCCGCTTCGATCGCTTCGAGTACTTCCTCGGGCGCATCCGGCATGATGACCGGATCGAATTCCGCCGTGGACATGATCATGCTGCCCTGCAGGGACAGCGTGAATGCGGGTTTCGGCTGGAAGGTGACGCCCAGCGCGGCGACGTTCGATTGATTGGCATAATCGGTGACACCCATCAGCGAACCGTAATGTTTGACACCACCACCGGTGGCGTTAATCAGCTGGCCCGCTCACCCATCCATCATCGCGACAGTCACCGGACCGTTGGCCTCGTCAAACAGGTACGAGAACGAACCGAAGATATTCCACTCCGGCTGGGGCGTGAAACCGACGGAAACAGCCGGCTGGTACGCCGTGCGCTCGTACTCGAAATTATCCAGCCCGGCCAGCTCGTCGTTTTTCTCCATCGTGGCTTTGGCCGTGAATTGCGCGGAGAATTTCGGGGACGGCCGCAGGTTAAGCCCGATATCGACGTAGTGGCCCATCGTCGGCTGAGTCGTGATATCCCCGGTGCGCAGCGCCTCCCGCTGATAATAGTAGGCCAGGCCGGTGGCACTATTCTGCTCGAGGGTGAGGTGGCCGTTCTCCTCCAGCAGTCTGTTGTAGTTGGTGAACGAATTGTCGGTCAGCTCCAGCCGGTATTTCAGCCGGGCATTGACCTGCCGGGAGGGACGATGGCCGGCCTTGAACTGGCCGACATACCGGTTCATTGTTTCCTTCGCCCCATATGACGGATAGTCTTCATGCTGCTCGGCCTCGTAACCGACCAGGAAACCCAGGTCGGTTTTGGCATTCGGACGGAAAGTCAGCTCGGCCTCACTTTCCACCGCGCGGCCGGTGAGCGTGGAATAGCGGATATAATCAAAATCCTGTCCGCCGCCCGCACGGCCCTCCCGCCAGGGGAGCAAATCAATCGGCGTCTCGTCGCTCTCCCGTTCCCGGCCTGTGGCCAGCGCGTGGACGGCGACCCGGGGGGACAGCCGTTTCGAATACTTCACCGCCCCCGAGTACACGGTCGTTTTTAATCCGCTGTAATCGTTCTCCGCGGTCATGGTCGAAGCCCGCCCCAGCAGCGTACCGTCCCAGACGGTGACCCGGCCGTTCAATTGGTGGGCCATTTTTTTCACGTCCGGGATCAACGCGACCAGCACGTCCTCACCCTCATAATTCACGCGCGAGGCAAACTCATCACCAGACAAACCGGTGGTCGGATGGGAAGCGGAATCATAGGCAATCTCGGCCGGCCCCGTCCCGGAGGAAAACGTGCGATAGTCAAATTTATAGTCGACGGCAAAATTCTCTTTTTCTGCAGCGGCGCCCAGGGCCACGGCGTGAGACGCCTGGTCCCGTTCGACCGACATCGAGCTGATATGGCAGCTCGAACAGTGCATGGCGGTCAGCAGCTGCTCGTCACCCTTGTCGATGATCGACCGATGGGCGGCGCTCAATTTCAGCCAGTCGGCCCGGCGCGGCGTGTACTCGAGGTTTGATTCGACCTGATGCCTCGTGTAGCCATATTCGGCGCCGGGATCCAGGTCTTCATGCGTGATCATCTTGCCGCCCGGTGTCGTCCCCTCGCGGTTGGTGGATTCCCGGACCAGAAGGTTTTCCAGCAAATCAGTCCCCTGGCGGTGGGCGACTGACCGGTACCGCGCGGAAAATTTCAGCCGGTCGTCCACCCGGGCACGGGCCAGGAAATCAGCTTCATCCGGATTGTAAAAATGTCCCTGCAGATCGAAGCTGTTGTATCCCCCGGCGCCGTTAAGGGTAAACCCGACTTCGGGCATCGCTTCCTTTTCGCCCCGGTTGTACTCACCCACTTTCTGGGTGTAATTGTCCAAACCGGTGTAACGGCTGCCCAGCCATAGCGACCAGTGGTAGGTGGCCGGAGAGTCCTGCGCGACCAGCGACGAGGAAGCGACGACCACCAGGACCAGCGTCAGCCAGACGCGGCTGAGTGTTCTGCGCATCATCAGTGCCTCCTTACCGGGTCAGCGATCCCGGCGCAGTTATCGATTGTGAGGTCATGTCCGTACCGTGAATTGCGTCATGGCATTGCGTACATTTGGTCATCTGTGCTTTCTTGAAACCGTCCGTAGTCGACACACCCCCGCGGTCGGTAAACAGCGGGCCGGTGAATTCGCCGTCATACCCGGTCAGTTGTGTGTGAAAATGCGCCGGGTGACACGACAGGCATAACATCGGCTCGCCCTGCACCAGCAGGTTGTCGGCCACGGTGCCGTGCGGATTATGGCAGATCGCACAATCCTCATTCACCGGCGCGTGTTCGAAAACGAATGGCCCCTGTTTCGCCGGATGACAGGAAAAACATTGTTCGCGGTTGTCCCCCGCCGAAGCAAAGGTGCCTTCGCCGCCGTGCGGATCATGACAGTCGGTACACCCCATGCGCCCCTCCAACAAGGGGTGATGAGACGGCAGCGCGGCCTGTGCCTTTTTGTCGCTATGGCACTCGAAACACAACTGCGGTTCGCTTTTCCTGACCGACCGTTCGGCATCGTGAGCCACGTGGCAATCGGTACAGCCGCCGGAAACCTCATAGTGGGCCGTGGCCAACGTGGCCCCAGCGGCCATCCCCGAGTGACAGCCAATACAGCGCAATGAATTGTCCTGATCGGCGATTTCAAAGGTGCCGATCAAGGCCGGGTCGGTCTCCTCGACATGTGCCGAGCCGGGACCGTGACAAGATTCACAAGCGATGCGACGGTCTTCCGTTTTACCCCAGTACGCCCTGCCATGGCGGGTTTCGGCAAATGCCGTCCCCGCTTCCTCGTGGCATTCAAGGCATGTTTCCGTACCGACCGGCACCGCGTCGGCCGGCGGCTTCCCGGCAATGGCCGTACCGATGATCAGGGGCATCAGTACAATCGCCCCCATCAGCCGGCCGCCGGGAGATCTTTTGCAGATGTTCATGTGACACCCTCCCTTCGTCTTTCATGCTCGGTGTTCTTGCGCGGAGTTGAAGAATGAATTCGCTGACGCTGCTGTAGTCCCGCAACAAAAATCGGAATGTTGTTGGCGATCACCTGTTCCGGCACATACGATTTTCCCTGGAGTTTTTTCCATAGATGCATGGACAGTGAACAATCCATGACCATCCCCACAAAACACCGGGCCGTAATTTCCGGATGAACGTCGCGGATTTTCCCCGTGCGCTGTAGTTGCCGCAGCTTGCGCGTTAAAAACGCAACAAACGGCCCGCGCAGGTTCTGGAATGTCTCCCGGGCCAGCGGATGCTGTTCCAGGGCGGAAAACAGCAATAACCGCGACAAGGCGGTGTTTTTCGAATGGGTGGAGATAATGAAGTGCGCCATCCCCTGCAGGACATCCTCAATTTCATCCATGTCTTTCAGCTCGGCCATCAAGCGGCCGATGTCGAGGCGGTCTTTGACCGATTTCAACACCGCTGTATATAACGCTGATTTCGATGGAAAATACCGGTACAATGCGGCCTCACTGACCCCGCAGCTTTCGGCCAGCAGCCGGGTCGTCATTTTCTGATACCCCTGCCGGGCAAACAACCTGGTCGCAACAGTGACGATCTGTTCGCGGCGCTGCAGTGCGGTAAGTCGAGTGGCCATAACCTGCCTCCTGCATAGTTAGTTAACACTTACTAACTATATGAATATATCGTCGGCTGCCTGCGCCGTCAATGTCAAAACGGCACTGTCCCCAAAAAAATGCGCACCAAACAGGTGATAATCTTATCGACAAAGTAAGGATTCGGCCATGTCCCGCACTCAATACCCGCACTGCAGGTCCACCTTGTGGGGCAGCGGTTTTTCGGCGGCCGCCAGGTTCAGCGGGACGATGACTCCTGCGCGCACAGGTGGACAACAATTAAGGCGACCGCCAGGCCCGGCGCCGCTTGCCGGTTTCATATTGTTTCGCCGAGTCGGAACGGTAAAAAAAGGCGGTCCGGAAATGGACCGCCTCGTCATCTTGATTTGATGGAAACTAGACACCACTGAACTGGATATCACGAAAATACACGCTGGGCCGCAGCCAGGAGGCATAGATCCAGGGGTCGTTGCCCATCTCGACCAGTTGGTTCATCACCTCGGTCAGATTGCCCGAAATGTTCATCTCATTGACTGGTTTCACCCGCCGGCCATTCTCCACGAACATGCCAATGATGCCGACCGAGAAATCGCCGGTGACGGAATTGGAGTTGCCCCCGATAAAACCGGTGACCAGGATTCCACGCTTCATCTGGGCCACCAGTTCTTCCAGCGACTTATCCCCCTGCTCAAAAACGAGATTGGATGTCCCGCTGGAGGTCGGTTCCCAATCGAGTTTCCGGCCATAATACCAGTCAACATAGAATGATTTCAGCACGCCTTTATCGATCATGACACGGCGCGTGGCGGCAATGCCGTCCCCGTCGTACAACCGCGAACCGAAACCGGAGACCAGCAGGGGGTCATCGATCATCGTGAATTTGTCCGAAGCGATTTTCTCCCCGAGTTTGCCGTCAAGGAACGAACGCTTCTGCTGGATCGAGGCGGCCGACATCGGCCCGATCAGCATACCGATAAAACGGCTGGCCGCCCGGTTTTCGATGACCAGGTCGTAGACACCGGAATCGATTTTTTTCTGCCCGATCTTGGTCAGCGCCCGCTCGGTCGCACTGTGACCCATGACCTCTGGTGCAACGGCCTCTTTCAAGAAACGGAAGGTGCGCCAGTCCCAATCACTGGGCCGACCGTCACCCTCTCCCCGGACGGTCGATTCGGCGCCCGCGGAATAGACAGTACCTTCGGCCGTGCCTTCGAACCCGTTGCTGTGCACCTTGACCGACCGGTACTCCGAGTCATTGAACCCGGCAGTACAGGCAATCACCTTGTCGCTGTGCGACCGCGCGGCGTCTTCGACGGCTTTGGCGAAATCGATGCGCTCTTTGGAGGTCAACGATTCATAGCCGCCGTCATAGATTTTCAAATCGATGTCCTGCCGGCCCGGATAGTATTTCGGATCGGGCAGACCGCGAAACTCGTCCTCCGTCAAATATTTGGCCATCGCCACGGCTTCACTGATGAAACGGGTGAGCGTGTTCTCGCGCAGGTCGTTGGTCGATTGGCTCGTATACCGGTTATTGACATACACACTGATGCCCAGGGAATTCTGCGTGGATTCCTTGAGCTTGTCCACTTTCTGTTCCCGGACTTCGACTTCAATGTCCCGGCTGTTGACGACATCTACCGCGGCAGCATCCGCACCGGCCTTTTTGGCCTGATCCACGGCCCAGCGCGCCAGCGCCAATTGATTTTCTTTATTCATAACACATGCCTTTTCTATCCACTGGTTGGATGTTTGGTCCCCGGACTCGCGGTCCCCTGCTTACGAATTAATCCCCCCCACGGTAATCGCGGACACTTTGGTCGTGGGCAAGCCCATGGAGACCGGCACGCTCTGGCCGTTTTTGCCGCACATGCCGCTGCCGACCGACATTTCCAGGTCGTTACCCACCATGACCACACGCTTGAGCACTTCGGGACCGTTGCCGATGATGTTGATGTCCTTGATTGGCTTGGAGATTTTGCCGTCTTCAATCAGGTTGCCGTTTTTCACATAGAACGTGAAATCACCGGGACCGATATGCACCTCGCCGTTGGTAAATGATTCGCAATAGATGCCTTTCTTGACGCTGCCGATCACCTCTTCTTTGGTGTGCGGGCCGGGCAACATATAGGTGCAGCGCATGCGCGGCATCGGGTCGTACCGGAACGATTCGCGCCGGCCGTTGCCGGTCGGTTTTACCTTGTAATGTCTGGAGCTGATCAGGTCGTGCATATACGAACGCAGGATGCCGTCACGCACCAGGTAGGTCTTCTGTGTCGGCGAACCTTCATCGTCAATGTTAATCGCCCCCCGGGCGCTTTCCCAGGTGCCATCATCAACGATCGAGACCATCGGTTCGGCGATTTGCTGGTCGATTTTGTCCGAGTAAATCGATTCATTCTTGCGGTTGAAATCCGCTTCCATGCCGTGACCGATCGCCTCGTGCAACAAGATACCGGAACTGCCTGCGGCCAGGACAACTTCCATCTCCCCGGCCTCGGGTTTGACCGCATCGAACAACACCACGGTGTTTTTGACCGCTTCGGTCGCCACTTTGTCGAGGTTTTCCTTACTGAAATGTTCAGGCCCTTTCCGCGCCGACAGCGAGTAGCTGTTTTCTTCACGCTGGCCGTTTTGCTCGGCGGTGCAACCGGCCTGAATTTCGGCCATTGGCCGATAATCGCACGATAGTGTGCCGTCCGAACTGGCCACCAATACCGTCGAGGTCCAATCCCCGTACCAGACCCTGGTCTTGGTGACCCGGCTGTCCCGGTCATGCAATTTGGCGTTTAACTCCTGTACCACCGGGATTTTCTGGTCGATTCCGACGTCGGCCCAGACTTTTTCCACCGGGTAATAATTCGGCGCACGGTGGAAACTGAACTCGACTGGTCCGGGTTTGGCGCTCTGGTTGGCGATGTTGGCTGCGGTTTGCGCGGCCTTGAGCATGGCCTCCGGGGTCAATTCCTCGGTAAACGAAAACCCGGTCTGATCGCCGTTGACCACCCGGATCCCAACGCCATAATCGATGTTGCAGTAGGCGCGGTTGACCGCCTCATCCTGTAGACCGACCCAGTTGGAAACGCGATGCTCGAAGTACAGATCGCAGAAATCCCCCCCCCGGTCCAGTCCGGCGGAGATAATCTTGGCAATGAGTTCCTGATCGACCTCAAAGAGTTTAAGATAATCGACCAGCTCCATGGGGGCCTCCGCTCCCGCCAGCGCCCTCAACGGATTAATGTTCAGCACTGCAGGAATAGAAGCCACCGCCACCCATTTCGCCCCGTTTGCGATAAATTCCCGGCGCGTCATTGCGGCCATAAGTCCCTCCTCTGTATGAGCTTGCGATATTGATGCCGGTTGAAGCGGGAAATAAAGACTGCCTGAAAAATCGACATGCCAAACCCCAATCGCCCCCCCCTCACCTACGGAAGGTATCGGATAAAGTTCTTAATTTTTTCCCCGGAAGCAACAATTATTAATTGCAAGGTCGGGCGGCAACCGGCCTCGCTTTTACACAGCAAAAATCCGCCGTCGACCGTAGACGTACTAGACAAAACGCGGAGGATAAACATGGGAATCATCAAACACGACGAAATCGTCCGGGACCAGATCCGCGCCGAGGGCGTGACCAATACAACCGGGGCAAAAATCATCGGCCCGGCCCAGGGCTGGCCCGACCATACTCTGCGCGTGTTTCGCGTCGGCCCACGGGGACATACGCCGCACCATCAGCACGACTGGGAACATGTGAATTATATCATCAGCGGCAAAGGCCGGCTGACGATCGGCGATGTCACCCATGAAGTGACACAGGGGGATTTTGCCTACGTGCCGCCGAACACGAGCCACCAGTTTGAAAACCCCTATGCCGAGGATTTTGAGTTCATCTGTATTGTCCCGAACAGAGGGGCATAATCGACGGCGGGACGGACGGCAAATGGAAAAAACGCACCGGCGGCAGGAAACCGGACTTACCCCTCCACATTTATATTTGGAAACCACAATTATCAGCCACCGCCCCTGCTTCAGGGATTGGACTTCGGAGAGCGCCTGACAAAGTTCCTCTTGTCTTACCGGCCGTTCTCGCTAGAATGATATTGTAGACGTACCTTATTGATGACGTGGTAATTGCCACACGGCGATGGGATAGACGCTTTGGGCAGAACTCCCACAGAACAAGAAGCTGCGGCCACAGAGAAGACCACGTGTTTTCATTGTGGTCTGGATTGCGCGGACATATCCATTGCGGTCGGGGAAAAGTATTTCTGCTGCCGGGGCTGCAAGGCGGTCTTTGAATTTCTCAATGACAGTGGACTTGCGGCCTACTACCAGGACGGTGAGTCGCCGGGGGTCAAACCGGAAAGTTTCGAGCCGGGTTCCCGGTTTGCCTATTTGGACAGCGCCGAAATCAGGCAGCGGCTGGTCGATTTCAGCGATGGAACGGTGAGCCGGATTACCCTGTCGCTGCCCCAAATCCATTGCGCGTCCTGCGTCTGGCTGTTGGAAAACCTCTATCGCCTGCGGGACGGCGTGCGTCATTCCAGCGTCAACTTCCCCCGGAAAGAACTGACTGTCGTATTCGAGGACAACAAGCTCAGTTTACGGCAACTGGCGGAGTTGCTCACCCGCATGGGATTCGAACCGCAGTTTCGCCTGGACAGCATCGACAAACAGCCCGCGCCGAGCCACAAACGTTCATTATATCTGAAAATCGGGGTGGCCGGTTTTTGTTTCGGCAATATTATGCTGTTGAGCATCCCGCAGTATCTTTCGCTGGACATCGAATCCTCCCTGACAGTGTTATTTCGCTATACCAGCGTCGGCCTGGCCCTGCCGGTGTTATTGTATTCCGCGGGCGGGTATTTCCAGTCGGCTTATACCGGCTTGCGGCAGAAGTTGATTACCATCGATGTCCCTATTGCCCTGGGGATGCTGGCGCTCGTCATCCGCAGCGGGTATGAAATATTCTCCGGTCTCGGACCGGGGTATCTCGACTCGTTCACCGGTCTGGCCTTTTTCCTGCTGGTGGGACGCCTGTTTCAGCAGAAAACATACGACCACCTGTCCTTTGATCGTGATTATCGTTCGTACTTCCCAATTTCGGTCCTCCGCGTCACTGCCCAGGGGGAAACATCGGTCCCGATCGCGGAGTTGAATGTCGGCGACCGTATCCGCGTCCGTAATCAGGAACTGGTCCCGGCGGACGGTATATTGCTTAACGGTGAGGGTTTTCTGGACTACAGTTTCGTCACCGGCGAATCTGAACCGCAACACCGGGCAGACGGCGAGCAGGTGTATGCCGGGGGACGGCAGGTCGGTGGGGCCATCGAATTAAGGGTAACCAAAAAGGCCTCGCAAAGTTATCTCACCCGCTTGTGGAACAGCCCGTTACTGCAAAGTCAGGCCCAGCCACACATCACCGACCTGGCTAATCGCGTCGGCAAATACTTTACAGCGGCTGTGCTGGTGGTGGCCGCCGGCGCGGCACTGTACTGGCTCCCGCGGGATACGCACCTGGCGCTAAACGCTTTCACTTCGGTGCTGATTATCGCCTGCCCCTGCGCGCTGGCTTTGTCCAGTCCATTCGCCCTGGGTACCGCCCTGCGGCTGCTGGGCCGGAAGGAATTTTATCTGCGCACTCCGGCGACCGTGGAAGCGCTGGCGGCAGTCGATACCATCGTATTTGATAAAACCGGCACCTTGACTAAGTCGCAGGACAGCGAGATATTATTCGAGGGGAGTCCGTTGACTGCATATGAGATGTCACTGGCCGTTTCACTGGCCCGCCAATCGACACATCCGGTCAGCCGCCGTCTGGCACAACTCCCCCACTCAACGCCGAAAAACGAAGTCCATGATTTCGCGGAGGTCGCCGGCCGGGGAATTACCGGCCAGGTCGACGGCCATCTGGTGCGGCTGGGACGGCGGGATTGGGCTTCCTGGACACCCGGCGCTGAAAACACCTCACTATCGGGGGCCGATACGGCAAGTTATCTGTCAATTGATAAAAAAATGCGCGGGCAATTTCGTTTTACCAATAAATATCGGGACGGTGTACCGGCCATGGTTTCCGGGTTGCGGCAGAACTATCACCTGGCGTTGCTGTCGGGTGATAAAGATCATGAACAAGAACGGCTGCGCGGGTTTTTGGGTGAGGACGCCACGCTCATTTTTGAACAATCCCCCCACGACAAACTGGCTTACATCAGCCGGCTGCAACAGGAAAACCACCGGGTGTTGATGGTGGGGGACGGTCTAAACGACGGCGGCGCCCTGCGTGCAGCGGATGTCGGCATCGCCGTCAGTGAGGACACCGCGGCGTTCTCCCCCGGCTGCGACGGCATCCTGCGGGCGGATGGTCTGGCCGCCCTGCCGCGCTATCTGCGGTTTGCCCGCCGCAGTCTTACTGTGGTCAAGGTGAGTTTTGCACTGTCGTTTGTGTATAATCTGGTCGGCCTGTCTTTTGCGGTCACGGGCCAGTTGTCGCCGTTGATCTCGGCTGTCCTCATGCCGGCCAGTTCGATTTCCGTCGTGCTTTTTGCGACCACGCTTACCGGGCTACAGGCCAGGGCGGCAGGAGTAGACTAAAATGGAAGTAATCTTTATCTTGCTCGGAGCGGCGCTGCTGGTAGCGGGGGGATTTTTGGTTGCGTTTATTTTTACGGTGCGCAGTGGCCAGTACGATGACCTATACACGCCCTCGGTGCGGATGTTACAGGATGACCGGGAGCGCTTCCGCGTGAATAGTGACCATACGGGTCCAGGGATGGAGAACTAACCCATGGCTGTCGAAGAGTTCACTTACGATAACAAAATTGTCCGGGATTTCGGCATAGCGACGATGGTCTGGGGCGTGGTCGGCATGCTGGTCGGCCTCCTTGCCGCGGTCCAGTTGTACTATCCGGAGCTCAACCTCAGTCTGAAATATATCACTTTTTCGCGTATCCGGCCGCTGCACACCAACGCAGTGATCTTTGCGTTTGTCGGCAATGCGATTTTTATGTCGGTCTATCATTCGCTGCCCCGGCTGTGCAAAACGCCGATGTACAGCCGCGCCATCGGCCGCCTGCATTTCTGGGGCTGGCAGTTAATCATCCTCGCCGCGGTGATCACACTGCCCCTGGGGATCACCACCAGCAAGGAGTATGCGGAGCTTGAATGGCCGATCGATATTGCCATCACGGCAGTCTGGGTCATCTTCGGCGTCAACATGATGATGACGATCCTCAAACGGCGCGAGCGGCATATGTATGTCGCCATCTGGTTTTACATCGCCACCTGGGTCACGGTCGCGGTCCTGCACGTCGTCAATTCCATCGAACTGCCGGCGTCGTTTTTAAAAAGTTACCCGGTGTACGCCGGGCTGCAGGATGCGCTGGTCCAGTGGTGGTACGGGCACAACGCCGTCGCCTTCTTCCTGACTACACCGTACCTGGGCATGATGTATTACTACCTGCCCAAAGCCGCCAACCGGCCGGTCTATTCCTATCGCTTGTCGATCGTCCATTTCTGGTCGTTGATTTTTATTTACATCTGGGCCGGCCCGCACCACCTGCTGTATACCGCCCTGCCCGACTGGGCCCAGACGCTGGGCACCATATTTTCGATCATGCTGCTGGCGCCGTCCTGGGGCGGGATGCTCAACGGCCTGCTCACCCTGCGCGGCGCCTGGGACAAAGTCCGCGAAGACCCGGTGTTGAAATTTCTGGCTGTCGCGGTTACCGCCTACGGCATGGCGACGTTTGAAGGCCCAACCCTCGCCATCAAGAGCGTCAATGCCCTGTCGCATTATACCGACTGGACCATCGCGCACGTGCACGTCGGGGCGCTGGGCTGGAACGGGTTTTTAACGTTCGGCATCCTGTACTGGCTTTTCCCCCGGCTGTACAAAACACAACTGTACTCGACAAAACTGGCGAATTTCCATTTCTGGATCGGGTTCCTGGGAATCATCGTCTATGTCCTGCCGCTGTATTTTGCCGGTGTGACCCAGGGGCTGATGTGGAAACAGTTCACTCCCGAGGGGTTCCTGCAATATGCGAATTTCCTCGAGACCGTACTGCAGATCATTCCGATGTACATTATTCGTTCGGTCGGGGGATTCCTTTATCTGACCGGGGTGATCTTAATGATTTTCAACCTGGTCAAGACCGCCAAACAAGGGAAATTTGCCGCAGTGGAACACGCCCAAGCGCCCGCCCTGGCCCGGGAATACCAGCCGACAGGTCATGACAAAACCTGGCACCGGTTCCTCGAACGCAAACCCGCCCAGTTTTTGATTCTCGCCACCATTGCCATTTCGTTTGGCGGCATCGTGGAGATGATTCCGACATTCATCGTCAAATCGAATGTCCCCACCATCGACAGCGTCAAACCCTATACGCCGTTGGAACTGCAGGGGCGGGATATCTACGTCCGCGAGGGTTGTTACAACTGCCATTCCCAAATGGTCCGGCCGTTTCGTTCGGAAACCGAGCGGTACGGCGAATATTCCAAGGCCGGGGAGTTCGTCTACGACCATCCGTTCCAGTGGGGCTCCAAACGCACCGGCCTTGATTTGCATCGGGTGGGCGGGAAATATCCGGATGCCTGGCATTACATGCACATGCAGAACCCGGTGTCGGTTTCGCCCGGTTCGATCATGCCGCCGTATCCGTGGCTGATCGGCGACGAACTGGACAACAGCACCCTCGGCGCAAAAATCCGGACCATGCAAAAACTCGGCGTCCCGTACCCCGCAGGATATGACCAGACTGCTATTTATGATCTGGAGGCCCAGGCCCGGACCATTGCTGAAAACCTGAAGCAAAGCCAGATCGACGTCGAGCCGGACCGCGAAATCATTGCCCTGATCGCCTACCTGCAGCGGCTGGGCGTCGATATCAAGGCCAAAACAGAGAACCAGCAAACCAAATAGCTATAAACTGGTGATGACATGATCAAGGACGTACTGGAATCAATTGCCCATATCGAAATCTACGGGATTATGGCTCTAGTCGTATTTGTTGTGCTGTTCGCCGTGGTCCTGTTACGGGCATTGCGGCTTGACCCGGCAACAGCACAGACACTGTCCCGGATGCCGCTGGACAACGCCCCCTCGGCGGAAAAAAGGGAGCGCGCCAATGACTGATGAAAATAAAGACCCGCTCGACCACGATTACGACGGGATCCGCGAGATGAACAATGACCTGCCGCGCTGGTGGCAGTTATTGTTTTTTTTCGCCATCGCCTGGAGCGTGGCGTATTTTGTTTTCTATCACGTCCTAAGCATCGGTTACTCCAGCACCGACCAGTACAAACTCGAAATGAACCCCGGCTATGTTCGCGCCCGCGATGTCCAGGGCGATTATTTCGGGGTACTACCCCGTTATCGGCCGCCCCTGGCCCGCGCACACAATGATATCGTATTTCGCCTGCTCGGCGCCCACCCCGGCCTCGGGCTGATGCTGCTGACGCGCGAGTCGGATACGACCGTCTACGCAACACCCGACGACCCGGCCCGGCTCGCCGTCGGCGCAGAGGTCTTTAAGCGCAACTGCGCGTCGTGCCACGGGAATTTCGGCGAGGGAATTATCGGTCCGAATTTAACCGACGATTACTGGCTGCATGGCGGCGATATGTCGAATGTGGTCAAAACTGTGATGTACGGGGTGCCGGCCAAAGGCATGGTCTCCTGGCGCGGCACACTCAAACCCGATGAAATCCTCGATGTCGCCGGTTATCTTTTAACCCTTCGCGGCACCAATCCCGCGAACGCCAAACCGGCGGAAGGCGAGTTGATTGCTGATTAATCCGCAGCCCGATACCTCAAATACGGGAGACGTTTCATTCCGCGACCGGCCCGCCACGATCGACAAACAAGGCCGACGGGTGCTGGTCTATCCGCTCAAGCCGCGCGGCCGACTGACTGCAGCACGCACGGTTGTCGCCGATTTCCTGCTGGTTTTTTTCCTTGTTGCGCCGTTTCTGAAAATCGGCGGCAATCCCCTGCTGCTGTTCGATATCGCCAACCGGCAGTTTTTTATCTTTGGTTTCGAATTCCGGCCGCAGGATTTTTATCTGCTGGTCCTTGGTGTGATTACGCTGTTTGTTTTTATTATCCTGTTCACCGCAGTATTCGGCCGGCTGTTTTGCGGCTGGGTTTGTCCACAAACAGTGTTGCTGGAAATGCTGTTCCGCAAGGTGGAATTCTTTTTCGAAGGCAGCGGCCCCCGGCAACGGCGGTTCAACAATGCTCCGCTTACCGCCGGAAAACTGTTCAGAAAAACGCTGAAACATGCAAGTTTCATCCTGCTTGCGCTGCTCATCGCCAATACGCTGCCGGCTTATGTTATCGGCGGCCGCCGCATGCTTGAATATGTCAGTGGTCCGCCGACGGCCCATTTCTCGCTGTTTATCTTCACGCTGATCCTGTCCGGGGCAATTTACGGCACATACGCCCGGTTTCGTGAACAGGTGTGCACTTTGGTCTGTCCCTACGGGCGGCTGCAATCGGTCCTGCTCGACAACAATTCAATCGTCGTGGCCTATGACTTCAAACGCGGCGAACCACGCCGGAAACTGGGTGTCACCGATGAACCGGCCGCGCACGGGGATTGTATCGACTGCAGCGCCTGTGTCCTGGCCTGCCCGACCGGGATCGACATCCGCAACGGCACGCAACTGGAATGCGTAAACTGCACGGCCTGTATCGATGTGTGCAATTCGGTGATGGACCGGACGGGACGGCCCCGCAAGCTGATCCGCTATGCATCGTTCGCCGGCATCACACAGGGGACCACCTGGCGCTTTACGCTGCGGGCCGGCTTGTATACTGTGGTACTGCTGGTGTTGCTCACGGTGATTACCTTGCTGGCCGCGGGTCGGTCTGTTGTTGAAACGACTGTTTTGCACACGACAGGTCCGTTATATCAGGAGGTCGAGGGCAACATCCGCAACCTTTATCTGGTCAAAGTCCTGAATAAAACCCATGATGCGGCAGAGGTGACTTTGCGCCTGCAATCACCCGAAGGCGAATTGCGGGTGGTCGGACCGGCACTTGCCCCCGCGGGCCGTGGCAGCGCCGAATCGGTTTTCTATATTGATCTCCCAAAAGCGCGCCTGTTTTCCTCAAGCATAATAGTGAAAATCGATGTACTTATTGCAGGGGAAGTTGTGGAAACGGTGCAAACAACCTTCAGCAGTCCGCAAGTGCGATGATGCCAATGCAAAATTCCAACCGGGAACGGCGCTGGGCCTGGGGCATCGCCCTGTTATACGGCTGTTTTGTCGTATTCATTATCGGGCTGATTGTCTTTGCCTCATCCCAGGATTTCCCGCTGGTAGAGCAGGATTATTACCAAAAGGAACTGCGGTATCAACAACGCATCGACCAGTCGGCCGGAAGTCTGGCGCTGGCTGACCGGCTGACCATCGAACTGGGCGAAAACACGCCGACATTGACGCTGTCTTTCCCCCGGGAGTTTGACGCAGCCCGGATCAGCGGCACGATCACCCTGTATCGCCCGTCGGATCCCGACCTCGATCGTCTCGTACAGATCGATGCCACGCAGATGAATACCCAGATTATTCCAATCGGTGATCTGAGACCAGGTTTATGGTATGTCAAGGTTGACTGGCATCATGCAAACGATGTATATTTCGATGAACAAAAGATTGTCATCGAATAAGGGGCGGTGATGATCCCGGTAGAAGTATGGGGCGGTCTGGCTTTTGGTTTTCTGGGCAGCCTGCATTGCGTGGGGATGTGCGGGCCGATTGCGCTGGCCCTGCCGCTGGGGTATGCCGCCAAAGGTACCCTGCTGTTGAGCCGGGTGCTGTATAATCTGGGGCGGGTCATCACGTACGGGCTGCTTGGCATTGTCGCGGGTGTCCTGGGCCAGACAATTGCCATGGCCGGTTTTCAGCAGGCATTGTCGATAGTGCTGGGGATCAGTATTGCGCTGGTCGTCCTTGCTCCGGCGCGTTTCGTGCAGCGGATAATCCCGCCCGGCATTACCGGGCGGCTGTTCGGGAAGATGAAAGCTGTCTGGGGCCGGTTGTTTCAAAGCCGATCCGCGTTCTCCCTGCTGATGATCGGGGTGCTCAACGGTTTTCTGCCCTGCGGGTTTGTCTATATGGCGATGGCTGCCGCTGCCGCGACCGGCAGCGTGCAACCGTCCGTCGGGTATATGTTGTTTTTCGGCCTGGGGACTGTCCCGGTCATGCTGGTAACATCGCTTTCCGGCAAGCTGCTTGGCGCGCGCTTCCGCCGCAATATGCAAAAACTCATTCCCGCCGGTGCGCTGGTCCTCGCGGTGTTGCTGGTTCTCCGGGGATTATCGCTGGGTATCCCCTATATCAGCCCCAAGCTGGACAGCAATAAAATGGCCGCGGGGCAGATGCGTTGCCATTGAGCCGCATCCCCAATGAAGCACCATTACGCTTGAGTGTGCGTGCCCGCAACAGGCGGATTCAGCGTTAAAACAGACCGCTTAGCTTAATGAACGGATAGAACCTGCCAGCGTCGGATCATTGATCGGCACCAGCGGGCGGGAGCGCATTCCCCGCTGAAAAAACCAGAGAAACACGCCGCCGATACCCACCAGCGTCGTCACATCCATCCAGGACAGATGCACTTCATGGTGCAACGACGGCATCACCAGCCAGTAGATGTCGACCCAGTGCATGAGCAAAATCCAGAGTCCGATTGCTTTCATGACCGCGGGCATCCTTTTGACGGCCTGCGGGAACAGCACAAAAAACGGGACAACAAACTGCCCGAAGATCAGCACCAGCGACGCCGTTTTCCAGGTCCCGTTCCAACGGTGTAAAAACCAGACTGTCTCCTCGGGGATATTGCCGTACCAGATCAACAGGTACTGCGAAAACGCCATATAGCCCCAGAAAATGGTAAAGGCAAACAACAATTTGCCCAAATCATGATCATGTTCAGAAGTAATCACATTCTTGAGAATACCGCGACTGCGCAATTGCAGCACGATCAAGACCATCAATGCCAGCAGCGCCAGGAAACTACCCGCGAACACATACACGCCGTAAATCGTGGAGTACCAGTGCGCATCAAGCGACATCAGCCAGTCAAATGCAGCAAAACTCAGCGTGACTGCGAACAGCACCATGCCTGCGGCAGAGACTACCCGCATGCGTTTGGTCAGACTTGCGCTGCTGTTCGTATCCTGCTGATTGGAGTATGTATTAAGCAGCGAGACCAGGACAAACCAGACCAGGAAATATGCGGCCAGCCGCAACGTAAAAAACGGGACATTCAGATAACCGCTTTTCCCGGTCAGCAGGTGGTCGCCGGCCATCACTTCGGGATTGCTCCAGGAATATGCCTGGGGCATGTGAAACAGGATGGGCAAGAAAAAAACCGCCAGCACCGGCAAACCCCACATGAGGTTTTCCGCCATCCGCCGCAGCACCGTGCTCCAGCGGGCGCCGACCAGATGATGCAGCATTACGAAAAACAATGCGCCCAGCCCGATCGTGGTCCAATAGACCAGCGCGGTCAACCAGGAAAACAAAAACTGCCGCGCATCCAGGAAGTAACCGACCCCGCTTAACAACAGGCCGACAATGGCCGCCCCGGCGGCAATCATCCCGAATATACCTGATAAAATCGGCCGGAATGCTGTTTTCTCGTTTTCCATCACTTTACTCGAGCGTATCTCCAGGTTCCGTCATCCCCTGTAACTGGCGTAAATACGCGATGATCGCCCAGCGGTCCTCCGGGCGAAGCTGGTGCCGATAGGACGGCATATTGCGCACACCGTTGGTGACCGCCTCAAACATCTGTCCGACCGGCATCTGCCGCAGCGAATCGGACACAAAATCCGGCGGCTGGGTGAAGCCACGGGCCACCACTGTGCCGTCACCCCGGCCGCCCTTCCCGTGGCATGGTGAGCAGTAGATATTAAACCGCTCCTCACCCCGGTGCAATACTTCAGCAGTCGGCGGTAACGGGTTTGCGGTCACGTAAGCCTCGGTTTCATCACGGCCCCGGTAGAACGCATCATCCGCGCGCAGATAACCGCGGGGGACCGTACCCTTCACCGGCAGACGCATGGCCGAGGCATCCGCAAAAAAATCACTTTCGGCCTGGGCTTTATATTTGGGTTGGTGATCCATATCCGGGACGACATGGATCGGCGGTTTTTCCGACGGGCTCTCGCGGGCACACCCGCCGAGCAACGGCACGATCACAGCCAAAAGCAGCAGCCCCGGGATCACCGGCGGCCGAATGTCGGTCAATCGCGGCACAGTGCCTCCACATTTCCTCCGCCGATCGAGATCAGGAACTGCGTGGTGCGTTCCTCATCGAACAACGGGTCGTCGGCCTCGATACTCACAAAAAATCCATCATCCGATGCTTTGCTGAACTGTTCCGCATAAAACACCGGATGAAACGGCCGGGGCAGCCCGTTCAAGGCCAGCATCCCGACTAAGGCGGTTGTCGCCGCCAGCAGCACGCCGACCCCGAACGTAACCGGGACATATGCCTGAAAACTGAAAAACGGTTTGCCGGAAATCACCAGCGGGTAATCGACGGTGGAAGCAAACCACTGCAAGCCCAGACCCGATGAGGCGCCGACAACCGCCGCCAGCCCGACGATCCACCCCAGGGGCGAGCGTTTCAAGCCCATGGCTGCATCCATCGAATGAATGGGAAACGGCGAATGGCAGTCGAATTTTTTATACCCCGCATCGCGCACTTTCTCCGCGGCGGCAACCAGCGCCGCAGGACTGTCGAACCGGGCCAGCAGGCCCAGGACGTTGCCGGCAGGCAGCTTAATCATGTCTGCCTCCGGGCCGGGAGTGTGCCACACCATGATGCGGGTCTGCCTCGGGCAGGACTGTCTTGACTTCGGCCATCGAAATCATGGGTAAAAATCTGATGAACAATAAAAACAACGTAAAAAACAGGCCGAACGACCCGATGAACGTGCTGATATCCCAGATCGACGGGCTGTAATAATCCCAGTTCGCGGGCAAAAAATCACGCGACAAAGAGCTGACCACGATCACAAATCGCTCGAACCACATGCCGATATTGATAAAAATCGAGGCAATGAACATCACCGGGATCGACCTCCGCAGCCGTTTGAACCAGAATACCTGCGGAACCAGGACGTTGCAAAAAATCATAATCCAATACGCCCAGGCATAATTCCCGAACGCCCGGTTGATGAAAGTAAACTGTTCATACATGTTCCCCGAGTACCAGGCAATAAAAAATTCGATCCCATACGCATACCCGACCATCGAGCCGGTAAGCAGGATGATCTTATTCATCTTTTCCAGATGATTGACCGTAATAATATCACCGATATTGAATATTTTTCGCGCGATAATCGTCAGGGTGACCACCATGGCAAAACCGGAGAAAATGGCCCCGGCGACAAAATAGGGTGGAAAGATGGTGGTGTGCCAGCCGGGGATGATACTCACGGCAAAGTCGGTACTGACTACACTGTGCACCGACAGCACCAGCGGCGTTGAAATCCCGGCCAGAATAAGATACGCCAGTTCGTAATGCCGCCACTGCCGGTTGCCGCCACGCCAGCCCATGGCCAAAATGCCGAAGATGACTTTTTTGATTTTGATTTTCGCCCGGTCACGGAACGTCGCCAAATCGGGGATCAGTCCGGTATACCAGAACAATAATGAAGCGATAAAATATGTGCTGACTGCAAAAACATCCCATAACAGCGGCGAACGAAAATTCGGCCACATCCCCATCTGGTTGGGGATCGGAAACATCCAATACGCCAGCCACATCCGGCCGACATGGATCCCCGGGAAAATCAACGCGCAGGAAATAGCGAACAGGGTCATCGCCTCGGCAAAGCGGTTGATTGACGTCCGCCAGCGCTGGCGCAACAGAAACAAAATCGCCGAAATCAATGTCCCGGCGTGGCCGATCCCCACCCACCAGACAAAATTGACGATGGCCCAGCCCCAGCCGACCGGGTTGTTTACCCCCCAGATGCCGACACCCTCAAAGACCAAGAAACCGATCGAGCCAAACAGCACCAGCAGCAACGACAACGCCGCACCCAACGCCAGATACCAGGGCACCGGCGCTTTCCGCTCGGCGATCCCGCTGATCTTTGCGGTGATTCCGGAAAATGAATGTTTTCCGGTCAACAGCGGCGTTTCTGTTATGGGCGCACTCATCTGATCGACTGCTTATCCCTGTCCGGTTTCCGACGCCGGATGCCGTCCGCCGGTCGGCTCATCGGCCGCCAACTGCGGATGGGGGTTGCTGATCTTGGCCCGATACGAGATCCGCGGCCGCACATTCAGTTCGGCCAGTAATTCATAATTGCGGTCCGCAGCTTTCAGTCTGGCTACCCGGCTTGCCGGATCGTTGAGGTTGCCGAAACTGATCGCCCGTGACGGGCATGCCTGCTGGCAGGCTGTTTGAATATCGCCGTCGTTTAATTCCTGTCCGCGTTTCCGCGCCTCGCGTTTTGCGCGGTTGATGCGCTGCAGACAGAACGTGCATTTTTCCATGACCCCGCGGGAGCGCACCGTGACGTCCGGGTTTTGCGCCATTTTGACCACTTCCGCCATCTCCGCGGTATAATTGAAAAAATTGAACCGCCGCACTTTGTACGGGCAGTTGTTGGAACAATACCGCGTACCGATGCAGCGGTTATAATTCATCGTATTCAGGCCCTCTTTATCATGCACGGTCGCGGCCACCGGGCAAACCTGCTCGCAGGGGGCGTTTTCACATTGCTGACAGGCGACCGGCTGAAACACGAGGCGTGGTTCCTCCAGTGAACCGGCGAAATAACGGTCGGTGCGGATCCAAGCCATCTCCCGCCCTTTAGCCACCTGTTCTTTGCCGACAACCGGGATATTGTTTTCACTCTGGCAAGCCACGACACAGGCATTGCAGCCGTTGCACACGTTCAGGTCGATGACCATCCCCCACTGGAAACCCTTGCCGTAATCGTAATCGGGATAAATTGATTTCAAAGGCGGGTGCTCCACGGCTTCCCGGGCAAATTCGGGGCGGGCTTGGTATTCACTCAATGTCGCCTCGCGGATAATCGGCCGCCCTTCCATCGTATTATGGTCCTGCACATTGGCCAATTCGACAGTCCGGCCGGTCCTGGTCATCGTCGCCCCACGCACGTAGGACATACCGCCTGAAGTTCTCAGCAGGTATGTATCAAATCCGGCGCCATCGGCGACGCGGCCCAGTTCCCGGCGCCCATAACCCAGCGGGAGGGCCACACAATATTCCGCCAAACCCGGGACAATCCAGACCGGGAGTGCCAGTGATCTGTCGTCAAGGTGAAGTTCGACCATATCGCCGTTGGCAACACCCAACTTCTCCGCAGTCAGCGGAGCAAGTAATGAGGCGTTGTCCCAGGTCAGCTTGGTGATCGGATCGGGCAGTTCCTGCAGCCACGCGTTATTGGCAAACTGACCGTCAAAAACATTGGACGCATAAAACCCAAGCTCCAGATTTTCCTGTGAGACATCCCTGCCCGGCGGTGATAACTCGGCGATAATCCGGTCGGCCGATTTCAGCGGCGTGAACGTAATTTCCTCGGAGACGGTACCTTCGAAGACCCCATCGTGTAAGACCCGCCGCCATTTCTTCTCAAAATCGTTCGGCCCAATGATCGATTGCCAGGTCGTCCGCACAAGGTCATACCCTTTGGCCGGACCAGCAGTGACCAGCGCCCCGATCAGTTCAATATCGGAATATCCGCCATATAGCGACGCAATCGTCGGCTGGACAACACTCAGCGTGCCGTCCACCGCCCGGGCGTCGCCCCAGTTTTCCAGAACGTGCGCCTGCGAGATATGCCATGCGGAACGTTGGGCGGTCTCATCATGGTAATGGCCGAGGTGAATGGTGTGCGCGACATGGTCCAGGGCCTCGGCAAAATTAAAATCGACCGGCGCGTTATACACCGGGTTGCCGCCGAGGATGAAAAGTGTGTTGATCTGACCGGCGGCCATGTCGGTCGTCAGCTTATTCAGCTCGGCCGTACTGGATAGCGCTGCATCATTTAATGGAAAGAAATCGATACACTGCCCTGCGCTGCCCAGGGCATGATTAAGCAGGAAAACCAGCTCGTGCACCCACGGCGGCTGGCGCCGGCCGGCAACAATCAGCCCGGCCTGTCCCGCCTCCAACAGGTCCGAGGCAACTGCGGCCGTCCATTTTTTATTAAACTCAGTGTTGCCGATCCCGGACGGAACGTTTTCCAGAGCTAAGCCACGGTCGGCAAGTTCGCGCAGCAAAGCCAACAGGAAGGAACCGATATCTTCGCTCGGCAGGCGCAGACGATGGTCGGCCATGCCGCCGGTGGTGGAGTAGGCGCTTTCCACGACATACAACCGGTTCATTGCTGCCCCGGCGTCGCCGGGCTGACGACCCGCGGCAAAATCCATTGCCGCGGTGATCGACTCACTTTCATGCTGCAGGAAATCGGCATCCAAAGCAAGGATGACCCGTGCCCGGTCATAACGATAAACAGGGACCAGCTCCGCGCCGGTAAGACTTTTCAATGCCGTGGTGCGTGTCTCATCGCTCAGCGGCGCATAGGTGACCCACCGGGCGCGGGGATACGCTTGAGAAAATTCACTCTTCAATCGCGCCAGCGTTGGTGAGGAAAACGGTTCGGCCAGCACGGCCAGCCCGGCCCCGCCGTCGGCAGCGAACGCCGCGGCCTGTTCTCCCCAGAAACTCAGAAAGTCGGCAAACTCCCTGTTTTTTCCCCCCTGCCTGATTTTTGCGGAACGGTTCGGGTCGTACAGTCCAAGGATGGCGGCCTGCAGGAAAATACTCGACGCCCCCCGCGTGGAGGGGTGAGCGGGGTTCCCCTCGATTTTGGTTGGGCGCCCTTCGTGACATTCAACAATGACGCCATATGCCGAGGTATCAAAGGGAATGGTCGTCGCATAGTAGTTGGGCACCCCCGGAACAATTTCTTCCGGCTGATCCACGTAAGGAACAATGGCTTCTTCCGGGCGGCGGCAGCCGGCCACGCCGGCCAAGGCCAGCGAAGCGCCCATCAATTTCAGGAAATTACGCCGTCCGATCTGCGCGATATCGGAGGATTGTTCGTCGCGGTGGCCAACCGGCGAATGCTGCTGAATTCCGGCGGAATCCGCCCGTTGGGCAATACTGCTCCAATGCCGGCGGTTTTTGTCTTGTGCGTATCGTTTCATCGGTGGCACCCCGAACAATCGACCGTGGGTTCAATGCCCAACTCGTGTTTCTGCTTCGCGGCAAATTCCACCTGGTCGGCCGCCGGTTCCCAATCCATATTGGTAATCTGATCGGGCGGGCGCAGGTGATCGTCCGGATGGCGATGACAATCAAGGCACCAGGACATACTTAGCGGTTTGGCCTGACTCACGACCAGCATCTCATTGACCCGGCCGTGACAACCGGCGCACCCGACACCGGCGCGCAGATGTATGCTGTGATCGAAATACACAAAATCAGGCAATTTGTGCACCCGCACCCATTTCAACGGGGTTTTGGTCACATAACTCTGCACGACCGGCTGCAGTCGTTCACTATCGGCCTTGATGATCTTATGGCAGTTCATGCAGGTCTGGACCGGCGGGATATTGGCCGTTGGGGAGGTCTCAACATCGCTGTGGCAGTACCGGCAATCAATCCCCAGTGAATCGGCGTGCAACAGATGGCTGTAGAACACCGGCTGTGTCGGCCGGTAGCCGACATCGGTATACCACGGCGAGAAGTAATACCAGACGAAACTAACCGCACTAAGTCCCAGCACTGCCGCGGCCAGAAGCGTCAGGACCGGCAGCCGGTTTGCCCAAGGCGGAAAAATTTGCGCCACGCACTACTCCTCTGCCCGCAACCTGCCGACGGCTTCACCCTGCCTCACGGGGTACAATGAACGAAGGCAATGAATGAAAATCCAGGATAAAATTGGTAGCCGATAATCGGCTGTCCCGCGTCTGCTTCAACAACATACCCTGACCCGTCGAAGCCGGCCATATTCCGGCAGACCTTCCGAATTGACTACTAATTGATTCGCGCGGCCCGGTCAAGGGATTTATTAATCTTCCGGGGATGACGGTATCCGACCGCGGTGATATTGAACGTCGACTTCATCATCAATTTCATGATCTTAAGCATTGGTAAAATAGAAAAGAGGCCGGATGTTTTCATCCGGCCTCTTGTTCATGTCCCATTTTCCGTGCCATTCCACGTTATGGCCCCTGGCCCTCCAGTTTTTGCAGACTGGACCCATCGATATTCACTGGGAACGGCGGCACGTCGTCCTGAATCGGGACTTCAAAACCTACGGTTTGCGATCCTCCCCAGGCGATGCTCAGCTCGTCGCCGCCGATTGCCTCCCCGCCATAAATAACGATCCAGATACATGCCGTGCCGATATCGGAGCCCAATGGATCGCCGCCGTCATCGAGGCAGGTTACCGTTGCAGAATGGGGCCCCGGCCGCAGGTCGATATTGAACGTATTGGCCTGGCCCTTGGGTGTAACACCGAGGTCTTGTCCGTCAATAGCCACCAGGAAAATATCATCCGCGGCAGGCCCGCAGTCGGACACCGTGACCTGCACACTTTTATCGCAGCAGCCGGCATCACATTCATCGATCGCACCGTCCCCGTCATTGTCGATACCGTCGTCGCATACCTCGACTCCGGCGCCCACGTCCTCGGGGTCCCGGCCGCCGTCCGCTTCATCACCGGCGTCGGTGATCGCGGCCTGTTCGTCACACTTGTACACGCCGAACTCAGCCAGCATGTCGGCATATCTGCTGTGTAATCCGGCCCCCTGATCGTTCAGCCGATTATACTCCTCATCGGCCCGGCTCAATACTTCAGCGGCCGGACAATCCGCCAGAATATCGCCGTACAATCCCGCCAGTGACCCGAGATACGCATCATATTCATCGGCAGCGTACCGGGCGGAAGACAAGGCATAGGCGATATCCGGATCGGAACAGATGGACTGGTGAGTAGACTGCTCAGCAGGATCGAAAGCCCGCATCTGTTGTTCGAAAAAGGAAGCGGTCTCGTCAAAACGAACTGCCAGCCCGTCCAATTCCGCGGCCGCGGCGGAGAATTCGGCCTGGGCTGTCGGGCAGCCATCCAGCGATGACTCCGGCGTCAACTCGTCTATGGCGTCGTCGATTTCGGCATCGGATTCATACGGGTCACCCGGCGCTCCGGTCAGCAGACAGCCGTTTTCGGAATTGCAGCGCCAGGAGGGGCAATTCAAATCCACCCATAACCGCGCATCCGCTTCAGCAAGGAAATTATCGGCCATGATCCGGTCCCGTTTGTTTCCGGGGTTGCCGGAACCCAGCTGGATGTCTCCGTAATCGGAGCAGAAAACATACCAGTCGCCGCCGGTGGCCGGGCCGATGGCGCAGCCGCCGTCCTCGGTGCATTGCCAGCGCGGGCAATTCGTATCAAGCCAGCGACGGACGTCCGGTTCCCCAAGGAAACCGCCTTCCATAATCACCTGGCCGAATGGCGCCGGGCCCTGACCGATCGTCACTGCGCCGGTTTCCTTATTGCAGTAGGCGTTCCAATTACCGCCGCGGGCCGGTTCGTCGGCACAACCGCCCCCCGCGGTACAACGCCAGGCCGGGCAATTCTGATCGACCCAGTACCGCGCATCCGGCTCACCGAGGAAACCACCCTGCATTACCTGTTGTCCGGCGCCGGGCCGCCCGGAGCCGATAGTAATTGCCCCGGTTGCCGGATCACAAAAGACATTCCACTCACCCCCGCCGGCGGGTCCCTCGGCACAGGCGCCCTCCAGTGTGCAACGCCAGCGGGGACAATTATCATTAATCCATTTTTCGGCCGTCCGCGGTCCGGGAAACGGGCCGCCCATAATGAAAAACCGCGTCGGATCGGTGTTCTCGCCGTAGACGACTTCGCCGTTTCCTTTCGTGCACAGGGCATACCAGGTATACTCACCCGGTCCGGGAAGTGGGGCGTTGGCCAGCGTGTCATCGGCATGGCTCATTGGATCGCTCCAGCCCCGCTCTGTGGCCTCGTTTACATCGACCGTGGCATACGCCTTTATCCCGCCGTGTTCGACGGTGACCGTGAATGTACCGGCCTCGCGGCCGACAAATGTGTTCCGGGGTCCCGGGGTCCATGTCGCCTTTTGCGTGATATCCTGTTCCGTGCCGTCGTCGTTCATCAGCGTGGCAATAAACCAGATGGTATCGCCCTGTTCGATCGTGATCCGGGGCGGATCGACAGAGATGTACTTGGCTTCTGCCTGTGATATCGAGAAGTCGACTTTTGTGCCCACCGGGACTTTTTCTCCCGCCTGTGGTGATTGGCGGGTCACATGGCCTGCGGCAAGATCGCTTTTTTCGGAACCGACACTGCCCACGGTCAGCTTGGCTTGATAGATATCGTAACGTGCGGCTTCCTCGGTTAAATCATAAATGTCCGGGACCACCGCCAATCCGGCTGTCACCTTTACCGAAACCGACGCCGCGGCGGTGACCAGATTGCCCTCCGGGTCTGCGCCGGTGACCGTCGCGGTGTTGACAAAATCCCCCTCCTGATCCATCACTCGTGAGCATTCATACGTCCAGGTTTCGCCGGGATCGAGATAATAGTCACCGTTGGCGTCGCCCCTGACATACGCCACAGGATTGCATTTGGTGTCGGTCACCGCAACATTGGCCAGCTCGCAATTGCCGGGATTGGTGATGGTCATCACAAAGGTAATCGTGCCCCCGATGGTCACACTGGCGGGTTGCGCGGTCTTGGCGACGGCGATCTGCGGCCGGGGTTTGGCCGAACGCTGCTTGACCATGACCGTACAGTCGTCCGTCCATAATCCGCTTCCCTCGGCAGGTGATGCGGTATACCGGGCTTCAACGGCGACGGTATGCGGCAGGGTATGGGCCTTTGCCACTACATCACCACGCACCGTCCCTTTGAGGTCGTCAACAAATTCCGGTGTCCAAAGCGAAATGATGCTGACATCTTTGACCGCGCCGGATTCATAATGAACTCTGGCGGCGCAGATCGAATTCTCATCCTCGAAGATTTCGGGGCGGTCGCACACTACTTCGAATTTGGCGATCTTGCCGCCCTCTTCCGGTTTTAAATTGATCTGGATCGGCAGCTCACCGACAGCTTTGTTAAAACGATTGGCCAGGAAACCCCAGGTGAACGGCGTTGTCGAGGATTTATAGCCCGGGGCTTCTGCCGCAACCTGAATTTGTGTCTGGCTATTCCCGGGGTCGAGGACATCGGCGTTTTGCCGGAACCGGGCCACCCCGGCCGACGCGCTTTGACTGGTTCCATCGGCGGTAACAGTCGCGTCGTTGACATTATCTCCGGTATTCAAGTCAACCACTGTGACAACGAGTTCGAATTCCGTTGACTCCTCTTTTGGTTCAAGTACAATCTCAAGACTGACCCGGTTGTTATTCTTGTCGAGTTTTTGCGCCAGTTCCCCGGCAGTCAGTTGCCTCGTTTTTTCCGGATAATCCGCCGCCTCGGCAGAAAGATCCACCTGGGTGCCGCTGTTATCGGGGGCCAGCATGGTAGACGGCCGGGTAAATGTGGCTATGCCGTTGGAAGAAGTCTGAGTGGAACCATCAAACGTTACCGTGGCAACAGGAATAACATCGCCGGTCTTGCTGTCCTTCACGGTGACCGCCACCTCGAAATCATCAGGTCCCTCCTTCTCGAGCGCGATACTGATGACGACCTGATTGGCGCCGGCGTCATAGCGTCCGCCCAGGTCATCGGCGGTATAGGAGACCGTCCGGGATTTATAATCCTTTGCTTCGGCGACAACCTCAATCCCGCCCCGGCCCAAACCGGACGACCAGCCCGAGGGATTGAGCACGCCGACATCGCGGCGGAATTGGGCCAGGCCGCTGGGAGCATCTTTTTTCTCCCCATCGACAGTGACTACGGCATTCGGCAGCCGATTGCCGCTTTTGGCGTCAATGATGGTGACGATAAGATCGAATTCTGTTTTGAACTCTGTCTGAAAAATCTCCTTGATCTCTCGTTTGCCGCCGTCCATGCCTTCTTTCAGTCCCCCGATGACGGCGTCATCGGCGACCCCGCGGGCGATCCGGGCCTCCTGCTCGATTTGTGCCTGGTTCATTTCGTGCTGGACATAACAGCGCTCGAGGTCCATCCGGACGGTCTCGTGGTCGCCATAACTGTGCCCATACCACATTCCGGGGACAGATTCAAGGAGTTCGGCGATGGAGACCGGGATCGTGGTCCAGCTCCCGTGGTCGTAATAGGCCTGGCGGGAATCCTTGCCCAAGCGCCGATGGATCATGTACTGCTCGCACAGCGACCGTTCCAGCGTCCAGCCGCTGGACAACCGCTGCTGGAATTTTTCGAGGTAACTTTTAGAGTATTCCTCGAAGACCTGCAGCGCCATGAGTTCCAGCTTGATGATATTCAGATAAATGCCGCCGACATTCATCCCGATCGCATCGCCGACGATGTAATTCAAAGAGTTCTTCAATAGTTCCAGCGAGTATTCCCTGACCTCCGCTTCTACCCGGCTGCGGACTTCATCTTTCACGCGGGTGAACAGTATCTCACCCGCGGCCCGGAAATTCCCGTTTAACGCTTCCTGCGATATTGCCAGCAGGTCGCTGCCGTGTTTTTCGAGCAGATCGAGGTACTGCATGGTGTTCCCGCCCAGGATCTCCCGTTGGGCGGCGAGGGTCTTCAGGTAGTCTTTGCCCTTGTCGTACAGATCGGTGAGGATGGCTTCTTTCTGTTCCTGCAGCAATTGCGCGATGACGGCATCGGTGTTCCCCTGCTGAATTTGCCGGGCATACTGCTCCCATTTGCCGGTATCCATGTTGCCCAGGACTTTGGCCAGCCGCCCATACCCCTGCTCATCGAGCTTGCCGACCACTTCCTGCTGAAATTTCTTGAGCATCAGGTCACTGATTTGGTTGCCGGCCCGCACTTCCGTGACGGTGCCGGAAACCAGAAAAAACGAAACAGCAGCAACAGCTGTCGCCAGCCAGATTCTCTTGTTATTCATCATACCGGTCCTCGCGGTTGGTAGGAACCAATCTCCGGTGGGGAGTGTCTTCTTTCATGTCGTGTGCCATATCCATGGTAACCACCGTTTCAGCGCACAACGTCGAACAAATAGCGAATGTGCGCGGTGATCGCTGATTTTTCCAGATCGGTTTCGGATTCAATATCTGCGCGTGTGGCATGCAGCTTCGCGTTGAAATCGAGAAAAAGCCGGGGATTCACCTGATAATCTCCGGTGAGCTCAAAGTCGGTGGTGGTGAGTCTCCGGGTCGGATCAGCGTTGTACAGAAAATCGGTACGCCACTGGAGCTGCGCGCCGATCTGGAACGCGGGCGTTGCCAGCACCCGCACCAGCGCATGGACCCCGCCGAGTACGGTATTGCGCGGGTTGGCCCAGATATAATTTACGTCGTTTTCGAACGCATCATTCCGTTCGGTGTCCATGTAAAATTTCCCCCCGAACAACGGCCCAAAAGTCATTTCCTGCAGGACGCCGGTCCGCGCGATGGTCCAACCCAGCCGATGGTAGTAATCAAGGGTGTGCGGCTCATGGACATTGGAAAATCGCAGGGGATCGTCCTGGTCCGACGATTCGGTATAATACCGCGCGGCAAGGTTCATCTCCCAGCCGAAACCCGACCCGGCCGCCCGCTTGTTCCGGCGAAAGGTCGCCTGCGCAAAATCGAACTGCATCGTGTCCGAGTACATCCGGTAGGCCAGCCGCAGCGAACTCAGCGATGTCTTCTCACCGAAGGTCTGTCCGTCATAGGCAAAACCGAATTCCAGATAATCGTTCTCCTCGGCATGGGGATAAGAATACATGGCCACAT
The DNA here is from genome assembly GCA_020051695.1 of Candidatus Zixiibacteriota bacterium. Lineage (GTDB taxonomy): Bacteria > Zixibacteria > MSB-5A5 > WJJR01 > JAJRUJ01 > JAGVQM01. Next base: position 122,423 of record JAGVQM010000042.1, on the reverse strand, counting down.
CGGGACCATACGAACGTTTCCCGGCCGGGCCTGATTTTCTCACGAGCAGACCGGCTTTCAGACGGTTGTTGTCCTGCGGGGAATCATCCACGTTGGGATGTGTAATCTGCTGGTACTGGACATTCAACGCCGAACCGCCCGGGACAAACTCCCAGCGGAAAAACGGCGAAAATTCCTTGTGGTCCAGCGCTTCGATTTCATTGTTTTTATTGAACAGCTTAAGCCCTGCGGCGATGGTGCCGCCGCCTGCCCGCATCACCACGTCCGGTTGCAACTGCAACGTAGCATAGTTGGCGCTCTTATTGTCGCCATACGATCGTGAGAGCCGGCGCAGATTCAGGTTCAGCCGGAGCCGATCGGTATGATACGCAGTGCCGGCGGCAAGAATGACGTCTCCGAAACTCAGTATCTTATCGTCTTTGTCCGCATACCCGCTATAATCAAGGTTGGCCGTGAGGTCCAGGTTCTCGTTGGCCGCATGGCGCACCCCGGCCCCCAGTCTGGTCAGGCCGATTTTTTTCTGCTCGATCTTATTTTCATGGCTAAGCTGAAACGGGAACTGCGTGCGGGCCGACGGTGCCAATACCCCGGCCACCCGCAAGCCGATGTTGGAGGATGAGCGATCAACTACCGGGTCCGCATTGGGTTGTTTATAAGATGAGGTCCCCGCTACGCCGCCGAATTCACCGGTAATCCGCAAGCCCGGCGTGGGACGAACCCCGGCGCGGGGAGGCATATCGGTCACCGCCGGAACAGCGGGTGTACCGAAATCCCGCTGTGCACGACCGAAAAACTGGTCTACGTACTGTTTGTATTTTTGCAGGTCCGCCCCCAGCCGGTCGACTGCCGACCGGAGTTCGTTTTCCCGCGAGCCGGGGGCGTGAATGCTTTTATAGGTTTTCCCGAATTCACTGATTAAAAAATCGGCTCTCCCCGCGGTAGTGACAAATGACTCGTGCAATGTCTGAATGCGGCCCAGGGCCTGCCGGGCGGCTGCGGCCTGACTTGGCAGCGGCCGGCCATCGCCAGTCCGATATGCCGTGTCGATTTCCCTGAGTCTCGTCAGTACTGCACGGGCTAAACCCCGTGAGCGATTAACTGTTTTTGAAATTTGCAGCTGCAGATTTTGCAGGTCCTTCACCCCGGCGGCCTGAACCGTATCCACCGACAACACCATACTGATAAAAAATACACCGCAGACCAGCGCCCCCCGGCAGAAAACTCGCCTCGCAACATAACAGAGCACGGCACCTCCAAGGTTTTTCTGCTGCACTATCGTCCTTTGCCCATCGGTATAATTAACGCCCCATGACAAATCAAGCAAGACCGGATTCTCGACGGCTTATTATCGAACATTATGCCATGGAATCCCGCCGGTTTATTTTTTCAGTTTTCGCCACAGTGTCGAGGCGCCGATGCCGAGAATCCGCGCCGCGCGGGCACGGTTTCCCTGGGTGAATTCCAGCACTGCCTGGATATGGTCGGTTTCCACTTCCGCCAGGGTGCGGAGGGCGCCGCTGACGCGCGGTGTGGGACACGGCCGCGAGTGGAACATTCGCGGGGGCAAATCGTTCATGGTGATGACACCCCGGTCGCTGGTCACGGCCGCCCGTTCAATAGCGTTGCGCAATTCCCGGACATTCCCCGGCCAGGAATACGTTTGAAAATACTCCCGACACTCCTCGGTCATCGTCAAACCCGGGATGCCGAGGTTTCTGGAAAAACGTGCGATAAAATGCAGCGCCAGCGGCAGGATATCCTCGGGGCGCTCCCGTAACGGCGGGACCTCGATTTCGATTACGCGCAGCCGATATAACAAGTCCTCGCGGAATTTCCGCCGCGCCACCTGCCGGTCCAGATTCCGATTGGTCGCGGCAATAATGCGAATGTCCACTTTGCGCGGGATATTCTCGCCGATCCGCAGGATCTCGCGTTCCTGAAGGACGCGCAGCAGTTTGATCTGCGTGGCCGGACTGATATCACCGATTTCATCCAAAAAGACCGTGCCGCGTGCGGCTTGTTCGAACAAGCCGGTCCGGTCCCGCACGGCGCCGGTGAACGACCCGGCCTTATGGCCGAATAACTCGCTTTCCAGCAACGCTTCGGGCAGGGCGCCGCAATTGATGGTCAACATGAGATGTCCGGCACGGGGTGAGCAGTGATGGATGTGGCGGGCAACGACTTCCTTGCCGACCCCGGTCTCCCCGGACAACAACACCGAGGAATGGAAGTGGGCTACCCTTTCGGCAATCCGTAATACTTCGGCAAAGACATTGCTCTGTGTAGTAGTCAGGATTGGTTCTGCACGTAGGACCTCGCGGGAATACTGTTGTGGTAACGGGCTTGTTGGAGACCGGTAGGACAGGCCTGTTTTTTCCTTGTCGTCCATCCAATTCCTCGTCATACCAATCATTTCATATTGAAATGACTATCCATCATTATAGAATATATCATAAAATCGTCAAGGTATTTCTACAATATTATAACATTGAATAACAACATCTTACATAATATTTTGCGAAAAAGGCACCAATCTTGCTTTGCGAAGTTGGTGAGGATCGGCATTTCACAGTGAGCTGCCGGCCTTCAACGGAGAGGAAAAATGACGCGATTGGGATTCGCCGGACCTGGTGGAGTGAACAAGGCGCTGCGCTGGCGAATGGTCATCGCCCTGCTGGTTGCGGCAATTCTCCCTCTCACGCTTGCCGGATTCGGCTCCTGGATTGTGTTCCGGGGCATGCTCGAACAAAAATCGCGGGAATTGATGGTCAACGTGGTCCAGGACCATGCGCGGGCCATTGAATCGCATCTGTCCGCACAATTGAACCTGCTGCGGCTGGCCGCCGGCTCCCGGGCTTATCCGGAAATCAGTTCCACAACAGAATTGCACCGGCTGCTCGGCAATCTGAATCAGTCCAGCCCCAGCGGATTTATCGATGTGGGGATCATTGACGCGGACGGTCAGCATGTCGGTTATGTCGGGCCTTACGACCTCCGCGGCAGGAATTATCGTGAGGCCGACTGGTTCAAAGAAGTCATGGTTTCCGGAGCATACATCAGTGATGTCTTCCTTGGCTTCCGGCAGACGCCCCATTGTATTATTGCGGTCAAAAACCAGTCCGATCAGGGCCCGTGGATCCTGCGCGCAACAATCAACAGCGAACGGTTTAATGATCTGGTGCGCTCCGAGGTCCTGGGACATGGGAGCTACACATACATCATCAACCGCAGCGGCTTGTATCAGACCTCCCCGCCGGGGAGAGCGCCATTGGACCAGGCAACGCTGCCGTTGCCGGATCCCCACCAGGGTGTGCAGGAACAACGGGTGACAATCGACGGGATCGAAAAAATCAGGGCCACCATGTGGATTAACGACGGCCGGTGGATGCTGGGCGTCGAACAGGATCTCTCCACGATCCAGGCCCCCGTCGACCGCGCCATCGCCCTCGGCGCCCAGGTCGTGGCGGTAGCGGTATTGTTGCTGGTCGTGACTACATTCATTGCCACCTGGCATCTGACCAGCCGCATCGACAAGGCCAACGCCGAACGCGATGAAATGTCGCGGGCGTTTATCCGCTCGGCCAAGCTGGCCTCCATTGGGGAACTGGCCACCGGTCTAGCCCACGAAATCAACAACCCCCTGGCCATTATCAGCGCCGAACTGACGAATATTTCCGACCTGCTGCAGCAGACGGATGGTGAGGCAACTAAGCAAACGCAGACAACTGAATCGGTGGCTCGCTGCAAAGAACAAATCCGCCGCTGCGCCGGCATTACCCAGAAAATGCTGCAATTCGGCAGGAAAATTGAACCCAACCTGGCCCTGATCGACATCGCCCCAAGGTTTGCCGAAATCATCAATCTTCTGGAACGTCATGCCGCCGCCCGTAACGTCCGTCTCGTTGCGGACCTTGATGGCAATTTGCCGCAGGTCCTAGCCGATCCGATCGAATTGGAACAAGTCCTGGTCAACCTGATCAACAACGCCATTGATGCGCTGCCGCAGGGAGGCACGATCGTGGTCCGGGCCTCCTGCAGGGACGACGGAGTGCATGTGGAGATCATCGACGATGGGATCGGCATCCCACCTGAGGAGTTGGAACGCATCTTTGAACCGTTTTACACCACCAAACCGGCCGGCAAGGGGACCGGATTGGGACTGTCCGTGTGTTACGGCATCATTCATTCGTGGGGCGGACGCATCCGGGCGGAAAGCAAGCCGGACCAGGGGACGACCATGCACATTGTACTACCCCCGCGGACTGTCAAAAACGAGTAAACAAGGTGATGGTGATCATGAACAAGAAGACAGAAAATATCAAACTCCTGATGGTGGATGACGAGGAAGAGTTCCTGGTTTCATCCTCGCAGGCCCTGGGCCGGAGGGGTTTCGATGTCGACATTGCACCCAACGGCGTCACAGCCCTGGAAAAAATGGAACGCGGGAACTATGACGCCGTAGTGCTGGATGTCAGGATGCCGGACATCGACGGCATTGAAGTGTTCCAAGAAATTCGGCAGAAACATCCGGACATCCCCGTGATGCTGTTGACCGGTTACGGCTCCCTGACCGATGCCTTTCAGACTTCGAAAGACGGCGTGGCCGATTATCTGTTTAAGCCCATCGAAATCGACGAGTTGGCCGACCGCATCCGCCGGGTCGTGGTGCGCGCGACGTCCCGCAAAGCAAAAGAACCTCGGCCTGGCCGCGACGCGTTTCCGGCCGAGACAGTCAACGTCATGCTGGTTGACGACGAAATCCATTTTCTTGATTCGATGAAAAAAGTGCTGCAACGGCGCAACATGGACGTCACCACTGCCGAAAGCGGCCGGGACGCGCTGGACTTGTTGACCCGGCGCGCGGTCGATGTCGTCGTGCTGGACCTGAAGATGCCCGGCATGGACGGCATGGAAGTGCTCCGACGGATAAAAACCGGTTTCCCCCATATTGAAGTGATCATCCTTACCGGACACCCTTCGGTGGAGACTGCGCTGGAGGTCATCGATCTGGGGGCAAATGAATACCTGAAGAAACCGCCCGAAATCGATGACCTGGTACGCACCATTCGCAAATTATATGAGGAGCGGCAGCGGGCCATCCTCGAACGGCAGCACAAACTCATTAGGGAAATTCGGAGGCGATTCCCCGATTAAATGATAAACGCGGAGATGATCGACTGAACTGAGGTGAGAGCTGTCTCCCGGTGGGACGGCTGCTACAGCGATGGCAAGTAAAGCACCACATAAATCTGCGGCATATGACGAAGACGTTGTTTGCCGACGATTTGGCGCACCTTCCGGTGGCGCCCATAAGATGATCAGGATAGGCCATTTGGAGGACCATTTTGGTTTGGCGATCGGTTCTGAGCAGTGGGTACTTTGCGGCAGGCCGTTTGTGTTACCCATGATGCTGGTGTCGCGGCTGACGTGCAATTGCCGATTAAAACCACCCATTCACGATTCATTCCCGGCACGGGGAGCGTTGAAATCAAACATTGATCGTTTGAGCGGCTGGAACCTGGTTCAAGCGCCGGCAACTGGCGGCGATCCGGCTGCCAAATTTTCTTTGCGGGTCAGCGAGATTTCCTTTATCAGGGTGTTTGCCTTAATACTCTTGCTCAGCACGCGGTATTGGCCGTTGTTGGGTTTTGCCGGTTTGCCGCCGGCGTAAATGCCATGGAGACAGGTATGGAAAAAAATGCCGATATCAAATTGCTGCTAGTCGATGATGAAGACGATTTCCGTCGGGCGACGACGGCTGCGCTTTCCCGGCGGGGATTCACCATTACTGAGGCGGCCGACGGCGCAGCGGCCCTGGCGGCCGTTCAGGCGGCGCGGCCCGATATCGTCCTGTTGGACCTTAAAATGCCCGGCTTGAATGGCATCGAGACCCTGCGCAGGATCCGCGAAATTGATCCCGCACTCCCGGTGATCATTCTGACCGGACATGGTGATTTCGAAACTGCCGTCGCCGGGATTAAGCTGGAAATCGTCGAATTCCTGCAAAAACCGTTTGATGTCGATGTCCTCGGAAAACGCATCCGCGACCTCCTCGAACAGGGACCGGCGCGGCGGCCGTTGAAAGAACGCACCATCGCCGAACTCATGGTCTCACCGTCGATTTATCCCCATATCATGGTCGACCGCCCGGTGGTCACGGCGCTGGAAGTCCTGCAACGCGCATTCAGCGAATCCGCCGAGAACGACCGGCGCTCGGGTGAACTCCGATCGGCCCTCGTGTACGGGCAAAACAGCAAGTTTCTGGGAATCATTCGTTTCAACGATCTGCTCACGCTGCTGTTGCCGCCGTTCCTCGGCGAATCCCCGTACACCACGTACTTCACGGGGATGTTCTTGGCCCAATGCAAAGTCCTGGGCAACAGAAGCATCACCGAACTGGTCGGCGATCCGGTCGTCGTGGATGTTAACGCGCCACTGATGGAGGCCATTCACCTCATGGTCCGGCACCATCTGATCAACCTGCCCGTCGTCAGGGCCGAAGAACTGGTCGGGATACTGCGCGGCCGCGATATCATTATAGAAGTGGCCCATAGCATGGGAGTTCCCCAATGAAATCAGGCCGGCCATGATGCTGATGGTGGCGTTGCTGCTTCGAAAGCGGTTGAACGTGGTGCGACGGCGGGCATTGTCCGGTCCGGCGCTTGCCCTGTTGATGGCCTGGGGCATTCCCTCACCGGCCCTGAGCGGGGACGCGGAAAACCCGGCACCAGCCGCGGTAGGCCCGTTTGAATTATCGAGCGCCGACGGTAACAGCAAAATCAGGTTCCAATTCGCCGGCCAGTTCCGCATTACCTGCGCCAGCCGGGACCAGGGAGCAGATCGAGACCGGACCGAAAGCAACACCATGGAAGCGCGCCGCATCCGCCTGACATTAAGCGGCACGATTGTACGCCCGGCGCTTGCCTATCGCCTGCACCTGAGCGCGGCGCCGGGTTCGCTGGAATTGATGGATTTTTATTTTGATTATCGCCTGGCCGATGGTGTCCAGTTGCGTTACGGCCAGTATAAAGTCCCGTTCACGCGGTATCGTATCCAATCGTTTCAGCGGCTGACCTTCGCCGACTGGTCGATCGTGACCCGCTATTTCGGCGCCGAACGCCAGATGGGGTTTGCCGTCCACAACGGTTATGAAAAACCTGCCGCGTTCTCCTACGTCGCCGGACTGTTCAGCGGCGTTAACGCCCGCGCCGCGCATGCCATCGGGCTGCCCGAATTATACGGCGCGGCAATCACCAATCCATCCGACCTGGCCCACCCCGGCGCAAAAAGCGAAATCCATCCCGAGGTGTTCGTGCACCTGGCCCATCACGCCAAAGGCATGGACATCACCTCCGAAAGTGATGAGGAGCGCGGCGGCCTGCGTTCCAGCATCGGGCTCAGCGCGGCGTGGGACCTGGACCCGGCCGCCGAACAGGATTTCACCGGGCGGCTGGCCCCGGAACTATTAATAAAATATCAGGGATTTTCGGCGGGTATTATCGGGTATGCGGGGTTTTCCGAAGTTGACAGTCCAACCGAGACGAAATTGACGATGCTGGGCGGCCTGCTGCAAGGTGCGTATCGCCTGCATCGGACCTCTGAAGTAGCTGTCCGGTACGCGGCATTCGACATCCGCGACTGCTTGATCGAGGACGTCCGCCGCCGGAACCCGCTGCTCCTTTCAGGTCCGGCCTATGTCAAACACGAATTCACGGCGGGATTCACCATCTATATTGTCGAGCATGCGGTCAAATGGCAGCATGACGCGGCTTGGCTGAAGCGGACCGTGGCCGGTGAAACACGCGATGATTTTTCCGTCCGATCACAATTTCAACTGGCGTTTTGACATGAAGATCAGGGACCATAACTGTCACAGTGTCCGGAAACAATGCCAAACTGCGGCCGGAATGACCGACCCCGACCGCTATGGGTAAACCGTTTGTCTAGGCCCCGAGAGCGGGCGTCTGGGGGTGGTGCCATGCCTGTTGATACGTCGCCTGAAAAGGCGATTTATGTCCTTGAAACCGGTGATTTCCAAACGCTGCTGGATGCGGTGATGGAACGGGGGCATTCCATCTTCGGTCCCGTGCTCAGGGATGGAGCGATTACCTACGACGCCCTGCACAGGGACACCGACCTTCCCCTCGGCTGGAACGACCGGCAGCAAGCCGGCAGTTACCGCCTGGTGAAGACCAAGCGCAAAACGTTTTTTGCGTACGCCGTCGGACCACACTCCTGGAAAAAATTCCTGCATCCCCCCTCGGATATGTTGTGCGCGGCACAGCGGATCGACGACCGCTTTTCCATCAATGAACCGGATCGGGAACACCCGCGGCGTGCGTTCCTCGGCGTGCGTTCCTGCGAACTGCATGCCCTGGCGATCCACGATAAAATCTTCACCGACGGCCCGTTTATCAATGAGGCCTACCGGCGGCGGCGGCAGGATATTTTGATCATCGCAGTCAACTGTTCTCATCCCAGCGAGACATGTTTTTGCACCTCGCTGCAGACCGGCCCGCGCGCCACCGGCGGGTTCGACCTTGCGCTGACCGAAGTCCTGACCTCGGGAAACCATCATTTCATTATCGAAACCGGTTCTGCAGCCGGGGCGGAGTTGTGTGCCCGGTTGCCGGTGCGAAAGGCAGCCCGAACCGACATCGAAGCGGCCGAAAAAGTCACCTCGGCCGCAGCAAAAAAAATACGACGCTCGCTGAATACCGAAGAACTCCGGGAGACGCTCGATCAGAAATTCAGCGATCCTCACTGGGGACAGATTGCCGACCGTTGTCTGGCGTGCGGCAATTGTACCATGGTATGCCCGACATGTTTTTGTTCCACCGTGGAAGATACGACAACCCTGACCGGAGAGCACGCGGAACGCCGCCTGAAGTGGGACTCGTGTTTTACCGCTGAATTCTCCTACATTCATGGGGGCAGCATCAGGAGTTCCACGCTGTCCCGGTATCGCCAGTGGTTGACGCACAAACTGGCGTACTGGTTCGACCAATTCGGGATGTGCGGTTGCGTGGGGTGCGGGCGCTGCATCACCTGGTGCCCCGCCGGGATTGACCTTACTGAGGAAACACGCAAACTGCAGGAAAAGAAATTCGTTATACGACGTACTAACGGAAGGTAGAGAAAATGGAAGACCTCAGTCGATTCCTGAAGGATCATCCCTTCACCGCCGGACTGAACAAGAAACATCTCGACCTGCTGGTCGGTTGCGCATCCAATGTTGTCTTTAAGGCCGGGGAGTTTCTCTTTCATGAGGGGGATGACGCCGATTTGTTCTATCTGATCCGGGAGGGCAAGGTAATTATCGAAACCTATGCGCCGCAAAAAGGCCCCATCGCCATTCAAACGCGAGGAGCCGGAGAGGTCACCGGGTGGTCGTGGATGGTCCCACCCTACAAATGGCATTTTGACGCCCGGGCCGTCGAGTTGACCAAGGCCCTGGCCCTGGACGGGAAATGTCTGCGCGGCAAGTGCGAAAAAGACCATGATCTCGGCTATATCCTGATGCAGCGCGTATCGTCGTTGATCGCGCAGCGTCTTGAGGCGACCAGACTGCAACTATTGGATATTTATGGAAACAACACACACTGACGCTCGTCCGGCGGCGGCCGGCGGCAACCCCTGGCTGTCCCGGCCGTATCTGGTGCGGAAAAAAAGCCGGGAAACAGCCGATACGTTTACGCTGGAGCTGACGCCACCAGCCGAAGATGGTGGTTTTATCTTTAAGCCCGGACAATTCAACATGCTGTACACATTTGGCATCGGGGAAATCCCGATTTCCATCAGCGGCGACCCGGCAAAACCTGAAACATTAACGCACACAGTCAGAGCGGTCGGGGCGGTCTCGCGGGCGATCGCCGGGCTCAAGCCCGGAAGCCGGCTGGGGATCCGCGGACCCTACGGCGCCGGCTGGCCGGTCACCGATATCACCGGCCGCGATGTGGTCATTATCGCCGGCGGCATCGGCCTGGCGCCGCTGCGCCCGGCGGTCCACTACCTGCTGGCCCACCGTGGAGAGTACGGCAAAATTATCCTGGTCTATGGGGCGCGTACGCCGGCCGATATCGTACACCGCAAAGACCTCGAAAAATGGCGTTCGCGTTTCGATATTGAGGTCCTGGTCACCGTCGACCGCGCCACCGGCGATTGGCAGGGCAATGTCGGTGTGGTCACCACGTTCATCGGGGGCCTGCGGTTTGATCCGTCGAGTTGTGCGGCGCTGGTCTGCGGCCCGGAGATCATGATGCGTTTCACCGTGATGGGATTGCGGGAACGACAGGTAGCCGACAACAGCATCTTCATCTCCATGGAACGAAACATGAAATGCGGCGTCGGGTTGTGCGGACACTGCCAGGTCGGTCCCAGTTTTGTGTGCAAGGACGGCCCGGTGTACCGCCTTACGGACATGAAAGATGTATTCATAAAACGGGAGATGTAACATGGCCGGCAAGCGTAAACCAAAATTGGCGGTATGGAAATTCGCCTCCTGTGACGGCTGCCAGCTGAGTCTGCTTGACTGCGAGGATGAATTGCTGGCCGTGACCGGTGTGGTGGAAATCGCCAATTTCCCGGAGGCCTCCCGGCGGGTGGTCGGTGGACCGTACGACATCTCCCTTGTCGAGGGGTCCATTACCACCCCCCATGATGCCGAGCGCATCCACCGAGTCCGGCGGGCATCCAAACTGCTGATCACCATCGGCGCGTGCGCCACCGCCGGGGGCATTCAGGCGCTGCGCAATTTCGCCGACGTCGATGATTTTATCTCCATCGTCTATCCCTCGCCGCAATATATTACTGCGCTGGCAAAATCGACGCCAATCTCGGACCATATCCCGGTTGATTTCGAACTGCGCGGTTGCCCGATCAATAAATATCAATTGCTGGAAGTGGTCGGCGCACTATTGAACGGGCGCAAACCGAACATTCCGCCGTACAGCGTCTGCCTGGAATGCAAACGGCGCGGGACCGTCTGTGTCCTCGTTGCGCAGGGGACGCCGTGTCTCGGGCCGGTCACTCAAGCCGGTTGTAATGCGCTGTGTCCGTCGTACAACCGCGGCTGCTACGGGTGTTTCGGACCACAGGACAGCCCGAATGTGGCCGGCTTCGCCGCGGTGTTGGAACAGCTGAACCTCCGGCACGACGACATCGTCCGGGCATTGCGGGGATTCAACGCGTTTGCCGAACCTTTCCGAAAGGTCAGTGAGGCCTATGAAAAATAAAACAATTACCGTCGATTACCTGGCCCGCGTCGAGGGGGAAGGCGGACTGCAGGTCAAAGTCCGCGGCGGCAAAGTGACCCAGGCCGTCTTGAATATTTTTGAACCGCCCCGATTCTTCGAGGCTTTCCTCCGCGGCCGGATGTTTACCGAGGCACCCGATATCACCGCCCGCATTTGCGGTATCTGTCCGGTCGCCTACCAGATGAGCGCGGCACATGCCATGGAAGCCGCATGTGGTGTGGCGGTCACCGGTCAACTGCGCAACCTCCGCAGGTTGTTGTACTGCGGCGAGTGGATCGAATCGCATGCGCTCCATATTTATCTGTTGCACGCCCCGGATTTCCTGGGCTATGACGACGCCATTCAACTGGCAAAAAAGTGTCCCGATGCCGTTCAGCGCGGTTTGCGGTTGAAAAAAATCGGCAATAGCATCGTCACCCTGGTCGGCGGGCGGGAGATTCACCCGATCAACCCCCGTGTAGGCGGGTTCTACAAAGCCCCGACGATGACGGAACTGGACGGCCTTGCCGATGACCTGCGCTGGGCGGTCGCTGCTGCGCAGGAGACAATCCGCTGGGTGGCCACGCTGCCGTTCCCGGAACTCGAACGCGATTACGAATTCGTCGCACTTCGTCACCCGGATGAATACCCTCTGAACGAGGGCCTTGTTGTCTCCAACAAGGGACTGGAGATCGGCGCCGATGAGTTTTTTGAACACTTCGCCGAAGAGCATGTCGAACATTCGACATCGTTGCATGCCCGGACCAAAGCCCGCGGGGAATATCATGTCGGCCCGCTGGCCCGGTACAACCTGAATTTTGATAAACTGCCCGAAATAGCGCAGCAGGCCGCCCGGGAAGCGGGGCTGGGCCCGGTTTGCAGGAACCCCTTCCAGAGCATCATCGTTCGGGCGGTCGAAGTCCTGTTTGCCTGCGTGGAGGCCTTGAGGATCATCGGGCAATACGAACAACCGGAGGCACCATACCTCGAGGTCCTGCCCCGGGCGGGTACCGCGAGCTGGTGCACCGAAGCTCCCCGCGGGTTGTTGCTGCACCGCTATAGCATCGACAGCGCCGGTCTTATCCGTGATGCCCGCATTGTCCCGCCGACCGCGCAAAACCAGAAGGTGATCGAGTCCGATCTCGCTGATTTTGTCGAACGCAACCTGCATTTGTCCGATGATCAGCTTACCTGGCAGTGTGAGCAGGCCGTGCGGAATTATGATCCATGTATCTCATGCTCCTGCCATTTTCTGAAACTCGATCTGCAGCGAGAGTGACGGAGGATATGGTGACGCCCCTGCAGACTAAACTCGTGATCGGTATCGGTAACCGCTACCGCAAAGACGACGGCGTCGGATTATACGTCGCCCGGCTGGTGCGGGAACTGGCGCCCGACACGGTATCGGCTCTGGAAGGGCTCACTGATCCGGCAGTTTTGCTGGACCGTTGGGACCAGTCCACTGAGAGCGTTATTGTAGATTGCATGGTCTCACAAACCAAAGCCGGTCGGACGGTGCGCTTTGACGCGCTGGCAGAAAAAATCCCGGTCGAGTTGTTCGCCGGCTATTCAACTCATTCGATAAATATCGTCACGGCCGTCCAACTGGCCACGGTACTGGGCCGCCTTCCCCGACGGCTGCTGGTATACGGCATCGAAGGCGAAGATTTTTCATTTGGTGAGGGTTTATCTCCGGCAGTGCAACAGGCGGCGGTCACCGTGGCGCAGGATATCGTCGCTGAACTGTGCGGCCATCCGGCGCCCGACCCTGGGAGAAGACACACTGATGCATGAATCATCCCTGTTGAAAGGCTTGTTCCGCAAAATCAACACTCTTGCGGCCGAGCACAACGCGCAGACCATCGCCCGCGTAAAGATTCAACTGGGCGCATTGACGAATATCTCGGCCGATCATTTCCGCGAACATTTCACGCACGCCGCTGTCGGTACGCCGGCCGCAGGAGCTCAATTGGATATCGAAATGCTCACCGATCCGGCCGACCCCCGGGCGCTGGATATCATCCTGACCGGCATTGAAATCCCGGACCAATAATGAAAAATCATCGCGACAAATTGTCGGTGCCGGGCAGCCGTGATTCCATCGTACGTATTGGTATTGCGGTACGCGGCCGCGTCCAGGGGGTGGGCTTCCGACCGTATGTTTACCGTCTGGCTTCCTCCCTTGGTCTTGCGGGCTGGGTCGGCAATTCTCCCGCCGGGGTGGACATTGAGCTCGAGGGGCGGCGTGCCGTGCTGGAACAATTTCTCAACAAGTGCAAAACGAATCCCCCTCCGCTGGCGCGGATCGACAACGTGTCACTGGAAGAACAATCACCGAAAGGTGATAGCGGCTTCCAGGTTCGAACAAGCGGCAACGGCTCAGACACGCGCAGCGCACTGATAACCCCGGACATGGCAACCTGCGGTACCTGCCGTGATGAGATCCTCGACACGGCAAACCGGCGCTATCGCTATCCGTTCACCAATTGCACCGACTGCGGTCCGCGGTTCAGCATCATTAACGCCCTGCCCTACGACCGAGCCAATACCACGATGAACATCTTTCCCATGTGCCCCGAATGCCGGGCCGAGTACGAGGACCCCGGAGACCGCCGTTTTCATGCCCAGCCGAACGCCTGCCCCCGCTGCGGGCCGCACCTTGAATTGTGGGACGACGCAGGCCGGGTGCTGGCTCGTCACGACGAAGCACTGGTCCAGGCCTGCCGGCTGGTACTGCGGGGCGGTATCCTCGCGTTGAAAGGTCTGGGCGGGTTTCAACTTGTGGTGGATGCGCAAAACGACGGCGCGGTCCGGCGGCTGCGGCGACTGAAAGCTCGTCAGGAAAAACCGTTCGCCCTGATGTTCCCCGACCTGCACCACCTCCGCCTGCATTGCGACCTGGCGCCTGAGGAACAGGACCTGCTCACCTCTCCGGCCGCCCCCATCCTGCTGGCGCGGTGTACAGCCGCTGCACACCGGATACCAACGGCCATTTCCCCGGCTGTCGCGCCGGGCAACCCGTACTGGGGAGTGATGCTGCCCTATACACCGCTGCATCACCTGCTGATGGCCGAACTCGGCTCACCGGTTGTCGCGACAAGCGGGAATGTGGCCGACGAACCGATTTGCATTGATGAACAAGAGGCCCTGGTCCGTCTCCGCGGAATCGCCGACGTCTTTCTGGTGCATAATCGGCCGATTGCGAGGCAGATGGACGATTCCGTGGTCCAGTTTGTCGACGGCGAGGAAATGGTGTTGCGCAATGCCCGGGGCTATGCCCCCATGAGTATCCGGCTCCCTCGACCGGGGCCGACGGCCCTGGCGCTCGGCGCGCATGTAAAAAATGCAGTTGCCGTATCCGCCGGCCGGAACGTATTTGTCAGCCAGCATATCGGTGATCTGTCCACCAGCAAGGCCCGGGAGGTTTTTGCCCGGGAACTGGGCGCACTGCCATCGATTTATCATATTGATCCGCAGCAGGTCATCAGCGACCTGCATCCCGATTACCATTCCACAGTTGTCGCCGGCAATCAGCGGCGGCCCCTGCTACAGGTCCAACACCATATAGCGCACGTATTCTCCTGCATGGCCGAGCATGGTCTGGCCCCTCCGGTACTCGGTATTGCCTGGGACGGCACCGGACTCGGCGATGACGGCACCATTTGGGGCGGGGAGTTTTTCAAAGTCGACGGGACCGGCACAACACGCTTTGCGCACATGAGGTCGTTTCCCCTACCGGGTAGCGAGCAGGCCATTGTGGACCCCTGCCGCAGTGCGCTGGGTGTCTTGTATGAAATTTTCGGCGATGAAGTTTTTTCACAAAAAGATCTGATACCGCTGCAGTCATTTCGCCATGAAGAGCTGGAAATCCTGCGGAGAATGTTAAAGCAAAAGCTGAATACACCCCGGACTTCCAGCGTGGGACGACTGTTTGACGCCGTCGCGGCCATCACCGGAATCTGCCGCCGGTCGCGTTTTGAGGGACAGGCCGCCATGAAAGTCCAATTCGCGGCCGAGACCGACGACACAACCGATGCATACCCTTTTCAGTTATCCGAGGATAACTCGCCGCTGGTCCTTGACTGGCAGCCAATGGTCATCAGCATGCTGAACGATGTGCGGCATGCGGTCGGCACGGAACAAATCGCCGCACAATTCCATCGGACGCTAGTCGCGATGCTCCTCGCCGTGGCCCGCCGGAGTAAGATCACACAAGTGGTGTTATCGGGCGGGTGTTTTCAGAACAAGGTGTTGACCCGGCAATCAATGCATGCGTTGCGGCTTGCTGGTCTTAACCCGTTCTGTCCTCAACGTGTCCCGCCCAACGACGGGGGGATCGCCCTTGGACAAATCTATCGGACAACCATTACCATGAACGAGGAAAATTGATCATGTGCCTGGCCGTGCCCGGAAAATTGACAAGTATCAACGCCGGCGATCCGCTGACCCGCACCGGTACAGTCGATTTCAGCGGGATATTTATGACCGTCAACCTGGCCTTTGCTCCCGAAGCCGCCGTGGAGGATTACGTGCTCGTCCACGCGGGTATCGCCATCGGCACGATCAACAAAGAGGAAGCCGCGCGGGTTATGCAGTACCTTGCGGAGATATCGCAATCCGCAACCGAGGATGATCACCGGTGAAATATATCGACGAATACCGCGTGCCCCGTGCCGCCGAACAATACGTACGGGAGATCAGGCGCATCACCCGCCGCTCGTGGTCGATCATGGAAATTTGCGGGGGCCAGACACATGCCATCATCAAATACGGGATCGACCGCCTGCTCCCGAAACAGCTCCGGCTGCTGCATGGCCCCGGTTGCCCCGTGTGCATCACTGCCGCCGAACACATCGATCAGGCCATCGAACTGGCGCTGCTCCCGAACGTCATCTTCTGCTCGTTCGGTGATATGGTCCGTGTGCCGGGGACATCGTCGACGTTGCTGGTTGCCCGTGCGGCGGGCGCGGACGTGCGAGTTGTCTACTCACCACTTGAGTCAGTCGCCATCGCCCAACAGAATCCAAGGCATGAGGTAGTGCTCTTTGGAATTGGTTTTGAAACAACGGCCCCGGCGATCGCGATGGCAGTGCAGCAGGCACAAATGTTGAATTTGAAAAATTTTTCCCTGCTGTCGGTTCTGGCACTGGTGCCGCCGGCGATTACGACCCTGTTGGACGACCCGGCCAACACCATCGACGGTTTCCTGGCCGCCGGGCACGTCTGCACGGTGATGGGGTACCGTGAATATCAACCGATCGCCGACAAGTACGGGGTACCTATCGTCGTCACCGGCTTTGAACCGCTGGATATCCTTCAGGGTATCCACATGACTGTCGCGCAATTGGAACGGGGCGCCGCCACGGTTGAAAACCAGTACTCACGGGCGGTCACTGCGGAGGGAAACCTGCCGGCGCAGAAACTTATCCGTGATGTTTTCCAGACGGTCGATCGAAACTGGCGAGGCATCGGCAGCATCAACCAAAGCGGCCTGGCCCTGCGCCCGTCATTCGGTGATTTTGATGCCCTGCATCGCTTTACCCTTGGCCGGTCTCACAGTCAGCCGGAACTCCGCTGCATCAGCGGCTTAATTTTGCAGGGCAGAAACAAACCGCATGAGTGTGCGGTATTCGGCGCCGAATGCACACCCGAACATCCCTTGGGCGCAACCATGGTCTCAGGCGAGGGCGCCTGCGCCGCGTACTTCCGTTATCGACAACAAAAAATTGAACCTGGTGGCTCGATAAAGGACATAACCAAATGATTTTTGCCGGTTCGAACGGACCCGGATCCTCGCAACATAGCCCCGGGCAGCAAAAAATTATGCTGGCGCACGGCGGCGGCGGCAGACTCATGCACCAGTTAATCGATGACCTTTTCATCACCATATTAGTCGATCCTGAATACGATGCGAAACATGATGCAGCGATTTGCACTGCCGGCGGAGCGAAACTGGCATTTACCACCGACTCGTTTGTCGTGGACCCCTTGTTCTTTCCCGGCGGCGACATCGGCTCACTGGCCGTGTGGGGCACGGTCAACGATCTGGCGATGTGCGGCGCGCGCCCGTTATACCTGAGCGTCGGCTTCATTATCGAGGAGGGATTTGCCATCGAGCAGTTGCAGCGGATCGTCCGGTCAATGCGGGCCGCAGCCGACCGGGCCGGGGCCAGGATCGTCACGGGTGATACGAAAGTCGTCGAGTTCGGCAAGGGACATGGCGTCTTCATCAATACCGCGGGTATTGGACGAATTGATCACGGTCTCGAAATCAACCCGGCACGAATTGCTCCAGGGGACGTCATCATCGTCAACGGCGACATCGGCCGGCACGGCATCGCGGTCATGGCCTCGCGCGAGGGCTTGTCCTTTGAACCACCCATCACCAGCGATCTGGCCCCGCTGGCCGCCCCGGTCATGGCCTTAATCGAGGCAGGAGTCAACATCCACTGTTTGCGTGACTTGACGCGGGGTGGACTGGCCACTGCGTTGGTCGAACTGGCCCAGGCCTCCGGCCGGGAACTCTGCATCAACGAGCGGGAAATCCCGGTCAGTAATGGCGTGCGTGCCGCATGTGAAATTCTGGGATTCGACCCGCTCTATGTGGCCAACGAAGGCCGTTTCACGGCGTTCCTGCCGCCGGATGATCTCGATACTGCACTGGCGACACTCCGTGCCGTCGATGCCGAACCGCATGTCATCGGAGCGGTGTCGGACGCGGGATCGCCCCTGGTCACCGTCAAGACCCTCATGGGTACTGAGCGGGTCGTGGATATGCTCAGCGGCGAACAACTGCCGCGCATTTGTTGACCCGGCGGCGGCAGGCCCGGGATAACTATGAAAATTCGCAGTGGACAAAGGAGTCGTTATGGCGAGCTTTAATTTTGGCGGCAAAGCCTACAATGTTGATCCGTTGGGATTCCTGCTCGATCCCGGTCAATGGGATGAGGACTTTGCCGTGGGAATGGCGGCAATGCTGCGGATGTCTCCGGAGTTGACCGGGGAGCATTGGAACGTCATCTATTCCATCCGCACGGCATTCGCTAAAACCGGCTTCATCCCCCCGGTGTATCAAATTTGCCGGACGAATGGTCTGCGTTTGCCGGAATTAAGAACACTTTTCCCCGCCGGTTACTGGCGAGGGGCGTGCAAACTTGCGGGAGTGAATTACCTCGGAAACTGCCCCGAGGGCGCCCGGCTTCCCCTTCCGGCCGACTATCCCCCCACACCGCTGCGGGAACGGACCTATGAGATTGACCGGCGGGGGTTTCTTGTGCGGTCCGAGGACTGGGATGAACAATTCACCTTGTTCAAAGCCCATGAGATGAAAATGCCGCAGCCGCTGACCGACCGACACTGGCAGATAATTTATTTTATCCGCGACAGTTTCCAGCAACATGCAGCAGTGCCGACGGTCTATGAAGCGTGTGAGGCAAATCATCTGGAACTGGAAGACCTGGAGCGGTTGTTTCCCGACGGCTACCACCGGGGGGCGGTCAAGCTCGCCGGGTTGCGCCTGAGATGGTCCGACCAGGCGTCCCAGACAGGTCCGCGCCAGTCGCATGATACAACCGCAGGGCAAGCAGGTGGTGATAACCAATGACTTCGGTTATCCGTGGAACATCATGTCATTATTGCTGCAAGAGATATTGCAGATCTCATGGTTAGGTTCTGCCTCATTGCATAATATTGATCGCAAGGGAACAAACTCCCGCCGAGGCGTTTCAACGTATACGGATAACGTGGCCTTCACCGGTGGCGATGGAGCGCAGCGGAATTGCCATCCGTGTGCAGCGCCTTGTTATGCGATACTCAATCTATTGAATATATTTCCAGAAGGGTTTTCATGTCTATTTTGATGCCCCTTGCAGGTAAAACTGTCTCTCTAAGCTTAAATGCCTGCGCTAATGTTTTTTCCCTATCTTCATCTTCGGCAAGATGCATTTTTCGATGACAGTTTGGGCAAATACATAGAATATTTTCAGGTACATCAATGTCAAACTCAAATAGACCTTGCTTGCCCATTGGAACCAAATGATGCGCTTCCATATATTGTTTGCCAGATTTTTTATTGACGAATGTTTTGTGTGAGGGGTTTAGCTCACATTGAAAATGTGCTTTTTCGAGCGAACATCTGGCACGACGGGGATTGGTTGAATATTTCTCTGTGCCACCATATTTTTTGGGTTTAGAGCGAGGAATTTCCCCTGCAGGAAGGGAGATTGGTTCAACACTATTTATATCGTTTTGATATCTTTGGTCTTTCGAAATGTCTTCTATCAGAAGGTCTTTTTCATCGATTTCAAGCAAACCTAATTCTGATATGTAACTCAGCCCGAATTTTGTAAAACCGCGAAACGTTGCCTCTGATTTCCAAGCATCTAATTTGCCAATTTCCTCTGCGAATTTGTGGGATAGTTCATCTCCGGCATAACCTTTCTTGCAAAGCTCAAAAAGCGTTGCTATTGAATAAATTGTTTCTGACCGGTAGCTATCTGCAATTATGTAATGACCAAGAATTTTTTGCTGTTCTTTCGATATTTCCCATTGGTTTGTGGATCTTTTTTCTGCGTACTGTCTGCCAAGATTCGTAATTTTCATTTTGTGTTTATTGAATATCTCTACGAGACCAACACCCTCCGCGAGACGAGCTAAGGTTCTCACACGGACCATCGGATGCTTGGCCTTGCCTCTTTTTGTCGTGTGTTGAGACAAATCTGCCAAAGTTTGGATATCGGTGGTATCCCTCTTTGCAACTTCATAAACTACGCCGTTTATGTAGTGCAATTTGGCAACTGTAAATACTTGTCCCTTCATTTCCTATTTCTCGCGCATAACAATGGTTATATAGTTTCTTCATAATACCTTTGGACCGCGGCATCGCGGTATAAGCCCCCTCCCGCAACGTTCGCATGAAGAAATCGTCGGCTTTCTCCGTCCCCCGCCGCGGCGGGTGACTCCGGAAACCGACCTACCTGGTTTTTCAACGCGCCCCAAACCCTGCATCCGCTGCTCACAAATATAGCGCTACGGGGAATCGAACCCCGGTTTGATGGCTGAGAACCACCCGTCCTAACCCCTAGACGATAGCGCCATATAAACAGCAGGACACGTGAATATCCTCACGCATCCGGGTTGTTGTATACACTGCCGCCTGCCGCTTGTCAAGTCAAAACCCGCGCGGCTGGTGATGCGGGCCGTTCCCCGATGTGCCGGCTGAGTGAGCGGTCCCCAAGACGACTGCGTTCAGGTCGAATCCCGGCCGGCGCGGGAAAATGTCTTAAACAATTGATCACCGTGAGTGCGGATGATCTCCTCGCGGATATCCTGGCCCGCCCGCCCCGCAGCAACCTGTTTGTTCACCCAATCCCGAATCTGGCGCGGGAGGTCTCCCGAACACTCCAACAGGGTATTGGTGCAACCCGGCATCGGGCAGTTCATCCCGCCGACAATCCATTGGTTTTCCTGCACCAGCCGATCGTTCAGGAAACTGGTCGGGTTAGTTGTAGCGGTCGTGCCGCCGGGGTTTTCCGAACGTCCGAACAAATAGCCGCCGATCAAACCAATCAGCAACCCGATTATCAACAACAATGCCGCGTTGACCCTTGACGCCATCTGCGCATTCGCCATCTCCGCTCCTTGCCTTTTTTCCCAGTCGGCGAAAATTAGCGGTTTTCAGCCCCGAGGTCAATCACTCACCCCGAATCGGGAAAGAAATTATGTATTTGCCTGCTTCCCGATCGAATATCTTGCTCCGTCGATTATTTTTTGCCATTCTGAGATATGGAATACGCAATAGTTTGTCTGGGAAACCCGGGCGCAGAATATGAGCTTACCCGGCATAATCTGGGGTATTGGACCGCGGATATTCTCTGCCGGAAGCTCAAATGTGGTCTCAAACAGGGAAAAGGCGATTACTTAATCGGCCGCAAGAAGTTACGCGACGAATCACTCTATGTGGTAAAACCTACAACCTACATGAACCTCAGCGGCCGTGCTGTTTCACAACTAGTTAATAAATATGAGCTTACATCAAATCAAGTGTTGGTCGTTTGTGATGATTTCGCCTTGGAGCAGGGTCGGATTCGCATCCGCGATAAAGGCAGCGATGGAGGCCACAACGGTTTGTATTCGATCATTGCCGAATTGGGCACGACCGAATTTCCCCGCATCCGGCTGGGGATCGGTCCGGTCCCGCCGGAGGTTGACCCGGCGGATTTTGTGCTTGCGAAAATCGAGGAAAGTGCTATAAATACCCTCCGAGAATTGGCCGATAGAGCCTCCGAAGCCGTAATCGATTATGTGACCCGCGGCTTGGGATTCGCGGCCGGAAAATATAATGTAAAGCCTTCTGCGCCGGACGAACTAATGGACGGCGCCGACAGACCGAGGGAGGTTTGATGCGTCGCTACGAAACAACGTTTATCCTCTCCCCTGAACTTGAGGAAACCGAACTCGAGAAAAATATCTCGCGGTATTCCGAAATTATCACCAGTCGGGGGGGAACAATCGAAAAAGAAGACCGCTGGGGTATGCGCCGGCTGGCCTACATGATCAGAAAGAAAACTCAGGGTTACTATGTCCAGTTGGTCCATGAATCCGGCCCGGAAGTCCCCCGTGAACTCGAACGGCAGTTTCTCCTGAATGAAAACTGTCTGCGCTATCTGACCGTCCTGGCGCAAAAGCCGGTCCCTGAAGCATTGAAAAAGAGGTCCTTTGACCCTGAGTTGGATACCATAGCAGACGATGCGGATGACGATAACGACGATGATGATCGCCCGGGTCGGGATGGTCGTCCGCGCCGGTCGGCAAACAGGCCGTCGACCAGGTACGGCTTTGACAATTCCGGAATCGACAACGAATAACGACTACGAGGATAGTGATGGCATTTCAGAAACGACAGGGACCGAAACGGCGGCGCCCGGCATCATCCTGGGATAAAGGATCACGGCGGCCGCGCCGCTTCGCCGAAATCAAAGCCCACGAAATTTCCTACACCGACGAACGGGTGCTGCGCCGGTTTCTCTCGGACCGGGGAAAAATCGTCCCCCGGCGGATTTCCGGGATTTCCTCAAAAAACCAGCGGCTGTTGTGCCAAGCCATTAAACGGGCCCGGCATCTGGCCTTGTTGCCGTATGTAAACGAGGTCTATAAGTAACATCCAACATCCCGCACCATGCCGGGCTTTGAGGGAAAAAACGATGAAAGTTATTCTAAAAGACGATATCGAAAAACTGGGCAAGTGCGGCCAGATAGTTAAGGTCAAGGACGGGTATGGCCGGAATTACCTGATCCCGCGAAATCTGGCCATCGCGGCCACCAAGGGCAACCTGAAATCAATCGGGGAGATCACCACCCAAAAGCGTCTGCGGGACAACAAACGCCGGCGCGAGGCCGAACACCTGAAGATCGCCCTCGAAAAAATTTCGTGCACCGCCGAAGTCCAGGTGGGTGAGGAAGATCGCGTTTTCGGGTCCGTCACCTCCCACAACATCGCCGATTTGCTCACCACGCAGGGGTTTGTTGTCGACCGGCGCAATATCCTGCTTGAAGAACCGATCAAGGCCCTGGGTGTCTATACCATCCCGATCAAAATCGAACGGGATATTGTGGCCAATCTGAAAGTCTGGGTGGTCAAGAAAGATTAGACCGGCGGAGGCATTTATATGATGGTCAAGGCCAAAATCAATGGATTGGCGCTTGATGTGACTTCCAACTCTCCGGTGGTGATCCTGGCCCCGGAGGACTCGGAAAAAGTGCTGCCCATCTGGATCGGACACTTCGAGGCCTGGGCCATTGCCATGGAACTTTCGGAAGTCCCGGCCAAACGGCCGATGACCCACGACCTGTTGCGACGAGTAATCGAAACCGTCGGGGGCACGGTCCAAAAAGTCGAGATCACCGAACTTAAAGACCAGACTTTTTTTGCCACGATCCATCTCGAACGCGAGGGGAACACATACAAAATAGACGCCCGCCCCTCTGATTCACTGGCTTTGGCACTGAAAACCAAAGCGCCGATTTTCGTTAACGAGGAACTATTCCAGGAGCGAAAAGCCGAGAGCGAACCTAAAAGCGAATATGATCCCCAGGCGCTCAAAGAACGGTTGCGCAATATCAAACCGGAGGATTTCGGCCAATACTCGCTGGAATAGCGGCTGGATCATCAGATCTTTCAAGGCCCTTCGGCAAAAGTGTCGAAGGGCCTTGCTTTTGAGCGGGATGTGGTTTAATTTTGACGGGAGTTTTGGAGTGCGGGCGGACCGACGGAGGCAATGACGGGATGACCAATCATAATATCGCACACCGGACACAGGGCATCACGGCCCTGGTTATCCGGGTGGTGATTGGCGGGTTCCTCTGCCTGATCATCGCCGGACGCCACACTTGCGCAGCCGCCGTCGGCGAGTGGCGCGAGGTTTTCGTTCGGGACCCTGCCGCAAATCGGACATTCCAACAGGGCCTCGATGATTATCAAAACGGCGATTACGGCCAGGCCGAGCGCAAATTCAGATCACTGTTTCCGGCACCCATCGCAGCCGACGAGGAAGTCGTCGCACTGTATGTCGCCAAGTGCCTGCTGGCGCAAAAATTATACCATGAAACAGAGACCTGGCTGGCCGAGTGCCGGGACAAATACCCCGGTGGATTGTATGAAGACGCGCTGATTTACCTTAGTGGACACGCCGCCTACTACACCGGCGATCCCGGGCGGGCCGCTGCTTATTACCTGCAGGCCTGCAAAATATCTCGTGACGCCGGACTCCGCCGGCTGGCCGCCGCATGTTTATCCCCACTTTTCGCCCACTGGCTCAGCGATGCGCAGTTGTGGGGACTCGCAGATGAAATCCCCGAAGGGCCGGTCGCTGCCGAGTATTATTTCCACAACGCCCGCCGTCATGAAGCGCGGGGACGGATGGCGCAGGCCGAGCAAAATTATCGCGAAGTGCTGCGTCACGGAAAGGATAATCCCCGATATCAGGAGGCGGAGGAACTGCTCGCCCAGTTGCGCCGACGGTCAAAACCCACGACGCGCATTGGGCTGTTGTATCCGGCCACCGGGCCACTGGCAGAATTCGGAACATCGATGTACAACGCCGCCCGGCTTGCCGGACAAACCCGGCGTGATTCGCCGGGCGGTCAGATTGAGATCGTCGCCGAAGACACCGGCGGCGAGCCGCTCGGTGCTTCTCTGGCCGCACAGCGGCTGGCCGAAGAGGACATCGCCGCGGTCGTCGGACCGCTGACCAGCGAGAGTGCTGTCGCCGCGGCAAGTGTAGCGGCCTGTACCGGGATAATTCAGATTTTGCCGGCGGCTTCGAAAGAGGGTTTGACCTCCTTATCCACCCGCTTGTTTCAAATGACCTCGACACCGGCAACCGTCGGGGCGATCCTGGCCACCTATGCTGTCGATATGCGGCACGATTCCACTTTGGCCGTGATCGCCCCTGATGACGACTACGGCCGCGAAATCAGCCGTGCATTTCAAAAAACCGCCGTGCAAAAAGGCGCGATCGTCTTCCCCGTCCTATGCACCCAGCCGGGACAGACCGATCATCGTAATGAATTGATGCGCCTCAAACGGACTATATTGCGTGAATTGTACGATTCAACGCGCTACATCGCTGAAACCGGCGATAGTCTGACTGAGGAACAAATCCCCGTCCATATTGGCAGCATCCTGTTGCCGGGAGACGCCGCCGAGTTGAATACCCTTCTCCCCCAATTACGATTCTATAATATCAATGCCGGGTACCTCGGCACTGACGGCTGGGCCCACACCGACCTGCTGTCCCGTTCGCGGGCCTATTTGGAAGGCGCTGTGTTCGCTTCGCCGGAATACCATGACCCCGAGAACCGTCGCTGGCTGGAATTATCGACTGATTGGAAACGAACATATGGCGGCGAACCGGATATCGTGGCCGCACGGACCTATGACGCAGTCATCATTGCAGCAAAGCTGCTTACGGAACAACCATCGCGCTCTGCAACAACCGCGGTTTTTGACGGCGTTTCAGGCGCCATCGAATTCTCCAATACCGGGGAAAACATCCGGGTCCCGCTGTATCGTTATGATCACGGGCGCATCCGCCCCGTCAAAGATGTACCACTTGTCATGCCTGAAGCCAATGCTCCGGAGGACTGAAAATCCGGTCCACGAGAATTAATACCATTTCCGCAAGACCAACACCTGCGGCTCTTGTTTGGTGTGGAACGGTGACGCCGTGGCCATCGGCAGAAGAAACTCATCGTGGACGCCAAAACCCGCTGACCGGCAATTGTATATTCCTACCAATCACCATACGCTGAATTCAATGTCCCGACATTCAGCGGCCGCGTCGTTCTGGAATCCCGATCGTAGATGTACAGCGCATTGACCCCTGTACGATTAGAATGGAAAAGTATTTTCTTTCCATCCTGCGAAAAACGAGGGTAACGGTCCATCGCCGGATCGGTAATAATCAGGTCGGCGGTATTCTTGACCAGGTCATACACGACAATATCAAAATTGCGGGCATTATCACCCCGCACGACCCGTGAATACGCCAGGTACAGGCCGTCCGGAGAAATGGCCGGTTCGAATTCCGCGGTCAGAGAATCGGGCTTGAAAACCAGGACGCGTTTTTGGCTGGCGAAATCGAGTGCCCAGATCCGCGGCCTCCCCGTGGCATCAGAGACATACACCATCCGCCGGCCGTCCGGCGTAATCACCGGGTGCCATTCATCAGCCGAATCGGCGAGGAGCGGCGCCAATCCGCTCCCGTCGGTGCGAATTGTATATAAGTCTTTGTTCCCATTACGATTGGTCGAAAAAACTATACTGTCCCCGGAGGGAAACCAGGAGGCGATGTTAAAATTGTCGGCAGTATCGGATGTCAGATACTGCAGGTTGCCGCCGTCGGCGTCGGCAATCGCCAAAGCAAAATGCCGATCCCGTTCATGAGAGAATACAAACCGTGAACGATCGGGGGACCAGACCGGTGCAACGGATTCTTCAGGCAGTATACACAACGAATCGGGATATACCCCCTCGGTTTTCAGACACAGGATATCGTACTGCTCGCGAATCCGTATCTGAAAAAGAATATTCAAGTCTGAATCGGACTTGGGGGACGGCGGAGGTGCGCCGCAGGAAGATCCGGTACACAGCACAAGAAACGCGACAAGTATCTGCCGCCACCGAATGAAATGTACATTCTTCATGACGACAATATGCTACCGAAGACTGCCGCGGTCAAGTACCTGCGTAAAAAACATGGAAATCAATGACGGATTACTTCTTAAAGGCCAGGGTAATCAGCGAATCCACTTCATTGGTCGGTTTTCCTACGGCCAGCAGTTGCCGCAGACGGAACCGTTCAAGGGCCATCGCGGCCTGGTTGACGAAGCTTTCCGCTGATCGGGCCTTGTCGTCCTCGATCGGCAGGCCGCCTTCCAGCTCAAGAAATACGACATATTCCACCTCGTCGCCGGCGGCAAGGGGCAGCAGGCAAAACGACGGTGAGTCCAAGGCCGCTTTTTCCGCATCATCGAGCAGTGACTGATAAAGATCCGCTTGCGCGTCAAGGACATTGATCATTTTATTCCTGGTGGCACAGCTGACTATGGCGCCAAACCCGTCTTTTAACACGATTGACACGTCATGAACTTGTTGCTGTGATGACACGCCGAATCCGAGGGTGCCCTGCGCCCGGTGTGCTGCTCGGTCGATACGCAAAAGCAGCACCCGGCCAAAACCCAGACCGCGGTAAATGCCCTCCAGCAGGGTCTGGAGGATTTCCTCTTCCGATGTGCCTTCTTTGAGGGCCGTGCCGACTTCGCGGAAAATCGCCAGCTCCCGCTCGGCCACGGAGAGCCGCTGCACAGTCTCCAGGTATTCCGGCGGGGGAGCGGCCGGCTGCACTCCGGTAGCCGAGGCCGTGGGTTTGGGCGCAACAGCAAAACCGGTTATTTTTATTTGTAAGTCTCGGGCGATCTCCCGCGTTTGGGTGGTGGCATTTTCAATGATATTCGCGAGGTCTTCCCGCTTGATCCCCAGCAAACGGTTAAGGTCACTCCCGATCAGCTCCGTAATTTCATTGTTATCCACGCTCGGATCGGCAAGTTTGCCGATAATCATGTCGGCTGAGTAGATCAGGTCTACCAGCGGGTGCTGAGATTTTTCATGCGGCCCGATACCGACCCGATGGTGGTGGCGGATGGGTTTTAACAAAATCGGCGGCAGGTTCCATTTTTTACCCAGCCACTCGCCGACTTCCTGATGGTCCAGGCCCAGTTTTTCGTGTTCATGCCGGACGGGATCAGCGGAGTGACTGACCAAAAGGCCGATCCGGGGTATTTCTCCGGCAAAGACCATGCACATCACCGGCTGCCCGATATCATGCATGAAACCGGCGATAAACGCCTCTTCGGACGACTTGAACCGCAAGCTGCTCGCCAGGTTTTTGGCTACCACCCCGCACCCAAGCGATTTGGTCCAGAAAGCGGTCAGATCGAATTCCGCTTGTCTTTCCAGCTTGGCGAAACTGTCGTACACCGCGATGCCCATCACCGTATTGCGTACCGCATTAAAACCCATCAACACAATCGCCTGCGTAATCGTGGACACTTTGCCCGAATACTGGCCGTAGAATGCTGAATTGGCGATCCGCAGGATGCGGGTGGTCAGGGTATGGTCGGAAAGAATTATATTCGCCAGGTCGGCGGCCGAGGACTTGGGGTCCTCCGATATTTCCCGCACCCGGCTGATGATCTGCGGCATCGAGGGAAGATCACCAAACTGCTCCAGTAATGTTAACGCCCTGATGCGCAATGATTTATTTGGCTGCTCCGGCATCATTCCTCGAACAGGGATTTTTCTTCGGTATAGTGTGTTTCCAACTCTTTTTGAATCTCTTCGATGGCGGCCGCATTCAACCCCATCATGGCCGCCTGCGGCAGTGCGAGCAGATCAACATCATAATCCTCGATGAAACCATACCCCATCTTCTTGGCCATCTCGTTGGCAAAAAAGACGATGTGCGGCAGGGGTACGGCATCCTCCGTGAAAAGGCTGGTTTGCTCGGGAGCATGATGGCCGGCGACCGCGTCCACGAAAAATTCCGGAAAATTCCAGCGCGTCAGAATGATTGATCCCAATTCGCCATGGGAAAAACCAAGTTGCTGCTCTTCGATTTCCACAAAATTCCGTTTGGTACTCCGTACTTCCTTGATGATCTTCTCGTACACATCCGTCATTTTTTGATACAGGATTAGTTTGCCGATGTCATGTAACAAACCGATGATAAACGCTTCCTCGACATGATTGTGCCTGATCCGGCGCGCCACGATCCGGGCCCCCATGGCCGTAGCGAGCGAATGATCCCATAAAATGCTGGAAAGCTTTCCCTTGGTCTTGCGCCCGAAAAGCGAATAGGTCGACGAAGCGACCACCAGAGAACGAATAGTATAGAAACCCAGGATCAACACCGCCTCATTGAGCGAACCGACGGCCCGGGCCCGGCCGTAAAACGGCGAATTGGACAAGCGCAAGACCTTGGCGGTCAGCGCCGGATCGCCCGAAAGGACACGTGAAAGTTTGTCTACCTCCGTGTTCAAATCGGCGGTCAAGCCCATTACTGTGGAAACCACTGCTGGTGAGGTCGGCAACTCGCCGATCGTGGCCACAATTTTATCCAGCAACTGCGTATTTTTCGCGACTTTTTCCGGCATGATCCCCACGCTTTGTTGTACGGTCCTCTACAAATATCGGATTGTTTTCGGCAATAGTTAACCGCACCGGGAAGTTGAGAAAAAACCAATCGCGATGAGCTAAAATACCAAAACAACTTGGGAATTTCTGGTAAAAAACTCAAGACCGGGGAGGAATATTCTCGGGGGGCAGGGGCGGCTGCCGACGGGAGGACTTTCGGCGAAACCGGGAAAAAAGACCCCGCCGCTCGCCCTGCCGTGCCGCGCGGGCGGCCTTTTCTTTCTGCAGCGCAACCGCGTCCACCTCCTCGATTTTCACCAGCAGCCGCTCTACATTTTCCCGCCGCTCCATCATTCCACGGAAGGTGTCGTAGTCACGGAAATCGAAGATCGTCTGCACAAACGGCTCAAAAAACACCATCATCTGCGCACCGATAAAATTCAGTGGTTTGACCGATTCCAAAAACAGGATGGCCGGCACAGTCATTTTCCACTCGACCACTTTGGTGGCCAGTTTGGTCATGATTTCCTCTTCCCGCTCGGTCGGTTGCGGCTGATCGTCCGCTTTCTTCTCGCCGCCGGGCAGGAAAAAATCCTTGAAACTCATCCAGCGCCCTCCGCTGACGGGGGCATTATCTTCCCGGAAACCACCGCGAGGACCAGTTCGCGGTTCCCCTCAAAACGCAGATACATGCCGCGAAAATTTTCCAGCCGGGACGGTAACGCGAACGGGCTCAACAGCACACCGTTTTTATCCGGGTAATAACTGCGAAATTCAGACCATGCTCTGGTCTGGTTGATACCCAGATAACGGCGTGTAATACTTTGATCGGTCAGGATATAGTCCGAAGGCAGGAAAAACGACAGCAATGAGCCGCCCAAAATCATTATCCCCAACACCCCGTAAAACGGGCCATACCACACCGCCAGCATCACCGGCACGCCCAGCACAACAGCGACCACCAATACGGTGGTCCGCATTGCCCGCCTGGCCGGGATTGACCGCCAACTTAGCAGCACATGTTCCGGGGAAATGGCCGCTGTACTTTCGCGCGGGCCGTTTTCTGCAGCCGGTTCACTCATGATCCCGACCATTCTCCATCACCGGCGCCCTGCAATCAATTATCGGACTTTTTGAGGTCATTTGGCCCCACATAACGTTCCTTGCGTACCGCCTCCATCTCCTGCAGCAATTCCCGGGGGTCGATAAGTTTCTTTTTCACCAGCAGGCGTACCAGCGACTCCTGCGCCAGGTTATTGGACAATGTTAATTCCTGATACGTCACACTGCGGGCTTTGCCGTCCACCACCACGTGCATCGCGATGTCCTTGGGGTCGGGCTTTTCCACGTCCGCCACCTTTCCTCAATATGCCGTCAACCTCCCGGCATGGCTATTGTGCCAATGTAATACGTACCCGCCGGCAGAGCAACGCCGGGCAGGCATCTGCAGGCCGTGCCGCCGGGACTGCCCGGTCTCATCGGGTACGGGGCCGGAACGGCTTATTCCTGCTTTGCTGTGTCCAAAGAGCTGATTAATGCAGTGAAGTGTTGTTCCACCTCGTCCGGTTTGGCAGACACAAACAACGACGGCCAATCGATGGCCAGAAAACGCCGAAAACACTCTTGCCGTTTTTTGGGGTTGTCCGGATAACGACGCCGGACCTCGGCCCGAAAGGCCTCGGCCAGATCGGTAACTGCCTGCCACTGCGGGCCGAACGTCGATTCCAGCATCTTGCGGATGAAACTCGTCAGGTACGGCGCGCGGCCGTCCGTGGAGATCGCCAGCGACAGCGAACCACGGTTGATGACCGCCGGAAAGATAAAATCGCAGCGGGGTGGATCATCAACGACATTGACCGGCACCTTAGCCCGGCGGCAGTCGTCGTAGACAGTTTGGTTGACCGTTTCATCCCCGGTTGCCGAAATAACCAGGTCGTAATTTTCCGCCTCGGGGGAGCGATATTCACGGCTGATTACGCTCAGCAGTTTTTCTTCCAGCAACTGTTCAATTCCGGCATTATGCTCCGGGGCAATGACGGTCAGCTGGGCGTTTTTCTCGGCCAATGTCCTGGCCTTGCGGAAAGCTACTGCCCCGCCCCCGACAATCAGGCACTTGCGGCCGTCCAAGCGCAAACCGACGGAAATATATGATTCAGCCATCACTACTCCAGTCGGCGGCAGGCGCTCTGCAGCAACCGCCGGGCCAGTCGTACGGAAAATTGTTCGATTTTTTCACGGTATCCCGCCGGACAATCATCCGTCACCGAGGAAAGCTCTTCGGCGCGGATGGTTTCGAATTGTTCACCCATCCCATTGTAAATCGGTTCCAGCCGGACCGCCTCATACCAATAGACAAATTGTTCAAGTTTTGTTTCGACTATATCCTCGGCCGGACCAATCGCGGAGGCGCGTTCCTCGAGGCCGGAATGTAATTCCCGCTGAATCGAATCCAGGTCCAGCAGGACCGCGCCGGGCAATGTGCCGACCGCCGGTTCCACATCCCGGGGGACACCGAGATCCAGGATTAATATGTTTTGCGCGGACGCACCGCCGATCGCCTGCCGCACGAGGTCTTGTGTCACCAGCGGTGTGGCTGACCCGGTACAGGCAACCACTACATCAGCGGCGCCGATCAAAGTGCGCATCTCGCTCAGCGCGTATGCCGTGCCGCCGAAAGTCTCCGCCAGCTTCTCCGCATGTTCACGGGTCCGGTTGACGAAAGAAAATCGGGAGTACCCCGCCTTGCGGAAATGATCGGCGGCCAGCGTTATCATATCGTTGACGCCGATAAATACGATGCGGGGATTGGCGCTCTCCCCCAAACGTTCCCGCACCAGCCGCGCCGCCACGCCGCCGACTGAGACCGCTCCCCTGCCGATCGCCGTTTCCTCGCGCACCCGTTTGCCGGTGCGGAATGCCTGGTGAAATAAACGGTGCAGAATTTTGCCGGCCGATTTGATTGAGCAGGCGATGGAATAGGCCTGCTTGATCTGGCCGAAAATCTGGGTTTCCCCCAGTACCATGGAATTCAAACCCGCAGCCAGCCGCAAAATATGCCGTACGGCGTGGGCTTCGGTGCGCTCGTAAAATTTCTCCCGCAGCGGAGTCGGATCGATCGCCCGATATTTTTCATACATTGCGGCGACCACATTCCAGGCGGCCGCCTTTTCACGAAGCACCAGATAAAATTCAATCCGATTGCATGTGCATATCGCCGCAACTTCCATTACGCCCGGCGTCGACACCAGCAGATCGTTGACCCGTGGAAGGTCTTCCATCGCCAACTGGAGCGGTTCCCGTTCGCGCAGAGAGGATGTCTTGTAGTCTATGCCGACGACAGCCAGCCGTGCCTGGACCCCCGGCTCCCGCACCCGATCGCCACAACATTCCGGTGTTTTTCTTTTCGCACACTGGCCCTGCACGATACGTATCCTTATCCTAATGCCGCCCGGCCGCCACCCAGCACGACAACGTCTTTAAAACCGAGGTCCGCCAGCATCACTGCCGCCTGATACGCCCGGCTGCCGCGCTGGCAGACAATAACAATTTTCCGCTCTCGCGGCAAATGACCGGCGTTCTCCCGCAGCCGGTCCAACGGAATTATCACAACATCAGGCAATGCCAGCGGATATTCTTCCTGCTCGCCCGGTTCGCGCACATCCAACCATACGGCATCCGCCCGAGACAATTGGTCAACATCTTCAGGCCCGGCAAAAACCGTCCCCCGCCGCGCGGCCTGCGCCATCCCCGCCAGATGATGCAGGGGGTCAACAGCTTCGGCATACGGCGGCGCATAACCAGGTTCAAAATCAAGCAGAGTATCCACAGTTGCCCGGCATTGCAGGAACCCGGCAAACACGTCGACCCGGCGGGCTACATCACCCTGGCCCACGCCCTGCAAACCTAGCACCCGGCCGTTGGTCTCATCATAAATCATTTTCAACGTGATGGTCTTGCTCTCGGGATAATAATCGGGCCGGTCGGCGAATGTGCCCCACACGGCGGCTTTTCCGGCATACGCGCGCGCCTTTTTCCAATTCAATCCCACTCCACCCACATTGAGATCAAAAACTTTAACTAGATAACTGCCCAAGACTCCCGGATATTTCGTGGGGTTCCCCGCAAGGTTTTCGGCAATGACGCGGCCATGCCGGTTGGCCAGTGAGCCCAACGGGACATAAACCGGTTCTCCGGTAAGCCGGTGCCGCAATTCCACACAGTCCCCCCCGGCATAAATATCGGGGTCCGAAGTCCGCAGGAATTCATCGACAGCGATGGCGCCGGTCGGGCCGATGGCCAGGCCGCATTCGCAGGCGAGCTGCACCTGCGGTCGCACGCCGACGGCCAGCACGACATAATCGGCTTCAAGGACTTCTCCCCCGTCAAGGTGGACCGCCGCGCCATCCTCGCGACCGATAATTTTCCCGACTCCGGCGCCCAGGCGCAGAGTGATGTTCTGCCTTATCAATTCTTGTTCGACCAACTGGGCCATTCCCGTATCAAGAGTGGCCGGCAGAACATGCGGTTCCTTTTCGATCAGGGTTGTGCCGATACCCCACAGCCCCCCGAAGGCCTCGGCCAGCTCGCAGCCGATATACCCTGCACCAACGATGACCGCCGAACCCACCTGGCCGGTCTGGGCCAGCTTGCGGAATTCGAGGGCATCGTCCGGCCGGGTAAAAAACCGCACGCGGGGACTGAACTCGATGGAAAACGGCGGCGGAGCAGGGTGGGCGCCGGTAGCCAGCACCAGTTTGCCGTAACCGTGTTCTTCCGATCCCGGCACACCTTTTCGCTGCACGGTGACCGTTTTGTGTATACGATCGATGGCCGTGACCTCGGCCCCGGCAATCGCGGTAAAACCACGGGCATCACGGAAAAACTGCTCATTCCGCTCATTCCCCCAGGGCAGGCGCATCAACTCCGCGAAACTGTCGACATCTCCCGAAGCGAAATACGGCATTCCACACGTGGCGTAAGACAAGCGGTCTTCTTTTTGAAACAAGGTGATGGATGCGCGCGGCAGGCGGCGGGCCAGTGTGGCCGCGGTCTTCGGCCCGGCAGCAACTCCGCCGATAATCACGAAATCTGAAGTGCCGTGGGTGTTCATCCAAGATAACTCCGGGGTTACGGCCCGTTGCCGTAACCCCGATCATACTTGCATTCCGGCGGGACCCCGTTATGCCGCCAGCCGCTCCCGTACCGAAAGGGCGATCTTGTACAGCACGGTCACGATAAACAGCCCCATTGCATAAACCCCGAGTGAAATAACCGCCTCAGGCACAGTCGGCCAATACTTCGGCACTGCCGCCAGTGGCGAGGGAATGAAACCGGCGATCACCATCGCCAGCCCCTTGTCGATCCACAGCGACAAGAACGTCGTAATGCAGGCCACGGCCAGGACCGCTTCGTTACGCCGGGTCTTCGGATTAATCAGCAAAATCAGCGAGACCACCGCCAGGACAGTGGAAAGCCACATCCACGGCACCAGCGAGGTGTTGCCCTCCAGTCCGAAATACATCAACTGGAAATGCAGCAGGTGTTCGGGAATATTGCTGTACATCGCGGTGAACACTTCCATTAACACGAAAAACACGTTAATGGCCATGGCGTAGGTCACAATCACCGCCAGCTTCTGCAGCGGTTCGCGCCCGGCGTCAAATTTGGATACCCTGCGCAGGATGAAGCAAAACAGAATCAACAGCGCGGGACCGGCGGCAAATGCCGACGCCAGAAAACGCGGCGCCAGGATGGCCGTCATCCAGAACGGCCGCGCTGCCAGACCCGAATACAAAAACGCCGTCACCGTATGGATCGAAAACGCCCACGGGATCGACAGGATGATTACCGGTTTGATCCAATGCGGCGGGGTAATTCCCTTGCGTTCGGCATCCAGGACGATGCGGCTGATCACGATGTTCAACAGCAGATACCCGCCCAGGGCAACGGTATCCCAGAACATCATCGAATGCGGCGTCGGGTACAAAAAGACGTTCAGGATGCGGAAGGGTTGCCCCATATCAACGAAAATAAAGGTCATGCACATAATCACCGACGGGATCGCCAGAAACTCACCCAGGATGGTCAATTTGCCGAATTCCTTGAAATTGTGCAGGTAATACGGCAAGACAACCATGACCCCTGAGGCCGCCACACCGACCAGAAAGGTGAATTGCGCGATATAAAAACCCCAGGTGACGTCGCGGCCCAACCCCGTAATTCCCAAACCGTAGCTTGATTGACGCAGGTAAAACAAAAACGCCACGAACATGATACCGAGCAGCAGGGCAATCCAGCTCCAGTATCGTCGGTCTCCTCTAAGCGCATTTTCCAGCATCGGCGCCTCACACGATATAATAGATTTCGGGTTTTGTGCCCAGGCCCGGTTTGCGGCGGATCGCCAGCCGCTGCCGCAGCAACTCCCGGATGCCCGAGCCGGCGTCTTCCAGGTCACCAAATATCATTGCTCGTGCCTCGCACGCTTCCACACAGGCCGGCAGTAGCCCCCGGGCCAGCCGGTCGTCGCAGAAAGTACATTTTTCCACAACGCCCCGCGTGCGGGTGGGGTAGGCCGGGTCAACCTGCTTGATAAACGGCCGGGGATCGCGCCAGTTGAAACTGCGCGAACCGTACGGACACGCCGCCATACAGTACCGGCACCCGATACACCGGTGCTGGTCCATCATGACAATGCCGTCCTCACGCCGGAACGTCGCCTGCGTCGGGCATACCTGCACGCACGGCGGATTGTCGCAGTGGTTGCAGAAGATCGGCACGACCTGGTGTTCAAGGTCATCAGGAAGATGTTCAAAATCCTGTTCGTGGAAAGCGTGCTCGAACGATTCCTTCCAGATCCATTTAATTTCATCTTTCGGATTGCCGAAATCCGGGACGTTGTGTACCTGATGACAGGCCAACAGGCATTTTTTGCAGTCTTTTTGATCCAGGCATTTCCGGACATCGATGGCCATGGCCCAGCGGTGCGCAGTCAGCGGACCGGTCGGGACCGGCGGCGTTTCCGAAGTCACGGTCACCGAATCGACGACGTCCTCACCCTGCGCAAAAACTTCGTACGCCGGTTTGCCGGCCAACCCCAGGGTCGCCAGACCGGCTATTTTAAAGAATTGCCTCCGGTCGATGCTCATCGGGCGCCTCCTTCCGGCGCGATATGGCAATCCCAGCAATCGGGCTGCCCCACCGCAACATAATCATGACACCGGTCGCAGAACTCCGCCTTGTTCGAGTGGCAGTCCATGCAGGTCTTGGTCAAACTCTTATTGTAGACCGTGCCGTCGGCCGCGACATATTCACGATTGCCGCGCCGGACCACGTCATCCCGCCACTGGTTCAACAGGTCCATGTGCGAGGCCTTCATGTAGGCCGTCGGCGCCACGCAGGCCGGGGCGGTGGTGATGATCTGCGGGTCGGGGACATACGAGGCATTTCCAATCGTCGCATTGTACCAGACCGGGAACGTGATCAGGACCAAGAAGATCACCAACCCAATGATGACTTTTCCTGCATCAAACATCTTGGGCCTCCTCCCCTGCCGCGTCGCCGAAACCCTTCATCGGCTCCCCGCGCAAATCGGTGGTCCGCGGTCTTTCGCCTTTCATCACCAGCGCGTTGCCCACCAGTTCATGCACGCCGGCCACTTCGACACCGGGGACCCAGTATTCCAACAGCGGCGGCAGCGTGGCTTTATCGATGGCGCACATGCACAGGAGGACATTTACGCCGAATTTATCCTTGACGTAATTGACCGCGTTGGCGCGGGGCAGGCCGCCGCGCAGCCGCATTTCCATGTTTTCATCGGTGCCCAGTCCGGCGCCGCTGCCGCAGCAGAACGTCTGCTCCCGGATTGTATTTTCCGGCATCTCATGGAAATTGTTGGCCACGTTCTTGATGATAAACCGCGGTTCCTCCAACAGCCCCATGGACCGGGCCGGGTTGCACGAATCGTGGTAGGTCGCCACCCAGTGGTCATTGCGCCGGGGATCGAGGTTGAGCTTATTGTGCTTGATCAGGTCGGCGGTAAACTCGCTGATATGGATCATTTTAGTCGAGGCCGCATGCTCGAATTTCGTCCCGGTATACGGTGAAACCGGCACTTCCAGAAAATCGGCCGGGCCGTTCATGGTGTCCATGTATTGATTGAGCACCCGCCACATGTGGCCGCACTCGCCGCCGATGATCCATTTGACGCCCAGCCGCCGGGCCTCCATGTAAATCTTGGAGTTCAGCCGCTTGATCATCTCATGAGAGTGGAACAGCCCGAAATTGCCGCCCTCAGAGGCGTAGGAGCTCCATGTGTAATCCAGCCCGAGTTCATGGAATAGCGCCAGATAACCCAGCAGGGTGTAATAATGCGGGGAGGCGAAATAATCGGCCGACGGTGCCACGAACAGGATTTCGGCGCCTTTCTTATTAATCGGCGCATTCACGCGGATTCCGGTGATCTCCTCAAGTTCATCGACGGCGAACTCAAGGGAATCCTTGAACCCGTGCGGTTGAATGCCGAGGTGGTTGCCCGTTCGAAAACAATTGGCCAGCGGTGTGCACACCCATTCGATACCCAGCCCCAGCAGACTGAGTAATTCCCGGCCGATCATAGTAATCTCGGCGGTATCGATGCCGTACGGGCAAAAGACCGAGCAGCGCCGGCACTCTGTACATTGGAAAAAGTAGTAAAACCACTCTTTAATGATCTGTTTGCTGAGTTTGCGCCCGCCGGCGATTTTGCCCAGGACTTTCCCCGCCATGGTGAAGTCGTTGCGATAGATCGAACGCAATAACTCCGCGCGCAGCACCGGCATGTTTTTCGGGTCACCTGAGCCGATGAAGAAATGGCATTTGTCGGCACACGCCCCGCAACGGACGCAGATATCCATAAAGACCTTGAACGACCGATACTTTTCGAGCCGCTCCTTGATCCCGTTATGAATTATCTCCTGCCAGTTATCCGGCAACGGCCACTCCTCATCGGGGGGCGACCATTTGCCCGCATTAGGCAGGCCCAGGTAATCCAGCGTATCCGGGACCGCCGCGTAGTTCCAGGTACCCTTGCGGAAATTTACACTCGGGTCCATCCATTCGCGGGCCGGCGGCGATAATTCAATCTGCACCAGTTCTTCCGGTTTCAGTTTTTTCTCCGCCATAGTCTATTCCTTCTCCACCGGCATGTCGGCTGCCTTCATCACGTCTCTGAACTCGTCTTCGTATTCCTCGTAGGTGTGGACTTTCACCGGATAATTCCAGGGATTGATATGCCGGGCGGCGCGGTTGTTGTTGGCCAGGTTGCGGGTCGGGCTGAAGAAGATCCCGCCCATATGCATCAGCTTGCTGACCGGGAAATACGCGAACAACACGCACACCAGGAACAAATGAGTGAAAAATAAAGGGGCCAGCCCGTCCGGGACGACCGGCGCGAAACTCACCAGCCCCATTGCCAGTTGTTTGATGCCGATCAAATCCACTTTGCTGAAATAACGCATGTACGCGCCGGTGCCGGCCACACTCAACAACAGCAAAAGCGGAAAATGATCGGCCGCCAGCGAGATATAGCGCACCTGCGGATTGACCAACCGCCGGCCCCACAGGTACACCAGCGCGCCGATAATCAGCACATTCGTGATCAGGACCGACGGCACCCACACCTGCATGATCCCGTCCAGCGACTGCAACCCCAGCACCGCACCGGGCACCGGTTCGGCAAAGAAGCGATAATGCCGGATAAAAATCAGCAGAAACGACCAGTGAAAGGCAAGCGCCCCCAGCCAGAGATATTTGTCGGCCCCGTAGACGAAACGGAACGCGGGGCGGCCATGTATCTGAGCTTTGGTATTGCGAAACAGGGATCGGAAGAACAAAACCTCCAGCGCCATGCGCCCCAGCACTCCGAGTGTGCCGTGGGGATTATCCAGCGTGCTGTTTTTGATCCAGGGCAGCGAACGCTGCTGTCCGCACGTCGTGGAAATCCGGAACGGGACGGGCGATTTGGCCCAACCCAGCACACGATACAGCACACCCGCAATAAACAACGCAATGGCGGCATACGGAATAATGACGCCGAACAGATATTGTCCGCCCGATGATGCTGAGCCGAAATAGGCCGCACCCATCAGCACCAGCACCGCCACCAGCGAAACAAGGAACCTCATGTATCTCATCCTCCCTTCGAGCCGCGGGGGTCGGTCCCGCCGTCGTCCGAGTGTGTTTGCGTGCCCGATTCTGCAAACAGGAGATTGGCCCGCTCCAACAACTTGATGGACCTGTTTTTTATCTCATTGACCCTGATGGTGAAAATTCGCTCTCGATTATTCGTGTAGCTGTCAAAAGCCGCCAGAATCAGGCGGTCGACCCGGATATCAAAATCAGCCAACTCCCCCGGATCAGGGTCTTCATCATGGAATGCTTCGCGAACGATTCGTTTCAAAAACAGGATGAATTCCAGGGCTTCTGCGGCCGAGAAATCCTGCACCGCCCTGATCTTCACCAGCTCGTCCAGAGCATTGCGCACCTGGGTTGAACTCGGCGGCTCGCCGTTCAACAGCGCATCAAGGAGCGTTGCCGTCTCCCGGGTCAGTACGTACCCGACCGGGTTGGCGAACCGATCCTGCTCCCGGTGCAGAAAGCCCGCCGTATCGCGGGGATAGGTGTTCAGGATTGAATCCCGCCATCGTTCAAGGATGACGTTTTTCTTGTCCTGAAAGATCAGTTCACCCATCTCGGCTTACCGCGCAAAACGCCCGCCGCGGTCACGCGGACCATCGCGCCCCGGGATATGACCGGCCAGCTGCTGCCTATTCATGAAACAAAACGGCAGCAGCGGCATGGAACATCCTACCCGCGGAGTTCCGGGACGCGCAGTCGCGTCTGGCTACACACACCCGGTCGGCTTGGCCAGACCGGCAACCTTGCAGGCCCCTTTCGCCGGGCCGGAAGGGAACAGCTCGTACACTTTCTTCAATGGAAAGCCGGTTTCCTTACACAGCTTGCGGATCATGGGGGCAATGCCAAACTTCAGATAATACTCACGCAGATAGTGGACCAGCTTCCAATGTTCATCAGTCAGATTGTCCACACCCTCTGTCGTGGCCAGCGCCTTGGCAACTGCTTCATTCCACTGTTCGGGTTCCTGCATAAACCCGTCTTCATCGACTTCGATCTTGACGGCACCGTGTTCGAAGATCGCCATTTCACAACCTCTCTGTTGAGATCCTCTGTATGTGAAAAATCACTTTTCTTTCACTGTTTTCGGCTGCCCCGCACCGTTCGGTCATGATGTCAGTTGAGGGTTATATGACGCCGGATTGTGCATCTCGATATAACCGCAGGGACAGTTTTCCGCACATTTGTCGCAGCCCTTGCAGAACTCCAGCTTGAATTTATACTTCTGGCCCGGCAACAGGGGCTTGATGATCGCCGAGTCCTGACAGTATGTCCAGCACTGCCCGCATTCGAAACACATCCCGCAACTCATGCAGCGCTTGACTTCCTCGAGGAACTGCTCCTTGGTCAGGCCAATGGAAATTTCCTTGTTCGGATTGGCAAACCGCTCGGCCACGGGGATATCGGTCTTTTCATTGCGCGGCTCGGACTCGTAATACCCCATAAGGACCTTGTCCTGCCTGATCACATGTTCCCGGGAAAAAGTCGGTGCCGCCTCGCCGGAAAACCGCTCGTGCACTGCCGCTGCTGCCATCCGCCCGTGGAACAACGCATCAACCACCAAACCCAGATTGATATTGTCGCCGCCGGCGTAGACATTATCCGTGACGTTCCGTTTGTCGTCCGTTTTGATCCAGTCCCGGCCCTCGCGCAAGTGGTCCAGCCCGGTGAAATCCGGTTCCTGCGAGATTGCGGGAATGATGGCCGTGGCGTTGACATCGAACTCCGAGCCTTTAATCGGCACCGGGCGGCGGCGTCCCGATTCATCGGGTTCGCCCAGTTCCATGCGCAGGCATTTCATCCCGACGGCCCGGCCGTCTTTTATCAGTATTTCCACAGGCGCGACGAGGTAATCGATTTTGACGCCTTCTTCTTCCGCGCCCGAAATTTCCTCTTCAATCGCCGGCATCTCGGTGCGCGTCCGGCGATACAGAAGACGGGCCTCGGCGCCCAGCCGTCTGGCCACGCGGGCCGCATCGATTGCGGTATCGCCGCCACCGATGACAATGACTTTGCTGCCGATGTCCGGCGGGTTCCCGCAGGCAAACGCGTTGAGGAACCCGGTACCGGTATACACGTTCGGCGCATCTTCCCCCGGCACGCCCAGCTTGTAGCCCTTGTGCGCGCCGATCCCGACGAAAATCGCGTCAAAATTATTCTTCAGGTCATCGTACTGGACATCCCGGCCGACTGCCGTATTGGTCTTCAATTCGACGCCCAATTTCAGGATCCGGTCGATTTCCTTGTCGAGGACCTCCTGGGGCAGCCGGTAATCGGGGATCCCGTACCGCAGCATCCCGCCGGTCTTGGGCAGCGCCTCGAAGATGGTGACTTTGTACCCCCGGCGCGCCAGTTGGTAGGCGCAGGACAACCCGGCAGGACCTGACCCGATGACCGCGATTTTTTCGGGGCGATCGGCATCACCTACCCGCGGCAGCGCGAAACCCTGTTCGAGGCCGTAATCGCCGATGAAACGCTCGACACTGTTGATCGACACCCCGCCGTCTTTATCTTTGCGGTTGCATTCGGACTCGCACGGGTGCGGGCATACCCGGCCCAATACCGCGGGCATCGGGTTGCGCTCGACAAACAACTCCCACGCCTCTTTACAGGCATCCTCGTAGGATTTGCCGTGTTTCTCCGCCAACTGCACCGTAGTCAGGATTTCACGGACCACCGTCTCGTTGGGACAGCCGGCACGGCATGGCGCGACTTTCACGACATGATATGGCCGGTTCGGTGATGATTCCGAACCCCCTCCCACCGTCGGACGGGTGCGGAGGCGGCCCAGACCTGGTTTCTTCGTCTTTTTAATCACCATGATGACTTTCCTCTACGCTTCAGGCACTGGCCCCGTCCCAGCCGGTTGATAGTCCATCCTCTGTTTCAACGCCGGAATTCTTCCCCGCGTGCTGCCGGATTTCGTCAGTCCCGCCTTATTGCTTCTTCACCTGGTACCCGGCCGCGAGCGGCCGTCATCTTCGGTTCTCCCGGTTCCTTACCTGCGCCGGCTAGGCGCCGGATACGGCACAACACACATGACAACCCATATGCGGACCGGCAATCCGGCCCGCGCGGTATTCCCGGGCCAGACGGATAAATGCCGGCGCCCATGCCGGAGTCCCCAGCGCATGAAGATGAGCGTAACAAGCCATGACGCGGCCTGTCGTTAAACCGTCACGGCCCGCCAACGCACCTGCGCCGAAATCAACGGCACAGGCAGTGTGTACATCATCTACAGACTCTGTGATGTGCGTATAGTGAAACTCGTGCGCGTTGATCAGCGTACCCGCCGCAAAAAACGGATTATCACTGTCGACGATCAGCCGCGCATACCCGTGACCCTGCGGCTTTTTCTCCAGGGTCAGCCGGACTGGAAAAACACCGGCCAGCGGATACATCCGGTCGTCCACCGTCAGTGATTCACCCAGATAGACCAGGCCGCCGCATTCGGCATACATCGGCATACCTGCTGCAGCCGCGCGACGAACTGATTCCCGCATCTTCGAATTGTCGGCCAGCCGGACGGCATGGGTCTCCGGAAATCCGCCCCCGAGATACAGCCCGTCGAGTGTCTCGGGCAACATGGTGTCCGTCAACGACGAGACAGCGATCAATTCCGCGCCCGCCCGGCGCAGCGCTTCGAGATTCTCCGGGTAGTAAAACGAAAACGCCGAATCCCGAAAATACCCCAGGCGCACGGCGCCGCCGCCGACCGGCGCAGAAACCACGGGAGGCTCGCTGTTGGATAGCGGTGTCGCCGCCCCGGCCAGAGCAAAGACACGGTCGATGTCGACATACTCCGACACGATGTCTGTGGCTTGTTGCAAAACTTTTTCGGGAACGGGATGTTCTTCCGGGGTGACCAGCCCGAGATGCCGGCCCGGCAGAAATGAACCATCCAGTTGCGGGATCGCCCCGACGACCGGCGGCCCCCCGGCTGCGGCCAATGACTCGGTGATGACGTCCCGATGTCGCTTGCCGGCCACACCATTGAGCACCACACCGGCAATCGTGATGCGCGAGTCAAACGTGCAACACCCCATCATCGCCGCGGCGGCGGTGCGAGTGGCTTTGCGGACCTGGTGGATCAGGATGACCGGTGATTCGAGCATTGCCGCCAGGGCGGCCGTCGAATGCGTGCCTTGCGCATCGCGGCCATCATGTATCCCGCGATTGCCCTCAATGACCGCGATATCGGCGCCGGCAGCATGCGTGACAAACGACCGTAAAATTGCCCGGTCATCCATCAGAAACGAGTCCAGATTGCGCGCAGTCTGCCCCGCAGCCCGCCCCAGCCAGGCGGCGTCGATGAAATCCGGTCCCTTTTTAAAGGCCACGGTTTTCAGCTTTCGACGCCGCCACGCGCCGAGCAGGCCCAAAGACAGCAGGGTCTTCCCCGCATCGCCGGAGGTCCCGGCGATGGTTATGCGCGCACCCACCTCACTCATGGCGCCTTTCGACCGCAAAGACGGACGACCGCCAACTAATCGTTGGCGGCTCCCTCCCGGTGCGGAATTTCCAGATAACTGCCGCCGAAATACGTGTACACACACTTGCCGCCGTTCACCAATTCCTTGATCGCGGCTTTGCATGTGGCTTTGTCCACCCGGCCCTCGTAGATTTCGAGCATGGCCTTGG
Organism: Candidatus Zixiibacteriota bacterium; assembly: GCA_020051695.1. GTDB lineage: Bacteria > Zixibacteria > MSB-5A5 > WJJR01 > JAJRUJ01 > JAGVQM01. The sequence continues at coordinate 78,686 of JAGVQM010000042.1, read as the reverse complement.
TCAGGTCGGTTGGTTTAAGCTTTTTCTGGCCCATCGATTCTTTGACCATTTTGTACATCGCCTCGGCGACTTCGCTCGCGGAAACCATGTCAGCCACAATGACACCCCTTTATCTGGTCAGCTGCGCGGACCGTTTGTACGTCAGTCCGGCATGCTTAAAGTCATCGATATGTTCCTTCTGGAACTCGATGCCTGCCATCCGGAAGAACTTGGGCCAGGTAATCCGTTCGATCCATTCGCCCATCCGTTCGTATGGCCGGGCGTTGGCGGCCCACAATTCGACCAGTCCCTTCACTGCCGAGACAACTTCCGGCCAGCGCGGCGGATTGTTCGGGATAAACGGGATCGCCAGCTTGGAGAACATCGGTTCATGGCGGGCGTTGGATACCTTGCCGCCGACCCAGATGGACACCCCGTCATTCAACGGGTCGTTCAACGGCAGCGACGGGCAGACGGTGTAGCAGTTCGCACAGAACATGCAATTTTCTTCGAGGATCTCCACCGATGGATTGCCGTCGACCATTATCGGCCGGATTGCCGCGGTCGGGCAGGCCGCCACGACGGACGGGATTTCACATTCCTTGCGCAGCCGGTCATGCTTGACCTGCGGCGGGCGGCGGTGGATACCCAGGATCGCGATATCCGAACAGTGGACCGCGCCGCACATATTCAAACAGCAAGCCAGCGCGATCCGCAGCTTGCCCGGTAGTTTGGTACTGGTGAAATATTCGCACAGTTCATCCATCACCGACTTGACAATCCCCGACGCATCGGTGGCCGCCGAATGGCAGTGGACCCAGCCCTGCGTATGCACGATGCTGGAGATGGCATTGCCTATCCCGCCGACCGGGTGGCCGAGCGCTTTGAGGTCGGCAATTAACGGATCGATGTTCTTCTGGTCGGTCAGCAGAAATTCCACGTTATGGCGGCTGGTAAAACGCAGGTACCCGCCACAGTATTTGTCCGCCAAGTCACAGTAGTTGCGGATTTTGTCGATGCTGATCAGACGCGGTGAACCCGCGCGTACGGTATAAAGTCTGGCGCCACTCGCACTGACGTGGACCATCACACCGGGCTTAAGGACCTCATGGTATTTCCACTTTCCATAATTTTCCTTAATGATCGGCGGCAGAAACTGCTCATAATGCGGCGGACCAAAATCCGTCTTTCTTTCTGACATGTCAACGGCCATATTCTACCTCATCATCCGAAAGTTCTTGTTCTCGATTACCGGACATTCTGACTGTCGTCGGTCCCGGTTACCCTTCTTCTTCCTCTTCGTCTTCGTCCTCGTCGCCTTCTTCAAAGTAATCTTCGTAGAAGACATACGGGTTTTCCCGCGGGTGGGCCACCATCTCGGCCAGTGGTTCCACTTCGATGGCTTCCAGGAAATTGCCCATTCCGACACGCTGGATGAATTCACCCACGCGTTCCCGGGCCTTGCCCTCTTCGCACCACAGGTCCCAGATCCGCTCGATGATTTCCTTGATCTCCGTGTACGGCGGTTCCATTTTGATGAACGGGATCAGCACGGAGGACAAAAGCGCGCCTTCGACGATCGGCGCTTTGGAGCCGATGAGGATACAGGCGCCGCGATCGTCACCCGGGGCCAGCGCCTTGGGCATGACGTTGATACAGTGCATGCAGTGACGGCAGGAATCATTGTCAATTTCCAGCTTCTTGCCGTCCCACTTCATACACTTGCCGGGGCAGTTCAGCACAACATTGTTGATAATATCAAGACCGCCGTCCACATACTTTTTGACCTCTTCCGCGTTGACCTTGATATCGTCGCGCCAGGTGCCGATGAACGACATGTCTGAGCGGGCCACCGATGCCACACAGTCATTCGGGCAGCCGGCAAATTTAAATTTATACTTGTAGGGGAATGCCGGTCGGTGCAGCTCATCCTGGAAGGACATCGTGAAATCATAGCAAACGGCCATCGTGTCGTAACAGGCCCATTCACAACGCGCCTTCCCGCAACAGCAGCTCGGCGTCCGGACGTCCGACCCAGAACCGCCAAGATCGAAACCAGTCGCAGTCAATTCGGCAAAAATTGGTTCCAGTTGATCGGTGACCGTCCCGAGCAGGACGATATCACCGGTGGAGCCGTGCATATTCGTCAGGCCCGATCCGCGCTTTTCCCACATGTCGCAAATACCGCGCAGGGCTTTGCTGGTATAAAACCAGCCCGCCGGCTGATTGACACGAATCGTGTGAAAATGCGAAACACCGGGGAACTCCTCGGGCAGCTGGGAATAGCGGCCAATGACACCGCCGCCGTAACCCATGACGCCGACAATGCCGCCATGCTTCCAATACCCGATTTTCTCCGTGTAGGACTTTTCCAGCTGTCCCAGCAGGTCGTTGGCCATCGGGCTTCTTCGGGCGGCCATTTTGATTTCCTTCACAAAACTCGGCCAGGGGCCCTTCTCGAGCTCGTCGAGTTTTGGTGTTTTGTACGTTGCTCCCGCCATACGTACTCCTTTATGCTTGAAACACCAGACCTATTAATTGAAATTTCTTACTCTCGATTTGCCGGTTAAATCCGACGCCGTTGTATGATCGGGTTCGTATACGCGATTGCGGATCCACCTCCGAGGCGGAATAACCTTGCCCAAAACAACTTAAACCCCGGCAAAAACACCGATTACGTAATATTTTTCACAAAAAGTGTCAAGCGCATTAGGGTCAAAATCCCGTGAACCTGACAATTAAAATGCGCCCCCACGGCTGTCCGGCAGCCGGACACAAATTGCATACGATAACCGCTGGTGTGCCGGGTTTTCTGTTCCTCCTGTCGATAACCGGTTCACCCCCCCCCCCGAAATTACATACCCTTGTAGGGGTTCGGGCCGACATCCTCGATAACCTTAAGGAAATCATCGAAGATCTGCGGTATCCGATAGAAATCACTAATCGGCAACTCGTGGATTTCGACTCGTTCCGGTTCGAGGACCAGTTGTTTTAATTTTTCCTGCACATTCCCCATCCGCGTGTGGGCCAACTCGCTCCCGCGCACATAATGGCACTGGTAATCATCGCCGCGCTTGCAGCCGATCAGGATAATCCCGTCGAAGCCCGAGGCCAGCGCATCACCCAGCCACACCACATTAGTCGCCCCAATGCAGCGCACCGGAATCACCCGCACCATCGCGTTGTACTGCATGCGCTTGGCGCCGACCATATCCAGCGCGGGATAAGCGTCGTTCTCACACATAAACGCCAGGATGCGCGGCTTTTCCTCAAATTCATCGGGGATGTGAATCGCCTTGATCATCTGCGAAATCGAATTGACGTTGTAATTCTTGAAGCTGATAATCCGCTCGGGGCAAGCCCCCAGGCAGATCCCGCAACGCCGGCAACGCAACGGATTAAGCTTCGGCGTGCCTTTGTCGTCCTCATCCAGTGTCCCGAACGGGCATTCCTCGGTGCAGCGCTTGCATTGCGTACATCTCTGGAAGAAGAAATCCGGGTAACTTTCATCGCCCGCCCGGGGATGGACCGCGCGGCCGGCGGCTGAACACTCGACCGACTGGATGGCTTTCAGCGCCGCGCCATAGGCGTCGTTTGTGGCCGTAGCCATGTCCATCGGGGCCCGCACTGTCCCGGCGGCGTAAATGCCGGTCCGGCGAGTTTCATAGGGGAAACAAATGAAATGCGAATCGGGGAACCCGTATTTCAGCGTCGGCAGGTCGGTGCCCTGCCGGTACGTCAGGTTAAGGATTTTCGCGCCCGCTTCGGCGGACTCGGCGGCCTTTTTGCCGTCGGCCATTTTGCCGTCGGCCGGCTCGGCCGGGGTTTCGCCCACCGCGCCCGGTTCGACTTCACCGACTTTTGTTGTCGGGACCATCCCCGCAGCCAGCACTACCAGGTCGGCCTCGATTTTTATTTTTTCGCCAAGCAGGGTTTCGTCGGCCTCCACCGCCACGCGGTCACCCGGAATCGATTCGACGGAGGTAATTTCACCTTTGGACATGAAAATCCCGTCGTCCTCCTGCACCCGCGCATAAAACCGCTCATACTGGGCCGGCGAACGCAGGTCTTTATAAATGATATAAATCCTGGCGTCCGGATATTTTTCGCGGACATACAGCGCCTGCTTGAGCGACACCCGGCAGCACACCGCCGAACAGTACGGCAAATGTTGCTCGTCTCGCGAACCGGCGCACTGGATAAACACCACACTCTCCGGTGGTTTGCCGTCGGAGGGCCGCACCAACCTGTTGTCTTTGACCAATTGTTCCAGCTCGACATTGGTCACCACATTCGGCGATTTGCCATAACCGAGATAGGCCAGTTTCTGCGGATTGTAAGGCACAAAGCCGGTGGCTTGGACGATGGCGCCGACCTGGAGCTCTTCCGGGGCACCACCATTTTGCAGGCTGACAACAAACTGGCCGGGCTGGCCGGAAGTTTTGGTCACCGTTGTGGAAATCCTGACGGCAATCCTGCTATGACCCTTTACCTTCTGCGCCAATTCATCGACACCGTTCGGCTGCAGGTCACGGTATGGCGGCAGCTTGGGAAAAACTTTGGAAAATTTCGCCGCCCAGCCGCCAAGCTCTGCTTCTTTTTCGACCAGGACGACATCATACCCCGCCGCCGCCGCGGACAGCGCCGAATTCATCCCGGTGATCCCGCCGCCGATGACCAACACGGCTTTACTGGTCTTTTCCACAAATGGGACAGGCGGTTCGGTGTTTTGCAGCCGGGTCACGGACATGCGTACGTAGTCTTCGGCCATGGCCTGTATATCTTCGGCCTCGCAGTCTCGGTGCGACCAGACCACGTGCTCGCGCAGGTTGGCTCGGTCGACCAGGACTTCCTTCCCAAAATCGAAGACGTCCGCGAAATAGCGCTGGGAGCAGGCACAGACTGCCACGCGGTTCAGTCCCTCGGCTTTGATATCATCGTGGATGAGTTGAGCCCCCTCGGGGGAGCAAAAAGCCGCATGTGTTTTGCAGACTTTGGGTTTGCTGTCCGCCTTGGTCGTCTCGACAAGTTTGTCGATGTCCAGCCCCTTGCCGATATCGCAGCCGGTGCAGATATAAACCCCAACTTTGGTGTCCATCAGTGACCTCCCCCCGCGGCGATAATCCCCTTAAGCGCGGCGCCGGTACCGTCCTGCACCGTGGCCGAGACTTCCAGCGGCCGGACCGTCGTGCCCGCGCCGATGACCGGCGCGCCGTCTTTCTGCAACAGGAAACCGTAATCGTCGGTCTCCACGCTAATCGGCGGCTTGACTGCCGCGGTGGCCGGCACCATCCCGGTGGCCAGCACGGCCAGATTCACCGTGGCTTTCTGCATCTTGCCGGTCAGCGTATCTTCAGCTTCGAGCGTGACATCACCGTTGTTTTCCTCGGTGATTTTGGCTACTTTGCCGCGCCGGAAATACATTTTCTCGTCTTTCTGCATCTTCATGTAGAAATCTTCCAGCCGGCCCGGGGAACGGATATCGATATAAAACACATGAATTTCGGCTTCCGGATATTGCTCGCGGACATAGGTGGCCTGCTTCATCGAGGCCATACAACACACCGCCGAGCAATACGGCAGGTGATTATCATCACGCGAGCCCGCGCACTGAACGAAAGCGATCGACTTGATTTCGGTTTTGTCCGAGGGCCGCAGGATCTTCCCGCCGGTCGGGCCGTCTTCGGAGGCCACCCGCTCCATCATGACGTTGGTGATTACATTGGGAATGCGGCCGAACCCGAGGTTTTCCATCTTGGTCGCGTCGTATGGCACCCAGCCGGTGGCCCACACAATCGAGCCGACTTTGGCCGAAACCGTTCGGGGCTTCTGGTCCAGTTCGATAGCGCCGTACTCGCAGGCCTCGGCGCAGACCTTCATCTTTTGGTCGCCCGCAAAGGCCGGATCGACCACATAACGCATCGGGTAGGCCATTTTGTGCGGCAAATAAACCGCTTTGGTCTTGTCCATCCCCCAGTTGTGGTCGTTATCGCGTTCAAGTTCACAGACTTTGGCGCATTCGCCACAGGCGGTGCACTTCTCGTTGACAAAACGCGGGTTGACTTTAATCTGGACCTGATAATTGCCGGGGGACCCGGAGATGCTGTCCACCTCCGCCAGGGTCATGACCCGAACGTTCTTATTGGTGCGCAAGCGCTTATAGTTGATCTCCACTCCGCAAAACGGCGGGCACAGTTTCGGGAAATACTGGTTCATGCGTGCCACCGCTCCGCCCAGGGACGGCCCTTTTTCGAGGAGAATCACCTCATGGCCGACCTCGGACGCTTCGATTGCAGCGGTCATCCCGGACATTCCCCCGCCTACAACTAGTATAGACGCGGACAAGGGACTCTCGGCTGGTGCATGCTCTGCCATGGAAGACTCCTGTATGCTATGTAAACTTTCTCACCAATTCGTACAGCCGGCAAACTACAAAATTCACAAGGTGCATAGAATACTAGATTCCCGTTTCGAGCAAGCGAATCGGGAGAATAGTTGTCAAAATGAACCGTTTTTCGACTTTGTACCATTCGGTCACAAGGCCCCGGTCCACAGTCTCCGGTTGGGCTTGCCGGCCCGGCGCAAACTCCTTAATTCTCATGCTTTTTATCCTCTTTCGACATTATACTGCCGGCCACCCAGTCGGGGCAGTCAAATAAGATTATTTTTGTCAGTAATAAGTCCGTTCAACGGCAAATTGAGCGCATTTCATGGACGGAGACAGTCCGTTTTTGTGGAAAACTTTGTGAATTTTGGGTACAAGCTGGGAGTAAACCGGGCGGAAATGGCACAGTCGGGGCTGAATGGCCAAACGTACCCGGCGCCGGCCGAACGAAACGTGGACTTACATTGTGAAGCAACGGGCGCCGACCGGTCTATTTCGGTTGAGATCCCGGCGGCGGAACCATGCACTGCGCGGCCGCAACGAACCACTGTTCACCGATTTTCTGATAGACCACCAGGCAAAAACCGCCGATCGGCGGCAGGACTGCCCCGTTGCTGTCTTTGAGACCCGAAAGCGAAAAAGACGCCTCTTCCACGGCAATGTCGGGGGACAGCGCGCGGATATGCAGCGGCGTAAGCGCTATCTGTGTGCCCTTCATCGGCCCGGCGAATTGCTCTTTGAGCCCGTTGGCGATCTCGACCCGCCCGCGATACGTGAGCCCGTTCGCGAAGGTGTGCGTGGCATCGACCGCGTAGATGGCCGCCGTGCTGTCGGCATTACCGGAATTGTAAGCTGCTTCAAATTGCTTGACGCGGTTTCGAATAGCCGTATCGACGGATTCCTGGCCGAAAGCCAACGTTGAAAAAATGATCGTCAGGACGGCGAAAAATACGACACAAAGGCGTTTATCCATCAGATTCCCCTTTCTTTGCTTGAACCAGTTGACCCCTCCATACACCCGCTTAATAATGAATGGATCGATCCGCATAACAAGGAGAATTTGTGCTCATTCCCGGGCACAGCATGCCACAGACCCCCGTCAATCATCCTTGTGGGCGGCACATGTCCACATGTGCCCCAGGGGTAATTAGAGCACCCAGTCAAAGTCCTTGGCAATCGGCAAAAGCCCGGGGCGATCCGTCAACCAATCGACCGCGCTGGAAAACCGCCATTCCTCCGAACGGGCAACCAGCTTGGCCTTTACCGGATTATTGTGAATATATTCCAGCTTGATCCTAAACTGCTCCTCCGACGTGATAATGACATCATCAAACCGCGGTTGCCAAAGCTGGAATTTGCCGTCCCGCCATAGATTTTGATTAAACCGGACTGGATCAAGCATTTTGATCCTTTTGGAACTCAGAATTTTAAAACTTTGCATGAATTTGGACAGCGACTCAATATGCCTGAAACCCATCAGTACGCGCAAATGCGACGGCATTACGACATAACCGACTAAAGAAATCTGAAAATGATCCAAGGTTTCGCGAAGTTGATCCAGAAGTATCCTGGCAATCTTTTCATCTTTGAAAATTTGGTGCCAATCCGTAACGGTTGTCGTCACAAAAACCAGGGCCGAACCGGTAAGCTTGAGTCTCTTGCGAACGACCATCTTTGTCTGTTGCCTATCTTGCTGCTTAAATCAGCAAAGCAGCAGATGTGCATCCGCCGCACTGGACCAGTCACAGAATATTTAGGGATATAGGCAAAGGCAATTATTTTCTTTTTTCCCCTGCGGCAGATGTGGACATCTGCCGGCCACAAAGCCTTATTTGACCTCAATCATTTCCCTTGCTTGCCCTCCCCTCCCACCGGATTTTGTGTTTCAGGCCGGAGGGTGGTGACGTGTGGGGCGAAAAGGACAGGGTGGTCATCCCAGCCCGGCCGGCTGGGAGAATGAACTGGCGGCCAGAACAGCGTGCGGCATTGTGGTTATAAGTTGATATGAGGTCCTCGGGGAAAACCTGCCTACTACTGGTTGTCATCCTGTGCCTGGCGGTGACTGCAGTCCAGGCGCAGGAACCGTCCCGCACCCTGCGGCTGATCAATGCCGATTCGACAACGCTAATCACCACTGCTGCGGGGATCAACCAATATTGTTACGGCAATGTTGTGTTCGAACTCGGTGCAGACCGAGTGGCCTGCGACCTGGCGGTCTGGCTGCGCGCGCTGGGACGGCTTCATTGCTCAGGAAAGGTCAAGCTCACCCAACCGGGACGGGTGTTGACCGCCGACTCGGTGGTCTACAGCCGCGATGAGCGCATCGCCCGCGCGTTCGGGCATGCGCTATTGATCGACTCACTGGAGCATGTGCGGATTGCGGGGGAGCGCATGGTCTACAGCCGGGACCTGCACCTGGCGATCTGCGATTCGCTGCCCCATATGGTGCTGGATTTCGATGATTCGGCGGCGTACACCGAAATCAGCGGCCGACGGCTGCAATTCGACCGCCAGACCCGCCGGGGCTGGGCCGAGGACAGTGTCATCGTCCGCCGCGCCGACTGGGAGGCCACCTGCGGCAAAGCCGAATCCCAGCCCGATTCGGGGTTGATCGTTTTGACGGTCAATCCGGTCGGCCGGGGCAACAACGCCGAGACCAGCGGCGATTCGATTACGCTGTATACGATCAATAAACAACTATCTTCGGTCACGGTCTCGGGCAACGCCGAGGCCCTGTACTATCCCGCCCCCGATTCGGCAACCGCCGACAGCGCCGGGCAGCAACCCGAGCAAAACTGGATTTGGGGCAAACGGATCGTCTTCAGTCTGGACAACAATCGGCTGGAGCGCATCGACGCCTACGGCTCCGCCCGTTCCCAATATCTTCCCGGCGCCCGCCCCGCCTCCGGGGAACTGCGCGGCGAGAACCATACCTCCGGCGATACGCTGTCGATCTATCTGGCGGAAAACAAAGTCGAACGCGCGGAAATCCGCGGCGGGGCACAGGGGACATATTATAACCCGGTCGGCGCGCATACCGCCGCGGTCGACACGGTGAAATATTCCAGCGAGATCATTACTTTCCTGCCGGATTCCTCGCGGATCGGCCTGACCGGCGGCGGCAAGATCGATTACGGCAGCATTAATCTGACTGCCGATCTGATTCATTACAACACCGGCCAAAAGACATTGTACGCCACGGGCCGGCCCCATCCCGACTCGGCCGATGCGCTGGTCGGGCCGCCGATCCTCATGGACGGCAACCAAACGGTGTACGGCCGGGAATTATTTTACAACCTTAATACCGGCCGGGGACGGATTACCGGTTCGTTTACCGAGTTTGAAAAAGCATATTATCGCGGCGAGGATTTCCGGCGATATTCCGCCCGCGAGTTCTATGTCGAACACGGCAGCTATACCACTTGCGACCGTGAACACCCGCATTTCACCTTTCGCGGCAAGCTGATGAAACTGGTCCAGGGCGACAAAGTAATTTCCCGGCCGGTCGTGCTGCATATCGATGAGCTGCCGGTATTCGCCATTCCCTACTATGTTTTCCCCATCAAACCGGGGCGGCATTCCGGTTTTCTGCCGCTGCGGATCGGCAATTTTGAACAGGGGCGGCGGTTTGTCGATAACATCGGTTACTACTGGGCCGCCTCGGAATATTGGGATGTCGAAGCCGCGGTGAATATCCGGGAGGAAACTGGACTGCAATATCGCGGCGCGCTAAGCTATGCCCTGCGCTATATCTTGAACGGTTCGCTCAGCGGGACGTATGCCCGGGAATCGACCTGGAATAAAAGCGCAACCCCGCCGGTGCGCACCAGGTCCACGCGCTGGAGTCTGGTGGCCTCCCACCGCCATACAGTCTCGCCGACTTTGAGTGTCTCCGGCAGCGCCAATTTTATTTCCGACGCGTCTTACTACACCGATTTCAGCTACGACCTCGAGGACCGGCTCAACCGCGAACTCCGTTCGCAGATAAATATCAACAAGCGCTGGCAGGGGTCGTCGCTGACCATGGCCGCCGAGCATGTAAACAAGCTGGATACCGATGAGAAAACGATGCTGTTGCCGTCGCTGAATTTTTCATTGATGCAAAAATCGCTGATCCCGGCGCCGGCCGATCCGGACGCCGCCAGGCGCTGGTACCATGCGATCAATTATAAATATTCAGTGCAGGCGGCCCATAATGTGTACCAGCGCACCACCGGCGACAAACGCTATGCCACGGCCTACCATGCGGCATCCATCTCCGGCCCGCAGACGATATTGCAGTATGTCACCGTCACGCCGTCAATCGACGGCAACGAAACCTGGTATTATGTCTTTGATACCGATGATGCGCGGGAAGCCGGAGTTTTGACCGCTACGCCGGCGCGGCGGGGGTCGTTTTCGATGGGTGTATCGGCCCGGACGATATTGTACGGATTTCTCTATCCACATCTGGCCGGGCTGGAGGCGGTGCGGCATACCATGACGCCCGCGATTTCGTATTCATTCAACCCCGCGGTCACTGTGCACGACGAATTGCGCAGCTACACCGGCCGGGGCGGCGGTTCGGCACGGCGGGCGCAGACGGTTTCGTTCAGTCTGGGACATAATCTTGACGCCAAAATCGGCAGCGGCGATAACGAGAAGAAAGTATCGCTATTCACCGGTAGCATGTCCAGCGGATATAATTTCGAGGCCGACGAGCGCAAGTGGTCCTATCTGAATTCATCGCTGCGCACCCGCCTGGCCAGGCAAATCGACCTCTCCGTCACCGCGGTGCATGATCTGTATAACGCGCAGACACTGCAATTGCAGGCAACCAACCCGCGGCTGACCAACCTGTCGTTCTCGGCGGCGGCATCGCTGGCCGGGAGCGCTATGGCGCTCACACCCTCGGCCCTGCCGGAACAGGCCGACACCATCTCGCCGACCGGCCTGCCGTTTAACGCGTCGATCTCCTACCGCTATTCCGAATCCCGGTCGCTGAGTAAAACAACCAAACAACACTGGATCGGCGGGTCGGTGCAAATCAGTCCTACCCCGTCGTGGCGCGTGAGTTATTCGATGAATTATGATCTGGCCGGGCATGGGGTCACCAACCAGTCATATACATTTTATCGTGACCTCCACTGCTGGGAGGGCCAGTTCGAGTGGGTACCCGGCGGCGGGCGCCAGGGTTATTACTTCAAGATTAACGTCAAGGCCATTCCTGATGTGAAAATCGAAAAATCGGAAAGCGGTCTGCGCGGGGCGTTCCGTTGATGGCCTCGGCATCTAAACAACTGCATATTAAACGCTTATCTTCAACCGGCGGCATGTATTTGCCGGTGAAATACGCACATATATACTTCAAACTACATCGTGATCAGTCCGCGCATGAGTAACCGGATTTTATCGTGGAAATCCGGCAAGTATATCCCTCGCCGGAAAGCCGCGCCGTTACTGCGATTTTCGACGATTGCGGAAAAAAAACATTGACAGCCCCTGGGGGTGCTCCTATTGTGCGCGAAAAATGGAACGGAAATCCATAAACCTCTAAGCCCTATGGGGGGGTAACATGACACGCGAGGAACTGCTCGACAAAATCGCCACGGATTGCAAAATGTCCAAAGCGCAAGCCGACCGCGCGATAAAATCGATGTTCGACGGCATTACCACCAGTTTGAAAAAAGGGAAGAAAGTCAGCTTTGTCGGCTTCGGCACTTTTTCGATCAGCAAACGCAAAGCCCGTAACGGACGGAACCCGCAAACCGGTGAAACAATCAAAATCGCCGCGGCGAGAGTTCCCAAATTCAAGGCCGGGTTGAAACTGAAAAACGCCGTAAAGTAATCCTTTTTCAGAGAATTATCGGGCAGGGGCGTACCCTCTGCCCTTTTTTTTATCCGCATTTATATTGACAATGGGGACCTGAACGCCCCTATTGTGTGATGAGGAGTGGGGGGCATACCCGCCGATGTAGGTCCGATGGGGTGGAGCAAGGTATCAATACGCCGCAAGGCCGAAATGCTGGGCCTGTTAGTTGTCACCATCTCGCTTTTTGTGATGCTGTCGCTGGTGACACACTCATTCAACGATGATCGCTGGTTTGCCGCCGAGCAGGACGAGGCCTGGACCACCGAGTACCGCGTGGGCAATTCTGCGGGTTTATTCGGCGGCTGGGTGGCGTTTGTCCTGATCGGCGCGCTGGGTCTTTCATCGGCGGGACTGGTAGCCCTCGGTATTCTGTTCGGCCTGAAACAGTTATTCGGTCAAAGACCGACCGCATTATCCCGGCGGGTACTGATTGTCTTCGCCACGGTCTTTACGCTGGGTGTGCTGTTTAACCTCCGCTCGGCCGGCGCCGGGACGGTCAACGACCACTATTCGCTATCCCTGTCCGGTAGCATCGGCTATGTCATCTCCGGCTGGCTGGCCGGTTTGTTCGGCATTTTGGGGGCCACGATCATCCTGGTGTGTTTGCTGCTCGGAGCCGCCTACTTATTTTTCCCCTGGAAGAAACTCCTGGCCGGCAAATCACTGCCGAAATTTGAATTTGCGAAAAAAATCAAGACCAGCCGCAAGACACGGGTCCGACAGGAAAAATCACCGCCGCGCTGGCCGGAACGGTGGGCGAAGTGCAAACAGACCCTGCGAAACTGGGGACGAGTCGTTCTGCCGGAACCTGATATAGAGGAAGTTGAAGACAACGATGAGGAGACCCCCGAACCGGATTATTTGCGTTCGATGGAATCCCCACCAGAAGCCCAACTTCCGGAAGAGCCGGACCTGCCGGCCGAACCGGACGAAGAAAATCCGGCGCCGAGCCGCAAAGTCAAACTCGTCCGGCCCAAACGGCTGGAAGTCGGCAATTATGCCTACCCGACACTGGACCTTCTGGCCGCGCCGTCTGCCCGGTCGAACCTGCAGCGCAAGTTGATGGTTGATGATGCCAGCGCCGGTGCGGACGCCTTGCGGGAAGCTCTGGCGACCTTTGACATTAGAATCGCCGGTGATGCCATCGAGGCCTTCCCCGGGCCGGTCATCACCCGCTACGAATTCCAGCCGGCCCCGGGAGTAAAGGTCAACCAGATTATCGGCCTGGCCGATGACCTGGCCCTGGTGTTGCGGGCCCAGCGGGTGCGGATCGTCGCGCCCGTACCGGGTAAAGCAGCCGTCGGCATCGAAGTACCCAACGCCGAGGCGGAGATGGTGGCGGTCCGCGATATTCTCCAATCGAAGGCCTACACCGAATCCACCTACCGCCTGCCGCTGGCGCTGGGCAAGGATATCGGCGGCAAGCCCTTCGTGGCCGACCTGGCCGGTATGCCCCACCTGTTGATTGCGGGGGCCACCGGCTCAGGGAAAAGTGTGTCGATCAATGTCATCATCACCAGTTTGCTTTTTCGTTTGCACCCGCGCGAACTGCGCTTTTTGTTTGTTGACCCGAAAATGCTGGAGTTATCGGTCTACCAGGGCATCCCTCACCTGGAAAAAAATGTCGTTTCCCGCCCACGAGGAGCAGAACGGATCCTCGACGAGTGTGTGCGGGAAATGGAGGAACGCTACCGGACACTGGCCGGCGCCGGCGTCCGCAATGTCTCGGATTATAATGCAAAAGTCGGGGAGGATGAAAAACTCCCGTTTATCGTGGTCATTGTCGATGAACTCGCCGACTTAATGATGAGTTCCTCGGCCGCCAAGATCGAAACCCTGATCACCCGGCTGGCCCAGATGGCGCGGGCGGTGGGCATCCACCTGATCCTGGCCACCCAGCGGCCATCGGTGGATGTCATCACCGGGCTGATCAAAGCCAATTTCTCGTCGCGGATCGCTTTCCAAGTGGCCAGCAAGGTCGACTCCCGGACGATTATCGACGGCAATGGCGCCGAGAAGTTATTAGGCCACGGAGATATGTTATTCCTCTCGCCGGGCACACATGAACCCGTGCGGCTGCACGGGGCGTATATCGGCGGGGACGAAACCGAGCGGGTCGTGGAATTCCTTAAAACCCAGGTTGTGGAAGCGCCGAAAATCGAAAGTTTCGATGAAAACAAACCCGGTAGAGGACCGGATGAACTCGATCCGGAAGACCTTATCCTGCGGGAGGCCGCGGAGGTCGTGGTGCGGCACAAACAGGGGTCGGTATCCCTGCTGCAGCGGCGGCTCGGCGTGGGGTATCAGCGGGCCGCCCGGTTGATCGATCGGCTGGAGGAAGCCGGTGTGGTGGGACCATATGACGGCAGCAAGGCCCGCGAAGTCCTGATTACCAAAGACGAACTGCCCGAAAAGTTCGGCACCTCCGCTCCGGTCGAAAATTAGGCGGCAACCGCCCGGCGGATATCAAGTGTCGGTCTGCCGCCCGCGCGGCAAAAGGCAAAGCGAGTTTTGAACCTTACCGGCCGACTTATCATATAAACAAGATGAGTGAACTGGTATGAAAGAAAGCGGCGTCCGCCACAACCGGCACTGGTTATGAGACAACGAATAATAAAGATCACTTTGATCCTGGTTGCCGGGACCGCCTGGCTGTTCCCCGCGGTCTCACCGGCCGCGATCGATTCCGCGCAGACCGCCTGCGGGGCCGTCGCTGCCCTGGACCGCCTGGAACAAAGCTATCGTCAGCGCGGATCAATAACCTTCACGTTTAAGCAGCGCACCATCTCGGCGGTTTTTAATGATGAATCAGTCCAATCGGGCCGGGTCTGGCTTGATGCGGCAGGCCGGTTCCGCGTGGAAACCCCGCAGGAAACATTCGTCAAAAACAACGATACGCTGTGGCATTGGATCCCGGCCTATAATCAGGTGACCATCCGGGAGGTTGATTCGGCCGCCCAATCGGGCTGGCCAACCGATTTTCTCTGGACGCTGCGCCGCGATTTTTTGCCCATGGACTGCAACATCGATACAATCGGAGGAGCGGTTTGCCACAAAGTCCGGGCGACCGCGAAGACGAATACGGCGGCCATTCAGCATTTGACGATCTGGATTAATGCCTTGGAGTATGTCGTGCGCCGCGCGGAGTATACCGATTATAATGACGACCGGGTCGAGCTGGAGTTCTCTCCGGTGGCGGAAGATAAGGTCGATACATCACTTAGGTACTCTCCGGATTTTCCTGATTCTGCGGAAGTTGTCACCTTCCCCCAAAAAAAACACCAGCAAAACTCCAATACTCCGCGTTAAAGTTTCGTCGGTACGATGAAGGGAAGGAATTGGCCGGGACACGACAGCCGGTATTTCAAGCTACCGCCACCGCACTGGTGCATATGGACACGTTCACACTTGCGGCGGGCAAAAGACAAAAACCAGTACCTCGTCGCGATACGCGAGACACCTGACGGCAAACACTGATGAATATCCCACAGGCGGAAAAAACAGTCTACATTAACTCTCTGGGCTGCCCAAAAAATGAAGTTGATGGCGACGTCCTCGCGGCGCACCTGATCGGCGCCGGCTGGCAGATCGTGGAAACACCCGAAAAAGCGACCTCCGAAATTATCAACACCTGCGGCTTCATCAGCCAGGCCAAATCGGAATCCATCGAAGCGATTTTTGAAGCCGTCTTCCGCCGCAAGCAAATGGGCGGGCGGATTGTCATCACCGGCTGCCTGGCCCAGCGGTACGGTAAGGAGCTGTACGAACAAATTCCCCAGGCCGATGCCATTATCGGCCTGCAGCGTCCCGACCTGGTGGTGCGCGTTCTTAACGGCGACGAAAAGCCGGTTGACGGCCGGGTGTGCTGGGTCGGTTCCCCCGCCACCCAGGGTGCGCTGGACATGCAGATCCGCCCGGCCCCACACTCCGTTTATGGGTATATCAAAGTCTCCGACGGCTGCGACAACCGCTGTACATATTGTGTTATCCCCGTGATCCGCGGCGGACTGCGCAGCCGTGAGGCCGCAATCATCGGGCAGGAAGTACAGCAATTCATCGACGGCGGTGTTCGCGAGATAATTCTGGTCGGACAGGATACCGCGGCCTACGGGACGGAAAACGGCAAACACCAGTTGCCCGCCCTGCTGAAACAGTTGAATGCCATCCCCGGTGATTTCTGGATCCGCATGCTGTACCTGCACCCGGCGAATCTGACCGATGAAATCATCGACACTTGCGCCGCATGCGAAAAAGTCGTGCCCTATATGGACATCCCGTTGCAGCATATCTCTGATGATGTGTTGAAGATCATGGCCCGGCGCATCACCCGCCGACAAATTGAAGACCGGCTGACGCGCGTGCGCAAGACCATCAAAGACGTGGCCATCAGGACCACCTTCTTGATCGGCCACCCCGGGGAGACCGAAGCAGCGTTCAATGAGCTGGTCTCCTTCGTCGAGGATTTTGAGTTCGACCGGCTGGGTTCGTTCGCCTATTCCCCGGAAGAGGGGACCAAATCATTTGCCCGGACTGATGCGCCCCCGCCGGCGGTCACCGACCAGCGCGTAGAACACCTGCAAATGGTCCACGAATCGATTGTCACCCGGCGGTCCCAGCGGCTCATCGGTTCCCGTATCCGCACCCTGCTGGAGTCACCCTCCGATATTCACCCGGGGCTCTGGGAAGGCCGCACGGTAGGTGACGCACCGGAGATCGACGGCACGATTTTTGTCACGACCAACGGGAAGAACAATCCGGGGTTTATCGACGTCCTCGTCGAGGATGCCGATGGCTGCGACCTGTTCGGCACTGCGGTCTAGAGACTCGGCACTCTTTGTAAATTATCCTCTCTGCCAAACCCATCTGCGGGCAGGCAATCCATGCAAGAATGATGAGGAACTGACCCGGTGACCGGGTTAGCTTTGTTGTTTCAGCCGCACCAAGCGTTCCCGGGCGTCGTCGAGTTCCGGAATTCCGGGGTCAGCGTCTTTCCAGATTTTGAGAAATTCCTCGAATTGAATGACCGCCTTGCCGTACCAGCGGGACTCTTCATAGACCCGACCCAGATAATAACGGACCTTGGTATCCCAGATACACCAGAAGGCGCGGGTGCTGGAATAATTCACAAGCAACGCCTCAAATGCCGCGGCCGCCTCGGCCAGTTGGCCTGCTTCCAGATAAGCCCGGGCCAGCAGAAATTGTTTGGGATAATCCATGGATGCGGCGGATATTTGCTGAAACGCGGCGATCGCGGCGGTCGGATTTCCTTCAAACAGCCCAACGGCCCCGCGTGCATGCCAGTAAGGATCCAGGACTGCCTGCTCCTGCTCCAGCGCAACCTTCAGTGATTCCGCCACCGCCGCGGCATGAGGCAGTTCACCGGCCTCCGCCAATAATTGGACATAATACCCATGCTCACGGTTAATCGCGTCAGGATACGTCTGAAGATAGATTGCCGCATATCGTTCATACTCCTCGATGGCTCGGGCTGCTTTGCCTTGCTCCATCAAAGCCCGGGATTTGACGAAATGCTTGCATCCGACGAAGGCGGAGCGCGCATCGGCCAATCCGTCGGTGCTGTCGATAGCCAGCGCAGAGTCTATCACCTCAATGGCTGCGACAAATTGCCCGCGACAGAATGCGGGATACGGCAAGTAAATGCGGGCCAGGGACCGGTTATTGGTATCGTTGCCAATAGTGAGCATCCGATATGCACTGTCCGCAAGTTCGCATTCATGCTTCATCACATACATATGGCCAAGGTTATACAAAGAAGCGGTGAAATCGGGTTTGATCTCCAGCGCCTGACGATATGATTCAATGGCTTGATCGACTTTGCCGTTTCGGGCATAGATATCCCCGCGGGTGTCGTATGGATTCGGCTCATTGGGCGAAAGGGCAAGATAGCGATTGATTGCCCCGATGGCGTCTTCGTACCGGCCCATGCGGTCATAGGTGTATGCCAGGCGATTGATGGCCTGCTGATACATGGGATCAATGGTCAACGCCGTCTCAAGGTAACCGACCGCCTGCGCATAATCTCCTCGCGCATCGTAAAGTAACCCCAGCCGATAATGCGCGGTTTTTTCATCCGGATATCGTTTAATCAAATCCTGCAATTCAGCAATCGCTCTTTCGGCGTCCCCCGCGAATACGGCGTGGCGGCTCCGGATCAAATGTCGCTCTTTTTGGCCGGCATGATTGATGTACAGCATCGCCTGGTCGATCAAATGCCCATCTTCCAGTTCGGCCAAATAATAAAAAGCCATGGCGAACGTGGAATCGAGCGCCACGGCCGCATGGAAATTCTCCGCCGCCTCCCGGTGGTAGTACTTTTGGAGCAGTTCAATCCCTTGCAGGTAATACCGATACGCATCCGGCGAATGAGTCGTGACCTCGGCCACCTGTCGGTCCGGTTCCGTCTCAGCTGCGGCGGGAAGGGCAAGGTCTAGCTTGATCTTTGCCGTCAACCGGTCTACCAGGACAAAGATATCGTCATGGGCGTCACCCGTGACATGTTGTGCGGCAAGGACGTTGCCCGTACGTACGTCCACCAGATTGGCTGTAAGCACGTAATATGGTTCGACTTGCAGGATACTACCCTGCAGGATGATGTTCGCGCCCGCAGTATCGGCGATTTGCCGGGCGGTCTCCCGGTCAACTTGTTTTTGACCTTCCCGGCCAAACAATTTAAGGATGTCATACAGGCGTTGCCCGGAAACCACCTGCAAATGCCCCGATTCGGACAAATCGGTAATCAGCAGATTGGCGGCAATTTCGCCCAACCGCTGCTCGTCCTCCCGATCGGCCAGATTCTCAAGATACATGATGGCCAGCCGAGGGCCGACGGCCACCGCCTCCTGGGTCGGGTGAAACTCGACCTCCCACGGTTGGAGAATTAAAAGCAGCATGGCCGCCGCAGCTACCAACAAGGCAGTGATCGGCCTTGACCATGCGCCGTGCCGAGGTGTCTTCTCCTCAAGTCCCGACACTGATTCTTCAGGTTCCTGCGCCATGAGCCGAACAGCTTGCCGGACATCCCGATCCTGTTTAAGCAGCCGGACCGCATGCTGAAACTGCCGGAGTTCCGCATAGCACGCATCGCAATCGAGCAGGTGCAATTCGACCTCCCGGCGTTCCTCGTCCCTGAGCATGCCCAATTCGTAGGCACTCAGCAGGTGCGCAATCCGCGGATCCTGGCAACCGCTCATTACTCCACATCCCCCTTTTCAAGACAAGTCTTCAACATCGATCGGGCCCGGGAAAGAATGATGTATATGGCGTTACGAGTAGTTCCCAATTTATCGCACATGTCCTCCACAGTATACCCCTGGTGCTGCAAATTGAGCAGGCGCGCGAACCGGGTATTGATCCGGTTGATTCTTTTCAGGCACAGCAACAGCCGCCGCTTAAACGACGGATCGGACGTGGAGGAATCCGGGGAAGGGACAGCGTCTTCCAGCGCGACAAACCTGCCCGCGCGATTCTTCTTGGTCCGGTAATAATACAACAGCTTGTTCTCAAGTATCTTATACGCCCAGGCCGTAAAGCTCGCCGTGATCTCGATCTCTCGGTATTTTTCAGCGATGACCATCAGCGACTCCTGCACCAGTTCTTCCGCATCCTGCACGTTCCCTACCCTTTGTTGCGCAAAATAACCGAATCTTTCACCCAAACCCTGAAACAATCGTTCCTCGGCAGATGCATCTCCATCCTGGACAAGACGATAGAGTGCGTTGAGTTCGGATTCGGCCATATCTTCCCCATGTTATAATGAGGGAGTATAAACAAACACCCGCGGCGGGACAACAGCTTCCGCAAAATCCGCTGCCGCCCCCCAAAATAATCTCTTTTTCTGAAAGATTTGCCCGCCCCGTGCAACCCGGTTGAAAATGAAAGGACCGTGGTCGAGGGAAAGAGACTTGAGGAGGGCGCATGCGCAAGGTGAGGTGGATTGGGGTGTTTTTTCTGGTGTACATCGCGCCGGCGAGCGCGATGGCCGGCGGATTGTACAGCATGCCGGAAAGTGTTGTTTTCGATGCGGCGCGCAACCGCTATCTGGTGGCCAACGTCGGCGGTGGGACAATTGTCCAGGTCGACGAAGACGGCACACAAAGTTACTTCTACCAAAGCGATCCGGAAGATGATCTCTGGTTCGGAGGATCATGTATCGTCCGTGATACATTATATGTTTCCGGAAATACGTCAGACCTCAGCCAGCGCATCCTGCACGGTTTCGACCTGGTCACCGGCCAACTGGTCGTTGAATTGACGCTCCCGGCTTACGCCGGCAGGAGTATTGACGGCATCACGTCTGACGGCACGACCTATCTGTATGTTGTGGACACCGGTGGCAAAATTTTCAAAGTAAAAATCAGCGACTTATCATATTCGGTGTTCGCGAGCACCGGATTGGCCAACGGCCTGCAAGCCTGTGTCTACGATGGTGATCACGAGCGGTTGGTCGCCGTGGAATTTTACAGCAATTCGCCGATCAAAGGTATCGATCTTGCCAGTGGTGCAGTTTCCATTTTGGCCGCCACTACCTTTGGGAATTTCGACGGGATCACAATTGATGGCCAGGATAATATCTATGTGGCCACGACCAATGGCGGCTACATCTATCGCTATGAGCCGACATTTACCGAGACGCCGGTAATGTTTTATGATGTGGACGGCTGGCCGGCCGGGATTCACTATAATCAGCGCGACCAAATGCTGGCCGTTCCCTGCTTTTACCAGGATACTGTAGTATTTGTCCCGGATATCTACCAACGCGACTTCGATGAAGACGGCCTGGTCGATATTGATGACAACTGCCCCTATCACTATAATCCGGGGCAGGAAGACCTGGATCTGGACAGTGTCGGTGATCCATGTGACAATTGCGCCAACGGATATAATCCCGATCAGGGAGATATTAACGGCAACGGCATCGGTGATTATTGTGAGGTACCGGAATCATGGGATGTTCATCTCGACGGCTCCGGAGATGTCACGGACCTCCAGAGTGCCATCGATTCCAGTACACACGGAGACACAATTATTGTCGCCGATGGACGTTACTCAGGTGAACGCAATCGTAATTTAAATTTCGGCGGCCGCCAGGGAATCCTGTTATATGCGGAAAATGGACCCCAAAACACGATCGTTGATAGCGAGGGTAGTACAACAACGCCGCGTCGGGCGTTCACCTTTAACCACGATGAAGATTCAACATTCGTCATCGATGGTTTCACTATTACCGGCGGGTATGGTGAAGTTTTCAGTGGGGGCAGCAGCGGCGGCGGGATACTGGTCGAGAATTGTTCACCCACGATAAAAAATTGCGTATTTGTAGGCAACGCTGCCGTGTACGGCGGCGGGATCTACGCATATCGGAAACCGGTCTGGCTGATTAATTGCACTTTTGCCGATAACTCGGCATCCTACGGCGCCGCCATATTCGGTTACGTGCAGGCCGCAGTCGAGGCTGAAAACTGCCTGATCGCCTTCAATCAGGGCGGGCAGCCGGTAACGTGTCTGCTCTCCAGCAGCGCGACGTTAACCTGCTGCGACGTCTACGGCAATGCGGGAGGCGATTGGGTGGGGGCCATCGCCGGCCAAAACGGGACTAACGGCAATTTCTCCGCTGATCCCCTCATGTGCAATGCCGGCATTGGAGATGTGGGGCTGGCCGATGAAACCTCTCCCTGTCTGCCGGGCAATAACAACTGCGGCGAATTGATCGGGGCACTGGGCATGGGGTGTGGATGCAACTGCGGATTCGCCGGAGACATGGACTGCAGCGGAGGCACAACGCCCGTCGATGTGGCCTTCCTGGTCAAGTTCGTGTACCTGTCATTGAATGCCTTATGCCCCGCGCCGAATTGCCCCTATACCATCGGTGATCTCGATTGTAATGGACAGGTCACCCCGCTGGATCTGGCCTACCTGGTCAATGCGGTTTATAAATCACAGAACGCGATCTGTGATGGGTGCGGAATGTAAACAATCAATTTCCGGGAATATGAGCGATCGCCGTGTCCCGGCTGGTGTAGTAAGAAAACAAATGAGAGTGGATACCTGTAGACAGGGGGAGTCATGAACCGGTTGAGTGTGAGGTGTGGCGGATTTATCTTTCTGGCAATGGTGGTCCTTTTGGCGGCATATCGCCCGGACAACGGACACATTAAACAGTCAGTTCAAACCCAAACAACTAATGGGAGTGCCGATGTACCGCCTGGCGCCGCAGCGACGGATATGCAGTTCCCCTTTATGGCCAATGGCGGTCTGACCGATGAACGTGTCAGTTTCTTTGCGAGGACCTTTGGTGGCACGGTTTTTCTGACCGCGACGGGAGAAATCGTCTACTCCCTGCCCATGGCCGATCACGGTCCCGGATCGACAATGGCGGGGTGTGCTCTCCAACAGGATGTCGAACATCACGACGGTCTGGCCCTGCGGGAAGAACTCGTGGGCGGAAAAATAGGGGAACTTCATGGCGAGGGCCAGACCGCCTCAACAATTTCATATTTCACCGGTAGTAATCCGGAGCACTGGCGCCGGGGTGTGCCGTCCTACAATTCCATCAGTTTCGGGGAGGTGTATGACGGCATCGGTTTCGCTATGCGGGCACACGGCAACAATGTGGAAAAACTTTTTTATATCGAACCCGGCGCGACCGTGGGGGACATCCGCCTCCGGGTATCGGGAACCGGCGGCCTGCGGGTGAACGACGAAGGAGAGCTTGAGGTTGAAACCCAACTGGGTCTCGTGACATTTACCAAGCCCGTGGCCTACCAGGATGACCGTGGGATCTTCGAATCCGTCGACGTCGCCTATGCCGTCTCCGGTGACGAATATGGTTTTACTGTTGGCGATTACGACCCGAGCCGGGCGCTGGTTATCGACCCTCTGCTGGCCTCCACATTTATCGGCGGGAGTGCACGCGATGGTCTTTATGAGACTCCGCTGCTGCGGGATGAGTACGGCAATATCTATGTGGCCGGCCGCACCAGTTCTGCAGATTTCCCGGTGTCAATCGGGGTGTACGACGAGGATTATAATGGCGGCTATCTGGATATATTCGTTGCCAAATTCAATCCCAGCTTGACAACCCTTTTGGCCGCCACCTTTCTGGGCGGAAGCAGCGACGAGGGGAAATGGCCCGGGGTCGCGACGGCGATGGATGAATACGGCAACATCTTTGTTGCCGGCAAAACCAATTCGACTGATTTTCCCACAACATCCGGCGCATACCAGGAAACCCATCCTGCCACTGATGCCGATGCATTCATCGCTAAACTCAGTGGCGATCTTACTACACTGATGGCGGCGACATACCTTGGCGGCAGTCAGAACGAATATTATATTACCATCGCTTCCGACAGAGCGGGACATGTTTACCTCGCGGGCGCGACCGGTTCGGCTGATTTCCCGGTCACCACTGGGGTGATCGACGGCAGCTATAACGGCGACGCCGGCGGGCCATACCCTGCCGATGTCTTTCTTGCCAAATTGGATGATGATCTGACGACACTCCTTGCCGCCGCATACCTCGGCGGGACCGCCAACGATTATCCGGAAGACGTTGAGCTGGATCAAGGCGGCAATGTGTATCTCACGGGGTGGACAAATTCTTCAACTTTTCCCACTAGTCCCGGCTCATATGCTCCGTCCTATAGAGGCGGATCGTATGATGCCTTTGTTTCCAGGATTAATGGCGATTTTACCACCCTTGTGGCATCCACTTATCTGGGAGGCAACAAATGGGACTTCGGTTATGCCCTGGCTCTGGACGCGGACAATAACGTCTATGTGTCCGGACATACCGCGTCTTCCAGTACGACCCTCGGTTTCCCGACGACCATCGGCGCCTACGATCAAATCTATGCTGATGGCAGTGTGGGAGTGGAAGGAGTCAACGATGATGTATTCGTCTCGAAATTCGACGGCAATTTGACGACACTGTTGAGCTCGACATTCCTCGGCGGGACCGGCTGGGAAAACGGTACCGCAATTACTGTCGACGGCGGGGGCAATGTCATCGTGGCCGGCGCAACAAAGGACGGGGGGTTCCCCTGCACGGCCGATGCACATGATCCAAGTTATAATGGCCTGGAGGATGGATTCATCTCGCGACTTGACGGCGATCTGCAGACCATGACCGCGTCCACGCACCTGGGCGGCAGTGAGAATGAATGTATCGGCTCGATTGTCTCAGACGACGACAATGTTGTCTATGTTGCAGGAATTACGGGTTCGGCGGATTTCCCAACCACCGCGCTGGCGTATGGCGAATGGGCCTATGACGAAACATACAACGGCCCTGCCGAACCCAGCTGGGGCGAAGACCGGGGCGGCGATGTCTTTATCACCAGGATCGATCTCGATTGGGCAGTGCAGGATAACGACGGGGACGGCTACCTGAACCAGGACGATAACTGTCCTTATGTCTTCAACGTGCCGAATGATGACGCCGACTTCGATGGTGTCGGGGACCCCTGCGATAATTGCCCAACGACCTATAATCCCGAACAGGAAGATATTAACTTCAACTGGATCGGCGACAGCTGCGAAGTGCCCGAGACCTGGTATGTGCAGGCCGATGGCTCGGGTGAGGCACCGACGATCCAGGCCGCGATTGATTCGACCACCCACGGCGATACGGTACTTGTCGCCGACGGCGTGTATACCGGCGAGGGAAACTGGGTGCTTGATTTTCGCGGCCGCCACATCATACTACGTGCGGAGAACGGTCCCCAACTTGCGATTATTGATTGCCAGGGCAGCAGCGCATCACCCCGGCGCGCGTTCACTTTCGAAAACGGCGAAGATTCTACCTTCATTGTTGATGGTTTCACGATCCGTAACGGATATGGCCCGGCGTACAATTATACCTCATCAGGCGGAGCCATGTTTTTCAACATCACTTCACCAACTATAAAAAATTGTGTATTCATCGGCAATGAGGCCGCCGCCGGGGGTGCGCTGTATGCCTATCGCGGCAAACCAAAGTTGATTAACTGTTCCTTTGCCGGCAATTCGGCTACTGTAGGCTCCGCATTGTTTCTCAATGCCTCGTCCATTGTGGCTCCCGACAAATGTCTGGTTGCCTTTAATGCGGGAGGTCAACCGGTGTACAGCACCTCGGGAAGCAGCGCGACATGTGCCTGTTGCGACGTTTATGGCAACGCCGGCGGCGATTGGGTCGGGGCCATCGCCGGGCAAAACGGGATCAACGGCAATTTTTCCGCCGATCCATTATGCTGTAACGTCGACATC
The DNA here is from genome assembly GCA_020051695.1 of Candidatus Zixiibacteriota bacterium. GTDB lineage: Bacteria > Zixibacteria > MSB-5A5 > WJJR01 > JAJRUJ01 > JAGVQM01. The sequence goes on along the minus strand of JAGVQM010000042.1, from coordinate 53,205 downwards.
GGCGATATCGGCCTGGCCGACGAATCATCCCCCTGCTTGCCGGCGAATAACAGCTGTGCGGTCCTGATCGGGGCGTTGGGCCTCGGCTGTACCTGCAACTGCGGATTCGCCGGAGACATGGATTGCAGCGGCAATACCACTCCGGTCGATGTGGCCTTCCTGGTCAAGTTCGTGTATTTGTCATTGAACGCCTTATGCCCGGCGCCGAATTGCCCCTACGCCATCGGTGATCTCGACTGTAACGGACAAGTCACCCCGCTGGATATGGCTTATCTGGTCAATGCAGTTTATAAGTCACAAAACGCCATCTGTAACGGGTGCCTGCCCTAGCCGGACAACGTATCGAAGCATCCGGGGTTGTTTGTCCGACGATAAACAACCCCTTTTATGTCGCGTATTTTTAAATACGGCCGGCGATGCTCACACCATGAGTCCGACGCCCGGGATTCAATGGTTAACCGCACATCCGGAGTTAATGATATCTTCGATGTCCACATTGACGATTCTTTTCTGTTTGGCGCAATATGATTGATACTCGTGTCGATCGTGACCATATGCTTCATGCCATCGTTGCAGCGAGTCATGCCATTTTTATCTCCGCAATCATACGCCAACAACACCGTCATCATTCTCGACATCAGCATTTGCAAATCTTGCTGCAATTATGACTATCGTGCACGATGATTGAAAGTGGTCCGAATTGCACAGATGCAACATATCGCATTGTTAATGAAGCGGTTCACTGCGCGGAAATTCGCGAAGTGATTTCGGCGACGAGGCAGCATCCCCGACGTGTTTGTCGATTTTACGTCCTTGCAATTGCATGATAAGTGGCTTGGATTGAACTACTTTGGTGCAAGGGCGCCATCAGGGGTTTTATGCAACGACTAAAATCAAACAAATCTTGTTCTTGTTCGTTTAAGTCAGGGCGCCGGAATCAAACAAGGGGATTTGCCGACACGAACATATACCCTTTATCAACAACGAGATAAACCAGCCAATCAAATATCCCCCGGTTTTGTTGACAGACGCGCACGGTGTCGCAGGCATTTTTTACTTGACTTGCTACGCCAAAACAGCGTTATAATTGTTCAATTAACCCAAAATACCACTGCCCGAAAACGCAAGGTGACAGTCGTGTACCATGGCTTGGTTACATATTGGCGCACATGTTCAGGCCCATGCGGCAGATTGAGCCGCAAAATGGGGAGTTGCGTCCGTGAAATCGTCATCGGCCGTTTTAGGACCGTCCGGAGCATCGGCGGCGTCGGGCTTGCACTGGCCATCATTATCGGGTACACCAATATCGTGACCCCCAGCCGGCACTTTTTACCGCAGGGAGAGATGCTGTACCGTCAGAAAATCGCAACGGCGGCGCTTGATGAAAAATCATTGATGGCACAAATCATCGATCGGCTGGACCATCAGTTGTCCGACATCGACCGTGCCCAGATTGCCCCGGTGCTCGTGGAAGAAGCTCGGCAATATGGTTCTGATCCGTTGTTCCTGGTCGCCATGATTATCACCGAGTCTTCTTTTGGCTCTGCCGAAGTATCGCAGATGGGGGCCCGGGGGCTGATGCAAATCAAACCGTCTGTCGCCCGCGCGGTCGCCGAGCGGAGCGGCATGCGCTGGATCAACGATGAGGAGTTGTTCGATCCGGCGTATAACGTCCGCCTCGGCTCCCACTATTTGTTCGAACTCGTGGCCAGATTCGGCAGTGTCAAACGGGCGATTATTGCTTATAATTGCGGTGAGACGGCGGTGAACTGGCGCATTGAGACCGGACAGCGTCTGCCGTCAGAGTATTTCGAACGGGTAAAGAATAACTATTATGTTTTACGCGAACAGTTCGGCCCACAGGTTCCCTGGAAACCGGTGCAATTCGATAAGACCATCCAATAACTCCTTGCGTAACGTTTCTCACTGTTTGTCGAAATATATTTATTGTGTGCTGTTGGTAAGTCTGCCCTGGCTTGCGGCTGACGGCTTTGCCGTGGATCTCGACACGTCCACGGCACATCAGACGCATGCCGTCTTTATCGAACACGCGTTGCAAACGCTGGCCGCGGAAATCATCACCGGTCTGTCGCCCGCTCAGCGTGAGACGTGCCACGTTGCGGTCGACGAACAGGCATTCGGTCATCAATGGGTGACCGGGGCTTTCGCCGCGGCCGTCCCCGGTATGCAGGAGGCGCGGTGCATTATTGCCTGCCGTGTCGACTCCCTGCAATTCACACTGGTGCGCAAGACTCGTCGCGGGTTGTTCGGCCGCATGTGGGTGCAGCGAGCATTGACTGTCGGCCTGACTGTGGACTACCCCTCCGCAGTGGCAGTCACCGGCAACGACGGGTCGTTGGTGTGCCGGACATATTCCGGCTGGTTCCCGGCTGCGGACCTGGAGCGGTTCCGCACGGCCGAATTTTCCGGGCTCACGACCCCACCAGCTGCGGATTTCATCAGCCGCTGGGCGGCCCCGGCGGCAGTGGGAACCGGCCTGGGTTTGCTCACGTTCCTGTTTTTTTCCGTGCGTTGATCGCCCCGCTGAACTTCCGCGACCCTGGGGGTTATGAGTAATGTCAGGGTTTTTGCTTGAGGCAGACGGGGCCGGGTGTTATTATGCCCCGTCGATGGAGGGTCGGTGAAGAACATGAGAGGGCACAAGATGCGTAGCTGCACATGGGGCATACTGCTGGTTGTGACGGTTGTCTTGGCGGTTTCCTGCGCCGGGAACAAAGTATCCACGCCAATGCCGGTCATGGAGAAATTCCGCAATGCCCTTGAGCTGTATGAGGAGCGCAAATTCGAAACGGCGCGGATGATGTTCGAATCGGTGATTTTTGACAACCCCGGATCGGTGGTGGCCGATTCCGCTCAATACCTGGTGGGGGCCTGCTATTTTGAGCAACACGAATATGAGCTGGCGGCCGGAGAGTTCCAGCGGTTTTATGTGCAGTATCCGACCAGTCCGCTGGTCGATGACGCCGAGTTAATGCGCGCCAGATGCTATCTGGACGGCGCTCCGGGCAACACCGGTCTCGATCAGGATTATACGAAAACCTGTATCAACATCCTGCAAACCTTCAAGGATGATCATCCCACCAGCGAACTGCTGCCCGCCGCCGATTCCCTGCTGTCTTTGTGCTGGGAGCGGCTGTCCAAAAAGGACTTTGACGCGGGCAGATTATACCAGCGCTTGAAAGTTTACCGCGCGGCGGGAGTCTATTACCAGCTCGTGTTGGACCAGTATCCCGCTTCGCCGCTGATCCCCGAGACAATATATCGCATGGGTGAAACCTACCGTGGAATGGGCATCTACGATACCGCTGTTGTCTGGTACGAGAAACTCATTTACCTTTATCCTGAGGACCCCGTGACCCCCCGCGCCAGAAAACGGATCGCGAAATTGCAGCCCCTCCTGCCGGAGGTGTCCGGTGAGAGTCCAGGTGATTCCCTGTGAACGCGATCGGGGTGTACGGGGGCAGCTTTGACCCGGTGCATCACGGTCATCTGACGCTGGTCCGCGCGGCACTGCGCCACATTGACCTCGCGCCGTTGTATGTTGTTCCGGCCTATCAGCCACCGCACAAAGAACAAACAGGCGCATCGTTTGCCCACCGCCTGGCCATGGCCCGTCTGGCCTTCGCCGACATTCCCGGCGTGGCGCTTACCGATCTGGAGCGGGAACGCGGCGGTATCTCCTATACCATAGACTCGGTGGAGTACCTGAAGGCGCGGCATCCCGGCAGTGAAGTCTATTTGTTAATCGGGGCCGACACCGCCGAGGAAATCGGGACCTGGAAGTCGCCGGACCGCCTCGCGAAATTGGTCCGGTTATTGGTGGCGCCGCGTTCGGACCATCACGAGGATACCCGGGGCGCATGGCGCATGTCCGTGGTCCCGATGGAACCGATAGATATCTCCGCCACCGACATCCGCCGGCGGGTGCGTGCCGGAGAACCGCTTACCGGCCTGATGCCGGCAGCGGTGGCCGAATATATCGAACGCCACCAGTTATACCGCCCATAAACCGACAACCGCATTGCGGGCAACGCCGGGGGTTGTCCTCGCGGAGTTTTTTATATATCTTTCGGCATGGCCAAAGACAAAAAGAAAACGGCTGCGCTGATTATCTCGGTAAAAAACCCCATCACCGATGATGACAGGCCGCAGGCCTTGCGCGTGTTCACTGACGAACAAATGCTGGAACTGCGCACGGCCTTCGTTGAAGATACTCTCTGCACCTGTGCCCGTCTGGATGGTGTAGACTTGAAAATATCGGTCGCGCCCCGAGAGCGGGTGAAAATGGTCGAGCGGGCAATTGCCAATCTTCAGCACCGTCACCCCGGAGAACCGGCGATCTCCTCGCTGGGCCGGCGGCTGGAGATCCTCGTCCAGGAACTTGCCCCGCTGGGGGAGCGGATCCGCGATGCGGTGGAGCATGAACTGGCTGCGGGATATCAGCGGGTATTGGTGATCGGCGGCTACAACCCGACGATCACCGGCACGCTGCTTAAGACGGCTCTGAAGGAGATGAATAAACATTCGATTATTCTCGGCCCGACCATCCGGGGCAGCTTTTATCTGGTCGGTGTGGACGCCGTCCATCCGGGGTTGTTCGACGATGTGCCGGTGGGCACCGACGACGCCTATGCCGTCATTGCCCGGCGGCTGCACGAGGCCCATCTCGCCTGGAAAGAACTCGACCTCTGGTATGATATCTCGCATCAGGAGGATATCGAATTCATTATTCGTGACATCAATCAATTCCGCCTGACCGGGAACGAATATTCCGCGCGCGCGACCGAGGAAGTGTTGACCCGGTACCTGGAACCGGGGAAAGAACAGCCGATCTGAACCGGGCAGCACGTGTCTGATCCGCGGAGCGGTTCGCGACGTCTCGGACCCGTCCGGTTGAGGGAGCATGCATTATGCCGACATATTTGGAACGACTGACCTGGCAGAATTTTCGCCGGCTGGTGCCGCGCACATACCCGGTGGCCATTATTCCCATCGGGACCGTGGAAGCGCACGGCGTGTGCGCGATCGGCACCGACAACCTGATCCCCGCCGACCTCGCCGCGGAGATCGCCGATGAACTTAAGGCCGTCATTTGCCCGCCGATCCCTTACGGGCTGGTCAAGGGGCTGGCCGGCTATCCCGGTTCAATACCGGTGTCGGATGCGACGTTCACGGCGTATGTCACCGAAGTCCTGACCGAACTGGCCCGCCGCGGATTCGAACGCATCATCGTTCTCAACGGTCACGGCGGCAATACCAGCGCCTTGAAAAACGCCGCCTATGCCGCGCACGATCTCACCCGGAAAAAATATATTGTGCTCGATTGGTGGTACCTTGCCGAAGACGTGTGCCGGGAAGTCTACGGCCAGGCGGGCGGCCATGCCGGGTGTGATGAAAACGGGTATATCCTGGCACTCGATCCGGCGATGGTCAAACCCGAGGATTACAGCGACGATTTGGTATTCCTGGTCTCGCCGGCGGTTGCACCGTATCCCTACCCCGGCCCGGTGCTGATTTACAAGGACGGCGAGGGTGCGCCTGATTTCGACCGGGAAAAGGCGGTGCGCTACCGCCGGGGCGCCATTGATAAAGTCCGCGAATATCTGTTGATGGTTTTAGACCGCTGGAATAAGATCGAAGCCGTGGAGTAAATCGGGACCCTCAATCTCATAGTCGCAGGGACGATCAGCGACGACAAGGTCATCAGAAGCACACGCGAATTCTCTGTGCTCATTTCCGCAAGCAGAATATGTTTACACCATGAATAGTGGTCCGACAATCGCCCCGCCGCGGGCCGTCCTCCAGTTGAACGGTCTGGCGATCGGACATGGCGCCACTCGTCTGCTCGAAGGATTAAACCTGACCCTGGGCCAGGGCGAATTTGTCGGGTTGCGCGGCCCTTCCGGCTGCGGCAAATCGACGCTGTTGCGCGCGGTCTCGCGACTGGAAAACCCGCTGGCGGGTGAAATCGTTTTCGAGGAACCGTTTCCCACTCAGGCCGGTTCCGATATCCCGGCGTATCGCCGCCGGGTAGTGTATGTCCAGCAGATCCCGTCGATGGTGGAAAGCACAATCGAGGAAAACCTGCAGCGGCCGTTTCAATACAAAACGGCCTGCGGTGATTTTCCGGTCCGGCGGGCGGGCGAACTGCTGGAGCTGTTGCTGGTCGGGAGCGAGCGGCTGAACCAGCCGGCGCGGTCGCTGTCCGAGGGGCAGAAACAACGGGTCTGCCTCATCCGGGCCCTGCTGGTCAAACCGGAGGTCCTGCTGCTGGATGAACCGACCTCGGCCCTGGATGAAAAAGCGACGGCGGCGGTGGAGCGTTTGCTCATGTCCGAGCGTGAAAATCGAAAACTCTCGGCGCTGATTGTTTCGCATGATGCCGCGCAGGCCGAACGCTTGTGTGACCGGATCGTCGATCTGACACCGCTACTGCTCCGGCGGGAGGACCACGCTGAATGATTTATCTGAGCACTACAGATTTGGCGATTTCGGCGGCGCTGGTGCTGGTGGCCGGAACGGTCAGTTTAGTCATGAAACTGGGGTTAGAACGCCGTTTACTGATCGCCATGGTGCGCACGGTTATCCAGTTGTTCATCCTAGGCTATTCGTTGAAGATTGTTTTCGGGCTGGACAGTCCATGGGTCCTGCTGCCTTTGGTTTTATTTATGGTAGGCGTGGCCGCGCGCGCGGCAATTAAACGGTCAACCTATACATTCAAAGGCGCCGTCGGATTGTCGTTTTTGACTCTGGCCGCCTGTGGGTTGATCACGACATTTGCGGTCACCGGGGCAGTCCTTAGAGTCGATCCGTGGTACAGCTTGCCGCACGTCATTCCGTTTTTAGGGATGATCCTGGGCAATTCGCTGACCGGCATCTCCCTGGCGGTAGACTCGATCCTCGAATCGTTCAAAGATAAGAGCAATCTGATCGAAATGGAATTATCCCTCGGCGCAAACCGCTGGGAGGCCGCCCGCGATGTGCTGGCCAACGGCATCCGGCGGGGGATGATTCCGACGATCAACTCGATGCTCGTCGTGGGAATCGTGTTTATCCCCGGCATGATGACCGGCCAGGTTTTGGCGGGGGTTAATCCGGTGGAAGCGGCCAAATACCAAATCGTGGTCATGTTTATGCTGACTGCTTCGACTGCCTCGGGGTGCATCCTCATTGCGCTGCTGATTTACCGCTCCCTGTTCAACGCGAAACACCAGTTGGAAATAACGAAGATTTTGAAGCAGGAGTAAGTCGGGTTCCGAGCGAAGTCCCGCCGCAAGCGTGACGAAACGAGAAACACGACGAGAGGTTGATAACCTTTCCACATCCTCCCGACGAGACATCTTTCAGATCGCCGCACCCACAGGTTCTCGACCTACAGCGAATCAACCGCTTTCTCGTAATCCTGGATTTCGCCGGTGACCTGGCGCTTGAGCTTGATGTTTTTCAAATCGGAATCGGACTCGAAGCCATACCCGGCGACCAGACTGCCCCGCTGGTCGATTTGCACATACTGCTCGGAGACAATCTTGGCCCGGGCCGGATCCCAGGCCAGTTGCGTAGTTTGCAGCCGGACCGAATCACGCGTGGCGACATTCACCCGCCCGAACACTTCCAAGCGTTCGCTGTTTTCGCGAATAATCCCCGAATCGGCGGTAAGCTGTGACATCCACTCGCCATCAGCGTCATAGAACATCACGCGCAGAGTATAGGCCTGAGTGGAATCTTTTTCGGCGAAATTGACCACACTGTCGGAGAAAATTTCCGTGGTCTTGGTTCCCCCAGTTGTGAAAACCGTCACCGTATTCCGGGCCCACGAGGTCGGGAACTCCCCGCTGAGCGCCTCCTCGGACCGTGGCACGTCCTGCTTGCCGCAGCCGAGTAACAACGCAAATATCAGCAAACCGCCGACAGCCAATAGAAAACCCCGGCGTATGATCCCGATTCCATGATTATGTCGCAAGGCCATATCCGTTCCACGTTGTTTCGCTGCAAAAGGTTCCACCCCGCAATCGGCCGCCATTTGGAAAGACCGCTGCCGAGTCAAACCACACCCGCCGCCAGTAAATCGTGCAAATGCACAATGCCGATCGGCCGGCTTGTGTCATCCACGACCAGCAGACAAGTGATTTTGTGTTCCTGCATCCGGTTGAGTACGCTGACCGCCAGCTCTTCGGCTTTGATCGTTTTGGGGTTGCGGGTCATCGCCTCGGCGGCTGTCCCGGCAAACGGGTCGGCTTTCTTTTCCACCCAGCGGCGCAGGTCGCCGTCGGTGAAAATGCCGATCAATCTGCCGTTATCATCCACGACCGCGGTCGAACCAAACCGCTTGGCGGTCACCTCAAGGATGACTACTTTCATCGGCGCGTCGTGGCGGACAACCGGGACCGCGTCCCCGGTGTGCATAATATCACCGACAGTTAACAGCAACCGCCGCCCCAGCTGCCCCTTGGGGTGCAGCCGCGCAAAATCCTCTTTGGTAAACCCGCGCTCCTCCAAAAGCGCCATCACCAGCGCATCACCCAGCACCAGCGCGGCGGTGGTCGAACTGGTCGGAACAAGGTTGTCCAACCCGGCTTCGCCGTTGACCGAGGCATCCAGCACACAATCCGAGCTGCGGGCCAGCGGAGAATCGACACGACCCGTAATCAGAATAATCGGCACGCCCAGCCGTTTCAACGGCGGCAGGATATCCACCAGTTCGTCGGAATCACCGGACTTGCTGATCGCCAGCACCACGTCATCCGCCGAGACCAGTCCCAGATCGCCATGCCCCCCCTCCGCGGGATGCAGGAAGAACGAGGCGATGCCGGTGGACGAAAACGTCGCGGCGATTTTCTTGCCGATCAATCCCGATTTGCCCATCCCGGTGACAATGACCCGGCCCCGGCAATTGCGGATCAAATCCACCGCGCAATCGAACCGATCGTCGATCTTCCTGGCCAAGGCGGCGATGGCTTCGGCCTCCCGGGCAATCACGCGGGCGGCGCATTGCTGCCGCGGGGATGGTTGTTTATCGGACATGATAGTCTGTTTCGCTTACTCGTCAAAAACACTCAACAACTGTCCGCGCGCGGCCAGGAGTGCCTCGGCCACTTCGCGGATTGCGCCGTGCCCGCCCGGTTGTTTAGTGACCCAGTGGGCAGCTTTTTTTACCTCGGGGTGCGCGTCGGCCGGGGCGACGGCGATCCCGACTCGTTGCATCGTCTTTAAATCCGTCAAATCGTCGCCCATATACAGGCATTCGTCGTCACGGACCCCGAGTTTTTTCTTCAGTTCCTGATACGGTTTTGTCTTATCGCGGACATTTTGATACACATATTTTATCCGCAGTCTTTTGGCGCGCACCGCGGTCGTTTTAGTGTTGTTGCCGGTGACAATGGCCACGGGAATTTTCACTTCATGCAGCAGCCAGATGCCCACACCGTCCGGCACATAAAACTTCTTCAATTCGCTGTTATCCGCGCCGAGATAGATAAAGTTGTCGGTGAAGATCCCATCGAAATCAAAAATCGTCAGCTTGATTTTTTTAAGCCGGGCTGGTGACGGGGGCCGGCCCGCTGTTGTCGTTTTCATGTGTGCTATCCCAGTTTCCCGGCTGCCCGATGGACCTCCAGGACGTTATGCAGCAGTTCTTCCACCCGGTCCAGCGGCCATTGGGTCGCGGCATCCGACAAGGCCGCCGGCGGGTCGGGATGGACCTCACAAAATAAGGCATCGATCCCCACCGCTGCCGCCGCGCGCGCCAATGGCAGAGTAAATTCCCGTGCGCCGCCGGATTTGCCGCCTGCGGCCCCCGGTTTTTGCACGCTGTGCGAGGCGTCATAACACACCGGATAACCCAGCCCCCGCATGATCACCAAACCGCGAAGATCTACGACCAGGTCGCCATAGCCGAAGGTCGTTCCCCGTTCGGTGAACATCACCCCGCCTCTCCCCGGCAGGGCTTTCTCCGCAGCATGCAGCATATCCGCCGGGGAGAGGAATTGCCCCTTTTTGATATTCAACGGGAGGCCGGTTGCCGCCGCGGCAGCGATCAGCCGGGTTTGACGGCACAAGAACGCCGGGATCTGTAGGCAATCGGCCACTGCGGCCACGTCCGCAATTTCCTCGGTTGTGTGAACATCGGTCAGGACCGGCAATCCGCAGGATTCCCTGACCCGTGCCAGAATACCCAGCGCCTGCCCAAAGTCCAATCCGGAAAAAGATTTTGCGCTCGTCCGGTTTGCCTTTTGATAGGACGCCTTGAAGATAATCGGCACGTGTAGCTGTTCGGCCGCTTCGCGCAGCCGCTCGGCAATGGTCAGGGTAATTTTTTCAGATTCGACCACACAGGGGCCCAGAATAAACGCCGGCGGGTGTCCTGCGCCGATAGGTATGCTGCCGATCGTAATCGTCCGGGCCATATTCATTCCTCGCGGAGTAAAGGTGAGCAATCACCGGCCGCAGGTCAAGTGCCGGTAGAAAAATTCGCCTGCCGGGTGGTGATGCCGATCGTCGCGGCCACGCAGTGCGCCAGGGCAAGGGTTCTGCCTCGACAGGTTTGCCCCCCATCGGACCTCGCGGCCACCGCCGCGTGCGCCGGGCATCGGGCTGCACTAGAACGGCAGGTCGTCCTCATTGCCTGCGCCGGGAGCGTCGGATTCGGCCGGAGGCGGAGGAAATTCATCGCCGGCGTCACCCTCGCCCTTGCGGCCCAGCATCAGGAACCGGTCGGCGACAATTTCGGTAATCCAGCGCTTGTTGCCGTCCTTGTCGTCATAGTTCCGGGTCTGGATCCGTCCCTCGAGGTAGATCTGTTTCCCTTTGCGCAGGTAGTCTTTGGCGATTTCCGCCTGCCTGCCCCACACGACAATATTATGCCAGTCTGTACGCTCTTGTTTTTGACCGTCTTTGTCTTTCCACTGGTTGGTCGTGGCGATGGAAAAACTTGCCACGGCCTTGCCGGAGGGCGTGTAGCGCAATTCCGGGTCTTTGCCCAGATTCCCGATTAACAGTGCTTTATTCAGTGAGGCCATCTGTATTCCTTTCGATACCTGCCGGTTCCGCGTCAGCCAGTGTGGCCGTTGTTCGCCGGTAATTATGGACAGCGGGTGCTTGAATGTCAATCATTTCCCCGCAAAAACCGTTTTGTAATCAACAGTGGTTGACATACATTCCCCGGTGAGCACATATCCCGAAGGGACGAAATTATCGGTGAAAAAAAGGTTGTGAACAGGATGATACACGAACTGAAAATCAACTCCGCCAAGGTGTTGCGGGGTTTGACGGACTTTCTCATCGACCGGATCGAACGGCGCGGGTTCGGCGGCGTGGTCTTAGGCATCTCCGGCGGGATCGATTCGGCAGTGAGCGCGGCAATTGCCGTGCGCGCCCTGGGCGCCGACAGGGTGACCGGGTTGTTCATGCCCTATGCGGCATCCGATCCCCTTTCTGCACGACATGCGCAATTACTGGCGCGTCGGCTTGATCTCGAGCTTATCGAACTGCCGTTGACCCCCTTTGCCGACCGGCTGTTTGAGGAAATCCCGATGCACAGCCGCGTGCGCAAAGGGAATGTCCTGGCCCGCTTGCGCATGATCTGCCTGTTTGATTATTCATCTTCGACCAAACGGCTGGTGCTGGGGACGTCGAATCGGACGGAGCTTATGCTGGGGTATGGCACCTGGTATGGCGACACGGCCTGCTCTTTGAATGTAATCGGCGGATTGTACAAAGCCCAGGTCCGGCAACTGGCCCGGTATTTGAAAATCCCTAAAGCCATCATCGACAAACCACCCTCGGCCGATTTGTGGCCCGGCCAGACCGACGAAGGCGAACTGGGCGTCACCTATGCTCTGGCCGATCAGGTCCTCTATCGACTGTTCGATCAGAACAAGACCGCCCGTGAGGTAATCGACGATGGTTTTGATCCGCGAGTAGTCCGGCGTATCGTCCGGCTGGTGCACGTCAACCGTTTTAAGGGTCAATTGCCCGAAATTGCCCATCCCGATATTTGATGACCGGCGTCCATGACCTCAACCACTGAACAGGTCGCCACTCTCTTCCTGGTGGCCACTCCGATCGGCAACCTCGAGGATATCACCTTGCGCGCGATAACCGTCCTGCGCGAAGTGGACTGGGTTGCCTGCGAGGATACCCGCCGGGCCAAAATCCTGCTCCGGCAGCATCAGATCAATACCCGGCTGGAGTTGTATCATGACCGTAATCATCTGCGTAAGACGCAGCACCTGGTCGAATTGCTGAGCACAGGACACTCGGGGGCATTGATCACCGATGCCGGTTCGCCGGGGATTTCCGATCCCGGGTATACGCTGACTCACGCCGCCCTGGCTGCAGGCATTACCGTCATTCCCATCCCCGGCCCCTCCGCGGCAATCGCCGCGCTGACCGCCTCCGGTCTGCCCAGTGACCGTTTTGTGTTCGAGGGCTATCTGCCACGGACCCCCGCCAAAAGGCGGCGGCGGCTGGAGGCCTTACAGGAAGAAAAACGGACGATCATCTTTTATATTTCGCCTCATCGGTATGTCCGGGAGCTTACCGAAATGGTACAATATTTGGGCCATCGCCGGGGGTGCCTAGCCCGGGAAATGACAAAACTCCATGAGGAATTTCGTCGTGGAACAATAAGTGAACTCGCCGAATCAGCGGCAAAAACAGACATCCGTGGTGAGATCACGTTAATCGTCGGCGGCCTCGAATAAAACACAGCCCGACATTAATCCAGACCATGAGCACGCCGCTTAAGCATACTGCCGGGACCAGCCGGCCGATATCATCGGGTGGGGCGATCAGCATTCCCGGGGGCATCAACCGCGTTCGGCATGATACCTTCGTTGCCGGGTTTCGCAATTACCTGTTATCGGACTGGGCCGTCACCCTCTATTTGGTGCTTACCGGTATGGCAGCCGCGCTGTGGGGCAGCAACCTGGCCCACCGTTGGACGATAGTTGCGGTGCATCTGAGTCTGCTGGCCGCCGTGTACATGATTGCCCGTTATCTTGCCGCTAACGAGAACCGGGCGGTCCGTTTTCTCCGCTTGTTTTATATCCCGCTGCTGCTCACCTTTTTTTATGAGGAGACTTCCGCCCTGCTCCATCTGTTTCATCCGGGTTGGTTGGACAGCCGGATCATTGCCTGGGAACGCAGTCTGCTCGGTGTTTCGCCCACGCTCTGGATTCAGCCGTGGCAAAAGCCCTTGATTAACGAATGGATGATGATGGGGTATTTTTCGTACTATATCATCATCGCCGCACCTTTATTGACCTTGTTTTTCAAACACCGTGACCGTGATGCCGCGCAACTGGTCTGGGCGACGTCGCTGGCGTTTTTCATTTCTTATCTGGGTTTTATTGTCTGCCCGGTTCAGGGCCCCCGGTATGAACTCGCGGGATTGTACGACGGCGAACTGACCGGTTTTCTTTTTGTGCCTCTGGTTCAAAAACTCATGCACCTGGCGGCAATTCACGGGGGTTGTATGCCGTCATCCCATGCGGCAGTCGCCATCGTCTCGACAGTTTATATCATGAAGTATAACAGGCACTTGGGGATGGTTACTCTACCACTGGTCGCCACGTTGTGCCTGGGGACGGTCTGGGGCCGGTTTCACTACCTCAGCGACGTTGTCGGCGGTATCATCATCGCCGTTTTTGCGGTATGGGCGGCCGGGAGGTACCCGGTTGGATTCCAGACAGGGAAGCAGGGGCCGGTAGCTGCGCTCCCCAACCAGAAAAACATTGGCCTGCAAAAGGACCGATAACACATGTTTCCCGAATTTTTTCGCGTAGGCATGTTTGCCCTGCGGGCGTGGGGCGTCATGCTGACCTTGTCGTTTTTCCTTGGTCTGTGGCTGCTCAAATATGAAGCCCGCGCCCTGCGGTTGGACTATGAGCGCTTATTCAACCTCGGATTCCTGGTCAGTCTGATCGGGGTGGTAGGCGCCCGGTTATCGTATGTCCTGCTCCACCTTGGGGATTTTACCGCCGAACCGCTGGACATCATCAATCCCATGGCTGTTGAAGGCCAGTTCGGGATCGCCGGCATGAACCTGTATGGTGGTGTCGTGCTGGCCGTTGTGGTGGGGATGGGGTACCTCCATCGGCGGAAGTTGTCAATATTTGATTATAGTGACGCGGTGGTCGTGGTCGTCGCTTTCGGCATCTTCCTGGCACGGGTCGGCTGTTTTCTTAATGGTTGCTGTTACGGGACGCCGACCGAATCTTTCCTAGGTATAGTCTTTCCGCCGGATTCGCCCGCCGGCGCGATGTATCCTCATATTCACATTCATCCGGCGCAGTTATATACCTCGGCTTTCGGGCTGCTGTTGTTCTTTCTGTTGCGCAGGGTCAACCGCCGCCGGGAGTTTCCCGGCCAAACCATGGCCCTGTTTTTTATGGCGGAAGCCGCATTTCGTTTTCTGGTGGAATTCATCCGCTATTATGAGCCGGAAATGCTGCTCGCCGGGGGCGCTTTCACCTATAATCAATTGATTGCCGTAGGGTTGTTCATTTTCGGCGTGGCAATCTATATCCTTCGAAAACGAACGGGAATGGCCGTTCAACCGCCGGCGCGAGCAGCCAAATGAGACAATGATTGACCGTTGACGATGCTTTTAGCTTGACCACCGCATGTTGTAGGGACATATTTAATTCTTTGGGGTGAATACGGTTTGGGACATGTACTGAAAATTATCAAGTCAACGATACCATCCTGATCGTATCATCCCGGAACGGGAAAGCCATGCAAAGCAAACGCCGAATGACCTATGAAGCCCTGTCCATCCCCTACGGGCGGGTCTGCTTAAAGCTGGGATTAACTCCCAATATCCTGACCGCGGTCGGTCTGTTGCTGGCGGGCGGTTCGGCGGTTGCCATCTGGAAAGAACATTTTATTCTGGGTGTGGTTTTTATTATTTTGGCCTCCATTGCCGATATGCTGGACGGCGCCACGGCCCGGGCCGGCGATTTGGGGACCAAATTCGGCAGCGTGCTGGACCATACGGTCGATCGGGTCGGTGAATTCCTGATTATGCTGGGCATCGCCCTGTCCGGCCATGTCCACGCCGGCTGGGTCCTGTTCGGGCTGTTCGGCATGTTGTCGGCGTCCTACACGCGGGCGGCCGCCGAATCAGTGGGCGGGATGTCCAACTGCGTCGTGGGGCTGGTGGGGCGGCTGGAAAAATTCGGCATGTTGATTGTCGGGCTGGCCCTGGAACTGTATTTCCCCGGCTATGCCATCAGCACCGCGGTGATTGCCGTGGGCGCAATTTCGTTTATTACCGCGGCACAACGTCTGCACTTTGCGTACGTACAACTGATCAAACATCCACGCCGTGAGGAAAACCAGAAGTGATCTGTGCCATCGGTAACCCCGTTTTTGACGACATCCGCACGCCCTGGGTCCACACGGACGGTCGCGTGCTCTCCGGGTGCTCAACCAATGCCGCACTGGCGTACGCCAAACTCGGCGGCCAGACAGCCATGGTCGGCAACGTCGGCGACAACGAACGTCCGGGGCTGGAGCGGCATCTCCGGCGGTGTGGGATCGACTATCACCTCGGCCGGTCGCCGGAAAGCGGCGGATTCAAACTGGACTATGACGACCGCGGCAACCGCGAACTGACCGTGCTGGGCATCGCCGAACCGATCGCCGAAATTCCGCCGCGGTATTTTGATTGCGACGCACTGCTGTTCGGCCCGATCCTGCAGGAGACCACCGCCGGGCTGATCCGCGAGGTGCGCGCGAAATACGATGGGCTGATGTTCCTCGATCCGCAGGGCCTGCTGCGCCGGCATGTCAACGGGTCAATCGAACATTTCTGCCCGAAAGGCATTGAGGATATTGTCGGCCTGTTTGATTATGTCAAACCCAATGAATTGGAAACCGAGGTATTGACCGGGATCGACCCACGGAAAGACGTGCGGGCCGCAGCAAAGAAAATTAAATCCTGGGGACCGAAGGTTGTGATTGTCACGCTGGCGGAACTGGGTTCGGTGATTTACGACGGTGAGGAATTTATCGACATCCCGCCGTACGCCGTGCATGCCGCAGACCCCACCGGCGCGGGCGATACCTATGCCGGGGGATTTTTGTTTGCCCATCTGGGCGGTGCTGATCTGGAAGCTGCCGGACGGTTTGCGTCGTGCACCTCGTCGATTATGATCGAGCAGACCGGGCCGGATTTTACACTCGAGCGGGCCGAGGTACTCCGCCGGGCCGCGACATTACCCGTGCCCGCCCCCGCCATACCACAATGAACATATGATCGGCAGTCGATAAGGAGTATTCCATGCGTCGTAAAGTGAGAGTCGCCATCATCGGCGTCGGCAACTGCGCCTCCTCGTTCGTCCAGGGCGTGGAGTATTACAAAAACGCCAAGGATGATGAATTTGTCCCCGGATTGATGCACGTCAATCTCGGCGGGTATCATATCTCCGATGTCGAGTTTTCCGCGGCCATCGACATCGACAAGAACAAAGTCGGCAAGGATTTGGCCGAGGCCATCTACACCAAGCCGAACAACACCTACAAATTCTGCCAGGTCCCCACGGCCGGCGTCACCGTGCAGCGCGGCATGACCCATGACGGGCTGGGCAAATACCTCTCGAGGATCATCGAGAAAGCCCCCGGCGATACGGTCGATATCGTCAAGCTGCTGCAGGAGACCAACACCGACGTGGTCGTCTCCTACCTCCCGGTCGGCTCGGAAATGGCGACCAAGTGGTATGTCGAGCAGATCCTGAAAGCGGGCTGCGGGTTTGTCAACTGTATCCCCGTGTTTATTGCTCGCGAGGAATACTGGCGCAAACGCTTCGAGGAGCGCGGGCTGCCGCTAATCGGCGATGACATCAAATCGCAGGTCGGCGCAACGATCACGCACCGTGTACTGACGCGTTTATTCCGCGAACGCGGCGTGCGGCTGGAACGCACCAGCCAGCTCAACGTCGGCGGCAATACCGACTTTTTGAATATGCTCGAACGCTCGCGGCTGGAATCGAAAAAGATTTCCAAGACCAACGCGGTGACCTCGCAGCTCGACTATGACATGGGCGCGGAGAATATCCACATTGGGCCGTCCGATTATGTCGCCTGGCTGACCGACCGCAAGTGGGCGTATATCCGCATGGAAGGCCGCACGTTTGGTGACGTGCCGCTCAATATCGAGATGAAAATGGAAGTCTGGGATTCGCCGAACTCGGCGGGTGTGGTCATCGACGCCGTGCGCTGTTGCAAACTGGCGCTGGATCACGGGCTGAAAGGCGCGCTGTACGGCCCGTCGGCCTATTTCAAAAAATCCCCGCCGAAACAGTATACCGATCCCGAGGCGTTGCGCATGACTGAGGAGTTCATCGAACGCTACGGCCACAAAGACAGTGAGATCGGCCCGGATGTCATCCCGGATGACTTGAAAGAACGCATCGCCGCGGCGCACAAAGGCCCGGACGGTTCGGAGTAATCCCGACAAATAAAATATCGGCATCAGAAAAGGCGGCCTCGGCCGCCTTTTGTTACGGCAACGTGGGGGTGAAGCACCGGGCGCACAATGAAACACGCTGGCTGCGGGATCAGCTGACTTTAATGACCCTTAATCTGACGGGGCCTAAGGGACGATGCGCAACAACAACTTGACCGACCGTCGCACCGAGAAGCGCTTTGGCAATGGGCGTATTGGCATTAATCGTACCCCAGTCCGGGTTGGAACTACCGCTGGTAATCAAGGCTTGGCATTCTCTCCCGTCATCCTCATCGACATAAACGACCGTTGAGCCTATCCGAACCTTGATAGACTCGTCCGGGGTTCCATTGCTTTGAATCGGCACAATATCGTCCCCGGTCCTGAGTAACTCTATACTTTCCGGTTCTGCGTCGTTTGGCTCGCTTGTTTCCTCAGCAGTATCCTCTTCGCCCTTATGAGGATAGATGCTCCTCTCCTCCAACATGCGCCACAGACCCCTGAATGCTTCCTCCTTGTTTAAATAAAAGGCCGATTCACGAACACGGAAGAATTCCCAACCGCAACGTTCAAGTTGCCGTTGACGTTGCATGTCCGCCTCGTAACGGTCGGCGCCATGCCAATGGTCGCCGTCGCATTCAACCGCCAAGCGCGTTTGGCCGCCCTCAACTACTAGGTCGATACGCTTACCGGCAACCTCGAATTGAGGATTAACGGCAAATCCTTTTCTCAGTAATTCCAATGCGACGTCGACCTCAAACCAGCTGTCAAATGGTCCCGGCGGCTTTACAATTGTACGATTTTCTTGCTCGGCCTTGCGCTCCAGTTCGATTATATCTATCCCGGCTAATTGCGACGGCTTAGTATCCTCGAAGAATTCTAACAGCTTCCGCCGCAAATCCGTTGTACTTAGATCTTCACGGCGCACTGAATGGAACAGCCATATCTGATCTTGCCCTCTACTGGCCGCAACGTTAAAGCGCCTTTCATCAGCTGCTTTCGTGAATGGCCCGATTCTCTCGTTACTGGCCGCTACCAATGAAAGAAACACGATATGACGTTCATCACCTTGGAAACTATAGGGATTGCCACAAATAAGCCGCCTCCGCTCCATCTCTTCGGCTCCCAATCGCTCAAGCAATTGACCCTCGATTAATGCCGCCTGTGCATCTCCCTGGAGTACAACAACTCCCATTGTCTTGCCATCGTAGCGCCGATCACCGCACAACTCGACAATCTTTTTGACAATGGCGTCGGCTTCAGGCCGATTGATCGTACGATTGCCGCTTCCTTCACGATACCCGCCTTCCACAAAGATATGGTTTATGGGTCTTAGTCGATTCCGCCCATATTGTCGTAAGGGGATTAATGGCGTGTCGGAATAACACAGATCGTTGCTGAAGCGGATAATCTCAGGCATGCAGCGGAAGTGTTCCCGCAGGTTAATGAGCCGAGTTCCATAGCGGAGTCTGCCATGACCAAACAGGCTGCTTTCAACATCAAAAGACGATTGATACTCAAAATCATGGAGAAATTCTCTCATTAAATAAAAAACCGCATCGCGAGGCACGCCAACAGCATCCGGGCTAATCTGCTTGTCATCTCCAACAATCAATATCTTCTTACCTAGATAGAAAAGCGGAAGGGCCTCGACACCACATTGAGACGCTTCGTCAACGATTATGACATCAAACATCCCCGGCACTGGGTCCACCGTATCCCAGACCCGGTGTAACGGCATAACCCATGCAGGAACCGCTTCACGGCATTTGTTAAGGTGCTGTTGCGCTTCGCGCCGATGATGTGCCGCATGTTTTCCAGTTCCCTTTCCAAACCGTCTCATTTCCTGCTGCCACGCCTCCAAGTGTCGACGGTGCCTCCTTTCCATCCGTTTGAAACAGAATCCCCATGCATAAGAAGACGCCAACTCGCATAAACAGTAGTCAATCTCGTCTTCAATCTGCTTGGCACGCTTGGACAAGCTTGTGGCATCTCCTTCCCTTAAGTAATTATCAATCCAATATTGCGCTTGCGCCCAATGCCAAGCATTTGTGAACTGGGCGGTGCGATCATCCCAATAGGATTCCCCGGAGGTCTTACACAGTTCATCCGTGAATTTCGGCAGAGTTGAATGCAGTTTCGACAAATATTCATCCAACTTATTGATTCGAGTTCGTTGTTCATCCAATTCTTGCATTCTCTTCCAGAAACGGGCGAAGCCGATTATATCACGCATTTTGATTGACTCTAAAGCCTCACTCACAATCGGATGTGCGTCATTTTGCGCACAGAATAATGACAAATCCCGTTCAAATTGCCGTATCTCCGCCTGCGCTGCAAGCCGACTCTGTCGCGCTAGGGCAAGATTGCACGATGCCACGAACTCCGCCACACGGCTATGATCATCCCATATTGGCTCAGTGAGTTGCGGAAATTTGACGATCTCTTGCCGTGCTTTTTCAATGAGTGCAACAAATTTGAGTGCGTCATCCAGTACCATACAGCGATTCAATAGTTCTTGCAGCTGCAATGAATAAGAGCCAGTAACCCGGGTATCACACGTCACCCATACATCCCATGCGCTTTGAAGGGCTTTTTGCACAGTCAGAACATCGAGCAATAATGATAAATGCTCCGGTGAGGTGCAACGCTGTCCATTCACACGAATGTTCAATACGTATTCACGGTTTTTGACCACGCGCGGACGAAACCAACGCCAACCGATTTTGCCACCTTGCTCGAAATGCTCTTTCAAGATTTCTGCATCGGCCTGCAATGACTCAGAATTGATTTCGTTGGGAAGTTCCAAATTTACTTTGTCGACATCTGCGACAAAATTCATCAACTCAAGATTCGGCGGCGTTGTCGCCTTCATTCCATCCAATTGTAGTCTGTCATCGTCAATGATCCTGGCGTGGCAAGATCCACAAACAGGGATTTCACGAATTGAGTGCGGGCGTACGCGGTTATCACGGCCACAAGCCGGGCATGCAATAATATGTACAGTATCTCGCAGACCTATACTGTTTATGGCTTTATACGTCATGCTGGATCGCTCTAACCACCGCGATAGGCGATTTTCCACTGCATCACGCAAAAAACCAGGTACCCATCCGTATGAGAAACCTAAAATTCTAGCCCGTTCCCGCTGTATTCCAGAAAGACATTGGGCCAATGACGCAATGGCACCACCATCAAAAGGCAAAAGTATGCCAGCAACTTGTTCATCCGCACCTTTCCCAATCTGGGTTTCTTCGACTTTGGCGTGACTTTCCTTGTCGAAAAGTTTCGAAATATCGTCAATACTCGGCAAATTAGGCGGCCATTCAAGCTTTAACTCCTGTCGTTTATCCGGCGTGAGCCCCCGCAGAGTAGCGACCGCAGAGCACAATTCACTCGTGGTAGTGGGACAAGAATCGTAAAAGTGAGCAACGTCTTTAAACCACGCATAGGCATTCCTGTCCCGGTTGACAGATTCGGCAATTCTGGCAGCCGTGCCACTATAGCTGCCTTCCGCTATTGACTGGGTATGCGTTTCAGATTCCCGAATATCGCGAAGCCACCGGATGACTTTTGACTTCTCTTCGCGGATTTCGCGTAGACGCTTTTCAAGCTCTGCACGCTCTCGCCTGACGTGTTCCTCTTTCCATTCCCCGATTTTTCGTAGGATGCCCTTAACACTGGATTCCATAAATTGCCGTTCCTTGTATCCACTACCGACCAAGTTTACGCAAAGGGGCCGCAACTCCGGCGGAATGAGCCCTTCTAGTACTTGCAGCGCCCTTGGCGTTTTTGCGGTAACCAAGATGCGGTTTCCAGTTGCGAGTAGATGGCAAATTAGATTGGCAATGGTATGGGATTTCCCCGTGCCGGGCGGCCCTTGCACGAGCACGCCGCTTGCCGCTCGTATCTTATCAACAATCCGGCGTTGTTCCTCGTTCGACGGTTTTGGGAAGAAGATCTCTCCGTCAAAAGCGGCGTTTGTCTCTTGCGGCCCATCAGGTGGTTCGCGGTCATCCTTCCGACGGATTTCCGCAAGGTCCGCGAATTCGCCGGGGATATCTTCGCCGTTTTCGATCTGCTCCTTGATCCGTCTCAAGGTTTCGGTAAGGCCTTTGGCGGAACGCTTTCGCAGTATCAAAGCCGGAGCATATTCCACGATGGGCTTCGCCGAGGCGCGGATGCTTTTCCCTTCCAGCGAATCGTCATAATGGCCTTGTGAGTTGATCGAATGTACCAAGGCCTTAAGGACGCTTTCGATACAGTCTTTTTCCCACGGGTCGTCTTCCGCAGAGGCAAGTGACACCTTCGCGGTTTCCTCGGCGCGCGCGGGTTGTTCCTCAATATCCAGCATATCGAGTTCGGGCCGCAGCTTAGAACCCTCGGTATGGGAATGGACAGTGAATTTCCCCAAACGGGCTTCAAACTCCAGAATTGCGTCAGCCACAACGAGATGACGCCGGACTCGTTGTCCACTGGGCGTCTGCCATGTCAGCAACCCCAAGCCAAGTACCAGCTCATATTCCTCGCCCAGCCGAAGTTGTTCTTGATGAATGGCGAAGAGCGCTGAATAGACCTTGTGTACTTTCTCCCACCTATTGTGTTCTTCCGTCCACGGCAACCATTTGTCTTCGACATACCGATTCCATGCCCGCTGAACCTCGGGATGATCCTCAAGGCGTTCCGTGTATGGGACAGTTTCCGGCTGGTCCGATTTTTCCCGCCAGTCGGGATTCGGGATTTGCCGGGTGATTTCCGGGAAGAGTTCCGGCAGGTCACCTTTGTTGCGGAGCGACGGAAGATTCACCCAATCCTTAAACTGAGCGGGAACGGTGGGCAATTCCGGCTCCGGTTGCTTCTGCACTTCCAGCCATTCATCCGGCTCGTGTTCTTCATCGCGTCCCCATGCCTGCGTGAAGCAGCCCCGCTCATGTGGAATATTCGACAGCCAGAGGATATTTCCGTTTTCCTTGTAGTACTCAATGTCGCGGATCAGCTTAGTGCGCAATGACGCCAATCGAAGCAGGTATTCGACTAGTCGAATTGCTTTTTCGTTTCGGCTTGCGGGCGTTGAGGAATTCATCGTATTGCCCCAAAAGACATTTCGCCCAAAGGATCCGTTTCACCCATTAAATAACACAAATTAGCGAGATAATAGCATTATGTCAAATAATAATCGTCTCCATGCTATGAGCAGGTTAGGCACCCCGGCCCCGGACTTGCTCCGGGACCATGGGGTGCTGCCGTTCGGGTGGCCGGTGCTCACCCCACGTCTGCTATCCGAAAAATTCAAGGACGTATTTTGTCGCCGTCAGCAACATAATACCGGCCAGCATCCACTTGATCGCCCGGGCCGGCACGAATTTCTGACACCGCGCCCCGAGGTACATTCCCGCCATTCCCCCGATGCCGAAAAGAACCCCCAGCAGCCAATCCGGGGCCACCGAGAAGTGTGGATAAAACGGGGCGAGCGCGTGATAGAAAACGACACCGGCAACCGAGGTGACAAAAGTCCCCATCAGGGCGGCCCCGGCAACGATATAAACCGGCAGCCCGCAAAAGGTGATAAAAAACGGCGCGATAATGGCACCGCCGCCGATACCATAAATCCCCCCGACAATGCCGACAATGAAACTGAGCAGGAAGATGCTCCAGAATGAAACGTCAAACGATTCAGCATAGAAAGTGAACCCGAGCCGCCGCAAATTGAAGTGAGTCACCCTCGTGGCCGGTACCAGCCCCTCCCCGGAAATCCCGGCGGTTTTCGTGCGGCCGTTTTTCACCATCTCCTGAAACCGCTTTTCGCTGGTGGTCCCGGCGCCGCTGCCTGCAGCTTTCTGCAATACATCCAGGACCATTTTGAAACCGATATACAGGAGGACCCCGGCGGCGAAAAGCTTGAAATCTTTGGCGTCGGGCAAATACGTTACCCGCACGATAGCGCCGATAAAGACGCCGGGCAGAGTACCGATGATCACAATCCAGGTCAGCGGCCACACCATGCGCCCCTCGCGCCAGTAGCGATACACCCCGCTGGGGATGGCCACGATGTTGAATACCTGGTTGGTGGCGCTGACCGACGGATGGGTGTACCCCAGTACCGACATTTGGAACGGCAACAGCAGGAAAGCCCCGGAAACGCCGCCCATGGAAGTGAAAAAGGAAATCACGAACGCCACCAGCGGTGGAATCCATAACGCCACTTCAATGCCGGCAGTTGAAAAAAACATCATCGGTCCTCTCGGCAAAAAATATCCCGCGCCGTTTCATCGACAATCAGACAGCACGGTGCCATCGTTCTCAAGTGCCACGGGGGCGCTCCGGCGGCGGGATGATATTTTCATATTTCAGATCCTCCGGCCCGATGGCCCCGCCGGAAACGACAAACGAAATGGCGTCATTCACACTCCAGTCGGTGAACACCAGGTCGGCCACCGGGACGATCTCGAGGAAACCCGAGGTGGGATTGGGCGTGGTGGGGACATACACCGCCGCCAGCTGCCTGCCGGAGGTGCTGTCGGTCAGGGTGCGGGTGAGCAGGCCGATTGTTTTCATTTCCGGCGAGGGGTAGTTGATCAGCACCACCCGCTGCGCTCCCTGCGATTGCTGCTGGAACGATTGGAGCAGCCGCTTGGAGCCGCCATAAACCGTTTTAATCATCGGGATTTTATCCAAAAGCGCATCGGCCATGGCGATGAGTCTGCGCCCGAACACTTTGGTCGTAATCCAGCCCAGCGCGAATAAAAAGACCACAACGATCAACGCGGCAATTGATTTTTGGACCACCGGCAGAAAAATCCAGTCGATGTTCAAGTTGAACGCGTCATGCAGCCAGCTGAAAAACGACAACACCACCGGTTCACCGATATCGATGACCAGTTCGAATAAAAAGCTGATCAGCAGCCAGGTGATCCACAACGGAATTGCGGTCATCAGCCCGGCCACCAGCGATCGTTTAATTACCGACATGGCCTTGGCCCTTCCGAAACGCGAATGTCACCCGAAAACCCATCGCGGCTGGTCCTTTCATTACTGTCCGGCCGGAAAGTAACTGCGATACTCACCCCCTCGCCACAAAAAAGCGGGACCGCGCGCGGTCCCGCCTGTATTTTTTGCGCCGGCCCGGCCAGGATGCGTTAGTGATGCTCCTCCGGTACCCAATACTCTTGCGGGTAGTTGTACATCACCGAAATCTTTTCACCCGGAGTGTCCGCGAAATAATGATAAATGTTCAATCGAATCGCCGCCGGTTCGTCGTACATCAAATCGTACACATGGCCGATCGGCCGCAAGTCGAACTGCAGGTTGCGCCTGATCAACGCCTCGCAGGCATCGCCGTTGTCCTCATGGTAAACATACAGGTCGGCCTGCACCGGCAACGATTCGGCAAAAGCCGCGGGCGCCATGTACAATTCAAAATCATGCGCCTCGCACCCGCCGGAATACTGCAGCGCCAGATGGAGCACATCCCCCCGCACCACCGCTGAATCGAGGCCGAACCAGTCCTCCTGCAGCGACCGGGGTGAGGCGTCCGTGACCATCACCTCGCCGTCGATCGAATCAAACGGCTCAAAAGGAAAAACTGCCAAAGTAGCCACGCGCAGCGAATCGGGGATTGGTTGCTCGTACACCGGGTACGGCTCAAACTTCAGCAGCATGAACCGGTAACCGAGGGTATCGACGCTGATCAGCCGTTGATAGGCCACTGATGGCCCTCCGCCATAGATCGCCACTGTCACTTGCTGAGTTTCCCCGGACGGCGGGCGGACGAGCAAGGCAATCTCGGCCATGCCCTCCCAGAAACACTGGACCCCGACCGGGCAGCGCGAATCATTGAGCACCTCGGCAAATGTCACCTGCACATCATCCGGGGGCAGGACAATGGTTTGTCCCAGGCGCAATTGGAAGGGGTTGATCTTGAACAGATCGTCCGTCGAGTCCCAGATATCCGGACCTGATGAACAACCGCCCAGGGCAAAAATCGCCAGAATGATTACACCGGCATATGACGCGAGTTTTTTCACGATCATCTCCTGTTTTTCACAATATATACGATTTTTTGCCCGACGATATTCCCCGTTTAAAAAAAATCCCGCCGCAAAGGAACCCCGTGTTTCGATAAAAAAACGGCTGCCCTCCGGATTGAAATATCTGGCTGTCTCCCGGGAATTTCGTACCATATCTGCTGGCCCTTCGGCTGACCGCGGGGTACCCTGGATGGAGAGCAAAATGGCCGGAAAAAGAAACAACGGGAAATTCATCGTCCTCGAGGGCGTCGACAACTGCGGCAAGACTACACAGGCCGGACGGTTGGCGGCCTCGTTGAAACGGCAAGGGTATGAGGTGCTTCCGGTCCGTGAACCCGGGGGCACGAAAGTCTCCGAGAAAATCCGTCGAATCCTGTTGTCCCGCGAATCGAATATCGACGCGCGCACGGAGGTGTTTCTCTACCTGGCGGCCCGCGCTCAAGTCACTGCCGAAAAAATCGCCCCCGCACTCGCCACAGGCAAAATCGTCATTGCCGATCGGTACCATTTATCGACGTATGCTTATCAAATCGGCGGGCGACGCATGCCCGCAGAAGTTGTCAAGGCAGCCGATCATTTTGCCCGGCATGCGATTAGGCCGGATATCACCTTCATCCTGGATATTACGCCGGCGGAATCCCGCAAAAGGATGACGCTCGCAGGGAAAAAGCCGGACCGCATCGAAAAAGAAAAATCGGCCTTTTTTGCACGAATACGACAATACTACCGGTTGGCCACCCGCACCGAAAAAAACACGATTTTGCTGTCGGGACGGGGCAACCCCGACGCGTTGGCGGCAGAAATCGAAATGAAAACCCTGGAACTGTTTAAAGGACAATGAACGCACCCGATCAGACACGGCGCTTCGGTCCGGATACGCCGATCATTTTGCTCGGCGTGGCGATGCTGGGTTGTATTCTCCTCGCCGGTTACCTGGTCGTGGCTGATCCGCAATTCCGTGCGGTGCGGCTGCTTAACTCGGCCTATAAAATTATCGCTCTGGCGGCCAGCGAAGCGCCGGGCGCCGATTCGCTGGCCCTGGCCGCCGCCGACGGCATGATCGCCTCTTTGGATCCTTACAGCCAATACCTCCCCCCCGACCGCTGGGAGGTCATGCGCGAGGAGACCGAGGGTGTGTATTGCGGCATCGGGGTGGAAATGGTGATCCTTGACGGCACGGTTACCGTGGTATCTCCGATCCAGGGTTCACCGGCCCACCGGGCGGGGATGCGCGCGGGTGACCGGATTGTATCAATCGACGGCGAATCGGCAACGGATATCACCTCTATGGAAGCGGCCGAACGGATTCGTGGCCCGCAGGGTTCAACAGTTGTTCTCGGCGTGGAACGTCCGGGCGTGGAACATCTGCTGTTGATCGGACTGCAGCGTGACGAGGTCCTCGTGCGGCCGGTGAGCATTGCCGGGACAACCGCGGACGGTATCGGGTATATTCGCTTGACTCGCTTTTCCGCCGGGGCAGCGGACCTGCTTGATTCTATCCTGCAGGATTTTGTTGCGGCCGGCTCGACGGGCTGGATTATGGATTTGCGCGGTAACCCGGGCGGACTCCTGGACGAGGCCGCGGCGGTGGCCGGCTGCTTTTTGCCGGAGGGGACTCCGGTGTGCGAAACGCGGGGCCGCCGGCGATTCTCCTCATTTACGACAGTAAGTCTTGGCCGGCCGATTTCCACGGAGATCCCGGTAGTGGCGCTGATTGATGAGGGTTCGGCCTCCGCATCCGAGATCGTCGCCGCGGCACTGACCGACTATAAGCGGGGCGTAATCATCGGGCGCCGCAGTTTCGGCAAGGGGCTGGTACAATCGTTTTTTACTCTCGGAGAACGCTACGCGCTGCAAATGACGACCGGACGATATTTCACTCCCGGCGGCTATACCTTTTATCATTCGTATAAAAACCTGGAAGACGACACCAGTGGACAACAGCAGGATCGCGCCGAGGATGGCGGATTGATCCCCCATCTGACCGTGGAAAACACCGGGTCTTCGATCATGGAAACCGAATTGATGCAAAACGGCGCATTCCTTAATTGCCTTGCGGGCCACAGTGATCTGGTGGACCAATGCTCGTTTGAGGAGCTCTGGGACGGATTTGCGGCGGAAATCCGGCAAACCGACTTGAAATATCAGACACCGCTGGAGTTTGCCTTTGCCCAGGCCGAATCCACTGCACTGCGCTCGCCCGCAGCCGCAGCATGGGGACAGGTCTTTGCGCGGCTGAAAAGCCCGCTGGCGACTGAGCATGACGGTGAATATGCCACCGCGGAAACCCGGCTCAAAACCCGGCTGGCCGAATCAATACTGCTTTTCGGTGTGGAACCGGGCGGACAATGCCTTTCACGATATCTTGAACTCGATCCGGACACAAAAGTCGCGTTGGAGGTCCTGCGCGACCGGGGCAGGTACGATGCTTTGCGCAACAACCCGATAGTGCCCTGACCGCCCGGGAGCCGGGCGTCAAAAAGGCAACCGCAGGTACTCCCCCCGCCATTCGTCCTTGCTTTTTCCGCCGACAGACCCTTTGATGGAATGGTTGTACGGTAGTTCATTGCTCGGATGAGGTAACGACCGGATGCTGTATTCGACAAACTTGACAGGAGTCCTTGCGTGAGTTCGCCCCAGGCCAAAGCGGTGGTGATGGCCGGCGGATTCGGGACCCGGTTGCGGCCGTTGACGGCCACGATACCCAAGCCGATGGTCCCGGTGGCCGACCGCCCGATGATGGAACATGTTATCCGCCTGCTCAAAAAACATGGATTTGACGAGATCGTGGTGCTGCTGTATTTCCAGCCGGACCGGATTTCCGAATACTTCGGCAGCGGGGAGCGGCTGGGCGTCAAACTGCATTACGTCAGACCCGAAGGTGATTATGGGACGGCCGGCAGTGTGCGGCTGGCCCTCGACCTGCTCGACGAACAGTTCTTAATCATTTCCGGCGATGTCCTGACCGACATTGACCTGACAGCCGCATTCCGGTTCCATACCGAACATCAGGGCGATGCCACCCTGGTTCTGACCAGACAGGAAAACCCGCTGCCTTTCGGCGTGGTCATCACCGACGAACACCAGCGCATCAATCGTTTTCTGGAAAAACCCTCCTGGGGTGAAGTGTTCTCCGACACGATAAATTCCGGAGTTTATGTCCTGGACAAAAGCAGCATGGCGGAATTGCCGGCCGGGCGGTTTGTTGATTTCGGCCGTGACCTGTTCCCCCGCTGGCTGAGCGAGGGCCGGGTGATGCATGGGTATGTCGCCGAGGGGTACTGGCGGGATATCGGCAATGTCGAGGAATACGCCTCCGCGCACCGTGATATCCTCAACGGCCGGGTCAAGGTGGAGATCGCCGGTGAACGAATGACCGGCGCCGACGGTACGGAAATCTACTGCGGCGCAAATGTCTCGATCGCCGAAGAAGCCGTACTGAGCGGGAAAGTCATCCTGGGCCGCGGGGTCCGGATCGGCCCCGGAGCGCGGATCGCCGATTCGGTCATCGGCTCGCATAGTGAGATCGACGACGGCGCCGCCATCCGAGATTCACTGATCTGGTCGCACGTCCACATCGGCGCAAACTCCGATATCTCCGAGGCCATCCTCTGCGACCGTGTGCAGGTCGGTCAACGGGTGACGATCCTGCCTCAGGCGATCCTCTCGGAGGACGTCCGCGTGGGCCGATCCGTGGTCATCAAGGCCAACTGCAAAATCTGGCCCAAAAAGGAAATTGAGGCCGGGGCAATTGTCTCCACCAGCGTGGTCTGGGGCGACAAGTGGAACCGCGAATTGTTTACCGACGCCAAGGTCTCCGGACTGTCGAACCTGGAGATCACACCCGAATTCGCCGCCCGCCTGGGCGCTGCATTCGGTTCAATATTCCCGGCGGGCTCCGCGGTGCTGGTCTCGCGTGATGCCACCAACTCGGCACATGTGGCCGCCCGTTCACTGATGGCCGGCCTGTCCTCCTCCGGCATTGAAGTCATGGACCTGCGCCGGCTGCCGATACCCGTCGTGCGTTATTCTCTCAAAACCGGACATGAAGTCGCCGGGGTGTATATCCGGCGTTCTCCGGTGAACATCATGCATCTGGACATCATCTTTTTCGATGCCAACGGCAAAGACCTGCCCTCCGGCAATGCGCGCTCGGTCGAACGGGCGTTTTTCCAGGAAAATTTCCGCCGCGCCCAGCCCTCGGAAATCGGAGGCATGGAATATCCCCAGCGGCCGTGGGATATCTACCGGCAGGAATTTGTCAAGTCGCTGGATCGGGACGCCCTGCGCAATGCCAAACTGCGGTTGGTGGTCGACACCGCGCACGGGGCCGCCGCCGACATCTTTCCGGCCGTCCTGGGCCAGTTATATTGCGAGACCGTGCTGCTCAACAGTTCGGTCGATCCGGAGCGTGCGGCGGCGGTACAGGCCGACATTCCCGCCGCCCTGGAAAACCTCTCGCGGATTGTGATCGCCCTGAACTATGATTTGGGCATCTTCCTCGATCCGGGGGCCGAAAAGATGACCGTTGTCGACGAAAACGGGCACATCCTCAGCTCACCGGAACTGCTGCTGGTCATGACCGATTTGGTGGCGCTGACCCGTCGGCCGGCCCGCGTGGCCGCGCCGGTCGTGGCCACCATGGCTCTGGACCGGCTGGCGCAGGAGTCGGGGTTCGAGCTGGTTCGTGTGCGCAACGACCATTTGGCCATGATGGATGCGGCTGAAGACCCCGGCATCCAATTCGTCGGCGGTACCCGCGGTGGGTTCATTTTTCCCGAGTTCCAACGCGGGGCTGACGCCGCATACGCTGCCGCCCGCCTGCTGGAAATGCTGGCCTTAACCGACCTGAAAATCTCCGAGCGAGTACGCCGTTATTCACCCGGACATTTTGGTGCGCTCGATATCCCCTGCCCATGGAACCGCAAAGGGCGTGTAATGCGCCGACTGATCAACCACACCGCGCAAATGAGGCGGGACACCGTCGACGGAGTGCGGGTAATCTTTGAGGACCAGTGGGTCATGGTGGCGCCCAGCCGCCAGCAAGCCAGTTTCTATATTCAGGCGGAAGCCGCTACTTCGCAACAGGTTGCGAAACTTATCGAGGAGTACCGCCGGCTGGTTATCCAATGGCGGGACATGCCGGATGGCGTAAGCGTGGCCTCGACCTCCTGATCAACGCTTGTTGACATCCCGGTCCCTTTCTCGCTTGACAAAGCGGCAGCGCCCGCTAAACTTACAAAGTTTGCCGGGAGTTAATGTGCGCGATAACCACTGTAAATTGCACTCGATCCGCTCTTGGTGGAGAAGCCGCCTCCACCGTATCCGGCCTGCCCTGTGGGCCGGGCTTTCGCTTGTCGGTTGTCTTATATGTGCGGCCCCGGCCTGGGGGGTTAATCCCGACACCGTTTTCGTCCTCCGGCAGACGGCAGAAGAGCCGGAGGAACCGGTCGAGGTCAAGCAGTTCAATTTCAAAGCCCTGGACCGTTCCATCGACCCGGCATCATATCTGGTCGGGCCGGGAGATCGCCTGTCAGTCAATATTTGGGGCGCAATCCACAAGGGTTTTGATGTACCGATCACCCCGGAAGCCACGGCCATCGTGCCGACAGTCGGCGAGATCCCACTGCTGGGCCTGACCCTGGACCGGGCCAAGCAAGTCATCCTGACCGCAATCGGCCGGGTGTATCCCGGCGTCCCGTCATCGGTCACGCTGGTACAGGTACGAACCTTGAAAGTGGCGGTGGCCGGAGCAGTCAAAAATCCGGGGATGTATGAAGTAACGGCGAATGTCCACGCCTCCGAGGCCATAGACGCCGCGGGCTGGCTGCCCTCCTCGTCCCGGCGGCGAATTTATATCCTCCGCGGCAATGATACCCTGCAAGTGGATGAACAACGGTTCAACCAAACCGGTAATGAGGCGTTCAACCCGTATCTGACTGAGGGTGATCATATTGTTGTCCCCGAAGCCCGGGTCGCCCATGGTGTTTTCGAAATAAGCGGAACGTTGAATCGGCCGGGTGTTTTTGAATTTGTCCCCGGTGATCGGCTCCAAGAAGCAATTGAGCTGGCCTACGGCTTCACCATTGAAGCCGATACGACTTCTTTGGAACTGGTGCGTTTTGTCGGGCTGGACTCGACGGTAGTCGAACGCGTTATCGATCTTTCGGCCCCTGCTCCGCAGGGCGGCCGGGAGTTGGCGTTGCAGGCCGATGATCGGATTTTCGTCCGTTCACAACTCGAGTATCGCCCCAAAGCCACCGTCACCGTCCTCGGCGAAGTTGCGCGCCCGGGGAGATATCCGATTCAGAGCGGCCAGACACTCCTGTCGGAATTGTTCGTTATGTGCGGCGGATTAACCAGCCGCGCCGATCTGGCGGGGGCGACGCTGTCGCGTTCCCGGGGTTTTCTCCTCGATACCGATACCGACGAACGAATGCGCTCGATACCGGTGGAGTTGCAGACTGATTCGGAACGGGAATGGATTCTGGCCCATTCCCTGTCGCCCGCGGGACAGGTGTCGATTGATCTGGTACGGCTGCTGGAAACACAGGACGTCGCCTATGATCTGCCGTTGTGGGACGAGGATTATGTCTATGTCCCGCGGTTTCTCCCGCAGATTAAAGTGATCGGCCGCGTCACCAACCCCGGACTGATCCCGTATGAACCGAACCGGGGACCCGACTATTATCTGGAGCGGGCGGGTGGATATTCCTGGCGTGCCGACCGCCGGGGTACGTTCGTCGTCAAGGCCAA
The DNA here is from genome assembly GCA_020051695.1 of Candidatus Zixiibacteriota bacterium. GTDB lineage: Bacteria > Zixibacteria > MSB-5A5 > WJJR01 > JAJRUJ01 > JAGVQM01. The sequence continues at coordinate 20,952 of JAGVQM010000042.1, read as the reverse complement.
TACCGGTTCACCGCTGAAAAAGAAGAAAGTCAAACAGCTCGAAGCCGGCGATGTCATCGTGGTTCCGACCGTCCGCGAGCGGCAATTCTGGCCGATCCTTCGCGATGCGATGGTGGTCCTGGGGAATGTCGCAACTCTTTACCTTGTCGTCGACCAGTCGATTAAATAGCCGATGCGCATATGACTCAGGACCGTTTTCAATCGGAAAAGCCGCCGGTGACCGAATCCGCCGGACACGTCGGCGGCTGGGGGGTTTTTGCCGTCCTAGTCAAAAACCGCCACGCGCTGATCTGGTATCCACTCGCCGTGGCGGTGGTGATCGCATTATTCGCGCTGGTTGTACCGGAATATTACCAGGCCAAAGTTACGGTCCTGCCACCCGACCGGGATTTCCAGACGATTTCGCTGAGCAGCATGGCGCTTTCCCAGTTCGGCCTCGGGGGAGCGGGAGGCATGGCGCTGCCGTTGATGGCCACACCGTCCGATATTCTGGCGGAGGTCCTGACCAGCCGGCGGGTGCTTTCCGCTGTTGTCGATTCATTGCATCTGGATTCATTATGGCAGATTCCGGCCAGGCATGCTGCCATGGAACGGCTGCGTGAGGCCGTCACGGTAGATGTCGGACTGACCGGGATCGTGAACATCGGCGTCACCGATCACTCGCCTGAGCGGGCGGCGCTGGTGGCCAACACACTTGTCGGGTGTGCCGATGCCATCAATCGCGGGATTGTCAATACCCGGGCGCGAAACACCAGGATGTTCATCGGCCGCCGTCTCGAAGAAACGCAACAAGCCCTGGCTGCAGCCGCGGCCGACCTGGAATGCTTTCAGCGGGAACACGGGACTATTTCCCTTGATGATGAATTGACTGCCGTTATTCAAAATATCGCGGCGCTGGACGCCCAGCTGACCGCCGATGAAATCGAACTCTCCGCGTTGAAGCAGAATATGTCGTCGCGCAATCCGCAGGTCGCCGCCCTGGAAGTACGGGTCGGCGAAACCAGACGCCGGCTGCAACAGTTGGAATCCGGCACGGACAGCACACGGTTATTCCTGCAAACAGGTCTGCAGGGTGTGCCGCTGCTGGCTTTACGTCTTGCCGAAAAGATACGGAGCGTCAAAATTGAAGAAACATTGCTTGAACTGCTGAGTGCACAACATGAATCCGCCAGGATCCAGGAAACTCAGGATACTCCGACATTCTCCATTCTGGATTACGCCGACGCATCGAGTCCGCGTTCTCAACCGCGGCGCGTACGTCTGGTACTCGCCTCGTATGCCACCTCGCTGGCCATGGTCATTGCGTTGTCTTTTGCCGGTGAGTATTTCGTGGTCATGCGGCGGAAAGAACCGGAAAAATACGAATTCATCATGTCGGCCCTTACTGTGTTGCGCCGGGATTGGCTCGGATTGAGACGCCGGAAATAACCGGCCGGGAAAGGATTACCTGCACAATGATAAAAGTCGGCCAGGTCGGCGCCGGGGCATGGGGTAAAAACCTGTTGCGCCATTTCTCCGCCGCGGACTCCTCGGATTTGATCGTCTGCTGCGACGGCAACCCCGTGGCGCTGCAACGGATTCGCGAGGCCTACCCGGATATCGAAACTACCGCTGATTTTTCACGTTTGCTGAAGGACGATATTGATGCGGTCGTGGTCGCCACGCCTCCCGCCGCCCATTTTGAGTTGTGCCGGGCGGCCCTCGAGGCCGGCAAGGACGTCTTCGTCGAAAAGCCCCTGGTCCTGCGCTCGGTCGACGGCGAACACTTGCGCAAGCTGGCGCGCAAGAAAGAACGCATTCTGATGGTCGGCCACATCATGGTCTATCACCCGGCGGTCCTGTGGCTGCGGGAAGCCATCGCCAAACGCGAGCTGGGCGAGATCTATTACCTGTATGCCACGCGGGTCAACCTGGGCAAGGTGCGCGATATCGAAAACGCCATGTGGTCGTTTGCCCCGCACGATATTTCGATCATGCGCTTTTTGCTTAACGAAGACCCGGTGCGGGTCTCGGCGACCGGTAAATCGTATCTGCAGCCGGGTATCGAGGACGTGGTGTTCATGACCCTGCACTACAGCGGGCGGCTAATGGCCCAGATCCACGTCTCGTGGCTGGACCCCCACAAAATGCGGCAACTGACCGTGGTGGGGCAGAAAAAAATGGCGGTCTTTGCCGATACCGCCGCCACTGAAAAAGTGACGGTCTTCGATAAGGGTATCGATGCGAAACTAGATTATGACACCTATGCGGAGTATCTTGCTTTGCGCACTGGTGACATTATGATCCCCAAAATCAACACCGCTGAGCCGCTCAAAGAAGAAGTCGAGCATTTCCTCGCCTGTGTGCGCAACCGCGTGCAGCCCCGTTCGGACGTTATCGACGGCCTGCGCACCCTGCGCGTGTTGGAAGCGGGACAGGAATCACTGAACAAAGGCGGGGCGCCTGTTGCAGTGCAACCCACAACGGAGGATGAAGTGTGAGTACCAGCATTATTGACGCCGGCGCACGAATCGGCGCAGGAACCAAAATCGGCGAATTCTGTATCATCGACAAAGATGTTGTGGTCGGCGCCGGGTGCCGTATCGGGCACCACGTGATCATTCACCCGGGGACGATCATCGGGGATAACGTGCGGATCGACGATAATACCGTCCTGGGCAAAGAACCCATGCGGGCAGCCAATTCGGCGGTGACCAAGGAACAGCAACTGCCGGCGGCGAAAATCGGCAACAACTGTATCATCGGCACCCAGGCCGTGATCTACCGCGGCGCGGTCGTCGGCACCAAAGTGCTGATCGCCGATTTATCGACCGTCCGGGAAAATGTGACGATTGGGGACTTCACGATCGTCGGACGCGGCGTGGCCATCGAAAATTTCTGCACCATCGGGCGCTATTGCAAACTGGAGACCAACGTCTATATCACCGCCTATTCGGAAATCGGCGACCGGGTGTTTGTCGCCCCCTGTGTCGCTACCTCCAACGACAATTTCGTGGGGCGCACCGAGGAGCGGTTCAAGCATTTCAAGGGCGTCACGGTCAAACGCGGGGCGCGGATCGGCGTGCATGCCACCATCCTGCCTGGCAAAACGATTGCCGCCGACACACTGGTTGCTGCCGGGGCGCTGGTCACCCGAGATACCAAGGCGAAAAAGATCGTCGCCGGCGTGCCTGCCAAAGAATTCCGCGATGTACCCACAGACCAGTTGCTCGACAACCAGGGTTGGCCGGAATAAAAAGAGTGCGGTTATTTATAATGTGGCGCCGGCCGGTTGCCGGCGGCGGGAGCTGTGTTTCAAGAAAGGTAGTCAAACAACGTCTGTACCTGTGACCAGGAGTGGAAGATGCAGGTCCCTTTGCTGGATTTAAAACGAGAATACGCCGAGACAAAACCCGCGGTGGACGCCGCGGTACATACAGTCCTGGACCATGCGAAATTCATCCTTGGTCCGGAAGTCAAACAGTTCGAGGAGAAAATTGCCGCCTACACGGGGGCCAAACATGCCATCGGCGTCGCTTCCGGCTCGGATGCGCTGGTGCTGGCTTTGCGGGCCTGCGGCGTCGGTCCGGGCGATGAAGTCATCACTTCGGCCTTTTCCTTTTTTGCCAGCGCCGGGTCGATCAGCCGTCTGGGCGCCCGGCCGGTGTTTGCGGACATCGACCCGCGCACGTACAATGTCGACCCCGCAAGCGTAGCGGCCGCGATCACCGGAAAAACAAAAGCGATTATGCCGGTCTACCTGTACGGCCAGACCGCCGAGATGACACCGATCCTCGAGGTCGCGCGGAGCAGGAAGATCAGGACCGTCGGCGACGCTGCGCAATCACTTTCCTCGGAATACAAGGGGACCAAAGCCGGGGCGCTGTGCGATACCGAGTGTTTTTCCTTTTTCCCCTCGAAAAACCTCGGTTGCGCGGGGGACGGCGGGATGGTGACCGCCTCCGATCCGGAATTGGCCGACATGCTGCGCATTCTGCGCGTACATGGTTCCAGACCCAAGTACTATCATAAAATCACCGGCTATAACAGCCGGTTGGCGACATTGCAGGCGGCGATTCTGATGGCCAAACTGCCGTTTCTCGACAGGTGGAGTGACGCCCGGACGGCACATGCCACGATCTATGACCGCGAACTCGCCGGTGTCGGCGATCTGGAATTACCCTACCGCATGCCCGGCTGCCGGCACATCTACAATCAATACACCATCGCCACCAGCCAGCGCGATAAGCTTGTCGCCTGTTTTGAAGAAAAACAAATCGGCCACGCGATCTATTATCCGGTGCCGCTGCATCTGCAGGAATGTTACGCGAACCTGGGGTACAAAGCCGGCGATTTCCCGTCCTGTGAAAAACGGGCCAACGAAGTCGTCTCGATTCCGGTGTATCCATACCTGACTGAGGCCGAGCAGGCGTTTGTCATCCAGACGATCAAGGAGTTTTTCGGCAAGTAAATGTGCAGGTAATTACATACAGCAGGGGAGGAGTGTCTTTATGGTTTCAAGAGGAACAAAAGCAGTGTGCAGTGCGGTTGTGGCCCTCGTGCTGGCCGTCTGCGGCGGGATGAACGCGTCGGCGGGTGTGGATGTTGTCGGACTCTGGGAAGGTTCAATTGCCGTCCAGGGTTCCGAGCTGGGCATTGCGGTGAAATTCGCCGCGGGGGATAGCGGCCTGACCGGGGCTATCGACATCCCCGTGCAGCAGGCCAAAGATGTGCCCCTGGCCAACATCAAACTCGATAGCAACGCCATCGCCTTTGACATGCCCGGCACCCCCGGCGAACCGAAATTCACCGGCGTGGTCGCAGCCGACGGCAAGACCATCGCCGGAGATTTCACTCAATCGGGTGAGAAATTCCCCTTCACCCTGACCAAAGCCGAGGCGAAAGCCCCCGACAGCACCGTGGCCGCCAAAACCAGTGCGCCGGAAATCAAAATTGACCCGGTAAAAGCCGAGACAAAGGAAAAACCCGTGACAATTGCATACACGACGAACCCCTCCGGGTTGCAGTGGCGTGATCTTGTGGCCGGTGCCGGCGATGAAGCTAAAGCGGGCCAGATTGTCGATGTTCACTATACCGGTTGGCTGTACGTGGACGGCAAAAAGGGCAGCAAATTCGACAGCTCGGTCGACCGCGGCCAGCCGTTTTCGTTCCCACTCGGCAAAAGCCGCGTCATTAAGGGTTGGGATGAAGGCGTGGCCGGGATGAAAATCGGCGGCAAGCGCGAATTATTGATCCCGCCGGGTCTGGGCTATGGTGCACAGGGTACTCCCGGCGGCCCGATTCCGCCGAATGCGACCCTGCTTTTTGAAGTCGAACTGCTCAAGGTGAAGTAAAGACTCATTACCGATAGATGCCTGCAAATGAAGGCGCCCCGCCGGGGCGCCTTTTTTTAATCTCGACGACTGTTCTTTTCAAATCCAGACAGCCCGGGATTATCGGCATGATATCTTTTGGGTGATTTTTTGGCCCTGACTCCTTACATTACCGCGCGATGGCCAAAGCAAAACCCATAGTTGTCTCCGTCGTCGGCGCGCGGCCGCAGTTTATCAAACTGGCGGCGTTGCTGCGCAAACTCGACCGGGCATTCGATTCCCGCGTGGTGCATACCGGCCAGCATTTCGACCGGGAGATGTCGGATACTTTCTTTGCCGAGTATCAATTGCGGCTGCCGGATGTCAATTTGCATGTCGGCCGGGGTGCGCCCGGTACGCAACTCGGGAAAATGGTCGAACGGCTGGACGCTTACCTTGGCAAAACCAAACCCAGCGCCGTGCTGGTTTTCGGCGATACCACTTCCACCATGGCCGGAGCGCTGGCGGCGGCGGCACGAAATATCCCCGTGGGACATGTCGAGGCGGGCCTGCGCTCGTTCGATAAACGCATGGCCGAGGAAAAAAACCGCGTGGTCGCCGATCATCTCTCCCGCTGGCTGTTTTGCCCTACACAGGAAGCGGCCCGAAACCTGAAAGCCGAGGGAATTACCAAAGGTGTGTGCCCGGTCGGGGATTTGATGACCGAGACTTTTCGGCTGCCGCGACGCCGTCCCCCGGGTTTTCCCGCAGACAAACCGGCGCCTGCCGAGGGCGAGTACTACTATATCACGCTGCATCGGGCGGAAGCAGTGGATGATCCTGAAAACCTCGCGCGGCTATTGGGCATGCTGGAAATTCTGGATAAGCCAATCGTATTGCCTTTGCACCCTCGTACCCGCAAAAACCTGAGACGATTCAAGCTGCTCGCCCGGCTCTCCCGCATGCCGGATATTAGAGTTCTGCCGCCGGTTAATCATCAAACGTCACTGTGGCTGATTGCCAACGCCCATGCCGTACTCACCGACTCCGGCGGCGTGCAAAAAGAAGCGTATTGGGCAGGGGTGCGCTGCCTGACTGTACGCACGGTGACTGAATGGAATTTGCTGGTCGATGCCGGATACAATACGCTGGTTGGATTTGATGGACGACGACTGAAACGGGCGATGGTGCAGCCGTTCAAACCACGGAAAGTTGTCGACAATATCTTTGCCAAAAAGGCTGTCTCGAACGACATTGTACGGCAGCTCAAAACGGATTTGGCGTAGCAGAATACACCAACAGTTTACTTGGGCGCCCAATTCCCTGCACTATCGATAACCTGGACCTCGCGGAGTTTATTCCAGTCGGGATGCCATAATTGCCCGGCGTATTTTGCGAAATACTGTTTTCGTAGCACCGCCAACTGATGCTTTTCCATTTTGGGCAAATTGTAAAACCTGCCGGAGCGAAATAACAGAAATTCATAGGCGAATTTGGTATTTCGCGCAGCCGGGTACTCCTCCTGTAATTGGAAAAACACCGGCGGGATTGTAATGACGCCGGTTTCCCACTCTGCCAAAAATTCCAGGAATAAATCGTACGCTGCGACCTCATCGCCCAGGGGCGGTATAACCTCAAATAGGCAACTGATCGAATCCAATGTTTTCACTATTCCAGCGGACAGATTCCGCGGAAATGGTTTATATTTGATATTTGCATGATACTGGCCTGGCGGCAAGTGCATGATTTCGGCGGGCACCCGATCATACGTTCGCAGATCGAGGTAATTGTGCTGGAATTCTCCCGGTCTCATCGTTGGCCAATGAAAAAAGTCATAGTCGACAAAGGTTTTCATGTTCGGCGGATACATCCGATTGCCGCCTTTATCAAGAATCTGCACCTCCAAATTCACCTCACCAGGATTCATAATCGGTTTCATTAATAAAGTATCTGATATATTGGTTGCTGTTACTTCCAGCCAAATTGTCTCATACGGCAGGAACGGTTTATCTTGGATTCCAACCTCAAATTTCCAGTCGTCATTTTGTACCGCCTGATACCGCCATTGATCGGGCGACGCGATTGCGATGTTTTCTGCGACATCCTGTATCTGATATTGATTGTTGCCCAATATGATGACCAAAATGAGCAAAATACAGGCGATGGCGGTTTTGTATGCGACACTCATCTGCTTTCCTGACCCAATAATGTCCCGGACCATATCGCGTATTTTATGAAACCATCATCTCACCATCCAGACAACGTCCAATATCGACTATCCGTTTACCTGACACCATCTTGTAAATCCGATTGACCCCGCCGGGCCAAAGGATTATGCTTTCTGGTCAAAATTGGACAATTGGTGGAAGGAAAAATATAAATGACTAAACACCCCGCACGTATTCCCCTGACCCGCCCCAGCACCCCGCCGTTTTCCGTCGTGGCGCCGCACCTGAAAAAAGTCGCCGCGAGCGGCTTTTTGACCAACGCCGGATATGTCCGCAAACTCGAACAACGCGCGGAAAAACTGCTGGGCGTCCCGCAGGCAGTGGCGGTCTCCTCGGCGACCTCCGGCTTAATGCTGGTCAACCGGCTGTTGGGGCTGACCGGCGAGGTGATCGTGCCATCATTCACTTTTTTCGCCAGCGCCCTGCCGTTGTTGTGGAATAATCTCACTCCGGTTTTCTGCGACTGCGACCCGGAGACATTCAATCCGGACCCAAAATCCATCGAGCGCCTGATCACCAAAAAGACTTCGGCCATCATCGCCGTGCATGTTTTTGGCTGCCCCGCTGCTGTATCTGCCCTCACCCGCGTGGCGAAAAAACACAACCTGCGGCTGATTTTCGATGCCGCGCACGGGTTTGGGGCCTCGTATCGCGGCAAACCGCTGGGAAATTACGGCGATGCCGAGGTATTTTCGCTGTCCCCGACCAAATTGGCCCCGGCGGGGGAAGGCGGAATTATCACCACCCGCTCCGCCGAGTTGGCGAAAGAATTGAAAATCGCCCGCGATTACGGCAATCCCGGCGACTACGACTGCAGGATCGTGGGAATGAACGCGCGGATGAGCGAGTTCAACGCGGTGTTCGGTTGGGCCGCGCTGCAGCGCCTCCTCCAAATGGCCGGACGCCGGCGGAAACTGGCCGAGCGGTACAAAACCCGGCTGGCGGGCCTGCCCGGCTTGACCTTCCAGAAAATCCCCCCAGATTGCCTGTCATCGTATAAGGATTTTTCAATCCTGATTGACCCCGCTCCCGAGTGCGCCGGAGCGGGGTTCACGCGAGACGATCTTGCCGCGTTCCTGGCCGAACAGCACATCGATACCCGCAAGTATTTTTATCCGCCGGTGCACCGGCAGAAAGTTTTCCGAGAATACCGGCGGAAAAACCAACAATTGCCGATTACTGACTATGTGACGGACAATATCCTGAGTCTGCCGTTGTATTCGCACCAGAAAACAGCGGAAATAGACCGGGTCATCCAAACGGTCAAATCATGTTTTCGGAAATTTCATGACCAGGCAAAATAAAATCGATTTCTATCGCCCACCCCTTGGCCGGGCGGAACAGGCGGCCATCAACAGGGCGCTGGCCCGCGGCTGGCTGACCTCGGGACCGGAGTGCGCGCGGTTCGAGGAGGAAATGTGCGCGTTTCTCGGGGTGAAACACGCGCTGGCGGTCTCCAGCGGCACGGCGGCGTTGCATTTGGGGCTATTGGCGGCCGACGTGGGACCGGGCGATGAGGTCATCACCACGCCGTACACGTTCGTCGCTACCGCCGAGGTTATCGCCTACTGCGGCGCACAGCCGGTGTTCGCCGATGTCGAACCGGGCTGCTATACGATTGACCCCGGACAAATCGAGCGAAAAATCACGGCGCGCACCAAAGCGATTCTGCCGGTAGGTATCGGCGGTCTCCCCTGCCGGTCGGATCGTATTCGTCAAATCGCCCGACGGCACAAATTAAAAGTCATCGAAGACGGCGCTCATACGCTCGGCGCGACGGTAGGGGGCACGCCCATCGGTCGCTGGGCCGACGCCACCGCCTTCAGTTTTTATTCAACAAAAAATCTCTGCATCGGCGAAGGCGGCATGGTGGTCACGGGCCACACGGCGTGGTATGATAAAATGCGCGTCCTCTCCCGGCACGGCATCAGCAAGGGCACCTGGGACCGCTACGGCAACCGGGGCTGGGCGTACGATGTCACCGCTCAGGGCTACAAGTACAATATGTCCGATCTGTTGGCCGCGATTGGCCGGGTCCAACTCAAACGCTTCGCGCAATTGCAGAAAAAACGCGAACGGGTAGACCGCTGGTATCGCGCGTTGGCGGCGGATATCGGCGGGTTGAGTTTTCCGGAACCGGCGGCCGGCGCCGGGTCGGCCTATCATTTGCTCATGGTGCGGTTGACTGATCCGGCGCTGATAAACTCGCGGGACAAAATTCTATCCGCTCTCACTCAGCGGGGGATCGGAATTAGTGTACATTTCATTCCGCTCCATTTGATGACCCATATCGCCCGCCGGTACGGACTAAAACACGGTGATTTTCCCGAGGCGGAAGCCGCATATCGGGCGACAATGAGTTTGCCGTTTTTTCCGGAAATGACCAAAAACGAAGTCCGGTTCGTCACCGACACCCTGCGTGAGATCCTGCGGGACCCTGAATAATCGCGACAACGCCCGGCGTCCGTGACCGCGTATATTGCCTGATCATGAAATTCGTCGATGAGGTAACAATCCAGATTACTGCCGGCACGGGCGGCAGCGGCTGTGTCAGCTTCCGGCGGGAGAAATTTGTCAGCAAAGGCGGCCCGGATGGCGGCGACGGCGGCAAGGGCGGGGATGTTATTTGCCTGGCGGATGAAAACCTCGGAACACTGCTGGATTTACAATACCGCAAACATTACCGTGCCGAACGGGGACAGCATGGCTCCGGTAATAACCGGACCGGCGAATCCGGCGCGGATGCCATCATCCGGGTCCCCCCCGGTTCGGTGATCACCGATGCCGCGACCGGCGACATTCTGGCCGATTTGATCGAAAAGGGACAACAGGCGGTCGTGGCCCGGGGCGGGAACGGCGGCAAGGGCAATACGCGTTTCAAATCTGCCACGCACCAGACCCCGCGCAAAGCCACCCCGGGCTTCCCCGGCGAAGAACGCAAACTCAAAGTGGAATTGCGGTTGATTGCCGATGTCGGCCTGGTCGGGCTGCCCAATGCGGGCAAATCGACTTTCTTAAAGCAGGTTTCCGCTGCCGAACCGAAAATCGCGGCCTACCCGTTTACTACTCTTCATCCGCAACTGGGCGTGGTGACCCGGCCTGAATTTCGGCATTTCACAGTGGCCGATATACCGGGGATCATTGAGGGTGCCTCGCAGGGCAAAGGACTGGGGTTGCAATTTTTGCGGCATATCCGGCGCACAAGAGTCTTGCTGATTATTATTGACGGACAACAGGATAATCCTGAGGAACAAGTGGCGGCATTGCTCACGGAACTTCGGGAATTTGACCCGACCATGCTGGAAAAACCGCGTCTGGTATTGATCAATAAAATCGACCTGTGGGATAAAAAAACGACTTTAGAAAATATGGAACGCTTCGCCTGGGCGGATTTTCTGGCCTCGGCCCATAGCGGTGAGGGTATCGAGACGGTACTGCATGCATTGGAAATGATGCTCTTCGCGCAGGAATAATATTACCTTCGACCCATCTGCGCGGGGACAGCCTCCGGATATTGGCGCAGGTGAGGATGTCAGGATAATGTCGGCAAAGATCCCTCCAGATGCTCGCGATTGGCTGGCCCTGTTTTCTCTGCCGGGGATCGGGCCGACGCGGTTCATGCAGTTGGTTTCGGCCTTTGGCTCCCCGCGCACAGCGTTGGAAGCAGCGCCGGAGGATTGGGCCGCACTCCCCGGTTTCAGCGATAAAACCGGGGACGCCTTGCGCCGGGGCCCGCAAAACACTTATGTCGACCGACAACTCCAGGCCGTGGAAAAATATGGCGCTTCGATGGCTGTTTTTGGCGCGGAAGACTACCCGACGCTGCTGGCCCTCATCCCGGGAGCGCCGCCGTTTTTCTTTTACCGGGGGACATTCACTGCGGCCGATGAGCGGGCGGTGGCGATTGTCGGTGCGCGCACTCCTTCCCCCTATGGCCGCAAGATGGCGGCGGAGTTGGCCGATGGCGTGGCCCGCGCCGGATTGACTGTCGTTTCCGGGCTGGCGCATGGTGTGGATGGTTTTGCACATGCCGCGGCGCTGGCGGCGGGCGGCAGGACGATTGCCGTCCTCGGTTCGGGGCTGGACATCGTTTACCCCGGGGAACACAGAGAACTGGCCGAACACATCACCGAGAACGGGGCCGTGCTCAGCGAGTTTCCCTTTGGTGCGGCCCCGGCCCGGGAAAATTTCCCCAAGCGAAACCGGATCATCTCCGGGCTGGCCTTGTGCGCGACAATCATCGAAGCGCGGGAAATTTCCGGCGCGTTGTCCACTGCCCGGCATGCGCTGGAGCAAAATCGCGAGGTTTTTGCTGTGCCCGGTCCGGCCGGTTCGGAACTATCGGTCGGCACCAATAATTTAATTAAAGCGGGCGCACAACTGGTCACCTCGGTAGATGATATTCTGGCGGGATTGGGTTTTCACAATAAGCCGGTCTCAACCAAAAATGCACTGCCCCTGCCCAGGCTCACGCCGATTCAGCAAAGAGTATATGACGGACTGGGGGAAACTCCTTGCCACATCGACCAACTTAGTGTAGATTTGGCACTTACAGTGGGGGAGTTATCCACGATCCTGTTGGATTTGGAGCTGGTAGGCGTGGTCGGACAAGGGGCCGGAAAACGGTTTTACCGATTAATCTAAACGGGCCTCTGGTGTACAGCTTGTGCTTGTAAGAAAAGTGACGATAACTAACCCGCTGGGAATTCATGCGCGCCCATCGGCCCTGATTGTGCAAACCGCGACGCGGTTCAAGTCGGAGGTTTTTTTCAGCCGGGGCGATCTGCGGGTCAATGGTAAAAGTATCATGGGCGTGATGATGCTCGCCGCCGAAATGGGCTCGGTAATTACCATCGAGGCGGAAGGCGAGGACGAAGAAGAATGCGTTAAGGCATTGGAACAGGCCTTCGCCGTGAGGTTCGATGATAACTAGATTGTTCCATCCGACAGCCATTCGCCGGGAAATATCCGCATGGTAAGCGTTCCGGCACATTCGGGTGGCGGCCGGCGAACGCCGACGCGTCTCCCGGAAAGCGTGTTGCGCGGCTTCCCGGGCGCGCCGGGGATTGCCATCGGCCCGGCCTTTGTCTTCGCCGCCAAAACCCCGCATGTCCCGGCGCGGACCATCGCCAATAAAAAAATCGAAAATGAAAAAAAGCGTTTTGCTGAGGCGTTGGCAATAACCCGGCAGGAGTTGAGTGTTCTCAAAGAACGCGCCGGCGATATGATCGGCGACAATCTGGCCCGGATTTTCGATGCCCAGATCCTGATTCTATCCGACCCCGAAATCGATTCGACGGTGCGGGAAGAGATTGAAAAGAAAAAATCGGCAGCCGAATGCGCCTTTGACCGCGTCGTCCAGGGCACACTGACCAAGCTAAGCGCCTCCCCCGACGCCTATCTCAGGGGGATGCGGCAGGAGATCGAAGCCGTTCACGCCCGCGTCATCAACCACCTGCTCGGGCTGCCGACCATGGGGCTGGGCGATCTGGCGGAACCGTCCATTCTGGTGGCCACATCACTAACCCCCAGCGACGTCGTCGGACTGAAAAAGGAAAACGTTCTGGGCATTGTCTCCGAAATCGGCGGGCAGACTTCACACACGACTCTCCTGGCCAAATCGCTGCGCATCCCCGCGGTGGTCGGCGTGGCCAATGCGGTGAGCAAAATCCCGCTCGGGGCGCGGATCGTCGTGGATGGTCATTCCGGATCGGTCACGATCGCGCCGGACGCCGAGACACTGGAAGTCTATGATCGTAAACAGCGGGAAGCGATTGTTCCCTGGCCCAAAAAGCTGGCAGCCCTGCGCGACCTCCCGGCGGAAACCGTCGACGGGCACTCTGTCGAGCTGCTGGCCAATATCGATATGGCCGCCGAGGCGGAGGATGTTCTTGCCGCCGGGGCCGGCGGCGTGGGTTTGTATCGCACTGAGTATTTGTTTTTGCGCCAGGGCCGCTACCCCACCGAGCACGAACAATATAAAACGTATTTGGAGGCGGCGCAGGTTCTTGCTCCCCGGCCGCTGACCATCCGGACGTTTGACCTCGGCGGCGACAAATATTTCGATGATGGTCGGAGTGCGGTCGAACAAAACCCCGCGCTGGGCTGGCGGGCCATCCGGGTCAGTCTGCAAAAAAAGGCCCCGTTTAAAGCGCAACTGCGCGCACTGCTGCGGGCGGCCGCCGGGACCAATATTCGGGTGATGTTCCCGATGATTGTCTCGGTCGAGGAAGTCTCCGAGGCGTTGTTGTTATTGGATGAGGCCTGCCGCGAAGTGTGTGCGCGCGGCGATGAGGTCGGCGAAGTCCAGGTCGGACTCATGATCGAAACCCCTGCCGCAGTGTGGCTCGCCGAACCGCTGGCGAAAATGGTCGACTTTTTTTCCGTGGGGACCAATGATCTGATTCAATATACGATGGCGGTCGACCGCGGCAATCCGCGCGTTGCACATTTATTCCAGCAATTTCACCCGGCAATTATTCACAGCATTGCGCACGCGCTGGAATGCGCGCACCGCAACGAAACCCGCTTTGCCGTCTGCGGCGAAATCGCCTCCGAACCGCTGGCCCTGCCGCTGTTGATCGGCATGGGCGTCGACCAGTTGTCCGCTCACCCGACGGTCGTCCCCCGTCTGAAAGCCGTCGTCCGCGAACTATCGTTCGCTGAGGCAAAGAAACTGGCCCGCAAAGTGTTGCACGCGGAAACAGTCACCGACGTTGACAATTTGCTTGCGGAATTCTATCGGGACCATTTTGGCCAGCGGTGGCGTTAAACTGGTGATGGCCGGGCAGGATGACAACTCATGCCGCACCCTGTTCTTGATAATGTGACTGAATGCCGGGCGCTCGACCCCTCCGGCATGACCGAACTGCTTACGCGGCTGCCGGGACAATTCAGCGAGAGTGTGGCCCTGGCCGCTGCCGTCGGCCGGCCGAAATGGCCGTCCTCGGACCTCTCCCAAATCATCATCCTGGGCATGGGCGGATCGGCGATCGGTGGCGACCTGGTCCGCTCGCATCTGACCGGGACACTGCCGCTGCCGCTGCAGGTGGTCCGGGATTATCGGTTGCCGCACTACGCTTCACCCCGGACCCTGGTCATCGCCTCCTCTTATTCGGGAAACACCGAAGAGACCCTCGCCGCGGTCGACGTGGCACACGACCGGGGTTGCCCCATCATTGCGTTAAGTTCGGGCGGGACATTGGCCGACAAAGCCCGGGCGCATGATTGGCCTCTGGTGCGCTTGCCGGGCGGGTTTCCACCGCGGGCGGCGCTGGGATATTCGTTCTCCTCCCTGCTGCTGCTGTTGAGCACCATCGGGCTGGTCGCCGATCCGGCTCCGGCATTGCACGAACTGGCCGGGTTCCTGATGTCGCGAAACAACCAACTGGCCCCGGAGATCCCCTTCGAGCAAAATCCGGCCAAACAGCTTGCGGCAATGATCAAGGGCCGGATCCCGGTAATCTACGGCGCGGCCGGGGCAATGAGTGTGGCCGCGTTGCGCTGGAAAGGTCAATTTTGCGAAAACGCCAAAAACCTGGCCTGGGCCGGTGAAGCCCCGGAGTTCAACCATAACGAAGTCGTCGGCTGGGGCTTGCCGAAAAATGCAATGGATATATTGACGGCTGTTTTCCTGCGCAGCGCCGACGATCACCCGCGAATCGCCCGGCGCTTCGAGATCGTCCGCAAGTTGTTCACACAGCAGGAAACGCCGGTCGAAATGATCGACGCAGCCGGCGACAACCCTCTCCAGCGGTTGTTCTCGATCATCCAGCTCGGCGATTGGACAAGTCTGTACCTGGCCTTCCTCAACGGTGTCGATCCGACGACAATCACCGCAATACATTATCTGAAAACCGAGTTGGGCAAAGTCGGTGACTAATTCCATCGCAGCGAAACAGATCCAGGCAAAACCGGCTGTCTGCCGGACATTGCTGCGGACGATTATGAAATCGGTATACCTGCCGTTGTTGTTGCTCCTGCTGTCAAGTGGCCAAACGGGCGCCCTAGCCCAGGATCAGCCCAAGACCGGGACGATCAAAGGTCTGGTCCTCGATGCCGATACGAAATCCCCAATCGTGGGTGCCAGCATTCTCATTGTCGGTACAACCACCGGCGCTGCCACGAATACCTCGGGCAATTTTACGCTCGCCGACCTGCCGGTCGGCAACTATACCCTGCAATTTCGCTCCATCGGCTATGAAACGAAGTCCCGGACGGACGTTATTGTCAAATCGCAGCGGATCACCTTTGTCGAAATCGAACTCGAGTATACGGCAGTGGAAATCGGTGATGTTGTCGTCAAGTCCGGTTACTTCACCGAGGAGAAAGACCAGCCGACCAGCATCTCCAGTTACTCCGCCGAGGAAATCCGCCGCGCACCCGGCTCGGCGGGGGATGTCAGCCGCATCATGCTGAGTCTGCCGAGTATCGCCAAAATCGACGATCAGTTGAATAACCTGGTCGTGCGCGGTGGAAACCCCGGAGAAAATAGCTTTTACCTGGATAATATTGAAATACCCAATATCAACCACTATCCGATTCAGGGGTCCTCGGGCGGGCCGATCGGGCTGCTGAACAACGATTTCATTCAGGATGCGACATTTTCCGCCGGCGGCTTCCCGGCGCTGTATGGCGACCGGTTGTCCTCCGTGATGGACCTGACTTTCCGCGAGGGTAACCGCGAGGAATTCGACGGCCAGTTGGAACTGCATTTTGCCGGAGTGGGTTTTGTGGCTGAGGGGCCACTGGCCAAACCACGGGGTTCCTGGATGCTGTCGGTGCGCCGCAGCTTCCTTGATCTGCTGGTAGATGCCATCGGCACCGGCGTTGCCCCCAAATACAGCGATTATCAGGGAAAAGCTGTCTATGACCTTGCGCCAGGGCATACGCTGACCACCCTCGGCGTACTAGGTGTCGATTATATCGAATTCGAAAAAGACCAATCCGTTGAAGACGACAACGTTGTTTACGGGACCTATGACGGTTTGGAATATGCGCTGGGCGCCACCTGGCGGTATCTCTGGGGGACCGGGGGGTATTCACTCACGTCGGTTTCCACGTTTGGTTCAGGCGTGGACGGCATGTTTTTCGAGACCAAATCGAACCTGGCGCTGATCGAGGAGGATACCCGGGAGCAGACGCTCCAATTACGGAATGTCAATCATTGCCGGTATAATGAATCCCACGCCATCGATTTCGGCATTGAGGCCAAGCAGATTGCCAACGACTACGATTATGCCAGCCCCGAATATACCAATGTTCTGGGTGATACGGTACCCGCGCTGGTCGTGGATGATTATATCACCTCGTCGAAGGCCGCGGTCTTCGCCAGTTATATCTGGCGGCCCTGGCCCCGGCTGACCTCGACCTGGGGCGTGCGCTACGACTATTTTTCGTTCAACAGGCACGGCCATGTTTCACCACGGTTTTCCAGTTCGTATGCTCTGACCGACCGGATGGCAATCAACGCGGCGGCGGGGATCTATTACCAGAGTTTGCCGCTGATTTTGATTTCGCAGCGTGCAGCGTAC
The DNA here is from genome assembly GCA_020051695.1 of Candidatus Zixiibacteriota bacterium. Classification (GTDB taxonomy): domain Bacteria; phylum Zixibacteria; class MSB-5A5; order WJJR01; family JAJRUJ01; genus JAGVQM01. The sequence goes on along the minus strand of JAGVQM010000042.1, from coordinate 3,900 downwards.
AAAGACTTGAAAGACCCGCTGGCCTGGCATACGGTCCTGGGTACTGATTATTTATTGACCGCCAATACCAAACTGACTATTGAGGGCTACTATAAATCGTACAGCAATTTTCCGCTCGACCCGGCCCAGCCGCAGTTGTTTGTCGTCGACGGCCTGGCCTACGGCTACTATATCGGGAATTTCGAACAACTGCGGGACGAAGGGAAAGCCGAATCATACGGCATCGAGCTTACCGTCCGCAAAAAACTGGTCGCGGGCGTGTACGGCCTGCTCGGGGGGTCGTATTCGGTTTCGCGGTATCGAGGCCTGGACGGCGTCTGGCGCGACCGGATGTTCGACAACCGCCTGATCCTCAGCGCCGAGGGCGGCTACAAGCCGAACGAAAAATGGGAATTCAGCCTGCGCTGGATTTTCGGCGGCGGCCCGCCGTACACACCGCTGGATCTGGAGGCCTCGCAATTGATTAACCGCTCGGTGCTGGACCGCAATCGAGTCAATGTGGAACGCTATCCCGATTATCATTCGTTGAATGTCCGGGTCGACCGGCGCTTCCACTTCGGCGGTTCGAACCTGACCATGTTTTTCTCGGCTTGGAATGTCTATAACCGGAAGAACATTTCGACATATTACTGGAACGAAATCGAACAACAGCAGGACACCATCTATCAGTGGAGTCTATTGCCGGTTATCGGCCTGGAATTTGAATTCTAAGTCCTGCCGGGAGCGAGTCAGACCGGGAAATTTTCGAATAATTGCCGAATTTAATGCACTCCGGCACGCCCAATGCCGTAAAATACAATTGAGGAAGGGTGGAACAGGAGAGGTTATGTTCATAAATCATCTGACCAGTCGCGTGCTGATTATTCTATTGCTCCTGGTGTGGGGTGCAGGAAACGGCCATGCCGGCGGCGACAGTAAAATCCCGATCACCACTGTCTCGGACCAGGCCCGGGAATATTATCTCCAGGGCCGCGACATGGAGGAACGGCTGCGGGCGCGGGAAGCACGGCTTTTTTATGAAAAAGCCGTTAATGAAGATTCGGCATTTGCCCTGGCCTATTTGAACCTGTCGTTTGCGCAGCCGACATCCCTGGGTTTTTTCGACAAATTCAATCGCGCGCTGGCTTTGGCCCCTGCTGTATCTGAGGGGGAACGATTGATGATTCTGGCGGTCAAGGCGGCCAACGACGGTGATCCGCTCAAGCAGCGGGATTTCTATCAGAAACTGACCGAATTATTTCCCAACGATGAACGGGCATATAATCTGCTGGGCACCAGCTATTACGGGCTGCAGGATTATCAGCAGGCAATCGAGCAATATACACGGGCCATCACGATCAACCCTGAATTTTCCACCCCCTACAACATGCTGGGTTATTGCTATCGCGCACTCGAAAAGTATGTCGAGGCCGAAAAAGTATTCAAGAAATACGTGGAATTGATCCCCGATGACCCGAATCCCTATGATTCATATGCCGAGTTGTTGATGAAAATGGGCGACTATGCCCGGTCAATCGAATTCTACCAGAAGGCATTGCGCGTCAGCCCCGATTTCGACGCCTCCCATATCGGGATCGCCTCAAATTTCAATTTTCTGGGACAATATCAAAAAGCCCGAGAGCAACTGCAAAAATGTCTGAATAACGCCGAGGATGTCGGGCAACGCCGGCGGGCCTTGTCGGGCATAGCCTTATCGTTCCTCGATGAAGGTCAAATCGACAGCGCGCTGGCCTATGTGAACATGGAACTCAGTCTGGCTAAAAAGGAAAATGACGCTCTGGCCCAGGCGCGGGACATGATCACCAGTGGTAACATTCTGCTGAAATCAGGCCGCCATAACGAAGCCCTCACCTCGTTTGAAGGGGCTGTACAGATAATTGGAGAATCAAACCTTGGCCAGGAACTGAAGGAAAATGCGCAGCGGGGATTTTTATATAATGCGGCGCTGGTCCTGACTGCCAAAGGCGATTTCGCTGCGGCCACTGCGCGGGCCGATGATTATTACCGGCGGATTGAACCGACCGGTAATCCCTACCAGGTGCGGCTGGCTCATGAATTAAGAGGAATCATCGCTTTGGCCGAGGAAAAATACGACGTGGCCGTCACCGAGTTGCTGCAGGCCAACCTGGAAAATCCATACAATTGCTACCGGCTGGCTCTGGCGCATGCCGGAGCAGGCAGGAAAGACCAGGCGCGGGAGATGTGCTTGAAGGCCGCCAATTTTAATACGACCAACGATTTCAACCTGGCGCTGATCAGAAACGACGCGAAGCGATTATTGATCGAATTATAAGCCGACAGCCCGCGCGGCCCGGCAGCGACGCCGAACATCCCCATCGGCCTTACAATCAGCCCGGGACTGCACCTGCCGGTTTGACCCGCCTGAACCGAAGCCCCGAGGACCCGCCTCAGCACCATGCTGCCAAAAAATACGACCACGAGCCTGCCGTTTGAAATACGGCAATCACCGATTGCCGGACTGGGCGCTTTTGCCGTCCGCCGTATTCGCAAAGGGCAGCGGATCATCGAATACACCGGGGAACGCATTTCCGCCGACGAGGCGGCACGGCGTTACGATGACGGTCGGATGACCCGACATCACACTCTGTTGTTTGAGGTTGACGAACACACAATGATCGACGCCGCGGTGGGCGGTAACGAATCCCGTTATCTCAACCATTCCTGCGCGCCGAATTGCCGGGCCGTCGACCAGGACGGCCGGATCTTCATCGAGGCGATCTGCAATATTCAGCCCGGTGTCGAGCTGACCTACGATTACCAGTACGAATCCGACGAATCTCCGGCAGAAGCGCTTGAACGCTATCCCTGTTATTGCGGCGCCGAGACCTGCCGTGGCACAATTGTCTATCCCTGGTAAACCCGCCGTTCCCCCGGCAGGCGCTCACGCCTGACTGATCCTTTTGCGGCTGAACGATAATCCTGAGGCGGCGCCACTTCCCGCCCGGCCCGGTACCACTTTCTGGATCGGAAAATCCATACACCTGTCAAAATCGGCCGCAGTTGTCGATATCGTGACGGCGCATACATTGCCGGACAAACGGTGCCGATATATTATCGTAAAGTCTCAAAAGGCAGGTTTGTGAAAAATTTTACAAGGTGAGCCGGATGTCCAGAAACCTGTATGTGACGATAAACGAAGCCAAAAGCGGCAAAAGCGCAGTGTCGCTGGGGCTGATGGAACTCCTGGAAGGCACGATTCAACGCGTGGGTTTTTTCCGGCCGATCGCCCGGATGAAAGAGGGCGGGGCCGCTATCGATCCGAATATTGACCTGATTAAAAACCATTTCCGGCTCGAGGACGATCCGGAGCTGATGTACGGCGTTTCGGCCACCACCGCCGAGGAGTATGTGGCCCGGGGGCGGCTGGATGATCTGATGGAAATCATCATCGACCGCTATAAGGCCTACGAGGAGAACTGCGACTTTGTCCTCATCGAGGGAACCAACTACGAGGGGGTCACTTCGTGGTTTGAATTCGACACCAATGCGGTCATTGCCCGCAACCTCGGGGCGCCCGTCCTGATGATTATCAAGGGCAAGGACCGGACCGTCAACGAAATCGTGGCTTCGGCGGTGATGAGCAAGGAACAATTCGAATACCGTGGCTGCGATCTGCGCGCGGCGATGGTCAACATGGTCGAACGTGAACAACTCGAGGGCATCCGCAGCGAGCTGGTGGAGCGCATGTCCGCGGAGGGCATCGAGCTGGTCGGGGTCATCCCCGAAGAACAGTTGCTTGCCCATCCCAGCATTGCCGAGATTGTCACCGAACTGGGCGCCCGCGTCCTGTACGGCGAAAAACATGTGGACAACATTGCCACGGGATTTGTGATCGCGGCGATGAAGCTCGACCACTGCCTGGAACGCGTCCCGGCGGGT
>JAGVQM010000003.1 GCA_020051695.1 Candidatus Zixiibacteriota bacterium | reverse complement strand
CGGATTGTTATCGCCCTCATTACGTATTTTATGCTGTTTTTATCGGCGGATCCGGCTGTGGCCCAGGGGGATGGCGATACCTTGCGCATGCAAATCGGGAACACCTCGGGATTTGTGGGGCAGCTTGTCTCTATTCCCATCTACTTGAGCGCCGAAATCGGTGATGAGGACTCCTGCGGGGGGTTCGACATCTCGCTGGCCCTGAACCGGCCGGACCTGATGTATTTCGAAGTCGATACGGTTATCGATACCGATACTTCGTATGTTTGCCAATTCGATACTGTCGGCACGCTGGCCTCGGGTTGGGACATGGTCAATGCCCGCAGTGTTATCGGCAAGGGGCTGGAGCTGCAATTGATGGGCATTTCGGACTATATGGAGCAGGGTGACCACGCCCTGCCGCCGAATACCTCCGGCGTATTGCTCAAAATTTTCGGCAGGATCCTGACCAATATCCCGGACACACTTTCGGACCGTATCGTGTACGTCGATCCCAATACCTGCTACTATTCCAACACCCGGGGAGAGTTGATCGAGCCGTCGAAAAACACCAGCGGCTGGGTGGCGGTCGAAAGCTATGAGCGGGGCGATGTTAACTGCGACAACGGCATTAATCCGCTCGACGTGGTTTTCATTGTCAACAAGGTCTACCGGGGCTGGAACGTGCTCTGTGATGACAGTCTCGGTGATGTCGATTGTTCCGGGATGTTGACCCCGCTGGATGTGACGTATATGGTGAATTACGTTTTCAAATATTGGCCGTTTTATGGGTGTTAGCGTTTAACAGCGTGGGGGGTTGGCCGTCTGTTGACGTTTCCGGTGTTACCTGGTGTTACCTGAAGTTACCTCTGGGCTGGGCGCAGCCTGTCTGATGAGTCTTAATCCCGGCGCCCCGGCGTGATCGCGGGGCGGGCCGGAGCAAAAGCGGAGTGGACGGAAGACTGTGAAGTGCCGTTCGGCTGATGCGGGTCGTACAACGATGGGTTCAAATAGTTGTGCCGTGTGCGATCAATAGCTTGGGATAATTAAAGAACCAAAGGACTTACGGATGATAACCACAAACCAGGTTGACTTTCAAACCGGCGAAAGGGGGTGTTGCGGACGAAAAGGTCCTAAACGCTCATGTCAGTTCACCCGAAACGCGAATGTAGTCAGCTACCCATTGGGAGGTGAAGCTAAAAGAAAATCGATATTGAGACACACGAAAAAATTTCTACACGGTTTAAGGGGGTTTCAGTTCATGGGATCTTCAATTAACGTGTCTCATTTGGAGATTCCGAGAGGCAAACGTGATAAAGAACCTAGGAGTTTCATAAGATGAAACGTTTTTCTCTCATCGTTTCTCTGGCAGTATGCCTGTTGTTCATTAGCGCCCCGGCGTTCGCGGTGTGGGACGTCACCATTCAGTCCAAGACCGTCTCGCAGAATGCCACGGGTGTGACCCTGACCTGCTTTGGTTCGTGGGATAAGACGCTTTCCGGTATTACCGTTCCTGTCGTCGTCCGTGAAGTTGACGCCGGTTCATTCTGGATGGGTGCACTCCCGTACGATACCAACGGTAACGGTTTTTACCACCCGTTCCAATTCCATGTAACCTGGGGCTTCACATACATCGGTGCGCCCTGGACGGCACAGATTGAAGAATTCCGTCCGGGTATCCCGGCAGCCCCGTGTTCCAATCAGGGTGACGACGGCTACAATGGCACTACTCCCGACCATTTCGTGCTTAACGCTGCCGGTTCGGGTAGTACCAACCCAATCGCACAGAACCTGGGCTTTTGCACATGGTCGTTTGATGTCACCGGTGTTGCCGGTGATTTCGAATTTGACACCGCGTGCAATACTGCCACTCTGCCTTCAATCTTCGTGATTGACGGCGATTTCCCGCCGGTCGACCATGGACCGTTGGGTACCCACGAATGCACGTTCAACAAGGGTATCGTCACTATCGCTCCGAATCCGTGCCCGACCGGCATCGGCAGCTATCCTGCCGGCCCGAACGGCACTGAAGGCGCGTTGTTGACGAACAATTGGAACGGCGCCGGCTATGCTGACGGTGCTGAACCGGATCCGGCCAACTTCTACATGGTTTCCGGCCCTGGTTCGGTGAACCTGACGACCGGCGCATGGAGCTGGCAGACTGCGGCTTGTGATGCCGGCCCGTACACTGTCGTGATTGAAGTAACCGATGCTGCTCATGGCGAAGGCGTCTGCGGAACCACGCTGACCTTCTCCGGTAATGTCGGCGCCGTCAATCCGGCTGTGACCAACTGCCAGAATTTCACGACCCATGTGAATGGCACCGTCAACCACACCTTTACAGCCAGTGGCTGGGCTCCGTTCACCTGGAGCGGCGATGTCAATCCGGACGGCAGCTTCTCGTACAGCCCGGGTTGCGCGACTGGTGTACACAACTTCAGCGCCACCGTGACTGACGCCTGCGGCCGCACGGCCGTTTGCGATTTCACCGTCACGGTGAACAATGCCACGGTTACCTGCGTTGACCTGAACACTGCATTCCTGTACAATTTGGGCTACAGTGAAGATCTGGATGCGGCGTACAACGATCCGGATGGCGACGCTCTGACCTTTGAAAACTTCACCTTCACGCCGACCCCGACCGGTTCGGCCCCGTCGATGGACGGCGCTGGTCTGGTTACCTGGACCGGTATTGATGGTGCTGCTGATCAGGGTCTGTATACCTTCTGCGTCGATATCAATGACGGCTGCGAAGTTGTGCACTGCTGCTGGGAAGTCCTGGTACAGTTCGCGCGTCCGTACAAGGTATCGGTCATCGAGCCGGCGTACGCCGGTGATTTCGGCAGTGACATTCCGCTTTCAGCGCATTATGTCCATGTGCTCAACGGCTACACTGCCACGGTTGGTATTTCCATGCAGTATGGCTTCACCCAGGGAACCGGTGCGTTCGATCTGCTGATATGCTACGACCGCTCGGTGCTCTCATTGGTCAGCGTGGCCAAGGGTGCGGGCATTGCCGACTGGGAATACTTCACCTATCGTACCGGTGCGTTCGGCCAAAACTGCGGCAGCGCGTGCCCGTCCGGTTATCTGCGCCTGCTCGGTATCCGTGACATGAACGACGGCGTCGCCGCCCCCGCGGGCAGCGAAATTGTCAGCGGTTATGTCGCGATGCTGACCTTCCGTGTGACGGATGATCGCAGCTTCATCAACATGTGCGCACGGATCGGCTTCTGCTCGATCGACTGTGGCGACAATATCATCTCCGATATCACCGGTAACGAAGTCGCGCTGGCCTTCCCAGGTCAGGACGATCCCGAAGGTTACATGATTACCTTTGGCCCGGATTATGATCTGGATGCCTGCCTTGAAGGCTGGAAGGGCGCCAACCCGCAACCGAATATCTATTTCGACCCGGGTTACATCTGCATCATTCCGCCTCCGGACGATCGTGGTGATATCAACCTTAACGGTATTGCCAACGAAATCGGCGACGCCGTACTGTTCACGAACTACTTCATCTATGGCCCGAGTGTCTGGGATGCCGTTTGGTATGAGAACCAGATTCTGGCCACGGATATCAACGACGACGGGATCGTGACCACGGTTGCCGACCTCGTCTACTTGATCCGCATCCTCACTGGCGACGCCGTTCCTTACGGGGAATCCGGCGAAGCCAAGGTTACCCCGTACGCCACCGCGCTGGATGTCAACGCGGAAATGGTCGACGGCAGCATGGTCATCACGACCAACTCGTCGGCTGCTCTTGGCGCCGGGCACCTGGTGTTCCGTTACACCGGCCTGACGGTCGGAGCTCCCACGACCAATACCGGACTGGAAGTGAAGTCGAATGCGGCTAATGGCGAACTGCGCGTGCTGGTTTTCAGCATGGAGCACAACACCATCGAAGCCGGTGCGACTCAATTTGTCACCATCCCGGTTGAAGGTAATGGGTCCATCGAACTCGTCGAAGCTTCGTTCTCCGATGCCAGTGGCAGCCTGATGGGCACCACGATGCACCGGGTGACCCCGCCGACCGAGTTCGCGCTGATGCAAAACTACCCGAACCCGTTCAACGCGAGCACGCAAATCCGCTTCGCGCTGCCGGTCGCTTCCAACTGGTCGTTGAATATCTACAACGTCGCCGGCCAGGTTGTGGAATCCTTCACTGGTTCCTCGGAAGCCGGTGTGGTGAGCGTCAACTGGAATGCTGATGTTGCCAGCGGTATCTACTTCTACAAGTTGACCGCCGACAACTTCACGGCCACCAAGAAGATGGTGCTGATGAAGTAAGCGTCAGTCAGATCCGTCTGGAGAGGGCTTCAATGCCCTCTCCAGATCTAAAAAAGGAGGCGGCACATCGACCAAATGCTCAAGGGATGAGAAGGCGAATGACAAGACCGGTTTTTATGCTGAAGTTGGTGAAAACTCGGCGGGGCAGAAATGAAAGTGGTTTGTGACGCAAACTTTCCCGGCCGGGGTTTTTTTTTGCGGGGCAGATAGTATATTATATTGATGTAATAGGCGCAGTACCGGGTTGAGGAAACGGGTTTGGTAAGGAGGATGGGAACACAGGGGAATCGGCTTCCGGGCCTGCGTTGGCCCGCTGATTTCACGATGTCTGGATCCAGGCCTGCTGTTGGTCTCGAAACGAAGTCGCCACTGGTACCTCAATTGTCTTGCTAGCGGTTTGCACAATCCTCGCGAATGCTGGGGTTGATCGGCATTGCGTTTGCGAAGATTGACAGGGAAGTGACACTCTCAGGAGGTGCGACCCCCGTGGCGGGGCGGCGGACAGACTGTCTATAACAGACTGCGGCAGATGACGTAACAGGAAAATCGGTGAGGTATAATTTGAATTTCATCAGGCGATTATTCATCGGGCTGTTTTATGCGGGGGCGTGCGCGATGGCGATATGTGCGCATACTTTTGCACAGTCGGTGCCTCCTGATTCGGTCATTTTTGACTCTATTGCGGTCACTGCCGGAGAACCGGCGGTGCTCACCGCCCGATTTAATAACACCCGATCGTTAATATCTCTTTCCTTACCATTGACTTATCAGCCGGAATTGCTGGTGCTTGATTCGATATCCTGGGTTGATTCCCGCCCGGAATTGCAGGGACTGGGGTGGTATCAGATCGATGGGATTGTCGGCCGCATCCTGCTGACTTTGACCGGTTTGTATGATCCGTATATTCCCGCAGGACGGGGAATTTTAGCAAAATTGTTTTTCACGTCCGCCGGCGACGCTCCCGATGGGAGTCTGGCCAGGGTGGATACCTCGTTTTTCCCGCCGAACCAGTCGTTTTACGCGCGCGACTTCAGTTTGGATGATTCGGCGCCATATTTCGCCGCCGGCCGGGTGGAAATAAACGAGATCAATTATGCGCCGACGATTGAAGTTGCCGCCACTCATTCCGTGCAGGAAGGTCAGCAGTTGGCGTTTACCATAGTGATTCGTGATCCCAACGATGACCCGCTGAGTGTTTCGATGGCCGGGGCGCCGAATTCCGCGACGTTAACCGACCAGGGCGAGGGGCTGTATCGCTTCGCCTGGACACCGGACTTCATCGGGCCTTATTCCGCTTCGGTCAGCCCGGTCTCGATTACCTTTTATGCAACCGATGGCGAACTGCCCCAGAGCAAGACCGTAAAAATCTGGATCGGCAATGTCAACCGTCCGCCGCAGTTGGCGCAACCCGCGCCGGACCCGGTCAATGCCCGGCAGACGGTCGAATTTTCCCTGGAGGCGGCCGACCCGGACCTGGAACCGCTGACGATCAAATGTCTGACCGCACCGGCCGGATACGAGATTCTGGGTTCCAATCCCTGGACATTCATCTGGCCGACGACCAATGCGGATATCGGCGTCACGACTATTCGTTTTGTCTGCGAGGATGTGGCGGGCGCGGGCGACACCATCGATGTTGCGGTGACAGTTGTCGAGTTCCCGGCGTATCGTCTGGGAATTGCCGAGACCGAAGGGACCAGTGGCCAGCAGGTACGCGTTGATGTCTCGTTGCACACCGAAACGAGTATCGGTGCGGCAGACCTGTTGATCCTGTTCGATCCGGCGGCGCTGGAGTTTACGGGCATCGACCGCGCAGACCACGGTCTGGCGAGCTGGGAGTTCGTCGATGTTGCGGTCAACGCTAACCGCATTCATCTGGTCGGGATTGCGGAAACGGATAACGGCGTGCCGTCACCGCCGCTGCCGCCGTCGGATACAATCTTATTTTCGCTCATTTTCAATGTCTCAACTGATGTACAGTATCACGATCAGTTCATCTCCCTGAGTTTCGACCTGACGGTCGCCACCAACAACCTGTTGTCCGATCCGCTGGGCAACCTTATCCCGCGGAATGAAATTACCTTTGTGCCGGGGAGTGTGTTGATCAGAAGACCGGCTAATTTTCTTGTTGGCGATATCAATTTGAACGGACTGGCGTATGAAGTCGGCGATGCAGTCCGGTTTACCAATTATTTCATTTACGGCCAGCAGATGGCGCTGGATGCCACGCAAATGGCCAATTCCGATTGTAACGGCGACGGCCTGCGGGCCACGATTGCCGATCTGGTTTATTTGATCATGGTCCTCACTGAGGATTAGCGGTTATGACTCTGAGAAAAAAAACAAAGCCAAACAAGGCAGGTGCAAGTATGAAACGGATGTTCTTTCTCTCGGCAGTGCTCGCGGCCCTGATGGTGTGTGTGGCCGGGATAACGGCCTCGGCCCAGGAAAGAGATACGGACACTTTGAAGATGGTCAGCAGGGATATCGCGGCGGGTGATACCGCGGCGGTATATTTGTACATGGTCAACTCCGAGGTGCTCGGCGGGTACTCGCTGCGCCTGGAGTACGATTCACTGATCCTCGGCATTCCCGATCCCAATTTCGCGCCGGCATATGAGACAGTGCAATTGCGCGGCGATCGGCCCACTTTCCTGGTTAACGTGGCCACGCCGGGAGTAGTGACCGTGGTCGGTCTTTCTGATTTTTTGAACTGGACGACGATGCCCATTGGATCGGGTAATACCATCCAGTTCTTCTTTTTTGTGAAACCCGGTGTTGCCAACGGGACAACATCACAAATCAGTTTCGTCGATGCCGATTATGATACCAACGCGTACAACTGGTTTGTCAATTTTGACGCCTCAACGCAGTACCGGCCGAAACGCCTGACCGGGACGATAACGGTTGCGGCCGTCAACCCGAATAACCTGCCGACCATCGATGCCATCAGTTCGCCCATCGAGGCCTCGGTCGGTGTTCCGGTGCAGTTCAACGTCATTGCCCGGGATGCCGACGGTGACAATGTCACGCTGACGGCGTATGACCTGCCCAGCGGGGCGTTGTTTACCCCGTATAATCCCGTAACCGGCGCCGTGCCGCTGACCGGGACTTTTAGTTGGAACCCGACCGCCGCCGCCGCCGGACAACACATCGTCCGTTTTCAGGCCGACGATGGGGAGGATGTATCCAGCTCCCGGTATGTCACGATTAATGTCAGCGCCGGCGGGGCGCCGATCATCGGGGCGCTGACCACACCGATCAGCACCACGCAGGGCAGTCTGGTCGAATTCACCGTCCAGGCCACCGACCCGGACGGCGAACAGGTAACGCTGACCGCCTCCAACCTGCCCAGTGGCGCGACGTTTTCGCCGTCGAACCCGGTCGTCGGCACGAGCTCGGTGTCCGGGTCGTTCCGTTGGTCGCCGTCGTTCTCTCAATCGGGAGCATTTGTCGTGCAGTTTCGGGCAAAGGATGCGGACGATAACCAATCCGCCATCTCTTACGTGACCATCGATGTCGAGGAAGTCCAGCTGGATCAGTTGTTCACAACTTCAGTAGACGGCCAATCGCCGCAAGGTGGTGTGCCGGGTGCGACCGATGTCATAATCCCGGTCAATTTTGTGACGACGGTGGCGACATATGGCGTGCAATTTGATTTTGTTTACGATCCGGCGGTGTTTACCGTGACGGATATAACTCCATCCGACCGGCTCGAAGGATTCACGATCTACGAAAACATCGGCGAAACGCCGGGGCGGATCAAAGTGGTGGCCTTTGATCTGTCGGGTAACCCCATCGGCGGCGAGGGGTCGGTCATCTTCAATATTGCCGGCTCGATCCGTCCGAACGCCGAACCGGGCCGTTATAATTTGATGTTTGAGGATGCCTGGGAATCGATCAACCCGGACCCGAACGTCCCATCCAAACAACTGGCGACGACGGGCGGGCATTTGTATGTCGACGTGCTCGGCGATGCCAACCTCGATGGCCGCATCGACGTCGCTGACGCGGTGGCCGTCGTCGGGTATATTTTGGGCTCGTTCAATTTGACCGACCGGCAGTTCCGGGCCGCCAACGTGGTGGTCGACAATTATGTCGATGTCTATGACCTGGTCGGGATCATCAATATGATTTTCGGCCAACCGGTGCAACCGGCGCCGTTTAATGACGGCGAGGATGTCTTTGCCGAGGTCGCGTTCCCGTATGAAGGTGTCCATCCCGATGATGGGATGTTCAAACTGGTGGCGACTGCGCCGACCGAGGTCGCCGGGATCCAGGCCGAAATTATCTACGATCCGCTGCAAGTCAAGCTGGTGCCGCCGGAGCCCACGGGGCTGGCGACGCGTTTGGATTACAGCTATACGGATAACGGCTCCGGGCGGATGACGGTCGTGATGACCTACGATCCCACCGACCCATCGACGGTCCTGCCGTCCGGCGAAAACGAAATTTTCGGTTTGCGCATCGCCCCCGGCCCGGCCGGGGTAGAGGGCGATCTGCCGCCGGTTAAACTGCGCAATATCAAGTTGTGCACACCGGAAGCCTCGAAAATCCTGGTGGACGGCTATGCCGATGTCCCGCGCGCGTTCGAGTTGTTCCAGAATTATCCCAACCCGTTTAATCCGCGCACGGTGATCGAATTTAACCTCGCGCCGCAGGGCGAAGGCGCCGCGCTGATTGATACCCGCCTGAGTGTGTATAATATCCTCGGGCGGCGGGTGGCCACGCTGATCGACGGCCCGCTGGCCCCCGGCCGGCACTCCGTGGAATGGTTGAGCAAATCCGATGACGGACAGACCGTCGGGTCGGGGATTTATTTCTACAAGCTCACCGCCGGGCAGTACAGCGAAGCCAAGAAAATGGTCTTGATGAAGTAGTTCTCCGGGGACCGCCGGCGGACGGCGGTCCCCGTCATTATAATCCGGGAGAGAAATTGATTAATCGATAAAATGAAGGCGCCCAGCGAAGGTCGATATCAGGCCGGAGTGCGATGAGCCGCAGGTAGCGTGATGGAAGTCCCAAGGAGACAGCGATGAAGCGGGTATTGGGAATATTTTTCATTCTCGGGATTATAATGATGGCGCCCTCAGCCTGGGCGCAAAATGTAGCGCCGGAGCTGTCCGCGATCGGTGCTCAATCCGTCGACGAGAACGCCAATCTCAACTTTGGTATCTCCGCGTCTGATGCCGACGGCGATTCGCTGATCCTCTCGGCGGAAGACCTCCCGACCAATGCGACGTTTACGGATAATTACAACGGGACGGGGACGTTCGACTTTGACCCTGACTTCACCCAGTCGGGGGTATACAACGTGCGGTTCATCGCGTCGGATGGCGTGCTGGCGGATACGGAGATCGTGGCGGTTACGGTGAGCAATGTCAACCGCAACCCGGTCCTGGCGGCTATCGGCTCCCGGTCGGTGGATGAGAACGCCAATCTCAATTTTGGTGTCTCCGCGTCTGACGCTGATGGTGATTCGCTGATCCTCTCGGCTGAAGACCTCCCGGCGAATGCGACGTTTACGGATAATTATAACGGCACGGGAACGTTCGACTTTGACCCCGACTTCACGCAGTCGGGGGTATACAACGTTCGGTTTATCGTGTCGGATGGCT
>JAGVQM010000020.1 GCA_020051695.1 Candidatus Zixiibacteriota bacterium | reverse complement strand
CTGCCCGGCAATCAATCGCGGCGATTGGGATTGTTCCGGGAGTATCAATTTGGTCGACATCGTGCATATGGTCAGTTATATCTTTCGCTACCCGGCGCCGGAACCGTGTGATCCGTGTGAATTGTAGGTAGTTTTGTTGGTGCACGAGGACGTACACCAACCACGACAATGTCGCAAAACCGGTGCATCCGCCTGCGGCCTTATCGCCAGGCCGATTTCGCATTCTTTGCCGGGTTAATGGCCGATGAGCAGGCCATGCGCCATATGGGCGGCGTTCTGTCGCCGGAGGAATCGCGCGAATTATTCAAGCGCATCCTTCGACCCACGGCTGAAACCGGCCTTGAGCTGTGGGCGGTCGAGATGGAAGACTCCGGAGAAATCATCGGGCATGCCGGGCTGAAACCACCGGAAAGCGACGGGGCGCGCGAAATACTGTTCGTCCTCTCCCCGGCTTTTTGGGGCAGGGGTCTGGGAACGGAGGCGGCACAATTGGTACTTGATTATGCCCTGAACGTCGCGCGATACGCACGAATAATCGGCACGGTCGATCCCGAAAATATTCGCTCAATAAGAGTGCTGCAGAATATCGGCATGCAATTGGATCATTGGCGCGAGGATGAACAGGGAAAATACCCGGTGTATGCGATCAACCGCACAAAATGAATCGTTCGTCACCGGCGCAGGTACGCCACTTTGACCGTGTAGTTTTTCTTCGGCGTTTCCAAAAGGCACAGATACACCCCGCCGGCGACTTCCTCCCCGGCGTCGTTGCGGCCGTCCCAGTAACTGACCGGGCCCTGACCGGAAGCAGCATAGACCAGTTTGCCCGCCGCAGAATAAATCCGCGTCGTGACTTTGTCGGCCGGTGAAATCCCCGGCAGGACGAAGGTTACGGTCTGTGAGAAGGGATTGGGATAAGCAAGGGTCTCGGTGACCGTATCGGCCAGATTCATCGCCTCGGCGAGGTTGACAATGCCGTAACCATATAATGTATCAGGCTCAGCGGCACGGGATGCTGTCTGCCGCAGACGGTCAATCACTTCCAGCGGCATTAACGTGGGATCCTGCTGTAACAGCAGGGCGCAGGCACCGGCCACCAGCGGCGTGGAAAACGACGTTCCCTGAGATTTGGCATATCCGCCACCGTCATCGGCCAGTTGCACACCGGAACCCATCGCCATCACGTCGGGTTTGATCCGCCGGTCGGCAGTCGGGCCGATGGATGAAAAACTGACCCGTCCGCCCGAACTGTAGACCGCGCCCACCGCCAGCGCGCTGTCCGAATCGGCGGGCGGCGTGACCCAGGGCGACGATTTATCATTGCCTTCGTTGCCTGCGGCGGTCACGACCAGAATCCCCCGCGAGGCCGCCCGGTTGACGCCTTTAGTAGTGATTGCGGTTTTCCCGTCCAGGTCACCATAGGTATAAAAATCGGGATAACCCAGGGACGATGAGGAAATATCGACGCCCAGCGAATCGAACCATTCCAGCCCGGCGACGAAATAATCCTCTTCGATTAAAATATCCGGGGTGTTCTTGATCTCCGTTTTAGCCAAAGCGACATCGGCGCCATATGCCGCGCCGATCAAATTCCCCGGAGAGAACGCCCCGCACGCCGACCAGGCCTTGGTGCCGTGGTCCATCTGCAGCGGGTCACCATCGGCAACATCCTCATCGCCGTTGATGAAATCATGCGTGGCCACGATAGTGACCCCGGCAAAGGCCTCATGAGCGGGATCATACCCGGTATCCAGAAAACCGATCAGAATCCCGGTCCCGTCATATCCGGCGAGATGGGCGTCGACGACGCGAATCTGCGCCAATTGGGTGAGCGATTCGCCGTAATCGAGGCCACCATCCTCGACTTGGGTGTCGCGTGGCAGAGATTCCATTGTTTCATCTTCGTTGGGGCCGGCCCGGTGGTACGCACGAACGGTACGGACCGAATCAACCCAGAACAGAGCCGAGATGTTTTCTATCGCTTCCTGATCCGCCCAGCCGGATACGGAGGTGAACCAGCGCGAAACCGTGCGTACCGCCAACCCTGCGTCCTGTAATTCGGAGATGGCCCGCTGGGCGACGGGACGGTCGTCCTCGGTAACCGGCGGCAGGCCCTTGTTCCGATGGCGCTGGAGCGCCCGGGCGCTGAGCCATGATGTCGAGAGGGCGCTACGCCGCAACGGGTCGGTGAACGGGTCCTTTTCTTTCAGAAAAATCCAGACTTTTACCGAATCGTTCGCCGCCGTCAGTGATGCGGCCACGTCCTCGGAAATAACCGGGCGATCAATCGCCCCCACCACACTCCACAGCACTGTCAATAAAACCCCAATGGCAATAACTGTAAACATCCTGGAATGTATCATGTGCTCCCTCAATCGTTCATTTCTATATACACATCGTCCAGAAGGGGATGTTCCCTCACTTAAGTACTTTTCTGAAAAATTCCCTGGTCCGCGTCTCCCGGGGATGATCCAGTACCTGGGCGGTCGGGCCTTCCTCGATCAGCCGGCCATCATCGAAAAACAGCATCCGGTCGGCGACTTCACGGGCAAAACCCATTTCGTGGCTGACCACGACCATTGTCATTCCTTCGCGTGCCAGATCTTTCATAACCGCCAGCACTTCGCCGATCATTTCCGGGTCGAGCGCCGAGGTCGGTTCATCAAACAGCATTATTTTCGGCTGCATGGCCAGCGCCCGGGCGATGGCCACCCGCTGTTTTTGCCCGCCGGAGAGCTGCCCGGGAAACACATCGGTTTTATCACCCAACCCCACTTTTTTCAGCAGGACATCCGCCTCATCCCGCGCCTCGGTCTCTCCTTTTTTACGGACCAATCGGGGGGCGAGCATAATATTTTTGCGGGCGGTCAAATGCGGAAACAGGTTGAACGATTGGAACACCATCCCGACTTCGGTCCTGATCCGGTGGATATGGCGGCTGTCGGCATCGAGGGGGATACCATCGATCGTAACCGAACCCTCGTCGATACGTTCCAGCGCATTCAGACAGCGCAGCATTGTCGATTTGCCTGACCCGGACGGCCCGACGATCACCACCACCTCGCCTCTTTTCACCGTCAGGGATACCCCGCGTAATGCCCGCACATTTCCGAAGGATTTGACGACATCCCGGGCATCGATGATATTTTCAACGTCCGCACTACCCATAACTCTGCGTCCAGGACTCAGCGCGCTACGCCATACCCGTGCACGCGGTATTTTTTCTCCAGCCAGGCCACAATGCGGGACAAGCCGAGGGTCAAGATTAAATACAGCACACCGACCGCCAGCCAGGTTTGAAAATCGACAAAAAACTGCGAATAATATTCACGCCCGGCGCGCGTCAGCTCGCGCAGGCCAATAATCGAGACCAGTGAGGAATCTTTCAAGCTGGCGATGAACTCATTGGCCGCCGGCGGGACAATAATGCGCGCCGCCTGTGGCAGGATCACCTGCCGCAGAACCTGGAAGCGGGTCATGCCCAGGGAGAGGGCGGCCTCGTGTTGGCCCTTTTCAATTGCGCCGATTCCGGAGCGAAAAATCTCCGACAAATATGCCGAATAACAAATCCCCACCGCCAGGACTCCGGCAGAGAACCGCCCGAGGTGCAACACCTTGCCCAGGCCGAAGTAAATGAAAAATATTTGCACCAGGAGCGGGACACCCCGCAGCACATCGACATACGTCTTGGCCGGCCAGCGTAGTAATCTCCGATTGGACAACCGGGCCAGACTCACCAGCAAACCCAGCGTGACCGCCAACAAATAGGCCGTAATCGTGATGGCCACGGTAGTCGGCAAAGCGGGAATCAAATAGGCGAAGATATCCAGGAAAACCTGTGCTTGTTGTGTGAGGAATTCGACCATAGGTTTTTCATCCGTCAAGTTCAGCACAAACTACACGGTATCGACCGCCACAACAAGCTAATTATCAATCATCCCCAACGGTTCTGCCTGGAACTTATAAGTCGAATACATTATGTTGAATTCGCCATGGCAAACGTGGGCAATGTCCGTACGACCGTCGGCCTGATCCTCTTGCTTATTGGTGGCAGCGCCCTGGTTCACTTCGATTTCTGGCCGGGCATACTGCTGGGCATGACAACCGAGGTTGAACCGGC
This sequence comes from Candidatus Zixiibacteriota bacterium, assembly GCA_020051695.1. GTDB lineage: Bacteria > Zixibacteria > MSB-5A5 > WJJR01 > JAJRUJ01 > JAGVQM01. The sequence continues at coordinate 997 of JAGVQM010000020.1, read as the reverse complement.
GGTCCATAGTTGGCTGACGGTGCGGATTATCCTCATTTCTCTGGTCGTGCCGGGAATGCTGCTCATCGTCTGGAGACATGTTCGACAACTAGTGATTACCATGCAACGAGCGATCGGCGATTTATCCAATCGCACGTTCTTGCTCTGTTTATTGCCGCTCGCGGCCGCCGTGCGAATTCTCGCAGTCATGATCCTGCCGTTGCGTCTGTGGGCCGACTGGGAAGCATATCATCGACTGGCGCTTTTATGGGCAACATCGGGCGAATACACCATGGGTGTTCACTCGACTGCATTTTTCCCTCCGGGCTGGCCGTTTTTCCTGTCCAGGCTGTACCTGGTTTTTGGCGTGAATCCACACGTGGGCACTGCGGCGAATATTATTCTGGGAGTCGGCATCTGTTATCTTGTTTTTCGTATCGTTCGCCGCATCTGGGGAGATACGTCCGGACGCTGGGCCGCACTTCTCCTGGCCGTCTTTCCCAGCCAGATAATTTTTGTAAACCTTCTGTGTTCGGAAGTCCTGTTCACATTTCTGTTTCTGCTGGCGCTTGATTTGATTCTGGGTCGTTCACCGTATTCGTCCAAAGTCTATCTACGCTATTTTGCCGCCGGGCTTGTCCTGGGCATGGCTACTTTGACCAGGTCAGTGACGCTCCTCTACCCCATAGCCCTGATTCCTTTCGTCTTTGGCAACTCCTTGCGGAAATCAACCGCCTGCCTGCGCTGGCTGGTCATCGCGGCGGGGCTGGCCACGGTGACGGTACCCTGGGTAATCCGCAATCACTACCAGGTCGGGCGCGCTACAATATCCACCAATGGCGGCGTGGATTTTTATGCGGGAAACCACCCATCGTCAGGCGAAGGTTACCCTCTGCTCAGCCCCAGCGGGATGCCCTGGGTGATCTTCCCCCGAAAAAATGGACACTTAGTTAAGCTAGGGTCGCCGATTGTTCGAACGCACTCGGGCTTTTATAGCCCAGGCTCGAATGACGGCGTT
>JAGVQM010000037.1 GCA_020051695.1 Candidatus Zixiibacteriota bacterium | reverse complement strand
GGCCGTGGTGGCCGTGATAATCGTGGCGGTGGTGGTGGCCATCGGGGAGGCGGCGGTCCACGGAGCGACCGCCGGGACGGCGGTGATCGCGATCGCCGCTGGTAGGTGTTCGATAACCAATGAAATATCTGATGCAGCCGGTGGGGATTCCTGCCGGCTGTTTTCATAGGGGCAGCAGCAGCAAATGTATCGCCTACTTCGGCTTTTCGGTCAGCAGGGGCGCGGTGATATATCTGGCGAGACATTCGTATAATTTGGCCGGGGTTAACGGCTTACTGAGGTAATCGTCCATTCCGACTTCCAGACATTTCTCGCGGTCGCCTTTCATGGCATTGGCAGTCAGCGCAATGATGGGGATACGGCCGCCGGCTGTTTTCTCCCATTGCCTGATGGCCCGGGTGGCATCATATCCCCCCATGACAGGCATTTGGACATCCATCAACACAAGATCATAAGCGGCGGAGCGCACTGCCTCGAGGGCCTGCCTGCCGTCGGTGACCGATGTCACCCGGTAGCCCTTTTTGCTCAGCAGTTTTTCCGCCAACAGCAAGTTGATTTTATTGTCCTCGGCCAGCAGGATCCGGCCCACAGTCTCCGCCAGGCGCACATCTCCCGCAGACGGTTTGTCGGCCACATTGACGTCGTCTTCATCACGTTCAGCCCGGTGTTGGCGTGTCGGGCAGAGAATGCCCACAATGGCGTTATAAAGAACCGATTGCCGCACCGGGCGGCGGTAAAAATGCGTGATCCCCAGCCGGGCGGCGCGCGCGTGATCGCCCGGTTGATGTGCCGAACTGAGCATGATCACTGCCGTATCCTGCAGCCGGCCGTTTTCCCGGAGTTGTTCGGCGACAGCAAAGCCATCCAACCCCGGCATCATGGTATCCAGGAGAATCAGGCGATAGGGGTCGTTATCACTGATCGCGGCGGCGACCTTGGCTAGGGCTTCCTCGCCGTGATTGGCGGTCTCCGGATACAAGCCCCAGTTGCTGAACAGTGAAACATACAGCTTACGATTGGTCTCGTTGTCGTCAACGATCAACGCTTTGTGATTGATGCCGTCTGCCCTGCACGGCCTATCCTGCCGGACACGGTCGGCCGCGATTTCCGCAGCTATCGTAAAATGGAAAGTCGTTCCCGGCCCGCCGACCCCGGAGGTGTTGGTGGGACTCTCCAGCCAGATTTCCCCGCCCATCAGCTCAATCAATTGCTTGGAGATGGTCGTCCCCAGGCCGGTACCGCCGAACATGCGGGTAATCGAGCCGTCCGCCTGCGTGAAACTATCAAAAATTTTCGCCTGCTTCTCCCGGGGGATGCCGACGCCGGTGTCCGAGATACTAAAATGAAAGGCGGCTGTGGCGCGGTCGACTCCTGCGGCGACGCGGACCACAACTTCACCCTCATTGGTGAATTTGACGGCATTGCCCACCAGGTTGACCAGAATTTGTCGGAGCCGCCCGGGGTCGGTCTTGAGCCCGTCGGGGAGCTGCGGGTCGGCCAGATAAATCAATTCCAGGCCCTTTTCGTGAGCGCGATAGGCCAGTGCTTCCAGCGATGATTCCAGTATCTCGTTCAACGAACAGGAAACCGATTCCAATTCCAGCTGGCCGGCCTCAATTTTGGAATAGTCGAGGATATCATTGATCACACGCAGCAAATGGTCGGCCGATGATTTGACCAGGTTCAGGTATTCCTGTTGCTCATCATTCAGTTTGGTTTGCAGGCATAGATCGGTCATGCCGATGATGCCGTTCATCGGCGTCCTGATTTCATGGCTCATGTTGGCCAGGAATTCGCTTTTGGCCCGGGAGGCGTCCAGCGCCAAGACTTTGGCCTGCTCCAGTTCGTCGATCACCTGCGCGAGTTTGATATTTTTCTCGCGAGTTTCCCGTTCGGCTTTCTGCCGTTCGATTACTTCCTGCTGGAGCGTTTCATTATTCGTCGTCAGTTCCTGCGTCCGCCGGGCGACCTCGGATTCGAGAGTGTCGCGCTGTTGCTTCAGGACCTGCTCCCGCGAATTGATGGCCTCGCCCATATAATTAAAGGCGCGGGTCAATGTCCCCACTTCATCTTTCTTGTTGTAGGTGGCCCTGGCGGACAAATCCCCTCTGGCCATCGCCATCGCGGTTTCCGACAACGTCTGCAGCGGCCGCAGATTTCTGCGGACCAGCACATATGTCACCAGGCCCAGTACCAAAATGAAGGCGGCGGCAATACTGGAAAAGAAGACGGTCAGCCGCCGTATTTCCACATCGACGAGGGCAACGGGGATGCCGATGCGGAATTCGCCCCATTGCCGCCGCTGAATGAAGATGGGCGCAGCGTACTCATAGTACTCATGGCCGTCCGCTGCGCCCACAAGGCGTTTACTCACCCCGTGTGCGTCGAACTCCGGATCAACGACTGCACCCTCATTGCGCCAGATATTTTTCTGGCATAGCGGATTGGTGTGCGTCGGAATATACCCGTCGACGCTGATGGTATAGGCATAGTAGATCGGCGCGGCATCGAGGAATGCCTGCTGAATGGTGCTGATGTTGCGGTCAAAATACAGGTCGTACGCGGTATGGAACTTCTGAACGCCACCCTCATTTTTCGAATTATACGTATCATCGAATAATTCACCGAGGGAGAAAATCCCGTTGGCGACGGCCTTCTCAATGATATACACGGCCATATCGGCGCCCAGGCGCGCGTTTTGGCGGCCCAGTGTATCATACCCGGCCGTGGTATACGTATATACCAGGCGGCCGAGGCCGAAAATCCCGATCGCAGAGAAGGCGACCAGGGCCACCAGCAACGTTATCGTGAGTCGTTTGGCCATTGCCGCCTATTCTGGGACTGTCAAGGCCAGTTCGCTGACTTTTTCCGGGATGGTAATACCCAACAACGCCGCGGTGCGATGGTTGACCATCTTGGTCCCGATATTGGCCTTGATTATCGGCAGCGAACTGAGGGGTACGCCTCGCAGTATTTCCAGGACGTAGCGCGCCGCCTTCTCACCATGTTCCGCGCCGGATTCGACTTCCCCGACCAGCAAGCCGTCCCGGATGCCGAAATCGAAGAACCCCAGGGTCGGCACGGTTGCGTTGGCGATGGTCCAGGCCATGACGGCGGTGGGATCGAGACTCTCGGGCGCACGGCCGTCCTTGAGCGTATGGTACATATATACGCCGAAGGCGTCGACAGTAGTGTTATATGCATGTACCGTCTGCTGCCACTCGGCAAAAGTTTTCACCAACTTGAACTCCGTGATCTCGTAGTCCAGGAATTCTTCTTTCATAAACGCCAACGCCCCCTGGGAGGTTTCATCATCACAACTGAGAATGGCGATCCTTTTCATGGGTTGCAGCTGGTTGGCGAATTTTATCGTTCCGTTGAAGTGGGGCCGTTCGATGATACCGGTGATGTTGGACGCCGGATAGCCGTACTTGGAGGCATCGGCATTGACTCCGCAAAATACGAAAGGCAGTGATTTGTCGACATAATTCACGGCAAAATACTGCTGTGCATTATCATCGACGGTGATCACCACGTCAGGGTGGTATTCCTCGAGTTTGCGCGCCGCCAATTCACCGGCGCGAATTTTCCATGGTTCATCGGTTTTGCGTTTGGTATCCATGTAGAAGATTTCCAGCTCCACCCCGCTGGATTGCAACCCCTTGACGACGCCCGCAGTAATCGAAGCCACCCAGGGGTACTCCGGATGGTAACTGTGCACCAGCAGGACCTTTTTGCCGGTCACATCTTTGTTGAGCGACACCGCGGAAGCCGCAGCCGGCTGTTCAGCAGCGACTTTCTGCGGTACTTCCCGGCCCATACACCCCAGCATAACTGCAGCAACAAACACCGTGGGCAACATCCAAACCACTCTGATGCGTTTCATAAACAGACCTCCGACTGATAAATTGGATTTCGGAATACGTACCCCCCACGAAGAACACCCTTTGATTAATATCGGCAGTTTTAGACCGGATTCGATTGCATTCAAGCGGCGCGCCCGGTTTCGTTTGTGAGTAATTGCAGCATACCAATACGGCGCGGCATACCCGGGTCTGCAGTCTGAAACCTGTTGATGCTTTCAAGCTAATAGGAGATAATAGCTTGCCTGCATCCGGGTTGTGAGCGGCCCGAACGTATCCGCAGGAGCAAAAAGCGGTTGACCGGAAATGCAAAAATGCCGACCATGCCTGCCTGCTGTGAGGCCGGAGTTCAAACATGAAAAACGGTGAAAAATCAGAGGTAAAACCGTATATCGCGGCTTCCGAGTCGATCGGCGAGTTTAGTGTTAAAGCCGTGGTCCTGGGGTCGATTTTCGGCCTGCTATTCGGTTTTTCCAATACCTATCTCGGGTTGTATTCCGGGCTTACCGTTTCGACCTCCATTCCCATCGCGGTGATGACTATCGCGGCATTTCGCGGGTTGCGCATTTTTGGCGTGCGGGCAACCATCCTCGAAAGTAACATTTCACAGACGATCGGCTCGGCGTCTTCCTCGCTGGCTTCCGGTGTGATCTTTACCATTCCCGCGTTATTTTTATGGGGCGCCAATCCCACGCTGTTCGAAATTTCCGCGCTGGCGCTGTTAGGCTCATTACTGGGAATCACCTTTATGATTCCGCTGCGCTCGTATTTGATTGTCAAAGAACACCACAACCTCCCTTTCCCGGAAGGCACGGCCTGCGCCAATGTTTTGATCAATGCGGAGCGCGGCGGTGCAAAGGCGTTGCCGGTGTTCGCCGGGGTTGGCATCGGTCTGGCGTACAAGTTTCTCGCCCGCTGGCAACACCTCTGGGCCGAAACAGTGACCGCCAACGTGCCCGGCCTGCCCCGCGCCGAAGTGGGGATCAATGCCACGCCGGCCCTGCTGAGTGTCGGGTTTATTCTCGGGTATAAGATATCGGCCGTCATGGTCGCCGGGGCACTGATTTCCTGGATAATAATTATCCCGCTGATTGCATATTTCGGCCGGACTTTGACCGCGCCCGTGTTTCCCGAAACAGTCAAGCTGATCGCCGAGATGTCGCCGGCGGAAATCTGGGCGAACTACGTCCGCTATCTGGGAGCAGGCGCGGTGGCGATGGCCGGGATTATCACCGTTCTCCGCTCGGTACCGATCATGGTCAATTCCTTCCGGCTGGGCGCGGCGGAGTTTAGAAAACGGCTGGCCGCTACCGGCGAGACAATCATTGAACGGACCTCCCGCGACCTGCCGATCAAATGGATTATCGGTGTGGTCGCCGGCTGTGTTGCGGCCATTGCGTTTGTTCCCGGACTGGTTGGTGATTTCACTGCGCTGTCCAACCGGATCGTGGTCGCGGTGGCGATCGCGGTCTTCGCCTTTTTATTCGTGACCGTCTCTTCGCGGATTGTCGGGTTAATTGGTGTTTCCTCCAATCCCACCTCCGGTATGACCATTGTAACGCTGCTAGGGACATCGCTGATTTTTTATATGCTGGGCTGGACCGATGCAATCGGCAAGATTACCGCACTATCGGTCGGCACGGTGGTTTGCGTCGCCGCCTCAATTGCCGGTGATATGTCGCAAGATTTAAAGACCGGATATCTGGTCGGCGGCACACCGCGAAGCCAGCAAATCGGTGAGTATATCGGCGCGTTGACCTCCGTGGTCGGTGTGGCCTATGCGGTGACGATGCTCAATGAAGCGTACGGTTTCGGTACGACCGAGCTGCCGGCCCCGCAGGCGATGTTGATGAAAACTGTGATTGACGGCGTCCTTTCCGCCCAAATTCCCTGGCCGCTGATCTTCATGGGCGCGGCTTTGACGCTGGTGGTGGAGTTGTTCGGAATCGCCAGCCTGCCTTTTGCCGTGGGGGTATATCTTCCGCTGTCCACAATGACCCCGATTTTTATCGGCGGGTTGCTGCGCCTGCTGCTGGAAAAACGTCTGAAGAACGATGAACGTCTCGAACGCTGCCGTGAGGGCGGCGTGTTGTTCTCCTCCGGACTCATCGCCGGCGAAGGCCTGTTGATGGTCGGACTATCGGCCTATGTCTATTTTGTCCGGAAACCCGACGGGTGGGGTGATGCCTGGCTGGGCGGACTTTCCGGGCCGGTTTCCCTGCTGTTGTTCGTCGGACTGGGATTTCTGATTTACACTTTTGCCCGACGGCATTCCTAATTTTTCCGGTGAATCTTCTCCATTTTCGGCAAAGTCTTCCCCTGAGCGGAAATTCTTTCCCATTCCTTAGAACGACTTGATAAAAACGAATTGTTGCACAATAGCTTAGAGGTCGCTGAACCCGGCAACGGATTTGCGATAATCCCGAACTTGGAGGAGGACGTATGTCTGTCAGTCGAGTGAGTTATATCAAACCGGGTGAAACCGCCGAATTTTCATTATTCAACGAATGTCTGGCCGAAGTCCGTCGCCGGAGAAAACTGGTGTATGGGTTCGCCGGTACGGCGCTGATTCTGGCCGCGGTCATCGCGCTTTTTGTGCCGCACACCTACACCGGGATGGCCAAAATCATGCCGTCGCTGCATAAATCAGCGGCCCCCGCGATTTCGGCGATGCTCCCGGGCGCGGCCATATTCTCCGAGACGGCCGGGCAGACCGGTCTGTATCTCGAATTACTGAAAAGTACAACGCTGAAAAACCGCGTACTCGATGAACTCGGCTGCGGTCCGGAAAGTGCGCAATTAATCATGAAACCGGCGACGCCTTTCAGCAAATCGGCGATACGACAGGCGGTGACGCAGACGGATTTCAACGCCGATCTTAAATCGGGCGTCGTGAGCATCAACACCACCATTGCCGATCGCGCCCTGGGTGCCCGGCTGGCCAATGAATTTGTCTACCAGTTGGACCTGCGGCTGCAGGAACTGGAACAGGGCGCTGCCACACGTTCAGGCGGCTATTTCGCGGAACTGGTCGCCGAGCAGGAAAGCAAACTGAAAACGATCGAGACCGATAATGCCGGATTTCTGGCCAAAAACCGCAATTATATGGTCAGCGATGATCCCGAACTGGTCCAGGAGTTGGAACACCGCAAATTCGAACTGGAATTCAACCGCCAACTCCTCCTGAGTCTGCTGGAATTGAAGGCCAACAATGAACTCGAGGCCAAAAAAAGCGTGCCGCGTGTCGTGGTGATTGAATGGGCACAGATACCACCGGCGAAATCGTATCTCTCGCGGGTGAAACATATCATCCTGTCGGCGGCAGGCGCGGCATTGTTCGGCATCGGTCTGATCGTCCTGCAGCGCGTGTATCTGTCGTATGTCCCGCAAACAACCCGCAGACAATTGGCTGATACATACAGTGTATTGGGTCAGGATGCTCAGGTAATTGTGCGGCGGCTGCAGCAACCGCTGAATATTCGAGATAAAGCCGGGGTCTGAGATGCCGTCCGCACTCCTGGCCCTGTGCGTTTTACCTCTGGCACTGGCCGCGGCAATCCTCATTGCCGGGCGACCGCCCCTTGAGAGTCTGAAGATTCTCGCCATTGTTGTGCCGTTTCAGGCCTTCGGCGCGATTGAAGCCGGTTTTACTATTCCTCCGGCGTATCTGGTATTATTCACCATTCTGGCCGGCATTGCCGCCCGCGGTGAATTTCTGAGCGCGCATGCTCCGGGCGGGCGACAGATCCTGATTTATCTGGGAATTGCCGTGGCGACGACGATACTGGCGGCATTCGGGCCGTCCCTTGTTCCATCCGGGCTGGATACCACGATGCAGTATCGGGCGGGGCCCTGGCGCAGTCCGCTGCAACTGGCGCTGTTGATTTTTCATTTTGCCGTATTTTTCGTGATCGTCCGTTATCTTCAGGGCCGGGACGCCGCGGATGCTTTGTTGAAAGTGTATCTCTGGACGGCTTTGGTGCTGGGCATGTTCGGGATCTATCAAATTTTTGCCTTCAATTTCGGTCTGCCGTTCGCGGATTGCACATGGTCGATCGGACTGGTCGGCGACTCAGCAACGATCGACTATTCCAGCATCCGTTATTACAGTGCGCGGGTGGCCTCGTTTTCCACCCGCGCGACGTTCCGTGAGTCCCGGGATTTCGGCGAATACCTGCTCACCGCAGTCCCGGTCATGCTGGCGTTGGGCGCCGCGCGTTCGCCGGAGGTCCGGCGGCGCTTCGGTTTTCTGTCATCACCGGCAGCGGGATTACTTGGGGCGACGGCAATATTTTTCACCTTGTCGCGGTCGGCCTGGCTGTTTCTGGCAGTCGCACTGGTAATCATCGCCTTCCGCCAGTCGCGGCGGTTGCTGTTGATTCATGTGCCGCTGGCTTTCGCCGGATTATCGCTCGTCGCCGTCGTCCTGGCCAAAACAGGCTACTTTGATTCGTCCTTTGGTTCACTGTGGAGTGTGATCACCGGGCGCTATGACTGGTATTATATCTTAAACGATCCGCGGGCACGGTTTTTCCTGGTGTTGTGGGAGAGTTTCACGCAGCACCCGATCCTGGGCCTGGGCGCCGGAAATTTTGCATTATGGGGCGCGGCACATACCGGCGCGGGATTACTGCACAGCGCCCATGGTTTTGTCTGGGCCGGGCTGGCCGATTTCGGGTTGATTGGTTTTGCCGCCGTGCTGTTCATTTTCCTTGGATTGTTCCGGCGCCTGAGCCGCGAGATAAACGCACTGCCCCGGTCCGCGGCACAACGGCCGCTTCTAGTCGGGTTGTTTGCCGCCCTGGTGGCGACATTTTTCAACGCGCAATTCGGCGGCGACCGCCCGCCGTTTCATCTGTTGTTTATCGTGGGACTGGCCGTGGCGTATATCGCGCCATTTCGAGGCGCCGGTAAGATGGCACAGCGGTAAATTCCATGGCGCGTGCATACCCAGAGTTGAGATATGGAAAAGCCCGCGCCGAATGACGCGGGCCTGGCCGACCAATAATCAATTTGTCGGTCTAATGAATTGTCAACTCATCCAACACGCTTTGTGCGCCGTACACCCGGTCGAGGATAAACAATATGTACCGCGTATCGACACAAATCGACCGCTTAATCTCCGGGTCAAAATAATAATCACCGACCACACCTTCCCAGTTGGTATCGAAATCCAGCCCGATAACCTCACCTTTGCCGTTGAAGATCGGACTGCCGGAGTTGCCGCCGGTGCCGTCGTTGGTGGTCAGGAAATTCACGGGGACATCGCCCAGCGTGGGGTCCACATAGTCGCCGAAATCACCCGAGGCGTAAACATCCAGCAGCTCCTGCGGATTGGCGAAGGGTTCCTCGCCGGTCTCCTTTTCGATAATCCCGGTCAGGGTGGTCACATACTTGTATGTCGCCGCGTCCCCCGGAGCGTACCCTTTCACCTCGCCGTACGACAGCCGAATCGTCCCGTTGGCATCGGGATAAAACATCTCCTGTTGCTGCGCGGCATAGGCCTCAATCAGCTTCGGCTGCAGTTGTTCCAGGGCGCCGGAAAAAGCTTTGTCGCGGTCCTCGATTTTCAGATCAAGCTCGTACAAATCACGTGCCAGATTGATAAACGGATCGTTCAGCGCCAGCAGTTCCTCGGTCGACAGATCGAACATCGCCATCCGGTCTTCGAGAACACCGACTTTCGATTTTTCATACATGGCGGAGGCGATATCATGGATGGCCCGTGTGGTGTCGTCCCCGGCGCCGACAATGAATAACCCATCCAGTTCGGCAATGCGCCGGGCGGCAGGCAGACGCAACGCCCGCAACGCAAGATACTCAAACAACTTCTGATCTGCCGCGGGCACGATGCTGAATTGCGTTTCCTTCAACCCGCGCTTGAGATCGTCCACATTGCGCTCCATGTATTTCGGCTCGCGCGCCATGTCTTTTTTGGTTTTTTCAATGCTCCAGCGATACAGCGTATGGGCCAGGTTGTAATAACGACAGATCCAGGACAAATCACCGAAGACATTGTCCATTTCGCGGTAGGCGGCACGGTCGGCATAGAGCTTCGCCAGACCCGGCAGGACATCTCCATACTTTTTCGCCAGCTCGGGATCAGCGGCTATAAAGGCGGTGAGTTCTTTTTCCTGCGCCTGCTTTTTCTCCAGCAGCCGCGCGCGTTTGAGCCCTTTAAGCATCCCCTGTTGGTTCTTCAGATAATTATTGATGCCTTTGCTGCGCCCGGCCAGACGGATCGCGGCCATGGGATCCTCGTCTGCAACCTGGTCCATGATGCGCAGGATGTTCGTCATGTCCTTAATTGACGAGGGATAATAGTGATTGACATTATCGGCGATGGAATACGAACTGCGATATCGTGATGTACCGCCGGGATAACCGATGATCATCGCGAAATCGCCCTCGTTCAACTGACCGGACGAGATCGGCAGATATTTTTTCGGCCGGAACGGTACATTTTCGTCGGCGTATTGCGCGGAGGAGCCGTCCGGCGCGACATACGCCCGCAAAAACGAGAAATCGCCGCAATGCCTCGGCCACATCCAATTGTCGATATCACCGCCGTATTCGCCGATGGCCTGGGGAGGAATATAGACAATGCGAACATCCTGAATCCGGAATGACGTGACCAGAAAATACTGCAATCCGCTATAAGCCGTGGAAACATAACAGCGGACATTACCTTGTTGTTCGGCTTTCTTGACGAGCTCTTTTTTCTTCTTTTCAATGGCTTTGTAGCGCTCCAGATCGGTCATACCTTTCTTAAGGACGTTCTTGATTTCTTTGGTCACATCCCTGAACGATTGCGTAATATATACATCATAACCGATCGCCGGGATTTCATCGGCTTTGGTCGGGGCCAGGAAACCATCGTGCAGATAATTCTGGTCCACATCACTTTGCTGCTGGATCGCGCCGAAAGCCACATGATGATTGGTGACGATTAATCCCTCCGGGGAAACAAACGAACCGGTCCCGCCCCCGACCTGGCAGACCGCCGCGGCAATGCCGCCGTCCTGTTCGTTGAAAATCTCATTTGGCGTCAGCTCCAACCCGCGTGCGCGCAGCTTCGTGAAATCCAGTTTATTGAGAGTATACAACGGCCACATACCCTCATCTGCTGCGGTTTGCGGCGCCGCAAGCAGTACCGTAAACAACACGACCAGTAAATGTAACCCAATTCTGTGCATTACTCCTCCCCGATACCGTAAGCGTTGATTGTCGTCTGGTGCATCATAATCATGCGACCCGTCCGTCGTGAACCCTTTGAGTAAAGAACATGATTTTAGCGGATAGGGACAGCGGTTTTTCCGGAACGGGGAGCAGACCTATCCACGATTCGGGGAAATATTCGCCTGTGTGCAGCTGAACCGATTGCCGATACGACGTTATAAGAGTCGGCGTATTGGGCTGGTGGCCGCATGGCCGAAATAATGGTTGGCATCGATGGCCGGAAAAACGCGTGAGTGTCCCTCCTGTGCGAGTGAGATCCCGGCGGACCAGAATGTCTGCTATCTCTGCGGGTATGAATTCCCCTCCCGGGGCGGGTCAAATCCAGCGTGGATTAAGTGGGTAGCGGCACTGATTGCCCTGCTGTTTCTGATCCCGCTGATCAGGGCGCTATGGCGGTGATTTGGCGTTGGCCGGCAGATATCCTAGGCTGTCATCATGCGTTATCAGGCAACAAGTTGGAAACAGAGTCCGCTTTCGGGATCCGGAATATCGCCTAACGCATTGTAGCATAGGTGGTTATCGGGCATGAATTCGGGGCGCCAATTGCTGACAACAAATAGTTGACTCATGGAAATCGTTTATATATACTCGCAGGGCACAAGGAGTGCGAACACACTCCCCGGTAGCTCAGTTGGTAGAGCAGGCGGCTGTTAACCGCCTTGTCGCTGGTTCGAGTCCGGCCCGGGGAGCTTTCCGAACCATCTTCGAACGATTAAATCCCGCATCAATTCGCAGTTTGGATTTTGATTATCCGCGTGCTGCCGTATCCATTTGGGTGGCAAATGGTTGGACGGGCTGATTGTTTGAAACCCCGAGACAACAGACGCGTATAGCCGTTTTGCCGGCCACCCCGGTGACGAATATTCGCCTATAACGGCAAAACAGTGGCGGAATATCTGGAATTTGGTGACCGGAGAATCAAATTCTACGGCGCGATTTTAAAATATCCTCCACTCATGGATATTGCCGTGACCATCCCAAATATTGACGGATTGCCGGATCTGCCAACCGTGGGCTTCGAGGACCCGGAGGATATGGTTACGTTCAACAATTCTTAAAAGCATGTTGGCATCCGCAACGAAGGTTGCGCCTCCCATGCCCATTTCCCGACCGGCGGGGATCGGAAAATCATCATCATCCGGCACATCGCGCCGCGATAGATTGGACTACTCTATCCGATCCGGACAGTCTTTCGGTTCCGAACGGGAGCGATAGACATAATTGACCAGATAGACAACATCAAGCGGATTAATCGCCGCCAATCCATCGGGACACCAGACATTGCCGTTTTTCCACGGGACAGGTTCAGCGCCCTGGCGGTAGACATAGGTCACCAGCAATTGAACGTCCAGCGGTGTCACCGTGCAGTCACTGTTGCAATCACCGGGACGAATTTCATGTTCAAAATACAAAACCGGCGTGCTGACGAGGACGCCCCCGCCGTCTCGTATCTCGAACTGCACCGATGCGCCCTCCCCGGCCTCGCTGTTTTCCGGTTTGCAGATAATGATGCGTTGCGTGTCGATCGCCGCGTATTCGACGACGACGGTCCAGTCGGGGTCGGCGCCCGTGATATACTCCAGACTATAACCCGGAGGGACAAACAGAGCGGTCGTGTCGCATTCGCTTTCCTGCCATTCGCAGGTTACGTCATGATCCCAGCAGACCTCCGCGGTAATCGCTGAACAGCCGGTTGCCTGCAAAACTCCACGCAGGCATAACGAAACCGGGTCTCCCGGGGCGGTGATCGTGGGAACAACCCAGTCCTCAACCATATACTCGTACGAATCAAACGGACCGAGCGACACGCCAGGGGTGTGGGGCGGTGCAATGGCATAGAACGTCTGTTCCACACCGAATTCGCTCCAGAACAATTGCATCGACGTGACCGTTGTCGACCACGATCTATTGTTGTTGGTCACCTTGAAATGGACGTCAATAGTCTCGTCCGAGATATAATCGCCCACCGGATCGGTAACAACATGTGCAATCAACTGCTCGCATACGTTCCCCGGACACGTGCTGCCGAGGTGTTTGGAAAAGATGAACATATCGTTGCCGTCCCGGCCCACACCGTTGCAATTGAAGTCATGGCAAGCCGCCGGGCCGGAATTCCAGTCGGTAAGGGTCACCGTGCCGTCGCCGTCGAAATCGATCGTACGCACTGGAACAGTAATTGGATTGCAAAACGGGATGCAGACATCAACTTCACAATCGGCGCAAATGCCCTTGGCGTTGATATGGAAATTGACCTCGCCGTTGGCGTCGGAGGGATCACCGTACACTAATGGCCAGGACGGATAATCACCGCAGGGAACCACTTCGCTGGAACTGCATGCAGAGAAATCGAGATATACTCCGTACACTCCCGGTTCGGGTTGGTCGGCGGCATCACGTAACCGGACGGTGAAGGGTTCTTCGCCACCCGGCGAGATATAGGCGCACCAGTTTTTCGGGCCGGAGAAACTGCAACTGTGTTCTGGCGGCCCGGGCTGGATGGTGATGACACCTTTGTGGAATGTAACATCACCGGTGCCTGTAGGACCATGATTGACGGGCGGCAATGCATTGTCAACTAGATAGATAGCATGCAACCCACACGCAAAACAAGCAGTGTCAAATTCAAATTCGCCGGCAAGCCCGGTAACATCGAACCACCATCGACAGAAAGCTAGGTTTTGTTTCACGGAGTTGCTTTCGCCGCTACCAGCCGCGTTGATACAGAAATGGTCCGGGCTCACACCATCATAACCTGTGTCGCCATGGGTTGCACATGGGGACGTCGGGATTCCGGGCCGGAATTCTTCGATAAGCGTCGTCCAGGGCTGCGGCACTGTGTCCAATTGCCAGTCGACGTTGTAACTATGCGGATGGTACATCCCATCACCGTCAATATCATAAGGGAGCATCCCAGTCCAGAACGAACCCGCGTCAATTGCCCGCACTACCACCGGTACCGAAATCCAACAGACACGCTGATCCCAAGAGCCATACATCGAGACCATAACATCCGTCGAGTTTGCATAAACAGTCTTCGACTCAATGGTGATATCCCAAACAGCAAGGACTTCAGCCGTCGGCGCTGCCAGCATCGCCAATACCGTGAACAATATTTTCTGCTTCATTTTCAATCTCCGAATATTTGGATTTTTCGAATTGGCATCGAGTTTATCTTCACCATTCTTACCCTGAGTCAAGGCTCCTACACAAAGAAATCACGGACAGCCGGTGCAACGATCGATGCACAACATTTCCTGATTTTTGCATATTTTTTTTACAAGGCATACAACATCGATCGGATTCGCGACACCGTCGCCGTTCAAGTCACCGTTGGGATACGGGCAACCGGTCGCCACATAGTTGTATAGATAATCTTGGTTTTTGTAAACCTTCTTAACGAGGAAGATCACATCCAACGGATTGGGACAATGGCCGTCGTTGTTCACGTCGCCCGGAATCCCGCAATCGCAGGTCTGGGCAACATGAATGTCAAAGGTCAGATCGTCGCTCTGTGAAGCGCAGAGGTCGGCCACGCGGACGGTGACGGTATAATCACCTTCCGGCGTCGCCGTGGTCTGCAGGTGGGCTTTGCAATCGCCGTCGTCGACCAGCGTGATGGTGGCCGTAGCCGGGACCACACTGACCAGCGTGAAGTTGCAACCGCAGCAACCGCCGCCGAGACCGTTGGCATGCGTGCCGGTGGCATTCAGATACAATACCCAGGTCTCATTCATGACATACGGATACTCGCCAAATGCCGCATTGACCGCGAAATCACCGCACCAGCCGAAGGCCTTCTTCCACGCCTTCTTGGTGGTGTTGATCAGGTCGGTGACATAACCGTCGTAAGTGCCGCCGTGATACACGGAGGCTTCCACGTCCTCTTGCGCCTGAGTTGAGGACACCAGTCCGACGTGGAATACATGACCGCCGTTGGCAGCGTATGGATCTTCAACCAGCGTCACTTGCGGGAAGGCGATGATCGAGTGGATGTCGTCAACGTAGTCGTCGCTGCCGTCATCATCTTCGCCCAAATCCCACCAGATCGTGGTGCCGTTGGAATCCAACTCGGCATAGATGTACTGGTCTTCGTATCCGCCGTCCGGATAGACGTAATTCCGGTTGCTCTGCACGACCATCCGTTTGGCCGGAGCGCAGGTCAGCGCGGTGATACCGGCCGCATACTGCGTGGTGACATCGACGGTATCGGGATGAGCAATCAGCGTATCCTGCTCCGTGCCGTGCTGGTAGACCAGGTTGTAGTTGGGAATGACCCCGCCGAGGTCGCCGTTGGTCCGGGCGTTTAGCATTGTGGTACCGATATCAAAGTCGGCAGTGACGCCGACAATCAAATTGGGATCGAAGACGGTGTTGGTATACAGTCGATATTTGATGTGGACAAACTCGCAACTGTCTTCGTCCTGCGGGAACAGGTACTGCACCGTCACGCCAATGGTCGAGTCGACAGTCACCTGGTTGGCCACGCCGACCGATTCATCGTCC
>JAGVQM010000006.1 GCA_020051695.1 Candidatus Zixiibacteriota bacterium | reverse complement strand
CTTTAGGTGTGGTCCGCGCGTACTCCACGGGTTTGGGCGGCGGCGGATTCATGCTGTTGAAAAATCCCGGTGAGCGCCCCATCGTGATCGATTTCCGCGAACGCGCACCCGCAGCGTGTACGCCGGACAAGTACCGCAGCGCCACGGGTGAACCACTCCCCGACAAAACCGTGCACGGCCTATGGGCGGCCGGTGTCCCCGGCACACTCAAGGGGATGGCCTTCGTCCTTGAGCACTATGGAACGAAAAGTCTGGAACAAGTCATTCAACCGGCCTGGGAGCTGGCGGCGCAGGGCTTTCCGGTCGATGCGCATACCCATGAGGTCATGGTCGAACTGGCCCGGGATCTGGCCGAGGATACGGTCCGAGTTGCCTATGATGAATTGTATCGGACGTTCCTCAAAAACGGGCAGCCGTATCAGATCGGTGATACGCTCCGGCGGCCGCAACTGGCCGCCACGCTGCGCGCGATCGCCGACGGCGGCCAGGATGTGCTGTATTCACCCACTGGTACCGTGCATCGCACATTGATTGCGGCAATGGAAACGGGCGGCGGCCCGATTAACTCTGAAGATTTGACGACATATGACATGATCCTCCGTGAACCGCTGGTCGGGCGATTCCGTGAATATGAAACCTGGACCATGCCGCCGCCCTCTTCCGGCGGTGCAGTCATCTCGGAGATATTGAACATCGTCGAACGGTTTGACCGCGTGGCCGGGGACAAACAGCTGCGCCGTGACCTGTGGCCGCATTTTATGGTCGAGGGGATGAAACATGCCTTTGCCGACCGCGCCCGGGGGCTGGGTGACTGGGATCATGACCCCGGCGAATCTATCCGCGACATGATCGACCGGATGATCGATACCACCACCGCGGCCATGATCGTTCAACGGTTCAATCCCGACAGCACCTTTCAGCAGGAAGCGTACGGCACTGTCGCACCGGGCGAGGACCACGGCACAAGCCATTATTGCGTCGTCGATTCGTCGGGGATGGCGGTGGCCGGCACCGAAACGATCAATTTCGAATTCGGTTCATATGTCATGGTTCCCGGTACCGGGATCATTCTTAATGACGAGATGGACGATTTTTCCATCGTTGCCGGAGTCGCCAACGATTTCGGGCTAGTACAATCGGACAAAAACCTCGTTGCGCCGGGCAGGCGGCCGTTGTCCTCGATGTCGCCGACCATTATCACCAAAGATGATCAACCGGTACTGATTATCGGCGGTTCAGGCGGGCCGCGGATTATCACGGGCACGCTCCATACGCTGTTGAATATTCTGGAATTCGGGATGCGCCCCGACAGCGCCGTGGCCGCACCGCGCTTCCATCACCAGTGGCAGCCCGACAAAGTCCGCGTGGAGGAAAACCTGGATTCAGCGCTGATCAAAAGTCTGCTGCAACGCGGGCATACAATCCAGGAATACACCTCCTATCCGGGACATATCCAGGTGATCGCGCGCCGGCAGAACGAATGGTTTGGCGCCTGCGACCCGCGCAAAGGTGGAAAACCCGCCGGCCGATAAAACGAAAGAGCGGGGTTTAACTGCGGGGATGTGATGGTTCATCCATTTCGCGAGCGACTGTCCGGCCCGCCGTTGCTTGCCGACGGCGGGATGGGGACGTTATTGTATCAGAATGGCGTGCCGTTTGGCCGCTCGTTCGATGAATTAAACCTTTCCTCGCCCGACCTTGTCTGCTCGGTCCATCAGGAGTACCTCCGCGCGGGGGCCGAATTGATCGAGACCAATACTTTTGGCGCCAACCGGGTCCGCCTGGAGGGTTTCGGACATGATAAAAAAGTGCGGGAAATCAACCTCCGTGGCACAAAACTCGCGCGGGAGGCGCGGGAAATCGAGGGCAAAGTTGCCTTTGTTGCCGGCTCAATCGGGCCGCTGGGCAAAGGTATCGTGCCGATCGGCAACCTGACCGCCGAGCAGGCGTATGGATATTTCGTCGAACAAGCTGAAGGCCTGCTCGAAGGCGGTGTCGATGTCATCATCATTGAAACGATGTCCTCCCTGACTGAGATGACCACCGCTATTCGGGCGGTACGCCACATCACTGATGTGCCCGTGATCGCCAGCATGAGTTATACAGAAGAGTTGCGCACATATCTGGGTCGGACACCTGATATGGTCGTCGGGCAATTGAATGAAATGCCGGTTGATGTCATTGGCGCCAATTGCGCCGTGGGGCCGCAGGTCATGCTCGACATCATCCAGGCCCTGGCGGAGAAGACCACTCTGCCCTTGTCCGCAATGCCCAATGCCGGAGTACCCCGGATGATCAACGGTCGGTTCATGTATACCTCCACCCCGCAGTATTTCGCGTCTTTTGTCGCGGGTTTTGTCAAGCGCGGCGTGAAAATCCTCGGCGGCTGTTGCGGCACGACACCTGCGCATATTCGGGCGATACATGACGCACTGGGCGCGTTGTCCGCGCCGGAGCAGGTGAAAAGCGGCGAGGGCGCGCAACCCGACAGTGTCGTACGGATCAAACCGGTCGTCACCGAAGACACCGCCGAGCTTAAAGACACTGTCCCCGATAAATCCGAGTTCGCCAAAAAACTCGGCAAAACGTTTATGGTCTCCATCGAACTTGATCCACCCAGGGGCTCTAACCCACGGAAGATCCTGCAAGGGGCACGGCTGTTCAAAGAACACGGCGTGGATGCGGTGAATGTCGCCGATTCACCGATGGCGCGGGTGCGCATGTCGGCAGTGGCGGCCGCGGCTATGATCAGACATAACGAGGGGATCGAGCCGATCGTGCATTTCACTTGCCGCGACCGCAATTTGATGGGTTTGCAGGCCGATTTGATTGGCGCGCATGCGTTGGGTCTGCGCAATGTGCTGGCAATCACCGGCGATCCGCCGACGGTCGGTGATTTTCCCGGCGCCAGCGGTGTGTATGACGTCGACTCCATCGGGCTGGTGAAAATTCTGACCCGCTTAAACAACGGGCAAGATTTCGCCGGTTCGTCGATCGGCGCGCCGACGGCGTTTACGATCGGCGTGGCGTCGAATCCATCGGCGACCGATCTTAATCTGGAATTATCGCGCTTCCAAGAAAAAATCAGGGCAGGCGCGCATTTTTCATTCACGCAGCCGCTGTATGAACTGGAAATCCTCGAACGGTTCCTGGACCGACTCGGCGGCAGACCGATTCCGATATTTTTGGGCCTGCTGCCACTGATGAGTTTCCGCCACGCCAGTTTCCTGCACAACGAAGTGCCCGGAATTTCAGTCCCGCAAACACATCGTGACGCCATGGAAAAGGCCGGCAACGAGGGCGCCAAAGTCGGCGTCGAATTGTGCCGGGAGTTGCTCGAACGGGCGCGGCCGCTGGTGGACGGCGTGTATCTGATGCCGTCGTTTGGCCGGTATGAAACTTGTTTGGACGTGGTAAAAAACCTTCTGGCTGAACGAAAATTCGCTGGCCAGATCAGCAGGTAATTCCTATATTTTACCAGAAGACATCGGGCAGTACCTCATCCGTCCCCGGCAGCGGCACGATCGGGGGTTGGTTCGAATATCAGGGCGGGCAGACTGAGAGTCGGAACCTTGGAATTTGTTTCCGGCGGAGGTGGTTTTGATCAACAACTGAGTTGAACCGATGTGTGGACAATCAATCTATCTCAACATTATAATTTTCCAGGGAGGTCTTCCATGTCGTTGCGTCCCGTGTTGTGCCTGTACGCGGCAGCGATCCTGTTCGGTGCATTGTCTGCGGCACATGCTGATTTGCCGCCACTGTTGAACTACCAGGGCATCCTGCTGGATGCCGATGGTGAGCCCATTACCACTCCGGTCACCGTCGTTTTCACGATCTACGATGCCCCAACCGACGGGATGGTTTTCTGGGACGAGGAGCGTCAGGTGACGCCCGATGATGAAGGGCGGTTCAATATCAACCTTGGTGACGTTGACAGCCTGAGTGCGGAGTCATTCATCTGGCATGAGTGCTGGTTGGGCATCAAAGTCGGCGCTGATCCGGAAATGATTCCGCGCGCACGTCTGACCGCCATGCCGTACGCCTTCCGGGTGGCAACGATCGATCGAGCCACTGGCGGGGCCGTCTTCGGCGATGTGTCAGTAGAACAGGGAAATCTCGAACTAGTCGATTCCGGGCCGGACTACGGCAATATCCTCAAGAGCGGTGCGCTATTCATTCATAGTTATGGCAATTATGACAACATCTTTATGGGTTACGAGGCAGGGAATCAGACGATGACCGGCAACAGCAACACCATCAGTGGAGCAGGCGCATTCCAATCCAACAACTCGGGTTCCTTCAACACCGCCAGCGGGTTATCAACACTCGTGGCTAATACCAACGGTCACGGTAACACCGCCATCGGGGCTTACGCGTTCTCCGGAAACACCATTGGTAATAACAATACCGGCGTGGGCTTTGGGACGGAGGTTGCCTCGGGGAACCTGTCCAACGCCACGGCCATCGGCGCCGAAGCCGTGGTCGATGCCAGCAACAAGATCCGTCTGGGTAATTCCTCAGTTACGGTCATCGAGGGCCAGGTGGCTTATACCTATACCTCCGACCGCAATGAGAAGGAAAACTTTTGCCCGGTGGATAGTGATGAGATGCTCCGGAAGATTCGCGGGCTGAGTCTGTCGAGCTGGAACCTGAAGGGCCATGACCCTCGGCAATTTCGCCACTATGGCCCGGTGGCCCAGGACTTTTTCGCCGCCTTTGGGCATGACGGGGTTGGCCAATGTGGTGATTCGACCAGCATCAACTCGGGTGATATGGCCGGCATCATGATGGCAGCCATCCAGGCCCTGGATCAGCAGAACCGGGTGCAGCAAGAACGCATCGAGGAACTGGAAGCGCTGGTGAAAAGACTACTGGAGGGCAGGGAATAAGACCGGGCGGGCGTGGTTCCGAGTTCTGCTCCGAGTTTCTAAGACCGTCTCTCTGTGTATATACCGAACACGATCAGATCGCTTCGCGATCAGGGGTCAAAGACCCCGGCCGCACGCGTTAGGTGCGGCACCTAACTAGGTATTTTCGTCGTCTATTGGATATTCTTGGGATCTATACTTCGTCATCTTAGGGTTGTCAAACACGTGGTACTTTTTACTGATCTCTCTCGCCAATTGCTCATTCTCTTCTGTCCACTCTGGAATATCTAACCAGAGGAAATCAAAAGATGAACCATTTGACCAATCGTATTCAGTAGCAATACCGAGTACCTTTCCAGATTCCGCCATTTTACTCCTTGCCACAATCCCAACGTTGTGAAGCCGAGCGGAACGATTCTCACGAGGATAATCCGGAGATGCGAATTCAAATACAAATGTGATATTATCCCCAGGAAAGAATCTCCTAAACGGCTTACTCTCTTTATTGGCTAACTTGTATGCACTTAGGAATGAAAGTGCAAAATTGCGACGCTCGAATCTATTTAGACGTGACTACTCTCGCGCAACATGTCTATAATCATCACCCGGGCACGTGTGAGTAATATCAATCAGATGATCACAAAAGTAACTAATTCGGTTGGCTCTTTGTTTTAATTTATATTGCGGCCAAGAAGATATTTTGCCCCAAATACCACCTTCGATGGCGTAGGTACGGTCTCGTTTATTAAATCTATCAAAGGTTTTTCCCCAATAGACATATTCTGCCAACAGATCCAATTCACATGAAATTAATATTTTGGCAGGATTATCACCGCCAAGGAGTGTTTCCTTGTCGCGAAGATATTTGGTAAAGTCGGATACCGTATCTAATTCGTTCATAAATTCCTCGAAAGTATAATCGAATAAATGAAAACACTTACCGTCTTGTTCATAATAATACGGTCGTATGATCTCGCAATCGGATGTGCTAATGGCCAATCTATGGATATTGCGAATATATTCTGGTTCTAATTTATGCGTGTATCCTGATGGATTTGATAGCTCAATCTGGAATATGCCACTAGTTAGTGTTCGTTCTGCACCAATAATTTGTTTAATTGAATCCTTGTAGGCCTTGCGATAATACCTTTCATCATTCCCCTTGTATTCAATATTTTTAATAGAGCAAATCAACATCACCCCGTCGTAATAAATCAACAAGTCGCAGATTTCTTTCCCGTCGGGTAATTTAGGATTTGGATAACACCATTCGGTAAGGAATGATTTGAATGCCAATTGATTGATGGTTTCTTCGGCATTTCTCCCCTTGAGATTATAATAGTGTTTTTCAAAAAGGTCATCAGACATTGTATACACCTTCAGCAGAATGGCACCCAACCCCTTACGGTTGGTCATTTATCCCCATTTCACCGTTTCTTGTGATACCCCCGTGCATCATACGGTTGCAGCTTGGCCAGCCACATCTCTTTTAAGATATTCAAATCCTCGGTGTAATCGTGGGTTGGGTCGGTCTGCGGCTCCAAATAATCCAGGACTTCAAATGAAAAGGCCTCCTCGCCCACCGCGGTAAAATCGCTTTGCATGCCCCTGATGGGATGGACGCCGTTTTGCAGTTGGAATTTCTGGCTGTTTAGTTTGGCCCGCAAATCTTTGGCGCTGCCGAGGAAGATCTTGCCGTTGGTGGTGTTGGTGATTTGATAAATCCCCATCGGCTGAATGGTTTGTTTATATGCTTTTATTTTTTCTTTTTTGTCCATCTTACCCTCTGAGCATCCGTGCTGGCGTGGCGGCGATCCCACAGCAAAGCTGTGGGGCACCAATAGGATCATTGTCCCCTCAACTCCGCGGCGGTGACGGTATTGGCCAAAAGCATGGCCACAGTCATCAGGCCCACGCCGCCGGGAACGGGCGTAATTGCACCGGCCACCTGCGAGACACCGGCGAAATCGACATCACCAACCAGCCGATACCCCTTCTTCGCCGACGGATCATCGATGCGGTTCATGCCGACATCGATCACCGTCGCGCCCGGTTTGACCATCTCGGCAGTGACCGTATTGGCCCGGCCCACCGCCGAGATGAGAATATCGGCGTTTCTGGTATGGCGAACCCAGTCTCGGGTACGGGTATGACAGACCGTGACCGTGGCGTTGCCCATCACGGCTTTCTGCGCCAGCATGATCGACAATGGCCGCCCGACAATATCCGAGCGCCCGAGGATTACCACTTCCGCGCCGGAGGTTTGAATATTGTACGCGCGCAATAATTCGATGATACCCCCCGGCGTCGCCGGGAGAAAACGCGGCCGCCCCAGGGTCATCAGCCCCACATTTTCCGGATGAAAACAATCGACATCCTTAACCGGCAGAATGCGCTGGATGGTCTTTTCGACATTCAACTGCTTCGGTAATGGGAGTTGCACGATATAGCCGTGCACGCGGTCATCGGCGTTTAATCCGTCGATGATGCTGTCCAATTCGCTTTGCGGCGTACCCGCAGGCAATTCAACCACGCTGGAATTAATGCCGATTTCCGCGGCGGCTTTTTTCTTGGAGCGCACATACGAGGCCGAGGCCGGGTCATCACCCACCAGCACGGCGGTCAGGCCGGGGATAACACCCCGCTGTGCAAGTTTTTCGACCCGCTCGGCCAGCCGGGCGCGAAACTCGTCAGCCACCTTTTTCCCATCGATGATTATCGCTTCCATGCGCTGTAAGAAATGCCGGGAGGGCGATGAAGGCAAGCGGAAGATCAAGCTGGGGCAGATGTGGACCCGCCGCGGCGGGCCGCCCACAAACGGAAGATGGCGGTCATTCGCGTTGGCGCACGAGGACGTACGCCAACCACGGCATGTTTTACCGACCCACCGTCCGCCGCGGCGGAGTGGGGTACCGGTATTCGTGGCATGGGCATCTTGTCCATGCGCATGGCCGGGACGGCCATGCTACAGGTTTGATTGCGAAAACTCAGACCTGGTCGGGGCGCAGGTTTTCCTCGCGCGGCACGTACTCGGGGTCTTCCTCGCGCGGCGGGAGGCCGAAATATTCCCGCGTGGACACCGAACCGTCGAAGGCATATTGCAGCCGCTCGATTTTTTCGGCTTTGCCGGTGGTTTCATCGGCAGTAATCACCACGGCCGACAGACGAATATCTTCCTCGGCCATGTGAAAACGATGCGGGATCTGCGTCAAAAACCGGGCGATGGCGTTTTCGGGCTTGACCCAGAGCACAGACTCGTGCGGCCCGGTCATGCCGACATCGGTGAGATATGCCGTACCCTTTTTGAGAATTTTTTCATCGGCGGTTTGCACGTGGGTGTGCGTCCCGATGACCGCGGTGACCCGGCCGTTGAGATAATAGCCCAGGGCTTGTTTTTCCGAAGTGGCCTCGGCATGCATATCGACGAAGATGATATTCGTCGATTCCCGGAGAACACTCACGTATTTGTCGGCAGTACGGAAAGGACAATCGATCTCTTTCATGTACACCCGGCCCTGCAGGTTAATGACGCCGACTTTCAGCCCGTTCGCGGTCTCGCGGATCGCCGTGCCGACACCCGGCACTCCCGGCGGGTAATTCGCCGGCCGCAGGAGATAGGGGTCATGGTCCAGAATATGCCATTCGTTTTTGCGGTCCCAGATATGGTTGCCCGTCGTCTGAACCTGCACACCATAAGTATAAAGTTTTTGGGAGATTTCCTGAGTGACGCCGTAGCCGCCCGCGGCGTTTTCCACGTTGGCAATGACGAAGTCGATCTGGTGGACCCGTTTGATGCCCCATAAGAGTTGCGAAGTAATCCAGCGACCGGGGCGGCCGGTGATATCGCCGATGAATAGTATTTTAATCATGGTTTTCCCGTCAGGCCGGGCTATCGGTAAATGGGCAGGTCATAGACCCGCCCAACCATCAGCGCGGCCGGTTCGTTCGCGGACAGGACACTCCTCCCCGCCGGTAGCCATACGGGCTACTTGGCATAATCGATGGCCCGGCTTTCTCTGATCACCGTCACTTTGATCTGCCCGGGATACTCCATCTCGCCCTGGATTTTCTTGGCGATGTCCGAGGCCAGCAACGTGGCGCCGACATCATCCACTTCCTGATTTTCCACGATCACACGGACTTCCCGCCCGGCCTGGATGGCGTACGCCTTGGCCACGCCATGGAAACTGTCGGCCAGTTCCTCGAGTTTTTCCAGACGCTTGATATACCCCTCGAGGGGTTCACGGCGGGCGCCGGGCCGCGCACCGGAGATGGCATCGGCAGCCTGCACCAGAATCGGATAGGGGCAGATCGCGGGCACATCACCATGGTGGGCTTCCACGGCATTTAACACTTCGGGGATTTCATTAAACCGTTTGAGCAGGGCCACACCGATCTGGGTGTGCGTGCCTTCGGTATCGCGGTCAATGGCTTTACCGATATCGTGCAACAACCCGCCGCGTTTGGCGATAACCGGGTCCAGCCCCAGTTCCGCGGCGATAATCCCGCACAACATGGCGACCTCCACGGAATGTTGCAGCACATTCTGCCCGTAGGAGGTGCGGAAATGCAGCTTGCCCAGCAACCAGACGATATCGCGGTGCAGCGAATGGATACCTACGTCGAAACAGGCCTGCTCGCCCGCCTCGCGAATTTTGATTTCGATTTCCTTCTCGGTCTTTTCGACAACTTCCTCGATCCGTGCGGGATGGATGCGGCCGTCGGCCACGAGTTTTTCCAGCGATAAGCGGGCGATTTCGCGCCGGACCGGATCATACCCGGAGAGGATCACCGCTTCGGGAGTGTCATCGACGATGACATCTACGCCGGTGGCGGTCTCGAAGGAGCGGATGTTGCGGCCTTCGCGGCCGATAATCCGGCCCTTCATTTCATCATTGGGCAAGCTGACTACCGAAACAGTCGATTCCACGGTGTGATCGGCGGCGCAGCGGTAAATGGCGCCGATGATGATTTCCCGGGCCTCCTTTTCGGCGTGATGCTCGGCCTCCTCGATGATTTCCTTGACGCGCGAGGCGGCGTCCCGATAGGCGGCCTGCTCGAGGTTTTCCATCAGGATTTTCTTGGCCTCATCGGAGGTCATCCCGGCAACCCGTTCGAGCTGCTCATTTTGCACGGAAATCAGGTGTTCCAGCTCGATTTCACGGATGCCGACCGCCTTCTCCTTGGCCAGCAGGGCCCGTTCCTTGTTCTGGTATTCTTTCTCCTTTTTGCCGAGCACATCAACCTTGCGGTTGAGGTTCGTCTCGCGTTCGAGTAATTGTTTTTCCGTCTTTTGGAATTCCGAACGCTTGATCTGCAATTCGCGCTCGAAGCTTACTTTTGCTTTGTACCACTCGTCTTTGGCTTCAAGAATGGCCTCTTTTTTCTTGATTTCGGCCTCTTTCTCGGCCTCGCGGATGATTGTCGCGGAGACTTCCTCGGCCCGGGCGATCTTGCCCTGTCCGACTTTCCGCGCCATCAACCAGCCGAGAATATAAAAAATGACCGCCGCGGCCATCCCGACTCCCACCGTAATCAACAGCGGGTTATCCATGATACAACTCCTCCAGAGTTGCCGGTTGACCAGGGTCGACCAGATCGCGGTCTACGCCGCACGCGGCCGGATGAACCCCGGTAACCATCTATGTGAAATTGGAGGGGACGATCAGACTGAAGAATTATCGGCGAGTTTGGCATCCAGCCAGTCGAGGATGTCGCTTGCCTTTTCCTCGACGTCAGTTAACTGTTTTTGGGAATCCGATCGTTCGCGAAACAATTCATCGGCGATGTTCAGCGCAGCCAGGACGGCCACTTTTGCGGTCGATAAATGGGCGGATTTTTCTGCGACCGTTCTCATCGAGCGATCGACATACTCCGCCACACGCAACATGTAGTCAGTGTTTGCGTCCCCGCGCAGGGGATATTCTTCGCCGAATATCGTAACTCGGACTGTCTTATCTTCTTGTCCCAAATTCAATCCGCTGTATTGCCAGCCAGGAAATCTCTTCAGTCAAAAAATCGTACCACCTCTATATAAAAATGGCCCGGCCCGCGCCCGCGTGCGCGAACGGCCGGCCACTACCTGTCATATTCAACCAGGATTTCTTCCAGACGGTCAATGCGCCGCAACAACCCCTGCAACCGTTGGCGAATGTCTCCGGGGTCAAACCCGTGTCCCGCCGGCAGGCCGAAGATATTCCGGCCCGTGGAATCATCAGCCACCGTCATGTGCCGGGCTTCACTCTCCTCGAGTTGAGCTTTCAATCGTTCGTTTTCGGCACGAAGAACTTTGGTCTCCTCAATTGCCGATTGAACGCGGCTCCGTAATATGTCGAGACTGCCGGTACTCATATGGCCTCGAACACTCGACGCTTGTCCGGTCCCTCCTGCGAAAAAACACCTTCCGCCTCTAAATTAGTCTGTCGTCAGATACGAGTCAAGGATAAACCGTTCCTTAACGAAACTAAAACTTCAACGGATTTTTTTCGCCCCGCTGCTTGTGGGGGATAAAAAAGGCGGCCGCGATCAGGCCGCCGTGAACCAGGCCAACGGAGAGATTATTCACGCAATTCAGCATTAAAGCAATTCTTAAGCAATTCCACTGCTTTACTATGTGCATCATTGACTTGCGCATCAGTTAGTGTGCGATCTTCGGCACGGTATGACACGGAAATGGCTACACTTTTCTTATCGGCCGCAATTGGTTTGCCGGTGTAGACATCAAAAATGTCGACCTGCTCGATTAACTCGGGGGCAGCCCGTTTCACCGTTTCCACCAAGTCCCCGCCTTTGACCGAACGCGAAACAATTACCGCACAGTCCCGCTCGGCTTTGGGAAAGCGTGGGAGCGGCCGATAGACTGCGGTCGCCCGTCCCGCCCGTTCGAGCTTATCGAAATCCAGGAACGCCGCCCACACCGGAATTTTGACATCATACCGCCTGGCCAGTTCGGGGGCAATCAAACCCAGCGAACCCAGCGGCGTCTCCCCCACCCTCAATTCGAAGGACGCCCGGTCGGCAAACATTTCGTACGGGGCCGCGCACAGTTCCAGCTCCAGGCGCAACGCCCGGCACATCGTGACCAGTATGCCTTTAAGATCATAAAAATCAACCGCGCGCACGCCGGTTTCCCAGCGGGTCACGAAAGCATTGCCGGCCAGCATCACCGCCGCCGCGTGCCGCTCACGGATTACACCGTCCACCTGCTGAAACACGCGCCCGATTTCGAATATGGCAATGGTCGGCACCTGGCGATTGAGATTATGCGCGACCACCTGTAGCAGCGAGCCGCACAGGGACGCGCGCATTACCGACAATTCTTCGGACAGGGGGTTTTTCAATTTTACCGCAAGACCGGCCTCACCGGGCGTGAGCCGCCGGGGGTCGACCAGCGAGTTGGTAACGACTTCAAACAATCCCTCCCCAACAAGGATTTCCTTGATGCGGGTCTCGAATTGGTTTAACGGGTTGACCGCTGTAGGAATGCGGCCCGCGGCTTTTCGTCTGACTGGAATTGCGCCGTAATCGGCAATCCGCGCGATCTCCTCGATCAAATCGATCTCCCGCGTGATGTCGGGCCGAAACGTGGGCACGGCCACCGCGATGGTCTTGCCGCCGGTCACGCCGAACTCCAGTGCGGAAAGGATGTCGATCATCCGCGGCGAGGCCAGGTCCACGCCGATAATTTTATTGACGCGAACGGGCCGAACCTCCAGCCGCAACGGGGCAACCGGCGCGGGATAGACATCAACAGCACCCTGCAGGACTTGTCCCCCGGCCAGTTCAGCCATTAACGCGGCCGCCCGGTCCAAAGCAAATCCCACGCCGTTGGGATCGACGCCTTTTTCAAAACGCAGCGCCGCTTCGGAAGCAAGCCCCAACTGCTTGCGGGTCCGCCGGATACGGGATGGATTGAAATAAGCCGATTCGAGCAGAACAGCCCTGGTGACTGCCGAGACTTCCGAAGCCAGTCCGCCCATAATGCCACCGACCGCCAATGCAGCCGCGCCATCAGTGATCATTACCGCATCAGCCGGCATCGCGCGCCGTTCATTGTCCAGGGTGGTGAATTCCTCCCCTGCTGTCGCGGCGCGGACGACGATATTCGGCCTGCTGAAAGTAGCGAAATCGAACGCATGCAACGGCTGGCCGGTCTCGATCATAATATAGTTGGCGATGTCCACAATATTGTTCAGCGAACGCATCCCGGCAGCATGCAGCCGCCGTTTGAGCCAGAACGGCGAGGGTTTGATTTCGATGTTGTCGACAATTCGCGCGGCATAGCGTGGGCAGCCGTCGGGATCGTCGATCTGAACAGTGACGCGCTCGGCAGCAGCGCCGCCGCCCTCGTGAAGCTCCAGTTCGGGCCGCCGTACTTTGGTGCCGATCAAGGCGCCGATTTCGCGGGCCAACCCCAGGGCCGACATGCAATCCGGCCGGTTGGGGGTCAGTTCGAATTGCATAATCCAATCATCGAGATCGAGGAATTCCCACAGGTCCATGCCGGTTTCGGCGGCCTCGGGGTCGAGTTCCATGATCCGATCACTTTCCTCAGACAGTCCCAGCTCGGCCTCCGAGCAGAGAAACCCCGGTGAAGACACCCCCGCAATCGTCGCGGTCTTGACTTCCATCCCGCCGGGGAGCACCGCGCCGGGCATGGCATACGGTGCATACAAGCCGGGGTGGACGTTCGGCGCGCCACAGACCACAACACGGACTCCCGTGCCGTCGTTGATGGTGCACAAACTCAACCGGTCCTGGCCCGAATGCCGGTCGACTTTTTCAATCCGGGCAATCCTGACGCCGGAGAATTTTTCATAAAGCGGCGTGATTCGTTCGACCGCAGTACCGATCATGGTCAACCGCCGGGCCAGCTCGTCAGGCGACCAGTCGAACGCAATGTACTCCTGCAACCATTTATATGAGACCTGCATCGGGACCCCGCTTATCCTGCGTTGAGTCTGTTCTGCACTGCACCGGCGGCACTGTCCGCCGACCACCTCCCGCGAGCTTAAAACTGCGCCAGAAAACGCAGGTCGTTTTCGAAAAACAAGCGGATATCATCAATGCGGTATTTCATCATGGCCAGCCGCTCGATCCCCATACCGAACGCAAAGCCGGAAATCCGTTCGGGATCATAGTTGACCGCGCGAAATACCTCCGGATCGATCATGCCCGCGCCGAGAATTTCGAGCCAACCCTCGTACTTGCACAAACGACACCCCTTGCCGCCGCACAGCAGGCAGGAAATGTCCACCTCGGTCGATGGTTCGGTAAACGGGAAAAATGAAGGCCGAAACCGCAATTTGGCCTCAGCGCCAAAAAATTGTTCGGCAAAGCCGACCAGCACACCCTTCAGATCGGCAAACGAGACATCGGCCGCGGCATAAAAACCTTCGACCTGATGGAACATGCAGTACGACCGGGCATTGATCGCTTCATTGCGGTAGCTGCGCCCGGGGGCCAATATCCGCACTGGCGGGCGGCGCTTTTCGAACACCCGAATCTGGACCGGCGAGGTGTGCGTACGCAGTAAATAGTCGCCTTCGACGAAAAAGGTGTCCTGCATGTCGCGCGCCGGGTGGTCCGGCGGAAAATTCAGGGCCGTAAAATTATAATAGTCGGTTTCAATTTCCGGGCCGTCGGCGACCTCAAAACCCATGCCATAAAAAATCCGCACGATTTCGTCGGTGACCTGGGTGAGCACGTGCAGTCCGCCTCGCGGCACAGTACGCCCCGGCAGCGTGTAATCCAGGTCGACGGCCACGGCCTTATTCTGTTCCAGGGCGCCTTTTCTCTGGTCATAGGCCGCCTGCAACTTTTCCCGGGCCTGATTTGCCGCCACCCCGATTTCACGGCGCTGCTCCGGGGCGAGGTCTTTCAGCCCCCGGAGGATGAGCGATAGTTCGCCCTTGCGGCCCAGCCAACGTGATTTGAACCCGTCAAGCGCCTGCTGATCCTCGGCCCGCTCCAACTCGGCGGCGGCCTGTGCCGTGAGTCGATCGATGTCCGGTACGTCGGCCATATCCATTCTCCGCTACAAAAAAAACGAGATCGAACGTAAAAGATCAATCTCGATTTATCAGGGCGTGGAACTACCGCTGAGCGCTATGTAGCGGCGGCGGTTTCCACGACCTGCCGAAAACCATCAAAATCGGTGGCCGCAAGATGGGCCAAACTTTTGCGGTCCAAGTCGATATGGGCTTTTTTCAGCCGATCGATGACAATCGAATAGGACAGCCCCAGTTGGCGGGCAGCGGCATTAATCCTGATAATCCACAGCGCCCGGAATTCCCGTTTACGGTTGCGCCGGTCGCGGTAGGCATAGGTCATGCCCTTTTGCACGGTTTCCCGTGCAGTGCGGTATAGCTTGCGGCGACCGCCGTAATTTCCTCGTGCCGCCCTGACGATCCGGCGCCGATGGCGATGTCCCGGTACGGGGGATTTTGCACGCGACATATCGTTTAACTCCCTCTTGGTGATCAGCAGCCCGTCCGGCCCGCAAACGGCGTAAAACGCCGGGGCACGCTTAGGCCAGGATCATTCTCCGGACACGTTTTGCGTCGGCGTCGTGGACATATTTGCCCTTGCGCAACTGGCGTTTACGCTTGGTCGTCTTTTTGTTCAGAATATGGCTGGTGTACGCGGACCACCGCTTGATCTTGCCCGACTTGTTGGCCTTGAACCGCTTGACGGCCGCACGATTTGACTTCATCTTTGGCATATCTGCTCCGCCCTCAGGCTGGTTTTTATCAAACCGCTTAATTTATAGTCTTTACGTGCGCCGTCAAGCCTTTTTTGTCTATATTTGCCCAAAGTATCAGCTTTTTTCGCCGCGCCTTTCCCAGTCATGCCGACTCAACCGCACGCGTTATTCTGCAGCCGGGGCCTCGGTCTGCTCTTCCACAGCTTCCGTGGATGAGGTCTCCCGCACTCCTGCTGGCACGGGGGCGACTTTCTTTTTCGGCGCTCCGACCCGTTTAGGCACCATCAGCATGGTCATATGCCGCCCTTCCATTTTGGGCCGGTTTTCCACGATACCGACGTCTTCGAGCAATTCCTCAATCTGGCCGAGGATTTTCATGCCATATTCGGTATGGGTCATTTCCCGCCCGCGGAACTCGACATACACTTTGACCTTGTGACCATCCTGCAGAAATTGCCGGACATGCTTGGTCTTGAATTCGATATCGTGCCGGTCGATTTTCGGACGATAACGCATTTCCTTGAGCGTAGTCCCCTGCTGTTTTTTGCGCGCCTTCCGTAATGTCCGGGCCTGCTCGTACTTGTACTTCCCCAGATCCATGATGCGACAAACCGGCGGCCGGGCGGTCGGGGAAATCTCCACCAAATCAAGCCCTTCAGTCTCCGCCATTTTTATCGCGTCGCGCGTAGCCAACACCCCGAGCTGCTCGCCTTCGGCGCCGATAACCCTCACCTGTGGATAACGGATGCGGAAATTCGCACGTGGAACGGGAACAAATTTCTTCCTGCTGATAAGAACCTCCTTTGAACACGGTCTACGGTAATTGCCGCGCCGGAGCACGGCCATCTACATTATTGCTCCTTTTGCCGATCTGTGCTCACGATATCGGCGATTGCTTCGGCTAAATCAACTACTTTTTGCTCTTTGCGGCCGTGCCGCCGGACCGTCACTTGCCCGGCCTCGGCCTCCCGCGCGCCGATGACAAACATATACGGGATCTTGGCCAGTTCGGCTTCACGGATTTTCAAGTTGATTTTCTCGCTGCGTTCATCAAGCTGTGAGCGCAAACCCGCGGCAGCCAATTGTTGCTGGACCCTGCCGGCGTACTCGTTTAGACTGTCGACAATCGGCAGGACCACCACCTGCACCGGCGCCAGCCATACCGGGAACGCCCCGGCATAATGTTCGATCAAGATCCCGAAAAACCGCTCCAGCGATCCCAGCAGTGCCCGGTGCACCAGAAACGGCCGGTGACGGTTGCCATCCGCCCCGACATATGTCAGATCAAACCGTTCGGCCAGGTTGAAATCGAACTGAATGGTCGTGCATTGCCACTCGCGGCCGATGGCGTCACGGACACAGATATCGATCTTCGGGCCGTAAAATGCGCCGGCGCCCTCGTCGATCGCATACTCCACCCCGGCGGCGGTCAAGGCGGCACGAAGTGAACTTTCAGCTTTAACCCAGTCGGCTTCCTCACCAATGGATTTGGCCGGCCGGGTCGACAGGTAGATCTTCATCTGCTGAAAACCGAAAGCCCGCAATAAATATAATGAAAAGTCGAGCGTACGGGCAATTTCCCGCTCGATTTCTTCCTTGGCACAGAAGATATGCGCGTCATCCTGGGTGAACCCGCGCACTCGCATCAACCCATGCAGGACACCCGAGCGCTCATAACGATAAACCGTACCCAGTTCGGCCCAGCGTAACGGCAGTTCCCGATACGAATGCAGCCGCGATTTATAAATCAAAATATGGAAGGGGCAGTTCATCGGCTTGAGCTGGTAGGGATTGCCCTCGATGTCGAACGGCGGATACATGGACTCGGCATAAAAATCGGTATGTCCCGACCGGTTCCATAAATTAAGCCGGGCGATATGCGGCGAATACACCAGGTCGTAGCCGTTTTTCAGGTGCTCCTCGCGCCAGAAATTCTCGATCTGATGCCGGATCAAGGCGCCTTTGGGGTGCCAGAACACCAGCCCGCCTCCCCCCTCTTCCTGCAGGGAGAACAAGTCGAGTTCCTTGCCCAGTTTGCGGTGATCGCGGCGGGCGGCTTCCTCCCGGCGCACCAGGAACTCCTGCAGCAGCTTTTTGTCCGGATAGGAAACACCATAAATGCGCTGCAACTGCGGGTTGCCCTCGGCATCTTTCCAATAGGCACCGGCCACCGCCAACAGTTTGAAGGCCTTGATCCGTCCGGTGGAGGGCAGGTGCGGCCCACGGCATAAATCGATAAAACCGCCCTGCGTATAGACGCTGATGGTCTCGCCCTCGTGTTCAACCTGCGCCAGGATTTCCACCTTGTACGGTTCATGTTCCCGGGTGAACAACTCCCGGGCCTCGGCAGCCGAATATTCACGGCGTTCGAAGGTCGTATCGGCGGCGATAAGTTGTTTCATCCGCTCCTCGATCCGCCCGAGGTCATCCTCGGTCAGCGGACTGGGCAGATCGAAATCGTAATAGAAACCTTCCTCGATTGGCGGGCCGATGGCCAGTTTGGCGCCCGGATAAAGCGCTTTGACCGCCTGGGCCATCACGTGCGCAGACGAATGCCAGAACACTTCCCGTCCGGCACGGGAATCGAAGGTCAGGATTTCGAAACTCGCATCATGATCCAATTCCGTTGACAAATCCACCGCCCGCCCGTCAACGACCGCGGCAAGCGCGGCACGGGCCAGCCCGGCGCCGATCGCTTCGGCGACACCGGCAGCCGTAATCCCCGAAGCGAATTCGAGCACCTTGCCGTCGGGGAGTGTCAATTTTATCCGCTGAGCCATATTGTCCTCATTTTTGGACCGCCACAATTCCCGGTCATGGTCATACGCCGGATTTCGCCGGACGCCCGGTTAAGCCCGTTGTTCCTGATCCGCGACCACGAGGGAATGGTGGGCGATACTGGAATCGAACCAGTGACCTCTTGCATGTCAAGCAAGCACTCTAACCAACTGAGCTAATCGCCCGTGGACCGCGCCCATTGGGCCGGTTACCGGCTGGCCGGTAGTTCGCCCCGTATGGTAAGATCCAAAATACATCACGGCAATATCTCCCCACTGATGGGCGATGTCAAGTTTTTTCGTACCCGGTTTCGACATACTTTCATCCCCGGTCAGTTATTACCGGTATCGGAGCAACTACTCCGGGCATTTACGGTCGCCCACAAATGGATTTCGCACAAAAAAAGCCCCGGTGGCAGACCGGGGCTGAAATCGCTCGAGATTACCTGATGGTCAGCGGCATATGCGCCATTTCCGGGCCGCCAGCCCGCCACCCATCAAGCCAAGGCCGAGGAGTATCATGCTCGCCGGTTCGGGTACTGGCGCGGCCGGGGTGGCAGTCGTTGTCGACCGGTCATAATCAAAATCAATTTGAGTGGTTAGAGTGGTCGTGGAGGGTAAGGCACCTGGCTGACCGGGACTCGAACGAAATGACGCGGCTAGGGACGGTCCGACATCCGGCGGTTGTGCATACAACGAAAACTCTGCGGCCGGACTCACCGGTGAGCCGTCACCGGCGCGGTACACCGACACGTTCGGAACAAGGCCGGATTTCTCCACGGCATGGGGCGCCACAGAAGCATGGACCCCGGCAGCCAGCGCGACGCAACACATCACGGACAGCATCAACTTTTTTACCATAATTGTCACTCCCCATCAGTTACATACTTTTACCCGCACAAATGAGAAGCAAACACCCTGCCGTTCGGCGAGGATTTCGCTTTCGTATGGGCGACAACGACATAGGCCAAGTCAATTATCGCCTGGTTTCTTGCCGAACACGATTCTGCGCAGACCGCTGTTCAGGAATTGCAGCAGCATGCACATGTAGTTATTTTGACAATGACCAAAATGCCATCCGGAAGGGGCGTGCGGGAAGTGGCATACGCCTTTGGCGGCAAACCGCATCATCCTCATCTTCAAACAGCATCAAAAGCAAGTATCGGAACAATGCAGCAAAGGACATTTTCGGCGCAGGACTAATACGAATCAGCTAATTCCTTAAGCGAGTGGCGGTTATAGACGGCAAACAGCTGTTTGTTCGCATCGAGGACTGCCTTACGGATCGGACAGGCAGCCACTTTGTCGCAGACATGGTGCTTCAGGACACATTTCATGGGATCTTCCTCGCCCTGCACCGAGCGAATAATCTCACCCATGGTAATTTTGCGCGGCGTTTTGGCCAACGAGAACCCGCCCCGCACTCCGCGATGAGATTTGACCAGCTCGCTTTTCGTGAGGTTTTGAAAGATCTTCGCCAGAAATTTGTCGGGGATGTTCTCCACCTTCGAAATCTCGCTGAGACTCACCACCGCCCCCCGCGGCTGCCGCGCCAGGTGAATCATCCCAATTATCCCGTACTCCTCAGCTTTGGTGAATTGCATGTCAGATCCCTTCCGGCAAATTGCACACTTGGCCGTGATCCTTACGCGAACAAGTCATCCAGCACGTCTGCTGCGGAATCCTCTGTCCCCTGAGAACCACAAGACATTGCATATCCGTGCATTGGATCCTCTGCCATGTGAATATTTTATCGATGTCCCCGCGGAGTGTCAAGCGGCATATCAGCGGCCGGTTTTCATTTTGACAAGGTTCCCAATGGGATATGGTTTTTTTGGTCTGCCGGACAGTCTTCGGGGAATACAGTGTTGCAACAAGTTGGCGCAATGTTCACCAAAGGCTGATCTTCTAAACATACAATATTAGTCTCATTTCTTCCTGCTGAACAACCGTCTTCCCGAATTCTTTGGGGATCCACTCCTGGCCCCGGGTTGGCCGCAAGCTGCTATAAAATATGGGGGAAATCCAATAATATGCCATGATCGGAGCTGCCTGAATTTCGGGCGACGGATTCGAACGGCAATTAAATGTTGCCCCAATATCTTGTCTTGCTGGATGTTACAACCGCCAATTAAAGTTGTCTCGCGATTCGGCACCGCATTTTACATACCACTTGCAGCGGGTGAGCCGCATGAGACAAAACTGAGTAAAGGGGCAGGTTTATGATAAAACTCATGAGAAGTCAGGCCGGGATCAGCCTGTTGGAGGTCATGATCGGCATGCTGGTGTTTTCGCTGGGCATGCTGCTGATGATTCCGATGGTGGCCACATCGATTACCGGCAATGAGACATCCAAGCTCAATGACCGAGTGATGCAGGATGTCCAAAACATCGTCGAGGCCTTCAAGGCCGGGGCGATCCCTGATTGGGGCATGGAAT
Organism: Candidatus Zixiibacteriota bacterium; assembly: GCA_020051695.1. Taxonomy (GTDB): domain Bacteria; phylum Zixibacteria; class MSB-5A5; order WJJR01; family JAJRUJ01; genus JAGVQM01. The sequence goes on along the minus strand of JAGVQM010000006.1, from coordinate 123,106 downwards.
ATGATATCGAAACCCATCGCCACGCCATGTGGTGGATCACCGACACCGACCCCCCCACGGCCAATCTCGATGTACTCGTGGTTGAGGTCATGTGGGAAGACAGCCAACAGCAATATCATGTCCGGCAGGTTAAGTCTTTCGTGTACCGCAAGTCGTGAGGTGTAATTATGCGCATATTCAGATGTCGAAAAAAGAGACTGCTGCCCTGGCCCCGGTTGCTCGGCGGCCAGCGGGGTATGACGCTGATCGAACTGTTGGTGTCCAGCATCATCGGGTTGATCGTGGTGGCCTCGGCTTTCGAGTTGTATTTAACCCAGCACCGCGGCTGGCTGATCCAGGACGAAGTCTCCGACGCTCAGCAGGCCGCGCGGGCCTCGATCCGGATGCTCTCGGGACATATTCGCATGGCGGGCTTCGGCTTGCCCGAGCAGATCGGGCCACTGGTCGCACATGACGCGAACCCGGATACGCTGATGGTCATCTATCAGCCCCCGGGACATTGCGAAGCACCGATCGAACACGATATGCCCCAACCCTCCGCGGAACTGCGGTGTGACGGCCACGACATTTCGTGTTTCAAAGAAAACCGCTGGGCGTATATTTATGACCCCACGGCTGACACCGGCGAGTTTTTCGTGATCACCGAAGTCCAGGCCGCCGCGGCCCATATTCAGCATAATACGACGGTGCTGTCCCGCTGTTATCCCAAGGGCAGCCAGGTGTTCATGATCGAGGCCTATCGGTTTTACATCGACCAGTCGGATTCGCTGCATCCGGTGTTGATGGTCGAAGAAATGGGTGAACCGGCTGCACCGTTCGCCGAAAATATCGAGAACCTGCAGTTCCGCTTTGTCATGCTCAACGGCGATACGCTGAATGTCCCCAACCAGCCGGGCTTGGTACGGCAAGTGCTGGTCGACTTGACCGCGCGCACCAACCGCGAGGATTTGCAATTTCAGGATGAATATCGCCGCCGGGAATTCGCGACCAAAGTCCAGGTCCGCAATCTCGGCTTTTAACTTAACTAGACGAGGTATAGTATGAGGGGTCTTATCCGAAACGAACGGGGCTTCGTAATCATCACCTGCCTGGCAATTCTGCTGATGTTGGGGATCATCGGCGCCGCGGCAGTGATGAAATCGGCCGATGATGTGGCGATTTCCGGCTCGCAGGTGCGGGATGTTAATGCCCTGTATGCCGCCGAATCGGGTGCGGAACTGGCGTACACCTATTTCCGCAACTCGATCGATTCGACCAATTATCCGCCCAACCCCCTGCCCTCCGGCACGCTGGCCATGGAGAATTATAATGTCACCTACCGGATGGCACAGTTCGATACCACCAAACAGACCAATATGACCCAGGGGATGTACCGCGGGTTATACGGGCTGGGTAACCAGTACGATGTGATCAGCACTGCCGTCTCGTCATCGACGCCGATCACCAACACCATCTCCCTCCGTATGGAAAAAGTGCTCGTGCCGCTGTTCCAATTCGCGGTGTTTTATGAACCGGACATGGAGATCCACCCCGGGCCGTTCATGAAGCTCAACGGTCGCGTTCACGCCAACGGGAACCTCTGGCTCGGCTCGCATAACGGTCTTGATATTGAATCGTTCCTGTCGGCGGCCGGGACAATCAGACACGGCCGCAAACCCGGTTCGGGGCAAACGCTCGGCACCGGCTCGGTCCGCATCAAAGACAATGACGGTACCTACCAGGACATGAAAAACCCGGATGGCACCTGGCTGGACAACGCCGATGCGGAGTGGGTCGACGAATCGCTGGAACGCTGGGACGGACAGGTGCAGGATAAAGACCATGGGATCAACGAGTTATATCTGCCGGTGTCGGTTTCGGGTGAGCCGATCGACCTGATCAACAGCTCCGGGGGCGGTTCCAACCCTGATTCCTATGAACTGAAGGCCGGATTGAAAATCATCAACGGCACGGCATATTTCCGGCAGCCGGACAATACCTGGACCGACGTCACAGCGGCAATGATTGCCGACGGGTCGATTTCCAATAAAACCTTCTACGATGGCCGCGAGCAGAAAAACGTCAGTGCCCTGGAAATTGATATCTCCAAACTCAACGCCAGCGCCTACTGGCCAACCAATGGAATGGTGTACACCAGCCAGACGGTGGGCGGCGTGACCCAGCCGGCCACACGATTGGTCAACGGCAGCACCTTGAAGGCGGGTCTGACGGTGGTCTCGGAAAACCCGCTTTATACCAAGGGCGACTACAATTCTGTAGCGAAAAAACCGGCGGCGGTCATCTGTGACGCGTTTAATGTCCTGTCGAACAACTGGGACGACACCAAATCCACGCTGGGGATCAACGACCGGGTCGCCTCCAATACCACGACGATCAACCTGTCCTTCATCACGGGGAATACCACTACCGGCGAGGACGGTCAGGCCTACAATGGCGGGCTGGAAAACCTGCCCCGGTTCCTCGAAAACTGGACGGGAAAAACACTGACATTTCGGGGATCAATGGTCGATTTGTGGGAATCGCAACAGGCCGATGGCGCGTGGACGTATGGCTCTGTCTACACTGCCCCCAACCGCGATTGGGGTTTCGACACGGACCTGCTGGACCCGAACAAATTACCGCCCGGCACGCCGATGGTGAATATCGTGGTGAAAAAACAATGGGCGCAGTTGAATGCGGCGCCCCTCGCGGCCGGCGGCCAATAGGTGGAATATTTCTCCAGGCCCCCGCTTACCGGGGGCCTGGCGGTGCTGGTAAGCATATAGTACACTATCAATTACCGACAACTCGCCCAAAACAACCACCCGCAAATGTTTAATCCGTGCCGATCAATATCTGCTTTGAAACGCCGATAATACCGTCAGAAGGTTTCACGGACGGATCGGCGTCACGGACAAATCTAGTCATGGCCTTGCAGGGACTGCGCAGGCCCCAGCAATTAGAGTCCGCAACTATGAGCACACAACAAAAAATCAGGGCCAACATTCTCATTCCACTTCTGATCTCCGTTTTTGTGGCCTGGTCGTTATTCACCCTCATGGTCTACCTGACACAACGAAGCAACATCTTTGAGACCGTGCAGTTGCGTACCAGCCAGACGGAATCGTACTTTCAATCGCGTATCGACGATAACGCCTCGCGCCTGGGGGCGGTCCTCTCGACGATCGACCATGATCCGCGGTTTTTGTTGAAGTTCCTGCAGCGCCAGCGGGACAGTCTGTACCTGCTGGGTAAGCCGCTGTTTGAACAGTTGCAGTCTGAATTCAATATTTCCCAGCTCTCGGTGATCCAACCCAGCGGGACTTGTTTCCTGCGCTGGCACGATCCTGAACGGTATGATGATTCGATCAAACGGTCCACGTTTTACCTGTCGCGGATGACGCGCAAGCAGGCCTCGGGCATCGAATTTTCCAACCATATGTTTGCCGTGCGGGTTATCCGGCCGTTCGGCGACCCCGAAGCGCGCGTGGGCTTTATTGAGGCCGGCACCGCGATCGGGCACCTGCTGACCGAATTAAAACGGGGAATCAAGTCCGACCTGGCCGCAGTCGTCAGCAAATCCTATCTGGGTGAGGGCCAGTGGTATAATTACCCGGTCCCCGACGGGGTGGAGCCGGACACGCTTAAAGTATTTGACCCGGTCATCCTGGCCCACACTTTCGACCAATTCCCCGATATCCTGGGCGGGCTGAGCGACGCCACCTGGCCACCGCGCAACCTGAAGACGCGAGTATTCGAAACGGGAAAATCAAAGTTTGCCGCCGGCTGTATCGGCATGGTGGACTCGGACAACGTCTTCATCGGCCACCTCGTCCTGTGGGTGGACATCACTCAGGCGGTAGCTGAAGCCGGCCGGACGACGGCACGGATGAGTATTTACGGCGGCATTGTATCGTTGTTCCTGATCTGGATTCTGGGCACCGTGATCACGCGTGTCGACCGCCGCATGAGCGAATCGCGCGCACTGGTGGAAATCAGCACCGAACAACTTGCGCGCAGTGAGGAAAAATACCGGTCGATCGTCGAGACCACCTCCGAAATAGTCTGGGAAATCGACGGCAAGGGAATCGTAAAATTCTGTAATCCGGCAGCCGTCGAGATCCTCGGCTTCCTCCTGGATGAAATCGTGGGCCGGCTGTTGTTTGAAATGATGCATCCGGACGATGTGAGCATTGCCCGCAAACAGGTCGAGCGGTCCACCCGCGAGCGGAAAGGCTGGAGCAACCTCGTTATTCGCTGGGTCGGACGGGATGGCTCGATCCACTATCTGGAAAGCAATGCCAAGCCGGTCGTTGATACCGTCGGGGAAATCATTGGATTTCGTGGTACCGACCGTGAAATCACCGAACGTTTCCAGAAAGAAGAACAAATCCATTTACTGGCCAATGACCTCCGGAACACCCTGGAGGCCACCTCGGACGCGATGCTGATGGTTAGTTATCTTGAGGCCGGGCCGACCATTACTATGGCCAACCGCCGCTTCGGGGAAATTTTCGGCGTGGAACCGACCCAGCTTATCGGCAAACTCGATAGTGAACTGCGCGAATCGATCAAACGCTATTTCAAAGACCCCACGGCGTTTTGTGCAGGTGTCGAACGGCTGTACGCCGAACATGAGACGGTCCAGTCCGTCGAGCTGGAGCTGCTCCAGCCTCTGCCGCTGGTCCTGGAGCGCTGGACCGGTCCGGTTCGCGATGAGAATGGCGTGATCATCGGCCGGGTTTGGACGTATGCCGACATCACCCTGCGCCATGAAAGCGAGCGCGGACGGCAGATTCTGCAGAACGCGGTGGAAAACACGGTGGAAATGGTCGTCATCACCGACATCACCGGACGGATCGAATACGTGAACCCGGCATTTGAACGCGTCACCGGTTATTCACGGTATGAGGCGGTCGGGGAAAATGCCAGTCTGTTGAATTCCGGACTGCAAAAGCCGGACTTTTACCGCACCATGTGGGAAACCATCTCCCGTGGCGATGTCTGGCAGGGCAAACTGACCAATAAGAAAAAGTCCGGCGAACTCTATGAAGAAGCAATGACCATCACTCCGGTCCGTGGCGATGACGGCGTAATCGTAAACTATGTGGGAATTAAAAAAGACATCACCGAGGAAAGCCGCTGGCAAAAGCAGGCCATCGAATCGGAAAAAATGGCTTCGGTCGGTCTGCTGGCTGCGGGTGTGGCCCACGAATTCAAGAATTACCTGTGCGCGATTATCGGGAACGCCAGTTATGCCAGTGAAAACATCGAAAACCACTCGGCGACTGCCGAAGCGCTGGAAAAAATCAACCGGATCGCCGCCAACGCCAACGAGATCGCCCTGGGCCTGCTGACGTTCTCCCGCCAATCCGACACGACTTATGAATATTGCCATATTACCGACATAATTGATTCGGTGCTGGCCATCGTGCGCAAAGAGCTGGAATATCGCGGTGTGGAACTGGTGACCAATTATCAGTCAATCGCCCCGATCCGGATTGTACCCGGCAAATTGCAGCAGGTCATGCTGAACCTGATCCAAAACTCCCTGGACGCGATGGAGGACATGGACGGCCGCCTGGAAATTTCGGTCAACCAGTCCGAGGGCTGGCTGGAGACCAGAATTGTGGATAACGGTCACGGTATCGACAGCGCAATCATTGAAAAGATTTTCGATCCGTTTTTCTCGACCAAGGGAGTATGGGGCACGCAAACCCGCAGCGGCGGCACCGGTTTAGGGTTGTCGGTGTGCCGCAATATAATCCGCGAACATGACGGCGAATTGCTCGTGGAGTCTATCCCGGGCAAAAAGACGGTATTTATCATTCGGCTGCCCTACCTTGATGCGCCGTCCGGTCAGGAATTTCCCACGCCGAAATCGGCCACAGACAATCACGCCATGGTCTATTGCCGTGACGATATCACCTTCGGGTTGCTGCATGAGCATTTGACCACCCGCGGCTGGCAAACCCACCGCCTCCGCAGCAAAACCGACGCACAGACCGGCCCGGCGCCGGACGTGGCCTTCTTCGACACCGGCGGCCCCGGCAAGATTCGCTTTGCCAAAATCCATAACTCGCTGATCAGCGCCTACCCGGAGGTCAAGGTATACCTGCTGAGCGAGGGACAGCGTGAATATTTGCTGGAGGAATATCACAAGAACGCCGCCGGGATCCTTTCCTGGTCGTCGATTGTTGCCCCCGAGGAAAGTGAAAACGGCCCCCGCATGCTGGAATCCTCCAGCCGGACCACTCAATAAGACAGAGGATTGGTCGGCACCGGCCGACCCGGCCGCTCAAGCGGCCTGATAATGATGCCGAACCATACTAGTGAGCACGAACCTTCGCCGGGGACGGATCAGAATGCATAATAAACATGCCACGATTTTGATTATCGACGATGAACCGGAAATCACCGAGATCGTCGAGGTCTTTCTTTCAAATGCCGGTTATACGGTCGTTGCGGAGAATACCGCGGCGGACGGAATCAAAACCGCCCGGAAAATCCGGCCCGCAGTCATCCTGCTGGATATTATGATGCCCGGCAAGGATGGGTATGAAGTCTGCAATGAATTAAAACTCGAGCCGACAACCGCGGACATTCCGGTTATCTTCCTGACCGGCAAAGACTCGCGAGACGATTCCGGCCGCAGTTTCAAGGTCGGTGGCGACTTGTTCGTGAAGAAACCGTTTTCCTGCGAACGGCTGCTGGAAATTATTAAAATCGTCTTGATGAGTGTCAATAAGTAAATCCCGCCCAACCGGTTAGACAGGTCCACGGGCGATCTCCAAATATTTCTTGTGCGGTGCACAACAAACGGGGCCATCCCGCGTATAACCATTGAAGGGGGTGGGCAGAATCGTGCGTATCATCAAACGGTATAAAAACCGCCGCTTGTACGACACACAAACCCGGCAAGCGGTCACCCTGGGCGGGATCGCCCTGCTGGTCAAAAACGATGAGCAGTTCCGCATCGTGGACAACACCAGCAACAAGGATATCACCTTGGCGGTCCTGACCAATGTCTTAAGCGATGAAATCCGCGAATGGGGCAATGCGGCCGAGACCGGCAAGCTGGTCCGGCTGTTAATTAAAAAAGGAGGTGAAAGCGGGGTGACGATTTTAAACAAAACGCTGATGGCCGCGATCGGAGCTGTCTCCCTGACCAAGGAAAACGCCGAGAAGCTCATTGATGAATTAATCAAGCGCGGTGAACTGGACAAAGGAGAACGGGTCGAGGCGATCAAAGAGGCGCTCGACAAAGCCGAGGCAAAATCAAAGGAGATGGCCGGCAAAATCAGGGAGTCGATGAAATCGGCCAAGCTGGGGAAAAAATACGCCAAGACGATCGATCTGGAAGCGCTCAACGACAAAGTCGACCGTCTGACCACAATGGTTGAGGAAATAAAAAAAACGCTGCACAAATAGAAATTGAGACACCGCGACCGTAAGGGCGCAAACCCCGTGACGGCACGGGGTTTTTTCTTGCTTGGAAACCAAAAAATACGGAAACTTTGCCGGCATGGTGTCTGTACTACAATTATTGTTAAAACCGAAGGGGGGTCTATAATGAGCTGCAGAGCGTCGATTATTCTCGGACTAATGATCGCGGTATCGACCGCCGCAATTCCGGCGCAGGCGCAGGTTACCGGCTGGGTACATTCGGCCAAACCGGTGGACCGGGGGGCCACGGACATCGGCTGTTATCTCGGTTTATTCGACGGCGCGGGCAGCGACGACCTGCCGGTTGCTGTTTTCGGTCAGATCCGTTACGGTCTGGGCGCCAACTGTGACGGCGGGCTGAAGGCCGGCCTCGCCGATTCGGACACCGGCGGGGATGATGTCGGACTGGTCATTGCTGCAGACATGCAATGGGCTTTGCTGGCACCACACTGGGGTGACCCCTTTCGCCTGTCGGCCGGGCCGGAGATCTCGCTGAGCGACGGTGACGGGGCTCGGGTTTGGGCTTTCGGGGCCAATGTCGCCGCCTCTCACGATCTGTTGGTGCGGGCCAACACTCTGACTTTGTACGGACGGCTGAACATCCGGCTGGAAGCTGTGGACTACGAGCACAAAAATTGGGAAACCGACACCGACCTGGAAATCGGCTTCAATCCGGGATTTATCTGGCAAGCCACGGAGTTTTTCGATGTGGTCGGGGAAATCCAGATGGACGATCAGGTCGGAGTGCTGGCCGGGGTCAATTTCCGGATTTGAGCTGTCTGCCTCCGCCGTAAACGGCGATAATTCGTCGGGCACGGCACGTTCTGCACTTGTTTTCCCGGGGTTCAGGGAGTTGTTTGCCTCGACGGCCGGGCCGGCCGCAACAGGGGAGGATTGATGGATCTATGGCAGTCCATGGTGCTGGGTGTTATTCAGGGATTGACGGAATTTTTGCCGGTCTCCAGTTCGGGGCACCTGGTGCTGGTCGAACACCTGCTCGGGGTCGATCCGCCCGGGGTTACGTTTGAGGTCATTTTGCATCTGGGGACATTGCTGGCGGTCACTTTTTATTTTCGCCGCCGATTGTTCGACATATTGCGGGATTTGGTGCGGGGCCGGGAGGCACCGCCGGCTGAATCCGGCCGACGATATGTGCTGGCCCTGGTGCTGGCCACCATCCCCGCGGCTTTGATCGGAGTACTCTTTAAAGACCACATTGAAGCAGCGTTTTCCTCGCCGAAGGCCGCGGCGGGGTTTCTGATTTTCACCGGGCTGTTCCTGATCTGTACCCTGTTGATGCGGGACAAAGGGCGGCTGTTGACGCCGTGGCGGGCCGTGGTTGTCGGGATGGCTCAGGCCGCGGCGTTGCTGCCGGGGGTATCGCGTTCGGGCTCCACGATTTCCGCCGCAATCCTGCTGGGGATCGCTCCTGCCAAAGCCGCCGAATTTTCGTTTATCCTGTCGATCCCGGCCGTGGCAGGCGCCGCGATGTTGTCGTTGAGTGAGGCGGCCCTGAATGGCCTCTCGGCGGCGACGCTGGGCATGTACGCAGTCGGCGGTCTCGTTGCCCTGGTGGTCGGGTATGCCTCGCTCAGTTTCCTGTTCGGGATGATTAGAAAAGGGCGTTTTTGGTGGTTTGGAGCCTATTGTGTTTGCATCGGTGTTGCCTGGCTGATCTTTTTACCGTAGAGTGTGCTCATGAATTGCCTGGTCATCCGGTTTTCGTCACTGGGCGATATTATTCTGACCACGCCCGTTGTCGCGGCCCTGGCGGCGCAGCCGGAGACAACAGTACATTATGCTGTTGCCGAGCGGTTCCGGCCAATTGTCGAGCAGTTTTCCCCGCAGGTTACCATTCATCCGTTTGCCGGCCACAGCCGCGAAAACCTGCTCTCGTATGCAGGGGAATTATCCACCCGGCAGTTTGACCACATTTTTGATCTGCATGCGAACTGGCGTTCGCGAATACTGATCAGCCGGCTCAAAGCGAACGCGATACACACGTATCCCAAAGATTTCTGGCGGCGCTGGCAGATGGTGTGGCTTAAACACGGCTTCTGCTCCGCCCGGCATGTCGTAGATCGTTACCTGACAACATTGCATCAAGCGGGCATACCGGCGATAACCGGGCTGCCGCAGTTGCGTGTGAATCCGGAGGCAAAAAAGGCCGCGGCGGCCGAGCTGGTCCGACGGGGGTGGCCGCAGGGACGGCCGATGGTGGGTATCGGCTGGGGGGCGCATTGGCCGACCAAAGAAGTGCCCGCGCGGTTGTGGGAAGAACTGTTCGACAAGCTGGCGGCGGAACGTGTGACGCCGGTGTACCTGCTTTTCGCCGAGGACCCGCGGGACCCGGAAATCGCTGATTTCATTGCCGCCAACCGGCGTCACGAAATAATACCCTTTTGTGGGATGAACCTGCCGCAGGTCTTGGGGGCTTTATCTGGATGTTCGGCATTCGTTACGTCCGATTCCGGCCTAATGCATGCCGCAGCGGCGTTGGAAATCCCGACCTGGGGGCTATTCGGGCCGACCCACCCGGCACTGGGTTTCGCGCCGCGCGGTGTCGATGCGCACGCCGTCCACTCCGGAATCTTCTGCAGCCCCTGCAGCCGTCACGGCAAATCGGCATGCTATCGCCGCCGCCGGTATTGTTTCGAGAAGATCGATACCGCCCTTTTGGCCGATCAGATCATTCGGCGGCTGGAAAAGATGCCACATGGAGATCAACCATGACCACCGGCGACCTCGCCGACCCGCGTTCGGCGGTATTTTTAGACCGCGACGGCACAATCATTGTCGAGAAAGATTTCCTCGGCGACCCGGATGGTGTGGAGCTTCTCCCCCGCGCGGCCGAGGCCATCCGCCTGCTCAATCAACGGGGGTATCTGGTCCTCGTGGTCACCAACCAATCCGGTGTGGCCCGGGGTTACTATGATGAGCAGGCCGTCCAGGCGGTCAATAACCGGCTGCGCGAGCTGCTGGGCCGGGAAGGCGCGGCGCTCGACGGCATTTACTTTTGCCCGCATTATCTGGGCGGGACGCTGCCGCACTACCGCATCGATTGTGAATGCCGCAAACCCCGGATCGGGCTGGCCCGCCGCGCGATGGAAGAGTTTGCCGTCGACCTCCGACATTCGGTAATGATCGGCGACCGCGCGGCCGATATCGAGTTCGGCAGAAACCTCGGCATCAAGTCCATTTTGGTCACGACCGGTTACGGCTTCGCGGAGAAAGAACGTATCGAGGACGAACATCTCCCCCCGCCGAACCTCATTGCTGAGGACTTGCTCGCGGCGGTTGTCTGGCTGTTGGCGGATCGCTCCAGAAACAACGTTTCCCCTGCAGTTTGATAGTACGGATTGCGACGGAGAACCACGACCGTTGCGCGGCCTTTCGATCCCCTTCGCCAAATGACATGGCGAAGATGGATTGCCGGTGATAATGCGCTAAGATACTTGTCCGAAATAAAACCAAGAGGATGTGGTTTAATACTCGACAAAAAAGAGGCCGGACCTGAGTAGACCCGGCCTCCCGCGTTTTGCCGCAATGACGACCGCTTATTTCAACAAAACCATTCGTCTGGTTTTCACTTGGTGGTCTGCTTTTAACAGATAGAAATAAATGCCCGACGACAGTGCCTCGCCGCCGTTGCTGCGGCCGTCGAACTGGATCGCATGCACACCCGCCTGATACGATTCACCGGCCAGCTGCCGCACCACGCGACCGGAAACATCGTAAATGGTGAGCTCGACATGAGCCGGTGCCGGTAAGGCGAAAGGAATTGTCGTGCCGAGGTTGAACGGGTTCGGATAATTCTGCAGCAGGTCGAACCGTTCGGGCATATTTGGCTCCTCCGGTTCGAGAATCCCGACCTCGCAGACATCGCCCACGCCGTCGCCGTTACTGTCGGCCTGGCTGTGGTTGGCCACGAACGGGCAGTTGTCACAGACATCGCCGACGCCGTCATTGTCGGTGTCCAACTGGTTGGCGTTCGCCGAATCGGGGCAGTTATCGCAGCCATCGGGTTTGCCGTCATCGTCGACGTCTACCAGGTCGTTGAACCCAGGGCACTCATCGCAGCCGTCCGGCACCGTGTCGTGGTCCAGATCAGCCTTGTCGTCATACCCCTCGCATAAATCGCAGGCAGTGCCCACGCCGTCGCTGTCACTGTCCGCCTGATTGAAATTGGCGGCATTCGGACAATTATCGCAGACATCCCCCTTGCCGTCGTCGTCGGTGTCGGCCTGGTTCGTGTTGGTGGAATCCGGGCAATTGTCGCAGGCATCGGGAATTGTGTCGTTATCCGCGTCGAGCGTGTCGTGAAAGCCCGGACACAGGTCACAAAGATCACCGAAACCGTCGCTGTCGGCATCCGCCTGATTGAAGTTGGCGACTTGCGGACAATTATCGCATACATCGCCGATACCGTCATCATCGGCATCCAGCTGGTTGGCATTGGCCGAATCGGGGCAGTTGTCGGTTTCGCAATCATTTTCCGGGTGGCCCGGGTCGCCATACCCGTCGCCGTCGCTGTCGATACAGACACTGGCGTCCTGGTTGGCCAGCACTGAGATATTGTTGGAGCTATTGTTCGCGGCAGCCAGGTCGAGATCGCCGTCGTCATCAAAATCGCCCGCCGTGATGAAATACGGCCGGGTCCCGACGTTATAGGTCACATCATCATCGAATACGCCGTCGCCGTTGTTCAGCAAAATCGAGATATTATCGCTCAGGGCGTTGGCCACCGCTAAATCCGGCGAGCCGTCTGAATTAAGGTCGGCAATGACCACAGCCGAGGGACCGTCACCGGCGCCATATGATTCCGCGGGGGCAAAAGTTCCATCTCCCTCATTGATCAGGACAGAGACATTGTCCCCGCCCCGGTTGGCGGTCACGATATCCGGGTACCCGTCGCCGTTCAAATCAGCGGCGCCGACGGCGAAGGGCGTCAGACCGACGCCGTAATCGACTTTGGCCGCAAACGTGCCGTCGCCGTCGTTGATTAATACCGAAACGTTATCGATCCCGGAACTCCGGTTGCCTGCAATGATATCGAGGTGACCGTCGGCATCCACATCGGCAAGACAAACACCGTACGGTTCGATATTCGTGGCATAGGACACCGCGGCCGCGAACGTACCGTCACCGTCGTCGATCAGTGCTGAGACTGTATTCGAACCGAAGTTGGCCGTGACAATATCGGCAACACCGTTATTGTCCAGATCGCCGCAGGTCAGGATATACGGGTCGGTACCCACCGCATACTGGGCGTGAGTGGAAAACTTGCCGACCGTATCGGCATCGTTAAGCAACACCGAGATTGTGCCCTCGGCGAAATTGGCCGTCGCCAGATCCATCGAACCATTCGTATCGAAATCAGCGGCGCACAATCCCCACGGGCTGTTGTCCGTGGCGTAGTTCCGTTTCGAGCCGAAAATGCCGATGCCGTTGTTCATCAGGGCCGAGATGCTGTCCATATCCCAGTTCACGACCGCCAAGTCGATATTGGCCCCGGCATTGAGCCGTGCGGCAATGAGCCCCGTGGGTTTGACGCCAACTGCGTAATTGACTGCCGTGCCGTACGTTCCGCCGCCGCCGTCAGTCGCGGCGACAAACGAGAACGTATAACCGCCGGTCAGCGGGCCGCTGCTGGTGCTGATGATATCGTCGGTCAAAATCACCGTAACCACCTCGCCGGGGGCGAAATTGCCCGTGGGATTGAACGAGGCAACTTTGGTGGGGATATCATAGTAAATAGCCCCGGCGATCCGCCCCATGGTATTGCCCCAGACGACGAAGCTGGTCTCATCGAATGTCCCGATATTCATTTCCACATTAAATGTGACATAGATATTCGCGGAAACCGCTACGCCGACCTCATTCAGGCCCGGCGATGTGGTGTCCACCATCTGTGCAAACGCCGCCGGTGAAAACAGTAACAATCCGAGGATTCCCAAAATCACAACCCGTGTATTCATGCCCCCTCCTGAGTATCGCGCGCATGGCGCGACAATTTATCTGCCATTCCCTGGCAGTATTTTCGCTTTTTCCTGCTGGTGTTTCGAGTGGCTCTTGCGGTACCGTCCGGGCAAATTACCGGCAATGTTTCATGCGCATATTATACCGCATGCACCATAAAACAATGCACGTCCCGCCATTATCCGCCTAACTGCATATCCGCAAAAACTTTCCCCCCTTGTCTTCCTTAGACAGGGAAATTTTGTCGCCGGCGGATGTCAAGGGAAAAAAATAGTCGGTCGGACTTCGTCGGCATAGCCCACCGGCACGGATCGGGATCATCTGGCCAAGTTTTGCTTTGGGTTTGGCCGCGGATTGCTGTATTCTTAGGCGGACTGGACCGGCCGCTGTGGTTTGCCCGGCGGCAAGGACAAAGCGAGGTATGACATGTCCGACCCGAATGTCACTACCCCGGCCAAAATCGGGGCGTTACTGTTATCCGAACGATCGAGGTTGATGCCGGCTTCACCGATCCGCAAGCTGGTGCCTTTCGCCGAGGCCGCCAGAAAGCGGGGCATCACCGTTTATGGCCTAAACATCGGCCAACCGGACATCCCGACCCCGCCGGAATTTCTGGCGGCTGTACGCGCATTCTCCGCGCCGGTGCTGGCCTATGGCCATTCCCAGGGTCATGCGGAGCTGCTGACGGCGTTTTCTCGATACTATCGAAATATCGGGCTGGACATCCCGGTTGAACAAATTCAAATCACCACCGGAGGATCGGAGGCGATCCTCTTTGCCCTGACGATTATCGCCAATCCCGGGGACGAAATCATCGTTTTCGAGCCATACTATACTAACTATATGGGTTTCGCCGTGGAGGCCGGCGTAAAACTAGTCCCGCTGGCGACCGATCCCGGGCAGGGTTACGGACTGCCGCCGCTGGAAAAAATAGAGCAGAAAATCACCGGCCGCACGCGGGCGATTTTATTATGCTCGCCGAACAACCCGACCGGGACACTGCTGTCCCGCGAAGTGATGGGCGGGATTGCGGACCTTGCACGGCGAAAAAATGTGTTTGTCCTTTCCGATGAAGTCTATCGCGAGTTCTGCTACACCGGAAAACACACGTCAATCTGGGAATTCGAGGAAATCGCCGAACGGGCGATTATGCTGGACTCGATCTCCAAACGGTATTCGGCCTGCGGCGCTCGGGTGGGGTGCCTGGCCTCCCGCAACAAACAAGTCATGGACGCGGCGTTGCGCCTCGGGCAAGCCCGCTTGTGCTCACCGACTATCGAGCAAATTGCCGCCGCGCGCGTCATGGACCTGCCGCAATCATATTACACGGCGCTGGCCGATGAATATCGCGGCCGCCGGGATACAATTGTCGATTTGTTCAATAAAATCCCCGGTTGCTTTTGCCGTAAGCCATTGGGTGCATTCTACTTCATGGGAACATTCCCGGTAGCGGACATCGAGGATTTCTGCCGCTGGATGTTGACCGATTTTAGCTATGAAAACCAGACAGTAATGATAGCGCCGGGGCCGGGATTTTATGCGACGCCGGGCATGGGGAAAAACGAAGCGCGCATTGCGTATGTCCTTGAAAAAGAAAAATTAATCCGCGCCATGAGGGCGCTGCGGCTCGGGTTGGCCGAGTACCAGCAAACGCATTAACCGAAAATGACCAACAGTTCGGGACAAACACGAAACCCGGTCTATCTGGGTCTGGATATCGGGGGTTCGTTTGTCAAATACGGGGTTGTCAATTCGGACGGCACTGTGTTGTTTTCCTCACGCACGCCGACTCTACTGGACGGCGGGCCACAGAGGTTAATTGACACCCTGCACCGCGTGATCCTAGAAATGGCCGAGCACAGCGTTTCGCGGGGTTTTCGGCCCCAGGCCATCGGTATCGGTTCACCGGGCACAATCAATCCGTGTAGCGGAAAAATTACCGGCGAATCGCCGAACCTGCCGGGATGGGTAAACGTGGAATTGCGCACGCCGTTTGCCGAGTTCGGGCTGCCGATTGCTGTGGACAATGACGCGAACTGTTCAGCGTATGCCGAGTACACCTATGGCGCCGCAAGCGGCAGCCGGCACGCGCTGGTCCTGACTCTCGGCACAGGAATCGGTTCGGGGATCATCATTGACGGCCGGCTCTTTCACGGCGCGCACTATACCGGCGCCGAGCTGGGACATATTTCCATCAACTCCCGCGGTCCATCCTGCGGCTGCGGCAACCGGGGGTGCCTCGAATTGTACGCCTCGGCCGGAGCCATCCTGCGGCGTGCGGCACGTTTGGCCGATTTTTACCCACATTCGGCGCTGGCACACATCGATTTTTCCGCCCGAGAGGATTCCTCCCTGGCCGGGGTGTTCAGTGCTGCACGTGACGGCGACCCGGCCGCAGTCGAACTTTTGGAGACAGTGGCCGACGACTTGGCGGTGGGTCTGGCGAGCATCATTAATGCCTTTGACCCGGAAGTCCTGGTTGTGGGCGGCGGTGCAGCGGATGCCGCGCCTGAGTTTATCGCGGATGTCTTTCGGCGGACCAAACGGTTAACGTTTAAAAATTCCGCCCCCAAGACAAAACTGGTGCCCGCAAAACTGGGGAACCGGGCAGGTTTTATCGGCGCGGCGGCGCTGGGCAGGAACGCCACGGAACATCCATAACGAGACTGGACCTCAGTCATGACGGACAAGGGGCGGCCGTTCATTGGCGTGCATTTCAAGTGCTGCCGCAAATATGTCCGGGCGTACTTGAACAAGAAAGGCGACGCTTTCGTCGCCTGGTGCCCCAAGTGCGCGGCCAAAATGGTGGTGGAAGTCTCGCCGTACGGCTCGAAAGACCGTTTTTTTGAGGCATCATAAACATCTATCCGAAAAAGCCATAATGCCAATCGGCTTAAGCTCAACCGACGTACGTCTCAGATGATGAAAGCCCGCCAGAAAATAATCATTGTGCCGATCGGTGAGCTGGATTTTTTCCAGATTAATAAACTCGCCGGCAAGTTGTCCGAGGCCTTCACCTCGGCGGTGGATATTGTCCAGGGCACCGAACCGGCCCCTGAGGCCTATCACCCGGGCCGGCTGCAGTATTTTTCCACCGTGATTTTGAGCAAACTCGAACGCCTGCGCGCAAACAACCGGGAAAAACTGCTGGGGATTATCGACGAAGACCTGTACATCCCGACCAAACCCTTCGTGTATCATGAGTCCGACCCGTACGCCGGATGCGCGCTGTTGTCCTGCTACCGCATCAAACAGGAATTTTACGGACTACCGGAGGACGATAAACTGGTCTTTGAACGGGTTAAAAAGGAAGCCATCAATCAGGTCGGGTACCTGTTTCTCGCACGGTACTGCCGGAACCCGCGGTGTGTGATGTATCGCTCGACCGATATGTCGGATACTGATTTCAAAAACGACACGTTTTGCGACAACTGTCGGCGGGATATGGTCCGCAAACCGGTTTGAGTGCAAAAGCCGAGATGCCACGTGGCCCGATGAGAAAATGATTGCCGGAGTGGGGCAGAAAGCATACTGGTACACCGGGCCGTAGCCGGGGGCGGAATCGACGATGATCAATCTGGTGCAGATTCTGGACCAATTCAAAAGCGATCCCAAATTCGCGCGGAATATCGTGCACTGGCAGCACATACCGCGCCGCGCGGGCAAATACGCCGAATTCCCCCTGGACCTCGATTCCCGGCTGGCCGATGTCCTGCGCTCGCGCGGGATTTCGCAGTTATACTCGCATCAGCGCGCCGCGTGGGACGCGATTAAGGCCGGCAAAAACCCGGTCGTTGTGACCCCCACCGCCTCGGGCAAGACCCTGTGTTATAACCTGCCGGTGCTGGCGGCGATGGCCGCGCACCCGGAATACCGCGCGTTGTATTTATTTCCCACCAAGGCGCTGGCCCAGGACCAGATGGACGAGGTACTGGCCTTGATCGATGCCGTCGGGCTAGACATCAAAGCGCACACGTTTGACGGCGACACGCCGGGCGACGCCCGCAAAAAAATCCGCGCAGCAGGGCATATCGTGATCACCAACCCGGACATGCTGCACGCGGGCATCCTGCCGCACCATACCAAGTGGATTAAATTGTTTGAGAATATCAAATACGTGGTCATCGATGAAGTCCATCATTACCGGGGCGTGTTTGGGTCACACCTCGGCAATGTACTGCGACGGCTCAAACGAGTCTGCGCGTTTTATGGTTCGGACCCGCAGTTTATCGCCTGCTCGGCCACGATCCAAAACCCGCGGGAATTGGCCGAAAAACTGGCCGAGACCGAATTCACGACCATCGACGATAACGGCGCGCCCGCCGGGGAAAAACACTTCATCATGATCAATCCGCCGGTGGTCAACCAGCAGCTGGGAATCCGCAAGTCCGCATTGCTGCAATCACGGGATGTCGCCGCGCAATTTCTGGCCATGGATATTCCGACGATTGTCTTTACCCCCTATCGGCGGCAAGTCGAACTGCTGCTGACCTATTTGCGGGAAACGATGACCCGGCAGAAGAAAAGCACGAGCGGCATCGAGGGATACCGTGGCGGATATCTGCCCAACCAGCGGCGGGCAATCGAGCGGGGACTGCGCGAGGGGACAATTAAAGGCGTCGTCTCGACCAACGCGCTGGAGCTGGGGATTGATATCGGCTCGTTGTCGGCCGCAGTGATCAACGGTTATCCCGGCTCGATTTCATCGATCTGGCAACAGGCGGGGCGCGCCGGACGCAAGCAGGACGTTTCGGTGGCAGTCTTTGTCGGCAATTCCTCGCCGGTCAACCAGTTTTTGATGACCCATCCGGAATACCTGTTCGGGCGGCCGTTCGAAAGCGGGATCATCGACCCGGACAACCTGGTGGTCCTGATGTCGCATATCAAGTGCGCGGCATTCGAGATCCCCTTCGAGGGCGGCGAATCGTTCGGCGCCGGACCGGCCGCGCCGTTTCTGGAACATTTGGCGAGCGAGCGTGTGGTGCACTGTTCCAAAGACAAATGGTTCTGGGCCTCAGAGGTCTACCCCGCCAATGAGATAAGCCTGCGGTCGGCCTCGCCGGAAAATTTTGTGATCCTCGACCGCTCGCACCAGAACCGGGTAATCGGCGATGTCGATTATTTTTCCGCGCCCGAATTTCTGCACCCCAAGGCGATTTACCTGCACGGCGCCGGACAATACCAGGTCGAGGAACTCGACTGGGAGGGGCGGCGGGCCTATGTGAAAGAAATCGATACCGATTATTATACCGACGCGGAGACCAAGACCGACCTGAAAGTGCTTGAAGTCGAACAGGAAGCGCTGTGCTCCGGGGGCAAAAAAGCCCTGGGTGATGTATCGTTGACCTCGGTGGCGGTGTTGTATAAAAAGATCAGATTTTTTACGCATGAAAATGTCGGGTTCGGGTCGCTGGCCATGCCGGAGATCGAGATGCACACGACGTCGTTTTGGTATGAATTCGAGCCGAACTTCCATGAAATCCTCGATTTTCCCCCGCACCGCGCGGGAGAGATATTGCACGCGGCGGCCAACGCGCTGGGCACGATTGTGCCGTTGTGGGTGATGAGTGATGTGCGGGATGTACGCGCGATTACGCAGGTGCGTTCGAATTTTTCGCAACGTCCAACGATTTACCTGTATGACAACATCCCCGGTGGCGTGGGTTTGTCGGCGAAGATTTTCCGGATGTCCGATGAACTGTTCTCCGCGGCGGCCGATTTGATCGGCCGGTGTACGTGTTCGTCTGGATGCCCATCCTGCGTGGGACCCGAAGGTGAAATCGGCCCGGAGGGCAAACGGGGCGCGGAAAAGCTGCTGCGCTGGGCGGCCAAGGGAGTCTCCGCAGTTACTTGACGCGATATCGCTCGTTTTATCGACATCGACTATTGCCATGCTCCCAGCAAAGGGAAGGCCGCCCGACTCATATAAGTCAAGCGGCCTTTGAGGGGGGCTGTAGACGCCGTGCATTTCTTATATCGGCAACCGGCTGGACCACTTAAGCCCTCCCGAGACCCTGCCGGACCCCGTAACCGAAAACCGACCGAAAAATCTATCTTTGCGTCTGGTAAGCGCAAAAGTTATATCGGACCATGACCCGCGGCTAAGAAAACGACAGATTGAATCTCAGCAAAAAGCTGCCGGGCAATCGGCATTTCCGCCGTCCCAAAATGGGGAAAGGCCGCCAATCTTTTGGTGATTAGCGGCCTTTGAGGGGGGTTGTAGACGCCGTGCATTTAAGTTATCGGCGCACCGGTTGGATTATTAACGTCGTCCCCGGCTCATAACCTGAATTTTCACCGAAAATTCCGCAGGTAGAGTCAAAATCCCGCGCCAACCGGCTGGTGGCCTGTATTCATTGTCGCCCAAACAGATAAAAAGGGTTGACACTCGGCGGAGCCCCCGATTATTATGGCCCCGATCCCGGGGCATTGAAGACCGGGGCTGGGAGAGTGTTTAAGCTGGTTTCGGACAGACTACTATGGATTTTGCCGTTTTCTGGATAGCAGCCGGAGTAGCCGGGGCTGCCGCGATAAACCTTATTTTCCAATCAAAACCGATTAATTCCGTTCTCTCACTGGTGGTGGTCCTTTTTGCGCTGGCGGTGTTATATCTTCAACTATCAGCGGAATTCATTGCCGCACTGCAAATTATCATCTACGCCGGCGCGATTATGGTCTTGTTCCTGTTTGTGGTTATGCTTCTGAACCTCAACCAGGACCAATTCGGCAGTAACCGCAAGCCGGGACTCCGCTCTTTCGGTGTCCTGATCGGCGGGACACTGATTATCGAAATTTCGCTTATTGCCCGGGCGTTTGTCTCATCCAGCCCAACAGACGGGCAAGTGGTGGCCGCTGAATTCGGCTCGGTCGCGCAAGTGGGACGGTTGTTATTTGGAGAGTATTTACTGCCTTTTGAGTTGACCTCTATTCTATTGTTGATCGCGGTGGCCGGGGCGCTGGTGCTGGCCGGAAAACGTGAGGAAGCGCAACCCCCGGAGGAGCGTTCATGATCCCGCTGTCGCATTATCTGCTGGTCTCGGCAGTGCTTTTCGGATTGGGCACGGTGGGAGTTTTGATCTCGCGCAACCTGATCACCATCCTGATGTCGGTGGAGCTGATGCTCAACGCGGCGAACCTGGCGTTGATCAGTTTTGCGCGCTGGCATGCCGATCCGGGCGCGCATGTTTTTGTATTCATCATTTTTGTGGTGGCCGCCGCCGAAGCCGCGGTGGGTTTGTCGCTGGTCATCGCCATCTTCCGGCGCAAGAATACTGTTGATGTGGATGAATTAAATATCCTGAAGGGCTGAGCGGGTCTTAGTCCAAACGAGCACCGCGACACGACACATGCTGAACACAATCTGGCTCATACCGGTGTTTCCGCTGATCGGCTTCATGATCAACGGGCTGTTCGGCCGCCGTCTGACGCGGTACGGCTCGGGGGTGCTGGGGTGCCTGACGGTGTTCGCATCGTTTATCCTCTCGCTGCTGGCGATGTTGTTCCTTGGCGAGGGACCGCACCGTTTCACGCTGGCCGAGTGGATTGTTGCAGGGAGGTTTACCGTCTCGTTCGGTTTCCTGCTGGACCATCTCTCGGCGGTGATGGCCGTGACCGTTTCCGGCGTCGCGTTTTTAATCCACGTGTATTCCACCGGGTACATGGCGCAGGACGAGCGGTTTTCGCGATACTTCGCGTATTTGAATTTATTCGTGTTTTTCATGCTGGTGCTGGTTCTGGCCGACAATTTCCTGCTGTTATACATGGGGTGGGAAGGTGTCGGGTTGTGTTCCTATCTGTTGATCGGGTTCTGGTTTCAGAAAGATTCGGCGGCCAACG
Source organism: Candidatus Zixiibacteriota bacterium (assembly GCA_020051695.1). Classification (GTDB taxonomy): domain Bacteria; phylum Zixibacteria; class MSB-5A5; order WJJR01; family JAJRUJ01; genus JAGVQM01. The sequence continues at coordinate 101,866 of JAGVQM010000006.1, read as the reverse complement.
CCGGGAAAAAGGCGTTCATTGTCAACCGGATCGGCGATTTTGGCTTTGCGCTGGGAATCATGCTGATCTTCTGGAAATTCGGCAGCGTGTATTTTCCCGAGGTTTTTGCCGCGGCGCCGGAGATGTTTGTCCCCGGCGATACTCTGGTGACGGCGATTTGTCTGTTATTGTTTTTAGGCGCCACCGGCAAGTCGGCGCAGATTCCGCTCTATGTCTGGCTGCCTGATGCCATGGAAGGCCCGACCCCGGTTTCAGCGTTGATCCACGCGGCAACGATGGTCACGGCGGGAGTGTATATGGTGGCCCGCTGCTCGGTATTGTTTGCCCTGTCCCCCACCGCGCTGTTGGTAGTGGCGATCATCGGGGCGGCGACTGCGCTGTTTGCTGCGACAATGGCCACCGTGCAAAACGACATCAAACGCGTGCTGGCCTACTCGACGATCAGCCAGCTGGGGTATATGTTCCTGGCCTGCGGGGTAGCGGCATTTTCCGCAGCGATTTTCCATCTGATGACGCATGCGTTTTTCAAGGCGTTGCTGTTTTTGGGTGCGGGTTCGGTAATCCACGCGTTGCACCATGAACAGGACTTGCGCCACATGGGCGGCCTGCGGAAATATCTCCCGGCGACGTTTCTGACCTTCGGGGTGGCCACGCTGGCGATCTCCGGCTTTCCGGGACTGGCGGGGTTTGTGTCGAAAGATGAAATTTTGTGGAGCAGTTTCGCCTCCCCGCTGGGCGGTGTGGCGTTCTGGGTTGTCGGGGTATTGACTGCGGGATTAACGGCGTTTTATATGTTCCGGCTGTTTTTTCTGGCGTTCTACGGCAAGTCACGGTTTTCCGAGGAAACCGCAACCAAAGTGCACGAATCACCGATGTCGATGACCGGCCCGCTGGTCATCCTGGGTATTTTATCATTTGTCGGCGGGTGGATCGGCTGGCCCAAAGTGCTGGGCGGCGGCAACTCGTTTGAGCATTATCTCGCGCCGGTATTTGCCGCGGCCGAGGAACTGTTGCCGCACGGTGTAAACCACGCTCACAGTACCGAATTCTTATTAATGGGGTTATCGGTCGGCATTGCGCTGCTCGGTTTTATCTGGGCCTATCGCTGGTATCTGAGAGGTTCCACCGCGCCGGAGAACCTGAAAAACAAGTTCCCCGCAGTATACCGGCTGGTGCAGAACAAGTATTATATCGACGAGTTCTATCACCTGGTCATTGTGCGGCCGATTGTCGGCGGTTCGCGCTGGTTGTGGAAATATTTTGATGAACTGGTCATTGACGGTTCGGTCAATGGGCTGGCAGCGTTCGTCAGACAACTGGGCCAGGCCGGCGCGCAGCCGCAAAACGGGTATTTCCGCGGATATGCTGCAACCTTTGCTCTGGGCAGTGTAGCAGTCCTCGCCTGGTTGATTTATGTGTTGAGTTAGGCGGACATGGATTCGACGATCCTGACATTTTTAATCTTCTGGCCGTTGATCACGGCGGGGGTCCTCACGCTGGTCCGCAGTGACCGGCATGATGCAATCCGCATCTATGCCTTAGTCGCCACGCTGCTTGAATTCGTGGCCTCGTTGTATCTATTGTTTGCTTTTGAAACGGGCGCGGGCTATCAATTTGTCGCGCGTTGGGTGTGGTCGGATGCGCTGGGAGTCAGTTATCAGGTCGGGATCGACGGGATCAGTTTGTTCCTCGTGCTGTTAACGACATTTCTGACAGTGATTTCGGTGTGGGCTTCGTTCGCCGGGATCAAAGAACGAGTCAAAGGGTATTTCATTGCCTTCCTGGTCCTCGAAGCCGGGATGGTCGGTACATTCTGCGCCACCGACTTATTCTTATTTTATGTGTTCTGGGAACTGATGCTGCTGCCGATGTATTTCCTCATCGGCATCTGGGGCGGGGTCAACCGGATCTACGCGACAATCAAGTTTGTGCTGTATACGATCACCGGCAGTTTGTTTATGCTGGTCGCCATTATCTACACGGCCAACGTGGTCCATCAGCATACGGGTGTATGGACGTTTGATTTGATGGTCTGGTCACAGTTCGATATTCCTGCGGCGCAGCAGTTGTGGTTGTTTTTGGCCTTTGCGCTGGCCTTCGCGATCAAAGTCCCCCTGTTCCCGTTTCATACGTGGCTCCCTGATGCGCACGTGCAGGCGCCGACCGCCGGTTCGATTATCCTGGCCGGAGTGCTGCTGAAAATGGGCACGTATGGTTTCCTGCGTTTTGCCATCCCGCTGTTCCCCGCCGCGTTTCTGGACGCGCTGCCCTATCTGGTGGTCTTGTCGGTTATCGGGATTATTTACGGCGCGCTGGTGGCGATGGTGCAAAAAGACATCAAATCGCTGGTGGCCTATTCTTCGGTATCGCACCTGGGGTTTGTGATGCTGGGGATGTGTGCGCTGAATACCATCGGTTTCACCGGTTCGCTGCTACAGCAACTCAACCATGGCTTGTCGACCGGAGCGTTATTCCTGCTGGTGGGGATTATTTATGAACGGCGGCACACGCGGCTGATCGCCGATTACGGCGGGTTATTCAAAGTCGTCCCGGTGTACGGCGTCTTTTTCATGATCACCATGCTCTCCTCGGTGGGTTTGCCCGGGACCAACGGCTTCGTCGGTGAATTTTTGATCCTGTTGGGTGCGTTTCGCTCACAGACAATCGCGGCGGTATTCGGTACCGCGGGAATCGTGCTGGCCGCAGGCTATATGCTGTGGATGTTCCAGCGGGTATTTTTCGGCAAGGTGACCAATCCGGAGAATGACCGCGTGACGGATATGACCCTGCGCGAACGCGCGGTGATGGTGCCGCTGATTGTGATGATCTTCGTGATCGGCCTCTATCCTAAACCATTTTTGGAACGAATGGAGCCGGCGCTGCAGCGGGTGCTCAGCCGAGTCGAACAGGTGCGGATTGTGCGCGAACAAGCACTTACGCCGACATTATTCGTCGGACCGGCCGCCGTGCCGGTGACGAATGAGCCGGAGGAGGATATCCGGCCATGAACCTGACCATGTTCTCCCCCCAACTGCTCCTGGCGCTCGGCGGAACACTCCTGTTACTGTATGAGGCGTTTGGCCGGGAGAACAAACGCACCCTACAGCCGGTGTGTACCATCCTGGTGTTGCTGGCCGCCGGTGTTCTACTGTGGCTGTCGGACGGCCAGGTGGGCTTGTTGTTTTCGGGGATGGTCATTTTCGACCGGTTTTTTATCTTCTTTGCGACGCTCGTATTGTTGGGATCGGTCCTGGCGGTGGCGGTGGCGGCCGGCTCACTGGCTGAACAACGGGCTTACCATGGTGAATTTTACGCGCTGGTTTTATTTTCCGTACTGGGGATGCTGCTGCTGATCAGCGCGGCGAACCTGGTTATTGTGTTTCTGGGTATGGAGATCATGTCTATCCCGTTGTACATCATGGCCGCGCTGCGCCGGTCCAGCAGCCGTTCGGTGGAGGCCGGGGCCAAATATTTCCTGATGGGCGCGTTCGCCTCGGGTTTTCTGCTGTATGGCATCGCGCTGGTGTATGGCGCGACCGGTTCGCTGCGGCTGGAGGAAATCGCCGCGGCCTGGGCCGACGGCGCAGGGCTGAGCTTTGTCGGCATCTCCGGGATGCTTTTAATCTTGATCGGGCTGGCTTTTAAGATCGCCGCGGTGCCTTTTCATATGTGGGAGCCCGATGCCTATGAGGGTGCGCCCACGGCGGTTACTGCCTTCTTTGCGGCCGGCCCGAAAGTGGCGGCGTTTGCGGTATTACTGCGGCTGATCATCTGGACTTTTTCAATTTCCGACCCGATTATCTGGCGCTTTGTCTGGATGCTGGCGGTGCTGTCGATGACCGTCGGCAATTTCCTGGCGATCACGCAAAGTTCGGTCAAACGGATGCTGGCTTATTCGGGGATTGCCCATGCCGGGTACGCGCTGATCGGGCTGGTGATCGGCGGGCAGGCGGCCGTGGGATTGATCGGGTTTTATTTGTTGGGCTATTTCATCGCCGCGGTGGGCGCGTTCGCGGTCATTTCCGCGCTGGAAGGCAAACAGGAAGAATCACTGAGTTTTGATAATTGTGCCGGGCAGGGCAAGACCAACCCCGCGCTGGCGCTTGCGCTGGCGTTGTTCATGGTTTCGCTGGCGGGAATCCCGCCAGTGGCCGGGTTTGTGGCCAAATTCTATATTTTTGAGCAGGCGATCCAGCACGGTTTTATCTGGCTGGTGATTATCGCCGCGGTGAATTCCATCGTTTCCGTCTACTATTACCTGCGCGCCCCGGTCTACTGTTTCATGAAAATTCCCGAGAGCGAGACGCCGCCGGCGCCGGTCTCTTTAGGACTGATCTTCACGCTGGTTTTCGCCGCGGTGGCGCTGGTGGTCATCGGGGTCTGTCCGGAATTGTTTATCAAATTGGCGGACTCCTCGGCAATGTGGTTTCTCTAGCCCACGATTACTCCTTTGACGGTTTTCCCGTTACACTCTAAGGCCAACACTCATCCGGTCGGCAGCGTTTCATATGCGGCAGGGCGGCCGGGCCAAACGGGAGATCAGGAATAACTCATGAGCGCATCACAACCACATGCCATCGCGTTATTCTCCGGCGGACTGGACTCATGTCTGGCCGTGCTCCTGATGTTGAAACAAGAGGTCAAAGTCACCGCGTTGACCTTTCTTATGCATTTCGGCTGCGACCCCGGCGATAAATCGTCCTGTTCGCATGACCCCTATCCCGTGGCCGAAAAATTCGGGTTCGAAGTGAAGATGATGCACCTCGGGCAGAAATTTATCGAGATCGTCCGCGACCCGAAACACGGCCGGGGAAAAAACATGAACCCCTGCGTGGATTGCCGGATTTTAATGCTGGCGCAGGCGAAAGAATACATGGAAATCGTCAATGCCGATTTTGTGATCTCCGGTGAGGTGCTGGGCCAGCGGCCGTTTTCCCAGATGCGCGATAAAATGAATTTAACGGTCCGCGAGTCGGGTTTGAAAGGACGTCTGTTGCGCCCGTTATCGGCGAAATTACTGGAGCCGACGATTCCCGAGTTGCAGGGGCTGGTCGACCGCGAACAACTGGAGGATATCTCCGGACGGTCGCGCAAACGGCAAATGGAGCTGGCTCGGGAGTTCGGATTGACCGATTATCCCTCCCCCGCCGGCGGATGCCTGCTGACCAACCCTGATTATGCGCGCAAGTTGAAAGACCTGTTGGACCATGATCCGCTGGCGTCGTACACCGACATCAATTTATTGCGCGCCGGGCGGCATTTCCGCTTTTCGCCCCAAACGAAGATCATTGTCGGGCGCAATGAGGAAGACAACAAAAAGATCGAAACGATTGCCGGGCCGGGTGATGTGTTTTGTGAAGTTATGAATACCGGTTCACCCCTGACCCTGATCCGCGGCGCCGATTGCGAGGATGCCCGGCGAACGGCCTGCGGGCTGACTGCGCGGTTCAGCCGCAGACGGGGTGATCGCGAAGTCAAGGTCACGTGGACACGGGCCGGCACCAGCGGAACAATCACGGTCCAACCGGCAACAGAGGATATGTTGGCACGCCTGCGGATATAATTTTGTCTGTCAGCAAGATATCTTCCCCGCCTAAATACCGGCGCGGATAAAGATTTGCGCTTGACTTTGACAGCCAAATTCATAGAATTTGCAGCAGAAGCGGGTGTAATTCAGCGGTAGAATGCAAGCTTCCCAAGCTTGACGTCGTGGGTTCGACCCCCATCACCCGCTTTTTTTGCAGGACATTGTCCAGATTGCATCTCCGCCTCTTCACTGGCGGACGATCTGCAACCATAGATCGGGGCAGATGCGGAGAGGCTGCTCCAGAAGTCCATCATTCCAGTAAGGCGGAAATCGCATCGTTGAAGCACAAAAGGCCCCCGGCCCTTGGCCAACCTCGGGGCTAATCCTCACGGTCGGATCCGCACCACCCGACCGAAATGGTGTCCAGCGATTGGACGTACCGGTTGGATAGATTCTGGCGATAACTTATTAATTGTGAATAAGTTCACTCAATACCCCTCTCGCCCAGCGTCTAAATTGTCGGTTTTTTGGACAATTCATAGACATATCGAATTCCCGTGCATCACGGTAAAATATTGATTGATAATGACATACATTGAATTACGCCAACCGGCATAGGATATGCTCAAAAATAACGTTGGCATGACATAATCTCTATATTGAGAAATCATGCCGGTTTGTTTGTAAGCACAGGGATGGAAACGACTTATCAAAAACATATTAAACGCAACAGGGGAGGATTCACCATGAAAGCAGGAATTAAACTCGTATTGGCGCTGATTGTCGTGGCGGTCTGCAGTTCTACCGCGTTCGCGGTGCCGACATACTATCTCGCGAATGGCGTTTTGCCGGGGGATTTGGCGACCCTTACGGCCCAACGCAATGTGTGGCGGAGTGCCGCGACATTTGGCGGCGGCAGTTTGATGCTGGAAGGATTTGAGTCGTTTGCCGCGGGAAATCCGATCGATTTCGGCTTGTTCACGGCTTCCCTGATTAACGGTACAGGATTCTATCAAACCAGCGGGAATAATCTGATTACCACCGAGGGCAATTCGGTCATGACCTTCGAGACCTTCGGCACTGGCACCACGATCGTCGAATTCAACTTCGACAACGCGATCAACTCGTTCGGCGTCGATATCACCTCCATCGATTTTGCGCCGCCGACGACGGTGTCATTCCTTGATGATCTCGGCAATACGCTGAACGATTTTGCCATCCATGATAATTGGGCCGGCGCCACATTTTTCGGTGTGGTCAACGACCAGTACTTCCGTACCGCGCGGTTCGAGTTCACGGGTGACGAATACCTGAATTTCGATCAGCTGGAACACGGGACGCCGGTGCCGGAACCGGCCACGCTCACGCTGTTGGGACTGGGCCTGATGGGCGCCGCGGCCTACCGCCGCAAACGCGCAAAAAGAGCGTAAATAGCATCCGGATCAACTTGATCACAATTACAAGCCGGACTCAAACGAGTCCGGCTTTTTTTATGCTCAGAGGCCGCCCTGAATCGGCCTCAGGCACCGGGAAACCCGGCACGCGCGACGTGACGACATGAAAAAAGGCAGGACCGCACCAGGCCCTGCCCGAAAAGTTCTAATTACCGTCGCGCCTACTCCTGCGCGACGACCTCGAGGATTTCACGGTGGGCGACGACCGCAGCGCCGAAGATACCGGCAATATTGTTTCCCGAAACCGAATTGGGGAAACTCAAATTGTCCATCTGGTCAAAAGCAGTATACGCCGCGCCCGGCCTGATTTCGAAGCTCGGGTTATAGAGTGTAACATACACGAAAAAGCTGTCGGCTACACGGATCCCGGAATAGGGATTGATAAACGCCTCCGGGCCGATGGTCGCCGTTGAAACACCCGCGCCGTAGCTTGCGGCGAAACCCGGCGCTGCCGAGTTTGACAATCGGGGCAGGCAGGTCACCAGCACGCCCGAAGCCGCCGGCGAACCGGCCCACTCAACCACAACATTGCCCCCCTGATAAATGTGGGTGGTCGGCACAAAATTGACCACGGTGACATCGCCGGGCATCCGTTCGGTGAGCGTATGGGTGTAATCGGCAGTCGTATCGTACACGGTAATCACCAGATCAGTGTTATACTGCCAGGTCCCGGCAGGCATGGCCTGGTTGATTACGCCATTGGTATTAAAATACAGGGTATCGTTTCCCATCCGGGCGAATGACCCGGGGATCGGCGCCGACTCTTTAAGAAACTCCAAGTACAGGTATTCGGCGTCGGATTCCAGGTTGATTTCGGCCAGCCCGAATAATGTGTAATCCGCCGGTTCGGTTTTTCCGGTCGGCGTACCGTCGCACCCCAGCAACGCCAGCACTGTACAAATGGTCAGTAAATAAATAATCTGCCTCATCGCCCTACCTCACCGGTTTAACCTACTCTTATTATATCGGTTACGGAACGCCCGGTTTCAAGTTTTATCTGTGGCGGCAGTTTCCTGGTTGCCAACGCCTTTAGCGCCATGTATTTTCACGGTTGGTGGATAAAACCCGCGAAATCGGAGGGAACCGGATGGCGGCCAAAAAACAAAAAATGACAGCCGAGGATTTGATCCGAATGAAATTTGTCCGTGGCTGTGCAATCTCGCCGGACGGCGGCACGATCTGTTGTGCAGTCGAAACAATCAGCGAGGATAAAAAGAAATACTATTCACATCTGTGGCTGGTAGACGCCACCGGCGGCGAGGCACGTCAGTTTACGTTCGGCAAACGCAATGACGGCAACCCGGCGTTCTCGCCCGACGGCCACATGATTGCGTTCACCGGAAAACGCCACGACTATCCGGGGATTTATCTCATCGGCGTGGACGGCGGCGAGGCGCGGGAACTGGTGACCAAAGACGGTTCGTTCGCTTCGGTTTCTTTCTCTCCCGACGGGAAAAGACTGGTCTGCGCGTTCCGGCAAAACGACCCGGCCCCCGGCGCGGCAAAAGACCAGGATAAAAAGGCGGGCGAGAAAAAAGACGATACGCCACCCAAGAAAGAGGCGCCCGTCTACCGGCATATCACCCGGTTGTTTTATCGGTTGGATGCGGAGGGTTTCCGGCCGGCGGACAGCTATCATATCTGGGTTTTCGATATTGCGGACGGCAAGGGGCAGCAACTCACTAAAGGGCGTTATGACGATGAAACGCCAGTATGGTCACCCGATGGCAAACGAATTGTGTTCATTTCCAACCGTCAGCCGGACCCCGACCGCGAACTGCTGCGCCAGGACCTGTGGTGGGTCCCGGCCGGCGGCGGCAAGGTCAGGAGAATTCCCACGCCGGCAGGGCCGATTGCCAACCCACGGTATGCGCCCAACGGCAAGAAAATCGCCTATCTCGGCCATACCAACCCCGATGATGCCTGGGGGGTGACCAATACCCATGTCTGGGCGGTTGGCCCCAGCGGCAAACCGCAAGCCGCCGATTTGACGCCGCGCCTGGATCAGCAGGCCTTTGATTCGACAATCTCGGACACAGGTGAAGGACACGGGACTGTCCTGGAATGGGCGCATGACGGCAAGACGATTTATTTTCTTTCCAGTTTCGCAGGCGCCAATAATGTCCATGCGGTCTCCGCCGGCGGGCGGCAATTGCGGCAACTCACCCATGGAGAATTCCACGTGTTGGTATTCGCCTGTGCGGCCAAAGCGCCGGTTGCCGCGGCAGTGATCTCCACCGCCACCGCGCCGGCTGAAGTGTTCATCATGAACCTCTCCGGGAAAAAAGCGGGCGTACCGCGCCAATTGAGCGACTTCAATAAAGAGTTATTAGCCGGGGTACAGATTCAAAAACCGCAGACTATCTGGTTCCGTTCCGGGAAAACAAGAGTGCAGGGCTGGATTTTAAAACCCCCGGGCTTCAAACCCACGCGCAAGTACCCGGCGGTGGTCGAAATCCATGGCGGGCCGCGCACACAGTACGGGTTCACGTTTTTCCACGAGATGCAGCTGCTGGCGGCGCGGGGGTACGTGGTGTTTTACTGCAACCCACGGGGATCGCACGGCTATGGTGAGGATTTTTCCGGCGCAATCGTCAAAGACTGGGGCACGGTTGATTACGACGATATCATGGCCGGGGTCGAATACCTAAAACAGAAAAAATATATTAACGGCAAACGGCTGGGCGTCACCGGCGGTTCATACGGCGGCTACATGACCAACTGGATCGTCGGCCATACCACGAAGTTCAAGGCGGCGGTCACCCAGCGCAGCGTGACCGATTTGCGCTCCTTTATGGGTTCATCGGATATCGGTTTTGAGGACCACCGCGAATTCGGCGGTTTCCCCTGGACCAATGAGGAGGGGTATAAGCGGCAATCGCCGATCACCTATGCCCGGAATATCCGGACGCCGCTGTTGATTATTCATTCGGAAAATGACTTGCGTTGTTCGATCGAGCAGGGCGAGCAGTTATTCACGACGTTGAAACTGTTGCGCCGCAAGGTGGAGTTTGTCCGGTTTCCGGAAGAATCGCACGGCTTGAGCCGTCACGGCCGCCCTGACCGCCGGCTGGCCCGGTTGAAATTCATTGTCGAATGGTTCGACAAGTATTTGAAATGACGGACGTCTGCTGCAGGCCATGAAAAATCCAACGGGCGCCTGGCGGCAAGATGTCTTGAAATTCCGGGCAACTGAAGTGATGACCGGCCCTGATAGCCGAGGCCGTTGACTGGGGAGTAACCGATGAGTCCTGTTATGATTTGGGTGGCGTTGGCGATTGTGTTCGTGCTCCTGGTGATTGCCAAACCCTCGTTTTTGTTTATCTGTTTTGCCGCGGGGGCGCTGATCGCGGCATTAGCGACGGTCGTGACCGATTCCTACCTGACCCAGGTCGTGCTGTTTGCCGTCTGTTCGATCGCCGCCATTCCGGTTTCCCGGCCGCTGGCCGACCGGTGGTCACGATCGAGAAACGCCGGACAGTAATCATCCTGGGACGGTCAGAGCTGGTCCCCGCTCGGCTCGGACGTAAACGAAGGCATTCCCAGGTAATGCAATGGTACGACGGAGTACCCGGCGCCAATCCGCGGGATTTCTTGTTTGCCCGGCTAGCGTTTCGTGCCCGATTCCCGTAAAATACTCCAAAAATAGGAGGATTTTATCCATGGGACCATCGACAATCAACTTTCCGGCGGTGCTGGCTGCGGCTGTGGCGTACATGATCCTGGGCGCATTGTGGTATTCACCCGCCCTGTTCGGCAACGCCTGGATGCGGGGTATCGGCAAGACGAAAGAGCAAGTCGCCGCTGACTTTTCGCCGCTGAATTACGTGTGGGCGATTGTCACTGCATTTTTCGCCGCGTATGGTATCGCGCGCATTATGAGCTGGACTGGCGGGGGAACGATCGGGGACGGCATTAAAGTCAGCCTGCTCCTTGGGATTTGCCTGATTGCCGCCGCGCTGTGGATGAACGACAAATTTGAAGCCCGACCCGTGGCGCTCAGTTTGATCAATGTCACGTATCATCTGTGCGGGCTGGTGGTGGTCGGCATCATAATCGGCGCCTGGCAGTAACCGCGCCGGGCAGAATCCGAGCGAAGTGATCCTGCCGATTGGCAAGAAATAATATGACAGGACTGCATCGGGTCCTGCCCCACGCTTAATCTTAACGCATCGGTTGGGTGCGGCACCAAAACCCGATCACCTACGGGAATGCCGGACACTCGTTAGGATACGGCTCGCACTCGCACGGATCACACGGGCCGACGCCGGATGATCTGTAGACATACTGAACGTAGTACGTGACATCCAGCGGGGTCACCGCGCCGCTGCAATCCCAATCGCCGTTGTCGCCGGGGCAATTCGGCAAAACGGGGCGAGCATCCAAGTTCTTGTAGACATAGTTGACTATATAAGCCACGTCCAGCGGTGTTATTACGGGATCACCGTCGATTATTGAACCCGATAGATAACAGTGCGCATAGGCGCAAACGCAATCATCGCAGACATCGCCGATGTCGTCTTCGTCGATGTCTGCCTGATTTGAATTTGGATCATTGGGGCAATTGTCGCACACATCGCCCACGCCGTCCTGATCGCCATCGGCCTGGGAGTAATTGATATCGTCCGGGCAATTATCGCAGGCATCGCCTCGGCCGTCGTTGTCGCGGTCTTCCTGGCCGTGATTTGCGTCATTGATGCAATTATCACAACCGTCGGCGATAGTATCCCCGTCGGCGTCGGCCAAATCGTCAAAACCGGGACAGGCGTCGCAACCGTCGGGGACGGTATCCCCGTCGGCATCGTCATGGTCGTTATAACCGGGGCAGGCATCGCAGACATTGCCTACCCCATCACCGTCCGCGTCCGCCTGATTATAATTCCCGACTGTCGGGCAATTGTCGCATACGTCCCCGCGCCCATCATCGTCTTGATCTTCCTGTCCGACATTCGGGTCACTTAGGCAATTATCACAGCCATTCGGTACACCGTCCGCGTCCATATCCGCATAATCATTGAAACCGGGGCAGAGGTCGCACGCGTCGCCGTTGCCGTCACCATCTGTATCTACTTGGAACGGATTTGCAACATCGGGACAATTGTCATTGGGACAGGTATTTTCGGGAAAATCCGGGTTGCCATAACCGTCGCCGTCGAAGTCGATGCAATTATCACATACGTCGCCTAGACCATCGCCATCAATATCAATTTGGGCTGGGTTGTAATCTGTCGGGCAATTATCCGTCCAATCATGAACACCGTCACTATCAGAATCTCTCAACTTACTCCACTGTGCGATATAAGCGGAAACCGTTCCACCTGTCGTGGTAAACGGTCCCCCCGCGATCAACTGGTTGTCGTAGACCGTAAGTGTCCTGACCCAACTATTCATCCCCGAACCGAGCGGCGACCAGCCGAACCCGTCCCAGGTGGCGATGTTATTGGCGACAACGCCCCCTGCGGTGGTAAATTCTCCCCCGGCGATCAACTGGTTGTCATAGACCGTGAGCACATTGACACGAGGATGCGGCTCCATCGACATCCCCGAGCCGAGCGGCAACCAGCCGAACCCGTCCCAAGCAGCGATCGAATTGGCCGCAACGCCCCCCGCCGTGGAAAAGAATCCCCCAGCGATCAACTTATTATCATATACCGTGAGCGCAAAGACCCACAAATCCATCCCCGAGGTTAAGAACTCGCCTGTGTCCACTGGCGACCAATTAGACCCGTCCCAGGCGGCGATGTAACTAGCCGCAACGCCCCCGGCCGTGGTAAACTGTCCCCCCGCGATCAACTGGTTGTCATAGACCGTGAGCGCGCGGACAAAGTCATTCATCCCCGAGCCGAGCGGCGACCAGCCAAACCCATCCCAGGACGCGACATAATTGGCCGCAACGCTCCCCGCCGTTGTGAAGTATCCCCCCGCAATCAACTGGTTGTCATAGACCGTGAGCACATTGATCCCTTCATTCATCCCCGAGGCAAACGGCGACCAACCAGACCCGTCCCAGGCGGCGATATAATTGGCCTCGACACCCCCCGCTGTAGTGAACCTTCCCCCGGCGATTAGCTGGTTGTCATAAACTGTGAGTGCATAGACATAGTTATTCATGCCCGAGCCGAACGGCGACCAAACAGAACCATCCCAAGCAGCGATGTAATTGGCCGCAATGCCTCCCGCCGTTGTGAACTCTCCCCCCGCGATCAACAGGTCGTCATAGACCGTGAGTGCGAGGACCCAATAATTCATCCCCGAGCCGAGTGGCGACCAGTAAATATCGTCTGGATCATCGGTGGTTTCGTTGGTTCCCGATGGCCGGAGCAACGGCTGACCCGTGGCTGGGTCGATGGCCGATGTGAATCCCTCAAGATCCAGAGGCCCTTGGTACCCCGACGACCGCGCCGCATCAAGATCGAAACCACCATCTGGAGTCAGGAACTCCGAAACGCTTATTGGCTGATCATGTAAACGCGGGCTGACCGTTGGTTGATTGACATCTTGAGCAAAGCCGACCGCAGTGATGGAAACAATAGTCAACATTAAGACGCCCAGCCATACGCCCACGAGTAAACGAATCATGCCCTTCATGTCCCCTCCCCCGAGTTCAGGGTGAGTTTGGTAGTAAACCTGTTTGTAGAAACAATATACCGCAAGCGGCGGATTTTTCAATTAAAAAAATCGGGGCGAGAGGATTTGAACCTCCCACCCCTTGCTCCCGAAACAAGTGCGCTGCCCCCGATTCACACTCGTTTTCCACGGACCGCCGGGATTTTCCTATTGTTGTGAAAAATTATATTGACCGGCGATTTTTGCCCCGTATTTTGCGATCCGTTAGGCGGGGGGCGAATTTCCCGGTTAACGAAAAAAGGGAGGCAACATGCCGGCAATAACTTTGTGTCAGGCGCGGGAGATTCTGGATTCTCGCGGAAATCCGACAATAGAAGTTGAAGTGGGACTTGAGGATGGGACATTGGGCCGCGCGGCGGTCCCCTCCGGCGCATCAACAGGCGCGCATGAAGCGCTGGAGTTGCGCGACGGCGACAAAAAGCGCTATCTGGGCAAAGGCGTGCTCAAAGCCGTGGAAAACGTGAACGATAAAATCGGCCCGCCCCTGACCGAGAGTTTTCTGGAAAGTCTGCAGCAGCCGGAAATCGACCAGTTCCTACGTGAACTTGACGGCACCGAGGATAAGTCGAACCTCGGGGCGAATGCGGTCCTTGGCGTCTCGCTGGCTGTAGCTCATGCCTCCGCCGAATTCCTGGGTTTGCCGTTGTTTGCCTATCTCGGCGGCCCGAATGCCCGGGTAATGCCGGTGCCGATGATGAATGTCTTGAACGGCGGCAAGCACGCCGACAACAACGTCGATATTCAGGAATTCATGATTGTCCCCGCCGGGGCCGATTGTTTTTCCGAGGGGCTGCGGATGGGGGCCGAGGTCTTCCATAATCTCAAGAAAGTCCTCAGTGAAAAGGGCTACAATACGTCAGTGGGTGACGAGGGCGGTTTTGCTCCCAATTTGAAATCCAATGAAGAAGCAATCACCGTAATCCTCGAAGCAGTCAAAAAAGCCGGATATAAAGCGGGCAAGGATGTCTTTCTTGCGCTCGATCCGGCCTCCACGGAATTTTATGACGCCAAGAGTCAAAAATATATCCTCGCCGGCGAAGACAGAAAACTCTCGGGCAAAGAGATGGTCGCGTTCTACAAGGAATGGGTGGATAAATACCCCATCGTCTCCATCGAGGACGGGCTGGCCGAGGACGACTGGGATTCGTGGCAGGTCATGACCGCCGAGCTGGGACATAAAATTCAGATTGTCGGCGATGATTTGTTCGTGACCAATCCCAAGCGGCTGCGCGAAGGGATCAATAAAAAAGCCGCCAATTCGATTTTGATCAAACTCAACCAGATCGGCACATTGACCGAAACGCTGGACACGATCGACCTGGCGCGCCGCGCGGGATTCACCTCGGTAGTCTCTCACCGTTCGGGCGAGACCGAGGATACGACGATTGCCGATGTCGCGGTGGCCAGCGGCGCGGGGCAGATCAAGACCGGCTCGCTGTGCCGCACCGACCGCATCTGCAAGTACAACCAATTGCTGCGGATCGAGGAAATGCTGGGCGATATGGCGATTTATCCCGGACTCGGCGCGTTCGCCCGGGCAAAGGGATAAGCCGATGTTCAAACGGACAAACCGTAAGAACCGCCGTCTCGGGAAAGTCATCCTCCCCGATTTGGTGTCGAATATTCGCCGGCGGGCGGATGATCTGGCCGGCAGCAGAAAACGGCGGCTGGTTGTCGCGGTCAAACTGGCTTTTGCCGGGTTATTGGTGTATGCCTTTGCTGCCGGGCCGACCGGCGTTGCCCGGCTGGTCAATCTGTATACCGAAGACCGGCAATTGCAGGCAGCAGACCAGCAATTGACTGCCGAAATCATCTGCCTGGAAAATACCCGCCGCGGACTGGAAAGCGACACCACCTACATCGAGAAAATTGCCCGGGAAGATTATGGCCTGTCCCGGCCGAATGAGATGATTTATCTGGACACGCTGGCGAAAGACGGCAGATAGCCGTCTTTCCGCCCTTGTGTTGTTGCCCTCCCGCGTGTAAGTTCCCGCCTATGGCCGGTCCGGAAAAAACAGACGCGCTTGTCCTGAAAACGCAAAAATGGAGCGAGACATCCAAAATCGCCCATTTGTACACCCGCAAGTGGGGGCGTATTTCGATTCTGGCCAAAGGCGCGCTGCGGCCCAAGGCCAAATTCTGGGGCCATTTGGAAACCTTTTCCTTAATCGAAGCCATGGTGTACAGAAAATCTTCCGACCAGTTGCAGTTGTTATCACAATGCCTGCTGCGCGACGCTTTTGGCGGTTTGTATGCCGAACCCGAACGCGCGGGGTATGGCTTTGCCGCGGTCGAGTTCCTGGAACGGCATACCTTCGAGGAAGGCAATGAAACGCTGTTTGATTGGACGGTGTTTAATTTCGGGCTGTGGCAAAAGCTCACCGGCCATCGGCTGGCCCTGGGCTTTTACGAGTATCTTCTGGTCGCCCTGGGCCACCTCGGTTATCAGCCGGCTATTGAACGGTGCCGGATCTGCGGCCGTGAACCCGGCGAGGGCCGCAAAGTGATGTTTGACCGGGAAGGCGGCGGATTGATCTGCCGCCGGTGTGCCGTGGAGGGTTCGCGCTACCAGGTCCTCTCCCCCGGCGCGTATCAACGGATAAAGAACGTGGTCAAGGGGTCGATCCAATGGGATAACGGGACTATTCCGCCCCCGGCGGAGGTTGGCGAAATCATTGAAGTGACCGAATCATTTTACGGGTATCACCTCGGCGGCGGGCGGCTGAAAGCGCTCGAATTTGTCCGCCGCGTGGCCGGGCCCAATGCCCGGCCGTAGGGAGGATTCGTGGGTAACAAACCGGTCAAAGACGATACGATGGACCTGTTGGTGTCCCTGTGCAAGCGCAAGGGTTTTGTCTTTCAATCATCCGAAATTTACGGGGGGGTGAACTCCTGCTGGGATATGGGGCCGCTGGGCGTTGAGCTTAAGCGCAACATTCGTGATTTCTGGTGGAAAACAATGACCCAGGCCCGCGACGATATCGAAGGCGTGGACGCCGCGATTTTGATGCACCCGCAGGTGTGGGTGACCTCCGGACATGTCGAGGGGTTCACCGACCCGCTGGTCGACTGCAAACAATGCAAATCCCGTTTTCGGGCGGACCAGTTGGATACAAAGGTCTGCCCCAATTGCGGCGGGGAATTGACCGAAGCGCGGCAATTTAATTTGATGTTCAAGACGTTTATGGGACCAGTTGAAGACAGCGCCGCGGTCGTTTACCTGCGCCCGGAAACCGCACAGGGAATCTATGTCAACTTTTTGAATGTCCTCGCGCCTTCCCGCCAGAAAATTCCGTTCGGTATCGCCCAGGTCGGCAAGGCATTTCGCAACGAAATTTCGCCGGGGAATTTCATTTTCCGTTCACGGGAATTTGAACAGATGGAAATGCAGTATTTTGTCCATCCCAGCGAAGACCAGAAATGGTTCGAGTACTGGAAAGAACAACGATACAACTGGTATCTTGCGTTAGGAATCAACAAAGACAAACTGCGGTTCCACGAGCACGGCCCCGGCGAACTGGCCCATTATGCCAAAGCCGCCTACGATATCGAATACGAATTCCCCTTCGGCTGGAAAGAGTTGGAGGGCATCCACAACCGCACGGATTTTGATTTAAGCCGCCATAAAGAAGCAACCGGAGTCGATCTGTCGTTTTTTAATGACGAGACCAAGGAGCGATTTGTCCCGTATATCATCGAAACCTCGGCCGGGCTGGACCGCACGATGCTCACCTGCCTGGCCGACGCCTACCGCAGCGAAATCGTCCGTGATGAAAAACGTGTTGTTCTGGGGTTCTCCCCGAAAATCGCGCCGATTAAAGTCGCCGTATTCCCCCTAGTGAAAAAAGACGGCATGCCCGAAATCGCACGGAAGATCTATCGGGATTTGCAGAGACATTTCAAATGTTTTTATGATGAAAAATCTGCGGTTGGCCGCCGCTATCGCCGGATGGACGAAATCGGCACACCATTTTGCGTGACGGTCGATTCCCAAACTCTGGAAGACCAGACAGTGACCATCCGTGAACGCGACTCAATGGAGCAATATCGCGTCGCCGCCGAGCAACTCGCGCAGGTGCTTAAAGAGAAGATGGGCCCGGCCTTTTAGGTAGCCCACCTTTTTGCTGCTTCATAGGATCACTCTTTGAAACCCCGGCCGAAGCCGGGGCCACGCCAACTGTATGGGCGCACGGCCATGCGCTCTTTTTTGCTGGATATTGAGCGTTTTGAGACATGCACCAATCGCAATATTTTTACTTGTCCAATTGTCCTTGACATTTATATTGTTAATAGCATTGTCATTAACGACTTAATGACGGCGGTTGAAAATATAATGACTAGACGCAAAGCCATCCCCAAAAAGTTAAGGTTTGAGGTCTTCAAGCGAGATTCCTTTACTTGTCAATACTGTGGTCATAAATCGCCTGATGTGCTCCTCGTAATTGATCATATTGAACCTATTTCCAAAGGTGGGACAAACAGTATCCTGAATCTCATCACTTCATGCCAAGCCTGCAATGCCGGAAAATCCGATCGCCAATTAACTGACACGAGCATACTCGACAAGCAACGACGGCAACTCGAGGACTTACAGGAACGAAAAGAACAGATTGAGATGATGTTCCAATGGCAGAAGAGCCTACTTAATCTTGATGATCAGCTAACCAATCAGCTGGCTGAGTTCTGGTCTGAGTTAGTACCCGGTTTCGCCCTCAACGAACGAGGGATCAAAATACTTAAAAGTCACAAGCGAAAGTTCGGACTCGAAGAAGTCATGACATCCATGAAAATCGCCGTTGACCAGTACATTGAATACATCGAAGAGGAGCCCACCAAACAATCGGTGGAAGTAGCATGGAATAAGGTTGGTGGGATATGTACAAATAGAAAAAGGGCACGAGAAAATCCTATTGAGCACCGACTGTACTACATTCGAGGCATTTTGAACAACAGATTAAACTACGTGGACAATGGATTGGCTCTGCGACTGCTTCATGACGCACTCGATGCAAATATCAGCATCGAGAAACTCGAACAACATGCTAAGACCTCTACCAATTGGTCCGGCTGGCGCGCTGACATAGAAGATCTAATCGAGCGACAGAACCTTCACAATAAGAAGTCTTCAAAAGAAGATAATTAAAAGACTTGCCGGCTGGGTGGCCCACCCCATCTTGAGATGGATGGGTAGGATACGCGACGGGCGCAATCATTTTGTTAGGCGCGAGCATCAATTTCAAAAACCCACCATGCCGGTGGGCTCCGGGCTGGCGTGGCCTGGAGTTCCGCTCCAAGTTTCTAGGAGCGTCTCTACGAACAATACGGATCACCGCTAGATCGCTTCGCGATCCGGGGTCAGAGACCCCGGCCCGGGTGCCCCATCCGCTTGCGGTGGGATTAGACTCCCCGTGCGCCGCAGATTTCCGCGTTTGTCCGTTCTTCCTATGCCCAGTCGCCCTACAGCCGATTGTCGAAACCACGGGGGTTTCGACCTACCAACTAATCCAGCCCCGAGGATCGCCGGGAAGGGAATCCTGGCGGTGCGGAGTCGTTTTATACCGGCGTCTTCCCCGCGCTGCGCGGCGCGAACATCTCGGTTAATTCAACACCGTCATCCACGGAAAATATCTGATACTTGTCCGGGGCCAGGGCTTCACTGGCGACTAATTCGATCTTGCATTTGTTGGCCTTGGCGATGTTCTCCAGCCGTTTTCCTTCGGCGTCGGACAGATATTCCGCAAAAGTCGGATGGGTAATCAATTTGAACTTTTTGATATCGGCCGCGATTCTGGCCCGCGCGAACCAGCGTTCGAGCTTCAAACTAAGCGTGTCTTTGGAGGGCACCCGGCCCCGCCCGCCGCACACCGGACACGAATCAGACAACGACTGCATCAGCGAGGGCCGTACGCGCTGCCGGGTCATCTCGATCAAGCCGAAATCGGAAATGGTGGCAATGGAATGTTTGGCGCGGTCGCCGCGGAACGCATCTTTGAATTCCTGATACACCCGGCGGCGGTTGTCGAAGTGCATCATGTCGATGAAGTCGATAATGATCAGCCCGCCGAGATCGCGCAGCCGGATTTGCCGGGCAACCTCCCGGGCGGCGTCGAGGTTGGCGCGCAGGATCGTGTCCTCCTGCGATTTTTTGCCGACATACCGTCCGGTGTTGACATCGATGGTGAACATCGCCTCTGTCTGATCGATGACCAGGAACGCCCCCTTCTTGAGCCAGACTTTGCGTTCGAACAGTTTCTCGATCTCCGATTCGACCCCGTACAGGTCGAAAATCGGCACGTCACCGGTATAGCGTTCGATTTTCGACCGCAACTGGGGATCGACCGATTTCAGATAAGAGAGGATTTCGCGGTAGACCCTGCGGTCGTCGACGATCAACTGCTCGACATCATCGGAAAAGACATCCCGCATCAGCGAGCCGGTGATATCCAGTTCATGATGCACCAGCGCCGGGGCGGCTTTTTTCGCGGCATTCCTGCTGACCACTTTCCAGGTTTTGACCAGTTTTTTGACATCATTCTTGAAATCCCGTTCGGTCTTGCCCTCCGATTCAGTGCGCGCAATGATGCCGAATCCTTCCGGACGGAGATCGGCAAGGATTTTTTTCAACCGCCGTTTTTCCGCCCAATTGTGAATGCGCCGGGAGATGCGAACGCCGTTGTCGTCCGGCACCAGCACCACGAACCTGCCGGGCAGCGAAATTTGGGTACTTAACCGAGCGCCCTTGGAGCCGAGCGGTTCCTTGATGACCTGGACGAGGACTTCCTGGTTTTTGCGCAGGACGTCCTGAATATTACCGCGTTTTTGTTTTTTAACCAGGTCGGTTATCGATTCCTCATCGACATAATCGGCGTCATATCCCTCGTCGTCGGGCAGCCGGCCCAGGTCGGACGAATGCAAAAATGCGGTGCGGGCCTCGCCGATTTCGACGAATGCCGCCTGCATCCCCGGGAAGACCGAGGTCACAATCCCCTTGTAAATACCCCCGGCCAATTTGACATCCTCGGGCCGCTGGTACCATAACTCCACCAGCGTCCCGTTTTCGATGATGGCGATCCGCTGTTCGTGCTCGGTAACGTTTATGACAATTTGTTTCTTCAATGCGGGATTTCCTCCACATGCGCACCGGCGTGGATAGTCCCTGTGACTTACCGGTGCGATATCTGCCTGTATCATCTCCCACGGCGGCAAACAGCCGGGCCAGTGCCGTTCCGAGCGCGTTTCGCGCTTCGCGCACCAGCCGGATCAGCGGGAGACAGACAAGCCGAGCCGAGACCTGCGTGGGATATTCGAACGGGCCGGCCGGCCGAAAGATCCTGCCCCCATTTCGGCCGCCGCTTATGGTCCACATCGCAAAACAACAGGCAATGTGTCCTACCCGATCAAAACGCATGTCAGCTCCATATTTCGCCGGGCGATACGCGGTAACCCCGCGTGAATTCGGCCCCGGTCATCGGCCGTTTTCCGGCCGGTTGGATTTCGGTCAGGACCAGCGCGCCCTCCCCTGCCGCCACAATCACACCCTGTTTCGGGTCGATGGCGATCGTCTCACCGGGTTTTCGTGAGTCATGTGGGAGCGGCGTCGCGGCCGGCCGACAACGCAAAATCTTTACCTGCAAGTCGCGGATGCGGCAGATCGCGCCGGGAGCGGGAGCAAGCCCACGCACCCGATTGGCTATGTGCTGCGCGCTACGTGTCCAATCAATGATCCGGTCATCCGCGGTAATCTTGGGCGCTTTTGTCGCCAGTGTATCATCCTGTCGTTGCGGGCTGACCTCCTTTCTTTCCATTTTGTCGAGGGTTTCCATCAGGAGTTCGGCACCGGTGAGCGCCAGCCGAGCGGCAAGTTCCCCGTGGGTTTCCTCCGGGCCGATCGCAATTTCCCGGGCCAGCAAAATATCACCGGTATCGACTTTTTTCCTGATCATGAATGTCGTTACGCCGGTTGTCGTCTCGCCGTTAAATAATGCCCGGCGGATCGGCGCGGCCCCCCGGTACGCCGGCAGCAGTGAGGCATGGACGTTTATGGTCCCATACCTCGGCATGGCGATTATTTCTTCCGGCAAAATGCGAAAAGCCACCACCACAAAACAATCCGCCCCCCATTGGCTTAAGTCGGCCAAAAACTCCGGCGCCCGCAGTTTCGGGGGCTGCAACACCGGCAGATCGGCCTGCCGGGCATATTGCTTGACCGGGGGCGCGGCCGGCCGCCGCCCCCGCCCGACGGGTTTGTCCGAGGCGGTGACCACACCGAGGATTGGGTGTTTCCGCTCCTCTATCAGCCGCCGGAGCGACACAACCGAAAAATCCGGTGTCCCGAAAAAGACGATATTCATGGCGCAGGCGGAATAATCCCTTTCTCCCGCATCGCGGCTTCAACGTTGCGGCGGTCCTGTTCGGTCAGGGTATCGACAAACAGCCGCCCCTCCAGGTGGTCATACTCATGTAAAATAATCCGGCCCAGGACGCCGTTGTCCTCGATGGTGTGCTCCCGGCCATCCAAGTCGAGATAGCGTACGCCGATCTGACGCGGGCGGCGCACATCAAAATACACACCCGGAAACGACAGGCATCCCTCCTGGTAGATGGCTTCGCCGTTGGTGCCGATGATCTCCGGATTGATGAATACGGTCGGCTCGCCGACACCGGCCACCTCGGAGGCGTCCATGATGAACAAGCGGACGGCCAGCCCCACTTGCGGCGCGGCCAGCCCAAGCCCCTGATACCTTTTCAGCGTGGCAAACATGTTTGCTGCCAGCGTGCTGATGGTGCCGTCAATGGAAGCCAGCGGCCGGGCAGTTTCCCGCAAGACCGCATCGCCGTAGATCCGAACCGGGAGAATGGCCATCACACACTCATCACGCAAACGAATTATTTCTCCGTTGATTGCTCGGCGCGCCCGGCGATAGATGATTTCAGAAACTCGATTTTGGTGGTTTCGCCAAATTTGAGGACGATGATGTTTTCTTTGTCCCCGAACCCGAAGACATGGCCGATCATGCCCCCGGTGGTGATCACGCGGTCGCCTTTCTGCAATTCGGAAATCATTTTTTGCTGTTGCTTTTGCCGTTTCTGCTGGGGACGGATGAGCAGGAAATAAATGACCGCAAACATCAGGACCAGCATGATCACCATGCCCATGCTGCCCCCGGCTCCCTCGCCCTGCGGGCCCCCCAGGCCCATAATCCAGTGTATCACGTTTCCTCCTCTTCCTCAGGCGGCGCCGACCGGTCACCCGAGCGGTATGCCGCCAGGAAATTTTCTTTATACTCCGTGAATGTATCCGTATCGATAGCCCGGCGCAAGGACTCCATCAGTTTCAGGTAAAACCATATATTGTGGTAACTCAACAGGGTGCAGGCCGTGACATGGTTGATATTCAGCAAGTGCCGGAGATAGGCCCGGGAATACGTGCGACAGACAAAACACGCGCACTGATCATCCAGCGGTTCCTCCGAGAATTTATACCGCGCGGCCTTGGCCGTTACCGCTCCGTGCGAAGTAAACGCCGTACCGTTGCGGCCATTGCGGGTCGGCAGCACACAATCAAACATGTCGATGCCCCTGTCCACCGCCAGCACCAGGTCTTCCGGGGTGCCCACGCCCATCAGGTATTTGGGTTTGTCGTCCGGCAGCATGGGCGCCACAGCTTCCAATATCTCCCACAGGTTTTCCTTGGGTTCGCCGACCGACAATCCGCCCACGGCATATCCGGCAAAATCCAATTCCCGCAGCCGTTCCACACAGGTTCTCCGCAGATCCGGATATACTGATCCCTGGACAATGCCGAACAGGCTAGGACGGGTCAGGGGGTCGAGGTTCAGGGAACGGAAATGATCAACGGCCCGTCGTGCCCAGTTCAGGGTCAGGTCCACACCTCGTTGGGCGCGGGCCCGGTCGGCAGGATACGGGGTGCAATCATCGAGGACCATCGCGATGTCCGGGTTCAACGCCATTTGGACGTCGATGACTTTTTCCGCATCGAAATAATGCGGGGAACCGTCAATGTATGACCGAAAATGTACGCCGTCCTCGGTAATCTTCCGCGCACCCTGCATACTGAATACCTGATATCCCCCGGAATCTACAAGGTACGCCCCCGGCCAGCCGGTAAAACCGTGCAGCCCGCCGAATTGACGCACGACCTCAATCCCCGGGCGCAGGTACAAATGGTAAGCGTTGGCCAGACAGATTTGCGCACTCATTTCCGCAAGGTGCGGAAAGGTCAGCGCCTTAACCGAGGCAGCGGAACCCACCGGCATAAATGCCGGTGTCGCATAGGTTCGGCCACGCACCGTGACGGAACCGGTACGGGCTGGACTATCCGGCACTCTGTTTATTTTCGCGAAATGTAAGGGCCACGGACCAGTGATCTGCATACTCCTTCAAACCGTTATTATCCAGCCTGGCATAATAATGCAATTGCCGGCAATAATCAACACCGGGATTGGCGGCCGCACACCCGGACGGTCATTAATTCGCTTGACTTCGGGGCGGTTGCGCGAAACCATAGCGACGGGGGTATAAATACTGCGCGCCGGAGAGTTGCGGCGCATTTGGCTGTCGCAGAATTCAGCAAAGGCGAAAGACGTGGATAAATTTATTATCACCGGCGGCAAGAAACTTTCCGGCTCCGTGCGGATTGACGGCTCCAAAAACGCGGTCCTGCCGATCATGACCGCGGCCCTGCTCATTGAAAAAGGCACGACGACCATCAAAGGCGTTCCTGACCTGGCCGATGTCCACACTGCCGTGGACGTGCTGACCCACCTCGGAGCAGTATGTGATTATGACCCGCAGGCCCGCCAACTGTCGATTAATGCGGAAAATCTCAACCGATATGAAGTGCCCTATGACCTGATGCGGAAGATGCGGGCATCGTTCCTGGTGCTGGGCGCGCTGATCGGCCGTTTTGGGAAAGCCAAAATTTCGCTGCCCGGTGGCTGCAGTCTGGGACCGCGGCCGGTCGATCTGCACCTGAAAGGGCTGCGCATGCTCGGCGTGCGGTTTACCGAGGAAGGCGGCTACATTCTCGCCGACGCCCCGAAGCTCGCCGGTTCCACGGTGTATTTCGACCGCCCTACCCACACCGGGACGGAAAATCTCATCTCGGCCGCCGCCGTGGCCCCCGGCAAAACCGTCCTGATCAATGCGGCGGCCGACCCGGAGGTGGTTGATGTCGCAGCTTTTCTGAATGCCGCCGGGGCCAAAATATCGGGGGCCGGGACACCCCATATTGCCGTTACCGGCACGAAAAAGCTCAAGGCCGTGGAATATGCGGTCCTGCCCGATCGGCTGGAAGCCGGGACATTTATGATGGCCGCGGCCATCACCGGCGGTTATGTGGAATTGACTCATGTGCGTCCCGAAGACCTGGATGTGGTGATTATGAAATTGCGGGAAATGGGCGCGACCATTGAGACTGCGAAAAACAAAATCACCGTTCACGGACCATCCCGACTCCGGGCTACGGACATAACTACTTTCCCCTACCCCGGTTTTCCGACAGATGTCCAGGCAGGAATGCTGGCATTACTCACTGTGGCTGAGGGGACCTCGAGAGTGGTCGAGACTGTTTTTCCCCAGCGGTTCGCCCACACCATGGAATTAAGCCGGATGGGCGCTGAAATCCGCGTCACGGGCGCCGAGGCGACCATCACCGGCGTGCGGCAATTGAAGGCCGCCTCAGTCATGGCTTCCGATATTCGGGCGGGGGCGGGGCTGGTCGTGGCAGCGCTGGCGGCCCAGGGCACATCGGAAGTTCTTCGAGTCTATCATATTGACCGGGGCTATCACAACATCGAGCGCAAGCTGGAACGGCTGGGAGCCGATATTCAAAGAGTAAACGTGTAACTCCATATTTTTTGCCGGTTTCGGGAATCAAACACGTCCCAAAAGCGTATTATATCATGTCGGGGGACATGGCCGAGAATAGGGGTCAGGGATATGCCGGAAATAGTCCGTTGGAATAAGGTCTCCACCGGGGGCCGAATGTTCATCTGCCTCCTGTGTTTCACTATTCTGGCCGGCGCCACAACTGCTTGGGGCCAGGAGATTTATTTCGGGAAAAATAAGGTTCAATACGATCGTTTCGATTGGTCGTTCATCGAATCCGACCACTTCGACATTTATTTCTATGAGGGCGGATACGAGTTGGCACTATTCAGCGCCGCAGTGCTTGAATCCGCCTATGTTGAGATATCCCAACAGCTTAACCATCGACTGAGCAAGCGCGTACCGCTGATACTCTACCAATCACATAACGATTTCCAGCAGACAAATGTCACTGGCGGCCTGGTTGAAGAAAGTATGGGCGGCTTCACCGAATCGTTCAAAAATCGGATGGTTCTGCCGTTTACCGGTTCCTATGAGGATTTCCGCCACGTCCTGCACCACGAATTGACCCATGCGGTGACTTTTGATTTGCTGTATGGCAATGTGTTCGGGTCACTACTGTCCCGGCGCTACATGTATCGACAACCGCTTTGGCTGGCCGAAGGTTTCGCCGAATACTCTTCCCGTCACGGGTGGGATTCATTCAGCGATATGTTTATGCGCGACGCGGTCATCCATGATTACCTGGTGCCGCTGGAGTGGGTCGGCGGGTTCCTAGCCTACAAGGAGGGCCAATCCGCGGTCTTGTACCTGGTGGAAAAATACGGCGAGGAAAAAATTTCCGAAATCCTGCACAAATCGATGTCGGAGTTGTCGACCGATAACGGGATGGAAAACGCCATCGGAAACAACAGCACAAAATTTTTCGAGGATTGGCAACGGCGGCTCCGCAAGACCTACTGGCCGGAAATCTCGATTCGGGAAGAACCGCGGGATTTTGCCAAATATCTGACCGATCACACCAAAGACGGTTCGTTCTACAATGAACGGCCGGCCTTTGCCCCCACGGGCAACCGACTGGCCTTTTTCACCGACCGCAGCGACTACACCGAAATCCGCATCATCTCCGGCGTGGACGGCAAACTGATTCAGAAAGTGCTCAAAGGCGCGAAATCCGCTGAATTCGAATCACTGCACTCGTACAACAGCGGCATGGCGTGGTCGCCGCTGGGCGACCAGTTGGCGTTCGTCTCCAAAAGCCACGGCAAAGATGCGCTGGTCATTTATTCGGTCGAGGAAAAAAAGACCGTCAAGCGCTGGCGATTCGATTTTACAACCATGCGCTCCCCGGCGTGGTCGCCTGACGGTGGGACAATCGTCTTCTCCGGCTGGCAACATGGGAAAAGCGATCTCTACTCTCTCGAATTGGGAACCGGCGACTTGACTCGGCTGACCAATGACCGGTACGAAGAACAAGAGCCATCATTTTCGTTGGACGGCCGCTATCTGGTGTTTGCCTGCGATCGGCCCGCCGTGGCGGGAGAGCTGATGTTGCCCGATACGGCATCAGTTTTTGCCTACGGGACATACAACATTTTCCTTGCCGAGCGGATGAGCGGCCTGGTTGTGCCGATGACCGACACGACCGGCATCAACCAGTCGCCGGTGTTCTCGCCGGATTCCAGGCGGGTGTGTTTTGTTTCGGACCGCAACGGCATTTATAACCTGTACGTTCATGAACTTGATTCCAATGTCACGTATCCCATTACCAATTCCATTTCGGGGTGCTTCGCGCCGACCTGGTCCCATGACGGCGAGCATATCGCCTTTTCCGGTTTTTACCGTGGCGGCTTTGATATTTTTATTATGCGCGATTTACAGCCCAAGGCCAAACCCGGCGAAACCCTGCCGTTGACCGAGCTGGCCCGCACCTGGCATGGATTAGATTCCCAGTCTGTTTTCGCCTTCGGCCGGCCGGAGCAAGTGGTCGAGACAAAAATGGAGGAGATCGAGGAAACCGAGTTTACCGGTTATGCCTACAGTGCGCCGACGATCCATAAGACCGCGTTCGTCGATTCTACGGACAGTTCGAATGCGGCCGACGCTGCACAGCGCGAAGCCGATTCGCTGGCGGCCGTCTCCGATACGGTGTGGGCCGGTGTGTTCGGCAATAACGACGAACAACCTCTGGTCTGGAATCCCACAACCAGCAGGCACGAACCCGATTTGCGCCCGTCTACGCTCGATGCCCCGCGGGACACGATCAACGGTGTCGTGCAGTACCAAAGCAAGAAGTACAAGTTGAAATTTACGCCCGACATCGCCACGGGCAGTACTTCGTTCGATCCGTTTTTCGGCCTGCAGGGGCAGATGGTGTTCGTCCTGTCGGATTATCTCGGCGACCACCAGTTTCTCTTGTATACTGATCTGATCAACACCATCGATCAAAGCAACTTCCAGCTTTTATACACCTACAATGCCACGCGGATCGATTATGGTGTCGGGTTGTTCCATTCAAAGTATCATTACGAGTACTATTCCGATTTCGACGGCGGCTGGCGGCGGTTTTCCGACCGAACCTATGGCGCACAGTGGCGGCTGGCCCGGCCGTTTTCCAAATTTACGCGGGCCGAATTCGACGGCTGGATGGTCTTTATCGACCGCCAGTATTATGACCCCGACCGCTATGGCGTGTACAACCGCAGTTCCGACCGGGTATTCGTCGGATCGTTCTCGCTCATCCACGATACAGTCATCTGGGGTTTGACCGGGCCGGTCAATGGCCGGCGGTACCGTGTTGCCGTGGAATACGCCCCGGCGACATTGTCCAAAGGCATCGCCTACCAGGCGCTGACCGCCGATTACCGCCAGTACTGGCATGTGAAGGGCAGCTATAGCGTGGGCGCGCGAATCGCCGGTGGGATTTCCGGCGGGGAAAACCCGAAACGGTTCTTCCTCGGCGGGGTTAATAACTGGATCGGTTCGACCATTGCCTCGAACGAGGTCTACGAAGTCGACGGGCTTTACTTCTCACAGCTGGTCACACCCATGCGCGGCTACAATTATTATGAATTCTCGGGGACCCGGTACGCGTTGATGAACCTCGAATTCCGTTACCCGTTTATCGACTACCTGAAACTCAATTTCCCGCTGCCGCTGACCCTGGCCCAGCTGCAGGGAGCGTTGTTCTACGACATGGGCGCAGTCTGGGATAAAGACGAACCATTCAAGGGCGCAACGTCCTCCGGAGGCGGGATTATGCTGGAGGATATCAAAGCGGCTTTTGGGTTCGGTATTCGCGCCAACCTGGGGTTCCTGGTGTTGCGCTTCGATACGGCGTGGCCGACTGACCTGGACAAGGTTTCCGAACGACCGAAGTATTACTGGTCGCTGGGCGGCGATTTCTAATTCGGCCGCATGTGAATCAAATATGGCCGCCTGGTTGGGCGGCCTTTTTTTATTGGGTGTGATTACAGCAATTGACGGCGTTTACGGAAGAACCATTCGCCGGAAAACAGGACGATAATGGCAATCAGCAGCCAGGGCTGGTTCCAGACTTCGATTTCGCGGCGGATCGTATAAGTACGGGCGGTAAAGTTCAACGAATCGAGGATAGTAATCGGTTCGCTCTCATGATAATAGCGGCCGCCGGACTCGGCGGCGATGGCGCGCAGCCGCAACTCGTCCAGACCGCGCGCGGTCTTTTCCAACCCCACGACTTCGATTTTGAGTTTTCCGCCGGTCATCGGGAGCGTGTCATTATCGAGCACCGCCCGTCCGGCATAATCGTACAACCCCGGTGTCAGCCCGGTCACGACCGCCTCATAATAATCACCGCCGCCCGGTGGAAGAAATGCGACCGCTGAATCGGCGCTTGCCGAAGATGAATCCGGCCTGATCTGGGCAATGACCGAGGCGCGGGACAGGAAATTGTACCCGTCGTCATATAACAGACCGCGCAACTGTACCGGTTCGCCCGCAGCGTAGATTTCCTTGTCGGCAACAATCCGCTGTTTTTCGAGGTCCTCGGTCACTGTCAACCAGCGCATGGCGCGGGTCATAAATTGTTGGTAGTAATCGATACCCTCAGGGTCCACCGCACTATTAAACGACCAGCGCCACAGCGGCCCGCCATTGACGACCAGTGCCTTACCCCCGTCCCCGTCCATGGTCCAGACCAGCGGCGTCGAACGGTCGTCCGACGTATTCAAGCCAACCGGACGGTAAAACAGCGGCACGGTGGCCGCTTCGGGCAGGTTTTGGATTTGCCAAAATGCGGTGAACGGCGGAAATGATTCAAACACCCGTCGCGAATCATCGGGAGTCTCGCTCAACGATAACAGCGGGTGCCGCAAATATCGCCCATCGACAGACAAGGGAAATTCACCGCGCTGCCAAATCGGCGCCTGCTGGACAAAATCAAGCGGGTACGGCAGGCCGGGGCGCGCGCGGGAAAAGGTTTTTTCCCCCAATAAGACCATCACCCCTTTGCCCGAACCGCGCAATTGTTGGGAGATGGGCGCCCAGACCGACTTCAGCCACGAATCGTCCGGCCCAACCAGGACGATTGCATCAAAGTGCAGCCATTCGTCACCGGCCAACGGAGCACCGGCCAGCAAATCCCGCCCACTCTGCCCTTTCAGGACCGGCGTGACCTCCAAGCGCGAAATCCCGGCCAGCATTCGCCGCAGAAACGAAAACTCCCAGTCGGGACGAAAGCCGTACAACAACACGCGGGTTTTCTCACGCAACGCCTTGACAAAAAACGACCGGCCTGCCTCCGGCTGGGTCGCCGGTTCGACGCGGAAATTATGGATACCCGGTTCGGAGACCGTGGTCGTAAAAACGACCTCTGTTCGCCGGCCGCGACCGTCGACCCGAACCGCCTGTTCATCGATTTGGCGATTGTCGCGCAGCAGCCGCAGGTTCAGGATACCGGGCTGCTGCATTCCGGCATCGACGCTGATCGAAAACGGGGTATTGGCCAGGACGAGTTCGTCGACTCTGATTGCCGCGATGTAGGGTGCCAGGCCGGTATCGGGCTGCCCCATGCCTACGGCAACGACCGGGACGGCAAGTTCCTCGGCGGCCCTGTCCGGCGCACTTCCAAGGTTATTATTGCCGTCGGAAAAAAGAAATACCGCGGCAAGGTTCAACGATTCATACCTTTTCCTGAGTGATTCGAAAGCCCGCCCGAGCGCCGTGGCCTGCCCACCAGAATCGGGAAGAGATCCATCGGCCAGTAATGATTCGGCGGCGAACAATTCTACACGCTGGACTTCATCCGGCAGCCGTTGCGCGACAGCGCGCCAGCTCTCACGGGCGCGGTCAAAGGGAAGCATCCCGCCATCCCCGGCAAACATGCTGGCCGAGCGGTCGATCAAGCCCACGGCAAGAGGCGGATCGGCCATCTCCGGGGTGAACGAGAGCAGGGTTTCAGCCAGGGCCAAAAGGAGCAGAGTGATCGCCAGCGCGCGGGTCACGGCCAGGCCGATACGCCACGACTTTGGCAACGGCGGCACGGTGCGGCGGTAATACAGGAACGCATATGCCGCCAGGCCGAGACAGACCACCGCGGCCAGCCACCAATATGCATCGTTGAATTGAAACATCAGTTATTCATCGCCGGTTCTTAATCCCGTATCCTGATACACCGACGGGCCGGTGCGATTTGGCATTTTTTGGCGAAAAAAACCAGGGAATGAATTGTCCGGCAGCTAGGCGCATCGCGATACCGAGTAACCCACAATCATTTCCAGCGACCGGCGGTACGGAGATTCCGGCACGTCCGCCAAATAGGTCAGGGCGCGGTCGGTAAACTGGTTTGCGCGCTTGCGCGCATAATCAAATCCCCCGTGGTCGGCAATGAAAGTATATACCCGGTCGAACTCATCCGGCTGGTAGTTGCCGGCTATGGCCGTCATTTCATTCCGCGCTTTGGCACTGGCCACTTGCAGGGCGTAAATCAGCGGGAGTGTAATTTTGCCCTCTTTGATATCATTGCCCCGGGTTTTTCCGGTTTTGGCCGTATCGCCCACATAATCGAGCAAATCATCGACAATCTGGAAACTCATCCCCAGAGTTTCGCCGAAATCCTGATATTTTTCAGCGTCCCAGGAATCGGGTTTGGCCATTAACAAACCGGCCTGGCACGCCGCGCCGAACAGCGAAGCGGTTTTATCGGCGATGATCCGGGCATATTCGCCTTCTTCGATATTCACATTGCCGTTCTGCTGCAATTGCCGCAATTCCCCGATTGCCACTCGTCTGGTAGCCATTGATACGGCGTCCAGCACGCGATGGTTCCGCAAATGCACCAGGATTTCAAAGGCCCGGGCTAGCAGATGATCACCCATCAACACCGCCGCCATATTGTTCCAGCGGGCGTTCACAGTCACGCGGCCTCGCCGGCGGTCGGAGACGTCGACGACATCATCATGCAATAAAGTCGCAGTATGAATAAGTTCAATGGCCACAGCGGCTTCCAAACCGATTTCGCCGTCGGGCGCCTGCGAACGCTGCGAAAGCAGGACCAACGCCGGACGCATCCGCTTGCCCCGCGCCAGCACCAGATAATCGCCGATGTCAGCCGGGAGACCGGAATTGCCGCCAATAGAGCGGCGGAATTCATCCTCGAACTCGATCATCGGGCCGCTGATCGGCGCCAAATACTCTTTTAATCGTCCATCCATCGTCGCACCAAACTGTCCAGCATACGCCACCGACGGCAATGAGTCAATAGAAAAGCACCCCCGACGGAAGTGCTTGCACCGCAAAACAAAGGGTTGAAGTTCAGGGTGTCGGTCGTCAATGGACCAATGGGGGCGGCGCGAGCCGGACTTGCGGGGTGCGGGGAATATGTTTTTTAAGAAAGATGTGAAATTGGGTACCCTTGCCGGTGTCACTGACGACTTCGATTTGTCCACCGAGGTTTTCCACCAGACGCTGGACCACAGCCAAACCCAATCCCGTTCCGGTGTTCTTGGTGGAAAAAAACGGCTGCCAGATTTTTTTCTGAATTTCGGGAGAAATGCCGGGGCCGTCATCAGTAACAGTCAGACGCAGCCACCGGTCGTCATGCACGGGCCTGCCGTCTCGATGCTGCGGCGTCACATCGTCCGGCTCAGGCAGAGCCGCTGCGGCAACATCGCTGAGCGTCACACGGACGGTTCCCGGTCGATCACCAAGGGCCTCGACGGCATTGATGACCAGATTCAGCAGAATCTGTTTAAGATGATCTTCATCGGCATTAACCAGGACATCCGGGTGACTGACCGGGGCCAGCAGACGGATTCCGGGCCGGTCTTTGGTGCGGGGCCGGACGATTTCGAATACATCCTGTAGAATCGAGACGACGCGCACGCGACCGGACACCGTCGGCCTGATACGGGAATAATATAAAAACTCGGTGATGATATCGTTTAAGCGGCAGGATTCTTTGATTATTAATTCCAACAATTTGCGGTTTTCGTCCTGGACGTTGAGTTCACTGAGCAGGACTTCCACCGAGCCGGAAATAGCCGCCAGCGGATTGCGGATTTCATGGGCAATACCGGCAGCCAGTTCTCCGATCGCCGCCAGCCGGTCTTTCAGCCGCAACCGTTCTTCCATTTGTTTGGCTTCGGTAATATCCTGGAAAACTGCGATGACCCCCCGCTGATCACGCGCATTACCCATAATCGAGGTAGAAATCCCCAGCGGAACGATCCGGCCGGGTTCGGGTTCCACATCTATTTCGCCGCGGATATTGCCGCGCATCGACTGGCAGGCCATTTGCAGCCGTTCGGCCAGCGCCGGATACCGTTTGCCGAATGCGGCCTGTACCGAGCGTCCCCGCACCTGCTCCACGCGGATTTTCAGAATGTCTTCGGCGGCCTGATTAAAATACGTCACCAACCCCTGCGTATCGATAGTCAGCAGCCCCGAATGCAGGTGTTTGAGAATATCCCCGGTTTCCGTGCGGGCCGCCTGCAGCGCGCGCGAGGTGGAAGCCAAGGCCTCGTCTTTGCGTTGAAGACGCTGCGCCAGGAAACCGCTGATAAATGCCAGCAGGTAGAACACGCAAACACGCAGGAACACCGCAAAGAAATACTTGTCATTTTCCACGGCCCAGACACGCCAGAACTCCGTATCCAGCAACCGCCACGGGACGCCGGTGACGGCGTACACCACGGCGATATACGATACGGCCGCAGCGGTGGCGACCAGCAGAGTGCCGACCAGCCGGTAACTCAGGGCCGCCGAGACGATCGTCAGCAGATACAGGGCAAAAAACGGACTGGACAGCCGCCCCGATGATTCGATAATCCCCCCGACGATGATGAGTTCGGCGGCGAATTGGATGCTTAGGCACAGGTAAAACAGCCGGTAAAACCGGTATTTCCGCTGCAAGGCATACGTGAAAAAGACCAGCAACCCGAAAACGACATAAAGCACATGGGTGGTATCCGGCACGATGGAGTTATGCAGGACGACCCAGTCGGTTACCAGGACTACTACACAGACCAGGGCCCGTACCCCCAGCAGCCAGAGGCCCCTGCCGTCCGCATCGCTGCGGCGATTGCGATAGATGAACATCACAAAAAAAACCGGCCCGCCACGGCGGGCCGGCGCAACCGATGTGTCGTTAATGAATCTGGCCGATGATATCAAACATCGGCAGATACATGGCAATCAGGATACCACCGATAATGATACCCATAAACACAATGATCACCGGTTCAATAATCGAAGTCAGCGCGGAGACCGCAGCATCGACTTCCTCGTCGTAGAAATCGGCAATTTTGGACAACATCGTATCCAATCCGCCGGTTTTTTCGCCGACCGAGATCATCTGCGTGACCATCGGCGGGAACACCCCGGTTTCCTTCAACGGCGCGGTGATGGTATCGCCTTCGGCGATGGAGATAACCGCCTTGCGGATGGCATCGTGCAGCACCCGGTTCCCGGCGGTTTTCGCCGTAATCTCCAGCGCATCAAGGATGGACACACCCGAGGAGAGCAAAGTCCCCAGCGTACGGGTGAAACGGGAAACGGCACTTTTTCGGATCAGGGTGCCGATCATCGGGATATGCAGTTTGCCTTTGTCCAAAGATAAGCGCCCCTGGTCGGTGCGGCCTATCGCGCGATACGCTACGATCAAGGCAATCAGGCCGCCGAAGATCGTCAGATAATAATGCTGCAAAAATCCGGAAATATTCAGCACCACCAATGTCGGCGTCGGCAGTTCGGCGCCCAGCCCGGAAAACATCTTGGCGAATACCGGCACAATCCAGGTGAGCATGGCAATGGTGATCAACGTGCAGACCACGACAATCACTGCCGGATACATCATTGCGCCCTTGACCTTGCGCGTCAGCGCGTCGGCCTTTTCGCGGTAGTTGGCCAGCCGCGCCAGAATGGTATCCAGCGCGCCGCCGATTTCACCGGCTTCCACCATGTTCACATACAATTCATCAAAGATCTTTTTGTGTTTGCGCAACGCCTCAGCCAGCGTGGAACCGCCGGACACCTGGTCTTTGACCTCGGTGATAACCTTGCGCATTTCCGCAGAGTCCGATTGCTTGGCCAGAATTTCCAGGCATTGGATCATCGGCAGGCCCGCGCCGATCATGGTCGCGAACTGGCGCGTGAACCGCGAAATATGAACCTTCTTGATCCCGGTACCGATTTTCAGGTTAATCTGGGACGGTTGCCGCGAGATCTGGCCGGCCAGGATTTTTTTCTGGCGCAGAATCCGCTGCAGTTCGGCCTTGCTTTTGGCCTTCAACTGGCCGCTGACCGCAGTCCCCCCAATGGTTTTTCCTTTATACTCGAATACCGGCACGGTGGATACCTCCGCTTAGGACCCGGCGTTAATGCACCGCGGACGCGCTCTGGCGCCGCGAGACGATTTCGTTGATTTCCTGGGGATTCGATGAACGGTTGACCGCATCCCCGATCGTGATCTTGCGCGCAAAATACAACTCGGCCAGCGAGTTGTTCATTGTCTTCATCCCGTACTTGGTCCCGGCCTGCATCAGACTATAAATTTGATGGATCTTGTCGTCGCGGATGACCGCGCTGACCGCCGGAGTAACAATCAGAATCTCCGTCGCCAGTACCCGGCCGCCCCCGATTTTGGGGATCAACTGCTGAGAGATCACGGCCTTGAGGACGAACGACAACGTCACTCGAATTTGTTCCTGCTGGTTGACGGGAAACACGTCGACAATGCGGTTGATCGACTCCGCGCAGGAATTGGTGTGCAGCGTGGCGAACGCCAGATGGCCGGTTTCGGAGATATTCAGCGCGCTTTCCACAGTATCCAGATCGCGCATCTCGCCGATCATCACCACGTCCGGGTCTTCCCGCAAGGCATACTTCAATGCCGCCGGGAAGGATTTCGTGTCGGTATACACTTCCCGCTGGTTGACAATCGAGCAATTGTGCCGGTGCAGGTATTCGATCGGGTCCTCGACTGTCAGGATATGGTAATGGTGTTCACTGTTGATCTTGTCGAGTAATGCGGCCAGAGTCGTGGACTTCCCCGAGCCGGTCGGCCCGGTCACCAAAATCAGCCCCCGGGGGAGGTTGGACAGATCTGCAATAACCCGCGACAAACCAAGTTCCTCAAACGTCGGAATGCGAAACGGGATTTGCCGAATGGCGACCGAAACGTTACCCCGTTGCATAAACACATTGCAGCGGAAACGGCTCAGGTTTTCGATCCCAAACGACAGGTCCATTTCGTTGCGTTCTTCGAAACCCTTGCGCTGCCGCTCGTTCATAATCGAATAGGCCAATTTTTTCGTCATTTCACCGGTCAGACGATCCAGGTCGGTTTTTACCATCCGGCCGTCGATGCGCAACTGGGGCGGCGATCCGACACTCAGGTGTAAATCAGAGGCCTTTTTTTCGGCCATCAATTCCAGCAACTCCCGCAAAGACACCATCTGGGCAGAAGACATGATGAGATTCCTCGTTTTGCAGCCGGTTTTCCGCCAACCCGGACTTCTCTATATAGTATCGACCGTCAAATACGATATCTTTATGCACGACGGGGCGTTAGACCGACTGGGCTAATACCTGCTCCAGAGGTATCTCCCCGGCTTTCATCTTGTTAAGTGCGGCCATCCGCAGCGTGACCATCCCCTCTTTGACCGCGGCGGCACGAATATCCTCCGTTGAGCCGTCGCGCAGAATAAGCCGCTCGATATCCGGCGAGACAGTCATGACCTCAAAGATGCCGGTGCGGCCGGTCAGGCCCGATTTATTGCATTCGGAGCATCCTTTGCCCTTGAATACCCGCAAATCCGGATGATCGCCGGGTTCAAGGTCCAGGATATCCAAAATTTCAGGAGTGGCTTTAATTTCTTCCCGGCACGAGGGGCACACCTTCCGGACCATCCGCTGGGCCATGATCAGTTTGGTCGAGGACGCCACCAGGTACGCCGGGATGCCCATATCCACCAGACGGTTGATCGTCGAGGGGGCGTCGTTGGTATGCAGTGTCGAAAAAACCAGGTGGCCGGTGAGCGCGGCGCGGATGGCAATTTCCGCAGTTTCCCCGTCACGGATCTCGCCCACCATGACCACGTCCGGGTCCTGCCGCAAAAACGACCGCAGGGCCGAGGCAAAGCTCAGACCGATATCGGAACGCACCAGCACCTGGTTGATTCCATCAAAGTTGTACTCCACCGGGTCTTCAGCAGTCATGATATTGATATCCACCTGATTTAATGTCTGCAGCGCCGAGTAGAGGGTCGTGGTCTTGCCCGACCCGGTGGGGCCGGTGACCAGGATCATCCCGTACGGCAGGTGGATTGCCTTGTTGAACCGCTTGTAGGCGTCCTGTGGAAAACCCAGTTTAGTCAGGTCGGTGCGCAATGATGTCGGATCGAGAATACGCATGACGATCTTCTCGCCGAAAATCGTCGGCAGCACCGACACACGCAGGTCGATGGGGCGGTTTTGCACCTTGACCTTGATCCGGCCATCCTGCGGCAGTCGGCGTTCGGAAATATCCAGATCGGCCATGATCTTGACGCGGGAAATGATCGCCGCCCGGAGCTTGAACGGCAGCGGGGCCATCTCAATCAATTCGCCGTCAATCCGGTAGCGCAGTCGGATGCGCTTTTCGTACGATTCGATATGGATATCGGAAGCGCCCTTGATAATGGCTTCGGCGATCATGCCGTCGACCAGCCGCACCAGCGGCTTGTCCTGCACGGCCGATTGGAGGTCCATGTCGGTCGGGACATCATCATCGGCCTCAATCAGCTCCAGCCCCTCGCCCTCAATGCCCTTAATGATCTCCGAAATACCGCCGGAATCGGTGTAGTATTGTTCGATGGCCCGGGTGATCGCCTTTTCCGGGCTGATGACCGGCTGGATTTGGCAGCCGGTGATGAACTTGATGGCATCGAGGACATAGATGTTGTGCGGATCGGAAATAGCCACGACCAGTGTCTTGGCCAGTTTCGAGATGGCAATGACTTTGAAGCGCCGGGCAATGTCCAGGGGGATGAGTTTGACGATCTCGGGATTCAGTTCGATATCACCGAGGCGGATGGCGCCGATATTCAGTTGTTTGCCGATGAAATGAACCAGGGTGTCTTCATCGGCGACAGCGCCCGTCTTGACCAGGATATCGGTCAGCTTTTCATTAGACCGTTCCTGAACTTCCTGCGCATGGGTCAGCTGTTCGAGGGTAATTTTCCCCGCCTTGACCAGCATTTGTCCCAATTCGCTTGACATGACGCTGCGCCCGTTCCTATCCGCAAATCTTCACCGTACTGCCCCATACGCAATCGGTTGGCCGACCGATACCGCGGTACACCCCACCACAGACTTCATCCGCTGAACACGTCGTCGATTCGCGACTCCGCGGTCCGGGCAAAATCGACGTCGAGTCCGGGATGATCCGTATCGGGCGGTGGCTCAGAAAAAACGTCATTCAATTTTTCGCTGGCCTCCCGGCAATACAAACGGACCATCCCGATTGTCGTGCGGTCGTCGAAGATCACGGCCAGGATCGTTTGGTCGTTCACCAGCGAAATGTGAATGTGGTCTTTCTTCCCCTGATGGAAGAGGACCGAAAATTCCGGTTCACCGACCAGGCGGGCGATTTCGCGGGTCGAGGCGAAGCTGCCGGCCAGCAAAGCGGCCAGTGCCGTCGTGTCCAGGGTCTGAGTGAAACCCTGGCGGGTAATCAAATGACCGTCCTTATCGACCAGCAATGCGCACTTGGCTTCGGCTTTCTTGATCAGCCAGCGAATGGCAGAATCGATTTTCACCATCTGCTGTTCGTACACTATCAGGGAATCTTCGCTCACACTCTCACCCCCTTATCGTCCGAGAATCCAGCGGAAAAACCGGGCGAATATGGATTGGTTGTTATCGCGGTCATCGTAACTGTGTCGAGCGCGGGATTTTCCCGGCGACCCCGAACGGACTTTTAAAGATGGCTCCCGATGAATACTGCTGCCCGGCGCGGTAGTTGCCGGGCGGTCGCCGGGATATCCGGCATAGTCAGGCAACGCCGGTGCGCTGACCGGCATTGTGGCAGGTTGCATCGACGGCGCGCGTCCGGCAGTTCCCGGCCGTGACATGGCGGCTGTCCGGACCGGGCTGCTTTTCGCCGGCCGCGGGGAAACTCCGACCGAAACGGCCTGGGCATAGTCGGGCGCATTGCCGGTTAAACCGGGCAACGGCTCACTAATTGTATTCTTGCCGTGGACGTCGGCGATTCCGATCGGCGGCGAGGTAATTCCCGGGACATCCGGGACGGTCGCCGGCCGCGATTTGGATGCGGCCCGGGCACGCGCGCCTTCCAGTACCATCTTGGTTATTTTCTTAAGGGTATCAAAAACCCCGGCTCCGGTGGTAGCGACGGCCTCGAACGACGGCAGCCCCAGTGGATTCAATCTGGCCTCAAGGTCCGCCACCGGCAGAATATCGGGCAGGTCGCGTTTGTTCCATTGAAAGACCAGCGGCAATTGTCCGGCGGTTATGCCGCATTCGATCAGGTTCTCGTACATGTTGTTCAGACTCTCGATATTCTCGTCCATCTTGGACGCTTGAGAGTCGGCGACAAAAACCAGCCCGTCCACGCCGCGCAGGACCAGCCGCCGGGTGGCGTTGTAGAAAACCTGGCCGGGAACGGTATACAACTGGAACTTCGTATCGAAGCCGGCGATTTTGCCGACATCAACCGGCAAAAAATCAAAGTACAATGTCCGGTCCGCTTCGGTGGCCAGACTGATCAAATCACCGCGGGCCGTCGCAGGGACTTTGCCGTGGACGAACTGCAGATTGGTCGTCTTGCCCGAAAGACCCGGACCATAGTAGACGATTTTACAATTAATTTCGCGCAGGGCGTAGTTGATTGTCACCATGATCGTTCCACTTCTCCTGAACTCAAGCGCCCGATGTCGATAACCGCGACTGCCGCACGTCTCAGTTGACTTGCTGCAGTCGCGAAACGGCCTGATTGATTTCCAACCGGACCAGCCCGATGTTGGCCTGTTGTTCGGCAGTCACCACCAGCATCCCCACGCCGGTTTCGGCGAGAAACATTTTGCCCCGTTCGGCTTCGATGGTCACTTGCGAAAAATGTTCCCGTCCCAGCTTGTCCATCGATTTGCGAATAACCGCCGCGATCGATGAGGCCAGGGCACCCACCGTTTCTTCCTCATTGCTCGAATCCAAATCGGAAGCAATAACGATGCCGTCGGCGGCCACCAGCATGCTGCCGGTTATCCCCGACGTCTTGTTCAATTCTTCCAACACTTTATACATGGGACACCTCCAGCCCGGCCGGACGGTTGGCGCTATACCGGTCGTGATAATGTTTTTCAATCATTTCAGTCGCCTGAGCAATGCGCACCTGCACCAGCTCGCCGGCGTGGGCTTCGGTCTGGACCGCAAACCATAGCGGACCCGTGCGCCGGATCATCAACCGGCCGGTCACGGTTTCCAGCTCCAACCGCTGTACATCGACCGGATCAGCGCCCCGCGGACACCGCTGGTGGAATCGGACCATTTCGATGACCACCGCCGCCCAGTATTCGGCGTCACGTGTGTACTTTTGCCGCGTCCATTTGGCAACAACCAGGCCATCGGCATCGACGAGAATCGACATCCGCACACCGGAGTACTCACCGACCCAGGCGCAAGCCGCATCGAAAGACAACTCATCATTGTCGCCTGCTCCGCGCACCGGGATGCGCGCTGCGGCCTGGCTGGGGAACGAGAAGCCGCCTGCAGCCGGGCCGGCGCCCCGCGTCTGGCGGGAATCAATGGAAAACCGGAAACCCCGGGCCCACACGCGATTAAACAAAGGCATCAGGACAAAGGGCGCAAAAATGATATGCATCACATAGGCGGGCGGATAGGTCCACAGGCATTGAGGAATAGCCGTCTCCAGCGGAATGCCCTGCATGAACCAGACCAGCGTCCCCAGCACCACCCCGATACTCAGGCGAAACAGTACGACCACGCCCGCCGCCAGGGCCTTGCGGTGCAGCGGCAGCGTAACCCTCAACGCCAGATACAGGAGAAAATACAACCCCCATTCGGCAAACGCATAAAGCGGATGAAGGGAAAGCGGAGGCAAACCAAACGTCGCAGGGTACAAAATCAGCGGAAACACGCTGATTGCCGCCGATAGTAATAACGCCTGCCAGATGACCGCTGCTTTGGAAACCATGAATGAACTCCACTGTTAATGGGGGACGCGTTCGGGCGTGTCCTCCGGCATGACAGATTTCACATCGTTGGCATGAACCGCCGCCAGTTGGCCGAGACATTGTGCTGCCTTGCGCAAGGCGGCGGTATAATTCAAACGGGCAGTCCCGATGATAACGGCGATCAAATTTTCTGCAGCCAAAATGCCCCAATGTCCGCGGGGGCCTTCCACCCGGACCACGTTCAAACTGCCCCACCCCTTGGCGCCGACTAACTGTTCGATTTCGTTAAACGGTTGAAGCAACTGCCCGGCCTCGATTGGTGTGTGAGCGCTCAACTCTCCCCGGGAAGCCAGCAGCGTACCATCCTGCCGATACACGGCGCTGTAATTCATTCCGGGGATCTGCATCAGGACAGTCGCTGCCTCCATGGGATCGGTGCAGGTGTTTCGTGTTTCGGTTTCAGGACCATGCGGTCCGCCGGGAGTTGTTGCCGACGGCGCGGTTTCCGCCTCAGCGCGGTCGCGGGCAGCCGTTGGCGGTGCAATCACCTGCTTGCTGCGCATGGCGGCCTTGAGCCGTTTGCGTTGTTCAGCCACGACGGGGTCACTCCCGCCATCACGCGCCAACCCGTCCAGAATCTGTTTGGCCTGCGCATACGCTCCGGAGACCAGGTGAATTTCAGCCAGCAGGATATCACTTGACCGGGACGGCCCGTCAAGTTTTATGGCTTGCTCCACGGCCTCGAGCGCCTGCGCGGTCATGTTTTGGTGCAAGTACAACTTCGACATGACCACATGCGCCGCGCCGTAATCGGGATGAATCCGCAGACCATTTTTGCAGACAGAAAACGCCCTGCCGACGTCTCCGCGGCGGCGGTACGCTTCCGCCAGCGCCGCGAAAATTCGCGACCGGGGATTCTCATCCAGGATCGAAAGACACTTATTGATCCGCTCGTCGAGTTCGACGACGTTGATCATGAAGACCCCTTCCCAAAACCAGAACCGCGTAAACCACGATGGCGTGGCATACCGAGCCATCTCCTTACGTCATTAGTCTTTATCGACACGGGAAAACGCGGGCTTAACCGGTCAGAGGCATTCATACAATGTTGGTCATCTTTTTATCAATCGCCGGCCAAAAATTG
Source organism: Candidatus Zixiibacteriota bacterium (assembly GCA_020051695.1). Classification (GTDB taxonomy): domain Bacteria; phylum Zixibacteria; class MSB-5A5; order WJJR01; family JAJRUJ01; genus JAGVQM01. The sequence goes on along the minus strand of JAGVQM010000006.1, from coordinate 59,593 downwards.
AACTGCCTGTATAATCACCGACCACGATGGGCCGGCCATAGAGCCGGTCGTACCCGATACCCATGGTCTCAGGCCAGAACCTTGCGCATTTTGATAATGCCCATTAACAACAGGAGAAATCCCAGAATTCGCAGATACTCCACAAGATTGCCGCCCGCCGACGGCAGCACGATATAGGAAAGGATGGCCAGCACCTGGGCGATAGCAAACAGCAGGAAAGCGGTGGTCAGCCACTGCCAGGGTGCAGCCAGTCTCCCGCCACGGACAAAGGACAGGACTTTCCACGAGACGATCAAACACCCGAAAGACAACCCCAACCCGACGAATTCCAATAAGATCCGGCCGCCGCCGCCGTCGTCACCATTCGAGGCCAGTGCGCTTTTGGCCGTCAGGAGCAGGATGCCCAAGACCGCTAATGTTGTTCTTCCTGGTTTCATGACAAATTCAATGAGTCGGCGAATTCTCTTCCTATGTCGTATTTATCGGCCAACACCCGCTTCTGGGCCAGCAGGAAAGCGACATCTTTTTGAATTCCTTCTACCAAACGGGTGCTGATTCGGTCACCCAGACTGTCGCGCACCAGCCCCAACCGGCTGCGGAGTAGTAAAGTCGCCTGACTCAACACCTTATGCAACCGGACATTCTCCGGTATCGATTCAATGGCACGCCAGAACGTCTCGCGGGCTGTCGTGGTCTCTCCGGCAATGAGAGAATCAAACAATCCGGCTGTCAAGCACTTCCCAATCGGTTGCACGAACAGCCGGTCGCCGCCGTCCCCCAGCAGGTCGGTAAGTTCCTGATGGATTCGCTGCAACGAATGGGAATACAGCCGGAAGATGATATCATAGACGTTGCGCCATTCATCCGGACTGCCGGTACCATCTTCCGTGCGTTCCACGGCTTGAAGCAAGCCCTTGCTGATCAGCCGGTGCATGGAACAGGCCGCCGTATACTCACCCCGGCCGAAGGTCTGCATGATTTCGTCGACTCGTCGATACCCGTCGACCAGCGCCAGTAATTCAAAATCCTCGGACGACAGACTGATCTCTACGCCATTCAGCAGCGGAACCGGCCGCATCTCCAAAATGGTCTCAACCGGCGGCAGAGTCTCGCGGATCCGGTTCCACTCATCAAACCGCCGAGCACCTTCCATCATCACCGACATCGTATCGATTTTGATCAGCGGTGTCTTGGCCGGCGGCGTCTCACCTTCGATGAATTTGAATTCACCGTCACCCCAGACGAACAGACCGTAAATAATTTCCTCCACCTGGACGCGGAGCGTCTCGGCCAGGACCGGCGGCTCAAGCAGATGCAATTCCAGGATGATTTCCCCGAGCCGTTTGCGGTTTTTCTTTTGTTTGGCCAACAGCATTTCCAACTGCTCGGGAGTAATTTTCCCCTGCCGAACCAGAAACTGGCCCAGGCGGTCCTGCTCTACATCATCATCGGACTTGGCAAAAACAACTTGGCCATCCTGGAAATAAATCCGCTTTTGCTGTTTTCCCCGGACCAATAGCAACGCCCCGGTCTTTTTCCCGGTCGAAATCAACTGCAGATTATCGCCGAACGATACGCTTTTCAGATTGCCGGAAAAACTCATCGGTCATTCCATTTCCCAAATATTGGCGCCCCTCCCTCCTTATTATCGGGAGGACAAAACCGGCGCTTGAGAGCACCGTTTATTGAATTGTCGGGATAATTTCGAGCGGTCCGGCCATTTTGACGAGAATGCCGCCGTGAGATTGCGTCGCCAGGACACGGCAATGCGGGAAATGCCGCCCCCACGCCATATCTACTGCCGAGGATTTGTTTGGCGGCGAACCGCCATACAGAAGTAACGTATTGAATGTCAAAGCACTTACGGCTTTTATATCAACTGCGGTCGGCATCCGGCCCGGTAAAGCCACCACGTCGACTGCGGGGGATTTAATGAGATTGCCGAAAAACTTGACGATGTCTCCGGCGCTCGTATAAACAATCAACACCGAATTGTCGGTGGACCGCACATAATCAGCGATCAGTACATCGCTTGGAGTGCCGCGGCGGACAAACCTGACGTGGGCCGGCTCCGCTGAAAGACGGTCCAGCCGGGGATATTCGCCATCCGCAAAAATCTGCCCGTTCACCCCGGCTGATTCTGTCGATCCCGGAATGGTATCGTAAATCAATGTACTCGATGTCCATCCGGAATGAATGAGAAACGGTTCGACGATCCAATGGTGGTTGGCCGGTGACAAAGCTCCGGCGGTGCCGACTATCCGCCGCGTTTCGTCGGGAAACTTGAACCCAAGGAGTGGTTGCCGACCAGCATCGAAAAAGATGATCTCGACGGGGGCCGCAACGCGGGAAAAGGCAAGAGCCGCCGTTGATACCCCCGCCGCAATGAGTGCATAAAAAACAATTGGCTTACGGATGCGGTAGACTTTTCGGGCCGCGACGAGCAATGTGAGAACCAGGAGATAATTGGCGATGCCCCATGCCCCCGGCTGCGACCACTCGATACTCCCCGCCGAGATCGCTTGAAAACGATACACACACCACATCGACACCTGAGCAATAAACTGAGTCGCATCGGCGATATGCCGGGCCGCCCAAGGCCAGGCATCGTGTAAAAAAACGATGATAACTGCGCAATTGGTCACCAATCCCGCCAGCGGGACCATAATCAGGTTGGCCACGACCGATATCGTCGGAATGACACCAAAATGAGCCGCTAAAACCGGGGCGGTCGCCGCAGTAGCGGACAAAGAAGATGCCGTCAATACCGCCGCCCAACGGCCAACCCGGCGCCGAGATAACCGGGGGAATAATTCCAATAACCGCGGCGCAAAGATCAGGATCCCCAGCACGGCAGCGTAGGAAAGTTGAAACCCGGCCAAGAACAAATGGCGGGGATTCCACAATAAAATGAGGATAATGGATACGCCGACGATATTCAACATGTCGATCCGCCGGCGGAACAACCAGCCGATCAGCACCAGCGCGGCCATGACTCCGGCGCGGACGACCGACGGATCATTACGGGTCACAAAGCAAAAGACTACGAGGATCAACAGCAATAACAGCGTCTGCACGGCGCGCGGCAAACGAGCCGCTCGCAACAGCAGCCAGAACATCCCCAGCACCAGCCAGACATTTGAACCCGAGACCGCCAGCAAATGCAATGTCCCCGAACGCCGGTAAGCCTCATACAGCGAGTCGGGCATATCGCGCGTTTCGCCGATAAGATACCCGGCCAGCAATGTCCCGGCCGCGCCGGGCAAACGTTCGCGAAAAACGGACAGGATATATTCCCGCAGCGGGATGACAAGCCGATTGAAAAAATCCGCCCCGTCCGGGTCGGGATAGATGACAATGCGGTTGTTTTTGGCGATATTCGCCAGCGCGTAAACACCGCGATAAAACAGAAAGCTACGATAATCGAATCCCCCGGGATTGCGCGATTCATGAGGATATTCGAGTCGGGCGGTAAATCTCAGGAAATCGCCGTAGGAAAACCGCCGGGTCGTATCGCTCACCCGGACCAGCACGCGGCCGGAAACCGGAAATTGAAAATCGCTGTCTGTAAGCGAGGCGATGTCCAAGACCAGGTTTGTCGCATATTGCCGCCGATCGGGCAAATCGACGACGCGCCCGAAGACTTCTACCTTGCAGGACGGGTCAATGAAACGCGAGATGTGGTCGGCCGGGAGCAGCAACGTATCCCAGGAAAAGCGAAAAGCGCCCAATCCCAGCCAGACAATCAGGAGTATGACAAACAGCACCGCCGGGCGGCCGCGGCCGAAACTGAGCAGCCCCAGCAACCCGATAAAAACGGTAATCCCCCAGACCAGCGGGTCAAGCGGCACATATTGCGCGAGCACAATTCCGGTGCAGAGTAATACCGCCGCCCACAACGCCGGGCGGCGACGCCCGGGAATTCGCTGCCATTGTACAGCAGTCCGCTGCACCAGATCACCGCGCAATCAATGTGGCATCTCAATTAACTCAGTTGCCCCGTGTCAACCCCCGGCTGCCGGGTAATCGTCAGGCATCGTATGTCATACCACCCGGCAGGGACCGGGTCAAGCGAAAAACGAATACCGCGCCAGACAAAATGCGGCGACCAGATACATGATCCAGTGCACCTCACGGGCTTTGCCGGTGGCAACCTTCAATATAACGAAAGAAACAAAACCGAGCGCCAGCCCGTCTGAGACCGAAAACGTCAGGGGGATGCCGATCATCGTCAGGAAAGCCGGCACAGATTCGGTCATGTCGTTCCAATGGACTCTGGTCATCGCGCCGGCCATCAAAGAACCGACGATAATCAAGGCCGGGGCGGTAACCGGCGAAAGCCGCACGCCCTCCGCGACTTCGATGGACCCACCCACCAGCGCGACCAGCGGTGCAAAAAACAACGCCAGAAAGAAGCCGGCGGCGACGATCAAATTGGAAAAACCGGTCCGCGCGCCCTGCTCAATGCCGGCGAACGACTCGATGAAAGATGTAACAGTGGAGGTCCCCAGCAGCGCCCCGATGACCGTGCCGGTGGCATCGGCGATCATCGCTCGCCCCGCCCGCGGCAACCGGCCGTCCTTGAGGAACCCGGCCCGCTCGGATACTCCGATCAGCGTGCCAATCGTATCGAATACGTCCATGAATAAAAACACTATCGCCACCGAGATAAATTGGAAAGTGAATGTCGGCGTAAAATCCAATTTGAACAATGTCGGCGCGATCGAAGGCGGCAGGGAAACAAAACCCCGACCGTGGATCAGCCCCAGGGCCAGCGCCCCGCCGGCGGTTGCCAAAATACCCAGCAGAATGGCGCCCGGGACTTTGCGCGCCGCGAAAACGGCCGTCAGCATCGTCCCGGCCAGTGCCAGCCACACCGGCGAGGAGGTGACATTGCCGAGTTGAACCAACCCGCCGGGATTCTTGATAATAATTCCCGCGTTGGCCAGACCAATCACCGCGATGAACAAACCAATGCCCACGCCCATGGCCAGTTTCAGTGAGTCGGGCACGGCGTTCAAGATGGCTTCACGCACTCCCAAAATAGTCAGCAACAGGAAAAATACACCCCCGTAGAAGATGGCGCTCATCGCCTCCGGCCAGGTGAAACCCATCCCTAACACAACGCTCAAGGCAAAGAAATAATTTTCGCCCATACCTGGGGCGAGGGCAATGGGGTAATTGGCATACAAACCCATGATGAGAGTGGCCAAAGCCGACGACAAACAGGTCGCGACCATCACTGCGCCAAAATCCATCCCCGCTTGCGATAGTACTGCCGGCTGCAAAAATATAATATAGGACATGGCCAGGAAGGTGGTGGCCCCCCCGGCGATTTCCCGACGGAAAGTAGTGTGCTGTTCGGCAAACCCAAAAAAACGGGCAAGCGGATTGGGGGTGTGATTGTTCATTACCACACTCTGCCGATTTATTCAACAATCTCGAATGACGCTCGGACTTGCGCTTTGGTTTCGTACGGCTGGGGCGACATCCGCACACTGCCTGCCCCCTCCGGCGGGACCTGCCCCTCGTCGGTTTCGTCCCATTGGGCAGGCAGCAAAGGCCGGGGATATGCGTATTCTTCGGGCGGTTCCGAGACTTCCTCAAAACCCACCAACGCACCCAGTTTGACGCCTGATTCGGAGGCCAGGACCTCTGCTTTAATCCGCGCATCGGCCAGCGCACGCCGCAGGGCGCGTTCATAGGCCGACCGGCGATCGGTGATATCGAAATACGTCACGAAATCCCGCACACCGTAACTCGTAGCAACATCGAGCATCTGAGTCCCGGCAGAAAAATCATCGACCACCAGCGACATGCCCACCGCCGCGAGGAACACCAGCCGCTTGCGTTCCTGCGGGTGGGGCCGCCGTTCAACAACGTACTGCGTCAGATAATCGTCCGGGTCGAAGCCGAACTGCCGGAAGGCCGTAATCATGCCCTCGGCACGGCGCACCGCATTCTGGTAGGCCTGCTCCGCGCTTTCGCCCTGCTGGATGATAGTCATGGTCAGCCGCAACACTTCTGCGGGCATGGAGACTGTGGCGGTGCCGGTGACCGTAACTTGTGGCGCAAGCTCCTGGGCCGCAACGGCAGAGCCCAACAGCAGAAAAGTCAAAACCGCCAATGCCGGCTTTTTAAACATGCTCCCCTCCTGACTGACATATGCTGATCTAGAATGATTAATCGGACCTATTCGCCCGTTTCCCCCTTCCGAAAACAAATCGGGCCTCACGATATTTCAATAACCAAGTTACGAGCAGGTACGCGGCCACAGCAACAAAAATCGCCCCCAACCCATAAACGGCCGAGAGCATATCCTCCCCGGCGGGGACCAATTTGCGGGCCAGGACCGCCGTCAGTGTGGCAAACACGGTCATGAACAGAAAAAAACCGGCCAGACCGGCGGCGTTATATGGTCCATACCTGAAACGAATGAACGTCAGCAGGCCGATCGCTTGAATCGTTGCAGCCAGCGCCAGGGCCAGGGCCAGCCCCCGAAAACTCATCGCATCCGCCAGTTCGTGGATAAGCACCAGATTGGCCACTACTGCAAAAAAGGAGAGAATGACCGGTGTCCGCATGTCTTTGTGGGCATAAAATACCGGGGCAGTGACCCGAATCGTCGCCATGGCCGGCAGGCCGAGGGCATAGAAAGCCAATGCGGAGGCGGTATTTTTGGTATCCGCCGCCAAAAACGCCCCGCGCTGGAACAATACGCGGCATATATCCTCCCCGAAAACCACAAAAATCACGGCCGCGGGGATAACCAGATACCAGACCAATTTCAGCGAATCGCGCCAGCGGGCCAGCGCGCCGGGAGTGTCGCCCGCAGCCACGCGTTCGGAAAACCGCGGCAGCCCCACAGTGGCGGCAGCCACCGCAAAAACCCCGAGCGGGACAAAAATCAGGCGAAAGGCAAAATTAAGGTAGGATACAGGGCCATCCCCCAAACCGGACGCCACCCGGGTAATCACAAAAATATTGATCTGCACCGCAGCTAATCCGCCGATGGCCGGCAGAAGTAAGCGAAAGACCTTTTTGACTTCCGGGGTCAGGCCGATTTTCCAGCGCATACCGCAGCCCTTGCGCCGGAGATAATGCACCTGAAACAACCACTGGAAAAGTCCGCCGAGGACCACCCCCAGGGCCAAGCCATACACCGGTTGCGCAAACAACTCTCCGCCCACCACAGCGCAGACGATTATGGCAATATTAAACCACAACGGGGCAAAGGCCGGGGGGCCGAAACGGCCATAGCTGTTTAACGCCCCCATGGTCAAAGCCGCCAGTGAGACAAACAGCAAAAAGGGAAACATCACCCGGGCCAGGGAAACAGTAAGCTCCATTTTGCCCAGTGTCGTTTCGAAACCTGCGGCCAGGGCCAGGGTAATTTGCGGGGCAAAAATCACGCCGCCGATGCAGATACACCCAACGATCAGACTGACCCAGAACAGCAGCCGCTGGTAGAGATCCACTGCGGCCGCGGGACCGCGGTTTTTCAGCAAATCGGTAAATGTCGGAATAAATGCGGCGGAAAGTGCCCCCTCGGCAAAAAGATCGCGCAAGAGGTTAGGAATGCGGAACGCCGCAACAAAAGCATCGGTAACTGCCGATGCCCCAAAGAGATAGGCGACAACTTGTTCGCGGACGACTCCCAACACGCGGGATGTCATCGTCCCTACAGAGACAATTCTTGTAGCGTGGTAGTCAGCAGAGGCCGGATTTTTATTGACCTTTTGTTTATTTATTCGTACCATTTGAGATTATATAAGGCCGGGGAATCGGGAAATACCAGTTGTTTTTCTGCCGGCAAAGAGCGAAAAGGAGCAGGAAATCGATGCGTCATTTGTCAGTTGAAAAGCGTGCCCGGCAAAGTGAGGTCCGCAACCGCCGCAACCGCAAAACCAAGGCCTCGCTGCGCGGCGCCCTGAAAGACCTGGCGGCCAACAAAGAACCTGAAAAAACCGCTAAGCTGACCGCGGCTGCACAGAAAGTTTTCGACCGCGCTGTGGTTAAAAACGTCATCCATAAGAATAAAGCCGCGCGTTTGAAATCCCAAATAATGAGGAAAAAAGCGGCACAGCCGGCTGAATGAGTGGCGTCACCCGTCGGCAAAAATTGAATCCCGCGTTCAACGCGGGATTTTTTTATGGCCAGGAGGAGCCGAGCCCGCTCACCAGAACAGGTGCCGGGCCAGAGTCAGCAGGCGCGGCTTGGCCCGCAGGATGGACTTGATGATCGATACCGCATCCACCTCGTGGATTGTCTTGCCGTCGAAAACCGACTTGAGAAAAACCACGACATCGTTGAAATCCTGCGTGGACATTTTCATAAATATCTGCCGGGCATATAACAGATACCGCAGGTTACGCCCCTTATCCCGCATGAACCGTTCGGGGTATTGTCTGAGCATTGCGAGCCGGGGTGCTCCGGCGTTGAGATATTCCGCCGCCGTTTGCCCGGCATATTTGCCCGATAATAGCGCATTGGCGATCCCCGCACCGGAAAGAGAATCCAACAGCCGCGCGGCATCCCCGGCCAGCAACACATTCTTGTTCGTCATAATCTTCCGCCCGCGAAACGCGGGGATGCCGCCGCAGTTTGTCGCGAGCTTCGAGGCGGAACTGTACCGCACGTCAACAAATGATTTCAGCCGCGCCAGGGCCGTCCGGCCGTCACCGAGTGACGGTGTATATCCCAGGCCGACATTGGCTGTCGTCGGGCTCTTGGGAAAAACCCAGACATACCCGCCGGGAGCCAATTCCGGCAAAATGAAAAACTCCATCTGGTGCTGGTCCAAACCCCGCAGATCGCCCAAGAGAATTTGCGCCGCAGAATCCATGTTTTCGGGTAATAGCAGCGTATCCATACCGGCCCAGCGGCCGACCAATGATTCGACGCCGTCACAACCAATGATGATCCGGCACCCAATGGATTCCGTCCTGCCGCCGCGGCTTACGATAACCCGGTCGAATAATTGTCCGTCTGCGGAAACAATACCCACCGCCTCGGCGTTCACCCAGAGTGTGGCCCCGGCGGCGGCGGCGCGGGCGGCCAGGTCGCGGTCGAATATTGTCCGGTCGAGGATATATCCGGCAGCGGGGTGATTAATGGCCACCGCAGTGCCGTCGGGCCCATGCAGCGTAATCCGGGAGATGTCGCTGCACACCCAGCGGCGGTCCAGCGGGACAACCTTTGTGAGACCCTCGACTGTGATCCCCTCCGCGCAGCAAACCGGGACCCCGACAACCGGATGTTTTTCCACCAGCAGAACCGAGAACCCTGCGCGCGCGATTTGATAAGCGGCAAGTGAGCCGGCCGGCCCGGCGCCGATCACGACAGCATCAAAGGAATGATCAGTCTTCATTGGTATTCAAAGCCCCGGTCGGGCAAACCTGCACGCACAAACCGCAGAGGGTGCACTCATCATCGAGAATTTCGATGCCCCAGCCCCGCAGGAAAATAGCATCGAACGCGCATACCGGCACGCAGGCGCCGCAGGCGAGGCAGCACTTTTCGTCGATATTCAGTGAATGGTTTCCTGTCCTGCTGATCATTATATACTTCTCATACAAATCCAATATGTATTTTGTGTCCGATCCGGCGGTTATCTTTTCAAAGTGAAATCGTAGGCCAGTCCAATACGCCAGGACGAACCGGCACTAGTTTTGAATCCAATGATTTCCTTGCGATAATTCGCCGTCAACCGCCACTCCTCATAAAGCTGCCAGAGAAGCACCGGGCCCACGCCAATGACATCGCGACTTTGCGTCCCGTTGCGACCTTTATACCCTAACAAAGTAAACCTTGCATCGGCATATAGTCCCAAAGAAAACCGTTTCTCAAAGGGAAGTAAGAATTGCAGTTCGCCGGGGTATTCGGAAATGCCATGAAGTTGATCATTCTTCACATTCAGATATTCGCCCAACCCCAAACGCACATAAAAGCCAAAATGCCCAGAGGGAAGCCCGTTGGAGAAAATGGCCTGTAGCGTCCAGCGAGTCGAAGCATCATGGTCCGGGGCAATAGACCGCAGCGATTGCAGATCGCCCTTCAAGGGGATTCCCAATCCGAACAAGACCGACAGGTTCCTATATTTCCTTCCCGGAGTGAGACCGGTACCGAGCCACACGCGTTCCACGCGCCAGTCTTTGGATTCATCATGATATTTGTATCCCCGTTGAAATATATGTGAAATGGGCAAAACGACCACGAGGCCAAGCCAATCTCGAAGATGGACCTTCGATCTGATGACAACATCGGAGCGGATAAATTTTGATTCTGGGGCCGCGCTACGGCTGGTATGCGGTGTTGTGCCCTCGCCGTCAAAATAACCATCTGCCTGATACCGGCTCAGGGCGATGTCAAAAGTAGCACGGCGTTCGTTCCGAACAAAATCGATCCCGGCAAAGGGGTCGGGCCGATAGTACGAAATACATCCCGTGAAGAGAACTGTGGAAGAAACAATAATAACTATAATCTCATATGTTTTCGTCATCATCTTGCGGCCCTCCACTTTTTATCCTTTTCACATCACCGGGCAATCAGCCGCAGCCAGTCCCCCAGCAAAAACTCCATCCGCCCAATCAACAGCGAAACCCGCGACATGACCGTATAGCCGAACGTCGCCCCAAAAAAGATCATCATATAATATGTACCGATTTTGGCAACCGGCTGCAGCAAACCCTTCTGTTCGCGAGAAAAATAAAAATATAAAATTGTGGTGATCACCCCGACCAGCATGATCACCCCGCTGATAGTAGTGACATTGGACATCGTCGCCCCCATTTGCTGCAGCACCCGCGCTTTGAGCATCGCCGGGATCGACACGCCCGCTCCCGCCCCGACATACACCGCCAGCGGGATCCGCGACCATCCGCCGAGTTTGGGGACCAGTCGGATAAACATCAGTCCCCCCAAAACCAGGGGGATTATTTTGGCCGTGTCCCCGCCCAACAACGGCAGCACCAGCCCCGGCCAGAGCACGGTTTTGACCGAAATCACCAGCGAATAGCCGACCGTCAACCCGATCAACAAGTATTCCGCCGCCTTATAAAAGGGGTTATCGCGGTACAGGAACGAATAAATCGCAAGCGTCGCCAGGGCCGTGATCCAAATGCCGATGTCGCTCATGATGAGTGTCCCCCGGCTTCGGTTGTCTCGTTTTTCCGGCGCAGCCCGAAGGCCACAACGTTGCCGATTACAATCATCACCGCGATGGACAAATGGGCCAGTGATTGCGCGTCCATTCCCCGTTTCCCGGCCGCATGACGGCCAAGCAGTATTTCGTATTCGGCCGCGCCTTTCAATCCGCCGAGGACACCGCTGATCTGCCCGGCATCGACATACGGCGCATAGGCCGTGACCATCACCGCGGTCAATGCCGCAATGATCTCCTGGCCGTAACGCGCCTGCGCATACTCCACCCAGTAGGTCGGCAGAGAACCATCGGCCACCGAGACCACCAATCCGATATCGCCGTAATTGCGTATCTCGCGCAGCAGCGGGATATCATCATAGGGCGTGTCATCGTAATCGGTGGGAAAGACTTCCCGGATCGATTCCCCCATTCCCAAAATTGCCGCCGTATATTGGGGCCGATACCCGAGGTAGGCATAATCATGGCCGTATTGTTTATCATGCCGGGCCGCGAGATCATGCAGAATATCGTAACCGACTGCGGCGCCTTCGGCAAATAACGCCAGCCCGACGACCCGAATGTTGCGCCGGAAACAATGATTAAGGATGGCCTCGGCCAGTGGCCGGACTTCGGGCAATGATGACGCCTCATGGTCGAACGACAGCATTACCACCGATCCCTGCTCCAGCCGCTCCAGCCGTTCGTAAACCGCCCGGGTTTCATCGGTCACCGCCACCGGCAGGCCCAACGGGAACAGCAGGGGGACAACCACCGCCAGCGCGACGATCATAAAGATGATGCGGCGATCGAGCTTCATCGTCCCCCACTCCCCAGATAGGTGCGTTCCATTCCGGCGATGACTTTAATCGCCGTGGCGGTCATGCCCAGGCCGATGCCGATTAAAATTGCGCGTTTGGCCGCCACCGCGGGCACGTTCAGGACCCAGCTTACGGTTTGAGGCACATACGGTGAGATTATTTCCCCCACCGGCACCCGGCCCAGCAGAACAATCAGCGCCGCCAGTACCAGCACCGCCGATTCGGCATGCCGCGCGCGGAAACCACGGTATGCCGCCGAGGCAACATAAAATGCCAACAGTGAAAAGACTGTTGTCTGCATCGGCGCCTGAACATGATCGAACACCCACAAAAACGGCGACCCGCGCGAGATACCCCAGCCGAAGCCCAACACCACCATCAGCGCGATGCCGAACAAGGCGATCATGGCGTACCACCGTTCCGGACCAGGGCGCGAGATATTTTTGATTTGCCGAGTAATGACATGCAAAATGCCGACCAACAGGGCGCAGACAAAGATAATCTGCATCCAATCCAGGACTGTGCCGTACAATTGTGAGACGGGGCCGGAAACAATGAAATACTGCGCCGCCATGAACACGCCGCACACGGCGCAGACCATCACAGGAATTTTGCGTAACACAATCTCTCCCCTACCCGAACCATTCGGCAAAGACATGTATCTGCAACAGCCCCAGCACAGTCCCGATGAGCAAGACGGCAACGATGATAATTTTCAAAATGTCCTGCCCCCGGACCGCCCCCAGGATCAGCGGGTCACCGGACAAATACCCCGAGGCGGCAAAGAGTTCCTCGCCGATTAACGTATAGTCGCAAGCCACCAGAAAAAACGAAAGCTGGATCGTCGAATCGGTACCCGAGATTTGCACCGCGCCAACATTGTGTGCGGTCTCGGCCAAAATCAACGCCTCGCCCTCGAACGACCCCAGCAGAAACACCGCTCCCGGCTTACGGCGGGACATGATCCCGTCTACTGCGGCAGCATACCCCAACTGCGACTGGGTGACAAACGCAACATCGGAACTATTGTACAACTCCGGCCGCTTGCCGGCCGCATACCCTTGTTGAATCGTATCCTGCGCCGCCGAGGCCACCACCGGGTCATGCGAGGGAAATAAAATCGGTGTCCCGAAAGCAGCAGTGCGCCGGGCGACATGAGATAAAATCGTCAGCGAAGCCATGGTGGTCGGCCGGGCCAGATCGCCGCCCCAGCCGGTGAGATACATGACCGGCGCCCCCATTTCCGTCGCGCGGCCCAGCGCATCATCGATTGCCTGCACTCCGGGCAACGGCCGGACATAAAACCGCCGCCCCCGGGCCAAATACACCGACACCAGCACCGCCGCAGCGCAAATAATGACCGCTGCCAATTCCGGTGTTCGTTCGGCGGCGTACCAGTCGGCGGCGGCGGCTTCACTGGGCAGGATGAGAGCGAAAAAAATCAGTAATAGCGCAAACGGTACGCTCGAAACCTGAGGCATCTTTCCGTGCCGCAAAATCATAATGCCTGATACAGTATAATCCGAAACAGGTCAAGGCAAATTGCGACGGCCGATTTCGGGAAACGGGGGGATTTCACCGCCACCCAATGGGGCGGCAAACGGCGGTTTTCAACCGTTCCAATGATGCAGCGAAAACGAAGACCCGCCGCGGAGAACGTAGGAGAATGTTTCGAACCATTCACCGGAGTTAATATACCAGCCGGCGCCGAGTTGTTCGACAAATGCACGATGAAGGTGTCCGAAGATCACGGCGTGAACGCCGGTGTTCAGGATTTTCTCGGCATACACCCGGTATTCGGCGGCGAACTTGTCGGTACGCCCGCTGGTCAGGCGGCGGCTGGAGTGGCTGGTCGAAGAAGCCAGCGCAAAAGCCCAATCGACCGGCAAATGACGGTAGACCCAGATCCCCGGGCGGAAGCGAAGAATATACCTGAGCAGACGATACCCGCCGTCGCTGGGGGCTTTGCCGTCACCGTGGGTCAGCAGAATTTGTTTCCCCCCACGCACGATGTTAACATCGTGCGGATGAACAATGACACCCAATTCGGATAAAAAATAATCCCGCACCCAGTAATCATGATTGCCGAGCAGGAGATGAAATTCTCCCCCGTCCGCGACGAACGCCTGGATGGCAGCCAGTACACGGACGGATACGCGGGGAATGGCATGGCGATATTCCAGCCAGAAATCGAATAAATCACCGAGGAACCAGACTATCGCGCCGTGGCGTTCGGGATGGGATAAAAACGAGACGAAGCGGTCGATTTTCAGCCGCTCAGTGCGCCCGTCATGTGCGCCGAAGTGCGCATCGGACAAAAAATACTCCGGCCGGTCCGTGATGGGGTCATCTCCTGTGAGTCGTGTTATTCCCATTCAATAGTCGCCGGGGGTTTGGAGGAAATATCATAGACCACCCGGTTGATCCCCTGCACAGAATTGATAATTTTATTCGCCGCGCGTTTGAGGATGTGATAGGGAATTTCGCCGACATCAGCGGTCATCCCATCCGAGGAAGTCACCGCGCGCAGGCAGATCGCGCGCTCGTACGTGCGTTCATCACCCATCACACCGACCGTGCGGCCGGGGATCAGGACGGCAAAGGCCTGCCAGATTTTGTCATACCAGTCGGAAGCCCGCAGCTCGTCAATAAAGACTTTGTCAGCGGCCCGCAGCAAATCAAGTTTTTCCCTGGTAATTTCACCGAGGATCCGCACGGCCAGTCCCGGCCCCGGGAAAGGGTGGCGGCCAATCAACGAGCCGGGCAAGCCCAATTCCCGGCCGACCTTACGGACTTCGTCTTTGAACAGCCATTTCAGCGGTTCGACCAGTTTGAGGTTCATCCGCGCGGGCAAACCGCCGACATTATGATGCGATTTGATGGTCGCCGACGGCCCACGCACCGACACGCTCTCGATCAGATCGGGGTACAATGTCCCCTGGGCCAGAAACCGGACGCGGGCATGCCGCCGGGCTTCCCGCTCAAAGACATCGATAAATATCTTCCCGATGCTCTTGCGCTTCTGCTCGGGATCGGTAACTCCCTGCAGTGCAGACAAAAATTCGGCGGCCGCATCGACCGCCTGTACTTTTACTCCCATCCCCGCCAGCGCATTGGTGACTTCAGCGGCTTCCTGCAGGCGTAACAACCCGTTGTCGACAAACACCGGATGCACCCGCTCGCCCAGCGCGCGGGCCAGCAGCCCTGCGCACACCGAAGAATCGACTCCGCCGGAGACAGCCAGGACGACTTCCGCCTCGCCGACAGTTTGCCGGATAGCGGCAATTGCTTCCTTGATGAAATCGCCGATACTCCAGTCTCCCCGGCAACGGCAGATATCAAACAGGAAATTGCTCAGGATTTCGCGACCAAAAGCCGTGTGTTCGACCTCGGGATGAAACTGCACACCGTAGAATTGTTTCTCCGGTTCGGCAATTGCCGCAGCGGGGATATCGGATGTCCGGGCCAGCACCTGGAAACTTGCCGGCCATTCGGCCAGCGAGTCGCCGTGGCTCATCCAGACGTCGGATTCCCGTGGGAGTCCGGACAATAGGGCATCGGCGGTCTGTTCAACCAATTCGATCCGGGCGCGGCCATATTCCCGCCGCTCGGATTTTTTGATCCGGCCGCCGCGGCCCAGGCCATAAAGCTGCAGGCCATAACAAATGCCGAGCTTGGGTACATCGGCGAATAAAATCCCCGGCGCGCATTGGGGCGCACCGACATCGACCGCCGAGGCCGGCCCGCCGGAGAAGATCAGCCCGCTGATTCTCGGCCAATCAAGCTCCCCGGCCGCGACCGTCCCCGGCACAACCCGCGAAAAAACACCAAGTTCGCGGACACGCCGGGCAATGAGTTGCGTATATTGAGAGCCAAAATCAAGAATCCATATTTCCTGATGGGCAGTGTCGGTCATCGTGTCCTCGGTTTGAGCAAATTGTCCTTGTGCCAGTGTTGATCATCCCGCCGCGGTTTTTCGCGCAGGAAATGCAGGCCGCGCGATTCGACGCGACGGTACGCGCCGGTGGCAATCAACTCGGCGATCAAGGCCAGATTGCGGACTTCGATCATATCTTCGGTGATGCGCGTTTTCCGAAACGCAGCGTCCGCCCAGCGGCGAATCTGCGCAGCTTTTTCGCGGGCTTTGGCCAGCAAAGGCCGCTCGCGGACAATCCCGACATTGTCCGACATGGTATCCCGGATTTGTTGAATCTTGCGCTGAATGACCCGCGAACTAATTGGTCGGCCTTTTCCACCGGGCCGGCGCAGGCGGAGGAGCGGCCATTCGCGCGGCCGTGCCGAGATACTCCGGCGGGCTTCGCGGGCGGACAGTTCGGCAAAACACACTGCTTCCAGAAGTGAATTGGAGGCCAGACGGTTGGCGCCGTGCATTCCGGTAAAGGCAACTTCACCTGCGGTCAATAGCCCCCGGATATCGGTGCGGCCCCGCGCGTCGGTTACTACTCCTCCGCACATGTAATGTGCCGCCGGGACAACGGGCAATGGTTCGCGCGTGATGTCCAACCCCAGTTCGCTGCACCGGCGTGTGATATTGGGGAACCGGCTTTTGATGTAATTGGCCTTGAGGTGCGTGACGTCTAAAAAAGCATGATCGAGTGAAGATTCCTGAATCTCGGCAAAAATCGCTCGGGCAACAATATCACGCGGCGCCAGATCGGCCAGCCGATGATAGCGCGGCATGAAGGCCTCACCCTTTTCGTTGCGCAGGATCCCGCCCGCGCCCCGTATGGCCTCGGAGATTAGAAAACGCCCCGCGCCGGGCAGGGCCAGCGCCGTGGGGTGAAACTGCACAAATTCCATATTGCCCACGCGGCAGCCCGCCCGGTACGCCATCGCCACCCCGTCCCCGGTGGAAATCACCGGATTGGTGGTATAGCGATACACCCGCCCGGTCCCTCCCGTGGCCAGTAAGATACAAGAGGAGAACAGCGGGATGATCGTGTCCTGCTGGTCGTCCAGGACCCAAACTCCGCGTACCGTACGTTTGCCGTCTAGACCGCGAGTGGTAATCAAATCGATGGCCCGATAATTTTCAAAAAAGGTGATATTTTCCCGGGAACGGACCTGCTCTAACAATGCCCGTTCAATTTCGCGCCCGGTCAGGTCGGCGGCATGGACAATCCGCCGCTCTGAATGACCACCCTCCCGGCCCAGATCAAGATCTGCCGGCTTGCGGCCGGACCGCCGCCGATAGGTAAATTTGACCCCAATATCGATCAGGTCCTGAATGATACCAGGCGCCATGCCGACCACTTTCCGGACAATGACCCGATGGCAGAGACCGTCGCCGGCGGTCAGCGTATCATTGACATGGTTTTCAATTGAATCGTAGCGCGACATGGGCGAGGCAATCCCCCCCTGCGCGAGGTTGGTGGCCGATTCGGCTTCGTCTTTTTTGGTGAAGATGACGACATTGCCGAAATCGGCCGCGCGATGGGCAAACCATAGACCGGCAATCCCCGAACCGATTACGAGAAAATCTATCGGCTCATCCATGTTCGAATATCTTTTCGACAAATCGGTCAAACTCCGTACTCTGCCCGCAGGGCGTCAAACGCACCTCGGGAAATATAATACGAATGTCCCCGGTTGCGAAACGGGTCAATTTTACTGCGTCTTTTTCAGTAGTCACCAGATAATCCAGCGCGGCGGACCGCGCCCAGCCGACAAGCCGGTCGAAGTCTTCCTGCCGGTATATGAAATGATCGGCGAAACTGCGGAGGTTGTCGGCCGCCAAACCTTGCCCGCCAAGCCAGGCCAGAAATCGCCGGGGCCGCGCCAGGGCACAAAATACGCCGATCCGGGAATTTTCGGGCAAAGTGAGAAAGCCGCATGGCTGATGATCAACAGTGCGCCAGGAAATCAGCTGATAAGCAAAAGAAAAGATCGGTCCGGTGAAACCCAGCTCCCGCAATTGCAGTTCATCCGCGTGAACATCAGCGTCCTGCTGGTTTTTCAGCAGGACAACGGCGTCAACGTCCTTCACCCGTTCGGGCGGCTCACGCCAGCGTCCCGCCGGAAACAGGCGGTACGGTTCGCGCAATTCGCCGTCAAGTACGGTCATGATCTGCCTATCCAGGACGGGACCCTGACATTGCAGGGCATCATCCAGCAGAAAGACATCGGTCGCCGCGTGCTGTTCAAAATCACGCGCCGCCGCCGCCCGATCGGCATCGACAATTACTGCCGTCTCCGGGTTGCGCCGGGCGAGCATCAGCGGTTCATCACCGGTTTCCGCCGGCGTAAAATCCGCGCCCCGGCCGGGACTGATCAGCACGCGGTCCGTACTCTGCCGGCCGTACCCTCGAGTCAGGATAGTGACCCGGCGTCCGGTATGTATCAACCGGGAAGCCAGATAATCGACCAGCGATGTTTTTCCGCTGCCGCCGACCGTGAGGTTTCCGACACCGATTACTTTGGCACGAGGGCGGAAGGCATTACGCCCTTTTATTGCCCGGCGGCGAATCATATAACCAAACCGGTAACCAACCGAAGCGAGACGCGCAATTGCGCCGAACACCGCTCGTCCCCGAAACGGGAGACCATCCTGGTAATCCTGATAAAGTCCGGCCCAGTACTCATTCATGGTCGTTTCAAGCCCCGGAGGATTTCCGCCGCAACATGTCCTGCCGCTTCGGCAAAAGTGGAGAAAAATTCCCGGCGGCGGCGGTTCCAATCAGCAAATGGCGGTGGATCCTTGAAGGCCCGCATGATTCCCGCCGCCAGCGTCGCGGAATCATTGACTCTGTGACCCAAACTGGCGGCAAGCAAGGCCTCCGCCGCGTCGGCCTGGTCGTCGGTAAACGGGCCGAATAATGTGGGCGCCCCGGCCAGAACCGGCTCGACGGGATTATGACCGCCGAACGGCAACAGACTTCCCCCGACAAAGGCAATTGCGGCCCGGGCATACAACTCGGCCAGTACGCCCATTTTATCAATGAGCACAATCCCGGGAGAGTCATCCGCGTCCAGCTTATTCTGTGGAAGCACGGAATAGGCCGCCCATGGCTGCCCCAGGTTGCGCAGCAGTGCGGCGACCTCGGCAAAGCGCTCGGGATGTCGCGGGGCCAGCCATAAACGCAGGTCGGGTATTTGCTCACGGGCTGCTTGAAAAGCGGCAAGGACGATCTCTTCCTCGCCGGGACGAGTGCAGCCGGCCAGAAAAACCGGCGGGCCTGGCGGCAATGCCGTGCGTTCGACCAATTTCCCGGGAGGGGCGATGTTTTTCAATGACCCGGCAACTTCCACCCGCGAACGAGCCACACCAAGGTCAATCATGCGCGCGGCATCGGCCTCCCCTTTCATAAACCAGCGTTCGATCCGGCTGAGTAACGGCAGCAGATGCCGTCGGACAAGACGATACCGTTTTACCGAACGGGCCGAAACACGCCCGTTGGCGACGAATACCGGGATGCCCCGATCAAAGCACGCAACAAGTTGGTTGGGCCACCATTCGGTTTCGATCAGGACCAGGGCCTGCGGCTTTACTCGCGAAAGGAAGGCATACACCGCGCCGGGTGTGTCGATCGGCGCACGAACGACCAGCGCTTTCGCTTCAAGTAACTGCCGACCGAGCCGATATCCGGTCTCGGTGGAAGCTGTACACACCAGCGGCGTGTGCGGCGACCGCTGCAGGAGTTCTTCAGCAAGCCCGGCGGCCACGCGAATTTCACCCATTGATGATGCGTGCAGCCATAGCGGTGCAGTCTTTCCGGGGAATGTCGTTTTCCCCAACCGCTCCTGAAATGCGGCCGCAGAGGTCCGTCCACGCAGCGTATTTATCACATGATAGGCCAACGCCGCGCTGCCGTAAACGCCGGAATACAACAACCGCACGGGCTGAAAATCCCAGCGATAAGGAACAGGACCGGACACATCCGGACTAGTCCGACCCACGGGCCGTCTCCTCAAGCCATTCAATAATGATATCCGCCGCCTGGCCGGCGCCACCCGCAGGGCCGAGTTTATCGCGGACTTCAGCCAGTTCTTCGATCATTTTTGCGCGGTGACCTTCATCGGTCAACAACAGCTGCGCCGCGCGGGCCAGGTTTTGAGGTGTTGCGTCATGTTGAATAAATTCAGGCACGACGGTTTTCCCGGCCACCAGATTGACCATGGCAATATGCTCTGTCCTGATCAATCGTCTGGCGATCTGGTAGTTGAGCGCTCCGGTTTTATACATGGCGATAAACGGCGTGCCCAGCATCGCGCACTCTATGGTCGCGGTCCCTGATTTCACCAAGGCCAGGTCCGCAGCAGCGACCAGGGAATATGTATCGCGGGAAATCGCCAGATCCCGGGTCAAAAATTTACCGGCCATCTCCTGGAGCTCCTGCTTGTTGATCCCCGGAGCACAGGAGACTACAGGGACCAGCGCTGGATATTCCGCAGCCAGCAGGCGCGCCGTGGCGAGCATAATCGGCACATGCCGCCGCACCTCCGCGGGCCGGGACCCGGGGAGCAATGCCAGCAATTGTGTTTCCACAGACACGCCGAGGGATTTGCAGAGTGTGCAGCGGTCCATTGCCGGTTTCACGATATCCAGCAGAGGATGCCCGACTCGTCTGGTGGGAATTCCCCGGCTTTCGAAATAGTCCTGCTCGAAGGGGAAAACGGGGACCAACAGTCCGATATTTTTGCGCAACGTGTTAATCCGGTCTTCGCCCCAGGCCCAGATCTGCGGGGCAATGTAATACACGACGCGAAAACCGTGGCGGGACGCCCGGCGGGCGAGCCGCACATTAAACCCGGGATAGTCGACAAGGAGCACGGCATCCGGTTTGCGCTGCTTCATGACATTTTCCGCCTGAGTAAAGACCCGGCGGAAGAAAAAAAATTTACGCACAACATCGGCAAACCCGATGACTGCCATCTCTTCGATCCCGACAAACTGTGCAAAACCCTGTTCGGCCATCCGCGGGCCGCCGATGCCGAAGAAAGACCATGACGGCCGGCGGGAACGAAGCTGCTCCAGCAGCAACGCGGCCTGCAGATCACCGGACGGTTCGCCGGCGACGATCATGATCCTGAGAGATGGTCTCACCGGCGGTTGTACCATCGCAGTTCATGCGGGAAGTGGGGTTGAATCATTCCGCAGCGGAATCCGGGGGAGTCGGCATTGCTGATCCTTTGCGGTGTTCGCGGGCCACCCGGACGATATCCAAAGCCACCGCGAGCGCCTTGGTGGCCTGGGTCAGCCCCACCCTCGGCGGCGTTTTTTTCGTGATCGCGGACAAAAAATTCTCCAGTTCGAGGGCCAGCATTTCCCCGGAACCGACAGTCACACCCAGCCGCGCGATCCGTTTGTTGCCGGCGTCAACGACCGGCGTGTATTTGGACGGCAAGTCCACCTGCCCGCCCTGCTTGCGGAACAGGCGGTACAATTCGGCGGTCTTCTCTTTCAAATCAATCGATGCGTAACGGTCGCGCGTGAAAATCCGCATTTTCCGCATGGGGTGGGCCGAAATACGGGAAGCGGTGAGGTTGGCCACGCAGCCGTTGGCAAATTGCAATCGGCAATTGGCGATATCATCGGTATCCGAGACCACCGGGACAGCGGCGGCACGGATTTCGGCGATCGGCGAATCAACGATGGCCAGAATCAGCCCGATGTCGTGAATCATCAAATCCAGGATGATCGCCGTTTCCAGCCCGCGCGGGGAAAAACGATTCAACCGATGGGCTTCAATGAACCGAGGTTGGCCGAGTTCACCGGCCAGCGCTGTAAACGCCGGATTAAAATGTTCGATGTGGCCGACCGCAACGGTCACGCCGCGCTCCCCGGCCCGCGCGGCAATAGTTTCGGCCTCGGCCACGCTCGAGGTAACCGGTTTTTCGATGAAAACATGTTTCCCGCGGGAGATGACTTTTAGCGCGACCGGGCAGTGGGTGTCGGTCGGTGTCACCACCGATACGGCATCGCATTTGCCGATTAGTTCATTGAGGTCGCGGCAAATCGGCAGGCTATACTGCGAGGCCGTCAGGCGGTTGCGTTCGTCATCAAGGTCGTATACCGCCGTCAATTTGCACTGCGGCAGTTCATGATATACGCGGGCGTGCGCTGAACCCAACGCGCCGACACCCACCACTCCGACATTGATTTGGTTGGCCATCACATCCTCACCAGTAAATGCCGCATCAAGCGGTTATTCCGCGCTCGGAGCTTTCCACGAATGCCACCAATTGCCGGACTTCAACACTTTGTTCCACTTCGGATTTTATCCGCTCCAGCGCTTGCGTGGTATTTAATTTTGCGCGAAACAGCAATCGATACGCCCGCGAAAGCGGCGCGAGCTGTTCTTTGGCAAATCCCCGCCGTTTCAGCCCCAGCCGATTCAGTCCGACCACTTTCAGCGGATAACCCGCAGCCAGCGCATAGGGTACGATGTCCTTGGGCACGCGATAACCGCCGCCGATCATGCAATGCGCACCGATGCGGACGAACTGATGCACCGGCACCACCCCGCCGATGATCACCCAGTCCTCCAGCGTGACATGCCCCGCCAGGTTCACGGCATTGGCCAGGATCACGTGGTCGCCCACCCGGCAGTCATGGGCGACATGGGCGTACGCCATCAACAGGCAATCCGAGCCGACGACGGTTTTGTAACTGTGTTTGGTCCCGCGGCTCAGGGTGACGAACTCGCGAATGACTGTGCGGTCACCGACAAACAGTTCAGTTTTTTCACCGGCGTATTTTAAATCCTGCGGCGGCCCGCCGATTGCGGCGCCATGGAAAACACGGCAGTCCTTACCGAGTCGCGTCCCCGGCCCGATCCGCACATGCGAATCAATGATCGTCCCGTCGCCAATGGTGACATCATTTTCGATTATCGCATATGGACCCACGGTGACCCGCTCGCCACACTGCACGTCCGGGGCGACGATGGCCGTGGGATGAATTCCTGACCGTTGTTGTGTCTGCGGCACACCTGCCTCCTGTTATCCCGTACTTGCCCGGCCCGATCACCACATGTGTCGATGCCGTTGGACCCGTTTCCTGCTTATTTCTCCACTACCGCGGCCATCAGTGTGGCTTCGGTGACCAGCGTATCTCCCACGAACGCCTTACCCGCCATCTTGCAGGTCGAGCGGCGGAAGGAGATCATCTCCAACTCGAAGCGCAACTGGTCGCCGGGGGTGACCGGTTTGCGGAACCGCACGCCGTCGATACCCAGGAAATAAACAACCTTTGATTCGGGGTTTTCTACGGCGTTTAACAGCAGTATCCCCCCGGCCTGCGCCATGGCCTCCACCACCAGCACGCCGGGCATGATCGGGTGTCCCGGAAAATGCCCGGTAAAAAACTGCTCATTAATAGTCACGTTTTTGATCGCTACTACGGTCTTACCGGGGACCAGATCGATGACCCGGTCAATCAAGAGCATCGGATAGCGATGCGGCATGATTTTCTCAATCGCGCGGGCATCGAGGACCAGCCCTGCGGTCGAGGTGAGGGTCGAATATTTCCGCGAGATTTCCTTTTTCTGCACCTGGGCCCGGATCTTTTTGGCAATCTCGATATTGGCCTTGTGGCCCGAGCGCCCGGCCAGGACATGGGCTTTCAGCGGCCGGCCTAAAAGAAACAAATCGCCGATCAAATCGACAACCTTGTGCCGCACGGGTTCGTTGTGAAACCTCACCGGAGTGTCGTTGAGAATACCGGTCTTGCCCAGGGGGACCTCGCCGGGATACTGCAGCATTTTTTTCAGGCGGTCGACATCCTCCTGGGTCATCCCGTGGTCGGTGATCACCACGGCATTGTCCAACCGCCCCCCTTTGATCAACCCCTCCTTGTACAAAAATTCCACTTCGTGCAAAAAACAAAACGTACGGGCGGGGGCAAATTCCGCGGCAAACTCATCCGCCAGCGAAACCAGCGACGTGTATTGCGTGCCCAGCGCCGGGTTCTGGTAATCGACCATGAACGTGACGCGAAACGCTTCCGAGGGCAGGACAATGATATCCACCTTGCGTTCCGGTTCGGAATACACCACAGGTTCGTCGATCTCAATATAATTTTTCAACTGATCCTGCTTTTCCAAACCCGCCTCGGTCAGCACGTCAACGAACGGTTTGGCCGACCCATCCCCCACCGGCGGCTCGAAATTGTCCATCTGGCAGATAACATTGTCGATTTCCAGCCCGGCCAAAGCGGCCAGCACATGCTCCACGGTATGAATCTGGAACTTGCTGCCCGAAATCGATGTGCCCCGATTCACATCGGAGACTTTGTCGATATCCGGAATTATTTCATCGGATTGGCCGTCGACGGTCACCTGGAAGCGTATGCCCCGCCCCGCCGGGGCCGGGTGGAAGACAATGGTGCATGGCCGGCCGGTATGCAGGCCGATACCCGAGAATTCGGTTGTTTTTTGAATTGTTCGCTGATGCTTATCCATGACGACCCTTTTTTTCGCCCCCGATTAAACCGGCCCCCGACTCCGGCACGGCCCATGAGGTACAACATACACGGTCAACTCCGACGTATCAACCCCAAATAATCTCCCGGTTGCCCGGTACTGCCGCCGGTCAGCGCCTGTCGATGGTTTGCCGGCCCAGGGCGGTCAGGTCGTAGTAAGTATGATTTCGGTGTTTGATCCATTTGCCGTCCACAATGCCCTTCCGGTAACGAATAATCCGGGGCTCGACCCGTTCCAGAAGTCCTAAATCGCGCAATTTTCGGTGGCGAACAAAGACCTCCGCGCGGGCGATCCCGGTACTACAGGCAACCACGGCGGCATAATCTACGCCCATCTCTTGATGGTGGGCCAGGATAGCATAATCGACCGAGTCCAGTTGCGCGACCAGCTCAGGAGGCAACGGCAGCGACCCGGTTTGGCCGGCGGCGCGGATGTCATCCCAGTTGAGGATAACCAGCCGATCCATCGGGACTTTGTTCAGATTGGGGCAATCGGCCCGGTGGACGGAGAATATGTCGGCGTCCTGTTTGAGGAATCCGACGATATCATCCCCCGCGGCAGGTGCACAACATTGGGCCAGACGGTACTCCATAATTGTCATAAACCGAGACAATCCCGTCATGCTTTCGCTCGCAACAGCGGCAGGAAACTCGTTCCCACGCCGGTCCCGGGAACTGCAAATACCTCGGCGACTGTCGCGGCGGCATCGGCGAAACTCGAGCGGACACCTAGAGCGATATCGCCCGGCAGGGAGGGCGAATAACTCAGGATCGGCACGTACTCGCGGGAGTGGTCAGTCGAGGGCGTGGTTGGATCACAGCCGTGATCGGCGGAAATCAACAGCAAATCATCGGCATTGAGGATAGGGATGAATTCACCCAACTGCCGATCGAACGCCTCCAGAGCGGCGGCAAAATTCCGCGGGTCATTGCGGTGTCCCCAAAGCATGTCGAATTCGACCAGATTCACGAAGATAAAGCCATGTTTTACACTCCGGGCCAGATCCCGGGTGATCTCCATTCCCTCGGTATTGGAGCGGGTGTGGATTTTTTCAGCCAACCCCACTCCGGCAAATAAATCGTCTATTTTGCCCACGCCGATTGTCGGGATGCCGGCGGCGTGCAGGTTATCGAGTATGGTTTTCCCCGTGGGCGCCAGCGAAAAATCCCGCCGATCGGTCGTACGGGTAAATCGCCCCGGCCTACCGATAAAGGGTCGTGCGATGACTCGGGCAACGCCATGCTCTCCAATTAGTATCTCTCTGGCAATGCGACAGATGTGATACAATTTATCAAGTGGAACTTTATCGAAATGAGCGGCAATCTGAAAGACAGAATCGGCCGAGGTATAGACGATTAGCCGCCCGGTCTTCAGGTGTTCCTGTCCCAGTTCCTCGATTATTTCCGTGCCGGAGGCCGGCTTATTCCCCAGGACTTCATAACCGGACTTGCGGGTAAATGCAGCAAGGAGTTCAGGAGGAAAACCCTTCGAGTACGTGGGAAAAGCGTGGGCGGTAACCAGACCGGCCAGTTCCCAATGCCCCGAGGTAGAATCCTTCCCCGCCGAGCGTTCAGCCATTTTGCCATAGGCACCCCGGGTGGGTCCATCGGCAGACATACCCAAAACGGGCGTGAGTTTGCCCAGCCCCATCTGTTCGAGCTGCGGACACGACAACCCACCGACAGCCCATGCGGTATTGCCGATTGTGTTCGAACCGGCATCTCCGTAATCGGCCGCATCAGGCAGTTCGCCGATGCCGCAGGCATCCAGGACAATGAGAAAGACTCGTCGAAAATCACTCATCGAACCGCCCCGGCTCGTCCATAACAGGATCAAACGTCGCGAGCTGATGATACAATTCACTGGTTTCTACCGAATCCAGGCCGCCGTCACGATACCGTATGACAAAACTATCCACGAACGCATGGGCCGGGTGCGGCGGCAGGTACGGACGTTGGGGCGTGGCGAGAAACCTGCTCCATTTCCGATCAACCGATTCATCCAACTCCGCTTCCGCGCCACTGATCCCATATTTCCCTGCCGCTTCCAAAGTCATTTGAACGCTGCGCCGGAACGCGACCGAATCGGCGCGCTGGGAATTTCCGGCTTCAATCCAGAACTTGGACAGAAACACTGCGGCGACAACAACGAGCAAGCCGAAGGTAATCTCCAGAAGTCGGCGCGATAACGGCCTTGCCGAGTCAGTTGTCGCGTTCGTGACCCGCTGTATTCTCATATTTTTCCCCCGGCATAAAAAAAGGCAACCCGCTAGGGGTTGCCATAATAAAATCCTGTAGCCGGTCATTTATTCTGCGGCGGTTTCAGTCTTGGCCTTACTTTGTTTCTTTTTATCCTTGGTTTCCTCTTCCGGAGTTGATTTTTCAACCAGCAGTTGAACGATTGAAAGGGGAGCGCCATCGCCGCGCCTGATGCCCCAATGCAACGCCCGGGTATATCCACCGTTGCGCGAGGTCAGCTGCGGCCCGATATCGCCGAAGAGCCGTTGGAGGGCGGCTTTATCCCGAATGGTCAAAGCCGCTTGCCGGCGGGCATGCAAATCACCGCGTTTGGCCAGCGTGACCAGCCGGTCCACCACCCGACATACTTCGCGGGCTTTCACTGGTGTGGTTTTAATTGTGGAATGCATGATCAGGGAAGTCGCCATATTGGAAAGCATGGCCTTCCGGTGAGCCGGTGTCCGGCCCAGTTTTTTGATTTTTCGTCCGTGGCGCATTGTATCAACCTCTTGCCGGGCTTATACTTCCTCAGGAACCGGCTCCTCATACTTTGAAATGTCCATCCCGAAAGAAAGCCCCAATTCGCTGAGGATTGCATTCAGTTCCGTCAACGACTTGCGCCCGAAATTGCGATATTTCAGCATTTCCGACTCAGTCCGACCGACCAAGTCCCGGAGGACCTGAATATTTGCCGCCCGCAGGCAGTTCGAAGAACGTACCGACAGTTCCAATTCGTCAACGCGCATGTCCAGAAGTTGCCGAATGCGCAGGGTCTCATCGTCGACTTCCTCGACTTTTTCCGCCTCGAATTCTTCCTCGACGGTAATAAACAGTTGTGTATGATCTTTAAGGATCTTGGCGGCGTAGGAAAGTGAATCATCCGGCGAGATGGTCCCGTCGGTAGTTATTTCCAGAATCAGACGGTCATAATCGGTACGCTGCCCAATGCGGGTATTTTCCACTAGATAATTGACCCGGAGTACCGGCGAAAACAGCGAATCGACCAGGATGCTGCCGGCCGGACGTTCGGGATTGGTATTCTGTTCGGCGAGCACATAACCGCGCCCCGAACCGATTTCCAACTCCATCCGCACGCTGGCGTCCTTGGACAGTTCGATGATGTGTTGTTCGGGATTCATGATCTCGACCTGTCCGCTGGAAAATTGCAGATCGCCGGCAGTGTAATTGCCTTCCTTTTTCGCTTCGAGCACGACAATCTGGGCTTCGTCAGTATGCAGGCGCGGCCGGATTTTCTTGACATTCAGGATGATCTGGGTAACGTCTTCCATCACTCCGGGAATAGCCGAAAATTCGTGCAAGATGCCATCAATGCGGATACAGGTAACCGCCGCACCCTGAATGGAGGACAGCAGGATCCGGCGCAGGGCATTACCCAGCGTCGTGCCAAAACCCCGTTCGAGCGGCTCGACAATGAATCGGCCGAAGTTCGGCGCCAGAGTCCCCGCATCAGGGCTGACGACTTTCGGCATGGTCATGCTTTTCCATTTCATCTTATTCCGCCTCCGTGGCCCTGCTCAAGACTATTTGGAATACAACTCCACGATCTGCTGCTCCTGCGCCACTGTCGGGATGTCCGCGCGCTTCGGCATTTCCAGCAATTCTCCCTCGAGATGGACCTTATCCAGACGCAGCCAGGGAATATCGGTACCGGGACCAGCGTCTTTCAACGCGGAATGAATGATATCCAGCTTCCTGGATTTTTCGCGTACGACTACGGTATCACCGGGCCGCAAAATAAACGATGGAATATTGGTGACTTTGCCGTTGACCAGGAAGTGCCGGTGGTGGACCAATTGGCGCGCGGTGGCCCGGGACGGTGCGAAGCCCAGCCGATACACCACGTTGTCCAGGCGCCGCTCCAATAAAGACAACAGGTTTTCGCCGGTAATACCCCGCATGCTGGTGGCCCTCAGATAATTCAGGAAAAATTGTTGTTCCAGAAGGCCATATGTCCGCCGCACTTTTTGTTTCTCGCGCAATTGCAGCCCGTACTCAGAGACTTTGCGCCGCCGGCCCGAATCGCGATGGCCGGGGGGATACGCCCGACGTTCGAGTGCGCATTTGGCGGACGAACAACGGCTTCCCTTCAGGAACAACTTCTGGTTTTCACGCCGGCAGAGTTTGCAGACGGGTTGTGTGTAACGCGCCATACCTCATATCCTCATTACGTGTCAATCAGCACTGCTTTGTCATATATTCCACGGCCCGGCCTGCGGCCGGTACCCGATCACTCACCTAATCTTACACCCGTCTCCGTTTGGGCGGACGACAGCCATTATGCGGAATGGGTGTGACGTCTTTGATAGAGGTGACATCCAGTCCGGCGGCGGCCAGTGAACGGATCGCGGCTTCACGTCCGGCTCCCGGTCCTTTAACCAGGACTTCCACCTTGCGCAACCCGCAATCCATTGCTTCGCGGGCCGCGGCTTTGGCCGACAACTGCGCGGCAAATGGTGTGCTTTTCTTGGACCCTTTAAAACCCGCACGGCCGGCCGACGCCCAGGAAATAACATTCCCCTTGGCGTCGGTGATCGATACCAGCGTGTTATTAAAGGTGGCCTTGATAAAGACCTTGCCGTTCGGTTCGACCCGAAGTTTCTTTTTGCGACCGCGTTTTTTCTTTGGATCAGCCACGATCAAACATCCTTTTGCATCGGGGGCAGATTGCCCGCCGTCTCAATTATGCCTCTTAGGCCTTTTGTTTACGTCCGCCGATGGATTTGCCCGGTCCCTTACGGGTGCGGGCATTGGTCTTGGTGCGCTGGCCGCGGCAGGGCAACCCTCGGCGATGGCGCAAACCACGATAGGAACCGATGTCGATCAGCCGCTTGATGTTCATTTGTACTTCGGTGCGCAGATCCCCCTCGACCTTGTAATGCTTCTCAATCTCCTGCCGCAATTTTTGCACCTCGTCTTCCGAGATCTTATTCACCCGGGTATCCGGGGCGACTCCTGTGGCGGCAATGATTTTTTTCGCCGAGGCCGGTCCGATCCCGAAAATATAGGTCAGCCCGGTTTCAATTCTTTTTTCCTTGGGCAGGTCCACGCCCGCAATACGCGCCAAACTCCACCTCCTGTTGCTTCCGGTCCGCCGGCTTTAACCCTGACGTTGCTTATGCCGGGGGTTGGAACAGATCACCCGTACGACGCCACGCCGCCGGATAATCTTACACTTCTCGCACCTTTTTTTTACCGATGAACGCACTTTCATGATCTGAACGACTCCGTCGATATAGCCATCGGTTATTTATAACGATACACGATTCTGCCCCGCGACAGGTCGTAGGGTGATAGTTCCAGAGTCACCCGGTCGCCCGGCAGGATTTTAATAAAATGCATTCTCATTTTTCCCGAAACATGCGCCAGGACTTTGTGCCCGTTTTCCAGTTCGACGCGGAACATCGCATTGGGCAACGGCTCAATCACCTTGCCTTCCACAGTGATTGTCTGTTCCTTGGCCATGTTATCCTTCCGCCGTCAAAATTTCCGGGCCGTTCGCGGTCACCGCAATTGTGTGTTCAAAATGCGCTGACTTGGCGCCATCCTTGGTCTTGACCGTCCACTTATCCTTGGCCCAATGCACTGCGCTCGACCCCAGGTTCACCATCGGCTCGATGGCAATCACCAGCCCCTCAACCAGTTCCGGGCCGCCGCCGGGCGTCCCATAGTTCGGAACCTGTGGTTCTTCGTGCATCTGTTTGCCGATACCATGCCCGACCAGATCACGCACCACCGAGTACCCCGCCTTTTCGGCATGTCGCTGTATCGCGGCTGAAATATCAAAAAGGTGACGACCGATCCGGGCCTGTTCAATCCCCTTGTACAAGGCCTCCCGCGTGGTGTCGATCAATTGCTGATCAGTCGTCGAAATGCTGCCGACAGCCACCGTTCGCGCCGCATCGCCATAATACCCTGCCAATACCGATCCGACGTCAAACGAGACAATCATTCCCTCTTCCAGCCGCCGCGCTCCGGGGATACCATGCACCACTTCGTCATCAATCGAGACACACACCGACGCCGGAAACCCTTGATACCCCAAAAAGGCCGGTTCAGCCCCGTTGTCGCGAATGTACATTTCACCGATCTTATCAAGTTCCGCCGTGGTGATTCCCGGTCTAACGGCTTTGGTCAATTCCTCCAACGCGCCAAAAACTATTCGACCGGCAGCCCGCAACAGCTCAATTTCTTCGGGCGTTTTCAGGTGCCAGCCCGCCATGTCCGCTCAACCCCTGACGACCGCTTTGAGGTCGGCGAACACCTGCTCTATAACCTGCTCCCCGTTGATACGGGTCAACTTACTCAATTTTGAATAATAATCGACAATCGGCTCAGTTTGCTGTTTGTAGACGTTAAGCCGGTTGGCGATCACGTTGGGCGTATCATCAGCGCGGCCCTCGATTTCGGCCCGCCCCAACAATCGTTTAGTCACCTCGCCGTCGGAAACGTCGACCAGCAAAGCCCGGTCAATGGTTTCTCCCGCCTCAGTCAGCATCGCATCCAACGCCTCGGCCTGGGCCACAGTACGCGGGAAACCGTCGAGGATCACGCCCCCGTTGTCCACCGCCAGCCGGGATTTGATCATGGCGACAATCAACGTGTCGGGTACCAACTCACCCTTCTCCATGATCGCTTTGGCTTTTTGCCCCAGCTGGGAGCCCTTTTTGACCTCGTCCCGGAGCATGTCCCCCGTGGACAGATGCAAATAACCAAATGATTCAGCCAGCCGTTTGGCTTGAGTGCCTTTCCCCGATCCCGGAGGGCCCAGCAGGATAATTTTCTTCAACAAAATATGTTCTCCCTCACCGACGGCTTGCGCTTACATCGAGCGGCCGCGAATCCGGCCGCGCTTCATGAATCCGTCGTAATGCCGCATGACCAGATGCGATTCCACCTGCTGCAGCGTATCCAGGGCCACGCCGACGACGATCAAGATACTGGTGCCGCCAAAGTAGTACTGGACATTGAATTGCGACATCATGAAATATGGCAACACGGCCACGGCAGCGAAAAAGACGGCGCCCGGCAGCGTGATTCGCGTTAAGACCCGGTCAATATACTCCGAGGTGCGTTTCCCCGGCCGAATGCCGGGAATATACCCACCCTGTTTTTTCATGTTGTCAGCCAAATCGACCGGATTAAAGACGATGGCGGTATAGAAAAAGGCGAAAAAGACAATGATCGTAGCGTAGACCACCGCGTAGACAATCGTCCCCGGATTAAAATAGGAACTGAACATCTGCAACCATTCCGTCCGCGGGAAAAATGATACCAGCGTCTGCGGCGCAAACATAATCGATTGGGCGAAGATGATCGGGATTACCCCGGCGGTGTTGACCGATAACGGAATATGCGTGGCCTGGCCGCCATAGACTTTGCGCCCCACGACACGCTTGGGATACTGGACCGGGATTTTGCGCTGGGCCCGGGTGACCATGATAATGGCCATTACCACACCGACCATCAGCGCCACAAGGAAGGCCTCGACGAAAATTCCGCGCCGGCCGGCGGCCAATTCGCGGATCTCATCAAAAATTGCCTGCGGGAAACGAGCAATGATCCCGATGAAGATGATCAGCGAAATACCGTTGCCGATCCCCCGCTCGGTAATTTGTTCGCCCAGCCACATAATAAAAATCGTGCCGGAGGTGAACGTCAGCACCGTCAGCAGTTTGAAGCCGATACCGGGGTTGGGAACAACGGCTTGTCCCGGTCCGGCATTGATCGATTCCAGGAAAACGGCCGTACCAAAAGCCTGTAACGCGGCAATGGCTACCGTGCCATACCGAGTATATTGGGTGATCTTCCGCCGCCCTTCCTCGCCTTCTTTTTGCAGGCGCTGCAGGAATGGGACGACAGAACCCAAAAGTTGGATGATAATGGAAGCCGAGATATACGGCATGATCCCCAGCGCGAAAATTGTTGCTTTATAGAAAGCGCCGCCGACAAACAAGTCGTACAACCCGAACAGCGTACTCCCGGCAGTGGCGAAAAACTCCGACAGGGCCGCAGTATCAATGCCGGGCGTCGGAATGTGCCCCCCGACCCTGTAGACAACCAGGATCATCAGGGTAAACAACACCCGCTGGCGCAGCTCCCGGATTTTGAAGATATTGCCAAAGGTACTCAGCACGTCTTGGCTACCTCGAATTTTCCACCAGCGGTTTCAATTTTCTTTATGGCAGCTGCCGAAGCGGCATCAGCACTAATCGTCAGCGGCCGGTCCAACTCACCGTTCGCCAGAATCTTGATCGGTTTGCGCAAATTGCGCACCACGCGGCGCTCGAGCATCAACTTGGCGTCAATGGTCTCGACGCTTTCCAGCTTGGCCAGCGTCGCGAGATTCACCGCCTGGTATTCAACGCGAAACAAATTGAAAAAGCCGCGTTTGGGCAGGCGGCGGTTCAACGGCATCTGCCCGCCTTCCTTGGCCGCGCGCTTTCGGTAACCCGTACGGGCTTTTTGGCCCTTATGTCCCTTGCCGGATGTCTTTCCGGTTCCCGAGCCGGGACCGCGGCCGATCCGTTTCTTCTGTTTGGTCGCGCCTTTCGGCGGTCGCAGGTCTGACAATGTGATATTTTTCATATTCACTTACCCGCCCGGCGGGGCGTGTTATTCCTCAAACGGTTCTACGCGTACCAGGTGCGCCACCTTGCCGACCATTCCCCGGATGATTGGGGTATCATCGTGGATCACGGTATGATGCAGCCGTTTGATTCCCAGGGCAAAGATCGTCCGTTTCTGATTTTCCAGCCGTTTGATTGTCGACCGGATCTGGGTGATTTTCAGTTTCTTGCTCATGGTACATCACACCCGTTTACGCGTTGTCCTGCGGTTGCGCCTCAGTGGTCGGGGCCTCGTCGACCGCCTCCGGCTTTTGTTGACGGTCGCGGAACCCGGCGATCCTATCGGCATGAATTAATTGCTGCAAACCGTCCACCGTTGCCTTGACCACGTTGTGCGGGTTCGGGGACCCCAGAGATTTGGTCAGCACGTCCTGAATACCGGCCGATTCCAGCACTGCGCGCACTGCTCCGCCGGCGATAACGCCAGTACCAGGGCTGGCGGGTTTCAGCATTACCCGGGCCGCTCCGGACCGTCCGGTAACCGGGTGGGCGATCGTCCCGTCAACGATCGGCACAGGGAACATTTCCTTTTGGGCTGCTTCCGAGCCCTTGCGGATGGCTTCGGCGACTTCCCGGGCCTTGCCCAGACCTATCCCGACTTTGCCCTTCCGATCACCCGTGGCGACGAGCGCGGTAAAAGAAAACCGCCGCCCACCCTTGACCACCTTGGCCACACGGTTGACGTAGATGACTTTTTCCTCAAGATCGGGGGCTTCCGTCGATCCTCGCGGTCCTTTCCACAAAGGTACACCTCACACACGTTTATGGCTGGAACCCTACGGCCCGGCCCGGTTAAAACTCCAAACCTTCTTTGCGCGCCGCCTCGGCGATGGCCTTAATCCGGCCGTGATACAAATTATGGTTACGGTCAAACACGACTCGAGTAATACCCAGTTCCCTGGCCCGCGCGGCCAGTTTGGCGCCGACGAGCGCGCTCCGCGCTGTTTTTGAAAGCGGTTTTCCCTCTGCCGAAGCGAAGGGGAAATTGACGCTTGAAATAAGGGCCAGCGATTTGCCCTGGATATCGTCCACCAGCTGCACATAGACGTGACGCAGGCTTTTTTGCACAGTCAGCCGGGGACGATCTCCGGTACCGTGGATTTTCGTGCGCACATGATGGCGCCGCCGCCACCGGCGTGAATCCTGGATTTGATGAACCCTGCTCATATGTATTGTCGGCCGGCCAACGTATTAGACCGCCGCCTTTCCTGCTTTCCGACGGACATATTCATCTTTATACCGGATGCCCTTGCCCTTATATGGTTCCGGCGGCCGAAAACCGCGAATCCTGGCCGCGATTTCGCCCACCAGTTCCTTTTCTAGACCCGAGATGACAATCTTCGTCGGCTCGGGAACGGCAAAGGTAATGCCCGGGGGCGGGACGACCAGAATGGGATGCGAATAACCGACCACGACTTTTAACCGTGGCCCGATTGCCTCGGCCCGATAGCCCACGCCGATAATGTTCAATTCTTTGCGAAACCCGGAGTGCACACCCTTAACCATGTTGGACAACAGCGTGCGCGACAACCCGTGCAGGCCGCGATGGAGCTGACGGTCCGAGGGACGATTGACCACCAGGGCGCCGTCCTGTTCGACGATTGACATATCGGGATGGAATTCCCGCGTCAATTCGCCCAGCGGCCCACTGGCTTTGACCGTCGCGCCGGTGATCTGCACTTTGACGCCTGCGGGGATCGGGACTGGTTTTTTACCGATTCGTGACATGATTTATCCTTAAGACCGAGCTACCAGATGCGGCAGATTGCCTCGCCGCCGATTCCCTGGGCAACGGCATCCGCGTCCGACATAATCCCCCGGGAGGTGGAGATGACCAGCATCCCCATATCCCGCTGACCCAAACGAAGTTCTTCCCGCCCCATATAGCGGCGCAAGCCGGGACGCGAGATCCGGTCGATGCAGGTGATGTAGCTCTCCTGCGCCGGCGTGTACCGCAACTGGACGAGCAATTTCGGCTGCGGGCTGGCGGGGATCTCCGTATAACCCCGGATAAAATTGTTTTCCAGCAGGACCCGCGCGATCTCCTTACGAACACCGGTCGAAGGGACGGTGAAGCGTTTCTGCTTGGCCTTGCTAGCATTGCGCACCCGCGTCAAGAAATCCGCGATTGGATCGGTTTGCGACATAATTCTTCCTGTCTTTCCAGTCTTACCAACTGGCCTTCATCACGCCGGGGATCTGTCCGTTGAGCGCCAGGTCGCGGAAACAAATCCGGCACAGGCCGAACTTGCGCAGATATCCGCGCGGGCGGCCACAACGCCGGCAGCGACTATAGGCCCGCACCGCAAACTTCGGTTTGCGTTTGTTTTTTTCAATTAGACATTTTTTTGCCATCTGACCAGTCTCACCTAACGCCCATTCAGCGGCCGGGGTATCGATCCGCCTTCGGCTATGTGGCATGCCCCTGTATGAAGGGCATCCCCAGTTCGATCAACAATTCCCGCGCTTCCTCGTCGTTATTCGCCGAGGTGCAAATCGTGATGTTCATCCCGCGGATTTTATCCACCTTGTCGTAATTGATTTCCGCAAAAATTATCTGCTCGCGAATCCCCAGCGTATAATTTCCCCGCCCGTCGAAAGATTTGCTCGGGATGCCGCGAAAATCCCGAATACGCGGAATGGCGACATTGACCAGGCGGTCCAAAAATTCATACATCCGGTCGCCGCGTAATGTGACCATCATCCCGATCGGATTGCCTTCCCGCAGTTTAAAATTCGAAATCGCTTTGCGGGCCCGCCGGACGACGGGTTTTTGCCCGGTGATCCAGGTCAGGTCGTTGGCCGCGGCCTCCAACGCTTTCGGATTGGCCAGCGCCTCACCCAACCCCACATTAACGACAATTTTCAAAAGACGCGGGACACGCATGTTGCTCTTATACCCATGCACTTTTTGCAGCCGGGGAACGACGTCCTGGATATATCGATCTTTCAAACGGGCCATGACGACTAATGCTCCTTACGCACATTCGAGATATGGATGGGCGCCTCTTTTTCCAGGATACCGCCTTTGGGATTTTTCTGCGAGGGCCGCGTATGGCGCTTGATCATATTGACCCCCTCGATTACCACCCGTTCGGTCTTCGGGAATACTTTCAGGACACGGCCGATCCGCCCGAGATCATTGCCGGCCAACACCCGGACCGTATCGCCTTTTTTAATTTTTGTTTTCATCGCGTTGCATATCCGGATTACAGCTTACCATACCTCAGGGGCCAGCGAGACAATCTTCATATATTCTTTTTCGCGCAGCTCCCGCGCCACCGGGCCGAAAATCCGCGTGCCGCGCGGCTCGCCCTGCTCATTGATAATCACCGCGGCGTTGTCCGAAAAGCGGATGTGCGAACCGTCCGCTCGGCGAATAGTGTTGGTCGTCCGGACGACAACCGCCCGGCATTTTTCTTTTTTCTTCACCGTTCCACCGGGAATGGCGTCTTTGACCGAGCATACCACGACGTCACCCACACGGGCGTACCGCCGACGCGTGCCGCCCAGGACCCGGAAGCACATAACCACTTTTGCCCCGGAATTGTCGGCAACATTAAGTCTGGAGTATTCCTGAATCATCGCTCTTATTCCCGAATCGCGGTTACTGTGCCTTTTCGATGACCTCGATCAGCCGCCAGCGTTTGTTTTTAGACAGCGGACGCGTTTCCATCACTCGCACCTTATCGCCAATACCGGCCACGTTGTCCTGATCATGGGCCATCAACCTACTGAATTGCCGGACGACACGCTGGTACACAGGATGTCGTTGAATCCGGACAATTTGGACGACGATACTTTTGTCCATCTTGTTGGAGACCACTGTCCCCACTCTTGTTTTGCGGCGTGGCCTTGTTTCCGGTGCTTTTTCCATCGTTCCCACCTGCCGCCCGCCGTGGCGGGCCTGCGGTTGTTATTCGAGAATTTTCTTGCCCGTACCCAGGGCACGGATCCCTGATTCGTCCTCATGGAGGATGGTTTTGATTCGCGCCAGCTGCCGCTTGAGTGTCCGCAGGAGTAACGGATTATCCGGCGGTTGCAGCGAACGGCGCAGGCGCAGGTTAAACAACTCCTGCCGCACGTCCCGGCTTTTTTGCAACAACTCTTCGCGAGTCAATTCGCGCAATCGCTCAATCTTCACGGCAATCTCTCGTAATAAACATTATTCTTCAATGGCATCGCGCCGCACAATCCGCGTACGGATCGGCAGTTTGTGCGCAGCCAGCATTAATGCGGCTTCCGCCAGCGCGGCATCCACACCGCCCAGCTCAAACAGAACGCGGCCCGGTTTGACTACGGCAACCCAGTACTCCGGCGCGCCCTTCCCTTTGCCCATGCGGGTTTCCGCCGGCTTGACCGTCACCGGTTTGTCCGGGAAGATACGGATCCACACCTTGCCGCCACGCTTGATTTTTCTGGTCATCGCCACGCGGGCCGCCTCGATCTGGCGATTGGTAATCCAAGCCGCACCGAGGGCTTTCAAACCGTATTCGCCGAAGCTGACACTGTTCCCGCGCTGCGCCTTGCCAGCACGACGGCCGCGTTGCTGCTTCCGGTATTTAACTCGTTTAGGTGACAGCATATGCTACAATCCTGATGGTTATTCCTCTCCGGAATCCGCACCTGCGTCATTCTGTTGATAGCCGCCTTCACCACCTGGCCGTTTCCGGCGGGAGCGTGCGCCGCGCCTGCGCCGCGGTTTGGGTTTTTCACCCTTGGCCGCGGTCGGGACCACTTCGGTTTTTTCCTCGACTACTTCCTCATGCGGGGCCAGTACCATTCCCCGGCAGATCCAGACCTTGACTCCGATGGTACCATAGGTCGTATTGGCCGTCGCCCGGGCAAAATCGATATTGGCCCGTAAAGTATGCAACGGGACCCGGCCTGCCATGTATTTTTCCACGCGGGCAATTTCCGCGCCGCCCAGCCGGCCTCCGCAAACGATCTTAATGCCTTCAGCGCCCATTTTCATCGTGGCCGCCAGCGACTTTTTCATGGCCCGGCGGAAATTAATCCGGCCCTCGAGCTGCCGCGCGATGCCCTCGGCGACCAGCCGCGCTTCTAACTCCGGACGCTTGACTTCAATAATGTTGATTGTGACTTCCTTATTACTCAAAAGCTGCAGTTCCTCACGCAGCTTATCGACTTCAGCGCCTTTGCGACCGATGACGATACCGGGACGGGACGTATGGATATCCACCGTGATCCGCTTGGGGGCACGCATAATCTCAAATTTCGAGATGCCGGCATTATCCAGACGTTTGTTGATATACTGCCTGATGGACAGGTCCTCATGCAACAGATCTGCAAAGTTGCGGTCGGCAAACCATTTTGAGTCCCAGCCGCGAATAATGCCAATTCTCAGGCCAATCGGATTTGTCTTTTGTCCCATATTCCCGCTTACCTGTTTCGCCTCCACCCGTGTACGGGATGGCGCTTATCAATCCTGTTTTTTGGTCTGCTCCTGAGTTTGCGCGCTCCCCGTGGGCGCCGCCTTTTTCCCGCTGTCGGAGACAATCAGCGTCACGTGACAAAACCGTTTGCGGATCCGGTAGGCCCGCCCCATACACACTGGTCGAAAACGCCGGGCAATCGGCCCGCCATCGATGGTCAGGTGCGCAATGTGTAAGTCATCGGCTTTCAACTTGGCGGTCCCTTCGATCGATAACGCGTTTGCTGTGGCCGCCGCCAGAATCTTCCGCAAGTCGAACGCCGCACGGTGCGGCAGGTATTTCAACCGCTCGGTCGCCCAGACGACGTTCTCTCCGCGAACCAGGTCGGCCACCAGACGCATCTTGCGCGCCGACCCGCGCAAAAACTTGGCTTTTGCTACTGCTTCCATGATCATTTACATCCGGCGCTCGAGTTATAATTACTTTACTGCCGTAGCCCGTTCGGTCTTCTTTCCGCTGTGACCGCGGAACGTGCGCGTCGGGGAAAACTCTCCGAGTTTGTGTCCCACCATATTTTCCGTCACGTAGACCGGGATAAACTTGTTCCCGTTGTGGATCGCAATTGTATGTCCGACGAAATCCGGGGGAATGGTTGAACGACGCGCCCAGGTCTTAATCACGCGTTTTTCCCCGCGTTCATTCATGGCGTCAATACGCCTGGTCAACTTCTCGTCGAGATACGGTCCCTTTTTCAGTGATCGGGCCACGTTTTCACCTTCCGCTATTCAATGACACAAGCACTTCCGGATTACTTTGTCCGCCGTTTCACAATATAGCGATCTGAAATTTTGCTGTTCCTGGTTTTCTTGCCCTTGGCCAGCTGCCCCCATGGCGAACAGGGATGCCGTCCACCGGAGGATTTCCCCTCGCCGCCGCCCATCGGATGGTCGACCGGGTTTTGAGCAACGCCGCGGACTTTGGGCCGCCGACCGCGCCAGCGCGAGGCGCCGGCTTTGCCGTAGGTCACATTAAAATGGTCGGTGTTACCGATCTGTCCGACCGTGGCGCAACACACCAGCGGCACCAAGCGGACTTCACCGGAGGGCAGGCGCACATGTCCGTACTTGCCTTCCTTGGCCGCCAGATGGGCCAGCGTACCGGCGCCGCGCACCATTTGGCCCCCCTTGCCGGGGCGCATCTCGATATTATGAATCGTCGTGCCCAACGGCAGCTTGCCTAACGGCAGACAATTGCCCGGCTTGATGTCGACATTTTCGCCGGTTTCGACAATATCATTCACCTGCAATCCCACCGGCGCCAGAATGTACCTCTTTTCGCCGTCGGCATAATGCAACAGAGCAATGCGGGCCGAGCGGTTGGGATCGTACTCGATCGTGGCCACCCGCGCGGGAATTCCCGGCTTGTCCCGGCGAAAATCAATTTTGCGGTAGGCCCGACGGGCCCCGCCCCCGCGATGGCGCGCCGTCACCCGCCCCTTATTATTGCGTCCGCCGCTTTTCCGCAGCGGTGCGAGCAGCGATTTCTCCGGTTTTGCGACCGTGATTTCCGCAAAGTCCGGGACGGTGCGATGCCGAAAACCGGGGGTTGTCGGTTTGTACGATTTGATACCCATCAGCGATACCGTCTTCCCAACCGTTATAGATTTTCAAATAACGGCAATGCTTCGCCCTTTTTCAATGTAACCAAGGCCTTTTTCCATGCCGGCCGACGCCCGGCATACCGGCCCAATCTTTTCAATTTACCGCGGACAATCTGAGTGTGGACATCAATAACGGTCACTTTAAACAACTCTTCGACCGCCTGCTTGATCTCCAGCTTGTTCGCCGAAACAGCAACCCGGAACGCGTAACGGTTCTCATCTTCGCGCAAAACGACGCTTTTTTCCGTGGTCAACGCGCGGCCGATAATCAATTGAGCGTCGGTTTTCATGAACCAAACACCTCCACCAATTTATCCAGCCCGGCCTTGGTCATCAGAATATCGCCATAGCGCATGATTTCATAGGGATTTGTCAGACAGGAACGGTTGTGGTGCACCGAACGGATATTCCGCACTGATTTTCCCACGGAGATATCCTTGCTTTCAGTCAAAAACAAGACCAGCATACCATCCAGCCCGATGTTCTTGAGAATCCGGCAGAATTCTTTGGTTTTCGGCGGGTCGATGGCCACGTCCTCAATAATATGGATATTGCCGCCGCCGGCGCGGAGGGACAACGCCGAACACAACGCCAGCCGTTTGACCTGCCGGGGCAATTTTTCGCGGTGCGAATGTGGCCGCGGTCCGAAAGCCCGGCCGCCACCGACCCAGACGGGTGAGCGGTTTGAGCCGGAGCGTGCGCGCCCAGTGCCTTTCTGCCGCCAGGGCTTAATGCCGCCGCCCGAGACTTCCGCGCGAGTTTTGGTGCTGACCGTGCCGTGCCGCTGGTTATTCAAATACATCCGTACATATGAATGCAGGGCAAAACTGTGCGGCTCAACGCCGAACAATGCCTCAGGAAGTTCGATCTCGGAGATCTTGTTCCCCTGCTTATCATACAATGGAGCAGTAACCGCCATGGTACTTACCTGGTCCAGTCTGTCTTTCGGCCTGTTTCCGTTGCCGTTCATTCGTCCGCCGTTGTTGATGGCGGCGACATGTCTCACTTAGTTTTTGATTATCACTAACCCATTACGCGGCCCAGGGACAGCCCCTTTGAGCATAATGAGGTTTTTTTCGACGTCGATGTCGATGATCCGGATGTTCCGCATACTGACCCGCTCGTCGCCCATGTGGCCCGCCATCCGCTGGCCCAGGAAGACACGCGAGGGATAGGAGGACGAACCGATTGAACCGGGTGCCCGCATGCGGTCGGACTGACCATGCGTCTTTTGCGCCCCCCGGAAACCATGCCGCCTCATCGCACCCTGAAAGCCCTTGCCCTTGGAAGTCCCGGTGACTTTGACTTTTTCACCGCGCTTGAAAACATCCACGGTCCACACATCACCGACATTCAGTTCTTCCGGCGCGGTCAGGCGCATCTCTCTGAGATAGCGCAACGGTTCGGTACCGGTTTTCTGGAAAAAGCCGAGCAACGGCTTGGTGTACAGTTTTTTCCGTTTGGCGCCGTAACCAAGCACCACGGCATTATAGCCGTCGGTCTTCTCGGTTTTCACTTTCACGATGGGGCAGGGCCCGGCCGCAATAACGGTAACCGGGATCTCGTCCCCCGTTTCGGTGAACAACCGCGTCATGCCGATTTTTGTTCCCAACAATTGCCGCATATTTCGCTGCTTCCAAAAGTCGCGCCGGTACACCGGACGCTCAGACTTTGATCTCC
This sequence comes from Candidatus Zixiibacteriota bacterium, assembly GCA_020051695.1. Classification (GTDB taxonomy): domain Bacteria; phylum Zixibacteria; class MSB-5A5; order WJJR01; family JAJRUJ01; genus JAGVQM01. The sequence goes on along the minus strand of JAGVQM010000006.1, from coordinate 17,569 downwards.
ACATCCACGCCAGCGGGCAGGTCCAGTTTCATGAGTGCATCCACGGTCTGCGGCGATGAATCCACGATATCGATCAGCCGTTTATGGATGCGCGTTTCGAACTGCTCGCGAGATTTCTTATCCACGTGCGGTGAACGCAGGACAGTGTAGACGGTGCGCTTGGTCGGCAACGGAATCGGTCCGATAATCCGCGCCCCTGTCCGCATGGCCGTCCGCGAAATCTCCTTAGTTGAACGGTCCAGCGCATGGTGATCATACGCTTTCAACCGAATCCTGATTCTTTGTCCTACTTCCATTTGCCAACGTACCGTCGTTTAAAGTCCGTTTCTTACCAACTTCTTGGGGGCACTACCCTCCCAGGGCTGCCATACCAAAAAGAATCCTCAATATAGACCCAAATTTCTCAAAGGCAACAGTTTTTACGACATTTTGACAAATATTTTTTATCTTTTTTTTACTCATTTTTGCGAGAGTTGTGTGCCTGCGCAATCGGTGCGTGATAAAAACCTCGCAGTCCACCAAGCATCGATTGCGCCACTTTCTCCGGAACAGGGGCATAATGGGAAAATTGCATCGTATAAACTGCCCGGCCCTGCGACAGTGAACGAAGCCGAGTCGCATACCCGAACATCTCGGATAGCGGAACGACCACGTCCACAGTTCGGGCATCAGCCCGGTTCCCCAGGCCATGTATTTTACTCCGCCGGGTGTTTAGATCTCCGATAACATCCCCCATATATTTTTCAGGGACAATGACTTCCACCTGCATAACCGGTTCCAACAGCGTCGGCCCGGCCTTGGTTGCAGCATCTCTGAAAGCCATCGAGCCGGCAATCCGGAAGGCCAGTTCATTGGAATCGACTTCATGGAAAGAACCACCGATCAATTCGACTTTGACATCGACGATCGGATATCCACCCAAAATCCCGGCTTCCAGGGCGCCTTTGATACCCGCCTCAACTGGACCAATGAACTGCAGAGGGATTTCCCCCCCCCGGATACTATCAATAAAAACGAATCCTTCCCCTGCATCGGCCGGAGACAGGCGAATTTTAGCGTGCCCATAATGGCCCCGCCCCCCGCTTTGGCGAATATACCTACCCTCTCCGACAGCTTCGGAGGTAATCGTCTCGCGGTAAGCCACTTGCGGCTTACCGACATTGGCCGCCACATAAAATTCCCGAATCATCCGCTCGGTAAGGACTTCCAGGTGTAGTTCGCCCATCCCCGAAATGATTGTCTGTCCGGTTTGCTCATCAGTCTTGACTTGAAATGTGGGGTCCTCATCCGCCAGGCGCGCCATGGCATCAGCAAGTTTTTCCTGATCGGCCTTAGTTTTCGGCTCAATGGCCACCGAGATAACCGGCGCAGGAAATGTCATATGTTCCAACAAGATAGGTGCTTTAAGCGGACAGAGAGTGTGCCCGGTGGTGGTATATTTCAAGCCCACTGCCGCGACGATATTGCCGGCAGACGCCATTTTCAGTTGTTCACGCTTATTGGCGTGCATTGCCAGCAAGCGTGAAATCCGTTCGCGTTTATCCAATATAGGATTATAAACTGAATCCCCGATGCAAATGGAGCCGGAATAAATCCGCAAATAGGTCAACCGCCCGACATGGGGGTCAGACACGACCTTAAAAGCCAGTGCCGCAAGGGGTTCGTCATCAGCGGCTTTGCGATATATTTCTTTTCGCGATTCAGGATCAAGGCCTTTGACCGGAGGCAGGTCTTCCGGAGAGGGCAACAGGTCGACAATGCGATCGAGTAGTTTCTGCACGCCCTTATTTTTAAACGATGAGCCGCATAATACCGGCACCACTGCGCAATCGATGATCGCCGTCCGCAACGCTTTGATGATATCAGCCGGTTCAATCGGTTCATTATTGAGGAATTTTTCCATTAACGCATCATCGTAATTGGAAATCGCTTCGAGCATTTTTTCGCGGTATGATCTGGCCTGTTCGAGCAAATCATCAGGAATGGGCAGATCCTCGAAGGTAGCGCCCAGCGTTTCCTCATGGTAGACGCGAAAGTTCATGTCAATCAGGTCAATGATCCCGGTAAAGGTTTCCCCGGCGCCTGAAGGGACGACCAGCGGCACGGCCTGTGCGCCGAGTTCTTCCCGGATCATCCTCACGACATTGTAAAAATCCGCGCCCACGCGGTCCATCTTGTTGACATACGCGATGCGCGGGACTCGATAGCGGTCGGCCTGGCGCCAGACTGTTTCAGACTGGGGCTCCACCCCACCCACGGCGCAGAAAATAGCCACCGCGCCGTCAAGCACCCGCAGCGAGCGCTCGACCTCGGCAGTGAAATCGACATGGCCCGGCGTGTCGATGATATTGATCCGAACCCCACGCCAAAAGCAGGTAGTTGCGGCCGAACAGATGGTGATGCCGCGTTCCTTTTCCTGCTCCATCCAGTCCATTACCGCCGCGCCGTCGTCGACCTCTCCGATCCGATGCGTCTTGCCGGTATAATACAAGATGCGTTCGGTCGTGGTCGTCTTACCCGCGTCGATATGGGCCGCGATCCCGATGTTCCGTATTTTGCCGATTTCATTCACAGTTGTTTCCGTCTCTTCCGCCCGAACGTACCGGGCCGAAATAAAAAACCCCCGGATCCAGATACAAACACCGGGGGCCAATCAGAATCGCCGCCATCCCCGGTTATGGAGGAGCCGTCAAAATCGAGGGCATATCCTTACCAACGGAAGTGCGCGAAGGCCTTGTTGGCCTCGGCCATCCGGTGCGTATCTTCCCGTTTTTTAACCGTGGCACCTTCTTTTTTCGCCGCGGCAACAAGCTCAGCAGCCAGTTTTTCGGCCATCGAATGCTCCGGCCGAGTCTTGGCGAACGAAATCAGCCAGCGGATTCCCAGTGCAGTCCGCCGATTGGGCCGGACCTCCAACGGCACCTGGTATGTCGCGCCGCCAACCCGCCGGGATTTGACCTCGACGATCGGTTTGACATTTTCCAAGGCCTTTTTGAAAATCTCCAACCCTGGTTGCTGTGTTTGTTGTTCAATGCGGTCGAGGGCATCATACATGATGGCTTCGGCCGTGCTTTTCTTGCCGCGGCGCATCAACCCATTAATAAACCGCGCGACGATGACTTCTTTGTACTTCGGGTCGGGCAAAACAGTCCGTCGTGCCGCGGCCTTACGACGAGGCATCGTTACTCCTTTTCTATCGCCACTTCGAGTTGTCCATCCGGCAACCCGGATTATTTCTTCGGCCTTTTTGTGCCGTACTTTGAGCGACTCTTCTTCCGATCATCCACCCCGCTGGTGTCCAGCGCGCCGCGGATGATATGGTAGCGCACGCCCGGCAGGTCCTTGACACGTCCACCGCGAATCATCACGATCGAGTGTTCCTGCAGGTTGTGTCCCTCGCCGGGGATATACGCGGTGACATCGATGCGGTTTGTCAACCGTACGCGCGCCACCTTGCGCAACGCCGAATTCGGCTTCTTTGGCGTCGAGGTATACACCCTCGTGCACACGCCGCGCCGCTGGGGACACGCCTTCAACGCCGGAGTTTTGGGCAGCGAGACGACTCGTTGACGGCCCTTGCGAATCAATTGACTAATGGTCGGCAATACTATCTCCTTATTACTTCAGACGACCGGCAATGCAGCCCGGTGTTCAATCATAAATTCTCCTGAAAAATGGAAATCTCTTCGGGGGTTTCACCCTCGGGTTCCTCCTCAGGCAGCCGGATTTTGCCATGAGACTGCAGGCCCGTTCCCGCCGGGATGAGGTGTCCGATAATGACGTTTTCCTTCAACCCCTTGAGCAGGTCGGTCTTTCCGCTCACCGCCGCTTCGGTCAGGACCTTGGTCGTTTCCTGGAACGAGGCCGCGGAAATGAACGACTCGGTCGACAGCGAGGCCTTGGTAATCCCCAGCAGCAACGGCTGGAAGGTCGCCGGCTCGCCGCCTTCCATCAGGATACTTTCAATTTCGTCGCGGAAAGTGATGCGGTCGACGACTTCGCCCTCGAGGAAATTGGTGTCACCGACCGAATCCACGCGCACTTTCTGGAGCATCTGCCGCACGATGGTCTCGATGTGCTTATCGTTGATTTTCACACCCTGCAGCCGGTAGACTTCCTGGATTTCGTTTACCAGGTATTCCTGCACTTCATTGACGCCCTTAATGCGCAGGATATCGTGCGGGTCGACCGAGCCCTCGCACAGCCGGTCACCGGCATAGACGCGGTCGCCGTTGTGCACCAGCAGGTGTTTGCCGTGCGGCACGAGGTATTCCTTAAGTTCCTCATTTTCCCCACGGACCGCAATGGGCGTAGAACCACGGATCACCTTGCCCATTTCCAATTCGACGATGCCGTCGATTTCGGAGACGACCGACGGGTCCCGCGGCTTGCGGGCCTCGAACAATTCGGCCACGCGCGGCAGACCACCCGTGATATCGCGGGTCTTGGAGATGGAACGCGGGATCTTGACCAGGATCTGTCCCATATGGATGTCATCACCGTCGCGGACCGCCAGCCGTGCCCCGTTGGGCAGGAAGTACCCCGCCCGGACCTTGCTGGTGACTTTTTTGTCGAGTACCTTGATGCTGGGCAGCGGTACACGTTCTTGCCGTTCCCGTGGTTCGGTAATAATCAATTGGCGCAGGCCGGTGGTTTCGTCGGTTTCCTCGGCCAGGGTCACGCCCTCGATAATATCCGAAAATTTGGCCACGCCGGAATGTTCCGACAAGATCATCGCTGTATAGGGATCCCATTCAAACAGCACGTCCTCGCGCTTGACCGTATCGCCGTCATTGCAGCGAAGAACAGCGGCGTACGGCACTTTCAACCGAGAACGGACGCGGCGCTTATCATCAACGATCTGCAACTCGCCGTCGCGATTGATCACCACATTGTCGCCGTCGGGGGTGGCGACCGATTTCACATCTTTCAACACGACGGTACCGGAGGCCTTGGCCACGACTTTGGATTGCTCGGCAATACGCGCGGCCGTCCCGCCGATATGGAACGTCCGGAGGGTCAGCTGCGTGCCGGGTTCGCCGATCGACTGGGCGGCAATAACCCCCACGGCCTCGCCCTGTTCCACCATTTTGCCGGTGGCCAGGTTGCGGCCATAACAGTGCGCACACACACCGCGCTTGGCTTCGCAGGTCAGCACCGAGCGAATCCGCACGGTATCCAGCCCCGATTCCTCGATGGCGTGGGCCTCGGCCTCGGTGATTTCCGCGCCGGCGGCCGCCAGCACGTCGCCGGTGATGGGGTCGATCACATCATCCAACGCCACACGGCCGAGAATACGGTCGTACAACGATTCAATCACCTCTTCCCCTTCTTTCAGGGCGGTGATCGATAATCCCATAATCGTACCGCAGTCCGGCTCGTTGATGATCACGTCCTGGGCCACGTCGACCAGACGGCGGGTCAGGTAGCCCGCGTCGGCCGTCTTCAGCGCCGTGTCGGCCAGACCCTTGCGGGCGCCGTGTGTGGAAATGAAATATTCCATCACGTTCAGGCCTTCGCGGAAGTTGGCGATGATCGGCGATTCGATAATTTCACCGATCTGCCCGGTGATTTTCTTCTGCGGTTTGGCCATCAGACCGCGCATCCCGGCGAGCTGGCGGATTTGTTCTTTCGATCCGCGGGCGCCGGAGTCGGCCATCATAAATACCGGGTTGAACCCATCACGGTCTTCACGCAAACGCTCGAACATCACCTCCGAAATTTCCGAAGTGGTCTGCGTCCAGAAATCGATGACTTTATTGTATCGCTCGCTGTTGGTGATCACGCCGCGCTCATACTGCTGCTGGACGCGCTCAACTTCCTTGCGGGCAATCTCGACTAATTCTTCCTTTTCAGGGGGGATAATAATATCGTCGATCCCCACGGTAATTCCCGCGCGGGTAGCATATTCGAAACCGAGTTGTTTGAGCCGGTCCAGAAACTCCGAGGTGGGAAACGGCCCGTATTCCAAAAAACAACTGCGGACCAGCGCTTCCAGTTTGGATTTGGAGGCCACCTGATTGAAAAAGGGCAGCTTCTCCGGTTGAATGGACGAGAAAATCAACCGACCGCATGTGGTTTCCAGCAGTTCGCCATTCATCTGGACTTTAATCATGGCGTGCAAATCCACATGCTCAAACTCCAAAGCCATCAGGGCTTCATCCATCGAGGAAAAGATTGTCCCTTCGCCCTTGGCGGCCGGCTTGACCTTAGTCAGATAATAACACCCCAGCACCATATCCTGTGACGGTGTGGCCACCGGCCGTCCGGAAGCCGGCGAGAGGATGTTATTCGAGGAAAACATCAAGACCCGGGCCTCCAGTTGCGCCTCAAACGACAACGGGATGTGCACCGCCATCTGGTCGCCGTCAAAGTCGGCGTTGAACGCCTCGCAGACCAGCGGGTGCAGCTTGATGGCCTTCCCCTCAACCAGCACCGGGTAAAAGGCCTGAATGCCCAGCCGGTGCAGCGTCGGCGCGCGGTTGAGCATCACCGGGTGTTCGTGAATGATTTCTTCCAGAATATCCCAAACTTCCGGGCGCTCGCGTTCGACCAGCCGTTTGGCCGATTTGACGGTCTGCACATACCCCTTCTCTTCGAGTTTCATGATGATGAAGGGTTTGAACAACTCCAACGCCATGTTCTTCGGCAGACCACATTGATGCAACTTGAGCTCGGGACCGACCACGATCACCGAACGGCCGGAGTAGTCGACACGTTTGCCCAGCAGGTTCTGGCGGAACCGGCCCTGTTTGCCCTTGAGTAGGTCGGACAGCGATTTCAGCGGCCGCCGCGAATCACCGCGTACCGACTGCGTGCGCCGGCCGTTATCCAGCAACGCGTCCACCGCTTCCTGCAGCATGCGCTTTTCATTGCGCAGGATCACTTCGGGGGCCTTGATATCAATCAGCTTTTTCAGTCGGTTATTGCGGTTGATCACCCGGCGATACAGGTCGTTCAAATCGGAAGTGGCAAAACGCCCGCCTTCCAACGGGACCAGCGGCCGCAAGTCCGGGGGAATGACCGGCAAGGTTTTAAGAATCATCCATTCCGGCCGGTTCTGCGACTGGCGGAACGACTCGATGACCCGCAGCCGTTTGAGCGTATCTTTCTTGCGCTGGACCGATGTTTCTACTTTGACCTGCGCGCGCAGAGACAAGGACAATTCCTCGACGTCGATTTTCTTCAGGACGCTATTGATCGCCTCGGCGCCCATCCCGGCCTTGAATTCCTTGCCGGAATCTATCAGTTCGCCGTATTCTTCCTCGCTGATCAGTTCGCATTCCTTGAAGTCGGTGTCGCCCGGCTCTATGATAATGTACTTTTCGTAATAGAGGACGCGTTCCAGATCGCGAATGGAAATACCCAGCAGGTAGCCGATACGAGAGGGCGCGGACTTGACGTACCAGATATGAGTTACCGGCACTGCCAGATCGATATGCCCCATCCGTTCCCGGCGGACTTTGGATTGAGTGACCTCTACGCCGCAGCGGTCACAGACGATACCACGGAACCGTACGCGTTTATACTTGCCACAGTTACACTCCCAATCCTTCACCGGGCCGAAAATTCGTTCACAAAACAGCCCGTCACGTTCGGGTTTAAACGAGCGATAGTTGATCGTCTCCGGCTTGGTCACTTCGCCATACGACCACGATTTAATGACTTCCGGTGACGCCAGTTGGATTTTGATGGCCCCGAATTCCGCGGGCCGTCTGGTTTGTTGAACAGCGAAACCAGCCACAGGTTATCCCTCCTGTCCTGTCATGCAGGAATGCCCCCTACAGGGCCGGCTGAACATATTCCCCAAAGCGGGTGCTTCGTTTCCCCACCAGGCACGACCGCACAGGTCGGCTGCATGCAACATCCCCCAACCGCCGTGTCCGGCAAACCATGTGCCTGCACTGTCCATCATTGTATGTGTTTCACCTGCTGTCCAAAACGCCTAGCTTTCGACCAGCGATACATCCAGACCCAGACTTTGCAATTCTTTGACCAGAACATTAAACGATTCCGGCACACCGGGTTCGGGCGGATTATCACCTTTGACAATGGCCTCGTAAATTCTCGAACGTCCGACCACATCGTCGGATTTAACCGTCAGCATTTCCTGCAGCGCATAGGCCGCGCCATAGGCCTCCATGGCCCAGACTTCCATCTCGCCGAAACGCTGGCCGCCGAATTGCGCCTTTCCTCCGAGCGGTTGTTGCGTGACTAACGAGTATGGTCCGATCGACCGCGCGTGAATCTTGTCATCAACCAGATGTGACAGCTTCATCATGTAGATGTAGCCGATGGTGACCTTTTCTTTGAAGCGCAGGCCGGTCCGGCCGTCCCGCAGCCAAACTTTTCCGTCTTCCGGCAATCCGGCCTCGATCAGGGCGTTCCGAATATCATCAAGCGTGGCCCCGTCAAAAACGGGCGAGGCAACTTTGATGCCTTTGGCGTGCGCCGCCCAGCCCAGGTGTGTTTCGAGGATCTGGCCGACGTTCATCCGCGAGGGAACGCCGAGCGGGTTGAGGAGAATATCCACCGGGGTACCGTCTTCCATATATGGCAGGTCTTCGATCGGGACGACTTTGGAAACCACACCCTTGTTGCCGTGCCGGCCGGCCATTTTATCACCGACGGACAATTTACGCTTGACCGCCAACTGGACTTTAACCAGTTGCTTGACTCCCGGCGCCAGTTCGGCCCCGCGGATCAGTTTTTCGATTTCGATTTCCGATTGGATCTTGCGCGACTCGATTAATTGCAGCGCCTCATCGCGTATCTGCAGCGCCTTGCGGTTGATCTTCGCCTCGGCGGTGAAGCCGTCCGGCAGTTCGCACTCATCCAGCGAGAAACCGTCGAACGAATCCGCCTTGTATTTGTATCCGGCCTTCAACACGACCGAATCGTCCTCGGTCAACCGAATGGTCTTGGTCGGCTGGCCGTCCAGGACCTCCGCCAGCCGCATATTGCATTGTTTACGGATTGTGTCGATCTCCTGGGCGCAACGGCGCTTGGCGGCAGCGATATCGTTTTTCTCGCGTTTTTTGGCGCCGTCGGTGCGTTCTTTCCGGGAGAAGACATTGGTCGAAACGACGACACCTCTCATCCCCGGAGGAGTTTTCAACGAGGCATCCTTGACATCTCCCGCCTTTTCTCCAAAGATCGCGCGCAACAGCCGCTCTTCCGGTGAAAGTTCGGTCTCCCCTTTCGGGGTGACTTTCCCGACGAGAATATCACCGGCCTCGATTTCCGCCCCGACCCGCACCACGCCGTTTTCATCGAGGTTGGCCAGCATTTCTTCGGAGACGTTGGGAATTTCCCGAGTGATCTCTTCCGCGCCGCGTTTGGTGTCACGCACCTGCAGTTCGAACTCCTCGATATGCAGCGAGGTAAAGATATCTTCCTGCAGCAAACGCTCGGAAATAACCACCGCGTCCTCGAAGTTGTATCCCCGCCAGGGCATAAAAGCCACCAGCACATTCGCGCCCAAAGCCAGCTCACCGTCCTGCACCGCCGGACCGTCGGCAATGACCTGACCGGCTTCCACCTGCTGACCTTTGCTGACCGTGGGTTTGAAATTGATACATGTATCCTGATTCGATCTTTGGAATTTCAGGAGTTCATAGACATCGGGTTTTTCGAAGCCCAGCTCATCAGTGGCGGCCTTTGTTTTGGGCCGGATGACTATATGCAGGGCATCGATTTCCTCGACAATCCCGCCGTTTCGCGCCATGACAGCCACGCCGGAATCACGGGCGACTTTGCCCTCAATCCCCGTACCGACCACCGGCGAATCGGTGATCATCAGCGGCACGGCCTGGCGTTGCATGTTCGAACCCATCAGCGCACGGTTCGCGTCGTCGTGTTCCAGGAACGGGATCATTGCCGCGGCGACCGAAACCAGTTGTTCCGGGGCCACGTCCATATATTCGACCTGCTCACGCAGCGTCTCGGGATAATCCGACCGCAGCCGGGTCCGGATGCGTTCGTTGATAAACTTGCCGGTCTTATCGACTTCCTCGCCGGCCTGGGCGATATGGTATTTGTCTTCTTCATCCGCGGTGAGATAGATAATCTCATCCTGGATTTTGCCGTTTTTGACCACGCGGTATGGTGTCTCCAAAAAACCGTACTGGTTGATCCGGGCATAGGTGGCCAGGGAAGCGATCAAACCGATATTCGGACCTTCCGGTGTTTCAATCGGGCACATCCGGCCATAGTGTGTATGGTGCACGTCGCGGACCTCAAACCCGGCCCGTTCCCGGGTCAAACCGCCGGGACCCAGCGCCGAAAGCCGGCGCTTGTGGGTTAGTTCGGCCAGCGGATTGGTCTGGTCCATAAACTGCGAAAGCTGGCTGGAACCAAAAAATGTATCGATGACCGCCGAAACGGTTCGAGCATTGACCAGGTCGTGCGGTGTAATCGAAGTGGAATCTTTCAGACTCATCCGCTCCCTGATCGTGCGGGCCACCCGCGACAGGCCGACCGAGAATAAATTGGACAGCAACTCGCCCACCGAGCGGGCGCGCCGGTTCCCCAAATGATCGATATCGTCGATGAACCCTTCACCATTGCGCAGCCGGATCAGATAGGAGATAATCCGCTCAAAATCAGATTTGTCCAGCACGGTCGTGGAAATAGGGACATTCCCGCCCAACCGCTGGTTAATCATGTACCGCCCGACTTCACCAAGATCATAGCGCTTGATGTTGAAGAACATCCGTTCCAGCAAAGCTTCCGCGGTCTCCAGCGTCGGCGGTTCACCCGGGCGCAGCAACGAATAGATTTTGAACAGCGCCTCTTCACGGGACTTAGTCGCGTCCTTTTTGAAGGTCTTGGGGATGGCCAGCGCGTCTTTTTGCGGATCGACATCCAGGATATCCAGCGAATCGACTTCGTATTCCTTGATTTTTTCGATGAACTCCTCGGTGACCGGATCACCCGCGGTAATCAGGGCTTCACCGGTCGATTCATCGACGACACCTTCGGCCGTGATCAACCCGATCAGCTTGCCCAGTTTGCGGCCCAGGTTCTTAATTGATTTCACCGGGTAAAACAAGCGCAGGATTTCCTCGTCGGTGGAATACCCCAGTGCCCGCAGCAACAAGGTCACCGGGATCTTCCGGCGCGAGTCGATATGCACATGGATGATGTCGTTGACATCGAATTCGAATTCGACCCACGAACCCCGGAACGGAATAATCCGCGCGGAAAACAGCCGCTTGCCGTTGGGGTGGACGGTTTCGTCAAAAAAGACCCCGGGCGAACGATGCAACTGACTGACAACGACCCGCTCGGCCCCATTGATGACAAAAGTCCCCCGTTCGGTGATCACCGGCAGTTCGCCGAGAAACACGTCCTGTTCGAGGACATCCTTGACGGGGCGATCTCCCTCATGGCCCTTTTCGACCGGCGCCTTGCTGATCAAGCGCAGTGTTGCTTTCAGCGCGCGCGAATAGGTCATATTGCGCTCTTTACATTCGGCAATCGTATACCGCGGCTCACCAATGGAATAGGAAACGAATTCCAGTAAGTGATTTTCGTGCACATCGGTGATGGGAAACACGGAATCAAAAATTTCCTGTAATCCCTGCCGGTTTCTTTTGTCCGGCGGGATATCGGCCTGTAAAAAACGCTCGTAGGACTTCAATTGGACGTCGAGAAAGTTCGGCATGTCGCACGCTTTCGCGATGCGCCCATATGAAAACCGTCCGTTTCCGCTGGAGTGTTCCAATCCCTCACGCTCCTTTGTGTCGGCTTTCCCCCATCGGAAAGAGCGGCATGCCGCCACAGTCCGCGGCGGCACTCCTCCCGACCATCGGAAAAACGTTCACTTCTTGCCCGGCGAGACCCGCGGCCGTCTGGGCCGCACGCACCCTCGGAATAATTCCGAACGGGCCTCCGTTTGCTTCCTCGCCATGCAGCGCAAGCAGCACGCTACTTGATTTCCGCCGTCGCACCAACTTCCATAAGCTTTTTCTGGATAGCTTCGGCTTCGTCTTTGGGAATGCTTTCCTTGATTTTGCTGGGGGCGCCGTCCACAACATCCTTGGATTCTTTCAAACCAAGGCCGGTGATTTCACGGATCACTTTAATCACCTGGATCTTCTTGTCCCCAACTGCCGTCAATTCGACGGTAAACTCAGTTTGTTCGGCCACCGGGGCCGCTCCACCAGCCGCTGCGGGTGCCATCATGGCAACCGGCGCCGCCGCCGAGACACCAAATTTGTCTTGCAGGGTTTTCGACAGGTTTGCCAATTCCAGCACTGACATATTTTCAATCAGGCCGACTACCTGCTCGACAGCGTTGTTTGCTTCAGACACGTCTCACACCTCGATATTGTTAGGTTCTTTTCTTTTCCAAACCAGCGGTTCACCCGCGGCTTTACTGTTTTTCTTTGGCAATTGCTTCAATTGTCGAGATAAATTCCCGAATAATTCCATCCAGCGTCCCAACCAACGAGGTCAAGGGCGATTCGACAGCCGCGACTACCTGCGACAGCAGGATTTCCCGAGGCGGCAGCTGGGCCAGCAACTTGAGGTCACCTGCGGCGTACAGCCGATTGTCGATCCTGAAAGCCCGAACCTTCGGTTTTTCCAACCGACCATAAAATTCCTGGAGGATTTTCGCCGGAACACCGGGGTCCTCGGCCGAGACGGCCACAGCTGTCGGCCCCTTGAACTCGGCAAGCAAATCACTCCAGCCGACATCGGCGGCCGCGCGGCGCAACAGCGTATTTTTCTCGACGCGGAATGAAATTCCCTTATCCCGCAACTGCTTGCGCAGGTCCGTGATATCGACGACATTCAGGCCGGAATAGTCAGCAACAAAAACATTGCGGGCCGACTTGAATTTCGCGGTGATCTCTTCCACCCGCTGCATTTTTTCCGGGCGTGCCATGGTTACATTTCCTTCGTTTATGCACTAATCAAGCCCGACTCACTGACGGTCCGCCTCAGACAAGCAGGCCACCGCAAGAATCGGGACAACATTTACCGTTTCATCTCAGCCACTAACCGCGTGGCATCGACCTTGACTCCGGGGCCCATCGTGGAACAGATGGCCAGATTACGTACATACTGGCCTTTGGCCGTGGACGGTTTGGCCCGCAGGATCGCGTCCATAAACGCCTGCAGGTTTTCACTGAGTTGCTGCTCCTCGAAGGAGACTTTGCCCACCGGCACGCCGATATTTCCAGCTTTGTCGACGCGGAACGCAATTTTCCCGGCCTTGACTTCCCGAACCGCCTTACCCACTTCCATCGTTACCGTGCCGGATTTGGGGTTAGGCATCAGGCCGCGAGCGCCGAGTACCCGGCCGAGTTTGCCGACTGATTTCATCATGTCCGGCGTGGCGACGGCGACATCAAAGTCCAGCCATCCGCCCGTAATTTTCTCGACCAAATCATCGGAGCCCACAAAATCAGCGCCGGCTTCGCGGGCTTCAGTTTCCTTTTCGCCCTTGGCGAACACCAGCACGCGGACCTTCTTGCCGGTCCCGTGCGGCAGCACGACGGTCCCGCGGATCATCTGGTCGGCTTGTTTCGGATCGACACCCAACCGGACGGAAGCCTCGACAGTTTCATCAAAGGCGGCATAGTGCGTGCCCTTGACCAGCTTGAGTGCCTCGTCCAGAGGATAGACCCGTTCCCGGTCGATTTTCCCTCGGGCAGCTAAATATTTCTTACCTTTTTTCATATCGGTCTATTGGTTAGACGATTGTCTTCCCGGCAATTTTCCGCCATCTCCACTTATCTGGTCTTCCACTTATTCCACGTCAATGCCCATGCTGCGTGCAGTGCCCTCGATCATCCGCATTGCCGCCTCCGTCGAGGCCGCATTTAGGTCCGGGGTTTTGAGCTGGGCGATCTCGCGCACCTGGGCTTTGGTGACCGTGCCCACTTTGGTGCGGTTGGGTTCACCGGAGGCCTTCGCCACTTTCGCCGCCTTTTTTAGCAGGACTGCGGCGGGCGGGGTTTTGGTGATAAAGGTAAACGACTTATCCTTGTAGACGGTGATTACCACGGGGATAATCAGACCCGCCTGAGACTGAGTACGGGCGTTGAACGCCTTGCAGAATTCCATGATGTTGACGCCTTTTTGGCCCAACGCCGGTCCTACCGGCGGGGCGGGGTTGGCATTGCCCGCGGGAATCTGCAGTTTGATATAACCATCAATCGTTTTTTTCATGATAACTCCCGGTTACGATCACGCACTCTGAACCTGCAGGAAATCAAGCTCGACCGGCGTGGATCGCCCGAAAATCGAGACCATGACTTTCAATTTTTTACGTTCCATATTGACTTCCGAGACAACCCCGGAAAAATCGTTGAACGGCCCGTCGATGACCTTGATCGGGTCGCCGACACGGAAGGGAATTTCGGTGACTTCGGCGGTCCGGGTGCGGTCCATCTGGCCCATGACCCGGTTGACTTCATCCTCAGTCAACGGCGCGGGCTTGCCGGCGGAACCGACGAAACTGGTCACACCCGGCGTGCTGGTCACCAAATGCTGCGTTTCCTTGGTCATCGCCATTTCCACGAGGATATAACCCGGCAGAAATTTCTTGGTCGTGGTGGTCCGGCGTCCCTGTTTCATTTCCACGACTTCCTCGGTCGGAATTTTGATTTCGCCGAAATACTCACTCATGCCGGTATTGGATATTGCGGACTCCAGATAGCGACGGGCTTTCTGCTCATGCCCGGAGTACGTATGAGCCACATACCATTTCTTGATCATTTAGAACCCCAGCACGATACGCATCAGCTGCGACAATCCCATATCGACCGCGAAAATGAAAAAACCCAGGATCAGCGAGACGATAATGGTCACGACGGTTGAACCAACCATTTCATCCTTGGACGGCCAAGTAACCTTGGATAACTCCGTCAGCGTCTCACGCCAGTATTGCTTGACCTTGTCGATCATCACCCATCCTATAACATGGCAGGTCTGGAGGGACTTGAACCCCCAACCCCCGGTTTTGGAGACCGGTGCTCTAGCCAGTTGAGCTACAGACCTGTCTGGTTGTCACGGCCCGTACCGCGGCCGGAACAGCTGTTACCGTGTCTCCCGATGCGGCGTATGCTTCCGACAGAACGGACAGTATTTTTTGAACTTGACCCGATCGGGGTGCAGTCGCTTGTTCTTGGTGTCGGTGTAGTTGCGGCGCTTGCACTCGCCGCAGGCAAGGATAATTCGATCACGCGGCATTTAATACATCTCCCGAATTCGGTGTTCTAACGGCCCGCCGTAGCAGGCCTCCCGTTACAATCGGAGAACTATCTATTGTTTCCGGGCGACCCGCTACCGGGGACCCGGATTTTTCATTGCTCAAACCTCATGTTACTCAATGATCTCGGTAATCACGCCGGCGCCCACCGTCCGGCCACCTTCACGGATGGCGAAGCGCAGGCCTTGCTCCATCGCAATCGGCGTAATCAACTCGATCGATAACATCACGCGATCACCCGGCATAACCATCTCCGTTCCTTCAGGTAAGGTGGCAACACCGGTGACGTCGGTGGTCCGGAAATAGAATTGGGGGCGATAGCCGTTAAAAAACGGTGTATGCCGCCCGCCCTCTTCCTTGGCCAGAACGTAGACTTCACCTTTAAACTTGGTGTGTGGCGTAATGGATCCCGGTTTCGCCAGCACCATCCCGCGTTCCAACTCTTCCTTATCGATACCACGGAGCAGAAGCCCAACGTTATCACCGGCCTGAGCATAATCCAGAAGCTTGCGGAACATCTCGACGCCGGTGCAGACGGTTTTGCGGGTTTCTTTAACCCCTACGCGCTCAAGTTCATCGCCCTTGCGAACGACACCGCGTTCAACACGTCCGGTGCCAACAGTCCCGCGGCCGGTAATCGAAAAAACGTCTTCAACCGGCATCAGGAACGGCTTGTCGATATCCCGCTTGGGTTCCGGAATATAGGAGTCGATGGCATCAAGCAACTCGTAAACACTCTTGAATTTTTCCGATTCCTTGACTTCCGGATTGAGCGCCTCGTTCATGGCCTCGAGTGCCGAACCCCGGATAATGGGAATCTCATCGCCCGGAAATTCATATTTGGTAAGCAGATCGCGAATTTCCAATTCGACCAGATCAATGAGTTCCGGATCGTCCACCATGTCGATTTTATTCAGGTAGACGACGATAAACGGCACACCCACTTGGCGAGCCAGGAGAATATGTTCCCGCGTTTGCGGCATGGGACCGTCGGAGGCAGCCACCACCAGGACCGCGCCATCCATCTGGGCGGCGCCGGTAATCATGTTCTTGATATAATCGGCGTGCCCTGGGCAGTCCACATGCGCGTAATGACGCTTGTTAGTTTCATATTCAATATGCGCGGTGGCAATCGTAATCCCCCGCTCCCGTTCTTCCGGAGCATTGTCAATTTCGTCGAACTTCTTGATCGTGGCCTGGCCTTTGCGGTTGAGAATCATCGTAATCGCCGCTGTCAGCGTGGTTTTGCCATGGTCGACGTGGCCGATTGTCCCCACGTTCACGTGGGGTTTTGTCCTTTGAAAAGTCTCCTTCGCCATTCCCGAGGATCTCCTCCCGATATGTTTCTTTTCTTATCTCTCAGTTTGTGTCCGGTCACCGCCTCACCGGGAACCTTTGACGAAGCCCACGACCGGATTCGAACCGGTGACCTCATCCTTACCAAGGATGTGCTCTACCGCCTGAGCTACATGGGCCGGACGGCGCAAAAAATCGGGCGAGCTAACCATATATATCATATGCCCGCCCAATTGAAACTCCTATAATAGATTGCCCGGCGCAGATGTCAAGGGAAAAATAACGGCTTTTACCGTGAAGTTGAATTCTCCGACAACTTTCCTCTGGTGCACGGATCCCAGGTACAGCCTTTTTTCCGCAACCGGGCCGCCGTCGCCACACGCCATCGACTTTGTTTGCGGCCCGCAAAATCCACTTGCACTCCAGTCAACCAAATTGCCACCAAGAACCCTTCGGCGATTTCTGCCAGTAAATTATCCGCCAGACGGACAACCAATTCCTCAGTACGCGCCAATAATTTGATACACAATGCCTTACGGTCATAGTCGGTCAGTATTTCGGCGCTGGGAAATGTTCGCAGCGTCTCACGCAAATGCAATGTCCCCTCGTCGGTTGCGCGGGGTATTGCCAGTCCAGGGACTATTTGCCATGCGTCGCGGGGTCGGGATAACTCAATAAATACGGGCTGTCCATGTTGATCTGTGTCAATCCGAACCTCATCCGACTCAACATAGGAATCGTACGGCGCAAATGGCAGAATGTTGACAGAAAGAATGTTTGTTTCCTGATCATAAAAGGCCGCGGCACATGATTCCTCGGCAGCCGGTCGCACAATTACCTGCAACGGCCCGCCGCCTTCGAGGCGCCCATCCAGCCGTGGCGGACATTTTTTGACAACTGGGGCCGCAGGCGCCAATAAATTGCCGACCCATGGATTATCCATCAATTTCTCTATCGGACGCTCGATCAGGAAGTTGACCGGCATCCCGAAGATCCCCATCGGGATAACCGATCAAATGCGGGGAGAAGCCGACAACTTCGCATCAG
>JAGVQM010000015.1 GCA_020051695.1 Candidatus Zixiibacteriota bacterium | reverse complement strand
CAAAACTCCGACGTTTCCCCGTTCCTGACATCTGGACACCTCCGGATAAAACCATAACACTATCCTTTCTCCGTGTCCACTAAACCGGGGGAACTTCAAAGAAATCCCTAGCGCGGGGAGTTCTTGTCATGGTGGAGACAATTTTTGCATATGGAATCATCTGTTGGCATATCGCGCGCAATTTTTCAATCGCGATAAGAAGAGGGCTGTATACAAATATTGTATAGCCATCCAATTCCATCTCAGTGGGATCAGGACAATATTCGAACGATGATATTTGGATTTTTAGCTTCGTGCTGCGGTCAAGCCCAAATACAATAGAATTCCTCCTCACCGTATCGATATCATCCCCCAGTTTCATATATTGGTCGAAATTTATCACTTTAAATACAATTTCGTATCCGCCCCAAAAATCCTTATTATTTCCCTTGATGAATGATGGTTTTTTGTTCAATTCTATATCGTAAGCGTAGTATCCATTTTCTCGAAACGTGCCTTCCACTAGATTCGCTACCCGAGTTTCTAGCTCGGTCAACTTTCCATCGTCAAAAGACTCACGCATTGAAAAATCTAAATCGAGGGATGCACGGGCAGCGATCTTGTGAATCAAATCAAGGGCATTCCCGCCCTTTAGTATCAAAACGCCCATCAACTCATCATCAGAAACTAACGCTTGAATCGCCAGCTTTTTGAGTCTTTCGGTCAGTTCCCAATCCATATGTACATAATACTATAATGATATGGCAATTCATAGAATATTGCCTGGAGTCGATCTGATTTCAGTCTGGTAGGGCAGGATCCGAGCGGAGTGAAGTGATCCTACCCTATTATTCACGCCAGATCAAAAATCAGCAGCCCCGGAACCCACCGGAACGGTGGGTTCCAAAATCGATGCCTGTGCCTTGATATTTACAATTTACCGTCGTTGTTGTCATCGTCAGGCGCCGGGGCGCCTGACCTACTCTCCGGCGCATGCACCAGCATGCCGGTTGCATTTGTAACATATGTTGTCGCAACCACTTGTGGTTATTTCAGAATACGACTCCGCCGCCGGAATATTCGTCCACCGGCATGGTATTATTCAAGGGAAATTTTGCTTATCATCGGGGATGAGGAGGACGCCATGATCAGAAAAGCATTCGCGGCAATATGCCTGCTGTTTCTCGCGGGCTGCGGAGATTCGGGGACGGAATCAGACAGCGGTGAGTTTATCGTCGATTTCAAACTGATTGATGCCGCCGGCAAGCCGACAACATCGTTCAAGCTGGGTGAAGACATCAACTTCGTCTTTTTCATTATCAACGACACCGGCGAAAGCCAAAACTGGACTTCCGAGTACGACTGGCCCGCCGCCCGGTTTACCGTGCAGCAGGGCGCCGATTATCTCGGGGCGACATATGAAACCCTGCCGCCGGAGTCACATCAGGCGGGTACGCTGAACGATGGGGATACACTTTTGGCGACGGCGTCGTGGTCCGACCATTCCCGTCATGCGCCCCTGGCGGTCGGAGAATACACCGCGTATGCCCTGGTTAACTACGACGTGGATAACTTGCCGCAGCCCTTCCAGCCCTGGGCGGTGGGCTTCACTGTCGCGCCCGAACAGGGAACGGCTGAAATCTTTGCCTGGTATCGGCAAGGCGAGTTGGGCTATTGCCCGCCGGTCAACCGAATTTATTATTCCAGTGTGGTGCGCGACGCCGACAGCGTGTACACCATGTCGGGATCGACTTTGCTGGATCACAGTTTATTGACGATGCCGTGCCTCGATGTCGGCTGGACCGACAACTGTTTTATCCAGATTCCATTTGCCGACAAAACCCTGACTCACGCCGAAAGTGACGAGTTGGAGGCCCTGCTGGCTGTTTTTCCGATTGAGGAACATGAACTCAATCCCGCCTGTGACCCCTGCCTGATCAATCGGTACTATCTCAAGGGGCGGATCGAGGAGATCAACCCCTGTGCTTCGGGCTCGGAATTATACTGGGAGACTGCGGCTGCAATCGATACACTGTTGCACAGCATTATAACTGAGAAAGGCGATTCGGTCTCAATCCGCGGCCGAAATATCACTGCGCATCGTTAGCCCGACTCAATGGGCCCCATTTCCATTCTCGGTGAGCTGGCCGTCCTTGATGTGGATGACACGCTCGGTGCGCTGGGGGATATTGGGGTCGTGCGTGATGATCAATATGGTATGGCCTTTTTGCCAAAGCTCCTCGAACAACTCGATGATCGCCCGGCCGGATTTGGTATCGAGGTTGCCGGTCGGTTCATCGGCCAAAATCAGCGAGGGGTTGTTGGCCAGCGCGCGGGCAATGGACACGCGCTGCATCTCCCCGCCGGAGAGTTCGATCGCCAGATGGCTCACCCGCTCGCCTAGTCCGACTTTTTCCAGCAGCTCGACAGCACGTTCCCGGCGTTTTTTGGTGGGGACACCCTTGAAAATCAGCGGCAATTCCACGTTTTCCAGCGCGGTGGCATAGGGCAGCAGATTGAAATTCTGAAAAACGAAGCCGACTTGTTCATTGCGGATTTCGGCCAGCCGGTTGTGATGCAGGCCGTCGACCCGCTCGCCATTAAACTCATAAACTCCGTCGGTGGGAACGTCCAGGCAGCCGAGAATATTCATTAATGTCGATTTGCCAGACCCGGACGGCCCGATGATCGCGGCAAACGTCCCGCGCTGTATTTTTAAATCGATCCCTTTGAGGGCATCGACTTTGACTTTGCCGGTATCGTAGACTTTATGGATACCCTGCATATTGATAATTGTCCCATTACCGTTTGGCATCACTCACCACCGTATCTTTGCCACCCCCGGTCCTCCCGCGGGCTATTCATAGCGTAACGACTCCACCGGGTTGGTGCCCGCGGCCTTGCGCGCGGGAAACAACCCGGAAAATATGCCGATGACCGCCAAAATCGAAGCCACGATTACGCCGATCGTGGTGGAGATCGTCGGCCGCCCCAGCCAGTTCATCGCATCGTTCCCGGAATTGACTGGGATTAAACCCAGCAGGTAACAGGCCAGCGCCGAAATCAAAATGCCGGCCGCGCCGCCGGTGAAACACACGAGCAGGGCCTCGAGCATGAACTGGTTCATGATATGCCGCCGTTTGGCGCCCGTAGCCATTTTGATGCCGATCTCCCGGGTACGTTCCTTCACGACGACGTACATAATATTGGCTACACCGACCCCTGCGATCAGCAGCGTCATCCCCCCGACGATACCCAGAAAGATCTGGATTCCCAGCATCATCGCATTAAACTGTTTCATGCCCTCGACGGTGTCCCAAATCCCCAGCGCGTCCTCATCATCGGGCGAAAATTTATACTTCGCTCCCAGAACTTCATAGACGCGGCGTTTGACATACTCACTCTGGTCGGTGTTATAGACCTGGATGACCATGTTGTCGAAATATTGGTCGCCGAAGATCGCTTTGAACGTCGTCACGGGAATCGAGGCCTTGTCGACATCGGGGCCGCTGTACATGCCCATCTGCATTTTGTCCTGGCCGTACCCGATGACCGTAAACGGTATGCCGCGCAATTCCACCAACCGGCCGACCGGGTCTTCATCGCCGAACAGCTTTTGTTTGAGTTCGTACCCGAGGTACATGACCCGGCGCCGCATATCGAGGTCGGCTTGATTGATCATCCGGCCGCCCGCCGAGGGGTAATGCGTGCGCATTTCCTCGAAGCTGGGCGGAATGCCGGTCACATGCTGGGACAGCACGGTTTTTCCGCGGATAAGGTCCACGCCCCAGCGGTGATATTCGCCGCCGGCGTGTTTGATCTCGGGGATCAGCCGTTCCAGCAGTTTGTCGTCGTCCGGGCGCATCCAGATTTTGCGGCCGCGCGGCAGGCCTTGGTGGGTGATCGAGGTTTGCCCGCCCCAGACAATCATGATATTATCGCCCAGCCCCAACCGCGCCTTGTCCAGTTGTCGGGTGAGCCCTTCGCCGAACGCCAGCAGCATCAGAATCGAAAACGTGCCCCAAACCAGCGCCAGAACGGTCAGCCCCGCGCGTTTTTTCTGCTTCCGCAGGTCGTGCAGGTAATATTTGAGAAAATGCCAGATACGCATGTCCGTTTCACGCTATAACCGCAGCGCCTCCACCGGGTTTAAATCCGAGGCCCGGCGCGCCGGGAAATACCCCGCGACCAACCCGATCAACCCCAGGATCGAAATTGCCGCGACCGACACCGAAAACGACATCCGTGGGATGCCGACATATTCCTCAAAATGCAGCAGCGGGAACAAACTGATCACCGCATAGGAAAACAAAAAGCCGATCAGGCCGCCGATCGTGACCAGCAGCAGGGTCTCAAGGACAAACTGGGTGCGCACAAACCGTTTCTTGGCGCCCAGCGCCATCTTGATCCCGATTTCCTTGGTCCGTTCCTCGACGACCACGTTCATGATATTGGAGATGCCGATCCCGCCGACGATCAATGTGAAAGCGCCGATCACGCCGAGAAAGATCCGGAAGCCGCCGAAAAAAGCGTTGAAGAAGGTTTCCATTTCCGAAGTGTCCCACATGGACAGCGCCTCTTTATCGTCGGGGGCAAACTTATATTTCGCGCCGAGGGCCTCGTACACGCCGCTGATGACTTGCGGCACGTTTTTGGGCTCGTCGGCTTTGAACACGATGTTGTTGAGGTATTCACGTCCGAACATGGTCTTGAATGTTGTGGAGGGGATAAATGTCATGCGGGTGTCACGGCTGTTATAGGATGAATCCTGTTCTTTCTGTTTCATGACGCCGATGACCTGAAACGGGACACCGTTTAAATGAATATACTGGCCCACCGCGTCCTGGCCTGGAAAAAGCTCCTCGGCCAGCTCGGTCCCCAAAAAGACCACCCGCCGGCGATATTTCATATCCTCGTCGTTGATGAACCGCGAACCTTCCTGCGGGATGAGATTGCGGATCTCCGCAAACACCGGCCAGCAGGCAGAAATGCGCACCAATTTGTCGACTTTGCCGACACGCGCTTTTACGCCTCCCTGGCCGTACTCCGCTGAAACCGCCTTCATGTGCGGCACGGTCTGCAGTAATGCGGCATCCTCTTCTTTGAAGCGGATTTCCCGATTGCGCGGCAAGCCCTGGAAGTCCTGGGAGGTCCGGCCGCCCCACATGATGACGATATATTCGCCCAAACCGTGGACGGACTTCCGTTGGTTCATATGGATGCCCTCGCCGAACGACAGCAGCAGGATCACCGCCGAGGTACCCCAGATGATCCCGAACATCGTCAGCAGCGTCCGCAGCTTTTGCGAGCGCATATCGCGGAACATCTGCGAGAGAAAGGTCACCGAGGCCATGGTTATTTAATTTCCTTGGGCGGGCGTTGCACGACCTGCACGCTGTCGTCCAGTCCCGAGACAATTTCCAATTTCAACCCGTCGCTGAGTCCGGTGGTAATCAGCGACTCGGCCGGTTCGCCAAGTTTATTCAACAGTTCCACAAACGCCGAATCACTGCGAAAGGTGACCAGCCGTTCAGGCAGGGTCAGCACCGAATCCTTGCGCTGAATAATGACTTCGGCGGTCGCCGAGTACCCCGCGCGCAGCAGTTCACTGCCGACTTCGGTCAAAGCGACCTCGACATCGAAGAGGATGGTATTATCTTCCTTGCGGGCTTTGGGAGAGATTTTATACAGCGTTCCCTTTACTTTCGCGTCCGGCAGGGCGCCGATTTTGATCTCCGCTTCCATGCCTTCACTGAGTTTGCCCACATCGATTTCGTCTACGGTGCCACGGAAGACCAGCTCGGTCATCGGCGCCATGGAAAACAATTCCGTCCCCGATTGGTAGGAAGTCAGCGGCACAACCGGGTCTCCCTCATCCACCTCACGGGACAAAACCGTCCCCGTAACCGGCGCCTTGATGATGGACTCCACTGTCCGGTCGGCGATCATCGTTCTGCCCGATTCGATCAGGGCCAGCTTTTCCCGGGCCAGTTTTAACCGCAAGTCGGCCTCTTCATACACCGATTTGGCGTCATCCAATTCTTTCTGGGAAATATGCTTGCTGTCCCGAAGGTTTTGCGTTCGTTCGAGGTCGCGTTTGGCGGCATTCAACGCAACTTCGGCGATTTCCACATTCCGTTTGCCCTCAGCGTATTCCAAGGGTGTCGGATCGGGGCGGATTTCCACCAGCGGCTGGCCGGCCTGGACTTTGTCGCCGATTTCCACGTAGATTTTTTTCACGATGCCGGAAATTTTTGATTTGACCGAAATTTCGTTTTCGGGTTCGATCCGGCCGATGGCCATGGCCTTGTCGATAATCGTCCCCCGCTCGACATCGACCAGCGTATACTTGGCGTCCGACTGGCCATCCTTATTGAATACCAGAAAAATAGTTACCGCAATCACGGCGATAATGATTACACCAAAGGAAATCTTTTTAAACATGTGGGGACTCCGTGCTGATGGGGCGACAAGGTTTTAATCGGATACCGCAATGGTCCATCCTCCAACCCGTTGTTTGTTTCATCAGTTTCAAGTACGGGCTTTTGCGCATCTGGTTTCAAAATGCCGGAAAAATCCGCCAACCAGCGTTGAAGAAGCCATTGCGCCGCAATCATAAGCTCACATAACATATGGCACAGCAACGAATTGCGACTCACTTAACTGCGTCTTTCGTGTCATAACGCCAGGCGCCGCCGTTGTCGGCCGCGCCGCGCTCCTGGTTGCTATAATGAAAACGGGACCGTCAAACGGTCCCGCCAAGTACATCCGTATTGTCGTGCCGAGGTCAACCGCCGAACGACCAGCTTGGCTGCGTGATAACCATCGCGTCCAGCAGGCGGTCAATTGTTTGGGCGTTTTCAAAATCCCAGACAGCTTTTTTCACCGCAGTTTTTTGTTCTTTGGGGTAGGCCTCGGCGGTCAGCGCGTCGAATTTTTCTTCCAGCTCCTCGTCGGTCATCGTATTGCGCGGGTCGCCTTTGGGAAAATCGACCGAAGTCCTGACCGTGGTGCCGCCGGTCAGGGTGATCTCCACAATTGACGGTTTCTTCTCCGGGAAAATTTTCTCCAGTTCCGGGTCCGCTACGACTTTGATCCTGGGCAGCAGAGCGCGGAGCCGGGGATCGTGGATTTTTTCCTGGGTGAACTGCAGCGGCGTGATCTGCCGGTCGAGGATCGCCGCAGACACCACGTAGGGCAGTGAGTGGTCGGCAGTTTCCTTGGTTTCCGGGTGGTATTTCGATTCATCGGCCAGGATATCCGCCGCGCGCGCAATAGTTTTTACCGTGACTGATTCAACGGCCTCCGGCCTGATATCATGTTTTTTGACCAACTCAAGCGTGGCGGTGATATGCGAGTGCGTCAGCGCTTCGGTGGGGAAAGCTTTGAAAGCGCACCGGACAATGCGCCATGAATCCCCGAGACCGTCGGTCAACTTGCCCAGGTCATAGCCCGGGCCCAGTTGCTGACAGATCCCTTCTTTGCCTTCAAAGATCGCCTCTGTGCCGATATACCCGCGCTTGGCCAGAAGCGCCGCGAATACGCCCGTGGATGAGGCCATCGGATCGACCGTGTTTTTCATCATTGTCAATTTTCCCGCGGCCACGGCGCCCAAAGTCGAGTTGTGTGAGCCGTTGATCCCAACGGCGCTGACCGTCTGGTCGACCGTATTGCCCAGCAGGTAGGAGGCCACCACCGGCGAGGCCAACTGGGTCAGTGTCGCGTGGTGCCATCCCCGTTCACGGATGCCGGGAACAGCAAATTCGCACAGCCGCATTTCCAGTTCATAGGCCAGGACGATTGCCGCGAGGATATCTTTGCCCGACTTGTGCTCCATCTCGCCGACCGACGTGGCCACCGGAATGAGGTCCGAGGGGTGGGAGGGATCCTGCACCCAGTAAATATCATTATAGTCCATCACCCTGACCTTCAGCGCGTTCAACAGCGTGGCGGAGACAACATCGGTCTTTTTCTTTTCGCCGTAAATCGTGGCCTGCGGCGTGCCGCCCAGGGCATCCAGCGTTTCGTGCATGATGTTGATGTCTTCATGATGGGAGCCGCCGATTGCGCAACCGATGGAATCGAGCAGAAAACGTTTTGCGCAGTGGACGGCCTCATCCGAGATGTGCGAGAATTTCAAACCGGCCGCGAATTCGGCCCAGATTCTGGAAATGGTGGACATCTGTGCCCTCCCCCGGCTGCCTCGCGCCGGGTCAACTCAAAAGATGGTTTCTGATAGGTGCCTTTTCCCGCTCCGCTATTTTTTTACCGCATGCACGGCCATCCCGCCGGCATCCAGCGCCGCCTCCAGCACTGCCTCGGAAATTGTCGGGTGGACGTGGATGGTCGAGCCGATATCCGTGGCGGTGGCATGTAACCGGATGGCCAGCGCCAGTTCGCCGATAATATCCCCGGCCCCCGGTCCGACGAGGTGGGCGCCGAGGATTTGGTCGGTCTGCGGGTGCGCAATAATTTTGGCGAAACCGTCGCCGTGCCCGGTGGCCACCGCTTTACCGATGCCCTGCAAAGAAAACTTGCCGATTTTTGCGTCGCCGTATTTTTCCCGGGCGTCTTTTTCGGTCAAGCCCACTGAGGCCAGTTCCGGGTGGGTGAACACGGCGCCGGGCAGGGAAGTGTAATCCATGCTAACATTATGTCCGGCAATTACTTCAGCACACACGTGCCCTTCGCGTGAGGCCTTGTGCGCCAACAACTTACCGCCGACAATGTCACCAATGGCGAAGATGCCCGGAACACTTGTTTTCATCTGGTTGTCGACTTCGACAAACCCCCGCCGATCCATTTTGACGCCGATTTCCGCCAACCCCAGACCGGCAGTGTTTGGTTTCATGCCAATGGAGACCAACACACAGTCGCAGATTACCTGTTCGGTCGAGGAATCATCGGCGGCGTTGACAGTCACCGTCAGGGCATCCGTACCGCGCCCGTCGATTTTGGTGACTTTGGCGCCCGTACGGATAGTCATTTTGCGCTTGGACAGGGCGGTTTCGATGGCCGCGCACAAATCGGCGTCCATCCCCGGCAGGAGTGTCGGCAGCAACTCGACAATGATGATCTCCGAACCAAGCGCCGCGTACACCTCGGCCATTTCCAAGCCGATAGCGCCGCCGCCGATGACCAGCATTTTCTTCGGTACCCGAGGCAGGTTCAAGGCCTCGTTGTAGGTAATAACCTGCGAGCCGTCCGGCTCCAGGCCGGGCAGAATAATCGGCGAGGACCCGGTTGCCACAATGTAATTTTTTGCGGCAATTTCGTGCGTCAAGCCGTCATCGCCGGTGACGGTCAGCCGGTCGGCAGCGGTGAATTTCCCGGCGCCTTTGACCAGATCAATGCCGTTTTCCCGGAATAAAAACTCGATTGATTTCACCATGCGCAGGATTACCCGCTCCTTGCGCTTGCGCAGGGTCTCGATATCGATCCGGGCGTTGTCGACTTTCAACCCGAAACTTTCGAGGTTTTTCAGGTCCAGGTAGGCCCCGGCGGCATACAGGAGGGCTTTGGAGGGGATGCAGCCCCGGTTGGTGCACACGCCGCCGGCCTTGTCTTTTTCGATCACTACGGTTTTCAGCCCCAGATGAGCGGCGGCCAGCGCGGCCACGTACCCGCCCGGGCCTGCCCCGAGTACTGCGCAATCGTAGTTCACACCTATGGTCCTTTCCTTTCCCGTCCGGTAATTATCCCGGCAAAAAACCGCACAGTTGCGGGGATGTCAAGTGGGGGAGTTCCCCCATAGCGAAAGGTGGCCGATATTGACAAATTATGGGTATTATTTAATGTTGCAAAATTGCTCTCGGGCACCGATTTAAATAATAGGGATTCGCCGGGAGGGGGAGGTATGCGTATGTTTGACGATGGGTATGTCGACGAACGCTGGCATAACACAAAAGTCCCCGGCCGGACCGGCTCCGCTGCGGACGACTGAGGTCCCGGCCCTGGTGCTGGGCAGCGGGATCACCGCCCTGGGGGTCATCCGGGGTCTGGGGCGTTTTGGCGTCCCTACCTATTGTGCTTCACGGGAGCTTGGCTATGTGGCCGCGTCCCGCTGGTGCAAGCGTACCCCGGTTTGTCTGGACCGGTACGCAGAGCTGGCGCCGTTTTTGACGGCACTGCCGTATGAGCGCGCCGCAGTCTTCGCCTGTTCGGATGACTGGGTGCTGGCGATGGCCGCGCTGGAAGGTGCACTGGCCGAGCGGTTCCCGATTAGTCAGGCCCCGCCTGCCTCAGTAAAAATTTGTCTGGATAAGGGACTGCTGGCCGCGTTGTTGCGTGAACATAACCTCCCCCATCCGCATACAGCGCTCATCCAATCAGAGCAGGACCTGGCTGATATCTGTGCGGAACATATCGGCGAATATTTCCTGAAACCGCGCGATTCACAGGCCTTCTCGGCCCGCTATCGGGTCAAGGCCTTTCATGTCACTACCGCCACGGAGGCGCAGGCACGATATCGTCAGATCGCGCAGGATGGTCTGGAGGTCGTGCTGCAGGAATACATACCCGGACCGCCCACGAATCATTATTTCATCGATGGTTTTGTCGATCGCGGAGGCCGGGTGTGCGCGCGTTTTGCCCGGCAGCGCATCAGAATGTACCCCCTGCGTTTCGGCAACAGTTCGTTCATGACCTCCGTGCCGCTGGCCGCGGTCGCCCCGGCCGCGCAACTGCTCGATCAATTGCTGGGCGTGCTGCACTACCGCGGCATTTTCTCCGCGGAATTCAAGCTCGATCCCCGGGACCAGACATTCAAACTGCTGGAAATGAATGTCCGGCCGTGGTGGTACGTGGAATTTGCCGAGCTGTGCGGAGTGGAGATCTGCCGCATGGCGTATCGTGACGCACTGGGCTTGGATGCCGGGACGACGATGACCTACCAAGCCGGGGCCAGTTGCGTGTTTCCCTGTCTGGACTTGAGCACCTCCCTGCGCTTGTTTCGCCAGGGGGAATTGGGTTTCTGGTCATGGCTGCGATCATGGTTGAGCGCCCGCCAGGCGTTGTTTCAATGGAGCGACCCGCTGCCGTCACTGGCGTTCTTCGCGGGCCAGATTCGGGAAAAGCTGACCGGGTGGTTTACGGCTAAAGGATGATCGCCGGAGACCTGAAGACATCATCCCGCGTGAAGTTCGGGGCCACTTGCATGAAAAGCACGTTGTCGGCACGATACTTGACCGAGGACCTGTACGGTCGGTGGGACCGGCTGCTGGCCGGTTCGCCGCAGGGGAGCATCTACAGCACCCCGGAATATCTCGACGTTTTGTGTACCGCAGCCGGGGGAAATTTCAAAATCCTTGGTGTCTCGCGGGGGGACGAATTGGTCGGGGGAACGGCGTTATATGAGGCGCCGTCCATGTTCGGCACCGCCGTGTCCAATCGATTGCTATTGTATTACAACACGCTGGTCCTGGAGGAAAGCACCACCCGTTATCCTTCACAACGGGCGGCGCAGGAACTGGAAATCCTGACACTTCTGGAACAGCAGTTGTCCGCGACCGGTTACGCTCGGCTGCAGCTGCACAACCGCTGGCCGCTTTTCGATTTGCGCCCGTTTATTGCCGGGGGATGGGACGTACGGCCGTCGTATACTTACATTGCCCATGTTGATGATCTCCAGCGGTTGTGGGAGTGCGTGGACAAGAACTTCCGTCGGCTGATCCGGCGTTGTGAAGAACAGGGAGTGACGGTAACCGATGATGACGATTTTGCTTCGTTCTACCGGTTGCATTACCAGACTCATCTGCGCAAGGGTTCGCCTTTGTACCTGCCGCGTGAGGCATTTCGCGTGTATGTCGAACGGCTGAAAGCCCTCCGGTTGTGCCGGTTGTTTCATGCGCGGCTGGCCGACGGCCGCGTGGCGGCCACTCAGCTGGTGTTGCTCGGCAATTTTCCGGTAACGCACAGTGTCTGCGCCGGGGCGGAACCGGAATTCCAGAACCTCGGCACGACACCCTGCCTGCGGTGGAAAGTGTTTGAGCATCTGGCAAAGTCGGGCTACCGCGCCAATGATTTGACCGACGCGGCTTTAAATCCGGTCACCCGGTTCAAAAGCCAGTTGGGCGCGGAGCTGACGATGAACCTCGTGCTGTCCCGTCCCGACAAGCGATTATATAAAATTGGTCAGGACATTTCTCGTTTATACCATCGCGCCGGTTCGTATCTCCGGCGGAAACGCACGCAAAAAGCAGCGCAGGATTGACTATGGCACCCTCCCGCATGACAGGCAATTCGCTGGTATGTTCCCTGTTGGAAAAGCTGGGTGTGCGGGTAGTTTTCGGCATGCCCGGCAGCGAAACCATCGGACTGTTCGATGCCCTGCGGAAATCAGCACTGCGCACCGTGCTGACCGTCGATGAACGCGCAGCAGCTTTTATGGCCAACGGGTATTACCGGGCATCAGGCAGCATTGCGGCCGTAGTGGTCATCTCCGGCCCGGGGTTCACCAATGCGTTGACCGGTCTGGCCGAGGCCCGACATGATTCCGCAGGATTGATCTGTCTTGCCGTGGGTACCGACCGTTTCCCCGAAAAACAATTTCGCCTGCAAGTCCTCGATCAACAGGCGATGGCCGCAGCGGTGGTCAAAAGGGGCTACCGTGTGGAAAGGCCAGCTGATCTGCAGCGAATGTTGCCGGAGGCCTATGTCGAGGCGGTCACCGCCGAACCGGGGCCGATCCTGGTTGAATGCACTGATGGTGTGCTGGGGCAGACCGCCCTCATGCCGGACGAAACAGGGATGCGCAGTGAGTCATTATATCACATTCCGCCTGATGAAGACCTTGACCGAATCGCCGAGGCCGTTTCCCGGGCCAATCGTATCGTGCTCTACGCCGGACAGGGAGCAGCCGGAGCGGTCAGCGAGGTTTATTCCCTGGCCACGTCGTTAAATTGCCCGGTATTGACCACCGGGTCAGGGCGCGGAATTATTCCGGAAAACCATCCCCTCTCCTGCTATTTTGACTACAGCCGGGGTCGGGGCAGCGAGACGGTCAACAACATCATCAGACAATGCGACCTGGTCCTGGCGCTGGGGGTTAAATTTTCGCACAACGGGACCGGCGGTTTTCGCTTGAAGATCCCGGCCGAAAAACTCGTTCATGTTGATGCATCGGCCGCCGTCCTCGGCGCGAATTACCTCGCGGCATTGACTGTGCAGGGTGACGTGCCCGAGGTGGTCCGGCGCTTGATCAAACGAATTGACCGGCCTGCCGCGCGCCCTCCGGGCTGGACGGCGGTTGAATTAGCCTCTTTGCGCGAGCAAATTCGCGAGGAAAAAGATGCGCTCGTTGGAGCCGAACCGATCCCGCTGGGCATCGGACCGGGGGATATGGCGACGTTTTTCGATATTTTCCGTCAGGCCCTGCCCGATAACGCCTGCGTGGTCACTGATTGCGGATTGCATCAGACACTCACGCGGAATTATTTTGAAGTGCGTTCCCCCCGGGGCATGATTTGTCCGACTGATTTTCAATCGATGGGGTTCGGTATCCCGGCCGCGATCGGGGCCAAACTGGCCGCGCCCCGCCGCCCGGTGGTGGCGATTGTCGGGGACGGCGGATTCGCAATGAGCGCGATGGAACTGGCCACTGCCGTCCGTGAAAAAATCCCGCTGACCGTGGTTGTCTTCAACGACGGCAAATTGGGCTCCATCCGGCTGCAGCAATTCGAACGTGCGGGGCAGGAACATGCCGTCGACCTCCATAATCCCGATTTTGAGCAGCTGGCCCGTGCACTGGGCGTGTCGTATGCCCGCTGGGATGACCTGACCAGTCCCGGACAGACCGATAGTCTGCTCGGCTCTGATGTTCGCCTGCTGGAGGTGCGGCTCATCGATTCACCGGCGATCCTGAAAACGAGGGTATCCGGCCGGACGAGGGACGCCGCCCGTTCGATACTCGGCCCCCGGGTTACCGAAAGCTTGAAAAAGTGGCTCGGCCGCTGAGTGGCAGTCATCGTCTTATTCCTGCATTTCCCCATCGCCTATAAACAAGCCAAATTCTCACCATTCGGATTGCCAAATTATCCGGCCGTATGTATTGTATGAGCGGTCGGTTGTACGGTGGCAGACGGACAAGCCACGGGACAAAGTGAACGAAAATGGACTTCACGCGTTCGCATAAAACAAGGTTCCTGGTTGCGTCGGCGCTGGCGCTGGTCATGCTGGGTCTGGCGTTGCACCAGCATGATCCCACGCATTTCGAGACCGACCATTCCTGCCTCATTTGCCTCATCATATTATCCTGGGCGCCGGCGGTCTTCATCGCCCTCGTGCTGCTGGTGTTAGAGCGGCAGATCATGCTCCGGATTTTGTCCGCGACGTATCTGCGGCGCGGTCCGGGTTTTGTTCGTCCTCCCTTGCGTGCCCCCCCTCAAATTGGTCCGTAGCGGGACTAATTTCCGGCATCAACCGGATCGACAATCATTCGAATCTTGGAGGGGGAATTATGCGCTGGCGAAATTTCCCGGCGTTTGCCGGGGTCTCGTTGTTGCCATGTGTTGGTCTGACGGCGGCCGCTCAAACCACGATCAACCCCGATATCTCGGTGATCGGCGACATTCGCGGCATGACCGCCGATCGACCCGAGGATGTCGGGCTTGAACAAAAACAGGTGTTCGAACTGCATGAAGTGGAATTGGCGGTGCAGGGGTATCTTAATCCCTATGCGCGAGGCGATGTGTTTTTTGCCTGGCATGACGACCATGCCGAAGTCGAGGAAGCTTCGATAACTTTTGAACGGGGTCTGCCCTGGGGCTTGTCGGCACGGGCGGGGAGATACCTAGGGAATTTTGGACGATTAAACCTGCTGCATCCCCACGCCTATTCATTTATCGATCGGCCGCTGGTCCTTGCGGAATACCTCGGCGATCACGGTTTTGCCGATGACGGCGTCTCGGTGCGCTGGCTGATGCCGATCACTGCGGTATATGTCGAATTGTCGGCCGATCTGTTACGCGGCGCGGCGTTTGTCGGGCATCATCATGCTGGCGCAACAGAAGCCGATATTCCGCCGGACAAAGGCTTTTTATCTCATTTGTCGATCGCCGGGGCCACCGGAGAATACTCTGAAACTGCAGGCGGAATCTCCCTGGCCTATGGTCATTATGACCCGACGGAGAATCTGGTCACAACGCTGGTGGGGGCGGACCTCAAACACAAATACAAACCCAGCCGCTACACCTCGCTGACTCTTCAGGCAGAAGCCCTGCTCAACCGGCGCGAAACCGGTGATGAACACCATCACGAGGAAGAAGCCGGCGAAGAGGAACAGCACGATGAAGTGCTCGAGGAGGATTTTACACATTTCTTCGGCGCTTACGCGTTTGTCGATTATCAATTTCAGCAGCGGTACAACCTCGGGATCAAGGTCGATTATTTCCAGCCGCTCGAGGATAAAAACAATGAGGTCACCCAGGTGCAGGCCTTCTGCGGTTTTGCTCCGGTGGAGGAGACCTCCTTGTTGCGCCTGGCCGGGTATTATCGCAAACCGGCCGATGGCGAAGGCGTTTTTGGTGCGACGCTGCAACTTGTTTTTTCGTTGGGGCCGCATCGGCCTCATTCTTTCTAATGACCGGAGGAGAACAAAGATGCGCTATTTTCGTTTTTTTCTTCATGCGGCGGCAGCGGTGCTGATTGTGCACGCCGGTGCGGGCGCCGCGATCAATGTCGTGACCACAACGCCCGACCTGGCGGAATTCGTGCGCGCCGTGGGCGGCGATCAAGTCGAGGTGTATTCAATCAATCGCGGAGACCGCGATCCGCATTACGTCGAAGTCCGTCCTTCCTATATGCTGAAAGTACGCCAGGCCGATATCTTGTTCAAAATAGGGATGGAGCTTGATTTGTGGATTGACGGCATCATCGACGGTTCGCGCAACAGCGAGCTGCGGGTCATTGATTGTTCGGAACGTATCGTGCCGCTGGAAGTCCCGGGGTTCAAGGCCGACGCCCGGCACGGCGACCTGCATCGCTTCGGCAATCCCCATTACTGGCTGGACCCCGATAACGTGCCGTTCATCATCGAAACCATTACCCAGGCGCTGGACGAATTCGATCCTGAGCATGCGACAATGTACGCCGAAAACGCGTCGGCGTATCTCGACGCATTACACAAACACCGGGAGGCCTGGGCGCCGTATCTGGAGCAGGTGCGGGATAAAAAAATCATCTTCTATCATAACACTTGGCCGTATTTCACAAAATTTGCCGGATTGGTTGCCGTCGAGCATGTCGAACCCAAACCGGGCATCCCGCCGTCGCCGGGGCACCTCCGGCATTTGCTGGAGACAATCGACGCCGGGCATATCGAGATCATCGCGGTGGAACCATATTTTGACCTCAAAGTCCCGCGGATGCTGGCGGAGAAGACCGGGGCGAAAGTGGTTGTCGTGTGTCCCTCCGTCGGCGGAGCGCCCGGCGTTGATTCGTACGCCGCCATGATTGAACACAACCTGCGCGTCCTTGCCGGAGGCACACTGTGAACGACTGGCTGGCATTGATGGGATGGCCGCTGATCGCCTGCGCAGTGCTGGTCGGCATTCATGCCTATTTTGGGATTCACGTTTTGCGGCGCGGCATCATTTTTGTCGACTTATCGCTGGCCCAGGTTGCTGCACTGGGGACGACCGTGGCGTTTTTGTTCGGTTTTCCACTCGACGGAGAAATCGCGTATCTATTCGGGGTCGGCTTTGCCTTGTTGGGTGGCGGCGTATTCGCCGCCACCCGGACCCTCGAGCATCGAATCCCTCAGGAAGCGGTGATCGGGATCGTGTATGCTGTGGCCACCGCCGCCGCAGTAGTGGCGGTCGACCGCGCGCCCGAGGGCGCCGAGCATATCAAATACCTGCTGGTCGGCAGCGTGCTGACCGTGACCGGCGGGAATGTGCTGAAGACGGCTGGAGTTTATGCTGTCATCGCCCTGATCCACTGGGTTTTTCGCCGTCAGTTCTTGGCGTTGACCTTCGAGCGTGATCGTCACGGCCTGAAGCACCCCCGCTGGTGGGATTTTCTGTTTTATGCCACTTTCGGGGTCGTCGTTACCAGTTCAGTAAAAATCGTCGGCGTGTTGATGGTCTTTATCATCCTGGTCGTGCCGGCGTCGGTGGCCATGCTGACTGCGGAGCGGATCGGAAAACGTCTGGTCGTCGGCTGGATTTTCGGTTTTCTGGCGGCGCTGGCCGGGCTGATTATCTCTTACCAGGCCGATACACCGGCGGGGGCAACCGTGGTGTGCTGTTTTGGGGTGTTTCTGGCGATAATTGGCGTGATACGGTCGCTGATGAGAAAATAAGGAATGTTATCGGGGTCTCCGAATTCGTCCTTGATAACCGGCTGCCGATACCCTATATGACACTAGCTTAAGGCTAAGGGGGAGACAATGGCCGAATTCTCGGTAACGAAACTCGGAACGAAAAACGAACAGAAGATCTTCTATCTAGTGCTTGACGGACTTGGCGGAATTCCTTTCCCCGGCGTGGGCAAAACAGCACTGGAAGCCGCCCGCAAACCGAATATCGATGCGTTGTTGCCGCACGCCACGTGTGGGTTGTTTGATCCGGTGGAGCCGGGGATTACACCCGGCTCGGGCCCCGGGCATTTGGGGCTATTCGGGTATGATCCCCGGAAATATCAGATCGGCCGGGGAGTGCTCTCCGCATTGGGCGTGGATTTTGAGCTTGGGCCGGATGATGTCGCCGCGCGGTTTAATTTTTGCACATTGGACAAAAACCGGAAGATAACCGATCGCCGCGCAGGCCGGATCCCCACGGAAACAAATGTCCGCTTGATCAAAATGCTTATCGAGCAAGTGCGATTGCCGGGCTCAGCCCAATTATTCCTGAAAACCGAAGCCGAGCACCGGGGATTATTCGTCGTCCGCGGCAAAGGGTTGGGCGGAAATGTGTCTGATACCGACCCACAAAAAGTCGGCGCGCTGCCGCTTGATCCCGTGGCCCGTGATGAACAATCGAAAGCAACGGCCGGACTGGCGCGGGATTTTGTGCAGCAGGCCGAAAAAATTCTCGCGGGTGAGGACAAGGCCAACGGCGTGCTGCTTCGGGGTTTCGACAAGTTTCCGGATATCCCGAAGATGCACGAGTTATTTCCCCTGAAATGCGGTGCGGTGGCGACCTACCCGATGTACCGCGGTGTTGCGCGGTTGGTGGGCATGGAGGTGCTCCCGCCACCGGCAGATTTGCCGGCCACGTTCGAACTGGCCGCGGCCCAGCGGGACAATTTCGATTATTTATTCATCCATGTGAAATACACTGACAAGGCCGGCGAGGACGGCAATTTCGAATGGAAAGTGCGGGTCATCGAGGAAGTCGATGCGCTGCTGCCGAAACTGCTCGCGGCCCGGCCGGATGTATTGGTCATCACCGGCGATCATTCGACACCGGCAGCGTTGAAAGCGCATTCCTGGCACCCGGTCCCCGGATTATTGTATGCGCCCGCGACGGCCCGGCCGGACAACCTGAAATCATTCGATGAGAGCCATTGCCGGTGCGGCGGGTTCGGGCGGATGCCGTTGCGGATGCTGATGCAACTGGCCCTGGCCCATGCCCTCAAACTGGAGAAATTCGGCGCGTAGCGTTCGTTGAGATGATGCCGCAGATTTTCGGGTCCACAGAGGAAAGGAGTGGATCATGATCCGTGGGACGAAGACAATTTCGCGACAGGCGAGCAGTTTTTTAGGCGTTTCCACTGCGGCAATTGCAGTGCTGCTCCTGAGTTTTGTCGTAAACCTGAATGAAATTCCGGCTGCCGTGGTTTATGTCGAGGCGCCGGGCGGCGCCGGTGGCCTGCAACAAGCCATTGATCGTTCCGCCGCCGGCGATACGCTGTACCTCCGCCCCGGCCGCTATGTCGCGCAGCCGGATACGTTCACCGAGGCGCTGTGCGGCAATTGCGAAAGCCACAAAACCGACGTCAAGGCCAGCCGGGGATTTTATATTCATGATAAGGCGCTGCATCTGGTGGGTTTGCACCGCGATTCGGTCATTCTGGTGACCAACGCTGGGTATGGCGTGTTTTTCGAAAACAGCCACGGCTCGTTGATCACCAACCTGACCATTACCGGGGGGCAGCGGGATACCGACGGCGCCGCCACCGACGCCGGGATTGTCGCGCGATATTCGACAGTCACGATCACGGATTGCGTTATACGAGATAATACGCATCGCCCCGATTCCATTGTCGTCGGCGTCGGCGGCGTGTTCGGCCGGGAAAATTCCGAATTGTATATCATCGACAACCTCATCGAAAACAACGGCTGGGACGGCATCGCGTTATATCGCGGGGCTTCGGCGGTGATCACCGACAACGTCATCACTACCGGGCGCGGCGCGGGGATCGGCATTACCTGGGACGCCACGGCCACGGTATTCCGCAACCGCGTTTCCGGGTATTGGAAAGGCATTGGTACGTTCGGCGCCACGCGGGCTATTGTGCGCAACAACCTCGTGTTCGACAACCTCGGGTGGGGGATTATCGCGACCGGAAATTCCTACATGGATTGCTCGAATAACGTGGTCTATCACAACGGCAACTGCGGGTTCGGCCTGTGGAGTCCGCAGGCCACCGGCCGGGTGACCAATTGTGTGTTTGCGGCCAACGGCTGGCGGGAGATGTGGGTGTGTCCGTGCGTGGGTGTGTGGAACAACGGCCATCCGTTTTTGTTCCCTTTCTCCTACAATATTATCTGGAACAATAAAGACGGCGCGTTCGAGGGGATGCCCGATCTGATCGATGTTGACGGCAACAGAGCGGCCGACCCACAATTTGCCGATACGCTTCATTTTGTCCCGGTTCCCGGCTCGCCGCTGATCGATGCCGGTAACCCGGAGCTGACTGATCCTGACGGCACGACTTCCGATATTGGATTATACGGCGGACCGAATGCCAAACCGTAGGGTGGGCACCGCCCACCATTTTATTTGCCTTATGTGACGGTGGGTCGTGCCCACCCTACGCGAATCCAATCGCATTCAATGGTCGAGGATCATGCTCCAGGTCGTTACTCGCCCCATCATAAATCATTTTTCCCTGGTTTATGATCATCCAGCGCGGGCATGTCCGCCGCAAGAAATCCAGATCATGCGAGATGATGATTACCGCCTTGCCCTCGGCGGCAAGCGCTGACAGCACTGCCTCGAGATGGCCGGCGGCTTGCGGGTCCAGATACGCCGTCGGTTCATCGAAAATATACACGGCGGCGGGCATGGCCAGTGTCCCGGCGGTCGCCGCCTTGCGCTGCTCGCCTCCGGAAATTTCAAACGGGGAACGCGGGCCGAACATCACCGGATTCAGGCCAGCCAGCTTCAGCGATCGCTCGACATGCGCCGTGATAATATCTTTGGCCACGCCTACATTGCGCGGGCCGAATGCGACATCCTGCGCCACGGTGTCGGCAAACAAGTGATGTTCGGGATTTTGAAACAACAGGGCCACCGGCAGCCGGACATTCTCTTTCTTGCCGGATCGAATTGCCATCCCGGAAATCGAGATGGTCCCGCCGAATTTCGGCATCAACCCCGCCAGGTGATACGCCAGCGTGCTTTTCCCCGCGCCGGTCGGGCCGACGATCCCCATCCGTTCGCCGGGTCGGACGACAAAAGAGATGTCGGAAAGTGGACAAGTCAACTCGCCGGGAAACACGGCCATCGTTTGCGTCAGGTTATGCACGACAAGTAACGGATCGACCTGCGGCGCGGCAACGGCCGCCAACCAGTCGCGGTTTATTTCGATCATTGGAGCGACACTGTCCGTTCCCGGCGGTTTGAAGTCCTCCGGGGGGCCGTCGTATATGATCCGCCCCTGTTCCAGCACAAGCAGGCGATTAAACCCGAGGACTTCCCGCCGGAATTGGGTGACAAATACTGTCGTGATATTCCCCTGCGTTTCGGCAAATGCCGCAGATTGCAAGAATTCTTTTCTTGACGGCGCATCGAGAAACGACGTCGGTTCATCGAAAAATAACACTTCCGGTCTGCCGGCCAAAACCGAGGCCAGCGCCACGCGTTGCTGTTCGCCGCCGGACAGCCGGCTAAGCCGCCGCCGCGCGAGAGGCACCAGATCGAACTCGTCCAGTGCCTGTTCGACTGCTGAAGCAATGGCCGCCGGTTCGCCATCCCGGCATTCCAAAGCAAAACGAATTTCTTCGGCGACCGTCTCGGCCGCGAAAACATCCTCCGGGTTTTGGAACACGAAACCGATCCGTCGGCGAATTTCCGCAGGAAGTTCAGCGGCCGTGACCGGATGCCCGAATACTTTTGCGGTACCCCGGCTCGGCGGTTCCAGCCCGGCTATAATGCGCAACAGTGTCGATTTGCCGGAGCCGTTGGGGCCGAAGACCGCGATTTTTTCACCACGGTAAATATCAAAGGTGATATTCGATAATGCCGCTACCGGCGGCTGACCGGCGGGATAATAATCGACAGCAACGTCCCTCAGACTGAGGATTACCTCGCTCATGACCCTAGAAAACGCATAACGACGTCTGCCGGACAAGCCCAAAAACCCGTCCGGCGATAATCGGCGGGATAATCGAGGCTGTCCCAGAAGTCATCCTTTCATTGTCATGCCCGCGCAGGCGGGCATCCAATTCTTCGTGTCGCAACGACGGGATTCCGGCCTTCGCCGGAATGACAGCGGGAAAAAGGGACTTGTAGGACAACTTCATCAGCCAAACACCTCTTATGACGATTCAACTCAGGTGGGCTGGCACAAATCAAGGTCTCTGGCTGCCTTCGCCTCGTCCATCCGCAAAAACGGCGTATCGTGCGGGGCGGTGTTGACCAGGTCGGGGTCGGTCTCGACTTCCCGGGCGATCCGGACCATGATTTCAGCGAAAGCATCGAGCGATTCTTTACTTTCGGTCTCGGTCGGCTCGATCATCAACGCTTCGGGGACAATCAGCGGGAAATACACCGTAGGCGCATGCACCCCGAAATCCAACAGCCGCTTGGCGATTTCCCCGGCGCGTACCCCCAGCTTTTTTTGTCGGTTGGCCGACAACACAAACTCATGCTGGCAGGGCAGCGGGTAGGGCAGATCGTAATCCCCGGCCAGCCGCGAGGCAAGGTAATTGGCGTTTAAGATCGCGTTTTCGGCGACCTGCCGGAGCCCCTCCGGCCCCAGCGAACGGATATAGGCATAGGCCCGCACGGCAATGGCGAAGTTGCCGTCGAACGCCTGCACGCGGCCGATGGAATATTTGCCGACATCCTCGCGGCGGTAGAATTTGTCCCCGTTGAGGGGGGCACAGGCAATCCGTGGCGTGGGTAAAAATTCGGCCAAACGGCTGGTGACTCCCACCGCCCCCGCGCCGGGCCCGCCGCCGCCGTGCGGCGTGGAAAATGATTTATGCAGGTTAAAATGTACGATATCGAAACCCATGTCGCCGGGCCGCACCAGCCCCAGCATGGCGTTCAAATTGGCGCCGTCCATGTAGACCAGCCCGCCCGCCTCGTGGATCATCGCGGTGATTTTTTCGATTTGCTTTTCAAAAAGCCCCAGCGTGTTGGGGTTGGTCAGCATCAGTCCGGCGGTGTTGTCATCCAGCACTTTGGCCAGCGCGGCCGGATCGACCAGTCCATCAGATCCCGATTTAAGTGGGACCGCCGAGAACCCGGTCAGCGCCACCGAGGCCGGGTTGGTGCCGTGGGAGGAGTCGGGGATAATGATCTTACGCCGCTTTCTATCCTCGTTTTTCCGGTGGTAGGCGCGGATAATCAGCAGCCCCACCATTTCGCCCTGCGCCCCGGCGACCGGCTGCACGCTGACTTCGTCCATCCCGGCGATCTCGGCCAGGTCGCCAGCCAGCTCGTAGAGCAATTGTAGGGCCCCTTGGCAGTGTTTTTCGGGCAGTTCGGGGTGCAAGGCGGCAAAACCGGGGAGGGCGGCCAGCCGGTCGTTTATTTTGGGGTTATATTTCATGGTGCACGACCCCAGCGGGTATATCGCCTTGTCCACGTGGTGGTTATAGGTCGACAGCCGGATATAATGCCGCACCAGTTGCGGCTCGGAAATCTCGGGCAAGGCAGCGTCTTCGGCCCGCCGAAATTCCTGCGGAATCAGGTTATCCAGCGGTACATCCGGCACCCCGGCCGCAGGTGGCATTTGCCCGGCGCGTCCGGGTTTCGACAGCTCAAATATATTTTTTTCGGCGTCCATTTCTCTCCCCTCCGGAGGGGTTATATACGGCAAAACGAGTGATGAGGCAAGGGGGGAGGTGGTGGGGATTTGCGGTTGTTTTCGCGCTGGTCAGCCCCAGAGGCCGAACCGTACTTGAATTATTTGGCTATTTTGCCGGAACGAAAATCGCACGAAATGTCGTAACATATAAAAGGGGCAGATGGAGCGATTTCTTGGGAGAATAAGATGGGACAAACAAAAGTCATGACTGAAAAGGAAATATATGAATCTGCAATACAAACGTGCTACCCAGACGAGGATGACAGGGAACCTGAGAGTTATCCAGAGCTAATTAATTTCAGCAGCGTGATGTTTTATCGGTTTTTGCCTCATCCGAAAATTGTCCTCCCACCCGAATTCGTGTATTATAAGTTGAAAAAGCATCAACTCTCTCAAGATAATGACGCACATCGTCATTTAACGCCGATAGAGTGGAATTTGATATGGGAATCCGCGCAATTACGCTTTGAGGTCTTGGGAGGTAGATTACACGAAGATTTCAAATGGATAGAAGAATTGAGAGGACATAATGTCTATTTTTTGCCCATATCTTCATTCCACCGTTATGATGCTTATGCGCCGTTGTTTCACCTATTGCCCATAAATATTCTATCCAAATGGGGATTACCTGCACTTAAAAGAGGATTATGGCCAATGACCATGCCAGAACTCCTAATCGATCATGTTATTCCCCGCGATTTTGACAGTAGGTTGTCCAATGCTTTTGCAGAATATATATGGCCGCTAATAGATTCACGCTCAAGAATGAGTGCATACAGTAAAACTGAACCAATACGTTTGTTGGCGCACAACCTTGATTTTTGGTTGCCCTATATTTATCAAGTGGCTGAAAATAGAATAAGTTCACTTGGCCATGTACCTTGTGACGATGAAGAACAATCTAATCTTATTGTCGATGCAAATGGGAAAGTACCAAGCGATTGGGTCGTTAATCGGCCAATTCATGGTGGAGAGGTTTGGATAGGCGAACGGGATGCATGGGCAGCAGCACAAGAAATGGTTGAACTGGCAGATCGAGAAGGTAAGCTTCGCTCATTAATTGATGCCATTCGTTCAAATCGCGTGGAAGACGATTTTTCCGAATGTTGGTCGTTCGTCAAAGAGGATTTCGAAAGAAAAATTCACAAGAAGCGGAATAAGATAAGCGTTAAATTCGTTGAGCTTAACGATACGGTGCCAGTTCACGGGCCTGAATCTGAGATTTTGGAAGATCTTCTTTGGGAAGATTTCATGGCACTATTGGATGCCAAAGAGAGAAAGATTGTGGTTTGTCTCCGCAATGGCCCTACGAAGATGGCGAAAATTAGCGAAAGGTTG
The DNA here is from genome assembly GCA_020051695.1 of Candidatus Zixiibacteriota bacterium. GTDB lineage: Bacteria > Zixibacteria > MSB-5A5 > WJJR01 > JAJRUJ01 > JAGVQM01. The sequence continues at coordinate 166 of JAGVQM010000015.1, read as the reverse complement.
GGTTATGCCAATCATAGCCCTGTTTCTAAGGCATTGGCTCGTATTCGCGGTAAGGCCAAGGAATATTTTGATCTTCCCCCGAAAAAATGGACACTTAGTTAAGCTAGGGTCGCCGATTGTTCGAACGCACTCGGGCTTTTATAGCCCAGGCTCGAATGACGGCGTT
>JAGVQM010000035.1 GCA_020051695.1 Candidatus Zixiibacteriota bacterium | reverse complement strand
TATGCGGCGGGCTGGGGGGTGTGATGGCCGCTGCCTGTCGGGGCGCTAAGGCCGCCGGCGGACAAACCATCGGCATTTTGCCCGGCAAAAGCGCGACCGACGCCAACCAATGGGTGGATGTCCCCGTGGCCACCGGGCTGGCCGAAGGTCGCAACCTGCTCATTATATATAACGCAGACGGGATCATGGCCTTACCCGGCGGGGCAGGCACCTTGAGCGAAATCGCCCTCGCCCTAAAAACCGGCAAACCGGTTGTAGATCTTGGCGATTGGAGAATTGAGGGGATGATTCGGGGCGGAGGCGACCTTGAAAGTGCGGTGGCTAAATTAATCGCTATCATACAAGAACATAATGATTGACAATGAGTTGTGTGCAACTGAAAATTTCCGGATTGGTTCAGGGAGTCGGCTTTCGCTATTATACCGTCTCCTGCGCTCGGCAGCTGGGACTTTCCGGATGGGTGCTGAACCTTCCCGACGGCCGGGTAGAAGCAGAAATCGTAGGAGAAAAAGACAAAATCGAGGAATTAATCGCTCAGGTAGAGGTTGGACCAGCCGGATCGCGGGTTACCGGCGTGGACTGCCGCTGGCAGACGGTTGAACCACATTATAACTCGTTCACGGTCAGGTATTTCTAAGACACACAACCGCTGCGGTTTGCCGCAGCCGATACATATACAAACACAATCAACCCAAAACGTTGAAACCGGCGCCGGGGCATAATCATGAATAATTCGTTAAAACGCAAAATTCGTTCAATCCCGGACTTCCCCAAAAAGGGTATCGTCTTCCGGGATTTGACCACATTATTTCAGGATCACGGCGCCTTCCGGGAAGCGCTCTCGTTATTACACAATTATTATCGCGACCGGAGGATCGACAAGGTCTGCGGCATTGAAGCCCGCGGTTTCATTATCGGCGGCGCGCTGGCCGACCGGCTCAACTGCGGTTTTGTGACTGTCCGCAAAGCGGGCAAACTGCCGGCAGCTACTGTGCGCGAAAAATATGAGCTTGAATATGGCACCGCCGAACTGGAGATCCACCGGGACGCCATCGAACCGGGGAAAAACGTATTAATTGTGGACGACCTGCTGGCCACCGGCGGCACACTGGCGGCCTCCTGTTCGCTGGTTAAAAAACTCGGCGCGACGGTTTTTGGGGTCGCGGCCATCGTCGAATTATCGTATTTGCACGGCCGGGATAAACTCGCCGGGTATGACGTTTTCACCCTAGTGGAATACGATTCGGAACAGGATGACCGGCCGCCGGGATGATCGACGTGCCGGCTGCACCGCCCAAGCCCCCGTAGCTCAGCATGGACAGAGCAGAGGTTTCCTAAACCTTTGGCCGCAGGTTCGAATCCTGCCGGGGGTATTATAAGTGATGAGCGAGACTGAAGACCTGGTCGAACGCATCCGCGAGCTTACCGGCTGGCGCACGGTCAAACCGCCGAAAATCATTACCGACACCTCCGATGCCTTTGCCATCGAGCGCGGCGATATCCTGCGCCTGGGCGGGCGCGATTACCTGGTGCTGGGCCACAAATACGAATCCCGCTTCGGTATTGCCGACCAGCCGAAATACTGGGTGCTCGGCACGTATGAAATGGCCACCGGGCTGCGCAAAATCATCAAGACCGTCTTCTATGAGGAATTCAACGTTCACATCGGCGTTTTCCGCGTCCACTGCTATCGCAGCCCGGACAAGGAGGCCGAGGTCCTCCGGCTGGTGCGCGGCGACATGCGGTTCATGCAGGGGTACACTGTCCGCGACGATGAAAACAACAACATCCGCGTCCTTGATTTTGTCCACGGCCGGACGGTCCTGGACCATGTCGTCGAAATCAATAAAAGCCACGAGCAATATTGTGCTGAAGACCTGCCGGACCTCCTGTGGCGGCTGGCCGCCGGCATCGAGGCCATCCAATTTTTGCACCGGCACGGCACCTGCCACGGCGATATCCGCAACGATCATCTCATTATCGAAAAAGACACCGCCCATTTCCGCTGGATTGATTTTGATTTGAACCAGCATGTGGCCGATTACGATTTATGGAGTCTGGGGAATATCCTGAATTACATGGTCGGCAAGGGCATCGTCTCGTTCGACAAGGTCTTTAAAAGCCCGGAGTTTTCCGCGGAAACCAAAGCGAGTCTCGCGCCGGAGGATGCCTCGGCATTTTACGAATACCGCATCATGAATCTGCACAAAGTCTATCCGTACCTGCCGCAGCGGCTTAATGACATCCTGGCCCACTTCACGATCCGGCCGAAAGAATTTTACGCAAATATCGACGACCTGTTGCATGAATACATTGAAATGCTGGACAGCGATTTCCCGGCGGGTTAGATTCCGGTAACGCGGTCCGCTCCGCGCCGGGGACGGGCCGCGCAGGCGGCGTTCATGAAGACGATCATTATCGGAGGAGGCCGGGGCTGCAGGGCCCTGATCGAACTCGTCGAGGGCTCGTTCCTCACGGAGTTGACGCTGGAGATCCGCTGTGTCGTCGACCCGCGGGCGGACGCCGAGGGCATGGTCTATGCCCGCGAACGGGGGATCAGGACCAGCGCGAACATGGCCGACGCCCTGGCGTTGCCGGGCATCGAACTGATCATCGAGCTGACCGGCAGTGATGTGGTGTTGGAGGAAATTTATCGCCTCCATCCTCCCGGCGTGAAATTGATCGACCATACCTTTGCCCATGTGTTCTGGGACCTGGTCAACGCGCGCAACGACCGTGAACGCCGCCTGCGCGAAATGACCGAGCTTGAACGCAAGATCGTCCGGGAGCGGCATTTCCTGCAAAGCGTCCTGGACAATATCCCCGAGCTGCTGGTGGTGCTTGATCCGGACGGGCATGTGGTCAAGGTCAACCAGAGTTTCAGCTCCTCCACGCGGGTTTCGGCCGAGGATGCCCTGGGCAAAAACTGTTTGCAGCTGCTGGACCGGACATTGTTCGCCGAGAACGCGCGCGAACTGCCCGCAATGCTCGAAAGCGTCACTGCCACCGGGCGGGGCATCTCGATGATCTGGCAAACTCCGCCGCCGGTGGAAACATACTGGGAGGTCTCCTGCACGCCGATTATCGGGACGGAGGGCGCGCTGGACGCCATCCTCACTTCCTGGCACCAGATCACCGAACAGGTGATGTTGCGGCGCAAGATCGAAACGCGCGAGCAGCGGCTTTCCAGTTTCATCGATTCGGCGCAGGACTGGATTTCGATGAAAGACCTCGAGGGGCGTTATATCATTGTCAACCCGGTCTGCGCGGCGGCTTTCGGCCGCAAGCCGGCGGATTTCGTCGGCAAAAAAGTCGATGATCTTCTGCCGCCGGGGCTGGCCCGCATGACCATGCAGCACGATCAGGAAGTCATTCGCTCCAACCGCCCGCGTACCTACAACGAAGTCGTGCCCATCGACGGCCGGGACCACCACTTCCAGGCCGTGCGTTTCCCGCTCACGAATTATCAGGGCAAAACGACTGGCGTATGCACGATCATGCGGGATGTCACCACCGAACATGAACTCAACAGCCAGCTGGCCCAGGCCACCAAGCTGGCCGCGGTCGGCCAGCTGGCCGCCGGTGTGGCGCATGAGATCAACAACCCGCTGACCGGTATCCTGGCCTACGCCGAAGATTTGCGGGACGAACTGGCCGCCGACAGCGAGCTGCAGGATGATATCAAAGTAATCATCCGTGAAACCCTGCGCTGCCGCGACATCGTGCGCAACCTGCTGGATTTCGCCCGCCAGGAAAAACCCAAACTGAAAAACATCAACCCCAACGAGATCATGGACCGCGCGCTGACCCTGGTGGAAAAACTGCCCCAGTTCCGCAATATCACGATCTGGAAACGCCGGGCCGAGCATATCCCGCAGGTCCGGTGCGATATCCACCAGATCCAGCAGGTCATCCTTAATTTGATGCTTAATGCGGCCGACGCCATGCAGGGCAAAGGGATGATCATCATCTCCACCGAATTCGACCGGCGGCACGACAAATGTCTCATCGCCGTGCGCGACAGCGGGCCGGGCATTCCGGAAAATATGATCGATAAAATATTCGAGCCGTTTTTTTCGACGAAAGGCACCAGCGGGCTGGGTCTGGCGGTCAGCTGGGGCATCGTCGAACGTCACGGCGGCGTCATTGAAATCGACATCCCCGAAGGCGGCGGGACGGTGTTTCAGATTGTTCTGCCGGCAGCAACGGGGGCCGCGGAGAAATGAGCCGGGGGCACGCAAGCGAGGATACCATGCGAAAAATGAATATTCTGGTGGTCGACGACGAGCAAATTGTGCTGGACAGCGTCAAAAAGCATCTGCGCAAGGAAAACTACGAGGTGCACACGGCGTTGTCCGCCCGCGAAGGGCTGGGCAGGATCGAAACGCAGGGGATCGATATTGTCCTGACCGACCTGATGATGCCGGATATCGACGGGCTGGAACTGGTGAAACTGGTCGCCGAGCGGCACCCCCGGGTGCCGGTGATCATGGTCACGGGCTATGCCACGATCAACACCGCGCTGCAGGCCACCCAGCTGGGCGCGTTTGATTACATCGCCAAACCCTTCGCCAAAACCGAACTGCAAAGCGTTGTCCGCCGCGCCGCCGCTGCTGGACATGGGGACGCCCGGCGGTCTCGCAGAGATGGAACGCTGGCTGGGCGCGAATGGCCCGCTGTAGACGGGTGCTTTCGGAGGCAGGGGAGGAGGCCTT
>JAGVQM010000008.1 GCA_020051695.1 Candidatus Zixiibacteriota bacterium | reverse complement strand
CTTCCGCCGTGATCGCTTCATCTGCTGCTCCTTTGCCGGTCAGCAAGATAAAGCAGATCCATCACCTAAGCCACTGTCCAAACTCCGGGGTCCATTGCTGATGACCCAATTAGCATCCGAGAAAAATTTAGGAATTCCCCGCTTTGGGAGACTGTAATTTTCGAAGATGGCCCCCATAAATATTGTTTGAAATACAGGCCTGTCCCGGAATAGCTATTTCAACGGTTAGCAGCCGTTTCCACACGTAATTCCCTTTATTCCCGCTTATTCCCTGAAATTCCCTGTTTTCTCCTCTTAAGCCGGATTTATCGGCTTGCGTTCAATGTGTAGCAACGAGCGGCGAATGGCCGCCAGCATGGGAAAACATTGATGGGAGGGAAAATGACCCAAACCGACTTCACCACCACCGACATTCACCTGGCCTGCTACATCCTGAGTACGAAGACCGGCAAATTCCGGGGCATCGACTGGCAAACCCGCGACAAGGCCGTCTTTGTCTTCCGACCGGGACCGGATAAGGATATTGCCGCCAAATACCTGAATGGCGGTGAGGCTCCGGCCCGGGCGTTGTTCGATTCGCTGCGGTTCCTCCGGACTCAGCTAAACGAAACGAGGATTGCCAATTAGAATGGCAGGAATCCGGTGGTCAGCAACGAATCTAAACTATGGTACTTGGGCGTCCCGGACAATGGCATCGCCGTTCGGAACAGTTATACCAAAATCTACCTGATAAAAAAGCTGGGGATTAGCGATTTGACACTGGATCATTACATGAAATTATTTACTACCGAAAAGCGAAGCCGCTCAGTGACGAAAGCATCATTCCTGCAGGTGAATTCGAATGATCGCATAGAGTGGAAGACATATCGAAAATATGTTTGGTCGGAAATGGATCTGCTGCGGCACCTGGCAGGAAAAACGGCCCTTTCTCTCTACTGGACGGAATTTGCCGACTATCTCATGTTGGATTTTGATACTCATAAAAACCGTTCCGAAGAATATGTCCGGGACGCTGCTCTAAAAGTCATTCAGGCACTGCCGGGGGAATGGTTGACCTACCAGAGTTCATTTTCGAAGGGGATCAGGGCAATCTGTTTCCTCGACCAGCGGTATTCCCGCTTTGGCCTTTTTAATTATTTGAAAACCAAACTGAAGGCAATCGATTCGGGAAACGAATACGGATGGGTTGAATCCCGCATGGGTAATGCGTCTGACCGGTTACCCTTCGGCAAAGGCAGTATGCTACTCGATCCGTTCACCCTTGAGCCGATGTTCGACCTGAATCTTGAAGAAACCATCAGATACGCCTGGAAATTTGCAGAAGAAAACAGGCTGACCCCGGATGAAAAGGATTTCAAGCGCGTTGGCGTTTTTTTAGGACGGACGGGCAAAGATTACAACGCTGTTGTTAACCGATTGCTGACTGAAGGTCTGTGGCCGGAAATAAACACCAATGACGCACTCTTGGCTCTGAATCTACAATTCCAAGGTGTAAACGGCCTGACTCGCGAAGAAGCCGCCTTAAAATTGAAGGAGTGGACGCAGATGAAAACCAATGGGTTATCCCAGAGAATCAATAATGGCAATTTTGCCGGCATCGATTCACAGATTGACCGAATTGTCGCAAGCTTTGATCCCAAGAGATTCAACAGGAAAAACAAAGTCAGTGCTTCGTCTGAGGCAAGTCTCAGTCTGGCGGATGTTAAGACGCTATTATCCTACACGTCAGATTACCGGATGCTCAAGGCCGCCTTTTCTCTACTCCGGTATGTGGCGGGTCGCCGTTCCTTCTCTGTAACTATTATTTCTCACGATTTCATGTCCCCACAGAGGGGGTGTAATAATGTCTCACGAAATTCGTGTGATTTGGTGGTTCCAATTCCGTGGACTGCGTTCAGAAAATTCGCTGGCTTCCCCGAAAATGATCCCGCTCGCAAGAGAAAAGAGCTTGAGCGCCTTGGGATTCTAAAATTAAAGCGCGAATACTCGGCAGACGACGGTCGTTGCCGGGAATACACAATATTCTTCCCGTTTTCATCGGATAGGACTCCGGCATTTTCGTTGCTGGACGAAGCCTTGGCCCGGCTGATGGACCCGAAGGAATTACGCAAAAACTTTGGGGATTACAGGGCGACAAAAATCCTCGCTACGGCAAAACGCGAACAGGGAGTAGAAAATGAGCATTGAAGGGAATATGGCGACTGATTCAGAGTGTCTGAATCTTCGCAAATTGTATGGCGACCGGTACCGGATTGTCCTCGACCCGGCGGCAGAGTATGAACCAAGCGGTAGACGCGACCCCTGGCTGTTCATCATCCCTTGCAAATACGGCGAAATTTACCCCCACGGCGGCGATTTGCTGGCGGTGATGGTTGTCGGGGTCTACAAGGTGCCGGAGATGCGGAAACTGGAATTACCGAGCCATCAAAATGGTGATGGAGAGGCCGTCTTCCTGTTCACCCAAAATCAGTTTACCCAGGTGGCTAAGGTTGTCAAGCCGCGCAAAAGACGGCGGTTATCTGAAAAGGACCGTGGACGGCTTGCAGAAATGGGCGGAGCCCACCTATTTCAATCTAAAAAACACGGCGTACAAATCACTCCCAGCGTTTCCAGGCGCGTTTCGGGGTGCAAACCATCATCTGGTATATCCTGCTCGGGAACAGGCGTTTCAGGTCCCACAGCTGAATCCGGGCCTCAGCATTAATAACTGGAAAGTATCGGCTTTTGGCCATGAACCAGCCTAAACTGCAACCGTATGTACCATACATGACCTGTGCTGAGGTCGCGCATTACTTGAGGGTCGACCTACGGACGGTTCACAAATGGGCGCGTGGTGGCCAAGTGCCTTGTTACAAGTTGGGTAATAAATATCGATTCCGGTTGCACGAGATCGATGAGTGGATCGAGAAGAAAAAACAGAAGTGCCGGATTTCCGACGGAAAGGTTTTGTTGTAATTTATTGTATGTAAAATCAAAACATTTATATGGTGAGAGGCAATCCTCTTTCGGAATTTATCGCAAATTTGTAGTAAGTTGGTCCTTACATTGGATGACATGGAACTACATCGGGTTGTATTAGATTGCGTGTTTATAATGTTGTCCAGTAATGAATTACGAGTAGTCCATTATGATTGACAATGAGTTGGAAAATCGTTGAGTTTAGAGTCGAGTCCTCTCGCCGGCTTCTTCTTTCCCAGAAGATGTTGAACGGCAAGTGGTTGCCCAGCAAAATTTGTTGCCCGCCGATAATGGTAATCAAAAAAACGCCGAGTGGCGAAGCAAGACGCCACCCGGTGGTTGGAAGCTGGCATTATCGCCGCAAAAGCGACAACGCCGACCCTTTATGCGCGCTGGTCCTGTCGGAGAATGTTCGCTTTCGTTGCTGTATAATCCTTCGTTCGTTCGCTAATTCCTGCCTGCCTTCGGGCCAGGGGACGAATTGAATCATACCCCTGTCCGATCACTTCTCCTGTGTGGCATTATCCTATTGTGCGACGCATAAGTCAATACGCAAAAAACACGGTATTAATGCGTATTATATATTAGTAGTATAAATGGTGGGACTTGGACAGGACGAGTATTTATAAGGCAATTTCGGACAAGGAGATAAATCAGATGTTGAATTCAATTCTCGGCAAGATAGAAGTCGCCTCGGGTTGTCGGCGGTCAATTTACCCGAATCTCCAGCAGATTATTCCCCCCAAATTTGTCGAAATGGGAATCTCATGACCAATTATGACGACCAGGAAACGGTGGGTAGAAACAGCGCCGGCGCGCCGGACACAAATGATCTGTACCGCCAGCTTTTCGAAAACGCCCAGGTTGGGCTGTACCGTTCGAAACTCGATGGTTCGGCCTTTCTGATGGTCAATCAAAAACTGGCTGAGATGTTCGGTTACTCCGTCGAAGAAATGATGTCAATGCCCTCCTCGGTACTCTGGGCCGACCAGCGCGAGCGCGACGAAATGGTGCGGCAGATCCGTTCATCTGGAAGCTTGTCCAATTTCGAGGTGCGAATTCGGGCGAAAAATGGGGAGGTGCTGACTTTATTGGCCTCGGTTAAAATCTGGCCCGACCGGGGGTACCTTGAAGGTACCGCCATTGACATCACCAAGTTCAAGCAGGCCGAACAGGAGTACCGGGAATCGACGGAAATGTGGCAGTTTATCGTCGAGAATTCTCCGGATTATATTACCCTGCTGGACTTTGATTTCACTGTCCGGTATATCAATAAAACGGTACGGCTGTCCTCCAAGACCGACATCCTCGGTCAACCCGTTCTTCGCTATATCGATGAGGAATCCCTGCCGCAGGTGCGGGACGTCCTTGAACGTGTCCGGCGCACAGGTCAACGGGACCGATATGAAGCAAAAATCAGGCTCCCGGACGGCTCATGCCGCTTCTATGAAACGCGCGTGGCCCAGCTTATCCGTTCGGGGAAGGTGGAATCGCTGATCCTCAGTTCTTCGGATGTCACTGCACGCAAGCAGGCCGAGGAAGATTTGCGAAAATTCAAGGCAATTTCGGATAATGCGCGGTATGGCTCGGCAATTGCCGATATGACGGGTCATCTGGTTTATGTCAATGAGGCCTTCGCTGCCATGCACGGCTATTCTCCCCGGGAGCTGGCCGGCAAACATCTGTCAATTTTTCATACCCCCGAGCAGATGGCGGCAGTGAATGAATTCAATGACACATTGGTCCTCAAAGGCGGGCTGGTCGGTGTGGAGGTGGGGCATGTCCGGGCGGACGGTACCGTCTTTCCCACCCTGATGAACGGGGCAGTCATCAGAGATGATCAGGGGGCCCCGCAGTTTCTCTCGGCGACGGCTGTTGATATCACCGAGCGCAAATATACCGACGATTTGTTGGCCCAGACCACGGAGCAGTTGAAAATCGAACGGGAGGCCCTCGAAAGAAAAAACGTGGCCTTGAGCGAAATTCTGGCCCAGATCGACAAGGACAAAAATTCCCTGAAACAGCGCATCGTAACCAATATCGAAAAGACCATCATCCCCACGTTGTTGCGCTTGAAGGAAACGGCCCCGCCTGTCCAACGCCGCAATTTCGAATTGTTGGGAAAAGATTTGCTGGAAATCACTTCGCCTTTTCTAGATGTCATCCGGACCACCCAAGCGCGGCTGACGCCCCGCGAGATGGAAACCTGCCGCATGATTAAAAACGGCATGAGCTCCAAGGAAATTGCCCAGTTATTGAAACTTTCCGCAGTCACCGTCCATAAATATCGTGAGAAAATCCGGAATAAACTCGGCCTGGCCGGGAAAAAGGTCAATCTCCGGGTCTTTCTCGAATCGATCGGCGAAGTGGAGTAGCCCGTGGGTTCCCAAAGATAACCGGGCCGAAAAACAGTTTTGACCGGGGCCGTTTCGATATTATACTCAACCGCCGGGTGAAACTCTGCTTCCGGGGGTAGGGTTAGCTCCGGCGATACGGGTCGGGCTAATGACTATGGACAGCGTCCCATTATACTCGGGCCGGGGATTTCGGGAGAGTATGTCGCACGGCGCGGGGGAGGTTCGCTTTTGATCGAAATCGACGAGCATCTATGCAAGGGCTGCGACATCTGCATCGAGTTCTGCCCCCTAAAAGTCTTTGAAAAATCGGAGAAACTCAACCGCAAGGGGTATTATGTGCCCCTGGTGGCTTGCGAAGATGAATGTGTCGGCTGCCGGTTGTGTGAATTGTTGTGCCCGGAATTTGCAATCATCGTGACCAACGAATAAGCCGTACGACAACCGTCCCCGGGGAAAACCCATGGCGTTCGATGATAACAGACTGAGTTACCTGAACCGGCTGGCCGGGAAACGATACTTCATGCTGGGTGACGAGGCGTGCGCTTATGGCGCAATTTACGCCGGGTGTGATTTCATCGCCGGGTATCCGATTACCCCCGCCAGTGAAATCGCCGAACTGCTGGCGCGGGAATTGCCGCGGGCGGGCGGGATTTGTATCCAGATGGAAGATGAGCTGGCCAGTATCGCCGCCATTATCGGCGCCTCCTGGACCGGCGCGCGCACTATGACCGCCACCTCCGGCCCCGGTTTTTCCCTGATGCAGGAAAACCTCGGCTACGCGGTCATGACCGAAACGCCCTGTGTGGTAGTTGATGTCCAGCGTTCCGGTCCTTCCACCGGGCAGGCCACCAAACCGGCGCAGGGCGATATGATGCAGGCGCGCTGGGGCACCCACGGCGATCACAATATCATCGCGCTCTCACCGAATTCCGGCCAGGAATGTCTCGATTTGATGCTGGAGTGTTTTAACCTCGCCGATGAATACCGCACCCCGGTCATTTTGTTGATGGACGGGGAGATCGGCCATATCCGCGAAAGCGTGCTTATGCCCGATCCCGAGCAAATCACACACAAAACCCGCAAGGCCGCCCGCCCCGGCGAAGACGTGTTCGGCGGGGATGACCTGGTACCGGGGATGGTACATTACGGCGCGGGCCGGAATATTCATGTCACCGGCTCGACGCACAAGGCCAACGGGATGCGGGATGTCACCACGCCGGAAGTCCACGATGCGCTGATCCGCAGGATTTACGCCAAGATTGATCAGAACCGGGAGAAAATCGTCCGGGTCGAGGCGGACACCGACCCACGGGGGCCGGCCCGTATCGGTGTCATTTCGTATGGGGCTTCCTCGCGACCGGCCCGTGGGGCGGTACTGGCCGCCCGCAGTGAAGGGATTGCGGTCGATTTCCTGCGCTTGATTACCATCTGGCCGTTCGCGCGGACCCAGGTCGCTGAGTTTGCCAAAGACCTCGATATCATCTTAGTCCCCGAAATGAACCTGGGGCAGATGTCGCGTGAAATCGAGCGTTTTGTCGATTGCCGAGTGCAACCGGTCTCGAAGATCGGCGGGATCCCGCATACCATCGGGCAGATTCACCGGGCGATCAGGGAGGCAGTTTGATGGAAGAATATCGGCACCGGCTGATGGATTATGTCCGTGAGGAAATTATGCCGCACCGTTTTTGCACCGGCTGCGGTTGCGGTACCGTGTTGAATGCTTTTGTCAACGCCGTGGAAGGCGTGGGTTTGTCGCCCGCGAAAATGGTATGTGTTTCGGGGATCGGGTGTTCCTCGTGGATTCCCAGCCCGTATTTCCGGTCCGATACTTTGCATACCACGCACGGGCGGCCGATTGCGTTTGCCACCGGTGTCAAAATCATGCGGCCCGACCTGACCGTGATTGTGATCGCCGGGGACGGCGACGTTGCCGGGATCGGCGGCAACCACCTGATACACGCCGCTCGGCGGAATATTGATTTGTCGGTATTTATGGTCAATAATATGATTTACGGAATGACCGGCGGACAGGTGGCTCCGACGACACCATATGGCGTGAAGACCAGCACTACACCCCATAACAACGTTGAGCCGGCATTCAAAGTCGCCGAACTGGTAATGACCGCGGGCGCATCGTATGTGGCGCGCTGGACGACATACCATGTGTTTCCCCTGATGGAATCGATGCAAAACGCCATCAGGAAAAGAGGTTTCAGTTTTATCGAAATCGTCTCCCAATGTCCCGATAATTATGGCCGGCGTATCGGTTTGCGTACCGCCGTAGAATTTCTCCATCAATTCAAGGAAAAAGCGGTCCGTATCGACAAAACCGCCGGAATGTCCGAAGCCGAACTTGCCGACCGGATCATCATCGGCAAACTCTGCGACCGCGAACGGCCCGAGTTTACCGCCGAATTACACGCGCTGACCCGGCGGATCGTTGCGGCCCTGAAACAGGAGCAGCCGGCATGATTATTCGTTTTGCGGGGTTCGGCGGCCAGGGGATTGTCCTGTCCAGTTATATCCTGGGGCAGTCGGCGGTTTTTGACGGCAAAAAGGCCATCCAGAACCAGGCTTACGGCAGCGAATCGCGCGGGGGAGAATGCCGGGGCGACGTGATCATTTCTGCCGACGATATCTATGAGTTGGAACCTGATTACCAGGACGTGCTGGTCGCCATGGCCCAGCCCGCCTATGAAAAATTTGTTCCGCTTCTGCGGCGGGAAGGCACGCTGATGATCGACCAGGACTTGATCGTCACTGACCACAACATCGAACCGGCCGGGATCACCCGTTACAGCATCAGCGCCACGGACATTGCCTTCAAGAAGTATGGGCGCAAGATCATGGCCAATATGGTCATGCTGGGTTATTTGAACACGGTCCTCGGACTGGTCGGGCGCAACGCCATGGAGGATGCTATCTCCCGCAATGTCCCCCGGGGATCGGCGGAGGTTAACTTGCAGGCCTTTGCCGACGGGGTGACTCTCGCGCAGCAGGAACTGAAGAAACGATGATCAGTATTTTCTCCGGGCGGGCCGGAATGGCATTCGCTAACGGGATGGAAATGCACGGATGAAGACGGAGTTCAGGTTTGTCGCGTTTGGCGGGCAGGGGATGATCCTGGCCGGAGTTATATTCGGCGAGGGGGCGATCAATGACGGCAAGAACGCCGTGCAGTCCCAGTCCTATGGCCCCGAATCGCGCGGCGGCGCGGCGCGGGCCGAGGTGATTATCGCCGACGAAGCCATTGACTATCCGATGGTACTCGAGGCCGATTACCTGGTTGCCCTGTCTCAACCGGGTTACGACAAACACGCGGCGGAGATCAAACAGGGCGCAACGGTCATTATCGATGAAGACCTGGTCACGGCAGAAAATAATCCCCGCGCCGGAGCGTTTATTCGTTTGCCGTTTACCAAAACAGCCGACGCGCTGGGACAACGGATTGTGACCAACCTGGTCATGCTCGGCAGCGTATGTGCCATTGCCGACATCATAAAAAAAGATGCCCTGCTGGAAGCCGTGAAGTCGAATGTTCCCTCGAAATTCCTCGAGTTGAATGTCACGGCCTTCAATCAGGGGTATGAACTCGGTCGACAGGCCAGGCAATAAGAGAAATGTTAGACAATATGTCGGATCATGAATACAGGAAATTCGCGGCGCGGCATATTCCGGCGCGGCTTTTTGCGGCCGAGGATTTTGCTCGTGTCCGAAGAGCGCTGGGCCGCAAAGTCCTGTTTGCGCAGGGCGATATTGCCGTGGCTTACGGCGCGCTGCTGGCCGGATGCCGTTTTTTTGCGGGGTATCCGATTACCCCGGCGACCGAGACCGCCGAGATTATGTCCCGGTTACTTCCCCGGATCGGGGGGAGTTATATCCAGATGGAAGATGAAATCGCTTCCATCGGCGCGGTTATCGGGGCCTCGTGGAGCGGCGCGAAAGCAATGACTGCTACTTCCGGCCCCGGCTTTTCGCTGATGCAGGAGAATATCGGTTACGCCGCGATGACTGAGACGCCTTGCGTGATCGTCGATGTCCAGCGCTCCGGGCCGTCCACCGGCCAGCCCACCGAGGGCGCACAGGGCGACATCATGCAGGCCAAATGGGGCAGCCACGGTGATTATGAATTAATCGCCTTGTCCCCCTCCACGGTCCAAGAATGTCTCAATTTGACCATCGAGGCGTTTAACCTCGCCGAAACGTATCGCGTGCCGGTGATTGTTCTGACCGACGGGCTGATCGGTCACATGCGCGAAAAAATTGTCCTGCCGGAATATGATGACATCAACTTTGTGTCGCGCAAAACAACAGCCAAAGCTGCGGCGGCGTACCGGCCGTACGACAACGACGGCACCAATATTCCGGAAATGGCCAATTTCGGCACAGGGTATCGTGTCTACATCACCGGGCTGACCCACAAGGAAAGCGGCTATCCGTCCACGGACAGCCAGGCCGATCACCACCGGCTGGTCCTGCGACTGTGCAATAAAATCCGTGATAATGTCGGAAAGATCGGCAAGGTCCAGCGTGATTATCAGAACGGCAGCGGCGACCGAACGGTAGGCATTATCAGTTATGGCGTCACCTCACGCTCGGTATTTCAGGCGGTCAAGGAACTCAGGCAGCGCGGTTTTGCGGTCGATCATTTGCGCATTATTACCAACTGGCCGTTCCCGGAGGCGGAGGTCGCCGAGTTGGTCTCGCGCTGCAGACGGACTGTAATTCCCGAGCTCAACCTCGGTCAGATGTATCATCTGGTGCGGGAGGTGAGTTCGGGCGCCAACGACCTCGTCCCGCTGTGGAAAACCGGCGGCGAGCTGCACACGCCGCAGGAAATCATCGAAGGAGTAACCGGCTGATGTTTCGGCAGGGGAAACACATTCGGGAGACATATCTCGAACAGGACATGTGGCCCTCGATTTTCTGTCAGGGGTGTGGCAACGGCACGGTGTTAAACTGCACGATGCGCGCCATCGACAAGCTCGGGCTGGACATCGACAAGATCGTCTTCGTTTCGGGGATCGGCTGTTCGTCGCGGATGCCCGGGTACATCAATGCCGACGGCCTCCATACGACCCACGGCCGGGCGATCGCGTTTGCCACGGGGATTAAGCTGGCCAGCCCCGAACTCGAGGTCATTGTCTTCACCGGCGACGGCGATCTCGCGGGCATCGGCGGCAACCATTTTATCCATGCCGCGCGGCGCAATGTCAACTTGACGGTCGTGTGCATCAATAATTACAATTACGGTATGACCGGTTCGCAGACGTCGCCGACGACCCCGGTCGGCGGTTTCACGACCACCTCTCCCTACGGCAATATCGAAATGCCGTTCGACCTGGCGCACCTGGCCCTGGGGGCAGGCGCGCCATTTGTTGCCAAGTGGACCACCGCGTTTCCCCACGAGACGATGACGGCGATCAAACGCGGGATCGAACATCCGGGTTTTGCTTTTATTGAAGTCGTCACACCCTGCCCGATCGGGTTTGGCCGCAAAAATCAGCTCAAGGAAGGCCGGGATTTTCTCCTGTGGCTTAAACAAAATTCGCTCGGCAAATCACGCTATGATAAGCTCTCGCCGGCAGAGCAAAAGGCCTGCACGAAAATCATCGTCGGCCAGTACCGCGATGATCCCCGTCCGGAATTTGTCGGCGAATGGGGAAAGCTCATCGATAAATTTTTCGTTGAATAATTTTGGTGCGGGTCAACCCTTGGGCTGACCGACTTACATACTCCCCATAAACAAAACCAAGCCCCGGCGAAAGCCGGGGCGCATGGGCACTTGTCCGCCTTTGGCGGAAGATGCCCATGCCACGGAAAAATCCCGGCGGCGCGGGAATAGG
>JAGVQM010000028.1 GCA_020051695.1 Candidatus Zixiibacteriota bacterium | reverse complement strand
AAGATTGGGTTGCGGCCTTGAATCATTTCAGCATTATGTTCGAGGGAAGGTTCGAACCAACGTGAACCGGTCGCTTACACAAAATTCCGGACACACTCTCTGAATATGCTTAAAAAGCTGTTGAATATTGCCTCGATAACGGATTGCGCGGCATTTCTCTCTCATATGCATATGAAGCATTAGCTCGTTCTGCTTATATACGTGGAGATATCAGCAATATGATTAGGTTCAGAAGGGCTGCGGACTGCGAGAGGTGTTACATACAAGATCAAGAAGAACATAATAAATTCCTAATCTCGCTCGCCGAGATACCAATTGAAATCCCCAAACACAAAGTAATAACTGATGAGGATTTTCAAAACGCATTCGTTTCCAGCCCGGACGTAAAACAGGCAGTGGCTGAGTTATTCGAAAGAGCAATCAAGAAATCACAAGAGCGCGTATACTTAGCCGTCATTGATGTCAGCCGCGAATATATGATGGGGAAAGCCCATATAACCAATGATCATACAAGATTTTGGATAATCAATCAATTCAATCAGTTTCTTGGCTTTGTCGATCAAGATCCAAAAGTACACGATGAAAGCACCGCGACCTTTCTGAGATGGAACCAAATCTTGGCCTATAGCCAATTGTGGGAATGTGTAGAGATACAGAGATTGATCTGGTCATTAATCAAAATTGCGAAGGGGAAGAAATATAACCCAAGGCTTATACTCGATTCAAACCAAAAGACAGGCAACACATGGACATCGATTATTCGAGAGGCATGTTCCGCGGGTTTTGCGGTCGGCAAAGTGCTTGACGCTTTATATTATAATGTTGTACGGAATCATTTCGTTCACAGTGATTTTTTAATTGAACATGGAATGATTTCAAATGCACCGAATATTGGGGGAGAAAAAGAAGGCTTTGTTATGAAATATGAGACGTGGGACATGTTATTCAATTTGTTCAAAGAGTTCATTAAACATCTTTACCAGAGACGAAATGAGGTCCGTGACCTTCTTGAGAAAAAGGGATCATTCAAAATAACTTTGCCTGAATTCGGCAGTACTCTTGTAATCCATCAGGACAGGGGTAGATGGATTGCCACACCAGCGGAATTGGTGAACTAATAGTGGGTCTCCGATTGGCGTGTGTCGGCTGGCGTGGCCCGGAGCTTTGCCGGGTGCCCCACAGCTTTGGGCTTGCTGAAAAAGTCCCTATCATGAGCATGGCCGTATCGGCTTGCTCATGCACGGGCAAGATGCCCGTGCCACGGTATGTCTGGATTCCGGGTCAAGCCCGGAATGACATGAGGCGGCGTAAACTGTGGCTGAAGCCACGGCCAATTTCTGATGGATAAAAGAAATGACGGAAAAGACTCGGCCTGCTAGCCCGCGTTGTTGTAGCCCCAGGTCAGGGCGCGGTCGGCGTCGCGGAAGCGCTGGCTGTTGGAGGTGGAACCAAGGACCACTGCAGTGATATCGCGGCCCTGCGAATCGCAACCCCGGGTGGCCAGGCACCAGCCGGAAGCTATAATATACCCGGTTTTTCCCCCGGCGATTTTATGCTGCGACGAAAGAAGTCGATTGGAATTGGTAGCCCGATGCGCACGTTTCTTGTTGCGCGAGTAGTATTGGAAACGCTCCATCGTGGTGATCTCTTTAATCAGACGGTATTCCAGCGCCGAATGCAGCAACAACGCGCAATCATAAGCCGTGGAGACGTTGTTCTGTGATAACCCGGTGACTTCCTCAAAGCGCGTGTCTTTCAAACCCAGCAAAGCGGCTTTGCGGTTCATCCGCCGGACGAACTCGGCCTTGCTTAAACCGCTGGCCCGGGAGATGGCCCGCGCCGCGCGATTATCGGAGGACATCAGCGCCGCATGCAACAAATCGAGCGCGACGAATGTTTCACCCCGCGCCAGTTGCGACTTCGCGGAATTGGCAGCGTCTTCTTTGCTGATCGTCACCAGCCGGGTCATGTCGGGCTTGCTGTCCAGATAGACCATAGCGGTCATTAACTTGGTCAAAGACGCGATCGACCGCAATTCATGTTCGTTTTTGCCGTACAGGATTTTGCCTGTCTTGTTGTCGACAACAAGCGCGGCCTCGCAATTCAGCGACGGCCGCCGCCGTTTGTTGCTGGTCACTTCTTCGTAGATTTCCGAGTAGGCCAGCGGGGGCGGGGCGGGATCAGGGGCATCACCCATTTGGGCGGCCGAATCGACTGCAAGCACATCGGCTTGGGCGCCATCGGCGAGTTCAGTACGGGTGTACAGGTAGAGCGTACCTAAAAGAAGAACAAGAGCAAAAAGACACCCTGCCTTGTACCAATCCCCCCTTTTCATACGCTTCTCCCAGCCTTTACTTTATATCGGCCGCCGAGGCGAGGCAACTAAAAAAATCAGCTAATTTTCAATAATTCGACAAACCGCCGCGCATCCCTGACGGCCTGACCCTGATGACAGTTATTGAAGAAAACGAACACTTTTTTCGTCTTGTTGCGCATCTGCTCCAACCGGGTCGTCCATTCTCTAAGCTGTTGGTCGGTATATGAATAATCATACCGTTCACCGCCTCCACCCCACCATTTTTCGGCATTGCGGCCGTGCAGACGGACATAGCCGGTATCAGTGGTCGCCTGTTCGCCGGGAGCAATCATACCCGGCAATTGCGGTTCATCGACGCAGGAGTAACCGATCCCCTTATCCTGAAGTCCGGCAAAAACTTCCGGCCGCACCCAGGAATTGTGCCGAAATTCAACAAAAAGCGGCAAATCGGCAAAAAGCTCTTTGCCCGAGCGGACATATTCCAGGTGCGAGGGCGAACATTTGAATGACCAGGGGAATTGCGCCAGAATGCCCTGGAGCTTGCCGCTGCGGCGCAGCGGGTCTACCGCTTCGTATAGCTGTTGTGCCGCTTGGACATGACCCATACGATCATGGGTAAAACTGCGGTGGGCTTTGACGATAAACTCGAAATTCGGCGGCGTTTTCTGTTCTATTTGATAAAAGACGGCGGCATGCGGAATGCGGTAGTATGTGGAGTTGATCTCCACCGTATCAAAATGTTTTACATAATAATCCAGCATTTTGCCCTTGGCGATTTTTTCCGGGTAAAACGGCCCGACCCAATCGCCAAACGAATATCCCGATGTGCCGATGCGGATACTCCCCCTGTTTTTCGCATGTTCGGTCATGGTTCACCTAACCAGTTTTTTTTGCATCCGCACCAGTTTGCATCGGGGACATACCCATTTGCGCTGCTTATGGAACGTCCGTTTGTGTTCCACCATTTTGATACGGCATTTGGGACAAATCATGCAATTTCGCCTCCGCAGCCAAGAAATAGTCCGCCAGCCGCAGTCCCAATCATTTTTTGTCAAAAGCAGGGCTTGCCGGGACGAGCCGGCGGCCGTAGTTTCAGCGGGACCACTAAGCCGATAAGAGGAATACTATGAAAAAGCTCGTCTGCGGGAATATCGACTCTGCCGAAGCAATGCGCCTGGAAGAACACTATGGCGCCCACAATTACCATCCGCTGCCGGTCGTGCTGGCCAAAGGCGAAGGAATTTATGTCTGGGACCCGGAGGGGAGCCGGTACCTCGATTTTCTCTCCGCGTACGGCGCAGTGAACCAAGGGCATTGCCATCCGAAAATCGTGCAGGCTTGCCGCGAACAGGCGGGTTTGATCACTCTGACGTCGCGGGCCTTTTTTAACAATAAACTCGGCGATTGGGAAAAATATATCACCGAATATTTCGGCTTCGAAATGGTCCTGCCGATGAACACCGGGGCTGAAGGCGTGGAGACCGCGATCAAACTGGCCCGGCGCTGGGGTTATGTGAAAAAAAACATCCCCGAAAACCAGGCCAGGATTGTCACGTGCGAGGGCAATTTCCACGGCCGGACGACCACGATTATCAGTTTCAGCACCGACCCCGATTGCCGGACGAATTTTGGCCCGTTCACCCCGGGATTCATCACGATCCCCTATAACGACACCGTGGCGCTGGAAAAATTGCTGCGCGTTGAAGGTAAATCGGTCGCCGGCTTCCTGGTGGAGCCGTTGCAGGGGGAAGCGGGCGTGTATGTGCCCGACGACGGGTACATGAAGAAGGTCGGTGAGATCTGCAAAAAATACAACGTGCTGTTGATCGCCGATGAAATCCAATCGGGTTTGGCGCGTACCGGCCGGATGCTGTGCTGTGACCATGACGGCGTCCACCCGGACATGCTGATTTTGGGCAAGGCGCTGACCGGGGGGATTATCCCGATGTCCGCGGTGCTGTCATCACGGGAGGTAATGCTGACCATCAAACCCGGTGAGCACGGCAGCACTTATGGCGGCAACCCGCTGGCCTGTGTCATTTCCATCGCCGCGCTGAAGGTACTCAAAGACGAGGGACTTTCGGAAAACGCCGAGGCCATGGGTGAAATCTTCCGCGCCGGGTTGCGAGAGATCGATTCGCCGCTCATCGAACTGGTCCGCGGCCGGGGATTGATGAATGCGGTCGTGATTAAACCACAGAAAAACCTCGAGGCCTGGGATGTCTGCCTGGCCTTGAAAGACAAGGGGATTCTGGCCAAACCGACGCATCGACATATTATCCGGTTCACGCCTCCGTGCATGATTACCGAAAACCAGGTCCGTGACGCCATGAAGCAAATCAAACAGACCTTTACGGAATTGGATGCAAAGATCGCCGGAGGTATGGCAGCCAAAGTCCGCTCATAATGACAAGCGCTGGAAGACCGGCCGGATTTTGTGATTTGCCTGGGCGAAGGACAAAATCCGGCTTTTTTGTGATCGCAAACGAACGACGATAATCCAACAAGCTGAAGGCCATGAATTGGTTGACCATTGTCGGTATCGCCCTAGGGCTGGCGATGGACGCCTTTGCCGTGGCCGTCATCGTTGGTTCAATGCCCGGATGTTTCGCGCCGCGCCCGCTGTTTCGGCTGTCGTTCCATTTCGGCTTGTTCCAGTTCATGATGCCGGTCGTCGGCTGGTATCTCGGCAGCCGGCTGGACCAGTATCTCCAAAGCATCGATCATTGGGTGGCGTTCGGTCTTCTGGTCTGGATCGGCGGCCGGATGGTTTTCCAATCGTTCAGGGACAGACCGCGGGAAGTATTGCCGGCGGACCCCACACGCAAATGGTCGCTGGTCGGGTTGTCGGTGGCCACCAGCATTGATGCGCTGGCCGTGGGGTTCAGCATGGCTTTTCTGGGTGTTGCTGTATGGACGCCCAGTATCATCATCGGTGTGGTCGCCGCGGCAATGACCGCGATCGGCATGGTCCTTGGCTGCAAACTGGGACCACGGCTGGGGAAACATACCGAACGGATCGGCGGGTTAATCCTGATTGCGATCGGGATCAAGATCGTGCTGGAGCATACGATGTCCATCTAATCGGTCTATCAAATGACTGCGACCTCGCGGACTTCTTACCGCCAATCGAAGCACGCAATTCATCCGCGCACAAGTCGTGCAAATCATAAGAAAGGCGGCAGATGCAAAACCTGCCGCCCAAGTTCAAGCCCACTCATGCGCGCGGATTACAATCCATACAACGGGGAATATTTTCCCTTGAGATACTTCATCATCGGTTTGTGCGACAGGCGTTTCCCGGTAATGACCTCGCAGAGTTTGCCGGCGCGATACCGCTTGCCCTGGGAGTGGATTTTTTCGTTCAACCAGTTTTTCAACGGCATGAATTCGCCGCGCGAGAACATGTCGTGCAGGTTGCCGAGTTCTTTCTCGGCCTGCACAAAAAATTGCGCGGCATAGAGGTTCCCCAGCGCATAAGTCGGGAAATACCCGATATACCCGGCGCTCCAGTGGACATCCTGAAAACAACCTTCGGCGTCGTTGCGCGGCGCGATCCCGAAGTACTTTTTGAATTTTTCGTTCCAGGCGCCGGGGATATCGCGGACTTTCAGGTCCCCGGAGAAAAACGCCCGCTCCATTTCGAAACGCAGCATGATATGCAGGTTGTAGGTGACCTCGTCGGCTTCGATGCGGATCAGGGACGGCCGGACATCATTGACCGCAAAATAGAAATCCTCAACTTTGACACCGGTCAGGGCATCGGGGAAAAAGCACTTCGCAATGGGCAGGAAATTATCCCAGAACGGCCGGCTGCGGGCAACCATGTTTTCCCACATCCGGGATTGCGATTCATGGATCCCCAGCGAAACAAACTCGCCCATCGGTGTGCCCCAATGCTCCACGGGCAAACCCTGGTCATAAATGCCGTGTCCCGCTTCATGGATGATCCCGAAGAAGGCCTTGGCAAAATTGTTGGGGTCGTAATGCGTGGTGATGCGGGTGTCCCCCGGTCCGAAACTGGTGCAAAACGGATGAGTGGTCACATCCAGCCGGCCGGCAGTGTAATCAAAACCGATGGCGGTCGAGACCATCTCTCCGAACATTTCCTGGCGTTCGGTGGGATAGCTGCGGGTGATCAGCGAGACATCCGGCCGTTTGCCGGAATCGATAATGGCGTGGACGAATTTGACCAGCTCCGGACGGAAACCGTCAAAAACACGTGAAATCTCGGCAATGGTCGCACCCGGTTCATAATCCTCAAGCAACGCGTCGTACGGATCGTCTTTATACCCCAGGGCCTCGGCTTGTTCCTTGCGCAACTTGAGAATTTGTTCGAGCAGCGGGTAGAATTCTTCAAAGTGACCGGAATGCCGCCCCTTGGTCCAGACGCCCTGGCCCAGCGAGGTTGCCCGGGCCAGTTCCTCGACTAACCGTTTGGGGACTTTGGTCGCCCGGTCATAGCTGCGGCGGAATTCGCGGATATTGACGGCATCAACCGCCTCGGGGTCTTTAATTGCATCGGAATTTTCCAACTCGGAAATCAAGTCACCGATTTTCGGATCGGTAAACTTGTCATGGATCAACCCGGCCAGCAGGCTGTTCATTTCCGCCCGCTGATCGGCGGCTTTCAATGGCATATAGGTCCGCTCGTCCCATTCGATGAGGGCCTGGCAAGCAGACAAGTTGGCGACATCCTTGCCCCGCCGATACAATTCTTCTTTCGCCTTCTGGGATTTCTTCTTCATATTTTTACCTCATATGTGCTGCCGCATGGCCTGCTACTTCACTACGATACGGCAGAATACACAGTCCGGTATGACCGGGCAATGAGTAATTCGCCGAATTGTGGTGACTTAGCCGGTAAAATTTGACAATCCGGGGGACGGCGGGACCGATAATCGGCGACGTAGGAAGGCGTTAGGCTCTTACAAATCAAACCGCAGGCCGAAACGGTGGGTATTGCCCAAATCGTCTGAGTACGGGACAAAGGCATAATCGATGCCCAGCCGGTCGATGCCGATCCCGACACCAGCCGCCCAGGACCGCGTGTCGTGGCCGAAAACATACCCGGCCCGCAAACTCAGGGAAGTGCGGACAGGAGCGATCTCCTCCGGGGACACCGCGATGAGATATTCCCCGCCCAGATGGAAGGTGGCCGATTCGTTGTTCTGAGATACCAGTTCACTTCGGACACTCCATTTCGGAAAGCGATAGGTACCGCCCAGCCGGAACAAACCAGGGAGTTTATATGGACTATTATTAAACGACATCTCCGGTCCCAAATTGTTGAGTGCGGCGCCAAGTTGAACATGATTGGAGATGTCGACGATGCCGCCCAAATCAAAAGCCACCCCGTTGGCGACTTCCGAGCCGATTTTTTCAAACACACCCTTGCCGGAGACACCGACCCTGGCCCGCGGGGCGAGCTGATAACTAATCGATGCCTGCAGCATGAAATCGGCAGCATCGAAATACGCCAGCGGCTCGCTCGACGGACCGATACGCTGGGGGATGTCGTTAACAGCCATATATTGCAAGCCGACGCCTGCGCCCCATTTGCCATACGGCATGGTCACGGCGATATACTCACCATGCGCATGTTGAAAATGTTCATTGTGCGCCAGACCCAGGCGGGCCGGCAGCACGCCTGCGGCCGCCGCCGGATTATAGAACAAACTGAAGGGATCGCCGGTTTCAGCGGCGTATGTTTCGGCCAAAGCCAGCGCCCGCGCGCCACCGCCGATCGCAAGAAATTTCGCGCCGGAATTGACTAACTCATCCTGGGCCGCGGCCGCGGCCGCAGCGGCCACAATCATGATACCCGCCGCAAACACCCGGAGCGCACGGCAAATCATTCGTTTCAAAACCTCACTCCGATCGAGATCAGATGTTCGTTATCAATGATATCATCGGTCATCGCGAAGGCGTAATTCACGATGAGCGTGTTCCGATTCCAGGGTACGAGAAGACCGAGGCCCGCGGCGGGATGGCTGCCGTTGATGCCCCCGCGCAACGCCAGCGATTTAAGCGGGAGGACCTCTGCTCCGGCATGGAACTGCGCGCCGGACTCCTCATTGATTTCCACGTCAGCGGCCAGGATCACGTGCCGTTCATACACCGACGCCGAGACCCCACCCCGGAAATTCAAGGGCCAGCGCTCCTCAAAGGATTGGCCGGTTTCATTCAGGGTCACCCAGTAATCGCGGGTATTCCAGGGATATTTGTAGTTGATGCGCTCGAGGACCAGGCCCAGCCGGACATCGGTCAATCCCTTCGGCCCGCCCAGGGAAAACTGCTTTTGCGAAAGAGCCACCAGCGCGCCGAAATCAAAACCGACAGTGTAGGCCTCGATCAGCGCGATATTCATCTGCACGTAGCGCAAATTGATCCCCAGGGAGAAAAAGGGCGTAAACTGTTTGGCAAAGGTGAAACTAATGGAGTTGTTCGATTCGCCGATGTCGTCCCCAATGGCGCCTTCCAGGTCACGTTCATACACCTCACTGACCCCGGCATGCACCCACGAACCCACCACCGCGGCCTCATTGCGCAGGGTCCACAACAACGCCGCCGAGCCGAACCGCCGGTCAAAACTCATCTTACGGTATGACGCTTCGACCATCCGTTTGCGCGCCCAGGCGGGTCCGGCCGGGTTGTAATGGAAGCCCGCGGGGCCCTCGGCCAAAGCCGTGTACGCGCCGCCCAGGGCCGCTGCACGGGGATCGATGTCCAACCGCAAAAATGCGCCGGCATATCCGCCGTCATCAGCCGCAGAAACGGAGATCGCACTCATGCCGCACGCGAGAGCAAGCACAACCGCCGCCACGCCGATCCGGCATGTCTTCCCTAATGTATTTTTCATGCGTTCACCTGTTGGTTGCTATGGTTATCCGGTTATCGTCGGTCACGGGAGAATGACCAGCTTGCCCCACTGCGTCGAACCGTCGCTGAACTCAATAACGAAGAAATACGTTCCCACCGCGACACTCTCATCGGTGTCGGTATGTTTGCCGTCCCAGTAATGCGTGTGGTCGGTCTGCACGCCGGCCTGCAACGGCGTATCCGGTTCGATGACGGTCACCACGCGGTTCGAAAAATCCAGGATGGTGATTTTGGCCGTTCCCTCCACCGGTGGGACAAAATGGAAATAAAGTTTCCCCGGCGTGATGGCGTCCGACGGTGAAAAGGGGACCGGCGTGGCGTAGGGCTTGGCCGCTTCGGCGCCGGCCAGTGATTCAAACCGGCGGATAACCCGCCAGGTCTCTCCCCGGTCGAAACTGAGGGCCAGACCGTTTTCAGTGCCGACCCATAAGGTCGCGCCCACGGCCAGGACGGCATAGATTTCGGTGTTTTCCTCAATCATCTCGCCGCTTTGGTCATCCACAAAAGCCGTAACCGTGTCCCACGTTGCGCCGTAATCGGCCGAAACCAGCAGCCCCTGCGAGGTCGCCGCATAGGCCCACGGCCCGTCAAAGGCGAAATTCCAGGCAAATATGTTCGCGACCACAGTATCCCATGTGGTACCGTTGTCGGCGCTCCGGGCGATACCGCTGGTCTGGTACGAACTAGTCTGCTGGATAGCGGCCCAGATGCGTTTGCCGCCAGGGTGGTTCGATAGTCCCAGCGCGGTCACAAAATTACCCATCAGCGGTCTTGTGGTGCTGCCGTAATAACTATGCAACGTATCGTCCGGGATTTCATCGTTGGGATTGGAGACGATTTTCGACCAGGTCGTCCCCGAGTCGGACGATACGGCAATACCGACATCACTGCCGACCCATAGCGAACTGCCGGAGACCAGGACCGAACGCACATCGGCGGTGTCATCGTCTCCACCCAAAACATCATGCAGATTGTCCAACCAGACCTGGAAAACCGCCGGTTCACGCACATGGCTTTTAACCACGCCGTTCTCGGTGCCGAGATAAAACACCGAATCGGCAAATCCGATATCAAACGGTTTGAATGAACCGATGATCCGCTGCCAGTTCCGGCCGCGGTCGTCAGAATACGCGAACCCGTCAAGGTCGTTACCGCCGGTCGATTGATGCAGCGTCCACAAGACCGTATTTCCGCTGGGCAGCGGCTGGAGGCGCACGACCCGGACTGCGGGCGACAAGTCGGTCGTATCGCCGTCAGAGGCGATAATCACCGGCCGTTTGATCATCGTGTCCGGGACCACCGAACTGGTGAACACGAACTCGTATAAATCGTCATCAGTGCCAGCCCACATTAATGTAGTATCAGCGGTGATATTTAGGGTGGCCAGGGAATAATAGGCGCCGGCGTCGGCCGCGGCCGGTTGCACCTGTTCCCAGGTAACCCCGCCATCAATCGTATAGATCAAGCCGCCCTCGGAACAGGCGGCATACGTTGCGCCGTTGACCGATGCGAAATCGCCGACCAGCCGGCCGGGACCGACAGCCTCCGCCGGTTCGGACAACTCCCAAGTCCGGCCGCCGTCGGGTGAATGCATAATCCCGGCGCCGGTAGTATCAATGAAAGAGCCGGCTCCCGCCCAGACCCCTGCGGCATCGGCAGACACTGTGGAAACGTACGTGGTCGGGAAACCGTCCGCCACGGCAAACGTGCGCCAGATATTCCCCCCATCAATGGTAAACGATGCTCCGGTTTCGGAAGCCAGCCAGATCGTGTCACCGGCCAGGAACAGATCGTTGGCGTATGACCCGGTGAGTTTGAGGGAGGCGTCGAGGAAAATGAATTCCTTGATCCCTCCGGCCGAACCGGCCCAGATGATCAGCGAATCCGGATTGGTCTCATCAGTCACCACCGAGAAAAAACGGTTATTCAGATCAGTATATGTTTCATTGATAAAATCATTGGCGGCGGTCGTCGAAGGGAATACGTTTTCCCACGTCTGGCCATTATTCAGCGAACGGATCAACCCGCCGTAAAAACAGGCCGCCCAGATCGAGTTGTTGGCATTCAGGAAAGCCAGGTCATAGCAGATTTTCCCCCCGCCGCTTGCTTGTGACGGCGTGGAGGTCCCCCAGGTCAGCCCGTCATCGGTGGTATAATTGAAACCCGCGCCGAACGGCACCAACTGGTTGGAGCGGACCTCCGAAAAACTGGGACTGGTCCAGACTTTGCCCGGCGCTACAGCAATGGCCGAAATTTCGCCGGCATTAATGATGTCCTCACCGAAATTGATGAATTCCGAACCGTCCAGTGTGGCCCTGGTAAGCCCTTTGCCGGTGGCCAGCCAGACATAGGCGCCGTCGTATTTGATATCCACGATGGTGTTGGAGCCCAGAATGGAGTCCGGGGTTTCGAGAGTGTGATGAAACCAGCCAAGGGCCGGGGGGGCCTGCACCAGGATCAGGGTCAGCCCCAACAATAAAAAAACAGCCACCCTGCTTAGGAGCGGGGCCGGCCGGCTAAACGTCAATCTGTTGTTTGACATATACTCCCGTCTCGGTTAACGGTTTACGCTTCACTTTGGCTATCGGTCGATATGGTCTCCTTTGCGGCGCCGAAACGGCTGACTGCTTGAACCGGCGGCCGGTCGCGGCCCGGACCGTGTTAAACCGCAACCGGGGAAGGAATAAACTCATCCCGCCAAAATCAAGTACAAATCAATCGCGGCCTTTCCGACGGCTGGTGAACTGTTCCTGGGCTATCCCCCACCGCAGCCCCCGGTGCGATACCCGAAGGCGTTTTATATCAAGGTGTTTACACACCTCGGCCAAGATAAAAGTTCCAGCAGGCAATACCCGCGCCCGCGCCGGGTCGAACGGGATCGAGCGCCGGATGTCCGCGATTGTCCCCGCCCGAAACCGCTGTACATATCGCTCGATCCCCTTGTCGGTCAACTCAGCCCCGTGGACCCGCTCAGGGTTATATTTTGTCAATTCTGCGTTCAGGGCCGCCAAAGTCGTGGCGGTCCCCCCGACCGCGATAACACCCCCGGACTGCCCGTAATATTCCCGGGGTAAACGGGAAAAATGACGGTGGATGTCGTTTTGGACCTGTTCAATCCGCCGATCGGAGATATGCCGGAAGCGCCGCAACCCGGTTTCGGCCAGCACAACCGCGCCAATGGGGATACTCAGCGAGTGGACGATTTTTCGTTGTTTGAACAAGACAAATTCGGTCGAACCGCCGCCGATATCCACTAGTACGCCTTTGCGAATATGAAGGAAGCCGGTTAACGCGCCGCCGAGCGCATAGGCCGCCTCTTGTTTTGCCGAGAGGACCCGAATCCGGATACCGGTTTGCCGGGTGACTTTATCGATGACTTGCCGGGCGTTTTTTGCTGCGCGAAAGACACGGGTGCCGACGGCGATGAGTTTTGCCGCCCCCAATAATTCGCTGATTTTCCGGTAGTGAGTGAGGGTGCAAATTAATCGCTCTGCCGAAACCGGGGCGATTCGTTCGGTCTTAGCCAGACCCGCGCCGAGGCGAGGGGTTTGGGATTCCTCATGGAGCGAAATAAAATCTTTCCCCTGGCGTTGGGCCACGAGCAGGAGGGCGGAGTTGGTGCCGATATCGATGACGGCGAGGGGGGTCAATCCAATACCTCATTCATATCAATATTTTACGTTAAGTTACAATTTCGAATCAAAATCAAGGTGTCGTATTAGCCAAAGAATCCCTCAAGTGGACAATACTCGATTTCATATCATTAATTATTTCAAAGTCTTTAGGGTATTTTGTTGAATCATAATATGAAAGAGCACAGTTTGCACTTTCTTCCGCCAAATTAAAATATTCTTTTCTAGACTGACCAGAATCACGTTCAGCAATTTGAAAGTAGACGAAGATTAACTCAGTATGTATCATTGCCCAATCGGATCGATATCTCTCGCGTGTGCAAATTGTTAGGGCGTCTTGAAGGTGTTCGAGGGCCAGCGGCAGATAATGCGCCGCGTCCTCACCAAAAGTGCAGTTATTCATCAAATGATAAGATTTTCCGATATAGAATTGTGTCGTGGCCCATTCCCATGGCATATGGCCTCTGCTGTAGACGGTCAACACTGAATCATAATGATCTAGAGCCTCCTCATTGGACTCAGTACAATTTCCAAAGAAAAACGTCGCACCATAAAGAGCTGATGCATTGCCAATCCCTCTATGGAGTCTGGCCCACTCAAGAGGCCAGTTGGACTTGGTAAAAAAGCGTAGCGCGTCGGAATAGGACTCTCTTGCGCCAAAAAGATATTGCACGCGGGTAAATTCAGAAGAACGTAAGGCCAGCTCAAACAAGGCACTTCCAAGATTGGCGTTAATTACGGCCCATTCATGCGGGTATTTTGATTCAGAGAAAGCATTTAAACCCGATTTCCATGTATTGGCCGATTCGATCAGGCAAGCTAAAGATATGGAATCTGTTGAATTGGCCGCTTTTTGAGCCAGTGCAATCGCCCGATTAAATGAGGATGACACAAAAAAACTATTTGCTGATCGCGCAGAATCATTTAAAATCTTGTCATATTGCATTATCGCAGAATCTAAAAGCGGTACCGGGGGTTCTATTTGCATCGCTCGCTCAAAGTAGCATCGTCCCTTATAAAAATTCGACTCAGATAGGTTAGAATGGCGGAGGATTTCCAGAGAACGATCCCACATATTTGCGTTAAAATATGCCAGCCCATGCACTAATAGGACAATATCAGCGATATTTTCCGATAATCGCTCTTTAAATTCCAAGTGCTTCGGCTCAGTGGTCACAAATGGGTCGAGTTCTTTTTCCTCAATATCAACGTTTTGCATTTCTTTCACCACTGTAAGCCGAGGTAGTATATAAGATTCTCCTTCATCCAATCGGACATCACCCCATAATATGATATTAGCTTGATCCCGACAAAGATCGATCGCTTTTTGCCGCCTGATCTGCTCATCTCCGCCGTAATCGACTTTACTGGAGAGGGGTAGGACGTTTAGTGGCGCCCCATCCCTCATTTTTTGTTGCAATCCTTGGTCTATGCGGTGAGTAATGTTGGCCGCCTCGTCTTCAGCCCCCTCACTTATCGGGGTAAAACGCGCAATGGCTACGACGAGTTTGTCTTTAGGCATTTGTGGTGGAAACAGATGAATGACTTGAAAGACGCCGAAAAGTAGCAGACATATAATACTAGGAATCCAAAACCACCTGTCTTTGAATATTTTTAGAAGTTCCTTTTTCTTGCGGACAAAACCAAATAATATGATAATTAGAACAAGAAAGATATAATGCCACTGCTGACTAACTAGACCCTTTAAAAACTCATAAATGATTTCCATCTTCATTATCTGCCATAAGAAGCTTACAGTTCTTGGTCGGTAATTTAAGCATCACCTATAGCCCATACTGCCTGATCTTGCGATATAAGGTCCGTTCGCCGATGCCGAGGAGTTTAGCGGCTTGACGCCGGTTGCCGTTCACTTGTTTAAGGGCGTCTTTGATCGCCTCGATTTCAAGATGCGTGAGATTGGAGGGCTTGTCGTCCGAGGTGACTTCCACCGCTTCGCGCTCGGCAAAGCGGGGTTGAAGGCGGCTGCCCGCGCCGACGGCCTGCTTAATTTCATTGAGATCGCGTTTCAATTCGGCCAACGCGGCGAGGATCAAATCGTGGCGGGCGGTCTCCGGGGTGCGGCCGGTAATCACCGGAAGGTTGCGGACAGTGCTGTGTTGCTCCTCCAGAAATTCGCGCACGATTCCGGCAGTAATCCCCTTGCCGGGTACCAACACCGACAACCGCTCGACAAAATTCTTCAACTCCCGGATATTCCCCGGCCAGTGATAGGCCAGCATCCGGTCGTAGGCCTCATCATCGAAAGCGAATTTCCCGTCATTGCCTGCCGCCGCAAGGAAACTCTGCGCCAGCAGCGGGATATCATGCAGCCGGTCGAATAATCGGGGCATTTCCAGACGAATCACCGACAGGCGATAAAATAAATCGCGGCGGAACCGGCCTTCCTCGGCCGCCACACTCAAATCATGGTTGGTCGCGGCGACAACACGGATATCAACATCGAGGGTGACGGTCCCCCCCACGCGCCGGACCTGGCGTTCCTCCAGCACGCGCAGGAGCTTGGCCTGCAGGGGCAGGGGCATATCGCCGATTTCATCAAGGAAGATCGTGCCGCCGTGCGCCGCCTCGAACACCCCCTGCTTTTGCGCGAAAGCATGAGTGAACGCGCCTTTCTCGTGGCCGAACAGTTCGCTTTCCAGCACACCCTCGGCCAGGGCCGAACAATTCACGGCGATGAACGGTTTGTCTTTTCGCGGGGAATTGTCGTGAATGGCGCGCGCGGCCAGTTCCTTGCCGGTGCCGCTTTCACCGATAAACAACACCGTTGCCGCAGTCGGTGCGGCAGTCAAAACCAACGAGGACAGCGAGCGCACCGCCGGTGATTTGCCCACCCAGCCGCAGCGGGCGACCTCGACCCGGCCGCGTTGTGTGCTTTCGATCAAACGGCGAAGCTCGGCCGCGCCGACATCCGGCGCGAGGACCGCGCTGCAGCCGAAATCATAGGGAGTAAGCCGTTCGCCCAGTGAGCCGGCATCGGCCACCGCGACCAGCTCGGCGGAAGGACAGCGGTAATTCAAACGAGTGAGCAGTTCGCGAAGGGAGACTTCGGCGCCGCGGCAATCGGCGAAAGTATAATCGACAGCACGTTGCTCCAGCAGCCGGAACGCGCTGACATAGCCGTCCAGGCGAAGGATCTCCGGCTGCCGGTTTTGGGCCGCCTGGCCCAGCCGTGCGGCAAGGGAGTCATCGGCGCTGATGACCAGAAAGAAAAGTCCCGCCTGTGCTGCCATCTTCGGTTTATCCGCTCTATCGTCCCTGCCTGCTCCAGCGGCGCCGGGTTGACTGTTCCAGCGGGGCGTCAGCCATGATCAGGTCGACCTGCCGCCGCTCCATATCGACTTTGATCACCCGCACCCGCACTTGATCACCCAAAGAGAAAGTACGGTTCCGGCGCCGGCCTGTCACTTTAAAACGTTCCGGGTTGTACGCATAGTAATCGTCGTCAATTCCCGAAAATCGCACCAGCCCGTCCAGCCAGACATCATCCAGCGTCACAAAAAAACCGAAATCGAGGAAACCGGAGATGACACCCTGGTACTCGTCTCCGAGATGATTGCCGAGGTATTGCATTTGCTTGATCCGGACCGATTCACGCTCAGCTTCCATGGCCGCGCGCTCGCGCTCGGAAGTCCAGCGGCCAATCGCGGGCAGATCGCCATGGGCGCGCTTTTTCTGCGTCACGCTCAATTGACCGGCCAGCAGCAGCTTCAAATGGCGGTGGACCCATAAATCGGGATACCGGCGGATCGGGGAGGTGAAATGGCAATAATGGCTGAACCCCAGGCCGAAATGCCCGACATTATCCGGCGCGTACTCCGCTTTTTTCAGCGATCGCAGCAACAGCATGTAGATCATATGGCGGCGCGGGTCGGCGGCAAACTGGTCCAGCAAGCGGCCGAGCTTTCTGGTGGTCAGGCCGCCCTTAGGCGAAAAACGATAGCCGAGTTGCTGCACGAAACCGGCAAATTCCTCGATCTTTTCCCGCTCGGGCGCGGCGTGAATGCGATACAACAGCGGCGCGGTTTTGCGCAGGAAATAGGCGGCCACACATTGGTTGGCCATCAGCATCAAATCCTCGATGACCCAATGAGATTCATCGCCGGTCTCCTGTTCGATCCTGACCGGCACGCCCTGTGGGTCGAGGATCACTTTCACCTCGGGCAGTTCCAGGTTCAGACTCCCCAACTTGAACCGGCGGTCACGCAGCGCACCGGCGGCCCGGCGCATGATTGTCAGCTTATCGGCAACAGCGGCCGGTATGCGACCGGGTTCCCCCGTCACAAAAAACTGCATGACCTGCTTGTAGTTCAGCCGTGCGCGGGAATGGATCACCGAGTTGAATAATTCAAAATTTCGGACTTCCCCGTCCCTGGTGATCTCGGCCAGACAACTCATGGTCAACCGGTCGACCTTCGGTTTCAAGCTGCACAGATCATTGGATAACCGTGTCGGCAACATCGGCACGACACGATCAACCAGATAGACACTGGTCCCCCGCTCATAGGCATCACGGTCCAGCGCAGTTTCCGGCCGGACATAGTGTGCGACATCGGCAATATGCACGCCGATCCGCCAGCCATCCAGTGTTTCCTCCAGCGAGACGGCATCATCAAAATCCTTCGCGTCCTCCGGGTCAATGGTGAACGTGATCGTCTCGCGGAAATCCCGGCGGCCTTCCAATTCGCCGGCGGTAATCTCGGCGGGCAAGGTGCGGACTTCAGCCAATACCCGCCGGGGGAAGTTGAGCGGCAGGTTATGTTCGTGAATCACGCGCTGGATATCCACACCCGGCTCATCGGGGAAACCGAGGACTTTGGTGACATGCCCTTCCGGCGTGAGATCGGCCGCCGGCCACTCATCGATGCGCACCAGGACCTGCTGTCCCGGTCTGGCTTTTTTGGTGCGGTCGGGATAGATATAAATCTCGGTAATCGGCGACGGCGGCGTGGGCCGGACATAGGATATGAATTTCGTTTTGCCGAAGATGCCCGGCAGCGGCTTGTCCGCCCGTTCGATCACGCGGATGATTTCGCCTTCAGGGGTAGGACCATCCGCCAGGGGCAACAACCGGACCATCACCCGGTCGCCGTCCAACGCGGTGGTTGTTCGGCGGGCTTTGACAAACACTTCGGGCAGGTCCGGCCGGTCTTCCACATGGACAAACGCAAAGCCCTGCGGTTTGAGTGAAACGGTGCCGACTACGAGGTTCAACGGATCGGGCGGGGCCAGCCGGCCGCGCTTGAGTTTAACCACGCGGCCGGACTTAATCAGTTCACGGATCACTCCGCGAAATGCAGTGTACTCCCGATTATCGACACCGAGTTCACGGGCAAGTTCGCGCCGCTTGCATGGCCGGCCCCGGGGGCCGGAAAAAAACGAAAGGACATCTTCGGCAGTTATCATCTGGTTTCCACTTGACTAAAACAGACAGGCGGCGCCGCTTCGACGCCGCCCGTAACGTTTTATTCTCCCGGCAACGGAAGCCCGGCTGCGTGCTAATCGCGGCGGCTTTTCATCAGCACTTTATCGTACATCGTCATATTCTCGAGTACGCGGCCGGTCCCCCGGACAACGCAAGTCAGCGGATCATCGGCCTGGTTGACCGGCAAATTGGTCTCCTGGCGCAAGCGTTTATCCAGCCCGCGGAGCAACGCACCGCCGCCGGTGAGCACGATCCCGCGGTCGAGGATGTCGGAGGACAATTCGGGCGGCGTGCGCTCCAGCGATTGCCGCAATGCCTCGATAATCGAGTCCACCGGTTCGGACAGGGCCTCGCGGACCTGCACCGAGGAAATAGTCATCGTCTTGGGCACCCCGGCGATAAGGTCGCGCCCACGGATTTCCATCGATTCCTCGCGCTCCAAGGGAAACGCCGAGCCGATGCGAATCTTGATTTCTTCGGCCATCAACTCGCCAATGAGCAGGTTGTAATTTTTCTTGAGGTAGATCACGATGGCTTCATTCATCTCATCACCGGCGATGCGGATGGAAATATTGTTGACGATCCCCGACAGGGCGATAACCGCGATTTCGGAGGTCCCGCCGCCGATATCGATGACCATAATCCCGGAGGGCTGATCTACCGGCAGCCCGACCCCGATCGCCGCGGCCATCGGTTCCTGGATCAGGTAGACTTCCCGCGCACCGGCATTTTCCGCCGAATCGCGGACCGCGCGTTTTTCCACTTCGGTGATCCCCGAAGGGACGGAGATCACGACCTTCGGTTTCATCAGGTAACGGTGGCGGATCACGCGCCGGATGAAATCGGACAGCATTTTTTCGGTAATCTCAAAATCGGCGATCACCCCGTCCTTGAGCGGGCGGACGGCGCGGATATTGTCCGGCGTGCGGCCAAGCATCTCCCGCGCCTCGGTGCCGACGGCCATGACTTTCCCGTTGGAGGTTTCCACCGCAACGACCGACGGCTCGTTGAGCACAATCCCCGCACCCCGGACCCAGACCAGGGTATTGGCTGTCCCCAGGTCGATGCCGATATCGTTCGAAATTAAATCAAAAAACCCCATTAGTCCTCCCCGCCTGCGGCGGTGTTCCCACGTGAGACGTTGTCCCCTGCCGGGGACGACCGCTCACGTCCAAAATAAATAAAGCGATTGATCAGACGAACATATTCACTCCACGGTTCATCGCCGGTCTTCTCGGCGATTTGCCGCAACGCCCCCATTTTGGCATCCATATCGTCGGCATGGCACAGGATGAATGCCTCACGGGTCTGCGGAACCACCGGCGAACCGCTCTCCAGTTCGCCGTGATGGGCCAGGACCATGTGCCGCAACAGCATTTCTTTCTCTCCGGGAAAACCGTCAATGCCCCGGATGGCATTGGCGATTAATTCATCGCCCTCAACGATATGGCCCAACAACCGACCGGAATCAGTATACTCAAAAACGGATGAAATAGCGTATTGTTTGATTTTGCCCAGGTCGTGCAATAAAGCCCCGCAAATCAGCAGCTCGCCGTCCAGTTCCGGGTATAAACCGGCGCAGAAATTACAAATATCCACGATCCCGAAGGTATGTTCGGCCAGGCCCCCGATATAGGCATGGTGCCAGCGCTGGCCGCCGGGGATCTGCAAAAAGGCCTCGCGTGTCTCACCTGCGCCAAGCAGCGATTCCAGGAGTTGCCGCAGGTAGGGGTCGCTTAACGAACCAATGATCTCATCAAGCCGCGCGGCACGTTGTTCCGTCGAGAATTTTGACGTCGGCAGGAAATCAGCAAGATCGTATTCCTGTTCATCTGCCAGACGGATTCGCTCCAGTTTTATCTGCGGCTGCCCGCGGTATTCGGAAATTGTCCCCTGAATCCTGACCACCACGCCGGGACGGAGCCGGTCGGCGACTTGCTCGAAACCGTCCCACATGACCGCCTCGATCGATTTGCTTTTGTCGCCGAGGTTCAAGGCCAGGAACGGACGGTCGTTATATTCCTTGCGCTGCAGGCGCCGAATGGCCACAAACGCCGTCAATTTGTCACCGATGTTGTAATCGATTAATGCCATATGTACACCAATATACGCCGCGGGCCGCCCGGGCCCGGAACAGCACTGGATATTTCTGCGGCTTAAGCCCTTGAGTCAAGTGAAATTATCCGCCAAACGCCAAAACCGGGTTTTTTCGTGAAGTTTGGCGCGGAATCGTGCTTGAGCCGGGCCAACGGCAACGTATATTAGCCACCGTGCGGAGACTGTCGCGATACATCGTGGCTGAATTCATCGGCCCTTTTCTATTTGCGTTCGTGGTCATCACGCTGGTACTGATCGTGGATTTTGTGCCCGATGTGGTCAAGCTGGTGATCAGCAAAAAACTGGATACCTGGATCATCGTCCAGGTTTTTGTCCTGAACCTGGCCTGGATGCTGGCGTTGTCGATACCCATGGCTGTCCTCTCCGGGACGCTGATGGCTTTCGGCCGGCTGTCGGCCGAAGCTGAAGTTTTGGCGATGAAGGCCTCGGGGGTCTCCCCGTTGCGGATTTTAACACCGGTACTGGTTGTCGCCACCCTTCTGGGCCTCGGGTTGGTGTATTTCAACAACGAAGTCCTGCCCGACGCCAACCATCGCGCGCGCCAACTGATGTCGGACATCCGCCGGACGCGCCCGATGCTGGAAATCAAGGAAAACGTGCTGTCCGACCGGATTACCGGGTATCACCTGCTGGTGCGGAAACTGGACTATCGGACCTCGGAAATCGAGGACGTAACCATTTTCGATCATAAATCACGGGAAATGCCCCGCACGATCACCGCCCGCAGCGGCAAACTGGCGTTTTCGGCCGACGGCAATACACTGATTGTCCGGCTGCGCGACGGGGAAATCCACGAAATCGATCCGGAAGCACCCGACAAGTACCGGCGCATGAGTTTCGACTACCAGACATTCTATCTGACCGGCGTCGGTTCGGAATTCACGCAAAGCGAAACGGAGATGCGCACCGACCGTGAAAAATCCGCAGCGGAGATGCGCCAGGATGTCGAGCAGTGGCGGGCATTGATCCCGGGGCACCGAGACCAAATCAATGAACGGGTCGCCGAAGCGGTGGAGCGGTTGTTCACGCCGGCAGATTCGGCCACCCGCGCGCATTGGGCGGCCGACCCGGAGAACCCCTATCCCCCGCCGGACGATTCGACAGCTATCGCTGCGGCGGTCAATACCAATTCGCGGGTACTGGCCAAGATTCAGCAGGAACTCCGGGGCATTGAAAACCAGAACCGGCTGATCAGCACTTTTCTGCTGGAGATTCACAAAAAATACTCCATCCCGGCCGCCTGCATTGTGTTTGTCATGATCGGTGGACCGCTGGGGATTGTCGCCCGGCGCGGCGGAATCGGCGTCGGGCTGGGGATGAGTCTGGGGATGTTTGTGTTGTACTGGGCATTCCTGATCGGCGGTGAAGACCTCTCCGACCGTGGTTTTGTTTCGCCCGGCGTGGCGATGTGGTCGGCCAATGTCCTGATCGGGCTGGTGGGGGCGGTCCTGATCTGGCGGGTGACCCGCGATGCACCGTTTCCGGCACCGAAATGGCTGAGCCGGC
The DNA here is from genome assembly GCA_020051695.1 of Candidatus Zixiibacteriota bacterium. Lineage (GTDB taxonomy): Bacteria > Zixibacteria > MSB-5A5 > WJJR01 > JAJRUJ01 > JAGVQM01. The sequence goes on along the minus strand of JAGVQM010000028.1, from coordinate 13,924 downwards.
TCGGCGAGTGGTGGAACAATGCTTTCAGCGCCGACGCCCGCGAGGCCCGGCACAAGGCGGGCGGCAAACCCCGGGCAACATTCCACCTCCCCTGCTTGAAACGGCTGAATTCCTATGTGTTGAAAAGTTTCATTTTCAACCTCCTGTGGGCGGAGGCGGCGTTTTGGTTTATCTTTATCATCATCGATCTGGTCGAACGGCTCGACAAGTACATCGACCGGGGCCTGACGTTCGCCCAGGTACTGGATTACTATATTTACTACACACCATATATTCTGATTTTGACGCTGCCGATCGCCATGCTGCTGGCTACGCTGTTTTGTATCGGGTTCATGGGACGGCGCAACGAACTTTTGGCCGTGCGCTCTTCCGGCATTCCCCTGCACCGGCTGGGGAGACCGCTGGTGACATTTGCAGCGCTTGTCGTGATACTGGTTGTGGCTGCAGGTGAATATGTCCTGCCCTGGGCCGACCAGCACCGCGAGGAATGGCGGCGGGAAAAACTCAAGGGTATTGTTGATCGTTCGGGAATGTTGATCAACAACCTGTATGCGCAGGGCCGCGACGGGCGTCTGTTTTATTTCAAGGCGTTCGAACCCCGGACCGGCTCCGGCACGCAGGCGATCGTGCAAACCTTTGCCGAGGGAAAACTTGTCGCGGTCGAAGAAATGGAATCGTTGAAATATGAAGATTCGCTCTGGGTCGGCCGTAAGGGACGCTCGCGGACTTTCAGCGATTCCTCGGCCGCCGATGCCTCTGCCGAGTTTGCGCCGTTTATCAATAAAGTCTACCGGGACTGGGCCGAACAGCCCCAGGATTTCGTCGCCAAACAGGTTTCGCCGGAGAACATGGGGTATCGTGAGTTATACCGCTATCTCAAAGCCAAAGAGGCGGTCGGGGGGGACACGACGACCGAACGCACGGACTTCCTGTGGAAATTCTCCTATCCACTGATCAATGTGGTCATTGTGTTGTTCGGCTTACCTATCGCGGTGCGGGTGCGCAAAAGCGGGATGGCGCTCAATTTCGGCATTGCCATGGCGGTGACTTTTGTGTTTCGCGTCTTGATCGAGGTTTTCCGCGCCTTCGGGCATAACGGCTATCTTACTCCTGAGATTTCCGCCTGGACGCCGATTGCGATATTTTTTATCGCGGGTGTGATCATGCTGGCGCGGATCAGGAATTGAGGAGAATGTGGGCATTCAATCGACTGTAGTGACAGGACGAGCAGGCACGCCCGCTGCCACGATGCCTTGCGGTATATCTTTCACCACCACACTTCCCGCCCCCACCACCGATCGGGCGCCGATGGTCTTGCCCGGAATGACCACGCTACCAACCCCCAGCAACGTGCTCTCGCCGACCACGACATTGCCGCATAGGTGACACCCCGGAGCGATGTGGGCGTAATCGCCGATGCGGCAGTCGTGATCGATGGTCGCGCCGGTATTGATAATTGCATGCCTGCCGATTATTGTATCCGGCTGAATGATCGCGCCAGCAAAAACGACCGTCCCCGGACCGATAGCGGCCGTCGGGTCGATGATGGCAGTGGGGTGAACAACGGTCGCCCATTGGACGTTACCGCATTGTGCGGCAACATGCCGGCGGTGGTGGTTGTCCCCGATGGCAATGACGGCGTTACAACCGGGGAATTTTGCGATATCCGACAGCAGCCCGGAGACCGGCACGCCGAGGACAGGCACACCCTGCCGCGAAGGATCATCGTCCAACAGGCGTTCAATACTATATCCCGCCGCGCGCAGGGTCGAAATGACGACCTTGGCGTGTCCACCCGCCCCGAGGACAATTATGGAATCATCTCCGGCCATGCGACTCCCCCCCCTGAAATGGCGGCATAGTTGCGCTGCCCTGCGCAGTAATCCCCCTGCGGCGCAGGACCGCCGGCGGCGTCCGGGCCAGGATGCTTAAGTCCAGCCACAAAGAGCAATTTTCGACATACCAAACATCGAGGGCAAAACGCTCTTCCCAGTGCAGGGCATTGCGGCCGCTAATTTGCGCCAGCCCGGTGATGCCGGGTTTGATGTCATGACGCCGGGCCTGCTCGGGCGTATAGCGATCGAGGTACTCGGTCAACAGGGGCCGGGGACCGACCAGACTCATGTCCCCCTTGAGCACATTCCACAGTTCCGGTAATTCATCCAGACTCGTACTGCGCAGGAAGCGGCCCAGGGCGGTCAACCGTTGTTCGTCGGGCAGCAACTCCCCCGCACTGTCACGGTCATTGTTCATTGTGCGGAATTTCAGAAAGACAAACGGCCGGCCGCGGAAACCTGCGCGCACCTGGCGAAAATGTAACGGAAGGCCTTCACCCAGCACGATGAGCGCAGCCACAAGCACCATTAACGGCATCGTGATAATCAAGCCACCAACCGACGCAACAATGTCCAGGGCCCTTTTGCCCCACCGCATGTACATCAGGGTTTCTTCCCGTCGCAGCGGAAAATTTATACAAGATCAGGCCTGCATGCGGCCGCGCAGCCCCGGCTTCAAGGGCACCCTCCCAGGAAGTCCCTCCGCCGGGGCAGATGGTCCTGCGGCCGCACACGATGACCATGCTGATCATCGAGGATAATCGATCAGGTCCCCATTTCCCAGGTCGCCAGATATTTTTTCTGTTCCAGTGTCAGCCGGTCGATCTTAATCCCCTTGGACTGGAGTTTCAACCGGGCGATTTCGTCATCAATCTCCCGGGGCATGGGGTATACATGGTTGGCCAGCCGCGCCCCGTGGTCCTTGAGATACTCCACACCCAGCGCCTGATTGGCAAAACTCATATCCATGACCATCGCCGGGTGGCCTTCTGCGGCGGCCAGGTTGACCAGCCGTCCCTCGGCCAGCACATAAACTTTCTTGCCACCGGAAAGCGTGTATTCCACCAGTTCGTGCCGGATGACCCGTTTGTGGCTGGTGAGCTTTTCCAGGGCAGGCAGATCAAGCTCGGCATTGAAATGGCCGGAGTTGCAGACCGCCGCGCCGTCTTTCATGGCTTTGAAATGTTCGGCGCGAACAACATTGAGATTGCCGGTGACGGTGATAAATAAATCACCACACTTCGCCGCAGCCGCCATCGGCATGACCTGATAACCGTCCATCACTGCTTCCAGGGCCTTCAGCGGGTCGACTTCGGTGACGATCACGTGCGCACCCATGCCTTTGGCGCGCGTGGCCAGCCCGCGGCCGCACCAGCCGTACCCGGCGATGACCACGGTCGAACCTGCAATCAGCATGTTCGTCGCGCGCAGCACGCCGTCGAGCGTCGATTGCCCGGTGCCATAGCGGTTATCAAAAAAATGCTTGGTGTTCGAATCATTAATCGCCACCATCGGCATGCGCAGGGCCTGGTCTTTTTCCATGGCCCGCAGCCGGATGACACCGGTGGTCGTCTCTTCCAGTCCGCCAAGGAGATGCTTGGGCAGTGTTTTACGTTTGTGCAAAGTCGAGACCAGATCGGCGCCGTCGTCAATGGTGATATGCGGATCGAGGTCCAAAACGTCGCTGATGTGCTGGTAGTAACGTTTGTTGTCCTCGCCGCGCACCGCAAACACCGAGATTTTATGATCGGCGACCAGCATTGCCGCGACATCGTCCTGCGTCGACAGCGGATTCGACGCGCACAAGGCCAGCTGCGCACCGCCGGCCTGCAACGTAACCATTAAATTCGCCGTCTCGGTGGTCACATGCAAACAGCAGCCAATCCGCAAACCATCCAGAGGTTTTTCTTTGGCGAACCGTTCACGGATCAGGCGCAGCACCGGCATATTGCGCTCGGCCCATTCCACCCGGAGCCGCCCAGCGCCGGCCAGTTTTCGATCGGCGATATCACATTTCATATGTTCTCCCCTGATCACCAGCGTATTCCAGCCGTTAAGTTAGGCATGCCGCTGCAAATCGGCAGCCATATCGGTACGTTCCCAGGCGAATCCCTCGGTTTCCCGGCCAAAATGGCCATACGCCGCAGTCTTGACATACTCACATTTGCGCAAATCGAGGATTTCGATAATCCCCTGCGGGGTCAGCGGGAACAGCTTGCGAGCCAGCCCGGCGATCCGCTCCGTGGGAATCTGTTCGGTATTGTCACACCACATCATGATCGACACCGGATCGGCAACTCCGATGGCGTACGCCAGCTGGATCGTGCATTTTTTGGCCAGTCCGGCGGCGACCACGTTTTTGGCAATGTAACGCGCCATGTAGGCCGCCGAACGATCTACTTTCGTCGGGTCCTTGCCGGAAAACGCCCCACCTCCGTGGGCGGCCATCCCGCCGTACGTATCGACGATGATCTTGCGGCCGGTCATCCCGGTATCGGACTGCGGCCCGCCGATGAGAAATTTGCCGGTCGGATTAACCAGATAACGTGTCCGGTCATCCAGCATTTTGGCGGGAATGACCGGCTTGACCACCGCGTCAATAATCTCGTGGCGGGCGTCTTCGGTAATATGGCTGCCGTCAGCATCAAGGATTTCGGCGGTATGTTGAGAGGAGACGACTACAGTATCGACCCGCGCCGGGACATTTTCGCGGTATTCCACGGTAATCTGCGCTTTGCCGTCCGGGCCCAGGTATGGCAATGTCCCCTTTTTCCGCACGGAGGCCAGTTGTTTGCACAACTTGTGCGCCAGGGAGATCGGCATCGGCATCAGTTCCGGGGTCTCATCGCAGGCGTACCCGACCATCAATCCCTGATCACCGGCCCCGCCGCTATCCACACCCTGGGCGATGTCCGGCGATTGCGGGCCAATGGCGTTAAGGATGGCGCACGATTTGGCATCAAAGCCGTATTTCGCATGCGTATACCCGATATCGGCGACCAGATTGCGCACAAGAGTGGGGATATCGACGTATCCTTTTGTTGTAATCTCTCCCCCGACAATCACCAGCCCGGTGGTAATGAATGTTTCGCAGGCAACACGTCCGGTGGCGTCCTGCCGCAACACTGAATCGAGGACAGCGTCGGAAATTTGATCGCAGACTTTGTCCGGGTGACCTTCGGTCACCGACTCGGAAGAAAAGAGAAAATCCCCTGCCATACACTACTCCCTCAGTACCTTCGTTGCGGAATATATCCGACCAGTTACTGATAACCGATCTCCGAATAATCTCCAATATTAAAATGATCGAACGTTCCGTCAATTTTCCCGGCCGTGCCGATCATCGAATTTTCCAGCAGCATTCGGCTGACCCGCGCGTTTTCTCCGACAATACAATCCCGGATCACCGATTCGACGATGCGCGCCCCTGCCCCGATTGAAGCGTATGGTCCGATTACCGAACGGACGATTTCGGCGGTCGGGGCGATATATGACGGCGCAATCACCACTGAGCCGGCCGGCTGCGGTGTACCGCTGAATCCCTCCAACAGATGGCGGTTGGTGGCCAGCAGCGTCTCCACCGTCCCACAGTCGAACCAGCCACCGACGCGGTGCGGGACCATGACTGATCCGCGATCAACCATCAGCTGCAGGGCATCGGTCACCTGGATTTCGCCGCGGGTGGTCAGGCCCCGCTCGACAATCTCGCCCAGACACTCCTGAAGCAACCCGACGCTGGTAATCCCGTAAATGCCGACCACGGCCAACGTGGATTTTGGTTTTTCGGGTTTTTCGACGAGGCGGGAGATGCGGCCATCGACAATTTCCACCACGCCAAACTGGCTCGGATCTTCGACCTCCCGCACGCCGATGACATCCTCGCCCGGTTTGATAAAATGTGAAAAGTCGGTATCAAGTATCGTATCGCCCAGGACGACCAGCGCCGGTTCGCCGTCTAAGTGTTTGGCCGCCAAATAAATGGCATAACCGAGGCCACGGAGTTGTTCCTGCGGCACGAAACGGATATTTACCCGATACGCGGCGCTGAGATATTTCCGCACCTTATCGCCCAGGAAACCAGTTACAATAATGATTTCGTCAAGTTCCGGCAAGGCAAGCAGGCGGTCCATAATATGGGCCAGAATCGGTTTCCCAGCCACGTGCAGCAGGGCCTTTGGTGTCGAATATGTATGCGGCCGCAGCCGGGTACCGATCCCCGCAGCCGGAATTATGACTTTCATTTCCCTTCCTCTCGCGGACCTTTTGCGACGACCTCAGCACCTGCCGGGCCGCCAATGATCCAATCCCGCCCCAGCGGCATAAGGGCGCTGCGCCAACAAGCGAAAAAAAACCGGTCTGGACAACGAAAAAGACCCGGACTGCCGTTTTTCATGTGCACCATACGGATTAACCGACTTGTCCATTGGCCGAACCGGGCCGATACTCTAAGTGCGGCCCCGGCAGACGCCTGCCGGTCCAAGAAGCACCTTGACCCTGCCGGGAACGGAAGTCTTATTCGTGGCGACCGGGGGAAGAAAATGATGATGAAGGAATATCTGCCGTTCACAGGCGTTTAGTCGTATAGGTGGTACAATGGTGGTCGGGGAACATGGCGCTCATCGTCCGCCGTCGGGACGACGACATAACGGTAAGATGGACAGGGGAGTTTGAGATGAGAAAACGACCAAGGCGGGCGTCCGGAATAGGGCCGGTACCGGCACTTGCGCTGATTCTTGTATTCCTGATGGGCGCGCCGACGGCAGCGCAAGTCGACTTAGTCGGCAAAAACATGGTGGGGGTCCGGCTGGGGCCGTGGCTGGCCAACGGATTGACGGCGGACATCCAGACCGAATACGTGCAAGTGTATTCGTCGTCAACGGCATTTCACCTGGAGTTGTTCTATCTTTACCATTTGAAAGGCCCGCTGTATCTGGACCTCAGTTTCGGCGGAGTTTCGCGCGGCGATATCCATCTGGATTACGACCCGCCCGGCGCAGAGGTGGAAGAGGGGTTCGGCACGGCGTTGGTCTATCCTTTGGGCGCAGGGCTGGCCTATCTTCCGCTGGCGATGCGGCCGGATCAGAAAATACAGCCGTTTCTTGCCGCGGGCGGATCGGTAATCATCGGCACGGAAACCATCAGCACCTCCGGATACAGCAACTATTTTGGGGGATTCTACGGGCTCAAATCTGAATCCCGCGAAGCGGTGGGCTGGTATGCCGGCGCCGGGGTTGACTGGGTGCTGGGCCGCAATTTTGCCTTGTCCTTCATCGGCAAGTACCAGTATGCTGAATTCGGCAAGGAACTGGCCGGGGTGAAAGATTTTTCCGGCGCACAGATTCTGGTGGGCGCCGCTTATACCTATAGATAGCTTATGTGAGCGGAAAAAAGGCAGGGAAGCAGGACACAACCCCATCCGGGGTCCATCATCAGTCAACAATCAGGGAGGGTTCCTATCGTGGCAATCAAAGTCGGGATCAACGGTTTTGGGCGTATCGGGCGGCTGGTGTACCGCGTGGTCATGAACAACGACGCAGTCGATATCGTGGCGGTCAATGACATCACCGATACCAAAACGCTGGCGCATCTTTTGAAATATGATTCGGTCCATGGCATCATCGGAGGTCCGGTTACGGTGAACGGGGATTCGATCACTGCCGGCAAAGATTCATTCAAAGTCACCGCCGAGCGCGACCCGGCCAAACTGCCCTGGAAAGAACTCGGCGTGGATATTGTCATAGAATCGACCGGGTTGTTCACCAAACGGGAATTGGCGGCCAAACATCTGGAAGCCGGCGCCAAATCGGTGCTGATTTCCGCGCCGAGTTCCGATGCCGACGGCGTTTTCGTTTTCGGTGTCAACGACAAGAGTTTTGACAAAAACAAACACAAGATCATCTCCATCGGCTCATGCACGACCAACTGCCTGGCACCCGTGGCCAAAGTCCTGAACGATACCTTCGGCATCAAATATGGCTTCATGACCACGATCCATGCGTTCACCAACGACCAGCGGATTTTGGACCTGCCGCATAAAGACCTGCGGCGCGCCCGCGCCGCAGCGGTCTCGGCCATCCCCACGTCCACGGGGGCGGCCAAGGCGATCAGCCAGGTGATCCCGGAGCTGGCGGGAAAATTGGACGGGTTCGCCATCCGCATCCCCACACCGGACGGCTCGCTGGTGGATTTGACTGCTGTGGTCGAAAAGACCGCGACAATCGACGCGATCAATCAGGCGATGAAAAAGGCCGCCGAGGGACCGATGAAGGGCTACCTCGAATATTGCAGCGACCCGATTGTTTCGGTGGATGTCATTCATAATCCGCACTCGTCGGTCTTTGACTCCCTGACGACGAAGGTAATCAATGGGAACCTAGTCAAAATTCTGTCCTGGTACGACAACGAGTGGGGCTTCTCCAACCGCATGGTCGACATGCTGCTGAAAATGGCGTGAGGGAAACAATGGCCAAGCTGACGATAGATGATATGAAACTCCGCGGCAAGCGGGTATTGGTACGCGTTGATTTTAATGTCCCGCTCAAGGACGGCAAAATAGCCGACGACACGCGGATCAAAAGCGCCCTGCCGACGATCAAGAAAATCATCGGCGACGGGGGCCGGGCGATCCTGATGTCGCATCTGGGACGGCCGAAGGGCAAGGCGGTGCCCGAAATGAGCCTGCGTCCGGTGGCGCAGCACCTGGGCCGGCTCCTGGGAAAACCGGTCGGATTCCCCTCGGATTGTGTCGGCCCGGAAGCCGAAGCGGCAGTCAAGGCGATGGTCGACGGTGATGTCGTTTTATTGGAGAACCTGCGTTACCATAAAGAAGAAACCGACGACGACGACGGTTTTGCCAAAGCCCTGGCCGGGTTGGGCCAACTGTATATCAACGATGCCTTCGGCACCGCCCACCGCGCGCACGCCTCGACCGAGGGTGTGACAAAATGTTTCGACCAGTGCGCGGCCGGTTACCTGATGCAGAAAGAAATTGATTTCCTCGGCCGGTTGCTCACGGGATATAAACGGCCGTATATTGCGGTCCTTGGCGGGGCCAAAATATCCGGCAAAATCGACGTCATCCAAAACCTGCTGGAAAAGGTCGATGCCTTGTTGATCGGCGGCGGCATGGCGTTTACTTTTTACAAAGCGCAGGGACTGGCCATCGGCAAGTCGCTTCTAGAGGAAGACAAAATCGAGTTGGCGGCGACGATCCTACAGCGGGTCGAACAGGTGGGCAAGCGGCTGCTTCTCCCCACCGATTGCGTCTGCGCAACCGAACTGAAGGCGGGCATCCCGACGAAAGTCTGCCCTGCGGACGCCATTCCCGAAGACCTTCTGGGTTTGGATATCGGCCCGGTGACAGTGCGGGAATTCACCAAAATCATTCATCAGGCGCGGACAATATTTTGGAACGGGCCGATGGGCGTTTTTGAGACGCCCCCGTTCGATTGCGGGACCAGGGCCATTGCCGAGGCCATTGCTATCGCCACCGATCGCGGGGCGATTTCGGTGGTCGGCGGCGGGGATTCGGTGGCTGCGGTGAATGCCGCCGGGCTAGCCGAACGGATTTCGCATGTTTCCACCGGGGGCGGAGCTTCGCTGGAATTCGCCGAAGGCAAAATCCTGCCGGGTATCGCCGCCCTGACTGAAAAACAACAGCAGCCGGCCGAATCGACGGTTAAATAATCCGGGAGACGCTGATGCGACGAATTTTGATTGCCGGGAATTGGAAGATGAACCTCGATCCGGCCGAAGGGACGAGTCTGGTGGAAGACCTGCTGGACGCGGCCGGGGGCTGGCCTGACGTGGATGTCGTTGTCTGCCCGCCATTTGTGACCCTGCCCGCCGTCGCCGAGGCCGTCGCCGGTTCGCCGATCGAGCTGGGCGCCCAGAATATGCACCACGAGGACGCCGGGGCCTACACCGCTGAGGTCTCCGCCGGGATGTTGTTGACGGTGGGCTGCAAATGGGTTATATTGGGCCACTCCGAACGCAGACAGCTGTTCGGTGAAACCGACACCGGCGTAAACCGGAAGGTGAAAAAGGCGTTGCATGCCGGTCTGTTGCCGATTGTCTGTGTTGGAGAGACATTGGATGAACGAGAAGCCAGCCGGACCGTCGAAGTTGTTAAAAAGCAATTGCGAGACGGGCTAGCGGGCGTAACAGTTGAGGAGATGAACGAGGTCACGATAGCCTACGAACCGGTGTGGGCTATCGGGACCGGAAAAGTCGCCACCATCGAACAGGCCGGAGAAGTGCACGAGTTCATCCGCTCCTGGCTGAATGAAACATTCGGCCATCATATTGCGGAGCGAGTGCGAATACTCTACGGCGGTTCGGTCAAACCGGACAATGCCGCCGCGTTGCTGGCGCATCCTGATATTGACGGGGCGCTGGTCGGCGGGGCATCGTTGAAAGCCGATTTGTTCGACGGGATTATCCGGGCGGCGGAATAACACAACGCGAACTGCAACACGTAGTTTCTGGAGGTTTCGGTGTACGGTTTTTTCATTGCATTACACATCATTATTTGCGTCGGGATGATGATTTCCGTCCTGATGCAGTCGGCCAAGGGCGAAGGCCTGGCCGGGGCGTTCGGCGGATCAGCGCTGACCGGCACGGTTTTCGGCGGCCGGGGCGCGGCCCCTTTCCTTGCTAAAGCGACCAGCGGGCTGGCGGTGGCGTTTTTCCTGTCGTGCATTGTCCTGACCTTCCTCTCCCCCGATCGGGTGACCACTGCCGATGGAACGACGGAATCGGCGGTTGAAAAAGCGGCGCGTGAACGAGCGGCGGAGCTTCCGGTCCAGCAGGATCAGACTCTTCCGGCAACGGGTCAGCCCGCCGGCCAATCGACCGAGCAGCCAGCGGGTCAACAACCAGCGGCGCAACCCGATCAAACTCCGCCACCGGCGGGGAATCAGGAACCCGAACCCGGCACGGGCGGCTAATTGCGATAATTATCTGATTTGCCGATATGATGCGGAAGTGGTGGAATTGGTAGACACGCCATCTTGAGGGGGTGGTGGGCTTTGCCTGTGCGGGTTCAAATCCCGCCTTCCGCATAAAGGATTGACCCAGGCCCTGTCGGGCTTGGGATTTTTTATGTCCACGGGATTCCTGGCGGCACGGGAGTCTGTCATATAAGCATCCCATGGAATTACAATGAATTACCGCTTTCGATTAAACAATGGCAGATGGATATTGACGAACCGCTACATTTGGTTATCTTATTTTGTACGAATAATCGTTACTTGGCCGACCCTTGTCCGGAAAGGGACAGGTGAGATCTTATGGTTAACTCTCGCCAACGGTTTGTCAGGCGTGTGATCCTGTTGGTCGGGATCATCACCATCAGCGCGGCTTTATTCGCGCCCGGGGCCGTACCCCGCCGGCAGGCGACAGCCGCACTTGAAACGGTAAACGGCAATCTCTATCTGGTCACACTGTCTTGCCGGGCAGACGCCGCCACGCTGCGGCTGGGACAGCTCGAACCGCTGCTACGAATGGGGAATACATACCTTGTCCATGGCGATGAGTCCCTCGCCCGCCGCCTGCGCCATCTAGGTCTGCCGATCGAACTGCTGGCTGAGGATGTGGACAAGAGGTGCCTGGCCCTTGACCGGCGGACCGATGAAGAAAACATGGACCGTTACGAACTATTGTATGCGCAGGAGAAAATCCGGGTGTTCCGTGTGGAGCCGGACGAGCTGTCTTTAGGCGAGGCGGTCGGCGAGCTGTGGCGGATCGGAGAATGGCGCGCCGAAATCGTGTACACCTCTCCGGCGACCGCATCCGCCGACCGCAGGGACGCTGCCTTGTTTAAGATGGCAGACATTGATTCGATTGTCGGCCTGGTCAGTCAGGATTCCGTGGAAGCGTATATGTACCGCCTTCAGGCCTTCTATCGCCGTCTGGCGGGCACGGATTCGAATTACGCCGCACGGGACTGGATCCTGGCCAAATTTCAGGAGTTCGGGTACGCGACGGCATACACCGACGAATTCTATACGGGAGGGGCCACGCCCTATTACAATGTCATTGCGACGAAGCCCGGGACAATATACCCGGATTATCAGATCGTCGTGGGGGCGCATTTTGACGGCGTATCCATTTCTCCAGCAGTCGATGACAACGCCTCCGGGGTGGCCGGCGTGCTGGAAATCGCGCGCGCGCTGAGCGGGATCGAAACCGATGTCACCTTCATTTTTATCGCCTTTGACTTCGAGGAGGGCGGCCTGAACGGCTCGTGGCACTACGCGAACCGCGCGGCGGCGCAGGGCGATCAGATCCTGCTCATGTTCAATATGGACATGATCGGTTTCTGGCCCAACACCAACGAAGCCTATTTGATCCATAGTGAAAATACCTTCTTCCCCTCGCTGTGGCAGGCGATGGCACAGACATATGCCGGGATTACCGGTTATATGACGGGGATGTCCGCCGGTTCCGACCACTACCCATTTTATCAGAACGGGTATGACGTGGTTTTCCTCATTGAATATTACTTTTCGGAACAATACCATTCAAGCCGGGACAGTACGACATATATTAACTTCGATTACACCACGCGCATGATCAAGGCCTCGCTGGCAACGGTGCACAGTTTCGGCAACGGCGGGGATTTCGATTTCGACGGCGCCCTCAACCAGGCCGACAACTGCCTGTTCACCTATAACCCGTCCCAAGCCAACTACGACACCGACACGCTGGGCAACGCTTGTGATAATTGCCCGACCGTCGACAACCCCTGGCAGACTGACGCCGACGCGGACGGTCTCGGCGACGATTGTGATTTTTGTCCTTACGACCCAACAAACGATATCGACGCCGACAGTGTCTGCGGGCTGGTCGACAACTGCCCTTCGACATATAATCCCAACCAGGCCGACACTGACGGTGACATCCTGGGTGACGTCTGCGACAACTGCCCGAATCACTTTAACCCGGCCCAGGAGGACCTTGACGGCGACGGTATCGGCGACAGTTGCGAGGTCATTCGGTCGTGGTATGTTGCACACGACGGCAGCGGCGACGCGCCGACTATTCAGCAGGCCATCGACTCGACCATGCACGGCGACACGGTAATCGTCGGGAATGGGACGTACGCAGGTACGGAAAACGGGACAATCGATCTCCATTCCCGGCGCATTCATTTTCGTTCGCTCAACGGGCCGGCGTCGACGATCATCGACGCCCAGGCGAGTGCGGGAACCCCGCGGCATTGCCTGATGGTGAAAGACGTTCCACCGGGGACGTGCATCATTGAAGGGTTCACTCTGCGCGGGGGTTACGGCCCGTATTTCAATGGTGTCTCGAGCGCCGGAGGTCTATTATGCAATCAGGCCGCACCGATCGTCCGTGATTGCGTTTTCTACGGCAATTCCGCCCTGGCGGGGGGAGCTGTCTACGTTTATAAAGACACGGTCGAACTGGTCAACTGCACCTTCGTCGGCAACAGCGGGATGCTGGGCGCCGCCGTGTTCTCCTATGACCGGGCGCTGGCGGTCATGGAAAATTGTGTGATTGCCTTCAATCTTCAGGGACAGGCGGTATACTGCCTGGAAGGCGGCGCGACCGCTTCGGCATCATGCACCGACATCTATGGCAATGCCGGGGGCAACTGGGTGGGTTGTCTCGCCGGACAACAGGACCTCAACAACAATTTATCGGCCGACCCGGTATTCTGCGACGGCGCCGCCGGGGATTACCGTCTGCAACCATCTTCTCCCTGTGCCCCGGAAAACAACGGTTGTCAAGTCCGGCTGGGGGCACTGACCGTCGGGTGCAGCTGCGCCTGTCCGTTCCACTGCGATGTCAACGCCGATGGATCGTTCTCTCCGATGGACGTGGCAATCATGGTCAATTATGTCTTCCGCTCGCTTGATTCCCGCTTGCAGACTGCGTGCCCCGGAGAAAGCGGTGATTGGAATTGCGACGGGACCATTGCGCCCATAGATGTTATCTGGTACGTTCAGTTTGTGTACCGCTCATCCGGTGTCGGTCCGTGCGATCCATGCGCGTGCGAGCCGTACCCGACAAATTGCCCGGCGTTTCCCTGAGTGCATTGATTTGTCGAAACCACAGGGGTT
>JAGVQM010000034.1 GCA_020051695.1 Candidatus Zixiibacteriota bacterium | reverse complement strand
GACGTCGCGATCTTTTTGTAGTTCATTGATACCATCAACGTGTAAGATTGCTCGCTTCGCTCGCAATGACAATATCGGGACTTTTTCAACAGGCCCCAAGCGGTGGGGTACCTGTATATTGCGCTAGATGAGTAGCCGTAGGGTGGGCACCGCCCACCATTTTTCGTAATCTGCGACAGTGGGCAATGCCCACCCTACCTGAGACTATTTCAGCAAAATCATCTTCTTGGTCGTCATGGTGCCGTTGGTCTCCAGCCGGTAAAAATAAATCCCGCTGGGCGCCGTACGGTCGCGGTCGTCGCGGTCGTCGCGGTCGTCGCGGCCGTCCCAGGTCGTGCGGTAATATCCCGCCGCCTGATATTCATCGACCAGCGTGACCATCCTCTCCCCCATTACGTTATAGACCGCCACAGTTACCCAGCCGGGCTGCGGCAGTGCATATTCGATGGTCGTGCCGGGATTGAACGGATTGGGGTAGTTTTGTTCCAACCGGAATGCTTTGGGGATGCCGTCACCAGCAACCGGCGGTTCCAGAATGCCCACACCCAAATAACTTTTCACACAATACCAAAAACCCAGATGTGCTTTGTAGCTGCCGCCCTGGCAGTTCCCGGCCACCGGCTGCGCCAGTGTGATTTTAGCCCCATAATTGGCCGAGGATTGCTGCAAAATCCCGCCGGAGTTGATGCATTTCCACTCGATATTATAATTTGATGCCCCGGCTGTTCCCGCCAGGCACAAAAGCAGGATACAGGCAATCGCTATCGCATATTTCATGTTGTACCTCCGTTTATCAATATACAATCCCGACTTGATACAGTCACGTGCTATTATTTCCCGTTGGCCTGCGGTAGTTCCTCTTTCAACGCCGCCAGGCGCTGCTCAAACCGGCTTTCGATGGCCTTCGTTTCCAGCTTCACTCGCTCGTCGATGATCCGTTCCATCTCCGATGGCGCGGATTCAAATGATTCCGTTCCATCTTCCGCCTCTGACACCCCCGGAAACAAGGGTCCATACCACGAAGGTATGAACACGGCGGACAGAATAATATCATCAACAGAACTGTGCCCCGAACCTTCCTGGCCGTACAGATAAAAATATTGGCCGCCCGCATCGACACTGAAATAGCGGAAGAGCATGATCGGCTCAATGTACTGACAACATGGCAACGTACTCACATATGTTTTGGAATACGAGTACGTCGACGGGAAAGACGCACTGGCTTCGCTGGTAATTTTAAAATAGGCGAATTCATCTCCACCATGCCATGTGACCATGTTAAACACGGCAAATACCAGCACATATCCATCACTCGGGCAATTGATATAGATATTATCCAGTTGTTCGGGCGAATTGCCGAGCACCTCGGATGATGTTTGCACGCTATTTGATACTCCAGGCTCGTTTTTTATTTCTGAATTGCTGATCGAACTCGAGGGCAGTTGCACGGCATCATCACCGCTTTCAGCCATATCGAACTCGACTGACCGGCTGGTACCCGTAATGTTCAATTTTGGTTCATTATCGCTGCCAAGACTGCCCATCAATGCAATACCCTGACTGCCGTCGTTGCGGTTCAGCCACCCGTACCCGCCCGCACCGTAGGCATTGATTGACTGAAAACCGACCGCGACATTGCCGTTGGCATCACGCAGGAAAAAATCACAACCGCCGTTCCAGCGTTCGTTCAGTTCGAAAAACGGGCCATTGGTCAGTGGGCCATATAACGCCAATTTGCCTTCCACTGAGGCGCTGCCGATGCGGAGTTTATTTCCAATCAGCGAATCCGAGGCGTTGATATCACCGGCAACATCGAGTTTCCAGTTCGGCGAATCGGTACCGATCCCGATATTATAATTCTCATCTTCTGCATATAGATTATTGCCGTCTACCACCCAGCCGCTCCCCGACCCGCCTGCTCCCGGCGCGTTCAGGGCGTACGGCACGCTGGTCAGCCGCTGGCGCGGGGTCATCTCGGTATCCCCGGACACCGTGATCCCCAGCCATAAATCAGGATACGCGAATAAAGATTCGGTCAGCGGGTTCGTTTCCCCGAGGATAATCGTAAACAGCCCATCCTCGGTGCTCACCGTGCGGGTTTCGCTCCACAGTTCGCTGCCCCCATTCTCGACATTGTAGACGGCGAAGGTCACCTCATGCGCACCGTCGGCGACCGGTTCGTCCCCGCTGTCGGTGAGCAAACCCTGCACGTTGACCAACTGGGGGACACCCTCGGCAAAAGCCAATGTGGCGGAAACCGCGCATAGTATCAGGACACACACTATTGATTTCAACATGCTGCGCATTAGTTGACCTCCCGCTTGAGTTTGGCTACTTGTTCCATTTGCCCGGCAATAAATATAAAAAACACGCACCGGCAAAACCGTTTTTGCGGGCAATCGCAATATACAAGCGCTGTGTGCTGTGGACGGTCGCAAGCTCCCCAGGGAAAAGCGCTGGTTTCGCTGCGACCGCACGCGCTCATAAAGTTGCCGGCACGGGCAAACTGGAGGAACACCCACACCTGTCCAGGACGTATGACTTCCGCATAACTGGAGTATTCCCAAGAAATTACCCACGTCTTTATCAAATGACCAAAATGTGATTGACTAAATAGGCAAATTCTTCGTATATCCGCCAAAACTAATTTAACAGGAGGATGGATGAACACCAAAACACTGATGTACGGTCTGATTTTTGTCCTGGCCCTCGGGATGGCGGCAAACCAGGCAGCCGCTCAGCCGGCCGACGCCGGCCAGCCGGATATGGCGGCAATGATGAAAATGTGGGAAGACATGGCCGCACCCGCCAAACAACATCAACAGTTGGCTGAAATGGTCGGGACGTGGGATGCCGAGGTCTCGATGTGGATGGAGCCCTCCGCCCCGCCGATGACTTCCACGGGCGTTGGGACGTTTTCGTTGATGCTGGGCGGCCGCTACCTGCGCCACGATTTTGAGGGCAACATGATGGGCCGGACCTTCAAAGGGCTGGGCATCACCGGCTACGACAAGTTTCGGCAGGAATATTTCGATCTGTGGTTCGATGATATGAGCACCGGCATGCTGTTGATGCGCGGTGTGGCCGATTCCGCCGGGACCGTCGTTCATTATACCGGAAAAATGGATGACCCCATGGCCGGCCGCAAAGACATCCCGAGCCGCACGGTCATGACCAAAATCGGCGGCGACAACTGCAAAATGGAGATGTATGTCACCGACGAATCCGGGAATGAAATGAAGACCATGGAAATCGTGTACACGCGGCGCAAGTAACAAAGCCGCGTTGGATCTTTGTCCCGAACAACCTGGTATTTTCAAGTCCCGTACACTGCGCGTGTGCGGGACTTTTTCATAACCCCAACACCCGCCAGCAACCAGGATCGCGGCATTTGGGAAAAAGGCGAAAAAACAAGACCACGATTGCGATGTATGGGAACAACACCATAGAATATTGGCGAGCAGCTTGCCCACACGGCACGCCGCGGCCGACAATGTAATGCATCATCATCAGATGCAGGCGTTTCCCGATGGCGTCAAAACGGGCACCAGTCTTGCTTGCGGTTGTTGCGGAGAAAAACCATACGGCCTGCGGCAAATCCGGGGGGTAGGTCTGGGGTCAGACCGGAAGATGAGGTGCTCCATGCGTCCGAAAAAAATTCTCTTCTACCTGTTGATCGTCTACGCGCTGGTAACCTGGGGACCACGGGTGGTGGGGCAGGCAGTCGATTCCGTTTCCAATCAACTCGACAGCAATACATCGCACACCATTGCCAAAGAACACCTGCGGTAAATATCGTCCAGTGCAGGGTCACTCCGTGTCCGACTGCGCCCGGCGGGCCAGTTGGACGATCACCCAGTATGGCGGAGCATACCCCCGGCGTTGTTTGAATTCATCAGCCAATTGTTTCGTCCGGGATTTGATTGCCGCGTGCTTCGCCGAGAAAGCCACATTCCGCAACGCCGCCGCCGCACTCATCCCCTCGGGCACCGGTCCGATTTTTCCGCAAAGGTTCAAGATCGAACTATACGCTTTGGACAGCCGGGCCACGGGTAACATGGTCATCGCATAGGGCAATTGCGGATGCATGTCGGCCGTTTCCAGCATAACATCGATGACCGCGTTGTCCAGATGGTCCTGGGCCAGCAACCGCGGGTCATGCCATTCGGCGACGACGCACAATTGCGGGTCGTACTCCAAATCCGATGGTTCCTGGGTCACGAAATGTCTGACCCCGAAACCGGCCAGCCAGGCACGCAGGCCCGGTGAGGAGATATGCGATAAGCCCATCCACAGCGTAATCCCGAGTTTACGGTAAGGCGCGGACGCCACCTCTGAACAGAACAACTGGCGATCGTCGGCAAAATCCATGGCAAAGTCATAAGGGATATGGCGCGAGCGTGCCTCATCCAGCGCCAGGCGCGCCGCTGTATGCGGAACGAGCGGATCGGTGGCAAGCTGCGGCACATCCGCGCGCAGCCGTAACACCAGCACGCGGAGTTTCCTATCGGCCAGGTATTCCTCCGGTGTGGCGATCGCGACACCCTGTTCAATGTGTGATTCAATAATCGAGATTTCGTGCGTTTGATCATCGACGTACACCAGTGCAACATGCGAAAAATTTCCCGGGAAATCATTGCCCCGGGCAATCAGCGCCGAGGTCGGCGCGCCGCCACGGGAGACCAGGATATCACCGCTGTGGACGGTGACCCCGAGGAAGGATGCCGCCGGTGTCGCGGACGGTTCCGCCGAGCCGTCAATCAGGGCGGGGACGATATCGGCCGTCGCCTGCAGCATGACCTCTTCGACCGCCGCGCGGCTCCCGTACAGCAGCCGATATAAACGCGCCCGCGCGGCAACCGCGGACATGTCCCAGTGCTGCGACTGACTTTTGACCGCAATCCGCAGCTGCGTATAACACGCCGCATACTCCGGCAACCGTTCGCTCCGGACCGCGATCACCGGCGCCGGCGAGAAAAACGCGCGTTCCACCGTGGCCCATAACGTATCCTCCGGGGCGAGGGCGCGCCCGGCGGCAATATCCAACAGTGCGCGAAAGCCGGCCAGCAGCGAATCCGCGCGCGGCCCGAGTGTTGCGCCGTCATCACGGCGGGCCTGGTCGAACTGTTCCTCCAGCTGTGACCATAATTCATCCTGATTCCAGGCGAACGGGCGCCGCTCACTTTGTTGCGGGACCTCCGGATAGGTTTCGGGGATTAACAACAGAAGGTAAACCAGGCCCAGCGTGAATATGCCGATCCCCGCCGACCGGGCCAAACGCCGGAGGATTTTCACGCCGCCAGTCATTACCGGGTATTGAGCCGGATTTTGCCGTCCGGGTCAAGTACTGGAATTCAATCATCATAGTTTTTGGCAAATCCGAAATCCACCGTCGTCCAGTCTGCCCAGGCAAAAAAGATTTGTTTGGGCATAAGAAAAACCCTATTCTCCCGTCTATGATTCAAACTCGGGCAACGGAATTTTCCGGATTTCCACGATTGTTTTAATAGAGAGAGGACGTCCCATGAAAGATGTACGCCGCGTTTTGATGATCAGGATTGGGCTGCTCAGTGGACTAATCCTGGCATACCGGCTGACGATCGGTATCCCGGCGATTGCCCAGGAACAGCAAAAATATATGATGCCCCCGATGGCCATCGCCCAATTGGCCGATGCCCCCACGACTCCCGGGGTTTCAGTCAGTCCGGATAATGCCTGGTTGCTGCTGATGTATCGGCCCGGCCTGCCGCCTATTGAGGAAGTAGCTCAGCCCGAACTGCGCATCGCCGGTTTGCGGATCAACCCGCGCACCAACGGCCCCAGCCGCGGGAACTACTACAATGCGTTGTCGCTGAAAAAATTCCCGGACGGCGCCGAACAACCGATTACCGGATTGCCGGAAGATCCCCAAATCAGCAATGTCGGTTGGGCCCCCGACGGCCGCACCATAGCTTTTACTCTTACTTTTGCCGACCACCTCGAATTATGGGTAGCCCAATTGAATAATTGTACCGCCCGCCGGTTGTCGGCCTTGCCGATCAATGACGCATACGGCAATTGTTATGAGTGGTTTTCCGACAGCCAAACGCTCCTGATCTTCACCATTGTCGCCGGGCGCGGCCCGGTGGCGACCGAACCACTGGCGCCCGCAGGCCCGGTGATTCAGGAAAACCTCGGTCGCAAAACCCCGGCACAGACCTACCAGGACTTGTTGAAAAACGCCTACGACGAAGCCGTGTTCGAATATTATGCCACCTCCCAACTGGCCCTGCTCACTTTGGAGGGCAAACTGACGCCGTTGGGGAACCCCGGGATTATCAGCGCCGAATCCTCGCCGGATGGCAAATATATCCTCGTGGAGCGGATCCATCGTCCGTTCTCCTACTCCGTCCCCTATCACCGGTTCCCGCACACAATTGAAGTGTGGGACCAGACCGGCAACATCGCGTACACCGTCGCCGAGGTGCCGCTGGCTGATAATATCCCTATTACCTTTGGTTCGGTGCGGACCGGACGGCGTGATGTAAGCTGGCGCGCCGATGCTCCGGCCACGTTGTGCTGGGTGGAAGCCCTGGACGGCGGCGATGCCGGCGTGGAAGCCGACGAACGCGACCGGGTTTTTATGCTCCCCGCGCCATTTGCTGGTGAACCGGCGGCCTTGATTACCCTGAAGACGCGCTATAGCAATATCTTGTGGGGCAACGACGATCTGGCGTTGGTCACCGAAAGCTGGTGGAAAACCAGAAATTACAAAATCACGGCTTTTGCTCCGGGTTCGCCGGCAGCCGAACCGATGGTCCTGATTGACCAGTCCTGGGAAGACCGGTATAACGATCCCGGCACTCCGCTACTCCGCCCCACCGAATGGGGAACGTGGGTGTTGTTGACCGCCGACAACGGCAATACCCTGTTCCTTTCCGGGGACGGCGCATCTCCTGAAGGCGACCGGCCGTTTCTTGATGGGTACAATTTGCAGACGCACGAAACCACGCGGCTGTTCCATTCCGAAGCACCATCCTATGAACGCCCGGTGCGCCTGATCGATGTGGATAACAGAAAATTGCTGACCAGCCGGGAATCAGTCAGTGAGCCGCCAAATTACTACCTTCGTGAACTGAATCAAAACCAATCGACGGCTGTTACTTCGTTTCCGCATCCGACTCCGCAACTGGCACAAGTGCAAAAGGAGCTGATTCGGTACAAACGCGCCGACAGCGTCGATCTGACCGCCACGTTGTACCTTCCGGCCGGCTATTCCCCCGCCGACGGCCCGCTGCCGATGTTGATGTGGGCGTACCCGCAGGAGTACAAAGACGCCGATTTCGCCGGACAGGTGACCGATTCACCGTATCGCTTCGTGAGAATCAGCGCTCATTCCCCGCTGTTCTGGTTGGTACATGGCTACGCCATCCTCGATGACCCGACGATGCCGATTATCGGCGAGGGCGAGGAGGAACCCAATGACAGCTATGTCAAACAACTCGTCGCCAGCGCTCAGGCAGCGGTCGATGAAGTTGTGCGGCGCGGCGTGGCCGACCCCGATAAAATCGCGGTCGGCGGGCACTCATACGGGGCGTTTATGGCCGCCAACCTGCTGGCCCATTCCGACCTGTTTAGATTAGGGATTGCCCGCAGCGGCGCGTACAACCGTTCGCTAACCCCATTTGGCTTTCAGTCTGAGGAGCGCACATTCTGGGAGGCGCCTGAGGTCTATTTTGCCATGTCGCCGTTCATGCACGCCGATAAAATCAACGAGCCGATTTTACTTATCCACGGGGAGGCGGATAATAATTCCGGGACGTTTCCCCTGCAAAGTGAACGATTTTACGGCGCGCTTAAGGGCCTCGGCGCCACCGCCCGACTGGTGCTGTTACCCCATGAAAGCCATGGGTATAGGGCGCGCGAATCAGTCATGCATATACTATATGAGATGACCGACTGGCTGGATCGCTATGTCAAAAACGCCGGTCCGCGCGAACAACCGCAGTCCGAAACCAATCCGGAAGGACGCTAGGCGCATGTAACGCATAACAGGATAGCATTAAATTTTTGTCCAATGAGACTTGACCCGCACCGTAAAAATGTATATTTTGCAATATTATGGCATATTGGGATATTGGACGAGGGGAGGTAAAAAACATGAGTTCCGGGAGATGGAACCTCCTAAGAATCGGGATGTGTTGTGTTGTCGTGCTGGGTTTGCTGGTGATCAGCGGCTGCGGCGGCGACAAGGGGACCAATGGCGGCAACGGCAGTCTGAGCGGTACGGTATTCAAAGCCAACAGCCCGTATCCGGTTTCCGGCGTGTATGTCAGTTGCGCCGGGGCATCCGCGACCACAGACATCAACGGGGGCTACGTACTTGAGGGTTTGCCGCTGGGTTCGCAGACACTGTCGGCCACCAAGGATGATTATGAGTATTTCTCCACCACGGTGAATATCACCGGCGCGGTAACTCAGGATATTTTTATCGTCAGTTCCAAGGGTGGCGGCGGCAACGTAGGCGAAGGTTGATCGGTTCTCACGGGAGAATTCTGCCCCGTCCGCCAAGGCGGCCGGGGTTTTTATCTGGCTGATTACACTTTCTCTGCCTGCCTGGCAAATCTGCCGGTGTACGCCATTTTGGCTCAATTTTACCTGCCTGTTTGACACAAAGTCTGTTAACGAACATTTGCTCAAGAATATATAATACATCAAGTTACAGAAAACCTCCATGATTTGCACGGGTTTTGCTCCGCTTTCCTGGAACCGGCATCACCAATCGATAATACAATCTGGTGTCGGAACTTGAAGGAGGAACAATCATGAAAGTCCTGGTAGCTACAACTCAACGGGCGCGGCGCGCGATCGTCGCCGCCACCGTCGCTTTGGTCATGCTGGCGGCGACTGCCGCCAACACACCGGCCCAGAATGTCATCGGCCCCGTGGTTCAGGGGCAGGACCGTCCGCTTCACACCCTGCGGGATCTCAATCAGGCCTTCGTCGAACTGGTGGCGGATGTCAAACCCAGCGTGGTCACTGTATCCACCGAACGCGTCATGTCGGTTCAGGATACTAGTCCGTTCCAGTTCCCGTTCAGCGGCGACAGCTTTTTCGACCAGTTTTTCGGGCCGCAGCAGCCGCGCGGACAGGACGAACCCCGCGAGCGGCAGTACCGTCAGCGCGGCCTGGGGTCGGGGGTAATCATCAGCAGCAACGGCTACATTCTCACCAACAATCATGTCGTGCAGAACGCCGATTCGATTTATGTCCGGACCTCTGACGACCGCCGCCACCTGGCCACAGTCATCGGCGCCGACTCCAAGACCGATCTTGCGGTCTTGCGCATCGACGCCGACAACCTGAAACCGATTGCCGTGGGAAACAGCGACGACCTGCAAGTCGGCGAAATCGTGATGGCGGTCGGCAGCCCGATGAGTGAGAACCTGGCCTACAGTGTGACCCAGGGCATTGTCAGCGCCAAGGGCCGCTCCAACGTGGGGCTGGCCGACTATGAAGATTTCATCCAAACCGATGCGGCGATTAACCCCGGCAATTCTGGCGGGCCGCTGGTCAACCTCGACGGCGAACTGGTCGGCATCAATACCGCCATCGTCTCCCAGAGCGGGGGGTTCCAGGGTATCGGCTTCGCCGTGCCGGTCAACATGGCGATATATGTAAAAAACTCGCTGATCAACGACGGCGAAGTGATCCGCGGCTGGCTGGGCGTGATGATCCAAAACGTGGACGAGGCGCTGGCCGAGGCCTTCGACACCAAAAGCACGGAAGGTGTACTGGTCAGCGATGTGGTGAAAGATGGTCCCGCGGCCACAGCCGGTTTTGCGGCAGGCGATATCATTTTGATGATGAACGGCGTCAAAATCGGCAATACCGCCCAATTGCGCAACGTGATTGCCTCCACCCCGCCGGGGACAAAAGTCGATTTTACCGTTTTTCGTGACGGACAACGATTAACGCTTGCCGTCGAACTCGGACGGCTGCCCGATGATCCGGTGGTGGCCGCCGGCGGCTCCGGCCTGGATGATCTGCTCGGCTTTTCGATAAGCACTTTGACCGGGGAACTGGCACGCCGCTATGAGATTGGCGAAAATATCGCGGGTGTGGTGGTCACGGCAATCGGCCCGGCGAGCGCGGCCTACCGCGCCGGACTGCGCGAAGGCGATGTTATAGTCTCAGTCGACAAGCGGGCTGTCAAAAACCGGCAGGATTTCACCGCGCTGGCCGGTGATCGCAAAAAAGGCGAGCGGATCCTCTTGCGCATTTGGCGCGAAGGCGGTACTATGTTTATTGTCTACACCCTCTAACTATTGAGGTTAATCTGCATAAACGCCACATCGGCGGGCTGCGGTCGATGTTTCAAACATCACCCGGCCCGCCGATTGTTTTTGTAAGCACGGCTGTGACACGTTGTGACCCGTCTGCCGCGGCGGATCCACATCTGCCCCACAGTGAGCACAAGAAAGTGATTGTCGGAAATTCCGTGGGCGGCAGATGTCCACATCTGCCCCAGTATCGGATCCTGAATGACCCGCCATCCGCTCCGGGCGGAGTGGGGTACCCAATGCGGGAGCAGCAACGTAGGGTGGGCACCGCCCACCATTCTCATTCCATATCCGCTTCATTCAATCCCGTGAAATGCGGCGTAATGGTTTTTGCTCCGTCGCATTGGCAGCACCAATCATTTGAATAAAATCCCTCACGCACCCAACGCTGATATGTCGAATGCGGCCACGCGTGAGCACAATGCACATAACCATGCTTGATCGGGTTATAATGGACATAATCAATATGATTTCGAAAATCCATCTCATCTCTGATCGTATGTTCCCAAAAACGCCGTTGCCATAAGTTGCTCTCTCGATGTCTGCGCCTCGACTGCGAAAGACCGGCGGTCACTGCGTGGCATTGACGCCATTGTCTGGTAAATCCAGATTTGATGCGTCCCCAGCGTGTGGAATAAGCGGAGCCGCCTTCCGGCAATTTCCACATACAATGCAGATGATCCGGAAAAAGTACAAACGCCAATGTTTCGTACGGCATGATTTCTTCAATTTGCCGAAATGAGTGCCGCAGACAAGCACGTGCGGCTTCAACAGCAAAGATCGGCTGTCGTTGGTATGTCACGACAGTGAAGAAAAATGTCCCGCCCGGGGAAAACACTCGTCGGTAATTAGGCATGCCAAGATATAATAAATCATGTCATTATTTGTCAATGGTGGGCGGTGCCCACCCTACGCATCTCATTGTGACCCCGGGTGTCGTGTCGTGAGCTTAAAACGTCACCGTCCATGCCAGCGACAACTCCGGCGGGGAAACCCGACGACGCCGGTCGCCGGGCTCCAACCCCCAGAACTCGGCATCGTCCTTGATTTCCTCGAACGGCTTCAAGTGCGCATCGGCGAACGCATCCCACATGCTGTAAAAAATCGTCCCGGCCACAAACCAGTAATACTTGTTGCGGTTGGAACGCGCGTTGTCATAGGCGTCGAAATCGGCGCGCTCCTGAGTTTGCTTGAACGTATCGAACCGGTCGCGGGTTTTTACAAAATATTGCACCGATTTAACAATGAAAAAGCTCTCAAGGCCGCAGATGATCGCCGCTTTCTGGTATTTCCCGTTGGCGTACTGGCCCCAGCCGGGGGCAATGATTGACTTGAACAGCGCGCCGGTCGGTTTTTGCCAGAAGCTGGTATCCGGATTTGCATGACCCACCGTCCGCCCCTGGCGGAGTGGGGTACCGGGGGTTGCCTGATCCGTCGAAGACGGCGGGGTATCCAATGCGGGAGAAGCCGAGTCGGATGTGGCCCCCCCTGCGGCAATGGAATCGGCATTAAGAATGACCGGAGACTGTAGGACTTTTGTCGAGTCGCTCTGGGCGGCGGCGGGCACGACAAGCGAAAACAACGCAACGCCGGTCATCAGAAACAGGAAAAGACATGAACTAAATTGTTGTCGCCGCATTGTTTTTTCTCCACCCCCGAATTATGCCTCCGGGCGGCCAAATGTCCACCCCGACGTTTGTTTTCGGCACCGCTACCCTTTATATTCCCCGGCGATGAAACAGTTGGCGATTTCCGAGCGATTACGGCGCTTGCTGGTACCCACGACCCGGGTGGCAGTCTTAACCGGCGCGGGGGTTTCGGCCGAATCGGGCGTGCCGACGTTTCGAGGAGCAGAGGGTTTGTGGTCGAAATTCCGGCCGGAAGAACTGGCTAATTTCGATGCCTTCATGGCCAACCCCCGTCTGGTGCTGGAATGGTACAATTATCGCCGTGAACTGATGAGCACGGTCCAGCCGAATCCGGGGCATAAAACGCTGGCCCGCTGGGAGACCTATTTCCAGGAATTTGCTTTAGTCACCCAGAACGTTGACGGGTTGCACCGCAAGGCGGGATCGACGAAAGTCTTTGAATTGCATGGGAATATCCAGAAAAACAAGTGTGCCAAATGCAACCGTCCCGCCGAGTGGCCCGCGATATTTGACCCGGAAAACCTGCCCACCTGTGAATGCGGCGGGCTGTTGCGCCCCGATGTTGTCTGGTTCGGGGAACTTTTGCCCGTTCAAATGATAGAACAAGCGTGGTCCAAAGCCGAAACATGCGAGTTGTTTTTCTCACTGGGGACTTCCGCGGTCGTCCAGCCGGCGGCGTCGTTGCCGTTGGTCGCCAAACGCGGCGGGGCATATGTCGTGGAAATCAACCCGGAAGACACTCCGTTGTCGGGTATGTGTGATGAGGTTTTCCGCGGCCCTACCGGAGAAATACTGCCCCGGATCGCCGAATATTTTCCTCATGAATAAAGCGACAGACAAAACCGTAAGCGGATATCAACGGCTCGATTGTAACGCCCCGGAGCTGGGCAAGCGCATGGTCCGGGCTTCCGCCGCCTTGACCTCCTGCCAGATTTGTCCTCGGCGGTGTCTGGCCAACCGTGCCGAGGGCGAAACCGGCGAATGCCAGGCCGCCAATGAAATCCTGGTCTCGTCCTGGAACCTACATCATGGCGAGGAACCGCCGCTTTCGGGGAGCCGGGGTTCGGGGACCATCTTTTTCGCCGGGTGCTCGATGAGCTGCGCCTATTGCCAGAATTATACCATTTCGCAGGAAGTCGAGGGTACGCCGATTGCCCCGGACAAACTGGTCGAGATCATGTTCCACATAGAGCGCGCCGGGGCGCATAATATTAATTTTGTGACACCCACGCACTATGCCGTCCACATCCTCAAAGCGTGTATTACTGCCCGGCGGAACGGCCTGCGCGTGCCTTTTGTGTATAATACCTCGGGGTATGATTTGGTCGAAACATTGCGCTGGTTCGACGGCATCATGGATATCTATCTTGCTGATATGCGCTATGACGACCCGGCCGTCGCCGCCCTGTATTCGCGGGCCGACGATTATCCGGCGATAAATCGCTTGGCCATCGCCGAAATGCACCGGCAGGTCGGCGTTTTAAAAACCGATGCCGACGGCATTGCGGTTTCGGGACTGATTATCCGGCACCTGATCCTGCCGGAGGGGCTGTCCGGGTCGGAGGGGATTTTTACTTTTCTGGCCCGCGAAGTGTCTCCGGAGACGTACATCAGTCTGATGAGCCAATATTATCCGACACACCGGGCGCACGAAATGGCCAAGATCGGGCGGCGAATTACCGAAAAAGAATATGAACGGGCCCGCGCAGCCATGGAGGCCGCCGGGCTGGAAAACGGCTGGGTCCAGGATTTATAAGATGAAGAATGTTTACGCTCGGGCATCGGTAATGACGATCGTTTTAACGGCATGCTGCCTGCTGGCGGCCGGCTGTGTATATTACAATACGTTTTTCAACGCCAAAAAGAAATTCGCTGAGGCCGAACAACAGGAGCAGCGCCTGGGCACGACGGGGCGGGCCGCACCCCAGCGGCGGGCCGGCAACATGGCCTATCAGAGCGCCATCGAACACTTCGCCAAAATCATCGACCGTCACCCCGGGAGCAAGTGGGTCGATGACGCATATTACTACATCGGGCTGGGGTATTTCCGCATGGGCGAATTCGATAAATCCCAGCGGGCGTTCAATGAAATCGTCACCAACCATCCCAAAAGTCAATATCTCGAGGAAGCAGACTTCTGGATCGCGGTCTGCCGCGTGGAACTGGGCGAGCGGCTGGCTGGCCGCGAGCGCCTGCGTCGGCTGGCTGCCACCGCGGCCAAAAAGAAATGGCGGGCCGAGGCCTGGTCCCGGCTGGCAGGTCTGTATCTGGAGGATAAAAAGTATGATTCCTCGGCCATCGCCTACCTGACGGTCGCAAACGATTTCAAATCTGAGGAAATCAGTGCCGGCGCACGGTTCAAGGCCGGTGAGGCCTTCACACTCGCCGGAGAGGAAGACAAAGCCCTCGAACAATTGTATCTGACCCTGCAGGAGAACCCGTCGAACGAACTCATCTATGCCACGCGGGTGCGCATGGCCGAGGCGTACTTCGGCAATGACGTCATCGATTCCGGTCTGGTCCTGCTGAACGCCCTGGCCAAAAGCGATTTGTATTTTGACTCGCTGGGTGTGGTGAAGCTTAAAATCGGTGAAGGATTGGAGCGGGCGGGACGGTACGATGAAGCTGCTGATGTCTACACCGACGTCACCGAAGCCTTCCCCAAAACGAAATGGTCGGCCGAGGCCTTCTACCGGATCGGCTATCTCCATCAGAAGCACTATTTTGATTTTCCGGCCGCGCGCGAATATTACGCGCAGGCCAAACAGGAATTCGCCCGCAGCGAATTCGCCGAGAAAGCCATCGACTTGTCGGTCACCCTGGCCACGATTGAGGGCTATCAAAAGCAAATCGCCGACGGCCTCGCCGAATTGATGGCCATCGACGACCCCGAGGGCTTTGCCGCACTCCAAGCTGAGACAGCGGCGCAAAACGACTCCATCGCCGGTGCGGATACGACCGGCGGGGTCGATTCCACCATCGCAGATACTACGGGTCTCGCCGCCGGGAATGATTTCCCGGAAGACGTAATCGATTCCAGCAACACGAGTGATTCGCTGATCGCCGCGATGCCCCCCGATACCATGCTCGAAAGGGATTCGACTTTCACGATCGATTCGACTGCCGCAGCCGACAGCAATATGGCGGTCATCAGAGAAGATTCTGTTCTCGTCACGACCCTGCCCGAATCAACAGCTCAGGCAGCCGTTGATTCACTGCAAGTGCCGGACGATTCTCCGGACCTGGCATCTGCAAGTGATTCATTGTTGGTGACCGACTCCGCGGCCACCGCCGGCGGACTCGTCACCGATCTGGATAGTACGGCCGCACAGCAGATGCCTGATTCCCTGGAAATCGTGGCAAAAGCCGAGACGGCAGCTCCCAAACCGGAAGAACTCCCCTACGATCCGAACCATACGGCGGACACGACGGTGAACATTGATACCGTCACGGTCATCGACACGACGTATGTGGTTGATACCGTCCTGGTCACGGCCTCACCGATGGCGTTATTGCGCGAGATTCCGGGAGAACCCGCCCCGCAAATGGATTCTGTCGCCACGGTGCCCCCCGGCGATTCAACGGATGCCCCTGTTGCCCCGGCCCTTGCCGCTGCCGACTCGGCGCTGGATTCGGCGTTGACCTCCGGCATGCCGGAGCCGGGCCAGCCCGGCGATACCTTGTCGGCCCCGGATACGGCGATTGTGCTCGAGGCCGTCCCGGACTCCACGGCCAAACCGGTTTCCGCGCAGGTCATACCGACCGCCGATTCAGCGGTTGCCGCCGATCCGAACGCTCAGGATTCCCCAGCACCGACTGCCCCGGCCTACGCCGTCGATACAACAATGTTTTTTGACACGTCATATGTGATCGATACGACATTAACCATCGCACTGACTCCGGCGGCGAAGAACGCGCTGGCCGCAAAAGAAAAACGTGACGGCATCGTCGATAAACTGACGACCGCGTATTTCAATCTGGCCCAGGCCTACCATACGGTCCTCGGTGAACCTGACTCTGCCTTGTTTTATTACGAGGAATTGATCACCGGCTTTCCCGGCAGTGCCCATCTTCCCCGGGCCTTGTTTGCCTCGGCGTCTTTGCGGGAAGATTATTTCCGGGATTCGACGGCTGCTGCCGAAATATATCGCCGGGTCCTGGAAGAGTACGGGCGGACCGATTATGCCGGAGCGGCGGTCGAACGTCTGGGGCTGGCCGGTACACCCGCCGACACCGGTTATCCCGGCGCAATGTACAGCCGGGCCGAACGCTTGTTGTTTGATGAAGATCGCCCGGATTCAGCGCAAGTGCTATTCGAGAGAATCGTCCGGGAATTTCCACAGAGTGTCTACGCACCCCAGGCGGCGTTCGCCTCGCTGGTTACCGAGGAAAAGTCTTTTTACGGGGGTGATTCGACACTGTACCTGAAATTCGCCGCGTATGTGGACAGTTTCCCGGGAACGCCCTATGCTGATGCGGCCAAAGTGAAAATGGGCAGCGGCCTCCCCGAACGCCAGAAACGCGAGCGCGCCGTCATGGCGACCGAAACCAAGGACGCGGCCTTCGATTCGGCAATGGCTGCCATTACCGCCGAACAAACCGATACAACCCGCGCCGGTTTGCCCAGAGCGCCCCGGCCGAAGACTATGGGACAATTCATCTATCCCGAATCCGAGCTGGGCAGTGAACCCTGGAGCGGTAACGTGATCTTCAAAATATTAATTGATTTCACCGGCCGGATCTCCGACTTTGAACTGGTGGGTCCCAGTATGCGGCCCGATATTGACCAGAACGCCACGGTGGCGGTGGAGCAGACATTCTTTGACCCGGATTCAATCGCCCCCGAGTCATTGAATATCTGGTATCAGTATGACGTGCGAGTGACACCCCCGGCAAAACAACCTGAAAACATTTTTGATGATCCCGCA
The DNA here is from genome assembly GCA_020051695.1 of Candidatus Zixiibacteriota bacterium. Taxonomy (GTDB): domain Bacteria; phylum Zixibacteria; class MSB-5A5; order WJJR01; family JAJRUJ01; genus JAGVQM01. The sequence goes on along the minus strand of JAGVQM010000034.1, from coordinate 25,695 downwards.
TTTAACAACCAGTAGTCCGGCCCGAGTGGTCCGTAAGACCAAAGCAAGCGCTACCGCATATATCCTGACCTTTCTTCACCGGCCAATCGCCCGGCAGGCGCAACCCGGCCAATTCGTCCAGGTCCTCACCGCACCGGGCATTGAACCGTTTCTGCCCCGGCCGATGTCGGTGTTTTCCACCGTGCCGCGGCAGGGGACATTTTCCATCCTGTTCGCGGTGGTCGGCCGGGGGACCGCACAGCTCGCCGGGTTGGATGCCGGAGCGGAACTGCCGGTTCTTGGGCCGCTGGGCAATACCTTTACTCTGCCGGACGGCTGCCGGCATGTGCTGCTCGTCGCCGGCGGGGTAGGTCTGCCGCCGCTGGATTTCTGGGCCAGACGTTTAATGGCCAATAAGAAAAAGTCTCCGCCGGACATTACGCTGCTGGTCGGGGCGCGGAGCAAAACCGAGCGCTTGCGTGTTCCGAAAATCGATGGTGTGCAACGGTTGTGGTCTACCGATGACGGTTCATTCGGTTTTCACGGTAACGTGGTCCAGTTGCTGGACAAGGCGTTCAGCGAAAAAAAACGGTCTCCCGCCGAGACGATGGTGTATGGCTGCGGACCGGTTCCGATGCTGCGGGCGTTGCAGGGATGGCTTGCGCAAAACCACTGCCGGGGACAATTGTCACTGGAAGAGATGATGGCGTGCGGGTTCGGGGTTTGTTCGGGATGTGTCGTTGCCGCGAATCCTGCATGTGATGGGTACGATAAATACAAACGAGTGTGTTACGACGGCCCGGTTTTCGACGCGCGGGAGGTGCTTTTATGAAAGCTCCCGATCTGCGTGTAACCATTGCCGGAGTCACCCTGGCCAACCCGATCATGACTGCCTCAGGGACCTGCGGCACCGGTGAGGAATTGGCGCAGGTGCTCGACTTGAAAAAACTGGGAGGGTTTGTCACCAAATCGATCTCGCTCGAGCCGCGCTCCGGTCATCCCGCCCCTCGTCTGGCCGAGACCGCCGCCGGCATGCTCAACTGCATCGGGTTGCAAAACGTCGGGCTGGAACGATTCATTGCCGATAAGCTGGGGTTCCTGCGCCAGTCGGGGACCCGGATCATCGTCAATGTGGTGGGGCGCGAGACCGGGGATTATGTGGCTTGTGGCCGGCGGCTGGCCGGCATCCCGGGCATCGATTTTCTGGAATTGAACCTCTCCTGCCCCAATGTCAAAGAGGGGTTGGACAACGGCGCCGATCCCCGGTGGATTACGGAATGTGTTGCGGCAGTGCGAAAAGCCGCCACACTGCCGTTGATCGCCAAGCTGACCCCGAATACGCACGACATTGCCGCATTGGCGCGGGCGGCCGAGGACGGCGGCGCGGATGCGGTCTCGGCGATCAACACGCTGGTCGGTACGGCGATCAATATCGAGACACGCCGTCCCCGGTTATCGAACATCACCGGCGGCCTTTCCGGCCCGGCGATCAAACCGGTGGCCCTGGCCTGTGTAATGAAAATTGCGCGCGCCGTGAAAATTCCGGTGATCGGGATCGGCGGGATATGTTCCGGCGCAGACGTCGTGGAATTCCTTTTGGCCGGCGCGACCGCCGTGCAAGTCGGCACCGCAACATTCCGGCAACCGACCGCTTGTGTGGACGCGGTCGATCAACTGCGCGACTACCTGCGGACACACCAGGTCCCGCGCGTCACCGACCTGATAGGAGCGATCGAACTATCATGAGCTTTTTCGAAAAATTACAGCAGGCGCAACAGGACAACAACAGTATGCTGTGCGTGGGACTGGATCCCCAGCGCGAAAAAATCCCCACCCACCTGCGGGACAAAAAAGATTTTCTCTATGAATTTTGCCGTGAGATCATCGCGACGACCAAAGATATCGCCTGTGTCTATAAACCGAACCTGGCGTTTTTCGAGGCGTACGGCGCGGACGGCATCCGGCAATTGGAAAACATTATGGCCGAGATGCCGGAAAATATCCCGGTTATTCTGGATGCCAAACGCGGGGATATCGGTAATTCATCACGGATGTACGCCAGGTTTCTTTTTGACCATCTCGGCGCGGATGCCGCCACGGTCAGCCCCTATCTGGGCCGGGATTCGCTGGAACCGTTTCTGGAATTCTCGGGCAAGTGTATTTTCGTGTTATGTGTGACTTCCAATCCGGGCGCCGCCGATCTGCAGTTTGGCGCAGGACAAACCCCGGCTTTATATGAGCGGGTGATCGTCATGTCCCGCCGACTACGGGAACAAGGCGAGGTCGGGCTGGTCACCGGGGCCACGCATATTGACCAATTGCGTGCAATCCGCGCGGCCTTCCCCGACGGGCCGCTGCTGGTCCCCGGACTGGGCACGCAGGGCGGGGAGGTTAAAGCCGCGGTCGCTGTTGCAACCGCCAACGGCACCCTCCGGGCGGTGTTTAATGTCAGCCGGGACATCATCTACGCCGGGAACGGCGAGGACTTTGCGCAGCAGGCGCGGAAAAAGGCGCTGGAATACCGGACGGCAATTAACGAAGCACTCAATGGCTGAACCGGGAAGCCGAAGAGTAAAATAACACAATTACAGAGCACAGATTGGCTAATATGACCGCACCGAGATACATGCCCCCCCTCGTCACCGCCGGGCAAATGCAAAATATCGATAAACGGGCCATCGAGGGGATGGGCATTCCCGGCCTGGACTTGATGGAAGCCGCCGGGCGTGGCGTCGCCGAACACCTGCGTGATGAGCTGCTACAGGGCGAATGCGGCGACACCTCCATCGCGGTGGTCTGCGGGCGGGGGAACAACGGCGGTGATGGCTTCGTCTGCGGCCGCTATCTGAGCGAATGGGGCGCGGAGGTGTCGTATTTTCTCCTTGGCGAAACAACCCGGCTCAAAGGTGATGCGCTGACCAATTACGAACGGTTAAACGATAAATCCGCGGTCACTGAAATTTTGAATGAAAATGATATCCCCGCGTTTGCCGATTTTGACATTATCGTTGATGCCATCTTCGGCACCGGATTCAAAGGCGCAATCGAAGGTGTAGCTGCCGCCGTGGTGCGGGCGATCAACGGCGCCGGTAAGCCGGTGGTGGCGGTCGATATCGCTTCCGGCGTGCATGCCGATACCGGCGAGATCGAGGGCGAGGCAATCGCCGCGGAATTGACCGTAACTTTCGGCTGCCCCAAGTATGGCCATTATCTCCATCCCGGGCGCGGCTTGACGGGGTTGCTGAAAACCGTCGATATCGGTTTCCCCCCGCAGGCAATAACCGGGGAAAAGATCAATGCATATGTAATCTCCGAGGACTACGTTAATGCCGCGCTGCCCGAACGTGCCCCGGATGCCCACAAGGGCTCCTGCGGCAAAGTGTTTATCCTGGCCGGTTCGCAAGGCATGACCGGTGCGGCCGCGCTGGCCGGGAATGCGGCGGTGCGCTCGGGGGCGGGACTGGTATATGTCGGCTGCCCCGAGTCGCTGAACGATATTCTGGAAATCAAACTTACCGAGGCGCTCACCCGGCCCTTGCCTGAAGTCGGCAAAAAGCGCACACTGGCGCGGCGCGCACTGGGTGAAGTCATGAAATATCTTGAGGATATTGACGCCCTGGCGGTCGGACCGGGGATTTCGCAGCATTTCGAAACTCAGGAACTGGTGCGGCGGGTCATTGCCCGGCGGACTATCCCGACTGTGCTCGACGCCGACGGCCTCAACACCTTTGCCAAGGACAACACGGTTTTAAAACAAAACTCCGCACCGCTGATCATTACGCCCCACGTCGGGGAGCTATCCCGCCTTATCGGCACGCCGCTTGATGAAATCATCGCCGACCGCAAAACCTGGGCGCAACAAGCCGCGCAGATGTTCAACTGCGTGTGCGTGCTTAAAGGAGCGCCGACCTTTGTCGCCGATCCCGGCGGCATCGCCTGCCTCAATCCCACCGGCAATGCAGGGATGGCCTCCGGCGGCACGGGCGATGTGCTCACCGGGATTATCGTCGCGCTGTTGGGTCAGGGCCTCTCCCCCTTGGACGCCGCCTGTTGCGGGGTTTACCTGCACGGCATGGCCGGCGACCTGGCCGCAGATGAACTCGGGCAGATTTCCATGGCCGCCGGGGACCTGATCGACACGCTGCCGGAGGTGTTTGTGCATTTTCGGTTATGAATCTGCCATCCTAGCCGAGACCTCGTACGTCCAAATCCTATAACGTTTTACCACATAAAGACCGAAGTCTGTCTTGTCCCAGGCAACCTCCCGCCCCCTTTTCCGTACTGATAATCAGATGACATTTGATTTTGTGTATGGAGGATGCGATAAAAAAAATGCCGGTACTTATCGGGCTAGCGGTATTCCTGTTCGCCGGAATGAACAGTTGTGTGGGGTTGGACGGCTCAATTTTTAACCACCGCACGGTCCGTGGCTCGGGCAAACTGCTCTCGGAAAAGCGGCCGGTCGGCGAAATCAACGCCGTCGAACTGGGCACCATCGGCACACTGTATATTGAAATCGGCGATACCACCTTGCTGGAAATCGAGGCCGAGGAAAACCTGCTGGAATATATCGAAACCGATGTCACCGGCGGCGAGCTGACTATCGACACCCGCAACGTCAGCTTACGCACGCGGCGGGCAATCAATTATTACATGACAGTCCGGGAACTGGAAGCAATTACAATCTCCAGCAGTGGCGACATCGAGGCGCCGGATTTGAAGGCCGACAAGTTCGTCATTAAAGTCAGCAGCTCCGGTTGTCTGGACCTGGGCGATCTGGAAGCCGGACATGTGCGGATCACCATCAACAGTTCGGGTGATGTCACGATGGGCGAGCTGCATGCCACATCAATCGCTGTCGATATCAGCAGCTCCGGCAATATCCGCATCGCCGGCGGCGAGGTGGAAACGCAGGATATCAGTATCAGCAGTTCCGGCGATTACCGCGCCCGCGACCTGGCCAGCCGCGAGGCGGAGGTGAGCATCTCCTCCAGCGGCAATGCCATTATCCAGGTCAGCGATTACCTGGGCGCGGACATTTCCAGCAGCGGTGACGTGCAATACGCCGGGGATCCCAAAGTGGATGCCCGGGAAAATAGTTCGGGGGACGTACGAAGAATCGGCGGCAGCCGGCGCTCGCGCGGCATTTAGTGCTGGGCAGGTTAAGATGTGAATTGCCCGGCAGGTCGCTGGACTACAACCCCTCTTCTTGGGTAAATTTCCACGCGCAGAACCACTCGGGAGGATGCTCATCCGGCGGACAGCCGAGACATTCGGTCGTAATGCGCGGATCAATCGTCGCGGCAAATGTCGTGTATTCCACCAACCCGCCCGATTTGCAGGGGTAATCATCCAGCCCCCGGCGCTTGCGCGCGCTTTGCACCCGGCAGTCGTTCATGCGAAAAATGAATGATCGTTCATCGACGTCTTCAAATGATTGTTCGTTGATTTTCGCGTACAGCCGGAATTGCAGCGCAGTTTTCAATCCGGCCAAACCGGGTCGATCAGGCAGTCCGAGGAGTTTTTTAATCCGGGTGGCCTCATAGGGCGACAGCCGGGCCCAGGCGGTATCATTGCAACGCTTGGCGCAATCCATACCGTGCCGTTTCTCAACGGCCTGAAACCACACACCATCATTGACCAGCCAGTTGACCGCTACCGCTTTCAGCAGGGTTTGCAACTGTTCATCGCTTTTTTCCCACAGGGTGCGCGGGACGCCGTGGTCGATTTCGAAACCCAGCACCTCGGCCAGCCGTTTGAGGATAATGTCCCAGGCCAGGTCCCCGGCCTCGGCTTCCACCTCACGCGCTTTCTCCCCGCCCAACTGGTGCTCGACTTCGCGAAACCAGATCCCGTAATGCGCAATGGTGCGGCGGATGCCGTCCAATACATTCCTGACCAGTTCTTCATGCGATAATTCCGCAAAAGATGCGGGATACGTTTTGTCGTTCATCGTCGTTCCTTTGCGGTAAAATGATCATGTGACCGTGTTTTCCGCGACATTTCCAGTGTTGCTCCCTGTCCCCCTTTATTCTATATATCCCTCATTGAAATAAATGTAAACCCCAATCACGGGGCGGGAGCATGGACGATTGTATTTTTTGCAGCATCATCCGCCGCGAAGCCCAGGCCAGCGTGGTGTACGAGGATGACGAGGTGCTGGCTTTCATGGATATCTTCCCGGTCAATCCCGGTCACACGCTGGTCATTCCGAAAGGTCATTACCCGTCACTGCGGGACCTCCCTCCGGCGATCGGCGGCCGGATTTTCCAGGTCGCCATGCAAATCGAGCGGGCCATCCGCAACAGCGATATCCCCGATGAGGGAACGAACCTGCTGCTGGCCGATGGCGCCGTTGCCGGACAGGAGGTCTTTCATTTACATTTGCATGTCATTCCCCGGCTTTCCGGCGACCGCGCGGGATTTCGCTTCAGCAGCGCTAATCGCGCCATGCCGAATCGTTTTGCCCTGGACGGTCAGGCGGCGAAGATCAAAGCCGGGATGTAAGAAGAAAACAGCGTGAGACATCAGGAGCGCACACTGGAACGGCGGTATAACGATTCCAGCGAAGCCCCGAGCGAGATGACATTGCACCCCTGGTCGGGGAACGTGACTACTTCCACCGGCAGGGTATTGTACCCGGAGGGGCTGTTCCCACCGGCCAAAAACAGGCCGACCATCGTTTCCAGCCGCGCGAGGAACTGCTGCGCGCCTTCCGGGCCGGTCTCAACCAGCAGGATCGCGAATTTTCCGTCCTCCACACCGGAGACCAGGTCCGAGGTCCGGCAATCACTGCGGACCATGTAAGCCAGGTCCTGCAAAATTGCCGGGGCGCCGTTGCGCGACCCATTGGGACCGGCCAGTCCCAGCAAATCGCCCCGCACTGTAATGAGCGAGAGATACTGCCGGTAGCGCTCGGCACGATACAATTCCTGGGCAGCCCGGACTGCAAAGCGGCGGTGGCTGTACGTGAACACTTCGAGCCGTTGGGGCAAATCGCCGGCCAAATTCTCGGCTTCAAAATCATCCTCGGTGAAAGTGTTGTCGTCCGGTGTAATCATTCAACTATGCTTTCCGGGGACCACTGCGCCCAAGTGGTGTGGTCAACCGCTTTGACGGCACGATTCAGCAACATCCATGCCGTCCCTGCGGGAAAGATGCGGGATCGCGGGCTGCCGGCGGTGGCAAAACGGTCGATACTCAATACCGGCGCGAGGTTGCGCCGGACGGGCTGCTCCGAATGCCGGGGGTTTTGGACAGTGTAAAACCGTCGTTTTCAAGAGAAAATGTCCGGGTTTTGCAAGGTCTTACATATTCGGTGCAAGTCCCTGCCCGATTATGATTACCGCCGGGCCGGACTTAGAGTTCGCTGGCCGAAAGAGAGTATTCTTTGATTTTGTACAACAGCGAGCGGTAAGAGATTTCGAGCACTTCTGCGGCTTTGCGCCGGTTCCAGTTGGTCTTGCGCAGGACCTCGCTGATGAGGGAAATCTCCTCGCGGGCCACAGTTTCACTTACGCGTTTTTTCAGTGAGTACGGCCGTTCGCCGTCCCCTCCGGCCGCGTCGCCCGGATTATGCGCAACCACGGTCTCGACCGGCTGCAGGATCGTCGCGTTGCGGCTGATGATATCATCGATGATACTTTCATCATCCCGCACCACCACCTGCTTCACCAGGTTTTCCAACTGGCGCACGTTGCCCGGCCAGGAGAACTCCAGCAGCCGCTCCATGACTTCCGGCGACAACCCGGAAAATTCCTTATGATACTGCGTGTTGTATTTCCGGATAAATATGTCACACAACAGGGGGACATCTTCCGCACGGCGGCGCAGCGGCGGCAGGGTAATCGTGATTTCGTTTAACCGATAATACAAATCGTCGCGCATCTCGCGGGCGGCCATCGCCTCTTCGAGGTTGCGGTTCGTAGCGCAGACAATGCGGACATCCACTTTGATATTCTGCACCCCGCCCACCCGGACGAATTCCTGTTGTTCGAGCACCTGCAACAGTTTCGACTGCAGCTCCATCGGCATCTCGCCGATTTCATCGAGGAAGATCGTGCCCTTGCTGGCGACTTCGAACCGTCCCGGTTTGGTCCGGTTGGCGCCGGTAAATGCGCCTTTTTCATAACCGAATAGTTCGGCCTCCAATAGATCGCGGGGAATGGCCGCGCAGTTGACCTTGGTGAACGCTTCCTTTTTCCGCGATGACAGCTCATGGATTAGGCGCGCGACGATCTCCTTGCCGGTGCCGCTTTCCCCACGGATGAGCACGGTCAGCTCGCTGTCGGCGATCTCCTCGATCAAGTTCTTGATTTTGACCATTTCCGGCGTATCGCCGACCATATTGTCCAGCGGTGATTTGCCGCGCCCCAGCGCGCTTTCGAGTTCCTCGACTTTTTCCTCGAGTTCGCGCTTGCGCATGATATTGCGCAGATGGATTTCGACTTCCTTGACGTCGAACGGCTTGGAGATAAACTCCGAAGCCCCCAGCCGCATCGATTCGACGACATTCTTGATATCACCATGCCCGGAGAGCATGATGATATCGGAGCTTTGCCTCGCAGCCTTGATTTTTTGCAGCACGTCCAGGCCGGTCATCCCCGGCATCTGGATATCCAGCAGGATTAATTCGGGTTTTTCAGTCGAGGCAACCTGAATACCCTCCGACCCGTCCCGCGCCGAGAGCACCTGAAACTCTTCGGAAAGCCCTTCCGAGAGGATCCAGGATACTTTCGGATCATCATCGATGATCAGTAATTTCACCCCATTATCCATCGGTGCCTCACTTGCGTAAAACCAGCCCTTCGTTGCGTATATCGGCGGTTACCTGCAGGGGCTTTATCCAATATCTGCAAATCGTATCACACCGGAAAAGTGGATCTCGCGGAGACGAGGGATTAAGATAAACCACCCCGGATTCGCAAGATTCCACGTTGGCGTGTGTTACCATTGTGCCCGCAGCAGGGATGACGCAGGCAATCAAATATGATTTGCGAAAGATAATGAACCATAGCGACTTAAACTGATTTAAGCAGGTGCGGCAAAGAAAGGAATTCAACGAGTTGGGTCCACAAACAACTTGCCGACTTTTCTTCAATTGACCATGTTACGCCCTGGCGCAGCGGTAGACCAGGGCCGGCGGTGAAGGGCTGACTGTACCTCAGTTATGCGCGCAGGACTGAGTTGCCGGCGCGGTAGCCGGGGGAATATCGTCACGATGACGCTGTATAATGATTATTGGTTCTGGAGCCGGGGAAACGGCAAGATTAGATAGCAAAAATAGCAGGCAGGTGAGAATGCAATTCGACCACGGTTATGACTCGGATACCATAATACCCCGCCGGTCATCCCCGAAACAGCCAGGACGCATTCTTAACCAACTGTCACGTCATTGGGGGAAGGTCAGGGAATCACATCATGTCTGAGACTACGTTTAAACCGTATGTTCCTGCCGGGCAGAGTCTCCGGGAGATGACCGTCAAGGGCTTGGTCCTCGGATCAGTCCTGGGCATTGCCTTCGCGGCCTCATCGGTATACCTGGGGTTGAAAGTCGGACTGACCGTATCGGCGTCGATTCCGATCGCGGTGTTATCGATTACGATTTTCCGCGCGCTCGGCAAGGCGACGATTCTCGAAAACAATATGGTGCAGACTGTCGGCTCGGCCGGCGAGTCGATCGCCGCGGGTGTAGCCTTTACTCTGCCGTCGCTGCTGTTGATGGGGCAGGAACTGGAATTCATGAGGATCCTCCTCGTGGGCCTGCTGGGCGGGATGCTCGGTGTGCTGATGATGATCCCGCTGCGCCAGGGACTGATCGTGCAGGAGCACGGCAAACTGACCTACCCGGAGGGTACCGCCTGCGCCGATGTGCTCATCGTCGGCGACAAAGGTGGGACCTCGGCGCGAACAGTCTTCCTCGGCGCCGGCATCGGATTCCTCTACGGCTTCCTCAACTTGATTACCCGGTTCTGGAAAGAGACTACTGACTGGCCTTTCAGCTTTTTCAAGGGCGCGTCAATCTCAGCCGAAGTCGCCCCGCCGATGCTGGGCGTCGGCTATATCATCGGCCCGAAGACTGCCGCGAATATGATGGCCGGCGGCGCGCTTGCCTTCATCGTCATCATCCCGCTTATCAAAGTCATCGGTGAGGGGTTGACCGAGGCGATCTTCCCCGCAACACAATTGATCCGCGACATGTCTCCGGGCGCGATCCGCAACGCCTATGTCCTCTACATTGGGGCGGGCGCGGTCGCCACCGGCGGGATCATCAGTCTGATCCGCTCGGTCCCCTCGATCATCGGCGCCTTTAAACGCGGCATGGGATCATTAAAGGCCGCGCGCACCGGCACGGTTGTCGCCATCCCGCGCACCGAACGCGATATGCCGCTGACCTGGGTCCTCGGCGGATGCCTGGGGTTGATCCTGGCGATCTGGGTCGCTCCGATCCTGCAGATCAATTTCGTTTCCGCACTCTTGATCGTCATGTTCGGGTTTTTCTTCGTCACCGTCTCCAGCCGCATTACCGGCGAAATCGGGTCATCGTCCAACCCGATCTCCGGCATGACCGTGGCAACACTTCTGATCACCTGCCTGTTGTTTCTGGCGGTGGGTTGGACCGGCGTCGACTTCCGCGCCATGGCGCTCACTACCGCCGCATTGGTCTGCGTCGCTGCCTCCAACGGCGGCACTATTTCTCAGGACTTGAAAACCGGATTCCTCGTCGGGGCGACACCGTCGCGTCAGCAACTGGGGATCATGGTCGGGGTCCTCACCAGCGCGGTGGTGATTGGCTGGACACTGCTGTCGCTGAACGAGGCGATGACGACATTCTCTGCCCGCAATTATCCGGAGTTCACCGCGCAGATCCCGGCCGACGCCAAAGTCGTGAACTACGATGGGAGATCATACCGACAGATCTCCATTCCCGAGCCGACACAGAATATCCCGACCGGCCGCTACCTGGTCAACGATCAGGGCAAGATTGTCTACCTCATTGATCCGGGCGTCTGCGGCACCGATGTCGAGCGCGCCGATCGCGTGTCGGGCGCGCCATATACTTCGTTCAACGCCGGTGTCCTGCCGGAGTCGGCTCCGACCTATCGGACCGCGGACGGCCCGCGCAAAGTGCTGGAATTACCTTCCGGGCGGGACGGCGTTGAGGCGGGACGTTACGTGGTCGATGAAACCGGCAGTATCTCGCATAAATTGACCCCGGTCACTAAATATGATGCCCCCAAGGCACGGCTGTTCAGTTTGATTATCGACGGCATCCTGACCCACAAACTGCCCTGGGCGCTGGTCATGGTCGGCATTGCTCTGGCCCTGCTGATGGAGTTAGTGGGTGTCTCGTCGCTGCCGTTCGCCGTCGGTCTGTATCTGCCCATCTCCACGTCCACACCTATTTTTGTCGGCGGCGTTATCCGGCTGATCGTCGACAAAAGACGCAAAATCTCGAGCACCGAATCGGAGTTCTCACCAGGCGTGCTGCTGGCCTCGGGACTGATCGCCGGCGGCGCTATCGCCGGACTGACGCAGGCAATATTTTACATTTTGAATTGGAACGACGCGTTCGACAAATCCACGTGGCTTGGACCATTGGCGCATAGTGAACTGTGGGCGCTCATCCCCTTTGCCGGATTGGCGTTGTTTTTATATTTCATTGCCAACCGCAAAGGCAAAGAAAATGGATAAATCAAAGTCCGTAGTTTGTAGGTCAAAACCCCTGTGGTTTTGACGAACGCCCGACAAGCCGTACGATGAATCGTCGAAACCACGTTCGTCCACCATAGCAGGCGAACTCGGGGGGGCGATCTGCTAGACTTGGCATTGGGGTCAAGTACCCCACGACTCTGCTAGGGGGACCGCGAAATGAGCGGACTGTTTCACTCACCTGTACAACACAGGCCATGACCACACACACGGGGTTCTTCCCGGTTTGTTACAAGATGTCGACCACAATATTGATTGCCGCGAGAAACGGCAGAACTGAAGAGTGCGCTGACGAAGATTCGTGGATATTTTTATATAACAAAATGTACGGCCCCTGCCGTCACCCCAAAATCACCAGCACCGCCACCAGCCACAGGAGCACGGTGAACATCAACGGCCTGTCGGTCAGTAACACGTGCGTGGGATTGCCGCCGACCCGGCGCTGGTGGATCAGGTATAAATAGCGGAAGATGCCGTAGAGGACAAAGGGCACGGTCAACACCAGTTTATCGGTGCCCAGGTGCTGCTGGACCTCGGAGGACAATGTGTAAAAACAATAGGCGACCACGGTCGAGGCGGTGACTACGCCGATCATCTGGTCCAGGAAATACTGCGAATATTCGGTGAGGATACCCCGATGATCGTTGGCCTGCTCCCCCAGCACCAGCAGTTCATGCCGCCGTTTGCCGAACCCGAGGAACAAGGCCAAAAGCGTGGTGCAAATCAACAGCCACGAGGAGATCGGCACCACCACCGCCAGCGCCCCCCCGACCGCACGCAGGACAAACCCCCCGGCAATCGACATGACATCAAGGATGACCACATGTTTCAAGGCCACGGAGTAAACAACATTCAGCGCCACATAACCCAGCAGGGCCCAGAGGAATGAAAAATCGAATGAGATTAAAGAAAGCCCGATGCTCATTGCCGCCAGCACGACTGCGGTGATTACAGCGACACTCACGGAAATCCGCCCCGCGGCGATCGGCCGGTCTTTCTTGGCGGGGTGGGCCCGGTCGCGCGAACGATCGAGAACATCGTTCAGCAGGTAGACCGCTGAGGAAATCAGGCAAAAACAGAGGAAGGCGATACCGGCCAGCAGCAGCTTGTGCCAATCATGGTATTCCAGAGCGAAAATAACACCGGCAAAAACAACGGTATTTTTAATCCACTGCGCAGGCCGCAGGGCGAGCCACAGGTCCCTAACCATCGCTTTTGTTATCCCCGGCCGGGCCGAAAGGCAAAGCGGCATCCAGGTATTTCATCAACAGCGCGGCAAACTCCCGGCAGATTTTTTCAGTTTCGGCCGGGCCGTCCGCAGTTTCCAGATTAAAGCGGACAAAGACCGCGTCGGTTGGTTTCAACTGGAGCGAATTCAACACCAAATCGAGTTTCAAGCCGTACTCCGAGGGGTTGACCCCGCCGCGAGTGACAAACCAGTACCACATGTACTCGACATAGTTGCCATGCGTGACTTTCAGCAAGTTGACCGGAATCGCCGGCCGGCCCTCCGGCCCGTCCAGCTCGCGCCGCTCATGTGATTCGATCGTCCAGCCGCCGCCGGGCAGGCAGTGGCGCGGGGAATGGATCTGCCCGCCGTATTTTTGCGACTTAAAATAAGCCAGAAACAAAAACATCTTCCGGCCCTGCGGGTCGAAATATACACGGTAAGTCGTGGTGTCGGCGCCCAAAACATCATAGGTGATCTCGCCAAACCGCCGCTCCTCGCCTTCCCACTGCCCCAAAACCAGCGGGATCTGCGAAAAATCCGGCCCCCGGTCGGGCATCACGCGCGAATAGCGCAGGAAATAGGCAAACGCCCCGGCCGCAACGATCAGGACACAGGCCGTGACGAGCGATGTTTTCGACGCTGCCACCAGTAAAAGACTCCTCCGATAACGAACAACAGGATAAACGAGATCACAAATACGACGACCCCGGAAAATTCATGCAAAAAATCCTCGGCGATTTTGGGGCTGATGGCATACGCCCCCAGCGCCGTAGCCCAGACACGAAATACATTGGCCGCCAGGGCAATCGGTATGGTGCAGATGAACAACGCCAGTTGCCAGCCCAGCCCGGGTTGGGTCAGCCGCGCATATGCCGCGCCCAGCGCCAACAGCGCCACCAGCGAACGTAACCCCGAACAGGCCTCGGCCACCTCCAGCGCATATCCCGGCAGGTGGATCACATTCCCCTGCCGCACTAACGGCACGCCGACAATCGCTAGTCCCTTCCCGGCCAGTTTCGAGGCCAGCAATTGCATTGGAAAAGTCGCCGAATAGTAGATCACGTAGGGCACAGGGATCATGAACAGCAAATAGGCGATGGGAAACCAGGCCAGCCGGATTGCGGGCCGCCCGCCGAACGTCCAGGTCAGGCCGAAAATTAAAAACACCAGCGAACAGCGCACAGTGAAATACTCCGCACCCGCAGTGCCGACAATGAAAAGCGCCAGCGCGGCCAGCACCATAACCCAGCCGGCAGGCGAATAGTGGAAGATGGCTTTACGCCACCGTTCACGATCACGCCACAAAAAATACGCCGCCACCAGCGGGACTAAAAATCCGTGGGAGTAGTTGTCATCGGTCGACCAATCAAGCACCAGATCGTGCAGTACCGGAAAATACGCCAGCAGGATAATCACCGAAAGAAGATGCCACGCGCGAACGCCGGGGCGCGGGGCGGCGGTCGGAATATCGTTTCCGGTCTGTGTCATGGTCGTGTCTGCCGTGCGTACGTCAATGACCTCAGGTATTTCGTGTCCGGCGTGCCGGTTTTTTCTGCCGCGGTCGATTCTTGTCCCGCCCGAGGCGAAACATACCGGCGCATCCGTCAACCAGCACTCCCCGAATAAAACCCCAACCCAACCCCCAGTAAACCACAAAAAGCACCAGCGGATATACGGGCCACCCCCGCCGGTTTTCGACCCGAGCGGTCTGGATGATAACCGTCAAAACCACCAGATAGCCCGCCAGGGCCACTAATAGTATCGGCCCCCGCAACGGCGGGACGAACGCCAAAAGCAGCAAAACGCCCAGCGTCGCGATTAAAAACAGCGCGGGGACCGCTGTCTGCCACTCCAGCGTGTGGGGATGTTTTTGCAGCAGGCGGAACCGGCCCCGGCCATACCGTTTCATCTGGGCGAACAGGCCGCCCAGCCCGCGGCGGGCGTGGTAGAAAATTTTTAACCTCGGTGAAATATACGATTGTAATCCGGCCTGCTCGACACGCACGTTGAATTCGACGTCCTCGCAGGCATCGAACGATTCATCATATTCGCCGATAATCTCAAAGACATCCTTTTTATAGGCCGCGCCGACCGAAACCGGGGAGACAAATCCCTCCTCCTCGGAAAAAATATATGAACTCCGGCTATGGCCCAGCCGTGAAGCCCGCACTGTGGCGATGGCTGCCGACCAGAATCCGCCGCCCTCGTCCGGGGCTAAGGGCTGGGGACGGCACAGGCAATCGGCGCCGGTCGTGGCGAATAACTCCGCGGTGGCGCTCAGCAGGCGGCGGTCGGGGATGATACAATGACCGTCCACAAACAGGACGATCTCGCCCCGGGCATGGCGGTAGCCGACATTGCGGCCGGCCGAGGAACGGCGGCCCTCATTGCGCAGCGGCATGACCCGGGGGTCGGTTTCATGGATTTTTTCGACCAGGGCAAAAGTCTCATCGGTCGAATACCCATCGCAAACCAGTATCTCAAATTTATCCGGGGGATACTCCTGTTTCAGCAGCGAAGCAATCAACGCCTCGATCGTTGCCGCCTCATTGCGGACCGGCAGCACCACCGAGATGAACGGCACCGCTATTCCAGTTACCGCTTCTCCAGTCGCGCTTTGTCCGATCGCCGGGTTCATGTTGTCTGCTTTTATCTGCACCGGTTATTCATTGGGACAAGTGCCGGGGATGTCGGTGAATATTGGAGGTCAGCGGGAATCCCCCCGACAATCATTTAGGCGATGTAAAAAGGGCACGACAAACAACTGGATCCCACGGGCAAAATGCACGCTCCCGCTAAACCGGGATTTCCACCCGGTTTTCCGCGAGGCGGTACCATGCGACGGTTTTCGCCAGTCCCTGTTTGAAATCGATTCGCGGCTCGTAACCCAGACCGTTCTTGGCGGCCTGGATATCGGCCAGGGAATGTTTGATATCACCCGCCCGTTCATCGGTGTAGAACGGCTTGACCGAGGAACCGATTATCTCCTGCAGGACATTGATCAGCTGGTTGAGCGTAAAGCGGTCGCCGCAGGCCACGTTGTACACGCCGCCGGGGGCCTGCTCACTCTCGCAAGCCAGGATGTTGGCCTCGACTGCGTTTTCGATATAAGTGAAATCACGTGATTGCTCGCCGTCCCCGTACACCGTCGGCCGCCGCCCGGTCAGCAGGGAAGTGATAAATTTAGGCACGACCGCCGCGTAATTGGAATTGGGGTCCTGTCGCGGACCAAAAATATTGAAATAACGCAGGCACACGGTGGGCAGGCCATACAGTTCAAAAAAATTCCGGCAGTAAAACTCCCCGGTCAGTTTGGTCGTCGCATAGGGCGACATCGGGTTCGGCGGCATCGTTTCGATTTTGGGCAGGGTGGGGGTATCGCCGTACACCGACGACGACGAGGCAAAAACAAAGCGCCTGACCTTCCGCCGGCGCGCCGCCTCCAGCATGTTGAGCAGACCATCGATATTAATTCTGTTGGTTGTTTGCGGGTTGGCGACCGACCGGGGGACCGACGGCAGCGCAGCCTGGTGCAGGACGTAGTCGCAATCCCGGGCAGCATCCAGGCAGGTCCAGAAATCGCGGATGTCGCCGTCGATCAAATCGATGTCCGAAAGCACCGGGGAAATATTCGCCATCCGGCCCGTGGTAAAATTATCGAGGATCCGGACTTCCTGCCCCCGCTCCAGCAAGGTAGTGACGATATTTGAACCGATGAAGCCCGCTCCGCCGGTCACCAGATAGCGCATGGTTTCTCCTTCAATAATGAGTGTGCTCCGTGTGCCAACAACATGCCCTACATCTTATTATCGGCGGGGGCCTTGCGGCCCTGCATCCCCAATTCTATACGGACAAATCGCCGCGTCAAATAACGAATTCTCGCCGGCCCGCCGGAATCGGGTGCGCCTTATGGTAGTCATATACACGCTGCAGGCCGTCCTCGATGGTCACTTCCGCCAGCCAGCCGGTCAGGCGCCGAAAAACGGTGGGGTCACACAGCAAGCGATCGACCTCCGAGGCGGCCGGGCGTACCCGGACATCATCCAATTCGACCGGCAGTTCGCGGCCCGACAGCTTGCAGACGATTTCCGCAACCTGTCCAATTGAGGTTTCCCGGCCCGTGCCGAAATGTACGGTCCTGCCGCTCAGTTTTTCGGCAAGTCCAGCGGCACAAAAAGCTGAAACTGTATCGTCAACGTAGGTAAAATCGCGCGTAGGGTGGACAGACCCCAGGCGCAGGGCATCGGCAGACAGGGCTTGCCTGATGATTGTCGGGATCACCGCCCGCTCGGACTGGCGGGGGCCGTAGGTATTAAACGGCCGCAGGATCACCGCCGGCAAATCGTAGGAGTGGATATAACTTTCGACCACCCGGTCTGCGCCGATTTTGGAGGCGGAATATGGCGACTGCGCGGTCTGGGGATGGGCCTCGGTCATCGGTACCTGCTGCGCCGTGCCGTACACCTCGGAAGTGGAGGTATGCACCAGCCGCTCGACCCCGAATTCCCTGCAGGCGTTGGCCACGTGCAGGGTACCCAGCACATTGGTCTGGAAAAAATCGGTCGGATTCTGGTAGGAAAAAGGAATAGCGATCAACGCCCCCAGGTGAAAAACAATATCGGCCCCACGCACCGCCTGGCGGACGGCATCCGGGTCTTTCAGATCACCCCAGACAATCTCGATATTGGCTGCAATTTCGGGAGTGGTTTCGGCCAGCCATCCCTTGCTGCCCTGCGAATTATAACGCAAAAACGCACGAACGTGCGCACCCTCGGCAGCCAGTCGCTCGGCCAGGCAACTGCCGATGAACCCCCCGGCGCCGGTAACCAGCACTGTCTTTTCACGATAGCCCATGCCGGAAAAAAACATACTAATCCCCCGCATACCAGCAAAATCGGCACCGAACCGGCATCCCTGAAACCAAACTTCAACCGCTGCTAAAAGCCCGGCGCTCCCCCGCCGATAGAAGAAATAGGGTTTGGGTGCACATCCAGGGCCTGAGGAAAAGAATATACATATGGTACGCGCAAAAATCCGTTCCGCCCGCCGGGAGTATATTGAGGCCATCGTTGTGGCCCTGATCATCGCGGTAATCCTGCGCACATTTGTGGTGCAGGCCTATCACATCCCCACCGAATCGATGCAAAATACTCTGCTGGTCGGGGATTACCTGCTGGTAGATAAATTCACCTACCACTATCGCGAACCGGCGCCGGGGGATGTCATTGTCTTCGAATACCCGCTTAACCCCAACAAGGACTACGTCAAACGCTGCGTGGCCATCGAGGGCCAGGTCGTTGAAATACGCGACAAAGTGTTGTATATCGACGGCGTGGAGGAAACACCCGCCCCGTCGATCACCTATGCCGACACCAAAATTCTGCCCAGCAACCTGTCCAATCGCGATAATTTCGCCCCGCTCCGGGTCCCCCCCGGTCACGTTTTTGTCCTGGGTGATAACCGTGATAATTCCCGCGACTCGCGGGTTTGGGGATTCCTCGACAAGGAATTAATCAAAGGCCGCGGGCTGGGCATTTATTGGTCGTGGACGCCCGATCCCAACGCGCCCAAGTGGGAAAGCCCGTACATCTTTCCCCTGTTTTCCATCGTCTTTTACAATGTGACCCACTTTAATTCCCGCATCCGCTGGGACCGTCTGGGCAATGGGCTGTAGCCCCGGGGTCGATCCTGACGGCAAGGGGCCAATTAGCAACCCATATCTGACTGATTTTGTGAACAACATCACAAAATTCTCGTATCGCCCCATGAGGAGAAATAACCCCGTAAATAAAAAAACGCCGGTGATTCGGCT
This sequence comes from Candidatus Zixiibacteriota bacterium, assembly GCA_020051695.1. Taxonomy (GTDB): domain Bacteria; phylum Zixibacteria; class MSB-5A5; order WJJR01; family JAJRUJ01; genus JAGVQM01. The sequence goes on along the minus strand of JAGVQM010000034.1, from coordinate 6,961 downwards.
GGATAGGCGGCACAAACGACCTGAAACTTCTCCCCGCAAAAGCGGCTGGTTTCGGGGAAAACAACTCAACTGTCAATCGACATAAGATATATGGAGATAAAATCTTATGGGGCATTTCGACGGATAATCCGACATGAGTTTGACCCGGCTTTTTCATATCATCCGAGAGGCGGGTTTTACCCCGCGCAAACTGGCTGAGTTCACGGATTCTGACAGAGAATTATTGACTTTTGTTCGGACATATTGCTATATTCCAAGTGAAATTAGTTGTTTGGCGGCAGAATGTTGCCGCCTTTAATCATTTTGGAGGAGACATAATCGTGAACCCCCTATTGATTGCCGCTCTTGCCGCAGTGGTGGTCCTGGCCGCCATCGTGGTTTTCGTGCTGAAAAACTACCGCAAAGTCGGACCCAATGAAGCGCTGATTATCTCCGGGGGAAAAAAGCGAACGATCACCATGCCTGACGGCACTAAACGCCAGATCGGCTATCGCTACCGTATCGGCGGCAGCACCTTTGTCAACCCGTTCACCGAGCAGGCGCAAGTGCTGCCGCTGGAAATCGTTCCCATGGAAATCATGGTCGAGGACGCCATTGCCACCAACGGCATCCGGTGTACGGTGCGTGGGACGGCGGAAGTCAAGATCGCCAGTGATGAAGTCTCGATTCATCTGGCCGCCGAGCAGTTTTTGGGAAAACCGCTAACTGATATCCGCGATGTGGCCCTGCGCACACTGGAAGGTTCGACGCGGGCGTTGATCGGCGCAACGAACCTTGAATCATTGAATAAAAACCGCAAAGATTTCACTGCCAAAGTATTCGATGATGTCGGCGCGTATTTTACCAACATGGGTTTGAACCTGCTGTCGTTCAACCTTAAGGAAATCACCGATCCGTCGGGGTATCTAGAGGCGTTGGGCCGGCCGCGCATCGTGCAGGCGCGCCGTGACGCCGAAGTCGCCGAGGCCGAGGCCGCCCGTGACGCGATCATCAAATCCGCCGAAGCGAAAAAGGAAGGCGATATCGCCAAGATCCAGGCCGACACCCGGGTTGCGGAAGTCAACCAGGAAATGGAACTGAAAAAGGCCGAACTGCAAATCTCGCTAAATCGTAAAAAAGCCGATGCTGATTTTGCCTATGAACTTGAGCGCCATAAACTCAACCAGACATTAAAAGCGGAGGAAGCCAAAGTCCGCCTTATTGAAAAAGATACGGCTATCGAACTGGAGAAAAAGGAAATCACCCGTGTCGAACAGGAACTGGAAGCCAAAGTCCGCAAGCCCGCCGAGGCCGAACAGTTCCGTGTCGAAGCCGAGGCCCGCGGTATGGCCGAAGCCAAACGGATGCAGGGCTTAATCGAGGCCGAACTGGTGGAAAAGCTGGGCGAGGCCGAGGCCGACGCACTGCGCAAGAAAGCCGAATCGTGGAATTCCTATTCCCAGCCGGCGCTGATCCAGATGATGTACGAAAAATTGCCCGAATTGGCCCGTGAAATGGCCGCGCCGATTTCCAAGATCGATAAAATCATCATGATCTCCAATGACGGTAAAATGGGTACCTCCAAGATTACCGGAGAGCTGGCCGCGATGATGTCGCAATTGCCGACGGTCGTTAAATCGCTGTCCGGATTCGACTTGGAAAACTGGCTGAAAAAAATCGCCGACAAATCAGCCGGCGGACAACCCCCGGTTTCGGACGAGAACAAATCATGATTTCCAACAGGATCGGCCGTCTGGAACTTTCGCCGACCTTGCGCATCGACGCCAAGGCCAAAGCGATGCAAGCGCAGGGGATTAATGTCATCAACTTCTCCGCCGGCCAGCCCGATTTTCCCACGCCGCAGAGCATCAAAGACGCTGCAAAAAAAGCTCTGGATGCCGATTTCACCGGGTATACCGCCAATGACGGCATCCCCGAACTGAAGCAGGCAATCTGCACACGCTATCGCGAGGATTATGGTGTCGAGTATACGCCGCAACAGGTCATTGTCTCCTCCGGCGCCAAGCAGAGTCTGTTTAACGCGCTGTCGGCCCTGATTAACCGCGATGATGAAATCATCATCCCCTCACCTTTTTGGGTGTCGTATCCGCAACAAGTTTTGATGCTGGGCGGGTCGCCACGAATCGTTCCTACGCGTGAAGAAAACGGTTTTTGCCTGACTGCCGAGGAATTGAAAGCAAATATTAGTTTCAATACCCGGGCCATTATTATCAATAATCCGAGCAATCCCACCGGGGCCGCCTATCATCCGGACCGGCTGCGCGAGGTCTGCGAGCAGGCGGTCGCCGAAGGGTTGTATATCATCGCCGACGAAATCTATAGTAAAATAATTTATGACGACTACCGGTTTCACGCGATTGCCTCGCTGTCCGACCGGATCAAGGAAAAAACAATCACGATCAACGGTGTGTCCAAGGCGTATTCGATGACCGGCTGGCGCATCGGCTATGCCGCCGGACCGCGCGACCTGGTCGGGGCAATGGGTATCGTCCAGTCGCACACGACATCGAACGCCAACTCTATTGCACAAAAGGCCGCCGCCGAGGCGCTCTCGGGCAGCCAGTCGGAAATCGGCCGGATGGTTGCCGAGTTTCAGGCCCGGCGCAACTATATGTTAAGCAAACTGCGCCGCATCCCCGGGATCAATTGCCACACGCCGGAAGGCGCATTCTATTTGTTCCCGAATACTTCGGCTTATTACAACACCGAATATAGCGGGATGAAAATCCGCAACTCGTACGGGCTGGCGTATTACCTGTTACGCGAGGCGGCAGTGGCCATCGTGCCGGGCAGCGCGTTCGGCACCGATGACAACATCCGCCTATCCTATGCGACCTCCATGGACAAAATCGAGGAGGGCACCGACCGCCTCATCGAGTCGATGGCCCGGCTGAAAGAATCGCCACGGTTCAAACGTGTGTCCCTGCAGAATTTCCGGAGCCATCCGCGCACGAATGTACCGGTCGATGCAAACATCAGCATTGAAGAACGCGATATCCTGGTGCAGGAAGCCGAGGCCGCGCTGCCGTTTGACCGCTATTTCGAATGGAACGCCAATATCAACGGGATCATTATCCAGCTGCGGACCAACGTTCCGCACTTAAACGATTTTTGGATCGAAAATTTCTACCCCGCACAACTGGAATCCGATCTGGAGCCGCATGGGGTCATTTATGCGGTCGACGGTGTCCCCGGCCGAACGTCGCACGGCTATTTCAACGCCGAGATGCGCACGGGAATTTTGTTCAACACGTCATATTATGGCCAGGTGCGTTCGTGGGCGCTGACCATGGCCGCGCTGGCCAGCGAGCGGATGCTTGACATCCACAGCGTCCGCGCAGCGTGTGTCGATTTCAACGGCCGGGGACTGGCGCTGATCGGCCCCAAAGGCATGAAACGCGGCTCGACATTTACCCGGCTGCTCAACGACGAGGACGCCCGCTTTGTCACCAACGACTGGATTTTCGTCCGCTATCGCGGGAATGAGGCTATCGCCGATGCTCCGGAACGGAAATTCTATCTTAAGACCGTGGTGGCGCGCAACAATGAACGGTATGCCCGTATCTTTGACCGCAGCAAGTGCGAGAACGTGGTGACCAAACGCGCTGAGTGGACCAATATCGAGGGTCTGACCGAGGAAAACCCGCTGGACCTCGGCGATCCGTATTGTTATTGGGGATCAACCGATTCCCGCGCGATGGTCGACCCGTCATGGATTCACGGGCCGCAGCGCTATACCAAGCGCACGCGACTGACCGCGGTCGCCCTGCTGCATTACGAACCACATGCGCCGGCGATTGAGAAACTCTCGACCGAGGATGCGCTCAACTGGGTGGCCGAAGGCAAATATCGTCTGCCCGACGGTCCGGGGATGTCGCCGTTCAAGACTCAGCCGTTCTTCAACCCGTATCTGTTGACCGATTCGGCTGATGCCCAAGACCTGCAGCGGCGCAATTTCCATCAACTGTTCCGCGTGGCTCAGGCCTATAAAGTCAATGTTGCGGCGATCCCGCCGGAGGCGCTCAAGGCGCGGGTGCGGGAGTTAATCGGATAGGGGCAATCCATGGCCAATACGCTGGGAATCATCAAACCCGACGGCATGCGGCGCAAACTGGCCGGGCGGATCATCGACAAGGTCGAACGCGCGGGGCTGATTATTCGCGGGACCAAAGTCCTGTGGCTGGACCGGGAACGCGCCGAGAAATTTTACGCGGTCCACCAGGGCAAACCGTTTTACAAGTCGCTGGTCGAGTTCATGACTTCCGGGCCGATTATGGTGCTGGTCCTCGGCGGGCACGGCGCCATCGAACGCTGGCGGGAGTTGATGGGCCACACCGACCCGGCCAAAGCGAAATACAACACGATCCGACGCGAGTTCGGCACCTCGATTGAAAAAAACGTCGTGCATGGTTCCGATTCCGAAACCACGGCCAAAGTCGAGGTCGCATTTTTTTTTCGCGAGGATGAAATCCTGCCCAAGGAATGAACGGTAATGTCTGATTCGCTATATGATGTGCCGATGTACGACCGGTTTTACCGCGACCTGCAGCGGCGGTTGCACGGCCCGAACATCCGCGATGTCGAATTGGAGGACCTGCGCGAACCGGCGATCCAGACCGGTGTGCACACCAAATTCGGGTCGTGGGGGTGGCGTTCGACAGTCTCCAGCCGTATCGGCGGCAAGACCTGTTACCTGGGCGGCGAGAAAATCCGCGAGTTTCATCTGTCCGATGAAAAGAAAAAAATTATCGCCGCCGCCCCCGGCGAGCTTGAAAAAGTGTTGCACCTCATGGAAACGCTGCCGTTTGTGCGGCTGCGGCGGCAGATGGGCGACAACCCGGAATATAACCCCAAATGCACGCTGTATATGTCCATTGCCGATTTAAAAAATCACCGGCAGGCGTATATGTGGGCCCATACGATGGGCCCGGTCACCAAAGCGCCGGGGCCGGAGTTCATGCTGATCCATATCCCCGAGGAACATCAGATCCGCCAGCAGGTCCTGACCCTCCCCGAACATAAATTGAATATCGTCCTCGGCTCGGATTACATGGGCGAGGACAAGAAAGGTTTCCTGCGGCAGGGGATGCACTCGGCCGATGAACTGGGCATGCTCGGGCTGCATGCCGGCACCAAAGTGGTGGTGATCCGGGACCACAAATCGAATAAACTGAAAAAATACGGCGTGTTGCTGTTTGGGCTTTCGGCGACAGGCAAAAGCACCTGGTCGTGTCATCAATTGGGTTTGGACTGGTCCAAAGGCGAACGGACGTATGTCTGCCAGGATGATATTTGCTTTTTGAAAAACAACGGCGAGGCGTACGGGTCGGAGCAAAATTATTTCGTCAAGACCGATGTCGATAAAAGGCTGCAGGAAGCAATGTATAACGCGCTCGTGCATAAAAGCGCGCTGTACGAAAATGTCATGATCGATGCCGACGGGCGGCCTGATTTCCTTGATGAAAACCTGTGCGGAAACGGCCGGGCAGTGATCATGCGCAAACGGTTGAAAGTCCGGCAGGGGCGCGGTCCGTTCGCGATGAAGAATATCTGGTACCCGTCGCTGAACCTGCCGCCGATCGATGAACTCGACGGCCTGGTCTTCGCCTTTATCACCCGGCGCAACACGATTATGACCTTTTCCCAGCGGCTGAATCCCATTCAGGCGGCACTGGCATATTTATGGGGCGAATCATCACATTCGTATGCCTCGAATCCCGCGAAAGCCGGGGAATCCGTGCGGACAGTGGGCACCGATCCGTTCATTATCGGTTCGCGCGCTCATAAGGTGAACCATTTTTATAAAATCATCATGAATCTGGCCGCGAATTACCCCGGCAAGGTGCATTTTTATCAATATAACACCGGCGGCATGGGCGAGATCATTGAGATTTCTCCCGACGGCAAAAAGAAAATGGTCCGCAAGACCGAACGCGTGCCGATCAACACCATGGCCGCGATCCAGCGCGGCGATTTACGCGGCACCAATGTCTACCGCACCAGTCTCCTCGGGACAGAGGAGATCGTTTCGGCCGAGGGCGCCGATTTAAGCGCGTACATGCCGGAGAAATATTATTCGCGGGAGCAGATTAACACCTACCTGCGCGATCTGGTCAACGGCCGCCGCAAGTTCACCGAGCAGGTTGCTGAAGAAGGTTTAATGCCGGAGATTGTTCGCGCCGCCGAACAATCATATCGCATCGCCCCGGAACAGGAGACGAAAGTCTTCATGCCCGCTGCCGACAAGAAAACCGACCCACCACCGCCCAAAGACAAGCCCGCCTCCCGCCTTACCGACTGGAAACCCAACCCCCGCCTGGCCCGCGACCGCGGCTGGCGGTATGGATGAGCTGATCAACCCAGATTATTTTCCACCACATAATTGTTTACGTTCATGAATACATCCAAAAATTCTGCATGAATTGAGCGAATTGTTTCCGGCAGATTTTTGAAAATTGTTACAGGAGCTCCGTCTCCAATACGAGCCAACGAATTTTCTGAGGTAATGAACCACTCACTACTGCCATGAGCAAATGCATTGCGCGCTTTACGGAGATTATCCCAATCGTCATAAAACCATTCAGAGTTGCATTTACTCATCGCGTCTTTAAGGCTAATGCCTGTGATTTCTTTAAACAACTCAATCCGGCGTGTTATACCGTCAATCTTCTTGAATAGCAATTCGGTACAGCCGGCGCTACTGGTAAATAGAAGAGTGAGACGCATCAAAAGGGAATCATAAACAAATTCTATATTCGAACATAATAGTACGATTAGGACCACCTGGTGTTCTTTGCAATCAATGGTCAACGATTCATAAATCTTGTCGAACATGCACTGTTCAACACTAGGCCAGCAAATCAGAGTGTGTCCGGAATTTTGTGTAAGCGACCGGTTCACGTTGGTTCGAACCTTCCCTCGAACATAATGCTGAAATGATTCAAGGCCGCAACCCAATCTT
>JAGVQM010000009.1 GCA_020051695.1 Candidatus Zixiibacteriota bacterium | reverse complement strand
ACAGGATAAACAACCGAAAAGAACCTCGTGAAAGAAATCCTGGCCCATCATCGGCGGCCACCCGTGCCGCGTGAGAGTGTAAGCTTTTGTACTGCAACGTGAATGGAGGATTAGCTCCTCGCCGTTGGTCAGGATCCCGCGATTAATCGGGCGGGAATGTTTACTATCGCTTGATTTTTATTGTCCGAATTTCCGGTAGTGGGTCAGTTTGAAAAAAAATAGGTGAACATTTGTGTAGTTAAGACACGACGGGATTAAGTGAGGGGATTGAAACTTCCAACTTTAGGTTTGCTGGCTTAAGTCCAATCTCTACAACAAAAAACATACACTTTCGTATAAATAATGGAGGAATTTGTTACTGACTTATTGCCGAAATTGACATTTCGGACTTGACAAATATAATAATTTACCGATAATAAAAGCAAATTCTGAAGCTCTGGCTCTACCAATGGAGCCAATGGCGATTGACCCCGCCCAATGGACGAGAAATCGACAAGGCGGGGTTATTTTTTGGGCTTGGTTAGAGCTGGGACATAGTGAATTAGGTTATTGAGATACTCAAACCGGTTGACAGCAGATTTGAGTTGCTCAGAAAATCTGTTTTCAATAGAAATTGCCATCGTTTCTTTCAGTTTGGATTTTAGGCGCTTTACAAGTTCAACGAAGTCCCGATCCCCCGAGCAAAGTACAAAGACATCGTATTCGGCAAGATAGTCCATTGCATCGACAGTTATTTCAACATCAAAGTTACATTTGAAGTTTACTCGTTGGGCCAATGACCGTTGGGCGGCATGGTCTTTATAAAATCCACGATATACCGCCGATATGTCTTTGGATACGACCTTATAGCCCAACTGCCTAATGGCTCGGTGTTTTTCTATTTTATCGCGTTTGGCTCGTTTGACTTCTTCGTCGCTTGCATTGGGGAAGTTGTGACGGTAGAAAGGTTCGGTAATCACACCGTCGTAAAAATTAATCTCAACGAAATTAAATATTGAACCCATGAGACTACGAAACTCTGCCCAGTCTATTTCCAATTTCTTTTTCCTTAGAAATGGGTCCCAATTGCCGTAATCGACGCAGACGAACGCCCTTTTATCTTGTTTCTTAAGGAGGGTTTTCCCTCGGATAATATCCTTGATAAGCGTCATAAGACTAAATGAATTGCGTTATCAAAATTTGTCAAACCGTTTCACGTCTCAGTACAAAATAAAAATTATTATTGGACAACAGTGGCTGGTTTGCGTATAAATAGTATATGCAAGACCGCTCAAGCAAAAAGAAGAAACGCCGGGACGTGAATGAGCTGGCGGCGAATATTATCAGCGAAGCCACGTCAGAGGATACTCCGCAGGAACAACCCCCAGAAGAATCCCCGCAGGACAAATTTACACCTGAAAACGAGGGCAAAAACCCCGCCGCAGTAGCCCTTGGCCGTTTGGGTGGCCTAAAGGGCGGCAATGCCCGCGCTAAGAAACTCACCAAGGAGCAACGCTCAGAGGCCGCACGAAAGGCGGCAAAAGCCCGCTGGGGTATCAACAATACCGAAGATTCTCCCTCCGAATGATTCCACTAAACATACGTTCACTTGACAACGTTCACTTGACAAACTTGTCATGGCAGACGGGCGCTTGGAACTTTTTTTGTGCTATGGCTCGATTTTCCCTTGACATTCGTTCCAGCCCGCGTTAACACTGGAATGTTGCCGGAATAATCCGGCGGGAAGGAGTGCGATGGAAAAGAAGATCGCCGAAAAATTGATCTCTATGTTGGACGACGAAATTTCGTCTTTGCAGCGGGCAAAGGCCGAAATATTGAAATCAGTTAACGACGGGACTGAGAAGGCAGAAGAAGGGCCATACGCCAGGATTTCGACCAATACGCAAAAGATTCACGAAGTGCTTCTTGAGGCGGGCCGGGGGATGTCCCCTAAGGAATTGCATGCGCTACTCATAGAAAAAGGTGTTGATATTGAACAGGCACGTATGCGCCAAATCCTTCATCAGAACAAAAAGAAGTACTTCCAGTCGGTGAAAAGAGGAGTGTGGAAAGCCAGAGTGGTAGAAAAATAAACAGTCGCCGTGGGTGCAACCACGACGACTGTCAACACTAACCCTTTAGAGCGGGGATCAAGCATGATCACCACGGGTTTTTGTATTAAAAAATGTAGATCACCACCACGTGTCAAGGGGAAAGTTGTTAAAAGAAAACTCAGGTCGGTTCTAACCCGGCCTGAGTCTTCATGGCCCCTGTAGCTCAATTGGATTGAGCGGCGGTCCACTAAATCGCTGATTCCCGGTTCGACTCCGGGCAGGGGCACAGGCAATAATTTATACGATTATTTTTATCGTCAAAGTGATTTTTTTCTTGACAATGCTTAACCGGTCACGTATATTAGGTCAGTATGAATAAATTGACGACAGAAAAGCGGGTGCAGGTTCTCAAGGTGCTGGTCGAGGGGAATTCGATTCGTTCGACCGTTCGCATAACCGGGGTAGCCAAGAATACCGTAGTTAAGTTATTGGTAGACGCTGGAATAATTTGCACCGAGTATCAAGACAAGATACTTCGCAATCTCACCTGTAAAAAGATTCAGTGCGACGAAATTTGGGCATTCTGCTACGCAAAACAGAAGAACATCCCTGACGATAAACAAGGTCAGTTTGGTTTTGGGGACGTGTGGACGTGGGTTGCCATTGACCCGGAAACGAAGCTGGTTGCCTCCTGGCTTGTTGGCTTGCGTAACGCGGAATGGGCCAAAGTTTTTATGAAGGACGTGGCCGGGCGGCTTGCTAACCGCGTTCAATTGACTACTGACGGCCTCAAGGCGTATCTTGAAGCCGTAGACGAATCATTTGGGGCCGACGTGGATTATGCAATGCTGGTCAAGCTATACGGTGCAGAAACAGCAGGACAGGCCCGCTACAGCCCGCCCAAGTGCATTGGGTGCCGTCGCCGGAAAGTGAATGGCAAGCCCAAGCGGGAAAATATCTCCACGTCGATAGTGGAACGCCAAAACCTCACAATGAGGATGAATATGCGCCGATTCACCCGCCTAACCAACGGATTCTCGAAAAAGATAGAAAATCTCGAACACGCGGTTGCCTTACACTTTATGTACTACAATTTTGTGCGGCAACATCGGTCTTTGCGGGTTTCCCCGGCAATGGAAGCTGGTGTAGCGGATAGGCTTTGGAATATAGAAGATATAGTCAAGCTGATCGAAGAAAAAGAGGCAAAAAAATCAAATTGACCCACTACCGAATTTCCATGTAATTTGACGACGTACAACCGACGATAAGGGCGCCGCGTGGCAATCGCGGCGCCCTGGTGGATTAATCCCTCGCAAAAACAGGACTATTTGCCGGCGGTAAGCTCGGTTACTGATACCTGGAGCGATTCATTCAAGTCAACCGCGAAACGCTGCCCGGCTGGAAGTTCGATTTGCTTGCCCTTGGTGGCCAGGGCAATCGCGCCGCCTGCGGCCGCGCCGGCCGCCGCCCCCACCGCTGCACCTTTAGCCCGTTGCTTCTTGCTCGACAACGCGCCGATTACGCCACCGATGACTGCGCCCGCCGCCACTTTCTCTTCGTCGCTGATCTTGTCACCTTCGGCGACAAGTACGATCGGCGCGGCGGAAATGGAGTGAGTCTGGCCAGAGGGATCCACCACCTGATCGAACACCAGAGTCATTTGCGCCTTGCCCGTCGTGCGGTGCGGTTCCTCCACAACGGTCAGTCGTCCACGGACCTCGGTACCTGAAGGCAGGACGGCCATTTGATCCACGCGCACGGTCTCGGACAGATGTGCCGTGAAATTATCGCCAACCTTGTTAGCATCGGTACGCAGAGACTCGTCCAGCGCAACAAACAGCGTCGTGCCGGACGGGATCGTCACCGTCTTCGGCCATTCCGGCTTTGGCGCAGGGGCTTTGGATGTCTCGGCACCGGGCTGCTCTTGCGCCGACTGACAGCTGAACAAGCTGACTGCCGCGAAACAGGCAGCCATTGTCCCCAGAACGAGTCCCCTGACTATCCGGGACTTATTTCCTACAGACATGTCCGGCCCGCAACCATTGCCTGCTCCCGCATCAGGGGTAGGGGCGCCGGCATCGCCGGATACTGTGATTGCATCATCTTTCATAACGCACATCCTCCTGCGATCAGGGATGGAATGAGGCCCGGACCCGACGGCGGGACGGAAAGACCATTACAGCTATATGCGATAGCCTCGGGCTCCGGTTCCATTACAACACTGTAATAACGCTTCCCCTAATGATAAAATGTCCAGCCGACAGTGCCTTTCAGGTCCGGTGAATCCGCCAATCCCAACTTCGCTTCGATGAAGAAACGATGACCATTGGCGAGACCTTTCTCGATGCCGCCCAGAATACTGGCACCGATATCGGTATCCGATCCATTATCTCCACCATTGTCGACGCTGACGATATTAAAACCTAAGCCGCCCCCGAGGTAGGGAGTCCACACATCCCAGCGCTCCGCGAAACGGTACGCCGCTTCAGCATTGATCGCGAAGAGCGTCAACCCGTCGCCGAAACCTACTTCAAGGTTTGGCTGCAGGCGGATGTGTTTCGCGAAATTCCCAAAATCCAGGTGCGCTCCGAAGTGAACCTGATCGGGGTTGAACGTCAACCCGACGCGCGGTCCCCAACCCCGGAATCTGACCTTACTGCCGGGATCATCCATGTCCGCGCGCGTCACCACAGGTGCAAACGTCAGTGTCTACGCGACGGCCAGAACTGCGATCGTTAGAATCTTTCTCATTGTCCGTTCCTCCTTATCCCCGTGGGGATGGGTTCGAAGCCAATTCGCCTCCGGCGGAAGTTACCCATGCCACTAAGTCTGTGCGTGGCGGACGTCTCGTCTGCCACTGGTGAAATATGTCGGTACACGAGGACCAACCGCGGCGGGCCACTCACGGAAATTCCCACTGTTGCCCATAGATCAGATTTTCACCGCCGTGCCGGAGATCGCCACCATCAGCATGCCGTCGCGGATAACTTCATAATCGAGGTCGATCCCGACCACGGCATTGGCCCCCAGCCCAACCGCCTGCGCAGCGGCTTCGTCCATCGCGATTTTTCGCGCGCGGTGCAGTTCTTCTTCATAGGCAGCCGAACGGCCGCCGACGATATCGGTAATCGAGGCGAATAAGTCCTTGAAAATGTTGGCGCCCAAAATTGCCTCGCCGGTGACCAGCCCCAGGTATTCGCGGACCGGTTTACCTTCAATAGTGGGCGTTGTGGTCATGATCATTTGTCCCTCCCGTGCGCTTGGCCAATATGCATGAAGTAAACCAGTTTGTACCACGGAAATCCAATATAAAATGGTATAATAAATCACTTGTGCCCCGGCGAATACTTGCCGAATTTGCCGTGAATTTGCGGCGGGCCGAGTCACCGGCCGGCCGTGGATGGGGCACAAACGCAAACGCGGGACACGAAAAATGAGTACCATCAAATTTTCGTTGGACGAACCGGCCGCGCAGGCCGGACGGCCACCCCTTCGACTGGCGGTGCTGGCGGAATTTATGCCGCGTGTATACGAAAGCGGACAACCCGACGAGCATGTTTTTCGTTTCCCGGTAGACAAGGACAATTTCAACGAAACCATGGCCAAGGCCGGACTGCGCCTGAAATTTGATATCAAAAATCCGCTGGGGCCTGCGCCCAAAGAGCTGCATATTGATTTGCCGTTAAACCTGATCAAAGCCCTCCGCCCGGACAATATCGTCAGGACCGTCCCGGCCATGCGCAGTCTGCTGGAGGTGCGGGAGCTTCTGGTGGAAGTCGCTCAGCGCAGCCGCACACTCGCGGATTTTGCCGTGCGGGTGGCTTCGCATGATCAGCTGCCGCAGCATCCCGCCGAGGCCATTGCCGCAATCTTATCCCCTCCGCGCAAAGGTACCGGGAAAACGCCCCCCGCGCCCCCTCCGGCCAAAAGCAAGCCCCGGACCAGCGGGGCGGATGTCGTCGACAACATCCTGGACATGATCGACACCGGGGACGATCAGACGCCACCGGTGGAATCCGGTCTGACCATCAAGGCGGCTTTGGATGAGTATATTCGTGGTGATCGAAAACCGGCCGCGAAAGTAAATATCGCCGCGGTTCAAAAAGCCATCACGGCGCTGGATGAGGCGCTGGGCCGGGGGGTCGATGCCATCATCCATCATCCGGAATTCAAACGGGTCGAACGGCTCTGGCGCGGACTGAAGTTTCTGATCGACCAGACAGATTTTCGCAAAGACATCAAACTAGAAATCATCAATGCGCACCAGGACAATCTCCCGGCGGTTTTCACCGGGGAAATCCATCAACCGGAATATGAGGGTCTTTCCGAGACCCCGCTGGCGGCGGCACTTTTAATTTACGAGTTTACTGCGGCCAATCCGGACATTGACTTGCTGCGTACATTGGCCGGCCAGGTGGCAGAAATCCCGCTGGTCGTGTTCGGTTCAGTCGGCGGCTCATTTTTCGGCCTGGAAAATGCAGGCCTGATGCTGACGGCCCCCTCTTTATCCTCGCTGCTGGACGGCCCGGGATATATCAAATTCAATGGTCTGCGGGATGAGCCGGCATCGCGCTGGCTGGCGCTGGCCTTCAACCGGTTTCAACTCCGGTTTCCCTACGGCCACGAGGGCTGGGCGATCAAATCATTCGGCTATCGGGAACAGATTACCGCGTGGGAGGACATCACCTGGGGCAACCCGGTTTGGGGGCTGGCCGCAAACATGACCCGCAGTTATGCGCAGTCCGGCTGGCCGACCCAAATTGCCCGCCGGGAAACCGGACGGATGCTGGAAAACCTCCCCGTGCATGCCCTTGCTCTGCCCGACGGCGAGGCGGTGACCGTGCCGCTGGAGACGATAATCACCGATCAGCGGCTGCAGGAGTTCGATAAAAATGGAATAATTCCGCTGTTGTGTGATATAAATATGGACAGTGCGTACATACTGGCAGCGCCGAGTGTCTATCGGCCGCGGCATGACGCCGACGCGAACAAAGCGGAGATGAATGCCCTGATGGCTTCCCTGCCCTACCAACTCTACGCCGGAGATATTGCCCGAACAATCAACCGCCGGTACAACGAGCTGACTTCCGGCGCACCGGCGGCCGAGTGTGAAAGCCGCGTGGCACAAATGCTCGCGGCGCATAATGTCACCAGGGATGATCCCGGCATACCGGGACGGATTACTACCCGGACCGCAAGGTCCACGACCGATCCGAATAAACTGGAACTGGCCCTTGAAATCAATTCCCCGCCGGGAATTCTCCACGGCCGGGCGGTGGTGCGGATGTCACTGCCGCTGCGATCGTGACAAACTGTTCACCCCCTGCTGGTGTATATAGACGACAACCACAAAAACCGAGGATTGATACGGAGATCATTATGCGCTGGAAAAACCTGTGTGTTGCACTGCTGGCGATCTGTGCCTTCTGCTCCGGTGTCCCGCTAGGCGCGGCCGAGCTTTCAGCAGACCTCGACATGTACCTGAGCACCATCCCGGCCGACCAGAAAGTGCGGGTGGTTTTTCGTGTGACGGGCGCAACAGACGGCATCGCGCTCCAGCGCACGCTGGCCGATTCCTACATGCGCCGCGCCGATCGGCATCGGGAAGCGCTGCTGACACTGCAACAGACGGCAAACCGCACGCAGGCGGCAATCCTGCCCCTCCTCGACCGTCTGCAACTGGAGGACCGGGCCGACAAGGTAAAACCATACTGGATCGACAACCTCATCTCCGCCGAAGTGACACCCTCGGCCATCCGCGAGCTGGCCGTCCGGGACGACATTGACCGGATTTACCCTTTCCCGGAAATGAAATCTATCCCGCCGGTTACCGGTGGAATACTGGGTAAACCGGGCGCGGGGACTGCAGAAATCGGCTTGCGCGCCATCGGCGCCGATGTGATGTGGGATGCCGGGTACACGGGTAACGGGGTGTTGGTCGGCCATATCGACACCGGTATCGACGGCGATCACCCGGCCTTGTCCGCCAAATGGCGGGGCAACAACGGCCATAGCAGCGCTGAATCGTGGTTTGACCCGACGGAGGGTGAAGCAACGCCGCATACGTTCGGCTCAGCCAGTGAGCCAAGTTATTTTCACGGCACCGCCACCATGGGTTTGATGGTGGGGCATGACCCGTCCACCGGCGATACGACCGGCGTGGCGTTCAACGCCCAATGGATCGCCGCGGCGGCCCTGGATCTGCCCGGCGCGGACATTTTCGAGGCGCTGCAATGGCTCATTGATCCGGACGGCGACCCCAACACGGAAGATGACGTGCCGGATGTGATCAGCAATTCGTGGGGATATATCTCTTTTCCCGATTGGGCGCCGCTGGTCGAATGCGATGATTTGTTCTGGAATGTCATCGACAACCTTGAAGCCGCGGACGCAATCACCTTCTGGGCCGCGGGCAATGAAGGGCATGACGGGACCAACCTGTTCGAACAGTCAATTCGCAATCCCGCCAACCGGATTGCCTCGGAAGTCAACGCCTTTGCTGTCGGGATGATCATGGCCGAATATTATCCCGATTCGCTCTTTTTCCCGCTGCAATCCAGCCGGGGACCATCCAACTGCGATAGTGTAACCATCAAGCCGGAAGTCGTGGCGCCCGGCTGGTATATTCGTTCGACGATGCCCAACGGCACATACAGCGGCGGAAGTGAATTGCTTGGCGGGACGTCCTTTGCCGCACCGCATGTCGCCGGTGCAGCGGCGCTTTTGCGCGAATACAACCCCAACGCCACCGTTGATACGATAAAAAAAGTCCTCCTGTACTCGGCGACTGACCTGAACTTCCAGCAGGGCGACCAGGGCAACGACAACAAGACCGGGATGGGTTTAATCAATATTCCCGCGGCACTGGCCATGATGCCGGCCAATACCGAACCACACCTGTATATCACGGCGACGTCATATACGCGCCCTTCCCCCGGATCGACCACGCATATCACCGTCACCGTCCGCAATTCCGGCACGCCGGTATCCAACGTCACGCTCAACATGGTTTCGCTGGACCCACGGCTGGATACGGACACCGATCTGGTCTCGCTGGGCGGTTTCAACATGGGGCAGAGCAAAGACAACGCCGCGTCACCATTTTTGGCCATCGTGGGTGGCGACGTTTCCCTCGGGGAGCGGCTGCCGGTGGAATGGCGTTTTACCGGGGACGGGTATTCGCGCACGGTGCGTGGGGCAATCACCGTCGGCGCACCGAGCGAGTTGGATATTTTCACCCATGATGTCGGCAACGTGGTGTTTACGGTTACCAGTTTCGGCGAATATGGGCTGGCCTCCGATGCCAATGTCACCCGTCTCGGGGCGCAGGGTTTTCTGCACCTTCCGACCAGCCCGACGCAATCGTTGTTCGAAATGGGCTTTTTAGTCGGCGCCGGCCCGGACCATGTTTCCGATGCCGTGCGGCAAATCGGCGACATCCCGGACAATGATTTTCTGGTCGATAAATCCGGCAAAATTCGCGTCGAAGAACCCGGCCTTTACGCCGACCAGCAGACCTGGGCCGGTTATTCCGATGCTCAGGCGGAAAATCCGCTGGGGTTGTACATTGAGCAGCGGTCTTACGCCTGGGCCGACACGATGAACGATGATTATGTAATTCTCGAATATGTTATCCACAACCGTTCGGACAGCGCGTTGTCGGGTGTTCGCGCGGCGCTGTTCGCCGATTGGGATTTTCCGTGGGGAACCAGCCAGGCGGCTTCCGATTACGGCCGGTTCGATTCCTCCGCCGCCGTCGGCTGGATGATGCACCGCCGGGAATCCGACCGGTTGTTTCGCGGTATCGCCGCACTGACTCCCGGAGGAATGGTATCTTACCGCTACAACAATAATCCCGCGGAGTTATACGACGGCTTCACCGAAGAGAAAAAATGGGATTACATGACGGCCGGCTTTGATTCGGTCCGCGCTTTGTCGACTATTGATGCCTCACACATCATGACGATCGGCGAATTCGATCTCCAACCGGGTGATTCGGCCGTGGCCGCTTTTGCCGTCATCGGCGCGGAATACAATAACGATATTGCCTTGTTTGCCGGGCGCGCCCGAGCCAAATACCTGTGTATGCTGGGCCTGGCGTCGGAAGCCGCGCTAGTGGCCGATCCCGATTCCCTGGGGTTTGCTGCCGAAGCCGGCGGAACGCTGCCGCCGTCCCGCACAATAGTGATCAACAATCTCTGCGGCACCATCGACTGGCAGCTGGCGCACTCGCAATCCTGGTTGTCGGTCGACGCCTCCTCGGGCACGACCCCGGACACCGTCACCGTCGCCATTACCACGATTGACCTCGCCATCGGTATGTATAGGGACACGGTCCAAGTCAGGACCTCAGATGACACCGACACCGTGCTGGTCCCGGTCTCGTTGGAAATCGTCGAGGGCCTGCCCCGGCTGCGCGTAGAACCGAACTGGATTCATGTGACGTTTTCTTCCGCCGACACGCTGGTCGACGTGCCCCGTGTCTGGGTCTGTAACGACGGTTTCGACACGATGACCTGGTCGGCTGCCAATGCAGAGGTCTGGTTGTCGTTTATCCCGGCATCGGGGACCGTGCTCCCCGGTGACTCGGCCGAAGTGGTGCTGACCCTGGGCGCTCCCGGATTCACATTTGTTCCGGGCGAATACGAGGACGCTATCGCCGTCACCGCTCCCGGCGCCTATGACACCCCGGATACGGTCGAGGTCCTGCTGAGCGTCAATGTTCCATCTACGGCCGTAACCAATGCGCCTAATCCGTTCGACCCCTACTCTGAGGAAACGGTCATCTCGCTGGGATTGAGCGCCCGGTCGGAAGTGGAAGCAAAGATTTACGATCTGGCGGGCGTATTAGTGCGGGTGCTGACGGCGGCGTGGATGGACCCCGGTGCAACCCTGAGCTGGGACGGGAAAACCGATGACGGCCCGTATGTCGCCGATGGTGTATATTTATGTCATATTAAGAAGACGACGGAAAACGGGGATTCCCGGGAAAACATCATTAAAATCGCCGTAGCCAAGTAACGGCGCGAACGCAGGACGACAATATGCAACTCGATTGGCACGATGCGGAGGACATCGCCCTCCTGTTGCTGGAACAGTATCCGGACGTCGATCCCCTGACCGTCCGGTTTACCGATCTGCATCAATGGGTGATCGATTTGCCGGATTTCGCGGGTGATCCCGAGGAGTCGAACGAGGGCTTTCTCGAACAAATCCAGATGGCCTGGCACGAGGAATTCACGAACCAATGAAGCGGCGGCGGCGTGATCGGCCGCGCAGGTCCCGACAGCCCGACTGTTCCCGATCGACGCTTACAACGAGGCGATCACTTTCTTTAATTTGCTCTGGACTTCCGCCGCCACGCCGCCAAGCCGGGGATTTTTTACCGCCTGCATGGAAACCAGCGGATCGACGGCCGACACCTCTATTTTCCCGGGGGCGTGTTCCTGGACCAGCACATTGCAGGGCAGCATCAACCCGATTTTATCCTCGGCTTGCAGCGCTTGGTAGGCAAACGGCGGATTACAGGCCCCGAGGATTTTATAATTGCGAAAATCAACATCCAGCTTCTTTTTCATGGTCGCTTTCACGTCGATTTCCGTGAGTACCCCGAACCCCTCTTTTTTCAGCTCTTCGGTGACCCGGGTAACCGCCTGATCGAACGGCAGCTCGATAATCGTGCTAAAATAGTAACTCACAATCCCCCTCCCGTTTGTCGCACTGCCTGTCCTGTTTTGAAATATACGTGAAATGAAGGGCATTTGACGGCAAAATGGGTGGTCTTTACCGGATAAATACTCCGCCGCCGGTTGACAGATTTATTTTTTCGATGTAAATTGGAATAAACGGGGTGAAAACAGTGTACCCACAGCGGGATAGGCCGCAGGCCTGCAAATGACGATAAGACAGATAACACCAGTAGTGACAGCGGGAGTTGATCTATGGCGAAATCGCAGATAAGACGGTCGGCCGAATTCGGCTTTATGCTGCTGAGTGTTATCGGCTTGTTTTTTATTACCCCGGTGGAGATCAGCGGCAGCGATAGGACACGGGAAATCATTTCCCAAAAACTTGATCCTATAATCAGCGCGCCCACCGAACGGCTGCTGGACCGGAGTGAAAAAGACGGGTTGGTTACGGTCTGGGTGTTTTTCACCGACAAGGGCGTGCGGACACAGCATGAACTGGCAGCCGCCGCAGACAAGTACCGGACTGCCATAACCTCCCGGGCGGCACAGCGGCGGACCAAAACCGGCATCACCGGACCGACGTTTTTCGACCTCCCGGTAGTGCAATCGTATGTGAGCACTGCACAAAATCTCGGCGGCAAACTCCGCAGTGTCTCCCGCTGGCTGAATGCCGCCAGTTTCACGATCGAGCGCTCCCGGCTGCAGGACCTGGCCGCCCTGCCGTTCGTGCGGGAAATCCGGTCGGTGGCAAAATACCGGATGCCCCGTGATGAAATGACCGAAGAAACACTGCCGAAGACCGGCGGTGTGGCCCTGCCCGGCCCCTATGACTACGGCACGTCGGCCGGGCAACTGGCCATGATCAATGTCGGGCTGGCCCACAATGACGGGTATGACGGCAGTGGAATCCTGGTGTGCATGATCGATACCGGTTTTCGCAAGGACCATGATGCTTTCGCGGCGGCCTACGCCGAGGGGCGCGTGCTCGCGGAGCACGACTTCATTTTTGATGATGATGATGTCCAGAATGAAATCGAGGACATCGCCTCGCAGCATAATCACGGGACATCCACCTGGTCGGTGCTCGGCGGAGAAGTGGAAGGGCAGCTGTACGGCCCCGCTTTCAAAGCCAGTTTCATCCTGGCCAAGACCGAAGACATGCGCGGCGAGACCGCGGTGGAGGAGGATTACTGGGTGGAAGCAGCGGAATGGGCCGAATCATTTGGGGCGGATATTATCTCGTCCTCCCTGGGCTATACCGACTGGTATGATCCGGAGGACTTCGACGGCAATACCTGCGTGACCACGGTGGCGGCGGATATCGCCGCGAGTCTGGGTGTGGTCGTGTGTGTCTCCGCCGGCAATTACGGTCCCAATCCCTCGACCCTGCTGGCCCCGGCCGACGCCGATTCGATCCTGGCGGTGGGCGCGGTATACAATACAGAGTTGATCACCTCGTTTTCCTCGCGTGGCCCGACGTACGACGCCCGCACCAAACCGGAAGTGTGCGCACAGGGTTCAGATTGTTGGGTGGCGTCGGCAAATACAACAAACTCTTTCGGATACGGCAGCGGGACATCATATGCCTGCCCGCTGGTGGCCGGTGCGGCCGCTTTGGTATTGCAGGCCCATCCCGGCTGGACCCCGATGCAGGTCCGCGAGGCCCTGATGCAATCGGGCGACCATGCCGCGGCGCCGGATAATGCCTACGGCTGGGGGATCATCGATGTCATGGCGGCGATCAATTACTCGTTTCCCTGTGAATGTGGGACATTCTGTGACCTGAACGACGACGAGTTGATTACGCCGGTCGATCTGGCATACCTGGTCAATTTCGTGTATCGCGGCTATGAAGCTCCCGCCCTGCTGGGCGATTGCCCCCGGCCCAACGGCGACTGGGACTGCAGCGGCGGCATAACGCCGATGGACGTGATTCTGATGATCAATTTCGTCTATCGCTCCTTCGGTGGCGCGTGCGATCCCTGCGCGGAGTAGGAATACGGCTGAATCCAGGCCGCAGAATCGACAGCGATCAAAATTGTCCCAGCCGAAAGCCGACCGGCGGGCGCCCGGATTCGCCGGGTCGCATCGCCCATAACGCCAACGCCAGCGCAAACACCGCGTCGCAGTGCTGATTGTCTTCCCAGGCAAATTCGCGAAGTTCGCCGAGCAAGCTCCAGTATTCTCCGTCCGGGCCGGTTTGTTCCACCGGGACAATGCCTACCCGTCCGGCGGCGAAGGCCTGCTGCAAATTGGCGATAAGTTCGGCTTTGGCTTTGCCCCCGCGCTCGCCGAAATTGAAACCCTCGGCGCCGATATCGGCCATTTCGCTGAGCACCACATCACCCAGACCTGTGGCATCGATAATCGTCCGGCCGCCATAGCGCCGGTGCCGCGAACGGATGGCCGCATACACCATGGGCCAGTCGCGATGCTGGAAGCGTTCGAACGCCGTCATTTGCCAGGGGCAGGCGGTGATATCAAGAGTGACGCCGACTGTAAATGTGCGTTTGCGGGCTAAATCCCAACCGTGGACATACACATGATGCGGCACGGGTTCGGAAAGGCCGGTCGCCTGCAGCAGTGCGCGCTGCAGGTGGTCCTCGGTGATGACCTCGTCCCCCAGGTCGACAAACCGCCCTTCAATATTCTGCGCCACATAGGCCGGGCTGAGTTCCTCGACCCGGCGCGTGAGATACTCCTGCGAGATATGCGGGTTTTCCCGGGAATCGCCGCGCTGGATGTAGCCATGGCGCGGGTCCTTTTGCAACTGGAGCATTTTGCGGTAAAACCAGTTTTTGCCGCGCGGGGTCGAGGTATAGTCCAGCCGGCCGTCGCGGTCGGCCAGCCGCATTTTGATCACTTCGTTGACGACATAATCCGCGTGGGCTTCAAAAGCCGCCTCATCGAAGTTGAAGAAATCATAGTCATGACCCAACAGGAACTCGCCGCGCCGCTGGGTCGAACGCGCCCACATG
This sequence comes from Candidatus Zixiibacteriota bacterium, assembly GCA_020051695.1. Lineage (GTDB taxonomy): Bacteria > Zixibacteria > MSB-5A5 > WJJR01 > JAJRUJ01 > JAGVQM01. The sequence goes on along the minus strand of JAGVQM010000009.1, from coordinate 12,572 downwards.
GTCGCGCCGTTGGCAAATTGGATTTGCGGGAACGGCGAATATTTGATTTCATCGACCAGGTAACCGAAGACGGGGTTTTTCTTGATCAACGCGACGGCATGACCGAAGATGATGTTCGCCTGGTCCAGCGTGATCGAGGCGTTGACTGCCTCGTAGCGTTCAACTCCCGCAAACCGCAGGGAGCGGATTTTGAAGATGCAGTGATGCAGGAACTTAACGGCCTGAACGAGGGACTTGCCCCACCGGTTACCCGCGTGCAGCAGGTTTTCCGGGGCGTGCGCATGGCGCAGCCACTGCAGCTGCCCCCGGTGCAAGCGCACGCCGCAAAAATCACGGGCAAACACGGCCGGATCGGCAAGGGCTTCACGAAACGGCAGGTCGTCCAGGTCCTTTCCCACCGCCCGCTCAGAACAGCCCGCCGGAGGCCGCCAGCTTTTCTTTGGCTTCCTGCGGGGTGATTAATCCTTTGTCCATCTGGAGCACCAGCAGTTCGGTGCGCAGTTTTTCGGCCTGCAGCTTATCGACCAACCCGAAATTCAGGCGGTTGTCGAAAATATGGCGGCAGGTAATTTCTACGCCGTGCAGGGCCAGTTCGATGTTGGCGATCCATTCCAGGAAATGCGACGCCGCCTTTTGCAGGGAAAAAATCTGCCGCTGCACCATCTCATATTTGAACTGCGCCCAGTTTTGGGTGGCGCCGTAGGAGTACCCCAGCATGAACGGCGCGAGATGACACCCGGCGATGATATCCTCCAGCATTGCCTTATGGTTGATATACCAGTTATTCGAGGAGGAGACCTGCGAGGGCGGCCCGAGGTGTTCGATTTCGACGTCATCCCACGTCACCGGGTTGTCATCGACATCGAAATCGCGCATCATCGCCACCGTGCGGTCGAAATAGGTGTTGGCCCGGTCGGAGTAATCGTCCACTGCTTCGGTCGGTTGTTTTTCCGGCGGGCGGATTTTCACGTGCAGGCGGTGATACCCGGCATTGTGCATCGCCTTGCGCATGTCGGCAATGAGTTCCTGCTCGATCCGGGAGATGAACGCCACTGCGCCGAGCATCGATTTCCCGTGCGGAGAATCAATGTCGGCATCCAGCGGATAATAAAAAATTGAATCAGAGGTCAACGGGATCTTTTTGCCGTCGACACGCTGCACAATCCGCCAGGCGCCGTCGGGCGTGGGATCAAAATCGATCGTGGCGGCATCAATTAAATAAAACTTATCGACGGCGGTGCGGGCCGGATTGAGCACCAGTTCACCGGCGGCGCCGCCGTCGGTGAACAACGAGTTGAAAAACTGGACCAACAGCGCGTCGAACCCGCCGAAACGCACCGTGGGATGCGGATAAATACGCCGGTCCAGGTCTTCGAGCACGAGGCGGGCTTGTTTTTGCTGTACGGCTGAACCATCGGAAAACTCAAAATGATGCGGGGCGACGGCCAGCCGGGTCCAGGTCCAGAGTACCGCTTTGAGGATCGGAATATTATCGCGCAAAAAACGATACAGCCGAATCCGGAATTCACGGTCGCCCAACGCGGTTTCGGAAAACGTCCACTGCGCCTCCACGCCCGCACCACGTTGCGATTGCGGCTTGCCGGCCAGCTTGCCGAACGGTTTCAACCGGCCGAAACGCCCCAGCCGGGCGGGACGGATTGCGGGCGTGGGTACATCGGCAATCTCTGTGGGACCGAACAACATGCGAGCAATGTGCTTAAACATGTATCTCCTCATTGGTTTGGCCAGGGCGGCGATTATTACACCCGCGCCATTGCCGGATTACCCATGCTTTTCACCCTATCCCTCGGCCAAATTGTTGCAACAAAATGATGTACTTGTTCCAGGCAGAATAATTATGCCGAAAGGCCTTGTTTCCGGCGCAAAATCGCGTACATTTAGTTGAGTGACTGATATACCGTATCCGGAATGAGGGAGGTTTCAGAAATGAAACTCACGACCACGTTGCTTTATTGTGTGCTGTGGCTGACCGGCACGATCGGTGTTTACGCAATGCCGCCGGAAGATATTGCAATCGGATCAGGCCTTGCCAAACCTTTTTCACCTGCAGAATACGATTTCCATACCATGATTGATGCCAACACGCTCCAGATGTTCATTACAAACCAAGGATTCTTCGCCCATGATTACTACTCCATATTCGGCGGGGGCAATGGCCTATATTACCCGCGCGGAACCAACTTGACAGCTGTATATTCTGCAGGTATATGGCTGGGAGGGATAATCGAAAACCATCCTGCCGTTGTCAAGGCCGATTATGGCTACTACCTTGATTATTTTCCGGGCCCGATCGTCAATGGTACGATTCAACATGATCGGCCGGAATTTAAAGTCTATAAGATATTCAAAACACTTAAAGAGACGGGATTCTATGACAATCCGCGACCGAGTGATGACGTTGATTCGCAGGAGGTCTGGGACGATTATCATAATTGGCCGGCCGGCGATGGTGCACCGGTCGATGAGGATGGTACTCCATTGATAATCGAAGATCAGACATTATGGTGTGTGTTCAACGGTTTTAATCGCGGATTAGTAGGCAGGGCGGTTGAGATTCAAAACACTGCGTTTGCAAAAGACCACGCCGGCCCGCTGGGCAAGACGATCTTTATGAAATATACCCTAATCAACGAGGGCGTCCATGCTATTGAAGATATGTATGTTTCATTCTGGGCCGATCCGGATCTCGGAGTTCCGGACGACGATTTTGTCGGCTGCGATCCAGACCTGAATTTGGGATTCTGTTACAACTCTACCAGTAGCGATGATGAATACGGTAGTACCCCTCCCGCCGTGGGATTCGAGTTCTTGCAGGGCCCGCGTGTTCCTTCACCTGAGCAAACGGCACGCGCGCAGTACGGGTGGCACCCGGGATTCCGTAATCTGCCTATGACATCTTTTGTGAAATACATTAACGGCTCCGATCCAGGTAATGAACAACAAATTTATCTTTATATGCAGGGATTAGACGGCAGTCGTGACGGTGCAACGATTATAGATCCCACCAGTGGTAATCCGACTACCTTCATGCTCTCGGGTGATCCGCTAGGTCCATCTGGTTGGGTCGATTGCTGTGTTTCTTATACCATCGGCACAATCGTCAATCTCGATTTCCTGGAGACACATGGACCCGAGGGGATGCCGGTCGATCCACCGGAAGATGTCTGGTGGTCATGGAATTCCACAAACGAGTACTATCTTGGCTCTGACCAAGACAGCAATATCGCCCGCGTTGACTGGCGACATCATATCGGTGAGGACGTTTGGGAGATTCGGTTCACCGCAAGTGGCAGTGAATACTACGATTGGTCCACGGAGGAGGAATTTCCCAACCGTGCACCTTTCGAGGTGTGGAATATGGCGGGTGGCACTGATGGAAATCCCACCGATACGCGTATCCAGTTTGCCATCGTCGATGATGATGAATCCGGCGGCTGGTCCCCCGGTGATCGCACCTACTTTGTAGAGTGCGAATATTATGAACCGCTGCCGGAATATATGGAATACACATGGGATGATGATTTTCGCATCGGACGCATTCGCATCAATGATAGTGCACCACAAGAAGGAACCATTATCAAAATCGCCACGACCGATATCGATACCGTGGATTATGATACCACTACAACCGGCGGCGATTGCCGCTATATGCTCTCCTCCGGGCCGTTTGATATGGCGCCCGGCGATACCCAAGAAGTGTGGATGGCGGTGATTGTCGGGCAGGGGGATGACAACTTGTCGTCGGTTACCGACTTGAAATACAACGCCCACTACGTACAGGAGATTTTCGAATCACAATACCGCACACCCAATGCCCTCAAAGTCTGTGATGTTCATGCGACGGGCAATTCGGTGGTATCCGGGATTTGGGCATTGTATAAGAAACCGCTGCTGCATGAACAATGGGAAGAATTGCCCAATACGCTTAACTTGTATTTGACACTTTGTGAGCCTGCCGTCTTGGCGACGGGCGATTTGGCTCGAGTGTATGTCGACACCAATCAAAATGGAATACTGGAAGAGGACGAACAATATCCCGCCGCGTTAATCGGCACGTCCGGCTCCCCCGCCCGTGAGGTCACGATACGCGTCGATCTGGGTGATCACCCGGCTGTCGAAGGCACGCGGGTGGCGTTATATGCACTGGCGGGAAGGACGATCACCGACGAATATGGACAGCCGGTCGATCAATTGCAGGTGAATACCACCTTTGCCCATGAGGGCAATCAGGAACCCGCCGCCCGCACCGGGTCGAATGGTTCCAAAGTTTACGCACTGGAAGTCAATTATCCGAATCCCTTCAATACCTTGACCAGGATGGCCTATGCGCTCGCCGAAACCGGGCCGGTCAGGATTGATATCTACAATATCCTCGGCCGCCGGATCAGGACACTGGTCGACGAGGTCAAGCCCGCGGGCCGGCATGAAGTCCTCTGGGATGGGACAGACGATCAGGGTACACCCGTAGCCTCCGGGATCTTTTTCTACAAGATCGAAGCCGGACAGTTTGTTGAGACCAGGAAGATGGTACTGATGAAATAGACGTGATATTGCGCTGTCGGCCTTGACTCAGAATGCTGAACGGGCCGCGCGGTTTATCCACGCGGCCCGTTTGCTCTTCATACGCGAGGCGTATCGGTAATTACTATCTGCTATTTCAGCAGCGTCATCTTGCAGGTCGAGACTAAATCCCTGCCGCGCAACCGGGAGAAGTACATCCCCGATGATACCCGCTGTCCGTTCTGGTCTTCACCATCCCAGACGGCCGAGCCGCGCCCGGCCGGCAAATACCCAGACACCAGCGTCCGCACTTTCCGCCCCAGAAGATCATAGACCGTCAGCTCATAATCTCCCGCAACGGCAAGGCGATATTCAATCATCGTGGCCGGATTAAACGGGTTGGGATAGTTCTGCAAAAGGCCGAACCGCTCGGGGACGGCCTGGGACTCCTCCCCGCCGACGATACCGGTCGGGGTATACAGGGAAAATCCGGCGCGGACATCGAAACCCTTCCCCGTCCCCCGGTTGTCATTGAACAACACCGTCGCATACCGTCCGGTGGCCACCGCGACCGGCGAAGAGGAAATGGAATTGCCGGCATCGCTCGAAACGGTCTCCACCGGGCCCAGCGGGTTTTCCAGCGGGTCGTACACGCGGCGGGCCACGGCGGGTTTGCCGCCGAACGTATCAGTCCAACTGAAGACCATGTAGCCGTCATCATCAACATCAACAGACACCCGGCCGGCCGCCGGGGAGCCGTTCACCGACACCCGCACATTGCCGCCGATCGGCAGACAACTATTATCGTATTTTTGGGAATACACCGCGGCACTGTCGCCGTCCCAGCCGCGCCAGAACACGATGAAACCCTCGTCCGGTAATGCTGCCAGGTCGAATTCCTGCGGCTCGTAAGCGGGCGGGTCCGGCAGCAATGGAAACGGAGTGTCCAACGGCCCGGTTACTCGGTTGTACCAGCGCAGTTGAATCGCCCCCGCGCCTTCATCTTCCGAACGCCAGCCGACGACAGCGTGATCATCATCAAACGCCGCCGCTTTCGGGGCTGCGGCGTCCGGCGGGGTCGCGGCCATGCTGATGCGGAAATTCGTCCCTTCAAGCGCCGGTGATTCATCGATAATCTGACCGTAAACCGCGGGAGTCTCCCCCAGCCGGCCATCAGTCCAGACGGCTATCGTCCCGCCGGACGGGAAAACAGCCAGATCCGGCTGGGACTGGACGGCAAAATTCTTGTCGTCGGACACCCTGAGGTTCCCGACGGCGGCCGACAGCCCGCCCGGCAGCGACTGGTAATAAATGTCCCACTGCGGGCCGTATGTCCCATTGCGCACATCGGTCCAGACCACATGGACATCGCCGGCCCCGTCAACGGCCATGGCCGGCTCGGCCTGACGGGCGGGACCGGCATCATCATTGACTTTCACCGGGGCGCCGAATAACTGTCCTCCGGCCGATATTTCCTGGACATAAATATCACCATCGTCGTTGCTCAAATCTGTATATACCACATATACCGAGGTCAAATTGGACGGCGCGCCGTCGCCGACATATTGCTGGTTGCCAACCCCGTCATCATTGATTTGCAGGTCATCCCCGGCCGGGAGCGCGTTGACCGTCAGACTGCGCGCGCGGATATCAGGGTCCCCCTCGCGATAATCGGTCCAGGCCGCCAGCATGCCACCGTCCGCGCGGTAGGTTATAGCTGCGCCGAACCGTTCACCATATGCCGACGGCAGCGAAATGCTGAAGGCGTTGCCGAACGGCGCACCCTGGAACACCCGGCGGCCGGTGACAATATTGCGGGCAGCAAATGATTCGTAAACAACAACGGCCTGTCCGGGGCCCGTGGCCGACAGGGCCGGTTCCATAAATATCGAGGTATCGGCGGGATTGGCGATCAGGAATTCAGCCGCTGCCGCACTGCCATCAAGCCCGACCAGCCGGCCATAGACGGCGGGCACGCCCGACCGCGTATCAATCCAGCACAGCAGGAAACCGTACTCCGCGCCGTAGACCACATCGGGCTGGTATTGCGACACACCGGCGCCACCGGTGGCGGCCGGGAGATCGCCGGTCACCGGTGTGGCCTCGCCGGTGAATACCCGATAATAAATGCCCGGCAACCCGGCCCGGTAGTCTTCCCAGACGATCAACGTCGTGTCCCCATCTCCCACAGCCACACGCGGGACCCAGCGCTGGGCCGGGGTGAGGTTTTCATGCACCAGAAATTCGGGTTGCAATGAAATACCTGAACTATCAGCGAAGCGAGCATACACGCGAGACCCAAACCGATAATCTTCCCAGACCACGATCATGCCCGTGGAGGTAACGGCAATATCGGGCCTGTCGAACAGTACGCCCGTTGCCGCGGGGGTAATGCGCTGCGCCGGAGCAATCGGGCTTAAATTGTCATCGAACGGCAGCACAAAAATGCCCGCCTGCTCGGCATCGGGAAAGGCCAGCGCAGATATGCCTGAGCCGAACCCGACCGCCTCCGGAATGCCTAACCCGGGGGAGCCGGAAGCGGGGTAAATCAGGACGTTGTTGTTCGCCGGATACCCGCCCGTATTCAATCGGGCGCCCCAGAGACCGTACGGCCCATTGCGTTCATCAAGAAATACCACGAGGGCGCCAGTACCGTTCCCGGACAGACAAACCGGATCGCGCTGGGTCATGCGCGAGGGAGCATTGTCGACAAAAACCGGCCAATCGATCGTGGGGGAGTACCCGGTTATCAGGGCGGCAGCGGCATTCGGCAACGTCGCAGTTGTGTGAGCACGGCTGACCACCTGGCGCTGCTGGTGACGGGCTATGCGCCGGGCCAGCAAAGAGTCACCGGTTTCGGCAGGGGCCGGCTGATAAAGTGCGGCGCAGAACATGGTGAGAAACAACAGTCCCGGACGTACAATCCTAAACTCAGGAATCGCTATTGCAAACGTTTTCATCATCTTCCCCACAGGCAAATCCTCCGGCCGATGATTACGCAAAACCGGTGCCGGATGCCATTAACATCCGATAATTCCCGACCGCCACTGCCGGGAATTGCCTGCATCGCAAGGCATTTTCCCCCACGACGATATCATTCCGCGGCCGCTCAATCTCCGATCCCGGCATTTAGTAATACGATGGCGCGGCATTAATTTTATGCAACATGCTGCATGAAAAATATGGACTCATGCAAGATGCAATGCCCATAGTGACATTTTATTCCTCCAGCGCGAAATCCCGTTTCCCGAAGACACGGCGATACTGCATTCCCCGGGACCGGGGCGGCAAAAAAATGCACGAATCTGTCGAATTTCGGCATGCCCGCAGTCGGCCATTCACTTAGCGGGAGAAGCGGAAAACGATGACAGAAAAGCAGCATCAATGCCCAATTTAATGGGATTCGACGGCGGCAAACATTCCGGGAATGCCGATAAATGTACTATCATGACCGCGTCTGCTCCTTTGGTATCGCAGGGCTTGCTTGCCAATGTCCTGGTCGTCGATGACGATCAAGACATATTGCAGCTGATCAGCGAATATTTGTCGATGGAGCCGAATCTCCGGCTACATACGGCGTGTTCGTGCGATGAGGCCATCGCCAAGTTGAAGGCGCGCCGCGTGGACGTCCTGCTGGCCGACTTGTATCTTGGCGGTGAATCCTCGGGTGTGGATGTGATCCGCACGGCGCGGGAATTATATCCCGACATCGTTTCCATATTAATTACCGGCTACCCGACCGTGGAAACGGCCATCTCGGTGCTGAAACTCGGGGCCTCGGATTATTTCATCAAACCCTTCGAATTCGAGGCGCTGCGGGGAGCGGTGCGGCGGGGACTGGAACGGCTGCGCCTGGCCCGCGAGAATATGCAACTGCGCGAACAGCTGGCGATCTCACGGCTGATGCAAGCGGTGGGTTCCAGCGTTGAGTTGAATGAAATCCTGGAAATGATTATCGGGACGGCGCTGCGGGAGTTGTCGGCCGAAGCGGCTTCTATCCTGCTGCGCCATGAGACGACCGGCGAACTCGAACTGCGCGGGCTGGACGGCCGGATCAGCGGCAACAGTGATGCAGACTTCCTGTATGGCCGTGATGATGTCACTGAATCGGTTGTCCAAACCGGCCGGCCCAAAATCATCGACGGCCGCCAGATCGATTTATTTGATGCGACAGCGACTGATTCCAGTTCGCGCGTGTTCATTTCCCACCCGTTGTTGGCGCGCGGAGCAGTCATCGGTGTCTTCAATCTCATCCGCAGCGGACGCATCAGGGATATCACCGAGGGAGCATTTCGCTCGGCCGGACTGGTCGCCGGCCAGGCCGCGGTGGCCATCGAAAACGCGCGCCTGTACAAAAACCTCCACGGCGCATACCTCGATACAATCGCCGCGCTGGCCAACGCCATCGAAATCCGCGACACATTCACCCGGGGCCACACCGATCGCGTCAAACTTACGGCCGAAGCCATCGCGCGCAAACTCGGCTGGGACGGCGATCAATTGTTTGATCTGTGGATGGGCTGCACGCTCCATGATATCGGCAAAATCGGGGTACCCGATCGAATCCTCAACAAGCCGGGGACATTGACCGACGACGAATTCACGATGATGAAAACACACCCGGCCATCGGCGCCAAAATCATCGAAGGCATTCCCTTCCTCGAACCCGCCCTGCCGTATATCCTGCATCACCATGAACGTTGGGACGGCCAGGGCTACCCCGACGGGCTGGCCGGTGAGGAAATACCGGTCGGGGGCCGAATCCTTGCCGTTGCCGACACTTTCGACGCCATCATTTCCGATCGCCCCTACCGGCGGGGCCGCCCCATCGAGCTGGCCATTGAAGAGCTGACGACCCATTCCGGAAAACAGTTCGATCCGGAGATTGTGAAAATCTTCCTCGATGTCCTCGTGGAACACAATTTGAGCTGGCTTTTGCGCGCCCGTTAAACATGGTTTCGTCCCTATTCCCCTGAATTTTTCACTTCGACAAACCCCAGCCGGGCATATTTCGGCCAACCCTGGGTTGACTAATCGCGCTTCCCGCTATTGATTATTGCGGATAATTCGGGACGATTTGACGATGGCGCAAAAGAAAAAAAATTCGCCCGGCAGTCACCTGCCCACAAAGGGGCATTCCCTCCTCGCCGTTTTGCTGCCCGGTTTGGTCTTTACCTTTGGGTTCGTGTACCTGGCTGCGGGCGAGATGCCCTTTTTGCAGGATGACGCCTATATCTCCTTTCGTTATGTACAAAATTACCTGAATGGCGACGGCCTCGTGTTTAATCCGGGGGAACGCGTCGAGGGTTACACCAATTTTATCTGGGTCATCCTGCTGTCGTTGGCAGCGAATTTCGGGTACGATCTTCCCCAGACCGCCCGCGGGTTGGGGTTGATTGTCTCGGCCGGGGCGGTGTTGGCGACCGTATTCCTGGCCCTGCGCGTCCTGGCCGGATTTTCCCGCCCGTGGACTTACCTGGGGGCATTCGCCGCGGCCGGCTGGGTGGCGGTTAATCCCGCGATGCATTATTGGTCGGTGGCGGGGCTGGAAACGGGGCTGTTCGTTTTCCTGATCACCTTTGCCGCCGAACGATTACTGGCCGGTTCGCCCCTCTGCTGGTGGCTGCTGTCGCTGGCGACGCTGACCAGACCGGAAGGCGGCCTGGTATTCATAGTCTGTTTGGGCTGGTTCCTCCTGCGCGATATCCCGGCGGTCTGGCGCAACTGGCGGTTCCCGCTGCTGTATTATGTGCTGCCGCTGCTGCCGTTCGCTGCATTCAAACTGGTTTATTATGGTTCGCTGTTTCCTAACCCGTTTTATGCCAAAACCGGCTTTTCCCCCGATTATTGGCAAAGCGGGCTGGGATACCTGTGGCTGTATTTGCGGCATTTCGGTTTGTGGGGTATCCTGCCGCTGGTGCTGGTCGCGGGTATGTTCCGCGCGCACTGGAAATCACCTTTGGCGCTGACAGCAATACTCTGGCTGTTGTACACGATGTACATCGTCTCCATCGGCGGGGACGTCCTGCGTGCCCACCGGTTTTTTGTGCCGGTCTTCCCGGTTTTTGCGGTGGCGGTGATCGGGGCGGTGGTCCTGCTTCTGCAAAGACTGCAGCGAAAAATGATTGTCCTGGGGGGGGCGGCTGTCCTGTTGGTGGGACTGGGCGCCTATCAATGGTTGCACTCCCGTGCATACTTCGCCGACTCGCGCAACCTCGAATTATCGATTGTCGAGAAGATGCGCGCAGTGGCGGCGCTGGTGAAAGGCACGGACAACAGCAATTTCTCGATTTGTGCCTCTACAATCGGACGGCTGGGTTACGACCTGGAAGGGCACGTTTTAGTCGACATGCTGGGGTTGACCGATTCGACGGTCGCCAGGCATCCGGAGTCCATCCCCGGCATGGAAACGACCTGGAAAGAGCGCCATTTCAATGCCGGATATGTTTTATCGCGCGATCCTGATTATATCCTGTTTTCTACCGGATATAAACCCTCGGCCCCGGCCGAACGGGCGCTGATTCTACATTCGAAATTCCGCCAAAATTATTTTTCGGCGTTGTATCCGGCCAAACATCTAAATCGCAACCTGGCCGTGCACAAACGGATTGGCGAGTTCGCCAAACCTGATTCGGTCTGGCCCGATTTGGAGTTGGCCAATGATTTCAACCTCGGCTTGAATCAGTCGCTGGCGGGGAATTATGAAGAAGCTATCGCGACGTTTACGCGCATGAAGCACAACGGCCCGGGCGATTACGACGCGCCGGACAACCATATGGCAGTGGCGTGCCTGCGGTTGAAGCAGCCGGTGCGGGCGATCGCCTATGCCGATTCGGCATTGGCGATTAACCCATGGTGTGTGGCAGCCATGGGGGCGAAGTATGACGCGTATGGCATGCTGGGCGACACTGTCGGGATGGGCGCAACCGGCGCCGATGTGGCGCGGATTTGCCCCTGGCTGGCTGTACCGAAATATTAACCTTTTGTTGGACAATAAGTAATGACAATTTTTAACGAGCATCCCCCAAAAATTTTGTTGACTTTTTGCGCCGACTCTCGTATGTAACACATACCAGCGGGAATAGCTCAGCTGGCTAGAGCACCACCTTGCCAAGGTGGACGTCGCGGGTTCGAACCCCGTTTCCCGCTCCAAAATTTGGCCCCGGGCTTGTAGTCTGGGGCTTTTTATTGCCGGGGAAAGCGCATACTTCATACCCCTGGCAAAGCGTGTCTCGGGTCTCGGCCAATAGAAACGGGGGTGGCGAAGCTGGTGCCACCCCCGGTGTTGGAAGCTGATCCTGCGCGCGTTACTTCAGCAGGATCATCTTTTTGGTGTCCGCCCAATCGTCTGTTTCAAGGCGATAGAAATAGATGCCGCTGCCGATTGAGCGGGACTCGGATATTGCGGCATCCCAGGAGACCGCATGTCGGCCCGCCGGCAAATAATTGTCCACGCTGGAGGACATCGGCCGGAATCATGCCGGACGTCTGTCTGTTTGGCAACGAACTGATAATCCCTCCTGCAGTATCATTACACCGTTTTTTAAGTGACTATGGACAATCAGCACAGCGATCCTGGCATAAGGCATCCTGGCTTTTGTAGACTTTTTGAACCAAGAAGGTGACATCCAAAGGTGTTGCATCACCGCCATCGCAATTGACATCCCCATTCCGATACGGGCAATTAGAAAGCCCGTGATAATCATACAAGGCATCCTGGCTTTTGTAAACTTTTTGAACCAAGTAAGTCACGTCCAACGGATTTGGTGCACCGCCTGAATTATCCATGTCTCCCGGTTCGCCGCAATCGCAGGCGATGGTTCTCGCCACACTCGAAATCCGGAGTTCATCGATACACCCGTCGAGGAAACTCTTTGGCCCCGGCGCTGCGGTTGAGACTTTGCCAAGTTCCAGTAAAGTCCCATCCAAGGGCAATGGTACAAATGTCGATATGATTTCGGCATCCCGTTGTCCGTCAATGAATATCGCAAGTTCATTCGTGACGGCGTCATACCGTCCGGCAACGTGATACCAGCGTCCGGTGATAAGTT